>DASVQI010000025.1:0-2750 GCA_036389255.1 Pyrinomonadaceae bacterium
TCAGAGGCCGTGCGCTCGAAGCCTGCCGGGCGGCGGCCGGGGTGCTCAGGACGAAGGCCGGTCCGGAAGAGGGAGCGGGGCGATGAACCAGTTCGCCATCCTTTTCGACGGACGAGTGCCGATGGGCGGCCTCGGCTCAAACTCACTTACACAGAATCTTTAGAACTCCCGTCAGTGAAGCTTAGATTTGGGCCGCCTATTCTTTAGGCTTCTTGATAATACTTTTAAGCCGCTTCTTTGCGGGTGTCCGCTTCTCCTGAAGTCGCTTGTGCCTCCCGCCAAGCATAGCGTTTAGCGTCTGGTGGGAGATGCCTAAGAGCTGCGCTGCCTTTGTCACGCTCCCGCCGGAATCCTCTAAAGCCTGCCCTATCAGCTTAGCCTCGAACTCGTGAACCGCCCCGTAGAGGCTGAAATTCTTATCATGTATGGGAGTCTCCGCGAGTTTCCGCAGTGCCATGCGGGCGCACGCCCGCAGGCGCGTCACGGCCTCCGCATCCTGCGTATCCTTTAGAAGCCTGTCGGCCCTCAAGTAAGCCTCATGGACTTCGGCCGGGGGCATTCGACGAGTTGCCCCGTGCTCCTCAATAAGAGTCAGCACGGCCAGCCCCGCGTTGATGAGCGCCCCCGCGTTCTCCGCCACTTCCGCCGCCCGGCGCAGGACGTTGATTGAGGTCTGGTATTCCCACAGCCGCGCTAGGATAACCCCCTGTAGCGTCAGTGTGTCCGCGAGCAACGCTGACTCGTCGCCCTGCTCGAATGTCTTCAGAGCACCCGCCAGCGTGCGGTCGGCGTCCCTGTATCTGCGTTCCGCTATCAGCACCCGCGTCCGTGTCTCGTCTACCTGCGCCAACAGGCCGGGGTCTTTCAGCCTCGTTAGGATTACCTGAGCGCGGTCTAGGTGCTCGTGTGCGTCCGCGTAGCGGCCCAGCTTGTAGAGAAGGAAAGCAAGATTGTTTTCGATGGCCCCGACGTACCGCTCATGCCGCGCCTGCTCGTAATGGTAAATGGAGGCCGTGTATTCGATGATCGCGCGGTCGAAGTATTCGGCCCGCCCCTCGACAGAGCCGAGGTGACGCAGCACTAAGGCCAAATGATTGTGGAAGCTGCCGCGCAAGGCGTGACTCACACCCTCGTCAAAGAGGTGCGCGTGTCGCGTCAGCAGCATAAGTGCGTCGCCGTACTTTTTTGCGGAGTATTCTACGGTCAGGCGTCTTAGTAAGACCTTCGCCCTTTGTTCAGCGTCCGCCAGTTCATCGAACGCACGGACGTACAGCACGCGAGCCTCGTCAAAAGCCCCCTCGCGCCAGTAGCACAGGGCGAGGTCACTACGCGCGAGCGCCGCGCGGTCAGACTGCCCTAGCTTTTCAAAGAGCGCCGCGCTCTCACTGATAAAGTCTTTCGCCGCCCCTTGCGCGCCCTGTAGCTGTTGGCTCGCGCCTATCCAGCCCGACAGGGCGCCGACCTGTAACAGCACTTCTGCGGCCGTGCTCTCTTCCAGCCCTTCGACCTTCGGGCGCTCGCCGACCCCTTGCCACAATTCGCCCAAAGCCTCTCGCGCGGCGTCGTACTGCCCCCGGTGAGTGAAGTCCGCCGCCACGCGGCAGCGTAACAACGCGCGCTCGTCTTCGGTCAGTGACGGGTTATCTAGTCCCTTGAGCCGGTCGTCTGTTAAATTCATGTGAGGCAAGCCTTTCTCTATGCTTGACACTCGTACGTCAAGCACAAAAAAACCGTCGCATCCTCGCGGGATGGACGGTTAACCCACACAACAAATCCATAGAGGAAAAGACCTATGCGTAAGACTTTAAGCGTCGCCGCGCTGGTGCTGTCATTTTGCTGCCCCACAATCGCAGGCGAGATTCCTACCCCGCCTGCCCCGCAGCCGCAAGCCATGACGGTAGAAGTGCCGACGCTAAACAGCGAGATACAAAGCCCCGGCGAGTCGGAGAGCTATTCGGAAAGCCTGACGGAAATCACGCTGGGATTGCTGGCGGTTCTGCCGTCGCTTCTCTAAGTCCGTTTTAGTTCAGCCGGAGCGAGCTGCCGTCTGGCGGCCAAGTATCAGTGTGTCCTGTGAGCGGCGGAAAGCGGAGGTGACGCCCACAGGCGGGAGATTAAACCCGCGCGACGCAGAATGCAACAGGTTTTGCAGAGGCGGAAAGGCAGCGCACTTATATATTCTTGTATTTACCTTCCGTCCCTGTCTACCGCTGGGTATTATTAAATAGTAAGGACGCGTAAGCACAGGCTTTTTCAGCTTGCCTTGCAATTACATGATGCTCCATATATACAGGTGGATGTGCGGCGGCCTAGCCGCGAGAGAGATTAAATTCAGGGCGAAGCGTCAGCGTAAAGTGAAATAACTTGCTCAGATCACCCCCAGCACCGCCTTCGAGTACGACCTTCAGAACGTACTTGTCCGCTGTCAGTTTTGGGATTCTAGGAAGATAAATCTCTACGCCACTCCTGTTAGAATGGCTATGTTCAAATGCGTCGAATCCTCCGAATCCGCCCTCTTGCATCTGCACTGCTAAAATCAATGTTTTAGTCTCGCCCCGCGTGAAATGGACAACAGAGTTTTCTTCATTCAACCAAATGCCCTCATGCACTGTTGCGAAGTCGGTGGTGGTCTTTTCCGCGTCGTTTTCGCCCTTTGATAATTTCTCGTAGAACTCGGACGGCTCAAAAATAACGCGCGCCCGAATGTCTTGAGCCTCCAATATGGCCTTACCGCGTTCGTGCGCGTTGCT
>DASVQI010000026.1:0-81026 GCA_036389255.1 Pyrinomonadaceae bacterium
CGGGCTAAAATTAATATTTCCTAACGCGAGACTGAGAGTTATAATGCGCGCACTTGCGACGGGCAAGGCTAACTTTTTCCTTTTGGCTCACCGGAAGGAACCTCGCGCCTCTTTCCTTCCCTCAACATTTAAGGAGCAGAGTTATGAATGACAACCTCAGGCGTCGTTACGAGATGCTTTTGCGTGTACGTGATTTCGGAGTGAGATACGCTGCACCTTTTCCCGAAGACTCTCGCGGGCGTCAACTCTTTACCGAACTGGACACAATCATAAGTCAGATAGAGCAGTTGGCTGCGGCTCAACAATCGAGCGAGCGCGGCGCTCGTGAAGGGACTACGCTCAGGGGCGAAGCGCGCACCAATCTAAGTGAAGCGATGGAGATTATAAGCCAGACCGCTCGCGCTATGGCTATTGAGACGCCGGGTATGAAAGATAAATTCCGCATGCCTCGCGGCAGAGCTACGGACATTGACTTGCTAAACATAGCGCGGGCTTTCGCGGCGGACGCGCTGCCGCTCAAAGACCAGTTTATAGCTCACGGGTTGCCCGCAGACTTTCCGGACAAGCTGAACTCTGGGATAGAGGCTTTCGAGCGGGCCATTGACGAGCAGCAAAGGAGCAAACGCGAGCGAGCCTCGGCTACAACCGGACTCGACGATGCCATAGAACGAGCCGTCAACAAGGTGCGCCAACTTGACGCGGTTGTCCGTAACAAGTTCCGCAACAACTTCCCTGTTATGGCAGAGTGGGAGGCCGCTCATCACACGCAACGCGCCCGCGTTTCCTCCCCCGAAACACCCCAAGAGGCTCCTAAGCCTACCCCTTAAGCTCTGCCACCTCGTCGTCCCTCTGCGTCTCTGCGGCGGTGAGTGATTCTTAAACTAGATTCACCGCCGCAGAGACGCAGAAAGACTCCGGAGAAGGGCGCAGAGAGTGTTGAGCTTTTCTCAAGCCGTCTCTTCGCTCTGCACGCCGTGCTGCAAGCAGAAGAGCGCCAGCGAGCGAGCTTCGAGTCTATACGGCTGGCTGCCCTTCAACGGGCGGCGGGTTTTGGGCTGGCCCGTGGCTTCGCGCGTGTCCAGCAACAGTTCCCAGCGTACTTCCCGGCGATGCGCGGGCAGAGTGAAAGATACCTGTTTGTCGTGAGCGTTCAGCAGCAACAGCAGAGTGTCGTCCGTGATGCGACGACCGCGCTCGTCAACTTCGTCTATGGCGTCTCCGGCGAAGCGTATGCCCAAAGTATTGAGCGAGCGGTTGTGCCAGTCCTCTTCCTGCACCTCCTCGCCGTCGGGGCGAAACCACGAAAGGTCTTTTACCTCGGAGCCGCGAATCTTTCGGCCCTGAAAAAACTTTCGGCGGCGCAAGACCGGATGGTCGTGAAAGATTTGAATGACGCTGCGCGTGAATTCCAGAAGCTGCCAGTTTGCCTCGTACAGCTTCCAGTCCAGCCATGAAATCTCGTTGTCCTGACAGTAAGGATTGTTGTTGCCGTACTGGGTGCGCCCCATCTCGTCGCCCGCCTGAAGCATGGGCACGCCCTGAGAAAGCAGAAGCGTCGCAAGGAAGTTTCTCTGCTGGCGTGCGCGCACACTGTTTACCTGCGCGTCTTCCGTAGGCCCTTCGACTCCGTAGTTGAAGCTCAGGTTCTCGTCCGTCCCGTCGCGGTTCTCTTCCCCGTTGGCTTCGTTGTGCTTCTCGTTGTAGCTGACCAAATCCCTCAGCGTGAAGCCGTCGTGCGCTGTGATGAAGTTGATGCTGGCGTAAGGGCGTCTGCCGCTTCGCTCATACAGGTCTGAGCTTCCGGTCAAACGATATGCGAGGTTGTCCGCCAACCCCTTATCGCCGCGCCAGAAGCCGCGCACCACGTCGCGGTAGATTCCATTCCACTCGGCCCAGAGGACAGGAAAGTTTCCCACCTGATAGCCGCCTTCGCCCAAGTCCCAAGGCTCTGCTATGAGCTTGACCTGCGAGAGCACTGGGTCTTGATGGATGATGTCGAAGAAAGCGCCAAGGCGGTCTACTTCATGAAGCTCGCGCGCGAGCGCCGAAGCCAAATCAAAACGGAACCCGTCAACGTGCATCTCCAAGACCCAGTAGCGCAAGCTATCCATGATGAGCTGCAAGGTGCGCGGGTGCGTCATGTTCAGGGTGTTGCCGGTTCCCGTGTAATCCATGTAGTAGCGCGGGTCGTCCACTACCAGACGGTAGTAGGCCGCGTTGTCTATCCCGCGAAACGCGAGGGTAGGCCCCATGTGATTGCCCTCGCCCGTGTGGTTGTAGACCACGTCGAGTATCACCTCTATGCCTTCGCGGTGCAGCGTCTTGACCATGGTCTTAAACTCTGTGACCTGCTGCCCCATCTTCCCGCTACTCGAATAGCGCACGTCCGGCGCGAAGAAGGCTATGGAGTTGTAGCCCCAGTAGTTCGTCAGTCCCTTATCCGTCAGGTGCTTGCCTGAGACGAACTGGTGAACGGGTAGAAGCTCCACCGCCGTCACTCCCAGAGAGAGCAGGTACTCTATGACGGAAGGATGCGTCATGCCCGCGTAAGTCCCGCGCAGGTTCTCAGGCACGTCCGGGTGAAGCTTTGTGAAGCCCTTGACGTGCATCTCGTAGATTAAGGTCTTGTGCCACGGGGTGCGCGGGCGCTCGTCATCTCCCCAGCTAAAGGCAGGGTCAACCACGACGCATTTCGGAACGAACGGCGCACTGTCGCGCTCGTCCATTGACAGGTCTTCGCGCTCGTCGCCAATGCGATAGCCGAAGACCTCTTCGCTCCAGTTGACCGTGTTGGCTATGGCTTTGCCGTAAGGGTCTATCAGCAGCTTGTGCGGGTTAAAGCGATGGCCCGCCTGCGGCTCGTACGGCCCGTGGACTCTATAGCCGTAGAGCTGGCCCGGCCGGGCCTCCGGCAGGTACGCGTGCCAGACCTGATCCGTCTGCTCGCGCAAGGTGATGCGCGCCACCTCCCTGCTCGCGTCCCAGTAGTCGAACAGGCAAAGGTCAACGCGCGTGGCGTTCTCTGAAAAGAGCGCGAAGTTCACGCCCGCACCGTCCCACGTAGCCCCCAGTGGATAGGGCTGCCCCGGCCATACTTTCATGGCGGCAATCAGAGCAGAAATTTTTTCCAAAATTATCTCCGATTTTTTCCAAGCTCCTCCGGCGGTCTTAAAACTTCGGCTAATGAATTTAAGTGATATAATGAGGGCTTCCGAAAGTGATAAAGCTTTAGTTACTCCCGAATCAGCATTAATCGCAGCCAATTCACGAGAACGTACATTCGCCGCATTCCGGGGGTGTAGCACACGCACGGGTTATGGACGTTATAGCTAAGGATGCATTAATCGCTCATTACCGTATTCTGGAGCCCATAGGCTCCGGCGGGATGGGCGCTGTGTACAAGGCGCTGGACGAAAAGCTGAATCGCATAGTGGCGCTCAAGGTGCTGCCGCCCGATGCTGTCGCAGACAAAGACCGTCGCCGCCGCTTTCTACAGGAGGCGCGCGCCGCCTCCTCGCTCAATCACCCGCACATCCTCACCGTCTACGAAATCGGAGAGGCCGAAGGCTTCCCTTACATGGCCATGGAGTACGTAGAGGGCGAGACGCTGAGACAAAAGATTGATACGCGAAAGCTCTCGACGGACGAATGTCTGGGGATAGCCATACAGGTTGGCGAAGGCTTATGCAAGGCCCACGAGCATGGAATCATACACAGGGACTTGAAGCCTGAGAATTTAATCGTGAGCCGCGACGGCTACGCGAAGATTCTGGATTTCGGGCTGGCGAAGCTGGTCGAAAAGCGTAAAGCCCGACTGACGGCGGGCAGCACCGAAAAGACTCTCCTGCAAGTCAACACGCAGTCCGGCACCATCATGGGAACCATCAGCTACATGTCGCCGGAACAACTCCTCGGCCAGCGCGTAGACCTGCGGAGCGACATCTTCTCCTTCGGCATAGTGCTTTACGAGATGCTCACGGGTCGCTGCCCCTTCAACAACGAGAACAGGATTGACACCATGCACGCAATCCTGCACGAAGAGCCGCCCGCCCCCTACGTAGTCAGGCAGGGATTGCCGCTTGAGCTTGAAAGGATTCTCTCGCGCGCCCTGAAGAAGCAGCCGAAGGAGCGCTACCAGCAGGTCAAAGAACTCTGCGACGACCTCAAGGCGCTGCGCCGCGACTTGGAGCTGGGACGCGCCCGCCGCGCGCCCGCCAGAACAAAGCTCGTCTTAAAGCGCATGGAGTCGTGGGCGCGCACGGCCTCTATAGATTACGAGAAGGAGCTGAACGAATCGCAGTACAGGGCCGTGACTACTATAGACGGGCCGCTTCTGATAGTCGCGGGCGCGGGCACGGGTAAGACGCGCACGCTCGTCTACCGCGTGGCGCGGCTCGTAGAATTGAACATCAAGCCGGAATCGGTGCTGCTTCTCTCATTCACACGGCGCGCCGCCGCCAGCATGCTGGCCCGCGCGGCGAGCCTAGCTGACCATCGCTGCCAGAGAGTCTCGGGCGGAACCTTTCACTCGCTGGCGCATTCCGTCCTGAGAAAATATGCGGACGAAGCGGGGATTGCTCGCACCTTCACGGTCTTAGACCAAGGCGACACCGAGGACGTAATAGACCTTGTGCGCCGCCAGGCTAAGCTCACGGGCAAAAGCGGAAGGCTGCCGCGCAGGCGCACCCTCTGCTCTATCTTCAGCATGGCCGTCAACAAGCTGCTCTCGATTGAAGAGGTGGTCAGAAACTATTACCCGCAGTTCATACACGAGACGGAGGCTCTAGAAAGCCTGCACAAAGCGTTCGAGGCTTTTAAGCGTGAGCGACACCTGCTCTCTTACGACGACCTTCTGCTGCGCTTGCAGGAGACGCTGGAAGAGAGCCCAAACCTGTGCGCGCGTTTGTCCGAGCAGTACGGCTACATAATGGTGGACGAGTATCAGGACACGAATCGGCTACAGGCGCGCATCATGCGGCTGCTGGCGGCGACGCACGACAACGTCGCCGTCGTAGGCGACGAGTGCCAGTCAATCTACTCTTTTCGCGGCGCTAGCTTCAGGAACATGCTTGAGTTCCCGGAGCTTTTCCCCAAGACAGAGATAATCAAGCTGGAAGAGAACTACCGCAGCACACAGCCGATACTCGACATCGCTAACGCCATCATAGCCGACGCTGGCGAATCCTACTCGAAGCGGCTCTATTCCGGCATGACCGAAGGAGAGCCGCCCGTGCTCGTCACCGCGCGCGACGAAAATGAGCAGTCGCGCTTCGTCTGCGAGCGCATAGAAGAGCTGCGCGACGAGGGCTTGCCGCTCTCGGAGATGGCCGTACTCTTTCGCGCAGGCTCTCACTCGTTCGACCTTGAGATAGAGCTTGCGAAGCACGGCATCCCCTTTCGCAAGTTCGGCGGCATCAAGTTCACGGAATCGGCCCACATCAAAGACGCGCTCTCTTTCCTGCGCGTGAGCGTCAACCCTTCCGACACGCTCTCGTGGTTTCGCATGCTCAAGCTCATAGACCACATCGGAGACGCCACGGTCGAGCAGATTCTGGATTACCTGAACGTGGAGCGGCGCGACTTCAAAACGGCCCGCGCGAAGGAGGCGCTATTCAACCGCCTCAAGCAGTTCCCTGCCCGCGCGAGTTATCAAGACCAGCTAATGAAGCTGGCCCACGTCCTTCACACGGTAAACGAGCGAGATGAGCCGTCGGCGCAGCTTTCAGCCGTCCTGCGTCTTTATCGCCCGATACTTCGCGCGCGTTTCGACGACCACCCCAGACGCACACGCGACCTTGAGCACCTGCAACAGATTGCCAAGCGCTACAAGAGCGCCGCAGATTTGGTCGCGGACGTGGTGATGGATCCGAACGACGTTTCGCCGCAGGATAGGGCGGGCGCACGCGGCTACGTCACTCTCTCCACGGTTCATTCCGCCAAAGGGCTTGAGTGGAAAGCGCTCTTTATAATCTGGATGATGGACGGCTGGTTTCCTTCCTCGCGCTCGACGGACGAGTTCGAGGATTTGGAGGAAGAGCGCCGCCTTCTTTACGTAGCCGCGACCCGCGCCAAAGAGCAGCTCTACTTCGTTCATCCGGAGCACGCCTTCAACCGAGCGGAACCGGACATGCCGCCCTCAGTCTCGCGCTTTCTTGAGCCAATCCCGCACACTATCTTGCCGCGCGCGATACTAGACGGAGCCGAATAAACGGGCGAAAACAGGTGGAATCCGGGCGCTTGCAACTTTTTTGCACATATCATCTGGTTACGCTTGCATTTTGAAAAGAAATGTATATACTGTGCGTCCCCCTTGCAAGCAGGACTGCTGCTCTGTAATTTACCTCTTATCGTTTCGCTGGAAATTTACCATCGGTCGGCCCCGGCGGCGATAACTCGGACTCAACCCAAAAAAACCCATAACCTCGTGCCTCGCGGCGGAGAGTTACGGCTTCTTCACCCGTAATGAACTGTGCTCTGTAGAGTTTTATTTAAATCGCGCCATATTTTAACTGGAATCCTGTCCCGGCGGGCGGGCTTCTGTCTCATCCTCAACCCTGAAACCCTTACGTAAGGAGAAGAAATGAAGAGATTTATGTTATTGCTCCTGACGGCTGCGCTGTCTGCTGCCGTCATCCTCCCCCTCTTGGCTAACGCTCAGCGCGGAAATAAAGCGGACAAGCTGGCCCGCGCCGAAGCTGTCAGCAAGATGCGAATCCAGAACAGGCTGGCCAGAAAAGGCATACCCGCAAACGATGTAAAGACCCTGCGCGTTTTCGAGGACAAAGACAAAGCAAATCGCGCTCACACCCATTTTCAGCAGACCTATAACGGCGTCCCCGTCTTCGGCGGTCAGGCGATTGTTCACCTAGACACAGCGACCGAAACCGAAGCCGTGCCTGCCACGGATAATTTAATCGAGAATGTGGACGTAAGCACCACGCCTAACCTCACGGCGGAAGACGCCATAGGCGCGGCCAAGGGCAGGTACAAGGAGAAGAAGGGCTGCGACGACTGCTTCACAGACGCGCCGAAGGCAGACCTCTGGGTTCTGCGTCACGAAAGCACAGACTATCTGGTCTACCGCGTTCAGCTCTCCCGTCTGGATGGAACCGAGAATACTTCCGAGCCCGTCTATTTCATCAACGCGCATTCTGGCGAGTTGGTTTGGAGCTACGATAACCTGCAAACGCAGTCGGCCACAGGCTCAGGCTCATCCCTCTACAGTGGCACGCAGAGCATGACCACTTACCTGTCGGCTGGCAACTACTACATGGAAGATGTCAATCGCGGGGTAGGAACCTTCGACAACCGCAATACCGCTAGGATTAGCTCGATTACCGGCGCTATCACCAGCTTCGGCTCTGTCTACAGGTTCACCGACACGGACAACATCTGGAACACCTCCACCCAGAGAGCAGGCGTTGACGCTCACTACGGCGCTTCGAAGGTCTATGACTACTACCTCAACGTGCACGGGCGCAACGGCATTGACGGCAACGGCGGCCCGCGCACCTACGCTTCCGTAGACGGCACGACGGGCCTCATCAGCTCCATAGTCCACTTCGGCAAGTCTTACAACAACGCCTTCTGGACGGACAGCAAGAACCAGATGTTCTACGGCGACGGCGACGGCACCGCATGGGGCCCGATTGTCACGCTGGACATCTGCGGCCACGAGATGCAGCACGGCGTCACCTCTCGCACGGCTGGCTTGGTTTATTCCGGCGAGTCCGGCGCGCTCAACGAGTCATGGTCTGACGTGTTCGGCGTGATGGTTGAGCTTTACGCCAGAGGCGGAGAGACGGCCGGAACGTGGCGCATAGGCGAGGATGCCAGAACTCCTGCGACGCCCGGCGACGCAGAGCGCTGGATGGACATACCGCACAACGGTATGAACTACGGCTACACGTCGAACGACCAGCCGGATTACTACACGGAGCGCTACACGGGCACGCAGGATAACGGCGGAGTCCACATCAACTCCGGCATCTCCAATCACGTCTTCTATCTGGTCGTTAAAGGCGGAACGCACGCTCACGTGGCGGGGCCTCTGGTGACTGGAATAGGCGCTGATAAGGCGGCCAAGATTTGGTACAGGGCCATCACCACCTACATGACCTCTTCGACCAACTTCGCGGGCGCTCGAACGGCTACCCTGAACGCCGCCAGCGACCTCTACGGCACGGCGAGCGTTGAGTACACTTCAGTCGCTACCGCATGGTCGGCCTGCGGCGTAAACTAAACCTCGCGGTGTAATTAGAGCATAAGGGATAGAGGGCGCGATGCTTCACTCAGGCATCGCGCCCTTTTCTTTTGAACTTCTGTAGTTTGACATCAAAGTTCAGTATCAGATACTTTGCCAGCGTCTATTTTGAATGAAAGGCTCCTTCAGGGCGTGAGTGAATCCATGGGCAAACAGAGGCGGCGTTTCTGCCTTGTGCTGATTAAGCCGTCGCATTATGACGACGAGGGCTACGTTATACAGTGGCTCAGGTCTGCCATACCGTCTAACAGTCTGGCGGTGCTCTACGGGCTCGCGCTCGAATGTGCGGAGCAGAAAGTTCTGGGCGACGGGGTTGAGCTTGAGATACACGCCTTTGACGAGACTAACACGCACATACGACCCGAGCGCGTAGCCTCTCTGGTTAAAAGCGCCGACATGGGAATGGTGATGATGGTCGGCGTGCAGTCCAACCAGTTCCCTCGCGCGCTGGACATCGCAAAGCCTTTGCGCGAGCGCGGCCTGCCGGTGGCAGTCGGCGGCTTTCACGTCTCAGGCACTATCTCCATGCTGAAGGAGCAAGACCCGTACGTGAAGCGGGCGGCCGAGATGGGTGTGTCGCTCTTTGCGGGCGAGGCCGAAGGACGCCTCGGACAAGTTTTGCTGGATGCCGCGCGTGGAGAGCTTCAGCCGCTCTACAACTTCATGAGCGACCTGCCGAATCTGGAAGGGGCCGCGATACCGCTTCTCCCGGCGGAGAGGGTGATGCGTACGGCTGGCGCTAACACCAGCTTCGACGCTGGACGGGGCTGTCCTTATCAATGCTCCTTCTGCACCATCATCAACGTTCAGGGGCGCAAGTCCCGCCGCCGCTCGCCCGACGACATAGAGCGAATCGTGCGCGCCAACATAGCGCAGGGCATACACCGCTTCTTCATCACTGACGACAACTTCGCGCGCAACAAGGATTGGGAAGCAGTCCTCGACCGGCTGATTCATCTGCGCGAAGTAGAGCGCCTTGAGATGAATTTCATCATACAGGTAGACACGCTCTGTCATCGGCTGCCGAATTTTATAGAGAAGTGCTCGCGGGCCGGAGTCAAGCGCGTCTTCATAGGGCTTGAGAACATAAACCCGGCGAATCTGCTGGGCGCTAAGAAGCAGCAGAACAAGATAACCGAGTACCGCAAGATGCTGCTGGCGTGGAAAGAGGCGAGGGTGCTGACCTATTGCGGCTACATCTTAGGCTTCCCGAACGACACGCCCGAGTCCGTCATACACGACATAAAAGTCATACAGAAGGAGCTTCCCGTAGACCTTCTGGAATTCTTTTATCTCACGCCGCTCCCCGGCTCCGAAGACCATAAGAATCTGCACGAGGCGGGAGCATGGATGGATGCCGACCTGAACAAGTATGACCTCAACCACGCGGTGGCCGAGCATCAGAACATGTCGCGCGCGGAGTGGGAGCAGACCTACCGCCTCGCGTGGGAGACTTACTATTCGGACGAGCACATAGAGACGGTGCTTAAGCGAGCGATTGCAACGGGCATCAGTCCGGGCAAGGCTCTCTTTTTAATCTTCTGGTTCAAGGGCTGCATAGGGCTTGAGAAGATACACCCTCTGGAAGGCGGCTTTCTTCGCATGAAGCATCGCCGCACGCGCCGCTCCGGTCTTCCCGTGGAACCGGCGCTCGTCTTCTATCCTAAATTCCTGTTTGAGACTGTCTCGAAGGTGACTCGATGGGTTTCTCTCTATGCTCGTCTGCGCCTCATCTATCGAAAGGTCAAGCGCGACCCGGCGCGGCACGACTACATGGATTTGGCCATCACGCCCGTCACGGATGACGAGATGGAGACGCGTGAGATGTTCCAGTCCGAGTTCGCGCAAGCCTACGTGGGCCGCGTGCGCCGCATGGAGAGAATCAGACGCGGCGAAGCTGTCTGAGCTTCAAGGCTGTTTTTCAAGCGCCCTCTTCGCCATAGCGCGTATGAGGCGCGAGCCGTCACTCGCTGCGCGCTCCTCAAGCGCGGCCTTTAGCTGCCCTCGCGCGCTCTCATCTTTTGTAGAAGCCAGAAGAGATTGAATCTGCTCAAGAGCGTCCGCGCGGCCAGCCGCGTCGGGCTCGTGAGCTAGCTGGTAGAGCAACATGGAGAGCGGCCTCTCTTCCTGCTTCACGCGGAAGGGCAGATGACCGCCGTCGTCCAACCGCACCGATAAAAGAGTTCCCGGCAGGCTGAACCGCACCTCCTGTTTCCTGTCCTTCAACTCTACGCGGCGGCTCATGCGCCCCGCGCCCGCCGTTTCGACCGCGACCTGAAGCCGGATGTTCCAGAGCGCCTGCTGTCTTTGCTCCAACTCTATTACGACCTGATTGTTCTCTACGCGATGCCTTGCAACGATGTCGGGCGCGCTCGCGCCGTAAATCCATTGCTCGAAGAAGCGCGTGAGCGACAGCCCGCTCGCTTCCTCCATGGCTTTCCGCAGGTCGCCGGTCACGACGCTCTTGTTGAAGTTGCGCGAAGTGTAGAGCCGCACGCCGCGCCAGAAAGCCTTCTCTCCAAGCTCGTAGCGCAGCAGGTTCAGCACCAGCGCGCCCTTGTCATAAACGATTGGGCCTCCGGCCTGAGATTCAGCGACCGGCGTGCGGGAAGCCAACTGCCTGTCCTTTCCAGCAGCCCTGATTCGCTCGTAGCCCACGCGAGCCAGCCACATGTCGCGGTCGTATTCGTCTCTGCCGAAGCGGCGCTCGCGGTATGCGCTCATCATAAGCTCCGCGAAGCTCTCGTTGAGCCAGAAGTCGGCCCAGCCGGCGCAGGCGACCCTGTTTCCCCACCATTGATGCGCGAACTCGTGAGCTATGAGCCAGTTCTCGCGCGGCTCCGCCAGCACATCCCGGCCATAGTTTTCGCGTATCACCGTGAAGGCGCTCATCTCCTGCGCCACGCTGCCTGAAGCCAGAACCTGCGTGTAACGCTTCAAGGGATAGCGCACGCCTGCGCGCTCTTCAAAGAACTCCATGATGTCGGAAGTGTCAGCGAAGATGCGCTCGATTTCGGCTGGCGTGTAGAGATTGCGCGCCATGAAGAAGAGCCGCACGTCTCCTTTCACGCGCGTAACTTCCTGAAATTTTCCGGCGGCAAAGCCGAAGACGAAAGGCGGGACGCTTCCTCTCTCGACCCAGACGTGCGCTGTGCGGTTCTGCCCCGCGCTCTCCTTCCTAAGAAGCTCGCCGTTCGCAACCATCTTGAAATCGTCAGGCAGGATTAACTTCAGCGCGAGCGTAGCCTTGTCGCCGGGGTCGAAGTTACAGACCATCCAGCGCGGGGTGTTGTAAGCGGCGTATAGATGGTCTGCGAAAAACTTGAGCCCGCGCGCGGGCTTCGCCCTGTAGCGAATCTTCAGTACGCGCGTCTGACTGGAAAGAGCCCTCGGGAATTGTATGAAGAGCTTTCCTTCCCTTGCCTCAAACTTTAAAGGCACGCCCGCGTCCGACACCTCTTCCACCTGTAGCTCCTGAGCATCCAGCGACAGTTCAGAAAGATTCTTGACGCGTGTAACGAAGCTTATGCGCACCTCTCCCGCAATCGTCTGTTCCTGTAGATTCGGCTCTATGGTGACCTCATAGTGCAGCACATCTATGTTCGCGCCTGCCGCGATTAACGGAAAGAAGATGAAAATGAATAGCAGTAGGATGAAGCGAAATGACGGGCGGCTGACAGCCTTTGCCGCTCGTTGCTCAAGCCTCTTGTTCAGGAGTTCACGCATCTGCTCTTAGCTTATCACGCTCTTATTTCATTATCACACGCGTCTTCACTTGAAACGTCTTCAGAAAGTGAAGCGAAGCTGTGTCTCAAGCCTGCGGTTCCCGGCGGCAGGATTCGCGCCGCCGAAGCCGAAGCTCCCGGCTGACGAAACGGACTGGCCGAAGAGCGGCGAGCTTAGATTGCCTACGGGGACGCCGCCGTTGGTTCGATTGAAGAGATTCTGCACGCGCAAGGTCAGAGTCAGGCCGTAACGCTTCTCCGCGTTTGCGGCAGTTCTTGATTGAGCAGCCGCGCCGCTCCCGCCCTGTGTGTTTGAGACAACGCCGCCGAAGCCGAAGGTGCGGCTCACGTTCAGGTTGACGACGAAGAAGGACGGGCCTTGTCCGAAGTTGCGCGGGATAATCTGTTGTCCCGCTTCAGGGTTCGGGTCAAAGGCTCCGAAACGCGTCATCACCACGCCGGGCTTGCTCAAGTCCGTGGCAAAGGCCGGGCGGTCTGTAAAGAGCGTGTCGCCGTTCGCGTCCAGCCCCGTGGTGATGTTGAAGGGACGGCCCGATGTCGCTATCACGAGCGGGCTCAGGCGAATCCCGAAGCGCGTGGCGAAGTTCCCGCCCATCGAAAATGTGTGACGCACATCGAACGAAGAGCGGCTGTACTCGCCGCTCGGGTCGTAGCTGTTCGCGGGAAAAGTCCCAAGCCCTTCGGTGTCGCTCATGGTCTTGTTCAGGCTGTAGTTGACGAAGAAGGAGAGGTTGCTGCTCAGCCTGTTGTTGACGGCCACGAGCAGTTGATTCTGGTTTATGCGCCCGCCGGATTCGAACTGAAGAATGTTTCCGGCGCTCGCATCGGGGCGAACGCCGCTTCCCGAAACGTTCGGGTTAAAGGTTCCCGGAAGCGGCGCGTTCACGTTGCGCGAGTTGAAGGCGCGACGCGTGCGCGAGTTGATGTAGGTCAGCGTTACGGTCGTCTTCAGTGGCAGTTGCCGCTCAAGGCTCAGCGCAGATTGAATCATGTATGGAACGCGCAAGGCTACGCCTATGCGTCGTATGAGCGGCGGGAAACTTGTGTTTGCGGCGACCGATTCGAACGAAGGCACCGCCGGGAAAAGGTCTAGCACGGCCGGGTCGGACAGCACGAACTGCCTCTGCGTGATGCCGTTGTAGCGGCTGGCCGTGACGACTATGTTCTCGTTGAAGCGGTCGTAGAAGAGCCCGAAGCCGCCGCGAACTACGAGTTGCGGCTCTTTCGTCTTCTGCTTGGGAGCCCACGCGAAGGAGATGCGCGGCGCAAGATTCAAGCCGTTGTTGATGTTGGTCTGCGATTCGTAGCGCAGGCCCAGACTCAAGCTTAGCTCAGGACGCACGCGCCACTCGTCCTGAACGAAAGCGCCGAAGTCCACCTGCCGCCCGTATGACGCGGGCTCGCCGCCCGTTAAGGAGAACTGCGTCGCGCCTCCGCCCCGCGCGCGAATCTCAGCCGCCGACAGCCCCCTGCGTAGAAAAAGAAGCGTGCGGCGGTAACGCTCAATGCTTGTGATGTTGGACATGACCGGCTGGCCGCTCACGTCCGGCACAATCTCGCCTGCGGCATCCAGCTCGGGCGCAAGGCCGCCCGCGAAAGTAAACGACCCTCCGAAGTTGAACGTGGAGATGTCTTCGATTCCGGTCACGCGCAAACGCCCGCCGGCCCTCAACGTGTGGCCGCCCATGGTGAAAGCCGCATTGTCCTGTAGCCACAAACGCCACTCGGGATTGGATTCGTGCCCGATGCCTGTGCCGCCTCCGTTGAAGGCTCCCAGCACGTTGACGGTGGGCCGGGACGAGTCGCCATACTCCACCTGATTCTCGTAGATGTACTGCACGCGAAACTCGTTCAAGACACGCTCGCTCAGGATTGCAGTCTCCGTGAATTGAAAGGTCTGGACGGTGTTCGTTACGCGGTAAGCGGCTTCGGGCAGAAAGAAACCGCCGACGTTGGCCCGCTCGTTCTCAAGACGAAAGAGAGCGTAGCGCGCAGTCAAATTGTGATTCGGGTTGAGCTGGTAGTCCAGACGCGCGCCTGAGCCGAGTCTAGTCTGCGGAACCGTCACGGCCTGCCGGAAAGGGATTATGTTGAGCGCGTCGTCCAGCACAGTAGCATTCACCACCACGTTGTCGTCCGTCTCCCGCCGCTCAAAATTGAAGATGACCGAGGCTCTGTTCTTGATGACGGGGCCGCTTATATTCGCGCCGTACTGGCGCGTCTGGTAGGGGGCGCGATTCTGCGCGAAGGGATTGCGCGAGTTCAGGCTCTCGTCCGCGAAGCCTAGGAAAGCTTCGCCGCGCAAGCGGTCTGTGCCCGGACGCGTCAGGATTTGTATCTGCCCGAAACCCAGCCGGTCGTTCTCAGCCGAGAAAGGATTTTGATTGATGCGTATCTCTCGGATAGTCGAGCGGGGCGGAAGCGGCTGGCCCGTGTTCATAAAGCCGTCTATCAGAATCTGTCCGCCCTGCGGCCCTGCCGACGGGCCTACTAGAGCCTGCAAAGCGCCCATCAAATCATCCGGGTCATCCGGGAGCGCGTCCAGTTCCGCGCCTCTCAAGACAGTTGCGCTGCGGTTGTTCTCGGCATCCGTGCTCAACTGCTCGCCCGTGCCGACCGCGACTTCCTCATTCTTCATCTCAACGCGAAGCTGAATGTCCAGCGTCTGCGCTCTACCGGCCGCGACGCGCACCGACGCGTCTTCGTAGAGCGCAAAGCCGGAAGCTGAGACGCGAAGATGATAGAGGCCGGGTTCGAGTCCATCCAGCACGAACTCGCCGCGCTCGGTTGTCTGAACAGAGCGCTCCGCGCCCTTGGCGTCAATCGCACTGACTTTAGCGCCTAGAATCAGACCGCCAAGCTCGTCCCGCACACGGCCCCTGAGCGTCCCCGTCGGCGCTTGCGCGAAAGAAACCGCAGCGACTGAAAACAGCAAGAGCAACGGAATGAGCCGCGAAATCGGGCGCGGCGGCGCGAAGAGAATACGACACAAATTTTCACGACGAGGCAGCATCATCTTCTTGCTCCGTTCCAGATTCTTCCCCTTGTCTAAAAGACAGACCTGTCCTGTGAGGGATGATTCAACTCGGGAATCATCCCCCCGCTCAGGACTAGAGATTTTTGTTCTTCTTACTGCGGCTTGTTTGGATTCTTCAGCCCGTCTTTACCGAACTGCCACATGTACCTCGGAAGCACAGGGTCGCCGCGTATGTCCACGCCTTTGTCCAAGGCCCAGCGCTCTATCCACGAGATGCCCCAAGAGCCTGCGTAGCCGGGCGGCTCCGCGAAGGCTTTGTCTTCTAGCGCCTCGTCCATGGTGATAAAGCCATAGCCGCGCCGCTTGAGCATCTCCATCAGGCGGTCGAAGTTGTCCGCGTTGAGCGCGCTTGCGGAGAGCATCAAGACCTGCGGAATCTCTCGCCCGAAGACTTTTGTGGACAACTGCTCATAGTGCGCGAAGATGCTCTCTATGTAAGGGACGTACTCGTCGCTGATGCGCTTCATCACGTCCGTCTCTCCGCGACGACGCGCCTCAAGGTAAGCGTTCGAGAAAATCCAGTCCGCGTTATCAATCGTGACGGCATGTATGCGGTAGCCGCGCTCCTTCAGAAACTGCTCGAAGGCGCGCTTCGTCTCCGGGTTAGGCCCCGTGTTGAGGAACGGATAGCTGAAATACTTCAACTGCCGCCCGCGCTCCTGCATAAGCTGGCGCGTGACCTGCTCGCCGCGAATGACGTTGGCCTCGTAAACATCTAGCGGCGTGTTATAGAGGCTCATGTGCTTGTAACTCTGATTGCCAAGCTCGTGACCTGCGTCCAGCCATCTTCGCAGCAGGTTGATGCGGGCCTCCGTCTGCCCTTCCCTGTAGAGCTGGCCTTCGCCCACGAACCCCACGGCCTTGACGTTGTGGCGGGCCATACCCGCCAGCAGCTTATCCGTAGTCTCGTTGAGCGACTCGACCGTTTCGTCGCCGCCGCGATAGTAAGGAAGCCCCACGAAGGTCACGGCCACGGCTCGCCTGTTAGAAGATGCCTGCGGCTTTAGCCCTTCAGGGTTGGTGACTGAAAGCAACGCCCCTTGTGCTGCCACGAGCGCGCCCGACGTGATGACAAAGAGCAGTAACGCTGCCAGCCACGCGGGACGGCGCTGCTCGTCGCGCGCAGGGTGAGCCGAGATTAAACGGCGCACGCGCGAGATGAGCGAGCCGCCTCCGTTGGCTGCCAGCGCCAGCCCACTTTCCGGCCCGGTTCTAAGCGTCTCAAGCTCCGCCAGCGCGCGAGCATAGAGCAGAGTGTCGCCGCAAGCTTCCACGGCTAAATCGTCGCAGGCATGCTCGCGCTCTATACGTATCTGCTTTGAAACCCACCAGACAGCCGGATGATAAAAAAGCAGCGTCTCCGCGATTGATTGCAGCAGGTTTACCAGATAATCATAACGACGAACGTGCGCGAGCTCGTGCGCCAGCAGGGCGTCCAACTGCTGCTGGCTGAGCCCCGTGAAGGCGCTCACCGGCACAAGCACGACTGGCCGCAGCCATCCGATTACAGTCGGAACTTCCACCAGCACCGATTTATACAGCCGCACCGGGCGCGAGATGCCTATGCGGCGAGCCAGCCGCGCGAAGGATTCCTCGCAGGCAGCGCCCGCCCGGCCCAAGCCCCTGCGCTTCAGGCGCTCCGTGGCCATCCAGCCGCTAAAGAGCCGCGCCGAAAAGATGACCATTCCTCCAAGCCAGAAAAGCACCAGCCAACGCGCGAGCCGCGCGAATCGCCCTTCTGTCAATGTCTGAAACGAAGCTAGGTCAGACGGTCTGTCTGCGCCTCCCGCAGAGTCGGCCTGCGTCGGGGGCGAGCCCTTCGGCAAGTTGCCTCTAGCATCTATGGACTGGCGGCTGCCGGACAGCGCCGCCCTCTGTCCTGCGGAAGAGCCCGCGCCCGGCATTGAGCTGTAAAGGCTGTAGAGAGTCGCTGCGGGCGCTGCCAGCATCAGGGTGAGGCCAATCGTTGCCGCAGCGTAACGCGCCTGCGACGAAAAGCCGCGCATGAGCTGAAGCGCAAACAGCAGCAGAATCGCCACGAGCGCTCCCTGCCACAGGGAATGCATGAGTGCCCAGCCTATTGCCTGCACGAGAGGCTGCAAACCTGTCTGCAACATCATTTTTTCCCTCCCTCAAGCTCGTCCAGCATGCGCCGAATCTCCGCCAGCTCCTCCCTAGAAGCCTTCTTCGAAGAGAGCGCCTGCATCACAAGCTTCGTCGGAGAACCATTGAAGGCCCTGTCCAGAAGGTCTGAGAGAAGCTGTCGCTGCGTCTCGTCCTGCGCTCTTTCAGCCTGATAAACGTGCGTCCTATCGCTCTGGTCGCGGCTGACAAGCCCCTTCTCCGACATAATCTGCATGAACTTCAGAACGGTCGTGTAGCCAATCTCCCGGCTCTCAAGCAAGACTTCGTAGACCTCTCGCACGGTGCTGGGGCCGCGTTGCCACAGCACGTTGAGAATCTCAAGCTCTGCGTCCGTAGGTCTTGGCAAATTTTTACTCGCCATTATTCACCTTCATAATCGAGGCTGTAATCTGACACGCGAGAGGCTACTACGAAAGAATTCGTAATGTCAACGAAAATCTTCGTAGTTAATTATAGAGTTGGAATTTCGGAAGCTTTCGGGGATGAAAATGTGTGTGGGAAACTAGCTTGACGAGACGGCTGTGGCCTGAGCCTCGGCCATCAATGCGCGCTGCGGACAGAAGGCTGAGACGGCGCAGTAAGACTCGCACCGCGTGCTTGAGCCGGGCCTCATTTCTACGTAGTGGTCGGATTGATGAACGGCGGTCGCGGCCTCTTCCTGCGTGTCGAAGAGCCTGACGGCAGATTTTCTACCGCGCTTCATCAAGGCGTATTTTGTGGGGCGCTCCCATCTCTCTTCGGAGGTGCATTCTATAAACTCGCCCGACTCGGCTAGCCTGTGCAGGCGCACTCGCTCCTCCAGAAACTTCGCCGCCTCATCAGCAGGCCACAAAGAGACTTCAAAGACACAGACCTGCGACTGCGGGTAGGACGAGTCCTGAGCGCGCGTCTTAGACCAGTCGCGGTAGATGGCCACCAGTTGCAGGCGGTTGACCGGATAGTCGTGGCGGCGCAGAAGCTCCGCATAGAGGTTCAACTGCTGCTCCCACTCGCGCTTGACGCCGTCTATGGTCGTCCAGACGGAGACGAACTTGTAGTCGGTCAGCACGCCGTCGCGGTGATAGAGGTCGAGCGTGCCCGTGACCGTGACGCCTTCGACCTCTGACGAGAGCGTGTGCTCTATCAGGTGTGACGACGATTCGCGGCCATGCTCTTCCAGGAGCTTGTGCATGAGCTGTCCCATGGTCGCCCAGATTCTGTCAGAGGCATCTTCGGTCAACTCGGCCCAGTGCTTGATGGTGAGAGCGCGCATCTGCGGCGGGCTGATTAGCTCCGTGACGGAAATCTGGCCGGGCTTCGGCTCGCGTTTGCGCGAGACGGCTGAGACGAGCGGCTCGGGTAAGCTTGTGAGGTTAGTAATACGCATTCAAAGCGCCTGTCCTATAGATATAAATCTTCTGAATTCGCGTCGTTTTCTGAACCGAACAGTATAGCATATTCGCTCTTTAATCGTCGCTTTGGCTTAGATGCCGTCAGCCTCGTTTTCGCTTACCCAGCCGCTCGTCAACGGACAGTTTTCCAGCCCCGTGAAAGAGGAAGAAGAACCCTATGGCGAGCATCATGAGGGCCGGAAACATGGCTCTGAAAGCATCGCCTCTATGGGCTATCAGGAGCGCGGCGGCGAAGTTTATGATGAAAGGAATCGAGGTGAGCCGCACGAACGCTCCCAGTAGAATCGAGAGGCCGCAGATGAACTGTGTGTAAACCGACAGGCAGGCGGCAAAGAGCGGAAATGCCACTCCGCGCTCGGCTAAAAAGTCGCGGAACTCCAGCATCTGTTCCCAGCTAAGTATGTTGTCCTGCACGCCCCAGATGATGAAAGGGCCGACAAGCAGGCGTATGAAGACGGCGGAATAGTCTCTGTACCTGTCCATAGATTCAAGCGGAAGAGTTGTCATTGGAGTTTCTCCGAAAGAGTTGGGGCGAGCGCTGCATTTTTAGCCGGAGCGGCTTGAAGAGAGAAGAGAAATGTGACGAGACGCCGCCTGAGAGGGACGAATGGGATTGATTCACCGGCTCATTTTTTCATTGAATCAATGAGCCGGTGATTCATTGATTCAATTCTTTTCAGGTGATGACGGTCGGCTCGTCGCGCCCGAATCTTTCCCGTAGCCGGAGCAGAGCCTTTACGTCTCTTGTCAAAGGAGAGAGAACCTGTTCCACGTCGCTCGTGCCGCCGTCCTCAAGGAAGCGCTCGAAGTAGAGTCGAAGCGTTGCGCCCTCCGTGCCCGTGCCTGAGAGACGAAAGACAATGCGCGAGCTGTCTTCAAGGAAGATGCGCAGGCCCTGATGCGTGCTCGTGCTCCCGTCCACGGGGTCTGTGTAGCTGAAGTCGTCCGCCTTAACAATCGCGCTTCCGGCTATCTTCTCTCCCGGCAGGTAGTCCAGCCTCTCTCTTAGCTCCGCAATCATCTCTGCGGCTGGCGCGGCTTCGAGCGCTTCGTAATCGTGGCGCTGGTAGTAGCTGCGACCGAATCGCTGCCAGTGCTCTTCCACCACATCTTTCACGCTCCGGCGCGTCGCGGCCAGTATGGAGAGCCAGCACAAGACCGCCCACAGGCCGTCCTTTTCGCGCACGTGGTCTGAGCCCGTGCCGAAGCTCTCTTCGCCGCACATGGTGCAGAGGCCCGCGTCCAGAAGATTGCCGAAGAACTTCCAGCCCGTAGGCGTTTCGTAGCAGGTCACGCCAAGACCTGCGGCCACGCGGTCAACGGCTGTGCTGGTGGGCATGGAGCGCGCGACGCCCTTGAGGCCCGCGCGGTAGCCGGGAATGACTCGCGGCGCGTGGTCTGCGATGATGGCCAGAGAATCGCCCGGAGTGACGAAGAAGCCACGACCGAGTATCAGATTGCGGTCGCCATCGCCGTCGCAGGCCGCGCCGAAATCAGGAGCATCGCTGGCGCTCATGCGCTCCACAAGCTGGTGCGCGTGAACCATGTTCGGGTCTGGATGATGGCCGCCGAAATCTTCCAGAGGCGTGCCGTTGATGACCGTCCCGGCTGGAGCGCCCAAACGCTCTTCCAGAATGCTCTGCGCGTAAGGGCCTGTGACGGCGCTCATGGCGTCGAAGACCATGCGAAAGCCGCTCGCAAAGAGAGCCGATAGCTGTCTGAAGTCGAACAGCTCTTCCATGACCGCCGTGTAATCGGCCAGAGAGTCTATGACCTGCACTTCGGTCGCGCCTATAGTCAGAGTCGCTTCTCTCTCAAGGTCAATGTCCGGGTGCTCCACCGTCAGGTACTCTGTAATCTCTTTCGTCTCGGCGTAGATGCGCTCGGTCACGGATTCCGGAGCGGGGCCGCCGTTGCGTATGTTGTACTTGATGCCGAAGTCTTCATCTACTCCGCCGGGGTTGTGGCTCGCGGAAAGCACAAGGCCGCCCATAGCGCCGCGCCGCCGAATCGCCGCAGAGACGGCTGGCGTAGAGAGTATGCCGCCGCGCCCTACTAGCACGCGCCCGAGGCCGTTGGCGGCGGCCATGCGTATGATTGTCTGAATGGCTTCGCGGTTGAAGTATCGCCCGTCGCCGCCCACCACCAGCGTCTCGCGCTCAAAAGCTGCCCGCTCATCCAGAGCGCGCACGGCGTTGAAGACCGCCTGCACAAAATTCTCCACGTAGCCGGGCTGCATGAAGACTCGCGTCTTCTTACGCAGGCCGGAAGTGCCGGGCCTCTGCCCGTCAAAAGGCTTTGTGGGGACGACACGAACATTCAGCTTATCCATTGGCTTCACGACAATCCGCTCCTAGAAGTTCTTTACTCTGTCTTGAATGGATTGATTTTAGCAGATGACTCTATAATCAGGGCAACGCCGCAGGTTGAGCGCGCGACTAACGTCAGAACAACTCGACAAGGAAGGGTCTAAGCAACAAAGTCATGCGGTTCATCTTATTGTCCATACTGGTAGGCGGAGTCTTCAGCCTGCTCGCGCCCGGCAGGGCAGGCGCAGAAGAGGCGGGGCTCCTGACCAGAAACGTCAAGGTCGGGAATAAAAGCTACGGCTATCAGATTTACATGCCCGGAAAACTGGCGGGCAAAGAGAAGCTGCCGGTGATTCTTTTCCTGCACGGCATAGGCCAGCGAGGCTCCGGCGGATTCGTCAAAGGCGCTCCCGCCATCCTGATTCGTCAATATCTGGAACGCCTCCCGGCGATAGTCGTCCTGCCGCAGTGCGAGAAGGGGCGCTACTGGACTGACCCGGAGATGGAAGCAATGGTCATGGCGACTCTGGACGACACCGCCACGGAATTCAGGGCCGACAGGGAGCGCTTGTACATGATAGGCGTCTCTATGGGAGGCTATGGCGCTTGGCACATGGCTGCGGAGCACGCGAACACGTTCGCCGCCTTCGTCTCCATCTGCGGCGGAAGCCCCTTGCGCTCGGGCGACCGTTTCAGGAGCATCGCCAGCCGCGTCAGCCGCACGCCCGTCTGGGTCTTTCACGGCGCAGACGACAGAGTAGTGCCCGTCAGCGAGTCACGCGAGATGGTTTCGGCTCTCAAGGATGTTAAGGGAAAGGTTCGCTACAGCGAATATGAAGGCGTCGGTCACAACGTCTGGCTCAACGCCATGAAAGAGCCTAAGCTACTGCCGTGGCTGCTATCTCAGCGACTATCAAACAAGTAATTCACCGCAGAGACGCAGAGAGACGCGGAGAAAAGCATTCAACTCCTCTGCGCTAATCTCAGCGTCTCTCTGCGTCTCTGCGGTGAATCGGATTTTAAATCGACGTGCCTTATCTCTAAAAGCCCGTATTAATCTGCGGTGTGCCGTTGTTGCCTGATAGAAGTCCGGCGGGAATCTCCGGTCTGACTGTTTTTGTCTTGCGGCGTGCGCGTCCGTGTTGTGATAGATACTTCTCTACGCTGCGGCGTTCAAGGAGCCAGCCTGTACAGTAATCGTACCCCCCTGATGCGGAAAGCAGACGCGGCGGACGCCCTTTTATCTCCCCTTTTTTCAGCAGCTCAAGCACTTCTTCTGATGATAAACGCAGCACTTTCTGCGCCTGATTAACGTGTATATATTCAACCATCTTAACTAATTAACCTGCCCTCTGTTCGTTTCCTAGCTCTTATTTATAAAGCCCCACCGGCACAAAAGGCGCTTGCGGGCACGCCGACTGCTTGGCAAGGCTTGTGCCGCTCAAACTTTCTACAGATTACCGAAATATTTATGCTTTAATGTCGGGCTAAAAAGCGTGTGTATTGGCTTTTGCCGGGAGTTGAGCGCGGCTGTTCAATCATATAAAGGAACTGGAAGACGGGAAAATCGGCTATGGTTAAAGACGCTAAGGAGATGTCGGAGGAAGAGATTCGCAGGCGCATTATTAGTCTGGGGTTCAATGGGGACGAGCGGCGCTTTGAAGAGTTCTGCGAGCGGCTGCGCGAAGGGCTGCCGAAGGGAACGGGCGTGGCGCTTCGCGGCAGCGTGGTGACGGCGGAGCGCTGGGAGGACGGCTCGCCCTTTGACGCGGACGGCCCCGGCACAAGCGACCTGGACGTGACGCTCATAGGCGACCGCGTGATGGAGTTCTGGGACGCGGACGCCTTCTATATCCCCGTCCTGCACACGAAGCCGCTCGGAGACAAAGACCCGGCGATTGCCCCGCGCCTGAACCCTTTGCGCGAAGCGCTACAGAGATTCGTAGGCCGTCCCGTGAACATGCAGGCCACCAGCAACCTGATTCTCTTCGCGCGCGACGTGCTGATGAACCAGCCCTACTTCACCATCATCGAAGCAGAGGAAGAAGAGAAAGAGGCTAAAGAAGAGGCGTGACGCTCAAGCTCCTGAGCTACAACATACGCTTCGGAGGGCGCGGGCGCGAGAGCCGCATCTCGGAAGTGATTAGAGGTGCGGAGCCCGACATGGTCGTCTTTCAGGAGGCGACCGACACCCGCGTCATCCAGAGCGTAGCCGAAGAGACGGGACTCAAAAATTGGGCCGCGCGACCGGCCCACTCCATAGCCTTCATCAGCCGCGTTCCCGTGGCCTATTACGAATGGCATTACCCGCAGGGCGCTAGACATTCCTTCCTTGAGATAGTTTTGGAAGGAAGCGAGGCGCGCATCTTCGGCCTGCACCTCAAAGCCCGTTTCTCCAAGTGGAGCGAGCGCCGCAGGGCTTTCGAGATTCGCTCGCTGCTGAGCGGCATACGCCGTCATCAGGCGGGCTTTCACGTACTGGTCGGAGACTTCAACACGCTCGCGCCGGGAGAGTTGCTGGATGTTCGCAACATGCCGCACTGGATTCGCGCGCTCGTCTGGATAAGCGGGCGCGACATACAGCGCGAGACGATTCAAATCATGCTGGATGCTTCTTACGCGGACGGCTACAGGATGCTGCACCCGGACGATAAGGGCTACACCTTTCCCGTCTGGAACCCGCACCTCAGGCTCGACTACATCTTCCTGCCCTCCGCCTTCAACCAGAAACTTCTCTCGTGCGAAGTCATAAAAACCGAGACCGCGCGCCACGCCTCAGACCACTACCCGCTCCTCGCGCAGTTAGAGATTTGAATAAAGACGGCTTCCTACGGCCAATTAAGATTTGGCCTTGCCTTAAGACGCTCTCGCGTGTTGTCATAAGGGCGCTCCGTTTACATTGAATCGCAATCTTTCTGCCACTCTTACGAACTTGGACAAAGCTGCTTCCAAGCCTGCGGCGAACGCCGCCGACGCCACGCTATTCCACACGCTCTCCGTTGAGCGGGCCTTCGAGCGCGTGGAATCTACTCCCGACGGTCTTACTGCCAGTGAGGCCGCGAGACGGCTCGCGCAGTATGGCCCGAACGAGTTGCTGACCGCGCACGGAGTCTCGCCGTGGGAGATTCTGTTCGAGCAGTTCAAGAACGTTCTCATCATCATACTGCTCATAGCCACGACGCTCTCCTTCTTCCTCGGCCACGGGCTCGAAGCCGTAGCCATCGCCGTTATAGTTCTCTTCGCCGTCGGGCTCGGCTTCGTGCAGGAGTACCGCGCCGAGCGTGCCATAGAAGCCTTGAGAGAGATGGCCGCGCCCACCGCCACAGTCCTTCGTGACGGGCAGGAGATTGAAGTCTCGGGCAAAGAGCTTGTGCCGGGCGACGTTACCATTCTCACCACGGGCGACAAAGTCCCTGCGGACATACGCCTGATGGATGCCATCAATCTTCAGGTCGAAGAGTCCTCGCTCACCGGCGAGTCCGTCGCGGTCACAAAGCAGACCGAGCCGTTCGAGCGTAAAGACATAAGCATTGGCGACAGGAAGAACATGGCTTACGCGGGGACGGTCGTCACCTACGGGCGCGGGCGCGGGCTGGTCGTAGCCACCGGCATGAAGACGGAGTTCGGGAAGATTGCCCGTATGCTCGAAGAGGTCGAGACGGGCAAGACTCCGTTGCAGTTGAACCTAGACAAGCTCGGCAAACAGCTAGCACGCGCGGCCTTCGTCGTCGTCGCCCTCATAGTCATCCTTGGCCTCTTTCGAGGCCAGCCTTTCATAGAGATGTTCATCTTTGGCGTGGCTCTGGCGGTCGCGGTCGTTCCCGAAGCCCTGCCTGCCGTCGTCACCATCTCGCTCGCCATAGGCGTCAAGCGCATGGTAAAGCGGCACGCGCTCGTGCGTCGTCTTCCAGCCGTAGAAACCCTCGGAAGCACTTCCGTCATCTGCTCCGACAAGACCGGCACGCTCACCAAAGACGAGATGACCGTGAGAAGGATTTTCGTGGCCGGGCAGATATACGAAGTGACGGGCGCAGGATACGAGCCTGTAGGCGAGTTTACGCGGGACGGCTCGCCAATCGAAGCAACGGAGTCTCTGAAGCTGCTGTTGACCGCGGCCGCGCTCTCGTCGGACGCGCGCCTCTCGCGCACGAAGGATGATGACCGCGCCTCTATCAAGGGCGACCCGACGGAGGGCGCGCTATTAGTAGCCGCAGTCAAGGCCGGGCTAGACAAACCATCGCTCGATAGAGAGTTTCCGCGCACGGGTGAAATCCCCTTCACCTCCGAAACCAAGCGCATGACCACGCTGCACGACACGCCCGAAGGCGTCGTAGCTTACGCCAAGGGCGCTCCCGAAATCCTTCTGAATTCCTGCACGCACCTGTGGACGAATGACGGCGAAGCCCCCTTGACCCGTCAGGCCAGAGCCGAGATTCTTCACGTCGCTCAGGAGATGGCGAGCGAGGCGCTGCGCGTGCTGGTTGTAGCCCGGAAGCGAAACGCCACGCTTGAGACGGCCGAGCATGAGATGACCTTTCTCGGCCTGCTGGGAATGATTGACCCGCCGCGACCGGAAGCGAAGGCGGCCATCAAGGAGTGCTTTGACGCGGGCGTCAAGGTGGTGATGATAACGGGCGACCATCCTTTGACGGCTCAGGCGGTCGCACGCGAGCTTGGACTCTTGAAGGGTGGCCGTCTAGTGACGGGCGCTGAGCTTGAAGTCATGGACGACGAGGAGTTCAGCAGCGCTGTGGGAGAGATAGAGGTTTACGCTCGCGTCTCGCCCTCGCACAAGCTCAGGGTCGTTACCGCTTTTCAGGAGCGCAGGGACATAGTCGCCATGACGGGCGACGGCGTCAACGATGCGCCCGCGCTCAAGAAGGCTGACATAGGCATAGCCATGGGCATCACGGGCACGGATGTCACCAAAGAGGCCGCCGCCATGACGCTCACGGACGATAACTTCGCATCCATCGTGGCGGCTGTGGAAGAGGGCCGCGCCATCTTCAGCAACATCAAGAAGTATTTGATGTACCTGCTCTCTTCAAACATAGGCGAGATAGGATTGATGGCGGGCGCTTCGCTTCTGGGCCTGCCGCTTCCCCTGAGCGCCGTGCAGATTCTCTACGTAAATCTGGCTACGGACGGATTGCCCGCACTCGCGCTGGCGGTTGACCCGCCCGAAAAAGACCTTATGCAGCGAGCGCCGCGCGACCCGCGCTCTGGCATCTTCACGCGACCGGTGCTGGCGCTGATGCTGGCCGGAGGATTGTGGTCAACCATCATCAATCTTTCGCTCTTCGTCTGGGCGCGCAACTCAGGCCGCGACGTGGAAGAGGCCATGACGATGACCTTCGTCTCGCTCGTCCTGATTCAGTTCTTCAAGGCCTACAACTTCCGCTCAGACCGTCACTCGGTCTTGAATCGCCCGTTCGCAAACAAGTGGCTGAACATAGCAATCCTGTGGGAGCTTCTGCTGTTGGCATTGATTGTCTACGTTCCTTACCTGCACGACATGTTCGACACCTTCAGCCTGACCTTAAAGGACTGGCTCATCATCATAGGGCTGGCCGCGACCGTCTCGCCGGTGCTTGAGTTCGTCAAATGGATAGAGAGGCGCGGCTGGCTCGGGCAGCTAGTTTAGCGAAAGCCGATTCACTCAGAGCGGAGAGCGCCGAGCCTCATTTTCAATCTATGACGAAGAAGCCAGTCTCGCCGCCGCCGGAGGTGACGTTGACAATGGGGGAATCGGAGAGCCGCACGAACGCGCCCTCCACGCGCCCGCGAAAGAGGAACGGATTCGTGTCAACGTAGACGGGCTCAATCGCCCATCGCTCCGTATCGAAGACGGGGAAGAGCTCCGTCTTCAGCCTCAGCGCCTCCTGAATTATGTAATCGCCTTCCGCGAGCGCCAGAGAGAGAGCGTCACTCCACTCGCGCTCGCTCAGGTGATGGCCGAAGAAGATGCCGCGCCCGCCGTAATCGTCATTCGGCTTGAGAATGAAATCATCTCTATGGCCGCGCGCATGTTCCATCAAGTCAACCGTGCGCCCGCGATACGTGGTCTTCCTCTCCGCGAGGCGGCGCGTCCAAGGAATGCTCTCGTTTATGACTTCCCTTTCCTCGCGGCTGAACCAGCCCGCGCACGCTTCGTCCGTCAGCAGCTCAAACGCTGCCTTCTTGTGAATTACCTTGCAGCGAAAAGGATTGACGAGGCAGACGGCGCGGTCGCGGAAGGCTCGCAGCAGAGGATGCGTGTCGTCGGCGTGCTCTAAAAATTCGTGAATCACCACGCGCTTGTAGACCAAGTCTATGCGAAAGGGGCCGCGCCTGAGATGACGGCCGTCGTATTCCAGCTCCTGCGGCGTAGCGATGACGGTGGGCATACCTCTCTCCGCGAAGTAGTCGCGTAAAAAGAGGAACTCGCCCTCTGTGGGCAAGTCCGCCCAATCGAGTATGGCTACGTTGGGCGCACCCTTGCCTCCCCACTCCTGATACGTTTCGATGAGTGCACGCCGCAGGGCTTCGACCGGGTCGAACTGCCTGAGACGATACCGCTCCGAAAGCTTCTTCATCGCGGGGAGGCTGAAGAGAATACGATTGAGCCCGCTCTGGTCAGGCAGGCTGGATGGATTCTCCGCGTTGTATTCTACGAACTTTACCTCGTCGTCATGGACGAATGCGTCTAGACGCGTGTTGATGGCCGCGTAAGGAAAGCCCGGGTCAACCAGAGCGAGCCGCCGCTCGCTTTCGCGCAAGCCGACGCGCTCCATCAGAGGGGGATTGGCAACGAGCGCGCTGGCAATCTTTTCAAAGGCGCGGGCGAGCGTTTCTGAGAAATGAGTCAGGCGCTCGTACTGCTGGCGCATCAGAAAGTGCGGGCGAAGCGAGACGCCTATGGGCCGCTCTCCGTACGAGAGGCCACTCTCAATCATCTCGCGCCTGAGACGCGCGAAAAGCTCTCTCCCTATGCTGTCATCTTCCGAGAGCAGCCTGTGATATTCGGCAATGACCTCTTCGCGCATTCCTTTATCTGTCCCTTCACCGGGGAGACTTTAGAAAGCTTCACAACCTGCCCCTTGCACGCAACCGGTCTGTTTTTATCCACAAGTATGAGAGGGATACGCGATTAAAGCAATCCTAATATTGCTCTCGTGTTCAAACCTCAGGTGACGGCTTTAGCTCGTACGCGACTTATCCTTACCCCTGAGGTTTGAAACCCTTAACCGATGCGATAAGATGACGGCCAAGCACAAATCGGTAAGATATGTCGTAACTGGTATTACATGAATGAACCTCTCTTAATAGCTCTGTCCCTCGGTTTTCTGCTGGGGCTCAAGCACGCTACGGAAGCAGACCATCTGGTGGCCGTGACGACCATTGTCAGCGAGCAGCGTTCCGTACGGCGCTCCATGATGGTAGGCGTACTGTGGGGCGTGGGCCACACTGCCGCGCTTTTCGTTGCCGGGCTGCTGATAATCATCCTGCACGTCACTATCCCTGAAAGAATCGCGGCTCTGCTCGAATTGGCGGTGGCGGCGATGATTACCTTCCTCGGCGCGCGGATACTTTACCTGCTGCTGCGCGACCACAGGCGCATGCACGTACACACGCATACGCACGACGGCCGCACACACTCGCACCTGCACTTTCACGACCCAGAGGACGCGCACAGCGTAAATGATTCTCAGAAGCGGTCGGCGCATCATAGCGCGATGCGGGGGCTGAAACCCGTCCTTGTGGGAATAGTTCACGGGCTGGCTGGCTCGGCCGCGCTGACGCTGCTTGTGCTGACGGAGATTATGAGCGGCGGAGGCGGCTCTCGCGCTCTGGGGGTCGCTTATCTTCTAATCTTCGGCGTGGGCTCCATAGGCGGGATGCTGTTGATGAGCGCCCTTATCAGCCTGCCCTTCATCTTCAGCGCGAGCTACTTCACGCGCATCAATAATCCTCTGCGGCTGGTAGCCGGTCTGGCGAGCGTAGCCTTCGGAATCTACTACGCGTGGGAAATCACACGAGGGTTAAGCTGATTCGGACGTGAGCCACCTTCGTATGGCTTCAACCACGTAAAGCCTCTCTTCTTCGGTCAACTCGCGCCCCTTAGCGATATCATGCCACTTCTCAAGACAGCTTCGGCAACAGGTGGCCGTCGCGTGCTGCGCCACGAAGACGGGATGATTGCGCCAAGGCGTCTGCTTTCCGTCATTGGCGGGCTCTGCCGGAGCGAGCCTCTTCTCTATGAACTCGGCCGCGTGCCGTAGCACCACGTCCAGCCCCTTTCGCTTGAGATAGCTTCGCTCCTTCTCGCTCAGGCGTATGCGGCTGCGAAAATCGGACTTGCCTAGACGGTCGAAAACCTCTTCCAAATCTCTCATCTTACTTTTGATGCTCTGTGTGCTTCCGGTCGCGGCTGTCCCGGTTCAGGTACTTGACGAACAGAGTCAGGGCGATGCTCCCGCAGATGAGTATGAGGATAATCGCCCCGAAGATGAAGTAGAGTTCTTTATAATCCGAGTTCATAGCTTATCCAGACCGACTTTTACTCTCGAAAGGCTAGACAACCGGTGATTGTCTACAGAAGTAGACAATAGACGGCTTCGCCTGTCACCTACATAAGACACCTCGACTGCCATTATTCAAGAAATCCTAAGAATTTCCAACGGCACGAAGCTTGCCAATTAGTCAGGTCAGCCCCACCGCTAATGAAAGCGATTCGACGCCCTCGAATCGCCTCCGTGATAAAGACGGGTAGAGAAACCCCTCCTCTACCCGTCTCTTCCTAAGCGCGAACGAGGGGCCAGAGAGAAAGGTCACGGTTTACGAAAGAGATGCTTTACACGCTGTTACTGGTCATCCCCTTCATACTGGCTGCGGTTCTCTTCTTCTACACGACTGCCGGAATTCTGATTCACCTTCGCCACCTTTACCTTGAGGGCAGGGCCGCCCGGCAAACGCATTCAACTTAAAAGCAGAGCGGAAAAGTCTTCGTCTTCCTTTATTGATTGAACTGCTCCAGAACGTAGGAGTAGAAGGCCGAGCCGTCGTCGCTGAAGTTGAAGACGACGCTTGTATTCCTGCCCTTCTTCACCGCGCTGAGGCATCCCTGTCGCTCGTCGAACTCCGTCTCTATAGCCAGTGACATGCGCGTCGGGCGCTTGAAGAAGTCCGGCCTTGTCAGGTAGCAGGTAGTGACTACGTCCCACATGTCGTAGAAGACTTCGCTGCCGACGAGCAGGTAGCTCTCAAAGGCCAGCGCCGAGAGCGGCGCGTTATCCGACTGATTCGCAAGCGTGGTCAGAAACTCTGTGGTGATTGCGGCCTTGTTAGTTATGTCCAGTGGAAAGACTGTGATGGGGAAGCTTGTGTTGCGAAATATCCAGTCAACCGACATGGGATCCCAGAAAGCATTCCACTCGGCGCAAGGGTTACAGGGAGGAGTCGGCACGGTAGACGGGTCGAGATTGCCTTTGACTTTAATCGCGCCGCCCATCCAGACGACCTGCTCGATTTTCGACTCAAGCTCAGGATTGGTCTTGAGCAAATCCGAGAGCGGAGTCATGGGGGACGTGACCAGCAGCGTCACCGGCCCGGATGCTTTTTGCAGCAGCTCCAGAAGCAGCTTGTCGCCATCCGGGAAGGGCGGCCATTTACCGTTATCCTTAAAGGGCTTGAGCACGCCTATCTTGCCTTCGTTCACACAGTCGCTGCGATAGCCCCACGGGAAGGGATTTACGCCGCGCGCTCCGCTCAGACCAAGCGGAATGTCCGTTCTGTCTATGTAAGAGAGAATCTTCCAAGCCGTCTGCATCGCCGGGGCGGCAATCGAATCGGCATTGACGATGATTACGCCTAAGAGATTGACATCCTCCATCGTCGTCAAAAGAACCGTAGACATATACTCGTCAATGGCAGCATCTTGGATTTGGATCACGTCCATAAAAGGTTTCTCCTCTGCTTGGGAAGTTTAAGAGACTTTAGCGAGAGATGAGCGAGCCTGACTTCGCGCGCGCTCTAAAGTATGCCCGACGGCCGGGATGTGTCAATAAAAAGAGTCCGAAGCTGAAAGCTTTATCCTGACTTTTACCTTTTATCCCCGCCCCGGTTTGAGAAGTTTCTTGACAGTAATCTGTTGATAGTATATTGGATAACCGACGAGCAACGGGTGACGCAATCCTTCTTCAAATCAAAAAACTCTTAACCTTCCCGCACAGCAAAGGGCTGGCGTCTATTCCTTGAGACTAGGAGAACAGTGATGAGCGATAAGAAACGCCGTGGCCGCGAGCAGGACAAGTCCACGCGCAACGAGAGCAATAATAATGGCAACGCCAGTCCCTTGCAGGATGCTTCCAACTCCATCTCCTTCTACGTCAACAACGAGCAGGTGACGATTGATAATCCAGACCCGACAACGCTTCTCATAGATTTCCTGCGCTACAGCTCGCTCGGATTAACCGGCACGAAGCTGAGCTGCGGCGAAGGCGGCTGCGGAGCATGCACCGTGATGCTTTCGCGCTACGACGTAGCGCAGGGCGAGGTGATAGACCGCGCCGTCAACGCCTGCCTTCGTCCCGTCTGCTCGCTCGACGGAATGATGGTGACGACCACGGAAGGCATAGGCAGCACCAAGCAGGAGATTGACCCTGTGCAGTACGCCATAGCTTCCTACAACGGCTCGCAGTGCGGCTTCTGCACGCCCGGCTTCGTGATGAACATGTACACGATGCTGCGTAATCAGCCGAAGCCCACGCAAAAGGAGGTCGAGGACAACTTCGACGGCCACATCTGTCGCTGCACCGGCTTTCGCCCGATACTGCAAGCCATGAAGAGCTTTGCGCGCGATTACAAAGAGCACAACACCTACTACGCGAATCACCCTTGCGTCCCCGTGGACGGCGTCAAGCAACAGAACGAAGAATCAAAAGTAGTCTTCCCCGAAACGCTGCTTGAGAGAGCGAAGAATCCGCAGCCGCTTCATTTCGAGGGGCGCGGCTACAAGTGGTTTCGCCCGCTCACGCTCTCCGAAGTCCAGTCGCTCAAAGAGCGTTACGATGACGGCCAAGGGAATTTCAAGCTGGTCGTCGGCAACACTTCCATAGGCATCTACAAGATTGACGTGAGCAACCCGCACATCCTTGTGGATGTCTCAGCCATCCCTGAGCTGCTGGGTTTTGTCGAAGACGGGAACAAAGGCTTTCAGGCAGGCGCGGCGAACACGCTGCAAGAACTGGTAGAGTATCTGGACGAGACGATTGAGCGGCTTGAGCCCGAGAAGACGCGCGGGCTGGTCGCGCTCAGGCGTCACGTGCTGGACGTGGCCAATCTTCAGGTGCGCAACGTAGGCAGCATCGCGGGCAACATCATGATGACGCGGGCGCAGGCCGAAACGGACTCGCCCTTCCCTTCCGACATCTACATGGTATTCGCCACCCTGGGCGCGACCGTCACGCTCGCCTCGCGCGAGTTTAAGAACGGCAGGCAGAGCTTCGAGATGCTTGAGCTTCCAGCGCCGCGAAGTTTGCCGAAGGATGCTGTCGCCGTCTCCTTTCACATTCCATACACGCGCGCGGACGAGCACGTTCAAACCTACAAGATTGCCGCGCGCAGTCAGAACTCTCACGCGATTGTCAACGCGGGCTACCGCGTGGCGCTCGGCCCTAAAGGCCGGATTCTCAACATGGTCATCTGCTACGGCGGGCTCGCGCCCATGACTCTGAGGATGACCGGGACTGAGGATTATTTGAAGGGGCGCGCGTGGGATGAAGAGACGCTCTCAGGGGCGCTCGGTGTGCTGGCGAAAGAGGTCGCGGCGAAGATAAAGCCTATGCCGGGCGCTGAGTTTCTGCCCGAAGGCTACCGCGAATCTTTGACCGAGACGCTGCTTTACAAGTTCTTCCTGAACATAGCCGACGAGCTCTTCCCCGGCGAAGTTCAGAAGGTGAATCGTTCGGGCGGAGAAATCTACGAGCGGCCACTCTCGGGCGGCGTGCAGCACGTTGAGATTTACCCGGACGAGGCTCCCGTCGGAGAGCCCATCTTAAGGACAACCGCATTTCAGCAGGCTACGGGCGAGATGAAGTACACGCAGGATTTGCCGCTCCCGCCGCACGGGCTGGAAGGCGCACTTGTCCTGAGCACGAAGGCGCGCGCATCCTTCGCTTACAGTCAGGATGTAAAGAGCATCAGCGCGCATCTGGTGGAAAAGTTTCCGGGCGTGCGTGCCTACGTCAGCCGCGAGGATGTGCCCGCGAGCAACCTCACGGGGCTGGGAGGCGACGACCCCATCTTCGCGGACAAAGAGGTCATTTACTACGGGCAGGCGATTGGAATGGTCGTGGCGGCTGACGCATGGACGGCACAGCAGGCCGCGCGCTACGTGCAGGATGAGCTTATCGTTTATAAGAAGGTCGAAAAGCCCGTCCTGACGATTGATGCGGCTCTGGCCGAGCCGGATGGAGCGGGCATCTTCAAAGACCAGCCTGAGAATAATCACATTCCACGCATAGTCCGCCCCGGCAGCGACCTGAAGTGGCTGAAGAATCCCGATAAGCCTATGGAGGGCTGCAAGGTCGTATCGGGCCAGCAGCTAACCAGCCCGCAGGCCCACTTCTACATGGAGACTCAGACCTGCCTTGCCATTCCGGGCGAGCAGGACAGCATGGTTGTCTACTCTTCGACTCAACAGTCGGCGCAGGTTCAGGCGTCAATCGCGGGCGCGCTGGGCATTCCGTCCAACGGCGTGCAGGTTTACGTGCGCCCGCTCGGCGGAGGCTTCGGCGGCAAGCAGTTTCGCGCGGGCATAGTAGCTCCTATGGCAGCCGTCGCCTCGTGGGTCTTGAATCGCCCCGTGCGGCTGGCGCTAGACCGCAACACGGACATGGCGGTCGTGGGCAAGCGCCATCCGTTCAAGGGCAGCTACAGCGTTGCCTTCGACCAGAAGGGCATGCTGCACGGCCTGAAGTTTCAACTCATCTCCGACGGCGGCTGCACCTACGACTGCTCTTTCCCGGTGCATGATTTGGCGATGCAGAACGTGGACAACAGCTACTTTGTGCCAACGTTCGAGACGAGCGGCGACGTTGCCCGCACCAACAACGCCAGCAACACCGCCTTCCGCAGCTTCGGCACGGTTCAGTCCACTCTCATCGCGGAGGAAGCGATAGAGCGAGTGGCGCACGAGCTGGGGATAACGCCCGAAGAGGTTCGCTATAAGAATCTGTACAAGACGAGTCGCGGGCGCTCGTTCCAGCGCACCCCTTTTAATCAGGCGCTCAAGCCCTGCTATATACGCGAAATCTGGGACAAGCTCTGGGAAAGCTCCGACTTCGGGCGCAGGCAGAAGGAGGTCGAACGCTTCAACGCGCAGAATCGCTGGCGCAAGCGCGGAATCTCTTTGATTCCCCTGAAGTACGGCATAGGTTATCAACCGCGCTCGCTGGATCAGGGAGTGGCGCTCGTGGTCGTGTACGCGTCTGACGGCTCCGTGCTGCTGCAACACGGCGGCATAGACTCTGGCCAGGGCATCAACACAAAGATGTTGCAGATTGCCGCAGAGACGCTGGGGATTCCCATGGAATGGATTCGCATAGCCGAGTCTTCGACCGAGACCTGCCCGAACGCGACCGCGACGGCAGCCTCTTCCGGCTCAGACCTCTTCGGCGGCGCAGTCCAGTTGGCCTGCCAGAAGCTTCGCAAGCGGCTGGAGAAGTACTGCGAAGATAATCACGTCAAAGGCTGGAAGCGCAACTGGCAGATGAAGTGGAAGGAGATAGTTCAGGGCGCTAACAGCGCGCGCGTAGACCTCACTAGCGAAGCTCTCTTCCGCACGCCGCACCTCGGCAACACCACAGGCGACCATCCGTACGGCAACGCCTTCTACTACTTCTCTTACTCGGCAGCCGCTACTGAAGTTGAGATTGACGTGCTGACGGGCGAGACAACAATCCTTCGCACGGACATACTTTTCGACGCCGGCAAGAGCCTGAACCCGTGCCTAGACGTGGGCCAGCTTGAAGGAGCGTTCGTGCAGGGCGCGGGCATGATGACCTCGGAGCAGTTGATGTACGAGGAGACGGGCCGTCTCTACTCGAACGGCACGTGGGATTACAAGCCGCCGCAGAGCCAGTCTATCCCTATAGATTTCCGTGTAGCTCTCAACGGCACCATACGCGACCGCATGAGCAAACAGCAGGAGGGAGCAGCCGTTCTCTCGTCACGCGCGCTGGGAGAGCCGCCACTGGTGCTTGCCACGACCGTCTTCTTCGCCATCAAGCACGCCGTCATGAGCGCTCGACGCGATCAGGGCGACACGAGCTGGTTCGAGATGGAAACGCCCGCCAGCGTCGGGCGCATCCAGCGCGCCTGCCTCGTAGCCAGAAGCGCGCTCAGGCTCTGAAAACCGTAACGCTTATGTACAGGAAGTTTCATAAGAGGATGGAGGAGATGCTGCGGCGTGATGCGCCGTTTGTCGTCGCCACCGTCATAAGGGTGCGCGGCTCTGCTGCGGCTAAGCCGGGCGCGAAGTCAATCATTGACGGCGAGGGCCGCGCCGTCTTCGGCTGGGTCGGAGGCGGCTGCGTGGAATCTTTCGTGTGCGCCGAAGCGAGGGAAGCTTTAGCGGCTGGCTCCCCGCGCATCATCACTGCGGATTTGGAGGACGAGCTTTCGGGAGTCGGCCTGCCGTGCGGCGGCGTGATGGAGATTTTTATAGAGCCGGTCATGCCGCGCCGCCGCGTGCTCATCCTCGGCGGAAGCGAAGCGGCCCGGCACGCGTCAGAGATAGTTGAGCGCGTGGGCTTCGCCGTCACTTCAACCCTTACTGAGCTTGAAAGAGGCGCTTTAATTATCGTCGCCGCGCGTTCCGGCGAAGAGAGCCACGACCTTGAGCGCCTTATTCATGCTCAGCCTGAATATCTGGCCGTTATCCCTGACCATGAGACGCGGGCTCAAGCGGGCCTTGACCTCGGCGGCACGTCGCCGGCCGAGCGTGCTTTGAGCGTCGCGGCGGAGATGCTGGCCGTCACTCGCCGTGCGTCCGCTCGTCCCTTGCAGGAGACGAAGACGGATGAGCCGGTCGGCGCTTTTGAGTCCGTGCGCGAGCGAGTGGCACAGCCATCCATTACCATAGTCGGCCACAGCAGCATCACGGAAGAGCTTGCGTGGATGGCTGCGCGGCTAGGCTGGCGCGTCTTCGTGGACGGCGCGGGCGCTTTAGAGGAGAGCTATCCGGCAGGTGTCGGCATCATTCGAGACGACGCGGATTTCAGCCGCATGCCGGCAGGCCCGGACACTGCTGTCGTCGTAGCCACTCATCACAAGGGCGACCATCTGGCAATCGAGCGAGCGTTGGACGCAGGGGCTTGGTACGTAGGATTGATTACCAGCGCTCATCGCTCTAAGCTCGTCAGGGCCATGCTCGAAGACTCATTGCGAGGGGACGCGCGGCTGAAGATTCTGAGGGCTCCTTCGGGCCTGGACATTGGAGCGACTACGCCGGCCGAGATTGCCCTGAGCATCATGAGCGAGATTGTCGCCTGCTTTCATGGCCGCACGAATGGGCCGCGCTTTAATAGATTCACCGCAGAGGCACAAAGAGAGGCCGAGATGGCGCAGAGAGATTGAACCTGTTTCTCTGCGTCTTCGGCGGTGAAGAGTTATAGAGATAAGGAGCGCCCGGAGTTGCCCCGGCCACAGCATCAACTCTATAAAGACATACTGATGGATCACGCAAGGCGGCCGCGCAATGCCGGGAGCCTTGAGCGCCCGGACATGCGAGCCTCCGTCGTCAATCCTTTGTGCGGCGATGAGTTGTCGGTTGAAGTGGCGCTCGACGGAGAGAAGATTCGGGAGGTGCGCTTTCGTGTCAGAGGCTGCGCCATATCCACTGCGTCCGCCTCTATGCTGAGCGAGCAGCTACACGGGTTGACTCTAACGGAAGTAGCCGGGTTGGAGCGTTGCTTTCAGGAAGCTCTATCGAACGCGGAAGCCGCGCTGCCCGAACAGCTTGAGCCGCTTGAGCCGCTTCTATCCGTGCGAGATTACCCGCATCGTCAAAGCTGCGCGCGTCTGGCGTGGGACGCGCTGCGCGCTTTAGAGAAGCCGACCTGAGCCGCCGGTATCAAACAGACAGGTATGAGAGGAGACAAAGACGTCTTGCCTTATCGAAACTATAAGAGAACACTCGCGCTAATTCTTGTCGGCATCCTGTGGCTGCTTCCCTTCTGCTCCGGGCCGGTTTACGCGCAGGGCGCGGCCACGGCCAGAGGCGTCGCGCCGGAGCAACGCGCCGCTTCCTTCTTCGAGACGCTTCGACAGTCGCCTCCGCAGCAGGTGGCCTTCCTGCGGGCGATGCCGAAGGGCGCAGACCTGCACAATCATCTCTCCGGCGCAATCTACGCGGAGAGCTACATACAGTGGGCCGCCGAAAAGGGCCTGTGCATCAACACGACGACCTTCGTGCTGACGCAGACGCCCTGCGCGCCCGACACGGCAGGCGTCGTGCCTGTGACTTCTGCGCTGACGAACGGAGTTCTCTACCGGCAGATAATAGACGCTTGGTCTATGCGCAACTGGCAGTATTCCGGACAGAACGGCCACGACCGCTTCTTCGACACCTTCGGTAAGTTCGGCCCCGCCACTTATGACCAGGGCGGGCGAATGCTCGCGGAAGAGACTGCGCGTGCGGCACGGGGGCGGCTGCTCTATCTGGAGTTGATGCTGACGCCCGACAACGGAATGTCCAGCCAGCTCGGGCAGGCTGCGGGCTGGGATGGAAACTTTCAGGGCACGCTGGACAAGTTAAAGACGGCAGGGATAGCAAACGCCGTCGCGCAGGGCATGCAGAACATACAGAACGCGGAGAAGCAGAAGAACGAGCTGCTCAAGTGCGGAACGGCTCAGGCAGACCCGGGCTGTAACGTGTCCGTGCGCTATGTCTTTCAAGTTTCGCGCGGCGCTGCTCTTGGCACGGTCTACGCGCAGATGGTGGCGGGCTTCATGATGGCCAGCGACCCGCAGTCGAAAGTAGTGGCGCTCAACCTAGTTCAGCCGGAAGACTCTCTGCCGTCCATGCAGAACTTCGGCGTGCAGATGCAGATGCTGGACTTCCTTCACAATCTTTATCCGGCGGCCCACATAACGCTGCACGCGGGCGAGCTTGCGCCCGGCATGGTGCCGCCCGACGGCCTCAGCTTTCACATACGCTCTTCCGTCCTGACGGGCCACGCCGAGCGCATAGGCCACGGCGTCGCAATCATGTACGAGGTCAGTCCTTACGAGTTGCTCAGGGAGATGGCCCGGCGAAACGTGATGGTTGAGATATGCCTGACGAGCAACGATGTCATTCTGGGGATACGCGGCAAGGAGCATCCGCTTAAGACCTACATGCAATTCGGCGTGCCCGTGGCGCTGGCCACGGACGACGAAGGAGTCTCTCGCTCCGACATTTCGCGCGAGTACCTGAAGGCAGCCATAGAACAGGAGCTTGGCTATCTTCAACTGAAGACTATGGCGCGCACCAGCCTTCAATTCGCCTTTGTTCCGGGCGAAAGCCTCTGGAGCGACCCTAAAGCTTTCCGCCCCGTAACGCAGTGCGCCGCAGACAGACCCGGACAGGCAACCTCCAAAAGCTGCCAGCAATTTCTGGCCACGAGCGAAAAGGCACGCCTCCAATGGGCTTTGGAGAGAGACTTCCGGGAGTTCGAAAGCCGGTATTAGATTGATTTACTGAGCTTCGAGTAAGTAGCAGGAGTGCGTCTTAATCGCCATCCAGATTTTTTGGCCGGGTGCTAGGCCGAGTTCCTTGACGGCTTGACGCGTGACGCTGGCTGTCCAAGCGACGCCGCTCCGTACACGAACGATTGACTGTGCGCCCCGTTCTTCAATAGCGTTGATGTGCCCCGGCAGGATGTTTCGCGCAGATGTGCTGAGCAGTTCCTCTGCGGCAATCAAAATGTCGCCCGAACGGATTGCCACGCTCACTCTCTGGCCTTCGCTTTCCCTTCCGAGCGGGACTTCTAGATGACAGGTGCCGTTTCTGTCTCTGGCCTCCACGGTCATAGTTCCGGCCGTAGAGTCTCTTTTAATAACAACTCCGTCGAAGATATTTTCTACGCCTGTGACGCGCGCTATCCTCGCGCTAACTGCGCCGCCCAGGATTTCAAGCGGCTCACCGCGCGCGGCGATTCGCCCGCCGTCGTAGGCCACAAGGTAATCGCCAAGGCTCACGGCCTCGTCGCGGTTGTGCGTGACGTAAATGACGGGCAGGCGCAAGTCTCTATTAATCATCTTCAGGTCGGAGATTATCTCCTGCTTTGTAGCATCGTCTATGGCCGAGAGCGGCTCGTCCAAAAGCAGCAGTCGCGGGCGGCTGGCGAGCGCTCGCGCGAGGGCTACGCGCTGGGCCTCGCCGCCTGAGATGTCGCGGGGTTTGCGCGGCGCTGTGTGCGCGATTCTCAAGCGCTCCATCAGCTCAAGCGCGCGCCGTCGCTGCTCAGACCGCGCAAGGCCGTTTGCCGCGAACTCCACGTTGCCCAGAGCCGTCATGTGCGGAAAGAGCGCCAGGTTCTGAAAGACCAGCCCAACGCCGCGCTCGCGTATGGGCCTGTCTATCCCGCGCTCCGAATCGAAGAGAGTGTCGTCGTTCAATCGTATCAGGCCGGAGTCCGGGCGTATGATTCCCGCGATTGATTTGATGGTGCTGGTCTTGCCGGAGCCGGAAGCGCCGAAGAGTATGGTGATGCCGGAAGGCGCATCGAACTCCGCGTCGAGCGAGAAGCCGGAGCGGCCCGCATCGCTGAGCGGCGGCCCTGCTCTTTCGCCAAACTCTTTTCTGATTCTGACAGCAATCATTGCCGATAAAAGAGCGCGTCCAGCTCCTTCAAGCTCAGGTGTGCGTGTTGTCGCCCACGAGCCTGTTTGTAGCATAGAGCAGCGTGAGCGCTATCACGGAGAGAATGATTACAAGCGTCAGCGCGTAATCGTCGCGCCCGGCCTGCGTCGCGTCATAGATGGCAATCGCGGCCGTCTGCGTGCGGCCCGGAATGTTGCCCGCCACCATAAGGGTCGCGCCGAAATCTCCGAGCGAGCGCGCAAACGCCAGCATGGCTGCGGCTATGATTCCACGCGAAGAGAGCGGCAGCGTGACGCGCCAGAAGATTTGCCACTCGGACTTTCCGAAAGTGCGCGCCGCGTCCTCCAGTTGCTCGCTCACGGTGGAGATTGCCGCGCGAGAAGTTTTAACTACCAGAGGAAGCGCGCCGAGCATGGCTGCCACTACCGCGCCCCGCCATGTGAAGACAAGCTGCGAGCCGGTCACGGCTTTGATTGCGCGGCCCACGGGACTGTTCGCGCCGAGCAGCACCAGCAGGTAATAGCCCAGCACCGTCGGAGGCAGGACGAGCGGCAGCGTCACCAGCGCGTCCAGCGCTTCGCGGCCCGGAAAGCGGCGGCGCGCCAGCACCCAGCCCAGACAGACGCCCGCGATGAGCGCCAGAGCGGTCGCCATCAGCGCTACTCTCAAAGAGAGCATGAGCGGAAACCAGTCTATGTTCCTCATCAGCCGTCAAGATAACACATAAAGGAGCAGGTCAGCACCGCCCGGCTTAAGCAGGCAGTACCGACCTGTTTTTTAATCGTTGTGCGATTGGGCGGGGCGTGCTACATTTTCGAACCTTCATTCGGTTGTTATAAGACTTCTGGCCCACTTCACTAATTAGAGGACGGGGAAGCTGGCGGCGCACTTCGTATGGAGTTGAAGAACAGTTTTGACGGCCCCGGTCGCTCACACTCTGATGGGCGTGCGCGGGAGTTCTTCGACCATCAGGCGGCTACCTTCGAGCGGCGCGCAGGATTGCCGGAAGTCTTCGCCCCGAGGATTGCGCAGGCCGTTCTGGAAATCGGAGAGGCGAGCGCGGGCGACCTGATAGTCGAGCTTGGGCCGGGCACGGGTCAGATAGGCAGATGGTTTCACGAGCGCGCTCGCTATGTCGGGATAGACCTGTCAATGGGGATGCTCAGGGAGTTTCGCGCACGCTTAGAGGTAGAGCTTAACCGTACGGCTCTGATTCACGCCGACGCTCAATCCGTCTGGCCGCTCGCGGCAGGCTCCGCGCGCGTTGTCTTCAGCTCGCGCGCGGTTCACCTGCTCAACGAGCAGCACGTGGCCCGCGAGCTGTTCCGTGTCTCTCAGGCAGATGGCGCGACGCTCATCATAGGCCGCGTACATAGAGAGCCGCAGAGCGTGCGCTCGCGCATGGCGCGAGAGATGAACCGGCTGATGCGGCTCAGGGGCTTCGAGGGGCGCGGAGGCGAGGGCCGTAACCGCAAGCTTCTAGAGGCATGCAGCCGTCTGGGGGCGAGGATTTTAGAGCCCGTTGAGGTGGCAAGCTGGCTGGTCGCCGCCAGTCCGAAAGGTTCGCTGGACTCTTGGCGCAGCCTGTCTAGTCTCGGCGGCAGGGATGTCCCTGCCCGCGTGCGCGGGGAGATTCTGGCGGAGCTTGAAAGCTGGGCGGGAAAGGAGTTCGGCTCTCTGGATAGAGAGTCTGAATCCGTGGAGACATACGTGCTTCACCCGGTCAGGCGCGTGAGCTGAAAAGCAGAACTCAGGAGTCAGCATTCAGGATTCAGAATAAAAGCGACTCTCGTCCTTCTTTATTCTGAATCCTGAGTCCTGAATTCTGACTCCTGCTTTTTCTATCCTTTCGTTGCACTACACCCTGATGGATTGCGAGCGCATATTCGATGCAAGATGAACTTTTAACTGAACTCGGCAAATCGTTGCTGTCCGGCTCTCTGGACGACGAGCGGCTGATGGAGCGCACGGGCGAGCCCCTGCCCGTGCAGATACTTCCGGAAGCCAACGTGATTAAGATAGGCGGCCAGAGCTTTATAGACCGTGGGCGAGTGGCCGTCTTTCCCCTGATAGAAGAGATTGCCGAAAACCTAGGACGCCACAAGATGATTATAGGCACGGGCGCGGGCACTCGCGCGCGTCACGCCTACAGCGTGGGCATAGATTTGGGGCTGCCTACGGGCGTGCTGAGCGTGCTTGGCACTTTCGTCAGCATGCAGAACGCGCGCATGCTCAACTATCTTCTGGCCAAGTACGGCATCCCTTTCATAGAGCCCGCGCAGTTCGCGCAGCTTCCGCATTATCTGGCTGAGCGCGGCGCGGTCATCTTCTTCGGCATGCCGCCGTACGTCTTCTGGCACCAGAACCCTAGCGTGGGGCGCATCCCGCCGCACCGCACGGACACGGGTAGCTACCTCGTCAGCGAAGTCTTCGGGACGCGCGCCATGATTTACGTCAAGGACGAGCGAGGGCTCTACACGGCTGACCCAAAGAAGGAGAGGCACGCGCGCTTCATCCCGAAGATTACCATCGCGGAGCTTGAAGAGCTTGACCTGAAGGACGTGGTCGTTGAGCGCAGCGTGCTTGAGATGATGAAGAACGCGACTCATCGTCGCTCGATTCAAATCATCAACGGGCTTGAGCGCGGCTTGCTGACGCGCGCTCTCGAAGGCGAGCACGTAGGCACAATCATCAGCGCGGATTAAAGGGAGATTCCATTGACCGACTCAATCAAGAACAGTGATGGCCGCCATCATATTGAATCCATGCTGATGCGCGAGAGCCTGGTGGACAGGGACGTGCAGAAGGCCACGGAGTCGCCCGTCTTCCGCATGCTGCCCGACGCCCACGTCATCAAAATCGGCGGGCGCTCAATTCTGGATGCGGGCAGAGACGTAGTCTATCCTGTCGTGGACGCGCTGGCCGACTGCCTGAAGACGAAGAAGCTAATCATCGGCACGGGAGGCGGCATACGCAGCCGCCACGTCTTCTCCATAGGCATTGACCTCGGCCTGCCCGTGGGAGTGCTGGCGCAACTGGCAATGGCCGACTCGCTAGGCAACGCGCACATCCTTGGCACGCTGCTCTCGCCGCAGGGCGTAGTAGCCATCCCGCCCGAAATCTTCGGCCACCTCCTGCCGCTCTTTATACAGAGCGTGCCGGGCGTCATCTTCAACGGCGTGCCTCCCTACTCGCTCTGGGAACACCCGCCCGCAGTGGGGCGCATCCCGCCGCATCGCACGGACGCGGGCTCGTTTCTGCTGGCCGAATGCTTCGGCTGCCGGTCTGTGGTGTTAGTCAAGGACGTTGACGGGCTCTACGACCGCGACCCGCGCGCGACGACGGGCGCAAACTTTATAAAAGAGGTCAGCAGCGCGGAACTAAAAGAGCGCCACCTTGAGACTCTTCCCTTCGACCGCGTTCTCATAGACCTGCTTGAGCACACGCGCCTCGTGCGCTCGTTTCAGATAATCAACGGCCTCTATCCGGAGCGCATCAAGGCCGCTCTCGAAGGCGAGCACGTGGGCACAATCGTTCACGCATAAGAAGCGCCCGGAGCAGTTTCGGCCCCGCTTCAATTATCCCCTCAGAGTATCAGGAGATTAACGCCATGACTGCTGAACCCGCTCAGAATGATTTCAAAGAACCGCGAGAGATAATCCCGCTCCCTCCCCCCGTGCTGGAGATGATGGCTTCGCGCGGGCATCGTCTTCTGCATTCCATCTGGCACGGCTCGCGGAACATGTGGCTGGGATTGAAGGAGAGCCAGCGCAAGGAGATAACGGGGCTGGGGTGGGCTCCGCCAAGGCCGTCCGCGACGCCAAGCGGCCCCCTTGTCGGCAACGGCTCGGGAGAGGATTTTCTCTTCATGCACCGGCAGATGATTATCATGGTCAACGAGACTGCGAAGAAGGCCGGGGCTGACCCCATAGAGGGTTGGACTGTCATCCCGCCGCCCGAGTCCGACACAAACACGGACGGCTTTCAGGTTCCGCCGACATGGATTGACCCTTCCGACCCGCTCTCGAATCGCAGGATTGCCGCGCTCAAGACGGACGTGTATTACTGGTCGCGCATGCGCTGGTGGGATAGAGAGTTCAAGAATCCGCAGTACCTTCGCCAGCTCAAATTGGGCGAGCTTGGCTCCCTGCTCGAATACACGGTTCACAACGACATGCACATGCGCTGGGCTTCCATCCCGCGCGACCCTGCGACGGGCGAGCCTGTGCCTGCGGCCAGACCGGAGTGGGACACTTCCGCGAAGTGGGACAATCCACTGTACGACTTTCTAGGAGAGTTCTACTCGTCGCACGTCAACCCCGTCTTCTGGCGCTTGCACGGCTGGATAGACAACCGCGTCAATGACTGGTACGCGGCGCATCAGGAGGCGCATCCGGGCGAGGTGATAACAATGAACGTTGACGGCGTGCCGTGGTTCAGGCAGGGTAAGTGGGTGGTGGCTTCAGACCCTTGGGCGGGCGCTAAGCACTCGCATCACGGCGGCCATCATCACGAGATGAAGATGACGGACGCATCTATGAATCATGACGTGGCCACGATGGAGAAGGTCAACGCCATTCTATTCCCGCCGCCGAAGACTTCGGCGCTCGAAGCCAAGACGGCCGGGGTAGCAAACGAAAGCCTTCCGGTAAATCGGACTTCAAGAAAGCTGACGTGGTTCTGAACACGACCATTTTTTCAGAGGGCCAAAGAGAGAAGCCGCGTGAGAGGTCATCTCACGCGGCTTCTTGCTTGAGCTAGGCGGGATGCGCCTGTCAACAATCGGTCTTCGGCTTAGTCCTGTTGACGCATTCCACTGAGCCCTGAGTGGGCGCGGCCACGCTCCTGCACGGCCCGACTCCCACGCCCGTCGGGTCTTCGATGGTGACGTTCGACATCATACCCACGTCCTCGTGAATCAGTATGTGGCAGTGTATGACGTACTCGCCGGGATAGAGCAGAAAGCGTGTGCGTATGTTGACCTTGCCTATCTGGGAATCCGGCGGCGGGGTAGGACACGGCACAGGAGTCGGTGATGCCGTAGGCGTAGGCGTCGGCTGCGGTGTAGGCGTCGGTTTGGGCGTCGGCGTAGGGCTCGGCGGCGGACAAACCTTTGGGCTAAAAGGCGGGATGGTGGCCGGGATGGCCACTGTGTCCTGCCAAATCCAGTTGCAGGGATTGTCCTTGGCAAGCGTCGGATTGTCCGTCTCGAAGTCTATGGTGCGCCCGACTATCTGAAACGGGTTGACGTGAATGTGGAACGGGTGCGGGAAATCGGTCGCGCCGTAGTTTTGCAGCTCCCATTCCTCCGCCGTGTTCAACTGCGCGACAATGCCGGGCGACTGCGGGTCGTAGACCTTGCAGTTGATGAAGAAGTTCCCGCCGCCAGCGCCCGAGCCGCCGCCCGCAGCGCCGCCACCTATGCCCTGAAAGGCTATGCCGTTTGCGCCCGTGCGGTTCCTGTCAACGGTGGCAATCGGCGTCAGGTTAAGCGGTCTGGTTTTTGGCAGGGCGGGAATCTGCTCGGTCGTGAATCCCTGATGCACTTCTATGTAGGCCAGCACCTGATTTGTTCTCAGAGAGGCTGGCACGGTCTGGTTCACGACTTGCTGATTAGCCACAGAGCAATCTAGCGACGGTTGCAGTTGGAAGCTGACGCCGTCCTTCGGAAAGGCGTCTTTGACTAGAACGTATTTGCCCGGCCCGCCGATTGCGCCCGGCGGCGCTAGCTTCGGGATGTTGATGATGAAGTCGGCGCGATTGCCGGGAGCTATCAGGTGGCGCTGCACGGGCTGGGGCGAGAAGCCGTAGAAGGTCAGCCCGTCAACTGCAATCAGGTGCATGTAAGCATTCCTGTTATTCCACTTCTGCTTGACGGGAAAGATGGTCGTGCCCGGAGCCACAGGGTCTTGCCCTTGGTCGAATACGTCCGAGTCCTGCACAACCGCGCTCGGGTTATCGCTTATCTTGATGAGCCGCAGTTTCATCAATCCGCGAGGCGTGCCCGTGCCGTTGATGAAGCGCCAGCGATAGTTCTGCCCGGTCTTAATCTGAAGCGTGGGCTTGCACTGCCCGTTAATCAGGAATCCTGCCGAGCCCAAGTCCGTGCTCTTCTCCTGATAGACGAGCGGGATATTCTTGAGGGGCGGCCCCGGCGGCGCGGGCGGCTTGGGCGGCGGCGGGTTGAAGATAATCTCCTGCATCAGGAAGACCATGTCGCGGTCAGCCGGAACCAGTTCTTCTCCCGGCTTCTCGCGTATGATGATGGCCCCTGCCATGCCGCTTGATACCTGATAGGCCGACGAGCCATGCACGTGCGAGTGATACCAGTAGGTGCCGGGGTCGTGAAAATCCGGCAGTACGATGCAGTAGTTGTTCGTCTGCCCCGGAAAGATGTCCAGCAGCACGTCGTCCGAAGATGATTTAAGCGGCGGGTTCTTGCCGTCAATCGCGTAAGGGCCGCAATGCGTCGTGCCGTCCTGATTCAAGCTGCAAGGCGAGACCCACAGGCCGTGCGTGTGCAGGTTCGTGTGCATGAAGCATTCGGGCTGAGTCTCGGACGGCTTGGAGACGACCTGCTTGCTCATGCTCTGCATCCCGCCCGACTCGCAAGGGTCATCGAAGCCGGACTTGGTCGGAAGGTTATTGTTGAGGGCCAGATTCAGCGTCGTGCCCGGATCAATCAGCATGGTAGGCCCCGGCACGTCCTGATTGTAGATTGGGATGGACGCGTAGGCCGTTTGCCCATCACATTGGTAGTTCCAGCTTGTCATCTCCGCGTTCAGATTCAGGCTAAGCGTGCTGCGCCCGTCCACTACGCGCGGCGTGACGACTTTAGGCTCAGCGAAGGGCGGCGAGCTGGCGGAGCTTGAGAGATTCAGGGCGCTCGGCACTCTGGGCCGCGCGCTGCCGCCACCGCCGCCGCCTCCACCGCCGCCACGGCCTCCTCCTCCGCCCTGACCGCCTCCGCCGCCACCCTGTCCACTGCCGGGCCTTCTCTTCTGCGCCTCAACGAGCGAGTCCCCGGCGAGGAGTGCGGCAGCCGCCAGCCCCGTTCCTCCTAGCAGGAAACGGCGGCGGCTCACGTTCTCCTTCTGCTCAGTCCCCGGCTCAATCTGTGCGCCGGAATCTATTGTCGAATCTTTCTCCTGTACTTCTCCCGGCTCAATCTGCCGCTTCTGAGAGATGCGGCGATGTTTCTTCCGTTTCATCTTTGGTGGAGCCTCCTTTGGGAATCTTTGGAATGGCGCTCGCGGAAAGCCTCTTCATTTCAGGCCGGAGCGTCAATCGGTTGTAGATGACCGCGTGCCAGTCGCGCCTATGACGACCGGCGAAAAAGTGCTGGCTCAGAATTAACTAACGGCTGTATGCCGCAGAAATGTGCAGAAGCAGGAAACGCGTCCTGCCTGCTCCAATCTGGTGTTAAATTCAAAACGGAATTTCTAAATTAACTTGCAGCCCCAGGGTAAGTGTGTAGAGCTATAACGGGTAGTGCCTGAAAACTGGTGTGCCGGAACAGGCGCGCTCGCGTCCGTAGTGTTTGCGGATAGAGCCGCGCCCTTCCAGCGATTTTCCGCGCGGATTAAGGTAGAGAATAATTGAAGCCGCGCGGGCCGAACGAAGCGACCGGCTAGCTTCCGCCTCCCTGCTTCGCCAGCTTGAAGGCTTTGACCTTCTCGCGCATTCTCTGCTTATGAAAAGTCTTGAGCCCCTTTTGCTGGTCGTCGCTGAGGACTCCGTGCGCGGTCTTCAGGTGACGATAGCGCATCTTGCGCAGGTCTGCCTCGCATCGCGCCACATCGTCTATGGCCTTCATGACATCCTGCTCGGAGGCGTTGTGGTCACGTGCCAGAGCGCGGAAGACAATCTTGGCTTTGCTCAGGGCGGCTTGCAGGTCTACCTTCTCAAGCTCGAAGGTCAGCCGCATCTTCTCCAGCTGCTCTTCCTGCTCTTCCGTCAGGTTGTGCTCCTCTGCGTTGCGCAGCAGGTGGCCCACGCCGCCTACCTGACGCAGGGAGCCGCCGCGCGAAGCCCCCTGACTATTAGGCCCACTATGACGAAAATGGGACGGCTCGTCGCCTTCGGTCTGAGACGCTTGCTGACTCGTCCACCTTCTCATGCGATTAGCTCCTCTCTATCCTTTCGGGAGTAGCCCGGATGGTATCATCTACCGTCAGCGATTCGCAATGAAAATAGGTGGAGACAAGTAATTCACCGCAGAGGCGCAGAGAGACGCGGAGATTAGCGCAGAGAGTTGAATGCTTAACTCTCTGCGCCCCCTCTTGCGTCTCTCTGCGCCTCTGCGGTGATTGATTTTGAATCTGCTGTCCGGCTTGAGGAATTATCCGCGCGCCCTCTCCAGCAGAATCATCATGATTAGGCTGAGCAGGGCCAGCGTCTCTTCCATCTGGTGCATCTCGCCCGTCTTATCTATTCTGAATTTCCCCTCGAAGAAGGCGGGCTCCTTGACCAGCCGCAGGACGGGCTGGCCGTTCGGCCTGAGCACGTCGTAAGCGGGATGAAAGAAATAGCCCGTGAACATGCCCAGGATGGGAATCTCTCCGAAGAGGCTGTCGAAGACCTTTGACCACGGGTTCGCCTCCTGTATCGTCATCACCACCTGCTCGCCGCTCATGATGTCGTAGCGGGAGCGCCAGAGGGATTTCATTCCCTGCCGCTTGACGCTGCCTAGCACTGCGCCGCTCTGGTCTCTGAAGTGATACCGGGCGGAAAAATCTATCACCCTGTCCGCCCCTATCGTAAAGAGCGGCTGCGTCTGTCCCTCGTCCGCGAAGATGGTCACGGCCTCTTTGAGCTTGAACGCCTTCTGCTTGACGTAGCCGATGAGCCTGCCGGTCGAGTCCGTGACCGAGAGTTGCCGCGCTATGGCCAGAATCTTGAAAGACAATTGAAGCGGATAGTTCACTTTTGTTTCTCCTTCAATCCTCATCATTGAACTTCAGGATAATAGAAAGGCGGAGACAATCGCTCGTGGCCTTCGAAGCCCCGCGATTCTCTCCGCCTTTCTCGCAAGAAGCCATACGGCCTGTGCTATTCGGTCTCGGCAGTGCCCTTGCCGTCTTTATAGTGCAGCGTGATTTTGTTGATTTCCAGCAGGTTCAGGTTCTCCCACTCGATGCTGTTTCCCTGCTTGTCTTCGATTTTCAAATCCCACATGGCCGCTTTTTCCTTGCGCGAGAATTTGATCTCTACGCTCTGGCCGCTCGGCAGCGTGTCCTGCCCGAGTATGTCCTCTCCCCATTCGTCCTGATCGTGCGGGCCGATGTAGAGCTTATCAATCTCCACGCCCGTCTGGTTAACAAGGGTGAAATCCTGTGCCGCGCCCTGCTGCGCGCCGCCGGAATTGCTGGTGGTATTCGTGTTGGCAGTCGAGCTATTCGTGTTCGCAGGCGCGCTCGTATTGCTGGTAGTGTTGGTGGTAGTGTTTGTCGTCGTCGTGTTGGTCGTTTTGTTTGCATTTGCCGGCGCTGACGACGAGCAAGCGGCGCTTGCCAGAAGCCCTCCGACCAGAACGGCAAGCAGTATTTTGTTCTTCATAGATTGGGGTGCCTCTCTCCTCTTAAGTTAGTTATCTTGTACCCGTACGGGATTCGGCCGGTGGCGTTTAGCTGAATGCACCTCAACCTTGCATTCAAGCGAGGTGAAGCGGGTAAGCACGGAGTATAAGGAAAGCCTGAAAAGGAGAGCGGTTGTAATGCCTTTCCTACTAAACTGTTAAAGCAACGCGGACTTTAAGCCAAATGCAAGGAATAAGTCAATAAGTAAAAGCCTTTCCCTCCCGCCCGGAAAGATTCGTTGTAAGGCTCCGTGGCTCTAAATATAATGCTCAGAGGCCGCTCCGGGCGTCTCGTAAAATAGGCGCTCTGCGGGCGTGAGAGTAATCTTCTCGCGCCTCTTCTTCAGAAAGCTTGCAAAGAAGAGGTGAAGCGTCCAATATTAGCCACCTGACCACTGGCGCTCTTTATGTCTAAACCGATAAAGATAATTTTCAAAGGCGAAGAATACCTTTTCATCGGAAGGGGCAGCTCTCTGGAGGAGGGCGGGGCCATCATCACCGACGCCGCCGACGAAGACGAAGAAGCCTTCGTCTATGCCCAGCTTCACTCGAACGGGCTGGTCATTCGCTCAAACGAGATAATCGGCACCATCAAAGAGATTCTCTTTATTGACGACGAAAGCGAGGGGATAAATTGAGCAGGCAACAGGTAGCCATGCAGGAGCAGCGACGCTCCGAGCGCGTCCGCGCATCTCTCTTCGCCATCTGGGAGATGACGCAAACCAACGTCTCAAGCGCAGATGTCATAAACCTCAGCACCGACGGATGTTTTATGCACAGCCGGAACGGTCTTCCGAGCAGGCCCGAAGTTGACCTGCAATTAAGACTGCCGACGGAGCGCTGGATACAGGCGCGCGGGCGCGTCATACGCACCAGCGAGCCGGACGGCTTCGGCGTATACTTCACCGAATTGACCGGCGAAGACAGGGCTATGCTTGAGCTGCTGGTGGAATATTACAGGAACGGGCATTGAGCCGCATGGGCATGTTCCGGGCATCAAACCTCTCAAGACACGCTGCTGATTCCCAACCGCCCGATACAAACTATTGACTAGCAGGCCGAGCGTCGTGCTATAGTCATTGGCATACCTGAGTTGTGCAGGTTGGCCCCTCTGGCAGTTATCCGTTATCCATCCTCAATCATAATCAAGGTCAACTACCTCCTTTAGAGGCTCGATGATGATTAATATGCGCTCCCCCCTTTGTCGCGCTGGCTATCTGCGCTCTCTTTGTGCCTGCTCGGCGCTCCTCCTGCTGCTCTACGCTTTAAGCACGGCCAGCGCTGCTGCGGCTGCTGGCGGGCCTGTGCTTCTGACAGAGCCGACCTCCACACGCGCGATTGCGCTCGAATCCGCGACTCTTCAGCGAGAGCCGTTTTTGCCGACTCAGCGCTTCCAGTTCGGGACGGACGACCGCACGCACATAATACTCTTTGCGATGAACACGGGGCTGCTGCAAGGCGAGGGGGCGAACGCCGTCACAGCCGACGCGGAAGACGCGGCGCACAACCTCTATCCCTTGAGGGTCGTGACGGTGACGCCTGTCCCCGGCTACGAATGGATGACGGAGATAGTCGTGCGGCTGAACGACCGCATAGGCGACGTGGGCGACGTGCTAGTGCGAATTAACATACACGGCATGAGCAGCAACCGCGTGCGCGTAGCTATAGGCCACGTGGGCGGAGGCCCGGCAGATGATGCCGGAAGCGTCGCCTCTCCCGCTCCGCCGACTCCGCCGGGGCCGCAGCCCTCGCCCTATCCCACGCCCAACGCTTACACAGGCCCGTCTTCTTACGAAGACACCGTGCGTTTTCTTGAGCAGTCAACCTTCGGCCCCACGCCCGCGCTGGTTCAGCACGTTCAGCAGGTAGGCTTCAACGCCTTTCTTACGGAGCAGTTCAACGCGCCCGTGTCGCCGTATCCGGCCATGACGCCTCCGGCTTCCACGAATACCACGACGCAGTGCGGGCAGACTACAGACCCCGGCTATCAGGCGTGCGTGCGCGACACCTTCAGCATGTACCCGAATCAGGTAGCCTTCTTCAAGAACGCGCTTAACCAGAGCGTGACAAGCGACCAGTTGCGCCAGCGCGTGGCCTTTGCTCTGGGCCAAATCTTTGTGACATCGGGCCTAGACGTGAATCTGGCTTACGCCATGCGAGAGTACCAGCAGCTTCTGACGAACGATGCTTTCACGAATTACCGTCAGATTCTTTACGACGTGACGCTTTCGCCTATGATGGGCCACTACCTCAACATGGCGAACAACAACAAGCCGGCCGGGGCCAACACGCCGAACGAGAACTACGCGAGAGAGGTTTTGCAGCTCTTGAGCATAGGGCTCTATCAACTCAATCAGGACGGCACGCTGAAGACGGACTTGAGCGGCCAGCCTATACCGACCTACGACCAAGACACAATCGAAGGCTTCGCCTACACCTTCACAGGCTGGACTTATCCACTCGTGCCCGGAGCCGCGCCGCGCAACAACAATCCCTCCTATTATCTGGGGCAGATGTACGTTGTGCCGCAGAATCATGCTACGACGGCCAAGGAGTTGCTGGACGGCTACATCATTCCGGCCACTCAGACGGCCACGACCGAATCCGCCAACCGCGAGCTGAATCAGGCCATAGACAATATCTTCAATCACCCGAACGTTGGCCCATTTATTTCACGCCTGCTGATTCAACGTCTGGTGACGAGCAATCCCAGCCCCGCGTACGTGGGGCGCGTGGCAGCCGTCTTCAACAACAACGGCCAGAACGTTCGCGGCGACATGAAGTCGGTGATAAAAGCGATACTTCTTGACCCGGAAGCGCGCGGCGAGGTGAAGACAGACCCGGCTTACGGCCACCTCAGAGAGCCTGTGCTGTACGTGACGGGCGTGCTTCGCGCGCTCAACGCCACGAGCGACGGCGACCTGAGCCCTCAGACGAATACGATGGGACAGAATCTCTTCTATTCTCCTTCGGTCTTCAACTACTACAGCCCCAACTACAAGCTGCCGGGCAAGGAACTTTACGGGCCGGAGTTCGGGATTCAGACTACTGCGGCTGCCATCAACCGCGCCAACTTCATCAACACGGTCACGTACTCTCGCATCAACACGGCTACGGGCGGCACTACCGTTGACCTCTCGGCGTTGCAGGCCGTGGCGAGCGACCCGTCGAAGCTCGTGGCGACGCTCGACCAACTGCTCATGCACAACTCCATGTCGCCCGCCATGCGCGGCGTGGTCACGGCAGCCGTCACGAACATCCCTGCGGCCAATACGCTGCAACGCGCGCAGGCCGCCTTTTATCTGGTCGCTACGTCTTCGCAGTATCAAGTCGAGAGATAAACTTTATGAGTGAGAAACTTCTTTCACGCCGCCATTTCCTGAGACGCACCACCTGCGCGGGGCTTGGCGCGGCTGCCATGATGAGCGGCTTCAGCCGCTTTAAGAGCATCAACGCATTGGCCGCGCAAGCCGACGCCACGGACTACAAAGCACTGGTCTGCATCTTCCTTTTCGGCGGCATTGACATGAATAACGTCATTATCCCGTACGACAATTATGCCGACTACGCTCGCGTGCGCCCGACTTCCGGGATAGGCATCCCGCAGGCGAACCTGCTACAGGTACAGCCGCCGAGCCAAGCCGGGCTCAAGTACGGCTTTAACCCGAATCTTTCGCCGGAAGTTGCAAACGCCGCTTCCACGCCGGGGCTGCTTCCGCTTTGGCAGCAGGGGCGGCTCGCGGTGCTGTGCAACGTGGGCACGCTGGTTCAGCCAATCACGCGCAGCCAGTATCTAGCTGGTAACGTTGTGGGCGCGCGTCCCGACAACCTCTTTTCTCATTCAGACCAGCAGGAGCAGTGGCAGTCTTCCGTGAGCGCCAACACGAAGGCGACACAGCTTACAGGCTGGGGCGGGCGCGTAGCCGACCGCACGGCCAGCCTGAACGGCTCGGCCTCTTTTCCCATGATTGTCTCAACCGGCGGCATCACGCTCTTCACTACGGGTCAGGCATCCACGCCGCTCGTGCCAAGCTCAGGTCTGAGGGGCTTTGCGTCGAACATAAACAACGACGCGCGTTATCAGGCTATGCGGCAGTTGCTGGCAGCCGACAGGGGCATGACGCTGGTGGAGAGCGCAAGCAAAACCATGACGAGCGCGATTGACAACACGGCGCTTTTTAACACAGCCACCGCGAGCGGCTCCGTCACGACTCCCTTTCCGAACACTTCGCTCGGCAACCAGTTGAAGACGGTCGCAAACGCTATACGCGCTCGCGCTCTGCTGGGCGTCTCAAGGCAGATATTCTTTGTCTCCTACGGCGGGTGGGACACTCACAACAACGAGCTGGGCGTCCATAATAATCAACTGCCGCAGGTCGCTCAGGCCATGTATGCCTTCTACAAGGCAACTGAAGAGATAGGAGTGGCGAATGATGTCACGGCGTTCACGCTGTCAGACTTTTCGCGCACCTTGCAGCCCGCTTCCGGCGGCGGCACAGACCACGCTTGGGGCAGCCATCATCTGGTTATGGGCGGCTCCGTCAAGGGTGGAGATTTTTACGGCAAGTTCCCGAGCCTTGCTCTCTCAGGCCCGGACGATTCCAGCAGCGAAGGGCGCTGGATTCCCACGACCTCCGTAGACCAGTACGCGGCCACGCTGGCGCAATGGTACGGCCTGTCCGCCTCCGATATACCGTTGGTGTTTCCTAATTTGGGAAGGTTCACAACGCCCAACATTGGCTTCATGATGTAAGCCGGGCCGGGCGTGCGATTACAGTTAAAGAGATAGTAGCTCTTGCTCCGTGGCATCTCACCTTGAAATCTAAATTTTAAGTCGAGTCTCTATTATGAGCAGGAGTCTATACTTTATGGCGTGTCGCCGTCCGGCCCGCTTTATTCATACAAGGCGTTGTCTCTTACTTCTTCTTGTCGTCTGCGCCTTCGTTTATGAGGCTGAGGCCGCCGCGCCCGAATTGATGAGCGAGGCGACATCCACACGAGCCATAGCAATGGACGCCGTAACGTGGCAGCGCGAGCCGTTCTCCCCGACGCAGGCCATCCCTTTCAGCGCAGACACGCGCACGCGCGTCATGCTCTTCGCCAAAAATCTAGACCTTCTTCCGGGCGAGACTGCTTCCGCAGTCACGGCGGAAGCCGAAGACGCGTCTCATAGGATTTATCCACTGAGGGTAGAGTACGTGGGCAAGATGCCGGGGCTTGACTGGCTGAGCGCAGTCGTCGTCCGTCTTGACGACAATCTCGCAGATGTAGGCGACGTGCTGGTCGGGATACGCCTGCGCACGATGACTAGCAACCGCGTGAGAATCGGCATAGGCCACACGGGAGGCGGCCCGCCCGATGACGGCGCTCAGACGCCACAGCCCTTGCCGGATTTGGGCGTGAACGCCAGCCTTCGCGGCAAGCGTATCTTTCCGGCAGACAATCCTTGGAATCAGGACGTCTCCGCTCTGCCCGTAGACCCTAACTCCGCCAACCTTATAGCAAGCATAGGGCTCACGACCGGACTTCATCCTGATTTCGGAACAACGTGGAACGGCGTTCCGAACGGCATCCCTTACGTGGTGGTTTCAGGCGCGCAGCAGAAAGTCCCCATCACTTTCACGGACTACGGGGACGAGAGTGACCCCGGCCCATATCCCGTCCCGCCGAACGCCCCCATAGAGGGCGGCCCGAACTCCACCGGCGACCGTCACGTGATAGTGATTGATAGAGACAACTGGAAGCTGTATGAAATGTTCGTAGCCGCGCCCGTCAACGGCGGCGCAAGCTGGAGCGCGGCCTGCGGCGCTGTCTTCGATTTGAACTCTAACGCCGTCAGGCCGGCAGGCTGGACTTCGGCTGACGCGGCGGGGCTCCCCATCTTTCCGGGGCTAGTGCGCTACGACGAGGTGGTAGAGTTGCGAGAGATAACGCACGCGCTCAGGTTCACGGTGCAGCGCTCGCGCAGGGCATACGTTTATCCCGCGCGTCATTTCGCCAGCAGCAACACAGACCCGAACCTGCCGCCCATGGGGATGCGCGTACGGCTGAAAGCGTCGTTCGACATCTCGCGCTTTTCACCCAACATGCAGGTCATTCTGCGGGCGCTCAAGAAGTACGGGATGATTGTCGCTGACAACGGCTCGAACTGGTACGTGAGCGGCGCGCCCGACCCTCGCTGGAACGACGACGAGCTGAATACGCTGAAGGGTGTTAAGGGCTCAGACTTTGAAGTCGTGCAAATGGGAACCGTTCAGACCAAGTAGAAGATTGATTCAATGAAGAAATGAATCAAGCTCTTATCTAATCTTGTCCAGCGTCGTTTTGGCGTCTGCTATGAGTTTGCGGAAGTCCGTCAGCTTGCCGAGCGAGATTGTAATCACGGCTCTTCTGAAGAAGCCTATAGACACCTCGGACTGGAGCGCGCCGTTGGGACGCAGGAAGGTGGAAACCTGTAGCTCGCCACGGGTTCTGAATTGCGCCTCGAAGTTCTCAAGGCTCGTGCTGCGCTCAATCCTGACGATGTAATCTATGGCGCGAATCAGAGCGTCTATCTCATCATAATCCACATAAGTTCTGGCCTCCCTGCCCTCCCTCTCCGAGCGGCCCGTCTCTCTCACCTCTATGCTTATGCCGTAATCCTTGCGCCCGGTTTGAGGCTCAACGAATTCATAGCCCGTCACCATCACGATTCCGCTAAAGCCTGAGACGGAGCCGATGTAAGTGTAATTCTTGACTATGACGGAGCCGACCTGAGCGTCCAGCGCCTCCAGTTTTGTTAAGGGCTCGAAAGGCGGCGGCACTGGCAAAGCAGGCGCGTTCTGCTGCGCGCGAGCCGCGCCAGCGCAGAGGACTAAGATAAATGAAAGTAGAGCGGCTCGTGTTATTCGGCTCATGATTCTTCTCTTCAAGCTCGGACAAGATAGATTGTTAATGGAAGGCCGACGAGACAAAGGAGAGAGAAAGAGAGACTCGTCGAACGCTTGCGACCCGACACGTAAAGCGATTTGAGACTTTATGACTGCGGCGCTATTCAAGTCAAGATTCGGTAACGTCCCGCCTTGAGATTCGACTCCCACCGCGCTCTGTCGGCGCAGAGAATGGAATTCGGTGTCTACAGAAGTAGACTTGAACGACCTCCGACTGTCTTCGGCCAACGACACATGGCTCTGCGGCCTGCGGAAAACGCCCGATTACTTAAGCGGCACGGTCATTGCAAACTTCATCGTAGCTCTTCTACTTACGGGCTCACGCGATTCCCGAATTTCCGCGTCGCTGCTACGGCGGGCGCAGTATTTGCTCATCTGGTATACACGGCCTTGTCAAGAGCAAGTTTCATTATTAACGCTTAACTAGCACGAACTTAAATTTATCGGCCTCTGCGCTGGTGCGTGCTCTTGCTGTTCGAGGGAAACAGAAGAGGCTATGAGGTCGAGGGAAGCGGCGCTGAAGCCCTTGGCGAGGACGACTTCACGCCGCTTCTTTACGTCTGAAACTCTTCCGTTGCATACTTCGTCCCGGTAAAAGCTCATGGCGGAAAACGGCGTCATCATACAGTACTTCGAATGGTACTTGCCTGCGGACGGCTCGCTCTGGCGCGAGTTGGCCGAGCGTGCCGCAGAGCTTTCAAGCTCTGGCTTCACAGCCGTCTGGATTCCGCCTTGCAGCAAAGCCTCCGGCGGCCCTTGCGACGTGGGCTACGGCCAGTACGACCTCTTCGACCTTGGCGAGTTTAATCAGAAGGGCTCCGTCAGGACAAAGTACGGTACGCGGGACGAGCTGCTTGCGGCCATACGCGCCGTGCAAGCTGCCGGGATGCAGGTCTACGCGGACGTTGTCTTCAATCATAAGGACGGCGCGGACGACAAGGAAGAGGTCTGGGCGCAGGAGGTCGCGCGCGAAGACCGCAACACTCCGATAAGCGATTGGGAAAAGATTGTCGCGTGGACGAAGTTCACCTTCGAGGGTCGCGGCACGACCTATTCGGAGATGAAGTGGTACTGGTGGTGCTTCGACTCCGTCAGCTATAACGAAGTCACTAAGGACTCTTCTCACATCTACAGGCTCAAGGAGAAGGGGTTTGAGACGGATGTCAGCCACGAGCATGGCAACTACGACTACCTGCTGGCGGACGACCTTGACATGGGCGTGCAAGAAGTGCGCGACGAGCTGATGTACTGGGGCAGGTGGTTTCTTGAGACTACCGGCGTGGACGGCTTTCGCTGCGACGCGGTCAAGCACATACGCTCAAGCTGGTTCCCCGAGTGGCTCTCTCACCTGCGCTCACACTTCGGGCGGGAGCTTTTCAGCGTGGGCGAGTACTGGTCGGACGAAATAAAGTGTCTTAGGGATTACATACAGGCTACGGGCGGCGTGATGTCGCTCTTCGACGTGCCGCTTCATTATCAGTTTCACCGTGCGAGCCGTGCCGGAAGCGGCTTCGACCTGCGTACCATCTTCGACAACACGCTGGTCAGAGAGCAGCCCACGCTGGCCGTAACGTTCGTGGAGAATCACGACACTCAGCCCTGCCAGTCGCTTGAGTCAGAGGTGGAGCCTTGGTTCAAGCCTCTGGCCTACGCGCTCATACTGCTTCGCCGTGAAGGATACCCTTGCGTCTTCTATGGCGACTACTACGGCGCACAATACTCCGACCCGCGATGCCGCGAAGGCCAGCCCGTCACGCTCTATTCTCATCGCTGGATGATAGACAAATTCCTGCGAGCGCGACGCGAGTATTGCCATGGCGAGCAGCTAGACTATTTCGACCACCCGAACACGGTCGGCTGGACGCGGCTCGGAGATGAAGAGCACGAGAAAGCCATGGCCGTTCTCATGTCGAACGGCGAGGACGGCAATAAGTGGATGAACGTCTCACGCCCGAACTCTATCTTTCGTGATTTGACGGAGCATTTTGAAGAGCAGGTTTCGACCAACGCGGACGGCTGGGGAAACTTCGCCTGCAAGGGCGGCAAAGTGTCCGTGTGGATAGAGGAATAGGAAATAGTAGAATCCCGGCCCAGCTCAACTTAAAACAGTTGACCTGTGGGCCGGGATAGCATAATTTCTCCGTTGGTTTTCAGGTCAATCAATCCGACCAAAGCAATCTACTGTCATGACTTGCTTCGCAGGCATTTCCGCATGCCTGCGAATTTCCAATAGCACCTCGTCGCCGTCCCGGAGCAAGAAGTCCAGACTGGCCCGGCCCGGCTAGCACACAAAACAACTGGAGGTATAATGGGAAATACCCGACAGTTAATCCCGGCTGCGCGCAAGGATGAGTTGGTCGTTCAGGAAGTGGAAGGCGAAACTCTCGTCTACGATTTGAAGAGCCACAAGGCTCATTGCCTGAACCGCACGGCGGCGCTCGTCTGGAAGCACTGCGACGATAATCAGACCGTGGATGAAGTGGCGCGTCGTGTGTCGCAGGAGTTGGGAGCGCCGGTTTCGCATGAAGTGGTCTTGCTGGCAATAAGCCGGATGGAAAAGCTGGGTCTGCTGAAAGGCTCTACGAAGAGGGCGCTGACGATGTCGCGCCGCGAGTTGGTCAGAAGAATTGGCATTTCAACGGCCGTCGCGCTGCCGCTCGTCACTTCGATTCTTGCACCGGCGGCTGTGCAGGCCGCTACGTGCGGCGGCATTGGAGCCTTCTGCGGCGGCGACAGCCCGCCCTGCTGCGGCGGCCTTGTCTGCTGTGATGGTAGGTGCTCTGAGGAATGCTGAAGATGTCTATGCCAAAGCTGTCAGCCGGGCGCGGGACTCTGATGGCCGCGCTGCTCGCGGGCGCGTGGCGCGCGGAGCCGCAGGCTGCGGCTTGCACCAATAAAGAGCTTGAGCTGATTGCGCCGCTACTGATTGAGACAGGCGCGGCTGCGCTCGCATGGCGACGGCTGCGACACTCAGGAATCGCGGAAACACCTAAAGCTCATCAACTGCACGAAGTCTATCGTCTCAATCATCTGCTGTCGGTCATGTACAGGCGCGAGGTGGCCGAAGTCTTCAGCCTGCTGCGCTCTCACAGAATTGAGCCGGTGCTGGTCAAGGGCTGGGCCATAGGCAGGCATTACGCGGAGCCGGAAGCGCGGCCCTGCGGTGACGTGGATTTATGCGTAAGCAATGAGCAGTACCGTGCGGCTCAGGATGTATTAAAGAGCAGGACTCAAGCGGCCCATCACGCAGACCTTCACAAGGGATTTCGTCATCTGGATAAACACGGCTTCGAGGAATTGAAGTCCCGCTCCGAATTGGTTGAGCTTGAAGGCGAGCCTATCCGCGTGCTGAAACCGGAAGACCACTTGCGCGTGCTCTGCTATCACTTTCTGCGCGAGGGCGGGTGGCGTCCCCTGTGGCTCTGCGACATAAGCGTCGCGCTTGAGACGCGGCCCCGGGGCTTCGACTGGGATTTATGTCTGAGCGGAAGCGGGGCGGTCGCCGGTTGGGTAAGATGTTCGCTCATGCTCGCTCATAAACTGCTCGGGGCGGATTTGAGCGTGACGCCCGCAGCCGTCAGAGACACGAAGCTTCCGCAGTGGCTTGCGCCCAGCATCCTGAGCCAGTGGGAAGTACGCTCCATGTCTCTGAGACACAGAGCGCCTGTGGCCGGGGCCGTCTCTTATCCGCTTCGCACCTTGAAGGGCCTGCGTCATCACTGGCCCACGCCCGTTGAAGCGACCGTCAGCATGGGCGCGTCTTTCACAGAGTTGCCGCGCTTTCCCCTTCAGGTGGGCAACGTGCTGACGCGCGCCGCCACACTACTCGCACGCCTTCCGCAAGTCCTGCGCGACGAGCGCTGAAAACCCCGAGCATGGATTTTATCCTGAGAAAAGCCGCGCTCTCCGACCGGCCTGCCATCTCCCGTCTCATAGAATCTTCCGCTCGCGGCTTAAGCCGTGAGGAATATTCCGGTGAGCAGATAGAAGCCGCCGTCAGGTCAATCTTCGGCGTAGATTCCGAGCTGATAAATGACGGGACGTACTTCGTGGCGGAAGCGAGGGGCCGCTTGGCGGGCTGCGGAGGATGGAGCAGGCGCAGGACGCTCTTCGGCGGCGACCAGTACGCCGCGAGAGAATCTGCGTTGCTTGACCCCGCGACGGAGGCTGCGAGAATCCGCGCCTTCTTCGTTGCCCCGGAGTGGGCTAGGCGCGGTGTCGGCCGTGCGATTCTGGAGCGTTGCGAGCAGGAGGCAAGAGCCGCAGGCTTCCGCTCCCTTGAGCTGATGGCTACGCTGCCGGGAGTCAAGTTCTACCGCGCGCTCGGTTACGAGGGAAACGAGCGCACTACGCTCAGGCTGGAAGACGGCACGACCATTGATTTCGTTCCGATGAGAAAAGAGCTGCGCTGACCCATAGAGCGCGGGCGCAAATATATGGGAGGCGGTCGTCTATATGAACGGCGCGGCGGCAGAAGAAGCAAGAGACGGCGCTCGCGGGATAAGCGAAACTGCTTTCTGTTGCGGGAGTGAAGCGCGCGAAAGATTTTTGGTGATTAACCAAACGAAGGAGAAAGAGAGTCAACAATGAAGAGAATCGGAATGAAAGTCATGGCCGTGGCGTTTGCTTTGATGATGGTGGTAACGACCGTGATGGCCCAGCCGCGAACGCGCGTGCGATTCAAGCCGGGGCGAAACTCTACGACCGTAACGGGTCGCATTACAACAGAGGGAGTCAAGACCTACGTGCTGCGCGCGAGTCAGGGTCAGACCCTGACGGCTACACTCAGCTCAAACAACGGCAAGGTGGACTTCACGCAGGGGAACCTGCATGACACGCAGTACAGCGTCACAGTAGAGCAGACCGGCGACGTGGAAGTCATGATTGACAATCACGGCGGCCCCACGAACTACTCGCTGACCATCTCGATTCAATGAGCGAAGGCAAGCTGAAAGAGAAGCGGCTGGGAGATTCATCATCTTCCAGCCGCTTCTCTTCTTTCCCGGCCGCTCCTCTTATTTAAGAGCAGGTGCTCTTCCCTCAACCAGCACCGTTATAGAGGAAGCAAGATTGCGCGAGCGATAGAGTCGCTGCGTAGCTCTCTGGAAATCTGAGGCCGTGGCTTTAGGGATTTCCATGAACTTCTGCGGGTTGCGGTCAACGAGCGGAAACCATGAGCTTTGAACCTGAATCATTATCCTGTGCCCCTTGCGGAAAGCGTGATACACGTCCGGCATCTCGAAGCTAATCTCGGTCGGCTTGCCGGGCTGGAAGGCTTCCGGGCGCTCAAGGCTCCTGCGGTATTTGCCGCGAAAGGGCTCGCCGCGCACTAGCTGCTGGTAGCCGCCCATTCGCACGGCGTTCGGCGGGACGGCCCGCCCTTCCGGCGCTTTCGGCGTAGGATAATCGCCCGGATAAACGTCCACCACCTTGACCACGAAGTCCGAGTCAGTGCCCGTAGTAGAGACGTTTATGCTCACCTTGATGGGCCCCGCGATAATCAGGTCTTCTTCGAGCGGCTCCGTCTGGTAGACCAGCACGTCAGGGCGCTGCGAGGCGAAGCGCTGATCCTCCGTCATGTAATCCGAAGTCATCTCCGGCACTATGTAGCCCAGATAAGGCACGGGCCGGTTCGGGTCGCTGATGTATTCGTCGAAGAAGTTCTGGCCGCTTTCCGCCGGCGCGTCAGCGCTCAAGCGTCCCCTTTCACGAAAGAAGAGCGTAAGGGGCTGCGCGGCTCTGGGCGGCCATTCGTCAAAGCGCCGCCATTCGTTGATGCCCGTCAGAAACATGAAGGCTTCCGGCAGATTTGAAGTCCTGTCCTTCAGATAGTGCATGAAGAAGGGGAACTGAATCTGCTCTCTGAAGAAGGCTGCGGATTTAAGAGCAAAGCCCACGTTGCCCAGCTTATCTCCTTCATCTACCGCCCAGCCTCCATGACGCCACGGCCCTACGACCAGTTGATTCACCGTGGAAGGATTGTTCTGCTCAACCGCCTTGTAGATGCGAAACATGCCGAGCGGGTCTTCCGCATCGTACCAGCCGCCCACGTTCAGCACGGCGCAGCGCACGTTGTTCATGAACTTCCAGACCGAGCGCTGCTTCCAGAAGTCGTCGTAAGTAGTGTGGTCTATAAGCTCCTGCCAGTACCTTGCCTCGCCGCCGAAGTAGTTGCGATTAACGTCCGCTAGCGGCCCAATGTTTAGAAAGAAGTCGTAGCCGTCGGGCGTGCCCGCTTCCAAAGGAACGCGCCGTCTTGGAGGCTCCGGGCCGCCCTTTCGCGGCAGAAAGCCTGAGTAGAACCAGAAGTTCGCGGCCAGCATGAAAGCGCCGTTGTGATAGACATCGTCACCGAGGTAGTAATCTGCCGTAGGGGCCTGCGGGCTCGCGGCCTTCAGGGCCGGGTGCGAATTGATGATGCTCGCCGCGACGTGAAAGCCCGGCTGAGAGATGCCCACCATGCCTACGCGGCCGTTGTTGTTCGGGATGTTTTTAACCAGCCAGTCAATCGTGTCGTAGGTGTCAGTGCTTTCGTCTATGTCTTTCGGGCCTTGCTTGTCCGGCACAAAGGGGCGCACCTGCTGGAACTCGCCTTCGGACATGTAGCGCCCGCGCGCGTCCTGATAGACGAAGATGAAGCCTTCCCTCTCAAACTCCGCAGACGGCCCAAGCGACTGCCGGTAGTTATCAACTCCGTAGGGAGCCACGCTGTACGGCGTGCGCTGTAGCAATATAGGGTAGCGCTCAACCGCGCTCTTCGGAACATAGACGGCGGTGAAGAGCCGCACGCCGTCGCGCATGGGAATCATGTACTCGTATTTTGTATAACGCGCCCTGACTTGGTCTACGCCCTGCGCGAGCGAGGCGGGCGACGTCGCAAGTAGTAGAAGCGCTGCCGTCAGGCAGAGAATCTTTATACGGTGTGTCAACAATCCGGCTTTTCTCCTCTCGTTGATATAATACTGGCGAAGCTCAGCCTAAAGAAAGTCTCACACATTGCCTACTACGATTACTCGGCTGTCATCAACCAGCCATTAATCCTTCGCTCTTTCGTACTGAACAGGCCACTGTATGTCCGCGCCGAGGGTATTCGCTGCGTGCAGCGCCCAGTAGGGGTCGCGCAGCATGGCGCGGGCCAGAAAGACTACGTCGGCCTTGCCCTGCGAGATTATCTCTTCGGCCTGATGAGCTTCGGTAATCAGGCCGACCGCGCCCGTGGCCACCTTAGCCTCTTCTCTTATGCGGGCGGCGAAAGGGACTTGATAGCCGGGGCCGACCGTAATCTTCGCGCCCGGAACAAGCCCGCCGCTAGAGCAATCAATCAGGTCTACGCCCGCTTCGCGCAGGCGGCGAGAGAATTCCATGGAATGCTCCAAGTCCCAGCCGCCTTCGACCCAATCCGTGGCCGAGATGCGTGCGAAGAGCGGCAACCGCTCAGGCCAGACACGTCGCACGGCATCTGCCACACGCAAGGGGAAGCGCATGCGCCCTTCGATGCTTCCCCCGAACTCGTCCTCGCGCCGGTTGGAAAGCGGCGAGAGAAATTCGTGCAGCAGGTAGCCATGCGCCATGTGAATCTCAGCCACCTCGAATCCCGCCTCAAGGCTCCGGCGCGCAGCCTCCTCGAACTCACGCGTGACGCGCTCGATATCCTGCGCAGTCATCTCTACGGGGGTGTGATAATTGCCGAAGGCCAGAGCGCTCGGCGCCAGAGTCTGCCACGCGCCTTCGTCTTCGGTGAGCGCCTTGCCGCCGCGCCATGGAACTTCCGTAGAAGCTTTGCGCCCCGCGTGCGCCAGCTGTATGGCGGGCACGGCTCCCTGTGATTTGATGAAAGCGGCGATGAGAGCGAAGGCTTGCGCATGCGCGTCAGACCAGATGCCTGTATCGCCCGGAGAGATTCGCCCTTCGGGAGAGACGGAAGTGGCCTCTGCCATGACCAGCGCTGCGCCTCCGACGGCGCGGCTGCCCAGATGAACCATGTGCCAGTCGTTTGGCATCCCGTCGCGGCTGGAATACTGGCACATGGGCGAGACGAAGACGCGATTGCGAAACTCCACGCCCCTTAAAGAGAAAGCTGAAAACAGGTAGCTCATCCGTAAAATCCCCCTTGAACTTCTGATTGAGTTGTACATTCTTTACACGAGACGCGCTTTTCTTCAAGCGCACAGAACAGGTGAGACAAAAGCAGAGCCTATAAAACCTTCACCGCAGAGACGCAGAGAGACGCGGAGGTGGCGCTGAGAGAGATTGAATGTTTTTCTCTGCGTAATCCTCTGCGTTCCTCTGCGTCTCTGCGGTGAAGGTTTGTAGCCCGGTATCAGAGCGGTGACACAGCCGGAGTAGCGGTGGCGCGCGTTGGGTTGCCGGGGCGCGGTCTGCTCCCGGCGTTGCGTATCTGTGAGGGCCTGACCCATTCGTCGTACTCGTCTTCGTAGCCGTAGTAATGAACCCTGTATCTTCCTTTTGAAGCGTCTATGATGCGCGCCTTGTACCAGTCGCCTTCGGAATAGACCTGCACGCGAGCGCCCACGCGGCGGTCGGCTCTCTCTTGCGCGTCCGCCAGAATAGTCTGCTGCGCGAACTTTCCGGTTAAGACAAACGTAGAGGTCTGCTCTTCGGCAAACGACATGTCGCTCCGAATCTCGCGTCCAAGCTCACCGAACGTGACATCCCCGTTGCCGTCCGTGTCAACGTAGGCACGCCCGCGCAGTCCCGCCAGCAGCGTCTCAGTGAAAGTCCAGTTGCCCGTGGAGACTCTGTCCGAAGTGGCGGAGGTAAAGACAGCGTAAGAGATTTTGCTGGGTGTGGCACGAACCCTTTCGGCCAGAGCGCCTGAATAACAGCAGTCGGCAGTCAGAAAGGCTCGCTCTCCCTTGAAATAGCGCTCGACGGTTAAGGGTATCGAATCCACAGCCCAGCCCGGATTGCCTTCGTCATTCGCATCGTAGCTTGCGAAATAAGCTCTGCCCTCATCGCTCTTGTAGCCGTGCCCCGTGTAGTACAGAAAGAGCGTGTCACCCTCCTGCGTCTTAGACAGAAGAAGGCGAAGCTCCCTCTGAATCCTTGCCGTAGTGGCGGCCCTGTCCTGTAAGTAGACTATCTGCTCGCGCGGCACTCCCTGATTGCGGAAGAACCTGACCAGCTCTGCGTCCCTGCGCCCCTCCTTCGGGAATGACTCGAAGGTTTCGCTGTCCTTCCATTCCAGAGTCCCGACTACGAAGACCCATGTTCTCTGTGGCTGCCAGTCGGGCTCTTGAGCAAGAACAGCCTGCGCCGTAACAAACAGCAGCAGCAACAGGAGCTTTACACGCAGCAGCCCCCACACGCCGGTCGAAAATCGTCTCATATTCAAGCCCTCGGCAATTGGTTAGATTAAAGCAGACTCTGAAAGACAGTCACGGACAGTTGAACCCGCTCTTGGCTTAGGCGACGCGCACGCCGCGCCCTTTTTGCAGAGCAGCCAAGAACACGAAGGCTTTGAGTGTGGCTCTCGATTCCTGTATATAATCCTATACGTCAAAGCGAGGACTTTCGTCATGGATAATCTTGAGACTCTTGGGGAACTGTTCCGGCACATGGAGTGGGCCGACGCTAAAGTCTGGGCCGCGCTGCTCGCGCACAAAGAGGCTGCGGAGGATGATTCTCTAAAGGAGCGCCTCAGTCACATACACATGGTTCAACAGGCGTTCCTGAACGTCTGGCGAGGCGCAGAGGTCAGGCCCGTCGGAGGTAAAAGCTTTCCAGACCTTCGCGCGGTGCTTGACTGGGCGCGCACGGGCTACGCGGAGTTTAATGAGTACACGGGCGGGCTGGCCGGGATGGACTTGGAGAGGCCGATTGTCATGCCGTGGATAGAGATGTTCGAAGCCAGACTGGGGCGAAAGGCCGACGCGCCGAGCTTTCATGAGACGCTGCTGCAAGTAGCCATGCACAGCGCCTATCATCGCGGACAGGTGAGCACGCGGCTGCGCGAGCTTGGAGGCGAGCCGCCCCTGACGGACTTCATCGTCTGGGTCTGGGCCGGAAAGCCCGCGCCGGAGTGGCCTTCCGTCTGAATCATGAAAGAGAAGCCAGGCTTTCTCTCTTCTAAGCCTCGCCCGCTCCCGAGCCGATAAATTCTTTCATGAACTTTCGCACTTCGCCGTTAGGGAAGACGACCGTTATCTTGTCGTCCTCGACCTCCTTCACACGCCCCGTGCCGTATTGCGGCAGCTCCACCTTGTCGCCCTTTGAGAATTGGACTTCCGCAGCTTTTTCTGCGGAAGTGTCGTCAGGAGTCGCCGTCGCATCCCTTTGCTCAGCTTCCGCAGGCTTCTCCGGCTGACTCTCCGGCTGGCTCGCCAGTCCAAGTTGCTCTTCTAGCGGGTGAAGGCAGTTGTCGCAGTTGCCGCATCTCTCTTCCGTCATCTCTTCACCGAAGTAGTCGTGCAACAGTCGCCAGCGACACTGCGCGCTCTGGCCGAAGAGCATCATGCGCTCAAGCTTCTCTTTATCTTTTTCGCTCTTCTCTTCTGAAAGACGCGCCGGCTCTTCCAGCTCGCCGCGCTCCACGTCTCGCCTGAGCAGCCGGAAGCGGCTGCCCCTTAATTCCCTAGCCAGCTCCAGTTCCTTCAGGAGCGAGAGGATGACGCGCACTTTCGTCTTGGCCACGGTGTTCGCCTCTTCCTGAATGCGCGTGAGCGTGGCGGGCGTTTCGTCTGCGCGCAAAGTCTCAAGCGCGTTGTAAACGGCCAGTATGTCGTCGAACTTCGGGTGCTTGCCGCCGAGGAAGAATTGCTGCGTGCGTTTGTCGTTCAACTGGAAGAAGAGTATGCAGCGCGCTGGAAGACCGTCGCGGCCCGCGCGGCCCGACTCCTGATAATAGGCTTCGAGCGAGCCCGGCATCTGAAAGTGTATGACCGAGCGTATATCCGGCTTGTCTATGCCCATGCCGAAGGCGTTGGTGGCGATGATGGCTTTAAGCTCGCCGCGCATGAAGCGCTCCTGCGTCTCCTTGCGCTCGCTGGCCTTGAGCCGCCCGTGATACTTCGCCACCGCGAACTCAAAAGTCTCAAGCCACTCGTGCAGCGCTTCCACGGTCTTGACGGTCGCGGCGTAGATTATCCCAGTCCCCTCTATCTCGCGCAGCAGCCTGAGCAAGTTCTCGCGCTTCTCGGCCTCGTTCGTCACGCGCAGCACTTCGTAACAGAGATTCCGGCGATGAATGCCGGTGTTGATGACGCGCAGGGAGCCTAAGTCCAACTGCTTCTCTATGTCTTCCGTGACTTCGGGCGTGGCCGTCGCCGTCAGAGCCAGCACGGGCGGGCCTCCCAGCGTCTTGATGGCCGCGCCGAGCGAGAGATACGCGGGGCGAAAATCGTGTCCCCATTCCGAGATGCAGTGCGCCTCGTCTATCACTATGAAGTCAATCTGCTTGCCGCGAAGATTCCGGAGGAACTCCGCGTCTGTGAAGCGCTCCGGCGTAGTGAAGACGAAGTCGCTTCTGTCTTCTTCTATCTGCGACAGGTTCTGCTCGTGCTCGCTTGAGGTCAGAGCGGAGTTGAGCTGGGCCGCGTCCAGCCCCGCGCCTTCCAGCTTGTCCACCTGGTCTTTCATCAGCGAGATGAGCGGCGAGATGATTATGGTCGTGCCCGGCAGGTGAAGCGCGGGCAGTTGATAACAGAGCGATTTACCGGCGCCCGTGGGCATGATGGCGAGCGTGTTTCGGCCCTCCATCACAGAGCGTATCACCTCGGCCTGTCCGGGCCTCAAAGCTTCCAGCCCGAACACGTCCGAAAGCGTCCTCTTCATCTTCGTCAACTCTTGCGTAACTTTAGCTACCATTCACCCCTCGCTCTCCAGTCTTGAATTTCTAGCTCTCTTCCGTGGAATCCTGCTCGCCGGCGACCTTGACCATGGTGCCCTCGCCTACGGGGCGGGCGTTGCCTTCAGGGGCCGCGTCATTCGTCGCGGCTCCTATCTCGGCTGCGCCCGTAGCTGCGGCTGTAGTCTCGCCGCCCATCTCGACCATGTCCGCCGGGCTTTCGTCAAAGCTCTCATTCTTAGCATCGGCATTCTCGTTCCGCTCCATCACCGCACACTTCCCTTTCCGAATCCTTCACGGGTTAAAAAGTCTCTTTGCTTTTCGGGCTAAGGTGCGGATTATAGCAGAGTATGAAACGGCCGGACGTAAACAGGGGCGGAAAGTAACCGCGCCGAAGCTTGCGAAACCGCTCTCAAAAGATTGCATTGGGGGAGCGTTTTCAGTAATCATCAAATTCTTCTCCGTCGAATTTCCTTTAAGGGAAAGAACAAGTGTCACAGGGTATCAACGAACAATCGAAAGACGAGGCCGAGTCGGGCGAAAAGCTCTTTCGCGTGAGTCTGGAGCAGTCGCCCATGAGCACGCAGATTTTCGCGCCCGACGGCCTGACCCTCTGGGTCAATCACGCGTGGGAAAAACTCTGGGGCGTGACGCTCGAAAAGATTTCTCCTTACAACATCCTCGAAGACCAACAACTCGTAGACAAAGGCGTGATGCCTTTTATACGCAAAGCCTTTGAAGGCACGGCCTCGGAGATTCCGGCCATCCTCTACGACCCGGAAGAGACGATTCCGAACATGACCGAGAACCCGGAGCCTAGCCGTTGGGTGCGCGGCTTCATCTACCCGGTCAAGGACGAAGCGGGGCGCGTGCGCGAAGTCGTGCTCACGCACGAGGACATCACAGAGAGCAAGCTGATTGAGGAAGAGCTGCGCCGCAGCGAAGAGAAGTACCGGAGCCTGCTTGAGAACGCGAACGACATCATCTACTCGCACGACCTTGAGGGCAATTACCTGACCATAAACCGCGCGGGCGAAGAGATTACGGGCTACACGCGCGAAGAGATTCTCGGCGGGCTGAACATAGCGCAGGTGGTAGCGCCGGGGCAGCTTCAGATTGCCAAAGAGATGACGCTGCGCAAGCTTAAAGACCCTTCGCCCACCGTCTACGAAGTGGACATCATCACGCGCGACGGCCGCCGCCTGACGCTCGAAGTCAGCACGCGCATCTCTTATCGCAACAATCAGCCGGTGGCGGTCGAAGGGATTGCGCGCGACATCACCGAGCGAAAGCGCGCGGAAGCCGAGCTGCAACGCTCCAGAGACCAGATAGAGATTATCCTGCGGGGCGTGGCCGAAAGCATCACCGCGCAGGATGCGGAGGGCAGGCTCATCTACGCCAACGACGCTGCCGCGCGCGCCTTGGGCTTCGAGTCCGCCAAGGAGCTGCTTGAGCATCCGGTGCAGGAGATAATGCAGAAGTACGAGCTGCTGGATGAGACGGGCGAGCAATTTAAGCGCGAGCAGCTACCGGGCCGCATAGCGCTCAGTGACGGACAGCCCGCGTCGGCCACCATCTGTTACCGCTCAAGAACTACGGGCGAAGAGCGTTGGTCTTTCGTCCAAACAACGCCGGTCTTCGACGAGCGGGGACAGGTTCGCTTCGCCATAAACATCTTTCACGACATCACGGAGCGGCGTCGCGCCGACCAAGCCCAGAGATTTCTGGCCGAAGCCGGAGCCGTCATAGCATCTTCGCTCGACTACGAAGCGACACTGGCGAGTGTGGCGCGCATGGCCGTGCCAACTCTGGCAGACTGGTGCTCGGTTGACGTGTACGACGAAGACCATAACCTCAAGCGGCTGGCCGTGGCCCACATAGACCCGAAGAAAGTTGAATGGGCGCACGAGCTTCAGCAGCGGTACCCGCCCGATATGGACGCGGAGCAAGGCGTGCCGAACGTTCTTCGCACAGGCAGGTCTGAAATCTACCCTGACATTACGGACGAGATGCTCGTGGCAGGAGCCATAGACGAAGAGCACCTGCGCATCATGCGCGAGATAGGCTTTACCTCAGCGATAATCGTCCCGCTCGTCACGCAAGGCAGAACGCTGGGCGTCATCACGCTCATCACGGCCGAGTCTGCGCGCCATTACAGTCAGGACGACCTCACGCTGGCCGAGACTCTGGCGCACCGTGCGGCCATAGCCATAGACAACGCGCGGCTCTACAGCAGGGCGCAGGAAGCCAACCGCATGAAGGACGAGTTTCTGGCCACGCTCTCGCACGAGCTGCGAACGCCTCTGACCTCCATACTCGGCTGGTCGAGCATGCTCCGTGCGGGACAACTGGACGCCGAATCCGCCACGCGCGCCATCGCGGCCATAGAGCGCAACGCCAAGGCTCAGCGACAGATTATAGAAGACCTGCTGGACGTTTCGCGCATCATCACGGGCAAGCTCAGGCTGGATGTCAGAGACGTAGAGCCGGTCGCCTTGATTGACACCGCGATAGAAGCCGTGCGCCCTGCGTCCGAAGCCAAGGGCGTGCGTATTCAAAAGCTGATAGACGCGGGCGTAGGCAAACTGACGGGCGACCCTTCGCGCCTTCAGCAGGTCTTCTGGAATCTTCTTTCCAACGCGGTCAAGTTCACGCCGAAAGGCGGGCGCATCGAGATAAGGCTTGAGCGCGGCGACTCGCACGTGGAGATTTCCGTGAGCGACACGGGCCAAGGCATCAGTCAGGAGTTTCTGCCCTTCGTCTTCGACCGCTTTCGACAGGCCGACAGCACTACTACCAGAAGACATGGCGGCCTCGGGCTCGGACTGGCAATCGTGCGCCACCTTGTGGAGCTGCACGGCGGAACCGTCAGGGCGGAGAGCGAAGGCACGGGACAGGGCTCGACCTTCACCGTGACGCTCCCGCTCGTCTCCAATTACCAGAGGGACGTGACGGAAGAGGTGGACTACACGCTCAGGAGAGAGGACGCGTCTCCGCTAGAATGTCCTGAGCGGCTGGACGGGTTGAAGATTCTGACCGTAGATGACGAAGCCGACACGCGCGAGCTGTTACGCGTCACGCTCACCAAATGCGGCGCTGAAGTCATAACGGCAAGCTCCGTTCAGGAGGCGCTTGAGCTGTTTCAAAGCTTGCGGCCAGACCTGCTGGTCAGCGACATAGGCATGCCGGACGAAGACGGCTATGAGTTGATTAAAAGAATACGAGAGATGCCGGAAGAGATGGGCGGGAGCATCCCGGCCGTCGCCCTGACCGCATACGCGCGTGCGGAAGACCGCCTGCGAGCCCTGCGCTCTGGCTACCAGATGCACGTTGCCAAGCCCGTAGAACTGGCCGAACTCATTGCCGTCGTCGCCAGTCTTGCCACGCGGCACAAACACCAAAAATAAAGGGGCCGGAGTCATCTTCGCATCGTATCAAGCGCCGCGCCCAGACGCTCAAGCCCTTCTGTTAGCGTGGCTGTGTCGCATCCGATTCCTATACGAAAATGGCCGGGCATCTCGAAGAACCTGCCCGGAACAACGGAAGTGTCGTATTTTTCACGTAGTAGCTGACACAGCTCGTCCGCGCTATCGTGGCCTTTCAGTCCCGGGAAACAGACCGTGCCGAATCGGTGCTCTATAGATTCAAGGTCGTCGCGGGAGCTTAAAAAAGAGTTGAGTATACGCCCGTTGATTTGCAGCAGCTCTTGCGCGTCCCGCCTAATCGCATCTAGATTCTCAAGCGCTATGCAGCTTAAGCGCTCGGCGGTATGAGCGGGGATGACGCCGAACAGGTCGTTGAGACGCCATAGCTTCTCCGCCATCTTTCCTTCAGCCAGAATCCACCCGCATCGCAGGCCGCTTAGGCCGTAGACCTTCGTCAGGCTGTTTGTCGTGATGAACTCTTCGCCCATGTGAAAGGCCGAGCGCGGCGCACGCTCGAACATTGCCTCAAGATAGACTTCATCAACGAGTATGCGCGCTCCGGCGCGACGCGCAATCTCCTGAAGGCTGCGCAATGTCTCCTCATCCGTAAATGCGCTCGTGGGGTTGTGCAGGTTCGTGACGACTATCAGGCGCGTGCGCGGGCCAATCAGCCGTGCGACCTCCTGCGGGTCTATTTGAAAGCCGCTCGCGGCGCGCCGCGAGAATCTTTTCACCCTCGCGCCAAGGTACTCGGCGACGTTGATTAGAAGCTCGTAGGTCGGATGCTCTATCAGGACTTCATCGCCGGGACTGAGCGTGGCGGCCATCACCAGATGATTCGCCATAGACGTGCCCGTGGCCGCGACGACCGAGCCGGAAGGCGCGCCGGTCTTTTCAGCCAGCGCATTCTGAAGCGGCTCGTAGCCGTAATAGCTGGGCCCGCTCAGCTCAAGCTCTTCAATTTTTACAGGCAGCTTCTTCAGTGGGTAGTTCAGAAGACCGCTCGACGCCAGATTAAAACGGGACTGCGACCTGAGCTTGGCCCATTGCATGTAGTGGGACTTCATACCTCTTGCCTCGCTCTACCTGCGCGCTGTCGTATGAAGTAGACGGGGATTGCGGCTGCGACAATCAGCAGGCCGATGCTGCTATTGGCAGGATACTTGTAAACGGTGCTCGCCACTATCAACGCGCAGGCCGCGACGAAAAGTATCGTGGTGAAGGGATGGCCCGGAACGCGAAAGCGGCTCTCGCTCGACTCCCTTCTACGAAAGACGAAGAGCGAGGCGGCTGTCAGCCCGAACCAGATGAAGTCCACGGAGACTACGTAGTTGAGTATCTGTTCATAACGCCCTGAGGCGGCAATCGCTATGGCGAGCGCTCCCTGAAGCGCAATCGCCACGACGGGAACGCGCGTGCGGCGGCTCAACTGCGCGACCTGCTTAAAGAAGAGCCCATCCTCCGCCATGGCGAAATAGACGCGCGGAGCCGTCAGCATCCCTTGGCTCAGGAAGCCCAGCGTGGAGATGCTTATGCCGACGGCTATCAGGAACGCCCCGCTCTCACCGAAAGCTAGTCGCATGACGCTCGAAGCCGGAGTTTGAGTCTCGGCCAACCCGCCAGCCCCCAGCACGTACAGGCAAGCGAAATTGACCACCGTGTAGAGCAGTATCACGCCGCTTACGCCGAACAGAAGCCCTCGCGCGAGATTACGGCGCGGCTCACGCATCTCCCCCAAAATGAAGCTGGCCGTCTGCCACCCGCCGTAGGCGAACATGACGGGCGTCATGGCCGCGCCCATCGCGGTCAGAAGCCCCATCGAGGGCGCGGCATCCAGCAACGGCCCTGAGAGCGTGCGCGGCTCTCGCACAAACAAGAGCCCGCACACGACGAGCGCGGCGATGGCCAACACCTTCAGCAGCATCAGGCCGTTCTGTAGGCTTGTGCCTGCGCGGACGCCCATGCAGTTGATGATAGTCAGCGCCAGAAGCGCGACCGCCGCCACGACCCAGTCCGCCAGTGGCAAGCCCGTCAACTCAAGAAAATAGCGCGCGAAGGTGACGGCCACCGCCGCCATCCCACCCGTCTGTGTCACCAGTAACAGAGCCCAGCCGTATATGAAAGCAACCGATGGATGATAAGCATCGCGCAGGTAGGCGTATTGTCCTCCGACATCAGGATGGCGGTCTGCAAGCTCTGCGTAGATGAAAGCGCCCGCGAGCGCCAGCGCCCCGCCGAGCAGCCACGCGCCCAGTATGAGAAAGGGCGTGTGAACCTGTCGCGCGACGACCGAAGGGTTGATGAAAATCCCCGCGCCGACGATTCCTCCCATGACTATCATCGTCGCGTCGAACAGCCCGAGACGCCGCGCAAGCTTTGAAGAAGATGACAGCTCCGCCGCCTTGCTCAAGCTTTCACCCACGCTCTTCAAAGCTTCATCATCTCGCGCACGTACTTGGGGGCGGGCGTGCCGAAGGAGAGCATGGTGTTGTGCAGCTCTTTATAGTCGAGTTTTCTGCCACGGGCTCTGGCTTCGTAGGCGCGGCGAATGTCGTTCATTTCAAGCACGCCCACGTAATATGTAGAAAGCTGCGTTGAGGTGAGACGCGCCCTGACCCACTTGCCCGCCGCTTCGCCCTCTTCCTGAAAGCCCTCGTTCATCATCATATTGAGCGCCTCTTTTTCCGTCATCCCGGCCGTGTGAATCTTCTGGTCTATGATGGCGTTGATGATGGTGCGCAGCTTCATCTTCAACTGCTGCATGTGGACTTCAGCGCCGCCGTAGCCCGCCTCGGCCATGACCTGCTCGGCATAGACGGCCCAGCCTTCCGCGAAAGTGCCGCTTCTAAAGATGGCGCGAATCAAGGTCGGGGCCTTGAATCTGTTCGAGTGTGCCAGTTGAAGATAATGGCCCGGCATGGCCTCGTGAATCGTGAGGTCTTGAATCATGTAGTTGTTGTATTCACGGAAGAAGGATTCCACGCGCGCTGACGGCCAGTCCTTCGGTGTGGGCGAGATGGCGTAGAGCGTCTCCCCCTGCGGCTCAAGCGGCGGCGCGGGGCGGCAGTAGGCCACGGCCACGCCCCTGTCGAACTCCGGCATCACGATTATCTTCACCGGCTCGTCCGGCACAGTGACGATGTTTCTGGAGCGCACGAAGTCCGTGGACTCCTTCAAAGTCCTGCTGGCCATCTCTACGATTGTGTCGTTGGTCGGTCGCGTGTCCGCCAGCCGCGCAAGCACCGATTTGATGACCAGCTTTTTGTCGGCGAGACGCGCCGCGTCCTTTTCCTGCGGGAAGTAGCTCCTGTAGAGCGGCAGGGCGACACGGTACATCTCATCCTGCGTGCTTCTTAAATCCGCCAGCCCGCGCCGCAGGATTTCTTCCTTCGTGATGTCGGACTCAAGGGCGAAGGCAAGCTTGCGCCTGTACTTCTCATCGCCCAGACGAAATTCGCCCGTCGAGCGCGGCAGAAGTTCCTTCTCAAGCCAGCGCCCGTAATCTTCCAGCGCCTGAATCGCGGCCGTCTGGGCGACCAGAAGCTCGTTCCTTGCCTCCGGCTCCCGTCGCGCGAAAGCTTCAAGCTCGTTGCGTATGAGATTAATCGTCCCCTTGTTCTGAGAGATGGCCGTCTCTGTGTGTATGCGCGGCGGGTTCTTGAGATTGGCACGGGCTGCTTCAACGACTGAGGGGATGGCCCTGAGCCGCTCCTTTACATTTCTGAGGCGAATCGCAAGCGGCGCGAAATCCCGCGCCAGCAACTCGTATATGGCGTTGCCTATGTTGTAGCGCAGAGGGTTCCACTCGTACTCGCGCAGCACGTCCGTCTGAAAGAGATTGTATTCCAGACGCGAGCGCAGGATTCTGTAATCAATGCTGTTGGCCGGGCTCAGACGACGCGCAGGGATGCGTGCCAGCTCATTGAGGTACTGCTCGGTGAAGGCGCGCGAGCGCCTGACGCCTTCGAGGCTGTAATCGTTCAGGCGATTGTCGTAGCGATGGTCGCCCAACTGTGTCGCCCGCTCAGGCTCCATCTCAAGCAGCTTCTCAATGTAGCTTTTGGCGAGCGCTTCAAACTTCCGGTCTGCCGTCTGAGTCATAGCGGACGAAAATAGCTGAGAGCAGCAGAGAGAAAAGGCTGCAATCAAAAGAGGCGCTTTACGTATCTTCATCTTCATACAGCAATCCATTCTCCGCTTCAGGAAGCGCTGGCTTCTTCTTGGCTGAGTGGCTGCACCTGCGCCTCTGCTCGCTCGACCTCGGGTGTAGTCAGCACCTTTCTGGAGAAGTGGCGCGCGGCACGAGTGACTTCACGCCCCAGCGCGTGTAGCTGCTCCGTGACCTTGGCGTCTTGCAGGTGGCCTTCATCGTCGAAGATGCGCCACGCCTGCGGAATAGGAATGACGAGCGGCACGGCCCAGCCGCGCAGCGCGCGCACTATGAACTCCATAGTGTTGACGGCCTGCAACCCCTGTGTGCCTCCGGCCGTGCTGATGAGCCCCACCACTTTGTCCGTCAGGTAGGCTGGCTCGCGGTTGCTCAGAAGCTGCAACCAGTCCAGAGCGTTCTTGAAAGAGCCGCTTATAGTTCCATGATAAAGCGGGCTGCTCCACAGAAGACCGTCCGCCTCGTGAACCGTCGCGCACAACTTCTCCACGGACTCCGGCACGTCGCTCATCTCCGGCGCGTACATGGGCAGGCTCAGCTCGCGTATGTCCAGCAGATTTGTCTGAGCGCCCGCCTGCTCCGCGCCTTCCAGCGCAATCTTGAGCGCGGCGAGGCTGTTAGAGTGCGCGGCAAGACTCCCGCCAAGCCCGACCACCTTTATCTCTTTAGTCATAGAAGCCTCCCCTCGAAAGCCAATAGAACATTTACACCTGCCGCGCCCGTTCCGGCCACCACCGTTTTACTCCTCTACTGTCTGGGAGGCGTGGCAGACGGAAGCGGCGTGGGCGACGGCTGCGGAGACGGCGTCGGCAGTGCAGGCATCTCTCCCATCCCGAATCTAGGCAGAAGCTCGTCGCGCATGGCGAGCTGATAGACGGCCGCCGCGATGATGATGGCAGACCTCTTGGCATCGTCCTCAATGACTCGCTCGTAGGTGTCCAGATTCGTGTGCCAAGTGCCGGTGAAATATTCTATGGGGTCTTGCAGCACGCCTATGCCGGGCAGCCCCGCCTGATTGAATGAAGTGTTATCGGAGCCGCCCAGTCCACGGCTGCGCGTGTTGGCCACGCCGACTATGCCAAGATAGGCGAAGGGGCCGACCGCTTCGCGCAAGGGCGTGGCGGCAGAGGGAGGGCCGAAGACGCTCATGCCTCGCGCGCGTCCCGTACCGGAATCTATGTTGAAGTAGCCTCCGAACTTGGAATACGCCGGCTTGGGATTTTCAAACGAGCCGAAATGCTCTTTGACGTAAGCCTGAGAGCCTAGCAGCCCCTGCTCTTCACCAGACCAGAGGGCCACGCGAATAGTGCGGCGCGGGCGAACCCCTGTGGCCTTCAGGATTCGAGCGGCCTCCATCATCACGGCGCAGCCTATGGCGTTGTCGGTCGCGCCCGTCGCGGCGTGCCACGAATCCAGATGCCCGCCCAGCATTATGACTTCGTCGCGTTTGTCCGTGCCGCGAATCTCCGCAATCACGTTGTAAGCGGTCGCGCCTTCGGGATAGCTACGGTTCTGTATGTTGAATTCGAGCGTCACCGCCTGACCATTAGCCAGCAGGCGAGAGATGCGACCGTAGTCTTCATTACGAAGTATGACCGTCGGAACCACGCTGTTCACGTCGAAGCTTCGATTATTGAAGGCGCGTATCTGGCCGCCTTCACGCCCCGCGTCATTGACGCGCACAAGGACGCGATTCTCAAGCAGGAACTTGTCAATCTGCTCGTTAATCTGCGTCCCCGTAAGGCGCTGCGTGGGCGTCGGCGTAGGAGTCGGCGTAGGCGTAGGCGACGGCTTCGCGTTCGGGTCAAAGCGCGTCCGCAGGTCTTCGTCGTTCAGCCGCTTCGGACTAGGGGTGAAAGTCACGGGAACGGGCGTGTGCTTGCCGACCAGTACAATCTTTCCGGCCGCCTGCGCTTTGACGCTCTCAAGATATGCGGTCAGCTCTTCCTGCGTGGGCCTTTCGGGCGGCACCATTTGAAAGGCTTGCGAGGCCACGGTTCCGTTCGTGCCGGGCGTCCACGCAAGCACTTCGAAGACGAGACTGTCTTTGACGGGCGAGACTATGAAGCCCGAAGCACGCTCGTTGAGCCAGCCGGGATGCCCGAAGTTCCACGGCTCAAGGTGAGCGTTCTCGAATCCCCACGACTGCATCTGCCGCACGGCCCAGTCGCCCGCAGCCTTCAAGTTGGGCGAGCCGGTCAGGCGCGGCCCGTAAACGTCCGTCAGGACTTGCAGCGTTCTCATTATCTGCGAATTGTCCGTCTCCTCCTTCAGAATCCGGGCGTAGATGTCGGACGAGATGCGCTCCTGCGTGCTGGTGCCGACCGGGTGCATCAGAAAAACAGAAAGAAGCGCGAGCGTTATGGTCTTAGCAAGGAAGGTTCTTTTCATCTTAAGCGCCTGCCGAAAGATAAGTTTGAATTACAAAGGGATAAGAAGTATTCAACTACAATTCTGCGAATATGAGAAGCGCCGCGAGAGCCATTTTCAACCGGCTCTTCTTAATGAAAGATAAAAGCCCCTGAAAGGGGCTAAAAGTTGGTCGGCACCGCCTGCTTGTCCGGTCAGAGCCGTCGAATCTCAAAAGATAGAATCGAGATGGTTCGTTCCGCCTGCTCGGCCTCCACGTTGACTTTCGGATTAGAGGGTAGGGATTTCAGGTGCTTGAGCAATGCCACCAGAGTAGCGTTGTAAGCCACCCCGGCTTTGCGCGCGACGGAGGCAGCATCCTGTACGGCCGCCGCATCGTCCTTTAATGCGGAGAAATATTTCGACATCGCCTCGTGAAAGAAGGCCGCCGAGCTATAGACTTCATGCCGAAGCTTCATCAACTCGTCTGTCATAATTATACGCTGCCCTATCGTGCTGGTGAACTCGCTCCCTAAATTCCTTCCGTCAGCTTGCGAAAGTGATAGCCCATCGCGGCCAGCGTGACGGCGTGCGGGAAGTTCTGGCGATGATGCTTAATCGCATGGCTCAGGTAGCGCCAGAACTCCATGCGCGCAGGGTCGCGCACGCCAAGCGCCAGCGCCACGCGGGCAAAGGCGCGCATATCGCTTAGGAGGCGCGAGCGGCGCGGCTCCGGCCTGTCGCTTCTTAAATGAGAGAGGCAGTCCAGCGCGCGGCGGTAGTATTCCGCAGGGCTGTAGATGTTTCGCAGGATGCTCTTATAGCCTTCTATGAGCCGCGCCGTGTCCATGCGCGGGACGAAGTTCAGAGAGCCGTCCGTGTTGTTGCCGGTGCTCTCTTCCAAGAGTCTTCCCTCGCTCTCTAATCGCCGCCAGAGCTGCGTATCCGGCAGCGCTGTCAAGAGGCCCACCATCGCCAGAGGAATCCCGCTCTCCTGTATGAACTCAATCTGCCGCTCGAAGATGTCTTCCGGGTCAGAGTCGAAGCCTACGATGAAGCCCGCCATCACTTCCAACCCGTAGCTCTGAATCTTCCTGACCGAGTCCAGCAGGTTGCGTCTGGTGTTCTGTCCCTTGTGCGCCTCCTTCAAGCTCTCTTCGACGGGCGTCTCTATCCCTAAAAAGACTCGGCGGAAGTTGGCGCGGCGCATCATCTCAAGAAGCTCGTCGTCTTCGGCCAGATTCACGCTCGCCTCCGTGATGAAAGAGAAGGGCGCGTCGTGCCGCTCAGACCACTCTATCAAGTCGGGCAGCAATTTCTTGACGTTGCGCTTGTTGCCGATGAAGTTGTCGTCAACTATGAAGACCAGCCCGCGCCAGCCCAATTCCAGCAGCGCGTCCAGTTCCGCGAGCATCTGCTCGTTGGTCTTGGTGCGCGGGACGCGGCCGTAAATCTCTATTATGTCGCAGAACTCGCACTGGAAGGGGCAGCCCCTCGAATACTGCACGCTCATGGCGCTGTAGCGATTAAGCTCGGCCAAGTGGAAATGCGGAACCGGCGTGGATGTCAGAGCAGGCTTTGACGGCGATTGATAGATGCGTAGAGCGCTTCCCTCATCAAGCTCGCGCAGGAATTCGGGCAAGGTTGTTTCGGCTTCGCCTATAAAGATGTGGTCTGCTTCGGCCAGTTTATCCACGCTGGTAGAGACGTAGGGGCCGCCGACTATGACGCGCTTGCCGCGCTCCTTGCAAAGACTCACCACCTGCTTGAGCGACTCTCTCTGCACCAGCATGGCGCTGACGAGCACCACGTCCGCCCACTCCATGTCAGAGTCCTTCAGCCTCGTCACGTTCATGTCCACGAGGCGGCGCTCCCAGTGTTCGGGCAGCATCGCGGAGACGGTCAAAAGACCGAGAGGCGGAAAGGCCGCGCGCTTTCCTTCGAATGTCAGCGCGTGACGAAAGCTCCAGTAGGTGTCGGGAAACTCGGGGTAGATAAGAAGCGCCTTCATATAGATGTCCTCCCCCTTCGAGGCCCTTATCACTCACGAACTATCTCGGGTTCCTCTTTGCCAATAGAGGCATGTGTGCTGGCGCTCTTTGCCTGAGCGCGTCTCCGGCGCGCCTCCCAGTAGTTGCCTGCGGCTTCGCGCGTGAGCTTGAAGATAGACCTTCGATTCTGTGCTATCACTTTGAGCCAAGCGCGCGTGGTCATCTGCGGAAAGTAGATGCCGCGAAAGAAGAGACGCATGACGAAATGTATCACGCGGAAGTTAATCGGCTCGTCCTTTATGGAATCAATCGCCTGCTCGATTCTCTCAGGGCTGTAGGAAGCGGCCCATGCGCGGTCAAGCTCTTCCTGCGTCTGCTCTATTGTCATCTTCAATGGCTCGTGAGCCATCTGGTATGGCGCAAACTCAAGCCAGTGTTTCGGACGGGTAAGTCGCCCTGAAGTCTCCAGCCGCTTGTAGAGCGGGGTCGAAGGGAAAGGCGTGAGCTGTCCGAAGACCGGAAGCCCCGGCGGCCAGCTTTCTATCTGCGCGAGCGTTCGCTCCGCCACTCCGGGCGTGTCGTTGTCCAAGCCGATGATGAAGGAAGTGACGGCGTAGATGTGCCTGCGCGAGAGACGATTAAGAACGGTCGCGTACTCGCCGGGCTTGTTGAAGCTCTTGTTCACGTCCTTCAGGTTATCGGTGTCTATGGACTCCATGCCTATGAAAACCCACTTGCCGTGCGAGGCTTCTATCAAATCCACCAACTCTTCGTCGCGCAGAAGATTGGCGCTTATCTGGGCTATCCATGGGAGCTGCGCATCAGCCGCTATGATGTCACGAAGCAGAGACTTTGTGCGTTTGATGTTGATGGCGAAGTTGTCGTCTATGAAGAAAATTATTACCTGCTCGCGGTTCTCGCGGGCGTGGCGCTTGAGTCTCAGCATCTCGTTGACGACCGATTCGTTTGAGCGGAATCGAATCGAGTCCCCGAAGAAGCCCGTCACTGTGCAGAACTCGCAGCCGTAGGGACAGCCTCGTCCA
>DASVQI010000027.1:0-146462 GCA_036389255.1 Pyrinomonadaceae bacterium
GAGGCAGCTTGGACTCATTAGATTGAGCAATGGCCATATGATAAAAGCCGAGCAGAAGAATGGCGGCCAATATCCACAATAGGAATGACTTCTGATTCATGCTACTCCTCCAAACATGAAGCGTCTAACGCCCGAATTAACGCGGCGGCGCAAACTCACACAAGCCGCAAGGGAATAATTGATGATGAAAGCCATTCAATCGCCGCTCGCGTTGAATGAGTTGTTAGGCGTAAACCGATGCCACTCATCCTTGATTCTTTTCGGGTGATGGTACGATTTTCCATGAGATTGTAACTTCGTCCCCTGACTTCAGCGCCTCTACGCGGAACATAACATATAAATCTCGGTCATTATCCTTTGTATGTAATAGATACATGTGGCTAACCACTGGTTTGACCATCGTATCTTCAGGCCACGTTCTAAAGCTTCTGCCATTACCAAAATCACTCCTTCTCCCTCCAGTATATGGCTCTGGATTAACATGAAGCACTGGAACGTCAAAAACCTCCGCCCAATTCAACGCCCCCATATCTATTATCTTACTACGCGAGCCATGAGCTATCGGCACATCAATCCAATCATTATCTCCATTATAGGAATACCCGCCATACCGTACATCGTAAACATTTCTTGTTGGGGGCGAAGTAGAATCGCCTCGAACTCCAAGTTGGAAGTTGAAGTTAGCTTTGGTGAAATCCTTATGAGCAATTTGAGATAGCAGTGTGGCCATCTGCGGCTCGGCGTTGCGATAACTGAATCGGTTGGCTTTAACAGTCAACTGAAAACTACAAATCAGAAGCGCTAGCAAAAGACCCAGAATCCGCCAAGCAGGTTTAGTATTCATATCAACCTCCATTCAATTTTGCGCCTAACGCTAATTAGGCGTACTAATAGCCACCGGTAAAGACGCCCATTTGGGCGCATAATCTTTTATTACAGACTAATTTCCACCTTCTTTTACGCCCATTTGGGCGTCTAATTCTGTAACATCTGCTGATTTCTTAGGAAAATAATCTATGTTACAGAATTAGACTGCTCTATTCTTCTGAATTAGACGCCCATTAGAACTATTCAATTTCGTTTGTCTCTATAGCCTTTGCATGGCTTATATCGAACCAATAGTAACGTGTTAGGGCTTAATTCTTTGTGTGCCAGTTGTGTGCCAACTCAGCCAAACTGGCCTTACTAGGCCATACTCAGCAATAATAGCAAAGTACGGAAAAGCAATAAAACATTACTCTTCCGCACATCAGCTAAACTCAAATGAAAAGCAAGTTTAAGACTTTTAACCAGTGGGTCGCAGGTTCGAGTCCTGCTCGGCTCATCTTAGTTTCAATAAGTTAAGGGCAGCCTGTGGGCTGCCTATAACTCTCCGGGTAGACAGTTGATAAACTTTTCTTGAGTTTTCCTATCCTTTGTTTACTCAGTAACCTCAATACTCTTAAATATTCTGATCCCGATGTATTGGCCTGCCAGCAAATGCTGTAAGCAGCTATATTACTGTTGTTAGAACCGGCGCGAAGAAGAAAAAGCCAATACAGGAACTGCCTTGCGTGTGGTGCGCGCTTTACAAAGGTTCAGTCGTCACTGTTCTTTGCGACATGGGCCAGCGCTATCTACAGGAGGATTTCCGGGAAGTGTAGAGATGATCTATCTCAAGCCAGAGCACCTACGTCAGATGCGTGAGCACGGCGAGCGCGATTACCCGTTCGAGTGCTGCGGCCTATTGGTTGGCAGATTCCTGGCGCATGGCGCGAAAGAGGTCGTGGAGGTCTATCCTATCTTGAACGCGCGCGAAGAGGAGGCCAAGCGCAATCGCTTTCTGATTTTTCCCGAGGAGGTGATGAAGGTCGAGCTCTACGCGCGCGAGCGCCGCATGGACGTCGTAGGCGGTTACCACTCGCACCCGGATCACCAGGCCGTACCTTCCGCGCATGACATGGAGCACGCATGGCCGACCTACTCTTATGTTATCGTCTCCGTGCGCGCGGGGCGGGCGTACGACATCCTCTCGTGGGAGATGGAGGCAGACCGTTCCAGATTTCGTCAAGAGCAGGTTGGTGAAAGCAGCAATTTGTGAGAGAAAATTTGCAGGAGTGCTGAAATGACTGTGACAGTTTACATTCCAACAGCGCTGCGGCAATTAGCCGGTGGCCGTTCAGAGTTGCAGGTTGAGGCCATGACGGTGGGCGAGGCTCTGGAACGAGTGACGAATGAGCACCGGGAGTTGCGTCGGCATCTATACAACGACGAAAGCTCTTTACGCAGCTTCGTCAACGTTTACGTTAATGACGAAGATATACGACATTTGTCGCGGCTCGAGACGCCGGTGAAAGACGGCGACACGGTGACGATTGTACCTTCGATTGCTGGCGGCGCAGGGGCGACCGAAGAAACGATACGGGAGCAACCGCAGCCTTCGCTCTCCAACGAAGAGATTGCGCGCTATAGCCGCCATCTCATCATGCCGGAGGTTGGCATGGAGGGGCAGCGCCGCCTGAAAGCCGCGAGCGTGTTGATAATCGGCACCGGAGGACTGGGAGCGCCGTTAGGCATGTATCTGGCAGCCGCTGGCGTCGGACGCCTGGGGCTTGTAGACTTCGACGTGGTTGACGCCTCCAACTTGCAGCGCCAGATTGTTCACGGCACACGCGATGTCGGGCGATCCAAAATAGAGTCGGCGCGCGACCGTCTCTCGGACATCAATCCGCACGTCACGCTGGAGACGCACGAGACGCGTTTGACGAGCGAGAACGCGCTTGAGCTATTTAGCTCCTACGACATTATCGTTGACGGCACGGACAATTTCCCGACCCGCTATCTGGTGAATGATGCGTGCGTACTCTCAGGCAAGCCGAACGTCTATGGCTCAATCTTTCGCTTCGAGGGTCAGGCGAGCGTCTTCTGGGCCGAGCGCGGGGCGTGCTATCGCTGCCTTTATCCGGAGCCGCCGCCGCCGGGCCTTGTGCCCTCCTGCGCCGAAGCGGGAGTGTTGGGCGTGCTGCCCGGAATAGTCGGCGCAATCCAAGCGAACGAAACTATCAAGCTGATTCTCAGCGACGGCGAGCCTTTGATAAATCGTCTGCTCCTGTTCGATGCATGGAAGATGCGCTTCCGCGAACTGAAGTTAAAGCGCGACCCACAGTGCCCCGTCTGTGGAGAGAACCCGACCATTCGGGAGTTGATTGACTACGAAGAGTTCTGCGGCCTCAAACCGCAGCCGGAAGCCGCCGCGACGGCTCAAACACGGCAGCGACAACTCCCAGAGATTTCGGCCACAGAGCTCAAGGAGCGACTGGATGGGGGCGACTCACTTCAGATTATAGATGTGCGCGAACCTGCCGAGTACGAGATAGCTCGTCTGCCCGAATCCCGTTTGATCCCGCTTAAAGAGATAGTCCACCGGATGGGCGAGATTGACCCCGCGCGCGAGACTGTCGTGCACTGTAAAGGTGGCGTTCGCAGCCTCAAAGCTATCGCCGCGCTCCGTGAAGCAGGCTTTCAAGGCAAACTGCTGAACCTCACGGGCGGCATCGCCGCATGGTCTGATGAAGTTGACCCCGGCGTGCCCAAGTACTGATTGTGGTTGTGATGTTATGAAGCAGAAGCTCTACTGAAACAGGGATGCAATCATTTTCATTCCGGGGATGACGACCTTCGTGACTGAGATGTCGGGGACAAGCCCGCTCATGTCAACGCGAAAGGCATGTTCGTATCCCGCTTCTGAGAGTGACCGCAAAACATATTGATAATCTTCAAACAGGCTCTCTCCGACTGTTTCATTCAAGGTTTGCCAGGGAGTCATGGCCTCTATCGCGTCGAAGAAGCGATAGACGCTCTCATGAGTATGCTGATAAGTCTCTGTTTTCAAATCCTGGCGCGAGCCATGTATGAAGGTTAAGCGCGACTGCGCCGCCTCCGTGATGGCGCGCGTAGCGGCTACTGAGAGGCTCAGGTGTGACCCGTAGCCGATGTTGACGAGCGAGGAATTGCCAAACGATTTTTTATCTATAAAGACGGCCATAAAAGTATGCACGGGGATGGGGCTTCTGACCCAGATTAGCAAAAGTTTGATTTCGGCCTCTCGCAACATGTGGTTCAAGGCGCTGACAGGCCCATCGGATACAGTCCGCAGATCAATGAAACGGCAGGTCTGTGGGGATAAGTACAACTGGCCGTCAACATTGAGGCCCGAAACGGCGTCCCGTTCAACGACTTCATAAATGGCGTGCAGGGTGGCTTCGACAAGGTGATTACCGCTTGCCAGCCCGTTGCTTGAGAAAGTGCAAAGACGTGGATTACAGACGTAAGCCATAGAGGCCGGAACCCAGACCTCCTGATTCATCAAGAGGTCTTCTGCTACTATCCAGTCGGTGGAAAAATCATCTGAAAAGTAGTTCTCCCTCTTGTAATCAGGAAGAATGGAGGGCGCTATCACAGGCCGCCCCTCGCGCTCTAGGGATGACCTGCTTTGGCGTCTAAACTCGACTGCCGGATGGTCTGCGTGGAACAGTTCGATTGCCTCCATCAGCGCCGAAACTTTAGCGTCCGTGACGGTCAACCCTTTTCCATTAGCCACCTGAAGGTCACGGCTGCACGGCCTGATGGCGCAATAGACCGGAATCCCCAAGCGATCCAGGCCGCTCACGTCCGCGCAACGTGTGACGCCCATGCTAGCAAGATGGGGCTGAATCCTAGCGAGCGTCTCTGCCGGCGCAACCGTGCGGTGAGTGCCCAAGGTATAATTCTTAAAAAGCTCTTCTTTCATTCTGTCACTTGCAGGCTTGCGAGGATTCGGGCGGCGACGCCTGTGATTTGCAGTTCTTGTACAAGCTCCAGTCCGAAGATCCAGTCAAAACCAAAGTAAGCAGGCCCCTTTTTGATAATCCAATCAACCAAAGAGCGCTCTCTTAATAACCTGCGAGCTTCCGGCGTGCGCTCCGGGGCTAGCATGTTCCTCTCATGCTGCCTTTCTTCCCATTCCTCTATGTAACTGTCGGAAAGCTCTTGCGGGCAAGAGATTCCGCTCTTTGTTGCCCAATCCAGAATGAGCAGTCTCTCGGACAAAGCCAACTCCAGGCGCACACGTTCCGGCATTGGCTCACCCCCCTTCTCGTCTGTAAGAGAACAGGTTTCGTCTTCCCCCTCCGGTGCGAAGCCGCAATCAATAGAGGGGTGAATAAAAGTCTCTGCGTTATGCTCATGCACAGCTACTGTCTCGTCTATCGTAGCCGATTCGGCTATGACTTCAGTTGCCTGTCCCGATGCCTTCTGGTGAGCGAACCAAAGGGCCATCTCCATAGGTGCGAGGCCGGAGCTTTCCGCTCCCTCTTCTCCGCCAAAGTACTGCGGCGCATGCGCGACGAGATGTCTGATGAATCTACGCCTTTCACGAAGCTCTTTGAATGCTCCGGGCGTCAGGCCGTTTGCTCTTAACCAACGGTCTCTAAAAGCTGGCAACTCTTCCGTCTTCGTGCGGCCTGGCTCGATATTTGAAAGATGGTCTGCTGTAACCCCTTTCTGCCTGGCCCACTCCAAAATGAAATAACGTTTTGACAAGATAGTCCACAGATAGCCTTTGAGCGGCGTCTCCTTCTGTGCCGCTATGAGGAGCTCTTCTCCTGTGACCGCTCTTTGCAAGCCATGGAAGCCCGTGAGGAGTAGGCGGTCAAATTTCTGCCTGCTGGAAGTGGGTACGCTAAAAATGCGAATGCTAGTGCGCCTTAATTCGTCCCTTTCATTGGCGCAGCGCTGTAGAGCGGCTATGGCGTCAAGCCTTTTAAGGTCAACGCTTCTGGTTGCAAAGTATTGCTTTAAGTTTTTCGCCTCTTTCTCAGGCCATGATTTTACTATCTGACTATGTAGAAGCTCATGGAAAGAGCGGTTCGGATAATAGAGGCTCTTAGCGTAATTTGCTAATTGCTGTGCCTGTTCGTCCGTGATGCATCCGTCTTCGACTGCCCTTAATAACGTATAACGAATGTTGACGAGTGGCGTGGAGAGAGCCGGGTACCCGAAATCCTCCGGGCCGTGTAAAAGGGCCACTTCATCATCACCCTCTATACGGCCATCCCTGTACCATTCGAATATAGTGCCAAGACCTTTCATCCCCAAGGTGTGCAACTCTGCGGCCCTCAACGCTCCCATGCTGGATGCGCCTATGACTAGGATGCCTTCGGCCATGGCATCGAGCAGTTCGCGCTGCCAGACCGACGGCGTGTTGTGAAAGAGGCCGTCGAGCAGGACGATGGTTTCGACCCCACTGGCTATGATTTTATAAACATCCCCTTTACGCGCGGGTGAATAATAATCAGCATCAAGGATTCGGCGCGCTTCCTCCAGATTGAGCGAGGGGCCTAGAAAGACAGCTACGGGTTTACTTGCGTTTGTCAGAGGGGACATGGTTTTAGTAAGCGGGGCTTTCAACTCTTCTCGGCGGGGAGCGCTAGGGAAAGGTATCTTCCGTCTTCTTCGTAGAGCAGCCTTGCTTCGACCAGATTGTCCAGAAATTCATTCACCTGATGACGGCTCGGAGTTGCCGTAGACCCCTCCGACAGTTCGTCGCATATCGTCTCTACCGTCGCCCCGCCGTCGCAAGCCAGATAAATCCGGGCTTCCGATTCCCCCAGATGGTAGTCGTTTGAGCCAAGGTTGGGGCGGCGGTCTTGTATGATGAGGAATCCAGGCCCGCGACGGTAACGGAGCGAACTGCCACCCGCCTTGTAAATTTCCTGCCACGTGCGAACGGCTTCCTTGACAGGCTTCGTATAGCTTACGGGGTCACGCTCATCGTCGTAGCGGTGCTTGAAATCATAAGAGATGTCGTTCAGGGTTCGAGCATCCACATGATACAAAAAACGGTTGAAAGTGAAGGGCTCGCTGACGTCAAGGCCGAACTCGCCGGGACTACGGTGATAGGGGCTAAAGCGCTGAACCGCAAGGTAGCTTAGATTCGGCGGCTGAAGGTGCGTCAGAGACTGTATCAAGTCCGCCATACGCTCATAATCTTCAGGGGGTTCGCCGGGGAATCCATAGATGATATTCCACGTCACCTTGATGTGAAATTCAGAGGCCCATTTCAGCAGCCGTATATTTTGTAGAGCCGTGACCCCTTTCTTTATTAACTTCAGAATCGTGTTGCTGAAGCTTTCGATGCCGGGCTGGATTTCCAGCACGCCCGCGTCGCTCATCAATCGCACCTGCTCCTTTTTGAGGTTGGATTTCGTCTCGTAGAAAATCTTGAAATCCATTCCTTCTTCACGAAAGGATTTCAAGATGGGCAGGAAAGCATCTATGTAGCCCAAATCAATGATGTTGTCTACGGCCTCAAAATCGAGATGCCTGTACCTTTTCGCCATGCTGTAGAGCTGTTTCGCGGTTCGTTCTGCGCTCTTGCTGCGGAAGGTCATTGACGAACCGTTGAGGCCGCAGAAGGTGCAGTGCATCTTTTCCCCCCACCAACAACCGCGCGCGCTCTCGAACAGGATGACTACATTGGGCAGCATGTCTGCGCGCATGGGGCTGAGATGCAGGCGTTGAAAATATTCGTCATAGTTAGGTTCCGGGATATCATCAAGAGGAACTGTCTTGCCGCCGTCCTGCTCTATGGCAATCGGCTGCCCGTCCTGCCTGTAACAGAGACCGGGCTGTGGCTGAATCGGGCTACCCGAAAGGAGGTCGGTCAAGAGTTTTGGGAAGACCCGTTCACCCTCGCCGCGCACAACCACGTCTACCCAGGGAAAGGCGCGTTGAAGTCCTGCTCCCATGGGGCCATCGCAGGCTCCCCCGCCAAACACTATCTTGAGCGACGGGTCGTGGTGCTTTAACAGTTTCGCAAGAATAAGCGAGGAAACGTTCTGACTGAAGGAGGTAGTGAAGCCTACCACGCATGGTGACTCCCTCAAGACATCTTCAACGCAGTGGGCTAGAAAGCCCGGCACCAGTTCTCTCATCCTCAATGCTTTACTTATAACTTCTTCCGGTACGCTCTCTTCGCGCAAGTAGGCTAGGTATTCTTCGTCCAGCGTGCCGCTCGGTTCGCAATACGGCGGGACGGCGAAAATCCATTCGCCCATCCCCATGCGCGAGTATCTATTGGCGATGACATCATAGTCGGAGAGACCTATACGCGAGGCATCCGGCAGGTGGGAGGTCTCTGTAGCAAAATGTTCCAGGGCCTTCAGGTAAAAGGAGCGTATGCCTGTAGAGAAGCCCGCCCGCTCAAGCACAGGTTGGAGGATTCCCAACTGAATGGATGGTCTGATGACAGACATCCAAGGCATCGCAACTAATATGACCTTTTGCTTACTCATCTAAGATCATCCCTTGTCGCCGTAAGGGAAATTCGCTGCAAGAAAGGCGCGTCTTCGTACGGAATGAGTTACAGGCTGTGGGCTTACTGATCTAGGCTGTTAATTGAACAACTAACATGCTTATGAAAGGGATTCAGGGCGCTCGCAGATTCAAAAGGTTGCAGAGCGACACGAAGAGCGCGGGTTCTAGCACTTTTTCAAATGGGGAGCATGCATTGATTAATGCATGCTCCCCACGGTCTTTATTGTTACGGGTCTGATTGGCAGCCATGACAGGATGCTAATCGCCGAAGATAACTCCTCCGCCGACGACGTTGCTCAGTGCCCTGACCTCCATTTTGAGTATGGACAGAGATGGGGTCGAATCGTCACTTTTATGGAGAGCGTCTTCACGGTTAACGTTCTTTGGCTCCTGAATCGAGGTTTCCTTCTTCTCTTGCTTGTTCATTGCTTTGTCTCCTTAACAAGGCCGGTGTCGGCTTGGTTATCTTTAAGCAAAGAGACTTTAATCACCTATAAGAACTCCACCGCCAGCGACAGGGCTTAAATCTTTTACTTCCATTTTGATAATGGATAAAGAGTTGTCAGCACCGTCGTTGATGGAAGAGGCATTCTCTTTTTCCGCATTCGTGAGATGCTCCTGAATAGGAAGCACCTGTGTTTCTTGCTTGCTCATCATTTTTGCCTCCTTTAGCACAATTGATGCGAGGGTGGCTTTGATTAGAAACAAGTGAAGCAGTTAGTCGCCCAGAATGACCCCACCGCCCGAAACGTTGCTTAAAGCTCTTACTTCCATCTTGTAGATGGAGAGGGAGCTTTCGACGCCGTTGTTGACGGAAGATGGGCTCTCTTTCTCCGTATTCTCAGAAGCGTCCTGAGCGGAGAGTTCCAGAGTCTCTTGCATATTCAAAAATTGCCTCCTTATAGCAAGGCCGTTGCGGGAACTTTGATCAACTGAAAAAAGCTTGACCAAAGGTTACGGGAGGTTGCGGCGAAAGTATATCTTCGTTTTATGAAAAGTCAAGGAGCATTTGGAAGCCTGAATCTCAAATGTAAGGGGGATTTAGGTGTTAGAAACGCTTCGCTGTGATGGCCGTAAAGACGCGGTTCTATGAGCAGTAGGGTATTGAAGGGTCGTTTGATATGCCGTAGGGAAAGAGTGTGGCCCGTAGGTAGCGGTGACAGCGCTCGCTCATGTGCCGAGCGTAGTCCTCTATTTCGTGGCGCTCTCCACGCTCCACATAAACGACCCGCACTACGGGCTGCGGCTCTACGCTCTGGCAGACCAGTTTAAGCCCTTCGTGGAAAAAATAGCTTGAATAGAGCACCTCTTCCCGCGCCAGTAGCCAGATAAGCACGGTGTTGAGTGTGTCTCCAGGCTTATGTCTTACGGGCTGCGGCAGTCCTTCTATCCGCTCTATGCGCACGTAGCTCGCCAGATTAAAGGGTCGCCAATGTGAGGGGATAAGGAGGTGTCGCCAAGGCTCGTGCCTGAGGTTACTGAACATAGCCAGGCTGAATTCGGTTTTCAGGCCAAGATAGGGGGAAAGCCCGTTCAAGAGAAAAAGCGCAGTCACTATCACTATCGCAAAGAGTTGAGCCGCTCCCAACTCCTGCCAGCCGAAGGTTGATAGAGGGCCTTGGCTGAAGAGGACTATCCCTACCACCATCGCCGCGATGGTATAGATGCAGAAGAGAATCTGTACGACGAGGGCCGCGCGCCTGTAACGAAAGAGGCTCACAAGCCCCAGACGCCACCCCATGAAGAGGCCCAGCGCGAGGTAGATAACGATAGGCGGCCATCCTACCAAGAAAGCAGACCTGAGCAGATGCGGCCATTCTTCCGGGGGGATGAAAGCCGACAGCCCCGCATACATCACGCTGGAGAAGTGAAAATTGCATAGCAGCCCAAGGGGGAGATGCAGGACGATGGCCAGACAGATGGCAAGAGGCCTAGTGGCGGGAACCAGCAGTAATAGAGGAATCAATCCTTCCAACGCCAGGGTTCCATAGATAGAGAGAAAGCTATAAATTTTAACTAGCCGGGGATTAATGATTTTCCTGTCTTCAAGGTAGAGCTTGGCGAGCCTTGCCCCGCAGCTAGTCTCATCGCGCAAGTATTCCGCATTCAGCTTGTGAAAGAAGGAGATGAGATACGTAAGGATGACTATAACCTGTATGCCTGCGAAGAGAAATGGCGTTAATTCTCCCACCCGGCCAGAGAGAATCTGAAACCCTAAGTCCAGGCAGAGTGTGAGCATCATGAACCATAGGACGATTAAATGATTGGAGAGTCGGAAAGAGTAGCTGGCTATGACGAGCGAGATTGTGATGAATAGAGCCGGATAAAGCGGCCACCACTGGGGCCAGAGCAGCAACAGAACGGCGAGCGCGATTAAGACCAGGTGCAAGGCGCATTTCAGTCTGGAGGTGAGGCCGAGCCCTAACACCGGAAGGAAGTTTGAGGTCAGGTAGCTCTTTCCTTCATAGCAGAGCGCAAAGGATTGATGAGCGAGAATGCCTACGGCCAATAATCGCAGGAACATCATAGCGCTAATATTAATCTTGCCCCATCAATTTTGGAATCGGAAATGGCGGCTACCGTCTCTGAATTTTCAGTGGAAGCGGCCTTCCCTACTCGAATGCGACTCGCTTTCGCCCCGATGCTCACAAGGCTTGAGCAATGTTTCCGATTCTTGAGTTGAAAGGCTCAGAAGTATCGTCGGGTCAGGTTATACTTCGAACGATTTGACCGGCATGAGAAAATAGACCAATGCTGGTCAATAGCTTCTCATCGAAGGCAGCACTGCTCAATCTTTGAGCGTCCCTTTGTGTCGTTCATTGTGCCGCATCATGTAAGAATGTGGCTACAGGGTTTTGTGATAGTATAGCCCGTGCGCTCCCTAAAATAAGCGCATCGCGGGCGAAGCCTTTGACCAATCGGCCTGCGCTGCTCTCCGAACTGCAATCAAAGGCTCTACGGAACAAGGATTAATTAGCTCATACAAGGTCATCAGTATCGGCTGGCGGGGAATTTCAGGGTTTTCTGGCCCGCCGCGTGGCAGGCTGAATATAAACATGAACCTTGACGTTGACAAGCCTCAGACTCGCTTCGTTAATCGGAAAGCTCTTAATCTGATTCCGTGGCAGCCGCTCACCAGTCGCGACTTCAGACTGCTCTGGATTGGACAAAGTGTCTCCCTTTTGGGAGATCAAATCTATCTGGTGGCCCTGCCTTTGTTGACGCTTCAACTCAACGGTTCTGGCTTCGCGCTGGGGACTGTGCTGATGGCAACGACCATTCCCCGAGCGCTCTTTCAACTGGTAGGCGGCGCACTGAGCGACCAATTCTCGCCGCATCGTCTAATACTCATCTCCAACGCCGGGCGTGCCTTGCTGATAGCCATCCTCACGACCGAGATAATGCTGGGTACCATCAAGTTCTGGCATCTGTATCCGCTAGCCATAGGTCTTGGGCTGGCTGATGCCTTCTTCTACCCGGCCTTCAAATCTCTGGTTGCGCTGATAATGGACGAGCACAAGTTGGCCGCGAGCAACGCACTCTTGCAGTTGAGCACTCAATCGAGCAAGTTTATCGGCCCGCTCTTAGCGAGCCTAGTTATCTTGACGACAGGGTTCGGCGCAGCCTTTGCCCTGGACACCCTCAGCTTCATCTTCGCCATCCTGCTGCTGCTCATGATGAGAGGAGAGGCGGCATGGCTTCCGGCGCAGGAAGAAGCGGGCACGGATGAGCGGGAGGCGCGGACATCTAAACCCGGCGGCCTGATGGACTCCATACGCAAGGGGCTAAGTTATGCATGGGGCGACCCAATCATACGCAACATCCTGGTGCTCACGACAATCCTTGAATTTTCGTTTGCAGGCCCGCTCTTCGTAGGTCTACCAACGCTGGTGAAAGAGCGCTTTGCCGGGAGTCCCACGGCCTTCGGCGCTATGCTCTCTACTTTCGGGGCCAGTATGCTGGTAGGAACTCTGCTCGCGCCTGCAATCACAAAGCTTCGATACCGCTTCCTTATTATCGTAGGCATCTCCTGCGCGTTCGGCATCGGCTTATCACTCATGGGCTTTGTCAAAAATGTTCCGTCGGGTTGCGTCCTGCTAGGCTTCATGGGACTGGGCGCAGGCATCCTGCAAATACTCACGCTCACATGGCTTCAGACAAGGGCCCCGGCCAACATGCGTGGAAGGGTGATAAGCATTTTCACATTCGCTGGCTACGTCTTGACTCCGCTCTCTTATGCGATTGCAGGGGCCGTCGTTGATTTGAACCTCGCGCTTACGTTTGTCGTTGCGGGCGGCCTCATGACCGTCACAGCCTTGGGCGCATTGGGCAGCAGGACGGTACGCGCGCCCTCATAGTACGTGCCGGGATAGTTGGAGCGTCAATCGGAAAGCTCTCTGCTCCGGGTTTAAGTTCTTCCTATAAGCCTTATGAGCCGCAAGGGCTGGTGAAAGATAATGGAGACTATCTGGCAAGATATTCGCTACGGGGGGCGGGTCTTACTTAAAAAGCCCGTCTTCACCACGGTCATCATACTTGCGCTCGCGCTGGCTATAGGCGCGAACACGGCCATCTTCAGCGTTATCAACGCCATTCTTCTGCGCCCATTAGCCTATGACCGCCCGGAACGGCTGGTGATGCTCTGGGAAGCGAACATGAAAAAGGGCTGGGGGCTGGCTCCGACCTCATATCTTAACTTTACGGATATGAAGGAGCAGAACAAACTGCTCGAAGGGCTCGCCGCCTTTACCGACAGCAGCTTCAATCTGACGGGACGAGACGAGCCTGAGCGCGTCAAGGGCCTAATCTCCTCGGCCAATCTCTTTTCGCTTTTGGGCGTTAAGCCAGCGCGCGGGCGCGCGTTCCTTCCCGACGAAGACGTAAATCCTAAAGCCGGTCGCGTGCTGGTACTGAGCTGGGGCTTATGGCAACGCCGCTTTGGGGGTGACCCGAATGTCATAGGCCAAAACGTTCTACTTAATGACGAGAGCTACACGGTGGTCGGCGTCATGCCCGAAGATTTTCATTTCCCGCCCTTATTTACGGCCACCGTCGGCTCCGCGCGCATCACGATTGCGGAGGCGGACTTGTGGCTTCTTCTGACGCCGGATGACGTTCCGAAGGGGCGCGAGTTGAGGACTCTGTTTCTACTGGGCCGACTCAAAGAGGGCACTACGCTTGAACAGGCCAGGGCGGAAATGAGCGCCATAGCGCGCCGTCTGGAGACGGATTATCCAATCCCCAATACGGGATTGGAGATAAAAGTCATCCCGCTACAGCAGCAGGTCGCAGGGGATATCGGCCTCCCGCTTTTCATACTCTTCGGGGCCGTCAGCTTTATTCTGCTCATAGCCTGCGCCAACATCACCAACCTGCTGCTGGCAAGGGCAACAGAACGGCAGAAAGAGATAGGGATTCGTCAAGCTCTAGGGGCGACTCGCCTTCGCCTTGTACGACAACTGTTAACTGAAAGCGTCCTCATGAGTCTGCTGGGAGGCGCTGCCGGATTGTTATTGGCCTACTGGGGTATCAAGCTCATCACAGGTTTCGGCCCCACCTTGCCGCGTACCAAAGAGATAGGTATTGACCTGACGGTGTTGCTTTTCACGCTCCTTGTCTCGGTCTTGACGGCGGTTATCTTCGGCCTTTCGCCTGCGCTTCAACTTTCCAAAGCAGACTTCAACGAAGTATTGAAGGAAGGCGGGAGAAATCCCGGAGGTGGTCGTCGCCGTCGCCTGCATAGATTCCTGGTCATCTCAGAAGTCGCTCTATCCTTAGTCCTACTAATTGCCGCAGGGTTGATGATTAAGAGCCTACTTCGTCTACAGAAAGTCAACCCCGGATTTAACCCTGACAATCTGCTGACGATGAATCTTTTCTTGCCGAAATCCAAATACGGTGAAGAGTACCGGCAGGCTGCCTTTCAGCAGCGGCTGCTAGAGCGAGTCGCAGCGCTTCCGGGCGTAGAAGGTGCAGCGACCGTTGACGACCTTCCCTTTGGTGAGATGCAGCAAATCTACGGCTTTAATATAGAAGGCCAGGCTACGTCGGAACCATCCGCCAGGCCCCGCGCATACTTTCGTACCGTCAGCCCTGACTATTTTCGCGTGATGGGCATACCCTTGGTCAAGGGGCGAACATTTTCGGAGCAGGACAAGCAGGATGCGGAGAAGGTGGTGATGATAAATGATGCGGTGGCGCGGCGTTACTGGCCCGGCGAAGACCCGCTCAACAAACATATCAAGCGAGGGCGAAGCGAATCCAACAGCCCATGGCTAACAGTCGTAGGCGTGGTCGGCTCCGCTAATCAAACCGCACTGACCATAGCGCCGCAGCCTGAAATCTATCTGCCTTATCTTCAGAACACAGGCCCTGCGATGACCCTTGTTACGCGCACCGCCTCTAATCCAAAGGGCTCTCTTCCTTCGGTGCAGCGGGAAGTATCGGCGCTGGAGAAAGACTTGCCTGTCTCCGATGTCAAGTTGATGACCGACCTCTTATCCACTTCGATTGGTCAGCCGCGCCTATACACGCTTTTGCTTGGCATCTTCGCCTTCCTCGCCATCGTTTTAACGGCGCTCGGAATCTATGGCGTGATGTCTTACTCCGTGACGCAACGCACGCACGAGATAGGAGTCAGAATGGCCTTAGGAGCACAGCCTTCAGACATACTGAAGATGGTCATACGGGAATCAGTCTTTTTAACTCTGTGCGGTTTGGCGATTGGGCTGGCGCTGACCTTCGCTTTGACTCGTACGCTGTCCAGCCTGCTTTTCGGCGTCACGCCGTTTGACCTGACCATCTTCGCCCTTCTCTCGCTCGTGATGTTTGGCATAGCTCTATTGTCCAGCTATCTCCCTGCTCGTAGGTCAACGAAGGTGAATCCTCTAATCGCGCTGCGGTACGAGTAATAGACTGTTAGGGTAAAGGAATGGAAGATGCGCCTTAATGCCGTAGGTAGGCAGAACCAAGCTTGAATCTGCGTATGGCGTCCAATTTTTTGACAAAATGCTAGCTAACTGCCGCTCCGGTTGAATGAGTTTAGGCTTCGGTGTAAGCAAGCATGAAAGCCATGATGGCGATGAGCAGACATAAAGGAGAAAACAGCCACGTATCCCAATAAGCAAACGGCGTATCGCTCACCTTCTTGAAGAATCCAACTAATCTGAACTCTCCGATTGCCCGGAGAAAGAAGATAAGCGCAATCGCCCCAGTGCCCCAACGAAAAATCCAGTGCGGAACAATGCCACCTAAAAATCTGAGCTGGCCGAGAATTACAGCTATCCCCAATAGAAACGCGAAGGCAACCAAAATTGTGCCGACAGCCGACGGCTCAAAAGCCCGCACACCGCCCCTGTTCGGCGCGCCGACGGTCGGCACGGCAACACCGATTCCAAATGTCCCGCCCGCCGCCCAATAGAAATGAAACAGGCTTATAACTGCGAAAATAACCGCTAACAGGATTCCCAGAATGCGAATCATAAATATCTCTTTGCTCGTCAATTTTCAGTAGAAGCCTAATGCAGGAATCAACCGAGCGCAGCATAAACTCTCCAATTCGGAAGGGCGGAATATCCATGAAAAGCATTCAATTCGCGCTCCGGTTGAATGAGTTGTTGGGCGGCCCTTGCTTGAAACCACGCAACGCAAGCGAGGCTCCTTAAGCCACCAATCATTGCGCGCACTCACTCGTAGCATTATGGCCTCTATTCGAGTTGGCGCGTCCAATGAAAGTGCAAGGCAACCAAGGATAAGATTCACAGGTGCGTGTAAACTCCCTTGATGAGCCTACCCAGCGCGATACTTACGCTCCAGTGCGACCAATGACCGGGGCGGTTCTGAGCCGCCTGCTCTACTGGTCTTCCCTTTTATCAAGCGGGCCACCACGAAATACGTTGGGCCCAATCAAACCAAGAATCCCGACACCAACTAATATACCGCCAACGTATCGCAGTGGAATCCCACTCACTTGCCATCCATTACCGAAGAGAATGAAAAGTGCTCCCCCAACGAGCGCCCAAACGCTTATGAAGACTCTTCCAAAATGACGGTGACGAGCTACTTCGGTTGTGTCCACGGACTCACCTGTTTTAGCCGAGTGACCGTCAATTGATAGGTCATATCGAAACGTGAGCCCATTTGTACGTATGTGTACAGCGCACCTGTGTTCTCCGATGAAGAATGGATAATCTCCACCGAAATCCACCGGCGAGTTTATGTCTCTGAAGAGAAGCGGTCTTCCGTCGAGCCGAATTTCCTTCTCCCCGGAAAGGTATTTATGACTGAGCTCAACTAAATGCTTGCCGTCTTCAAGCTCAATTGTCCATGCTTTCTTCGCCATTCACAGATACCCTTAAGCCGCCTAACGCTCGAATTAACACGGCTGGAAGCATTGAGAGAGAAGCATTCAATCCTTGCGAATGACCTCCACGCTGACTCCTCTCGCGTTGAATGAGTTGTTAGATAGCGTGTAAGCGTAGCTCTTATTTATCGTCCTCTTCCTTGCTCGCCAGAGTCAGCATCCAAAGCTATGACCCACCCACCTCCGGCCTTGTTCTTCTTCGCATCCTTGTTGATGTCCTTCCCCTTGCTATATCCCGTGGCCGAGATAGTCATTGAACGTTGCCTGATTTTACCGGGGACAATTATGATTCCGCGTGCGTCGGTCTTACCAGTCCATTTGACGCCGTTCGTAGGGCATGGGAGGCTGATGCACCTGATTCCGTTATCGCTGTAGATTTCGACTTCAGTGTTCTTGATTGGCTTTCTAGTGACCCGGTCTATGAGCTTAAGTTTAAGGTCGGCCTTCTTCATCCGAGTCGCGCTTGGGCTCTCCTTCCGCGCCGGTAAGGGGCTGGCCATTATGTAAGAGGACATAACAGTAAGGCTTAAGATGAAACTCAGAGAGACTGCATAGTTCATCAACGATTTAGTTCTTCTATTCATTATCTACCTTCTCAATAATTGATTTGCCGCCTAATGCCAAAACCAACCCGGCCGGAAGCATCTGACCAAAGATTCAATCTTACGAATGTCATCTAAGCTATTTCCGCTCCGGTTGAATAAGTTCTTCAACGGTTCTATTGCATATAACTTCTCCACATTACGCTCATCTGTATTCTCCACAGGACAGACTATCGAGACGAACCACAAGAGCCAGAATAAGCCTATAACCAAGATAAACGCTATCAGGATTAACCCTTGACGATTGATCGTTCTGGCTGTGCAGAATAGAAGGCCATTCATTGCTCAAGCCGTGGAGTGTTAATGCCGGAATCTTTTTTGCGATAAAAGAACTTGAATCAGAATCAGCACCTTCAATACTTGCATGACTAAATGGCATTTTCATTTCTTTGGCTAGGGCAGCAGTAAATTCACTCAACTTCTTGCTGGACATATTGTCGGCCACCTGTGGCGCAGCCAGACCAAAACTATCAATATTTATCATTTCGCAATATTGCGTCACCTGATCTTTCGTGATGGCATCTACCATCGCTCGTGAGCCGACAAGCCCCTTTTCTTCTTTCCCGAACGCTACAAACAGAATCGTTTTCTTGAGAGGAGCATCTTTCAGACTTCTATAAAGATGAGCTATTGCAACTATGCCGCTCCAATTATCAATTGCCCCGCATCCATCGGATACTTTGTCATAATGGGCTCCAACTATGATTTTCTCTTGAGAAATCCCCGGCTTGCGAATTACGAGATTCTCAACGTTCTTATATTTATCAATTGATATATCAGAAGCGGGAGCGCCCATTTTCTCGAACAACGCTTTGGCTGCACTCAAGCGGTCTTCGTTTTTGCAAGGAACCGAGTCAAACTCAGATTTAATCTGCTCAGGTGTGGAAATTGTTATTCCACTCTGTTGTGCACTTAATGAAGTAGGTACACTCAGAAAGAGTAACGTAATCAAGATGCTTGTAAGGCTTTGTCTAAAATCCAGCTTCATATTCGCCACCGTAATCCTTACCCTGTGTAGAGGAAGACCGTCTAACGCACGCGATTGAACGCGCGTGAAGTATTATCGAATAACATTCAAGTTCTCGATGAAAGGTAAGCCTATTCCGCTCCGGCTGAATAAGTTGTTAGGCGCAGCATTTCCCAACTCAGCCGATAGAAGGATTTTTGCTCATCCCTTGACGGGCGTTCACCAAATGATTTTATCAATGCTGACTCCTACCAACTGAACGTCTACTAGGACGGCAGCATTGTTTAAAGGAAGCTCAATTGATGTCTTTGCCTGCTTTCAGCTTTTCAATCATCGCTTGAACCGCTTGTTTATTGGCGTCGTTCGGTGCCAACGGTAAAGCCTTGTTGGCAAATTCCAAGGCTTTTGCGTATTGGCCGTTGGCGGATAATCCTCTAGCCATTCCCATCAACGTTATAAACTGATTCGGATTTTTGTTGTAATTAAACTGAAAAACCTCCAAAGCGGCTTGCGGCTTTTTCGCGGCTAAAAGCTGTCTGCCGAATTGCTGAAGTTCAGCGACGCTGCCAAACGGCAACGCATTCTTGATGACTGCCGCCGCCTCATCCGGTTTGCCGAGTTTATCTAGGATTGCCGCTTTGGTCGAAAGTGCGGGGAATGAAGTCGGATCGCCCGGGAACTTCTGACTTGTTGCAAGAGTCGCCCATTCGAGTCCCTTTTCAAGTTGGTAATCGTTCTGCAAAGTCCAGTTTGCGGCGATGGTTAATCCCTGCGGAGTGAAGCCGCGCGGGTTTTGCGCTTCGGCGACGAAAGCATCGAATTGTTGCTTCAAATAATCAACTTCGACTTTGAAAGGGATTGCTAATTTTTCCCACGCCAGAGTGATGATGGCGGAATTCGGCGTTTGGTTTGAAAACTCGTATTTCAGGTATTCGACGCTATTCTCAATAGGCTGAGGTTTAACTCTGACGCGCAGCGCGTCCTCTTTTTCGTCGTAAAAAAACGACCCCCAAGCGTCCGTCCTTTTGGAAAAAATAACAATGCTCTCTAATTGATCATACGCAATAAATAATCCGTATTTTCCTTTCGGCAAAGTTTGACCTTCAATTTTTACATCGTTATCAAATTCGATGACGGTATTTTCGTTCGCACCCGCTCGCCAGGGCGTGAGTTTGCCGTTTCCGAATCCTTGATCAATAAAGCCTTTGTGAACGATGCCGCCCCAAATTTTACCTTCGCGTCCTTTGACTGCGGGACGATGATAAGTAATCGTTACCTGCGTCAAACCGACTTGTTCGGAGACTACAGCTCTTTTCGTGTAGCCATTCGGCACCGCTGAGTTATACGGCACCTGCGCAAATGAGTAGATTGGGAAAGCGAGCAAGGCTAAGACAAGACAAAGTATGTAATTTTTCATAGTGTTATTTGTAAATTATGTTAATCATATTGTAAATAACAAAGTGCGTTCAATCGAAGATTTGCTGGTTCATTGCTTCTATAGAATGAGGCTAGCGCCTGACGCCCGAATTGACCGGGCGGCAATCAACCGAATAAGTCTTCAAGTTGACGGATGAAAGCCGCGCTATTCGCGCTCCTGTTGAATGAGTTGTTAGCTGCCGTCTTTGTATACGTATCGGCGGAAACCATGGCATCCATGATGTTTTTCTCGCTTAAAGAGTAAATCTAAAAGCCCCAAATCCTTTCCGCAGGATGTGCAATCTCTGTTTCTTCTTCGCTCCTCTATTAATTGTGCTTTTTGTGCTTCTAGTATTTTGCAGCAAGTGGGATGCGCGTAAACACTATAGTCCTTAATATTACGCACTAATACTCCGCCGCATTTATCACATTCTATAGCAGACGAAACATGGCCACATTCTGAGCAGTTGAGAGCACCTATCTGTCTTAGTTCTTCAATATTAAATGTACTCTTACAAAGCGGACATACGCATTCTCTTGAGATTAAATCATAGCAGCCGGAGTGGAAAAACTTTTCAAAGGCATTATTTGACGCTTCACCGAAACGGTTTACAGAATCAGTGCTATTTAATTTTCCATCGCACACGGAGCAGGTCACTATTCTAGGTACTAACTTTCTACAGTGAGGGCAATTCTGTAACGCGGAGCTCATCTTACGCCCACAGTATGAACAATTTGTCAGGGAAGGGGTGTTATCCATATGACCTCAATGGCCCTTATGTTTCTTAATAGAACTATTTTCAAGAGAGGCATCTAACGCCCGAATTAACCGGGGCGCATTCATCCTCAAAAGATTTAAGCTCACGATAAAAGCGATGCTATTCGGGCTCGCGTTGAATGAGTTGTTAGACAGTATCGCATAATCCTTTAGGGGATTTTATTGAAAACCCTTTTAAGTCTACTAGGTTCTATGAAAGTTATGTAACTACTGTTATTGCTGGATAACGAAGTAGTCTGCGTTAAGGTTTTACCGTCAGGGGATATGGCCCACTCTTCTTCTACTCCTATCTTTATCTGTGCCCCGTCAGGGATTCGCATAATGAGTGAGTATTTTATTTTAAGCTTATTGTCCTTCCACTTACTTTTAGATTCAATCCTACGAGGACTAGGTGAGTTAGGGTTTTCATTTCCTTGATAGAAACTTAGGTATAAATTAGCTGTCGGGTTATTTTCACCTCTGCCATCTGTGTAATAAAGAAACTCTCTCACCCGTTCCTGACCATTCAGTTCTGTTTTCTGAATAATTCTAACCTCCGTTTCATCGTGCGTTATTGTTAAGAAGACCATTCCGCCTTTCATAATGGGATTATCCTTAGTTACTTTGCTCTTCGATTTATCTATCTGCCAAGTCCCACTTAGATTAGGCTTATCCTGCTGGTTATTTTTGACCTTATTATCCTGAGCTTCACTTAAATTCACGCAAGTCATCAACAATATAATAATGATAGCTTGTTTCACTTTGGTCTTTAACTCCCTTCCCTCTAGTTTGTCTCTGCGGTCTGACGCCCGAATTAACCGGGCGCGCAGACAACATCGAAATCATTCAAGTTCTTGATAAAAGCCGCGCAATCTGCGCTCCGGTTGAATGAGTTGTTAGACGACGCTGTCACTGAATGACTCCGACAATTGGCCCTAGGTCTGCTCTGGAGTCGTTCCTTTGCAAGTCGCTTGAGTACAGGCTGGAAACAACCCCGTCCAGATACAGAGCGTCCGGGCAATGCAATTCGTCGCGAAAGTATATAGCGAGCTCGTAAAAATTGACCGGCTGCTCGCTGATAACAAACATGATTGTGTCGCCTGAGATGCCGACGCCATTGCGCAGCAGCCGTGAAGTCGAGGCTGCATTAATCGCCGGGTGAAGAGCACCATTGCGTACAAGCAAAGGGCCCGATTGCGTTGCAAGGCGCACGCCTTGAGCGAGGGCTGGGTACTCACCCGATTCAACGATTCCCGGCCCGGACTCGGAGACGAAGAATACGCCATTCGGCTTCAGGAAGAAGTTACCGGTGCCATCAGAGAGGTTGAGAGGGGAGACTTGTTGGCCGTCCTGCACAAACAAGCCTACGGGCGAAAGGTCGGGTTGGAACATTCCGGCATTCATGGCGAAGCGCAGCCGCTCTTTTCTGCTCGTCAGCCAAGACCTCAGATGGTCGAATCGCTTGAATGTACGTCCAGCATCGTCCCGCAGGAAAAGTTCAATGCGCTCTGTTCGAGCATCAACTCGAATTGTCGTAAAGCGCGGCTCTGTGACAGCCCCGGACTCGGAACTCTTCTGAACAGAAGCTGGCGGTGGCGTGCTATTAGTCTCGCGCGAACATCCGTTCCACGCCAACAATGCGAAGAGCACCAAGATTAGTAAAGCGGATGTCTTCATGATTTCAGAGTCGTCTAACGCCCGAATTAACGCGGCGCGGAGCCAACATCGCTAAAGACAAGTCTCGCGCATGAAAGCCACGCTATTTCGCGCTCCGGTCGAATGAGTTGTTAAGTTGCGTGGTCTATAACAACTCCGAGCAAAAGATAGAAGAGTGACAGTATTTATGTAAACGTTGGCGGCGGAGGTGGCGGACTATATTCTGTTACCGGAGACACTGATTTAGCTATAAGAAAGGAGAGTCCTGCACCTGCCGCCGCCCCTATTAAGGCTACGAGATAAATTATCGCCTGATTCAATCCGCCTATTTCAGCGATGACGGCACCAATTATTCCACCGATAATTTCACCGCCGAACCAGAGCAAAACTGTTAGAAATTTATACCAGCCGCTTTTCCGCCCCTTTTGTTCAAGAATATGGCCGATACGCCTTGTTAAATTGATTAACAACAGAATCTCTAGCATTCGCCCGCCCCCTTAAGTTTCGCCTAATTGATTAAGAGTAAATAATCAATATAGAAGAAGCAACTTAACGCCCGAATTAAACGTGCGCGAACATAATACAGTCAGCGACAAGTCTCGCGCATGAAAGCCGCGCTATTTCCGCTCGCATTGAATGCGTTGTTAGACATCGCGTTACCCCTGAGCCGTGCCTTTCGCCCGGACGACGCGATTGTCAACTAAACGCGACCCTTCAACTTCACCGCTATGCCAGCTTGGCGCAGAAAATCTCTTCGATGAATCCTGTCTCTAGAGCTTTGAGCTTTCCTTCTTACACAGGTTATTTAGGCAGGTCGTTGTAACCATCTACCTGAAAAAGCCAGGTGCCGTTTTTTTCGCGCTTTGCCACGACTACGAACTTTCCGCTAGCTGTGCGCGGCTCGCCTTTATCGTTGAACGAAGTCAGCGTGTAGATGCCAACGTCGTAAGCCAGATTGTTGTCAACCTGCCTTTGAAATATGCGGAAGGAGATTTCCATTCGCCCGTTTCGTCGTTTGACCGAATCAAAAAACTTGCTGAAATTGTCCAGAACTTTCGGTCGTCCGATTTCTACGTTAGTTCCGGGCGCGAGATAAGCAGCCGTCTCGGAATAAAGATTGGCAACGGACTGAGCGTCGAGTTTTTTGTAGCCTTCGCTGAAGCGGCGATAAACTTCGTCCAGACCTTTGTGCGGCGAAACGCCCTGCTCTAAAACAAGCTGCGAAGTTTCCTGCGTGGGATTGGGAGTTTGCGCGAAAGTCTGCCAGCAATTTAGAAGAACGAAGAGCGCGACTGCCGTCATCTTCATAAAGACCTTCATATACATCACCTTTCATAATCTAAGGGCGTGCTGATTTCTCCGGGAAGCTTTTCCGGCCAGAATCAACTCAGAATATCGTTGAAGTTGCCGATGAGAATCAAGCTATTTTTGCTCAGTCCCGTCAAACTCATCCATCTCAAAACAACAGGGGCAGCTTAAGGGCTGCCCCTGTTGTTTTGAAAATCGGTCACAAAGCTTCAGGGCTTCATCACTATCTTGATGCAGTCCTCTTCCTTGTTGGTGAAGATGTCGAAGCCGTGCGGCGCATCCTCCAGCCGCATGCTATGAGTGATGACGAAGCTCGCGTCAATGTCACCGCGCTCTATGTGTTCAAGCAGCTTCTTCCAGTAGCGCTGGACGTGACACTGGCCGGTCTTCATCGTCAGAGAGCGGTTCATGAAAGAGCCCATAGGAAACTTGTCTATCAGCCCGCCGTAGACGCCTATGACTGAGACTGTGCCGCCGTTGCGGCAAGCCATAATGGCTTCGCGCAGGGCTATGGGCCTGTCCGTCTCAGCCATCAAAGCCTGCTTAACCCGGTCGTAGGCGTAGACTATGTCGTGGCCTCCGTGTGCTTCGAGTCCGACGGCGTCTATGCAGGCATCGGGGCCGCGCCCGCCGGTCATCTCCATCGTGGAGGTCGGAGCCGCAGATGGCCGTAGAGCTAATCTTTACTATAGCGTCGCGGCGGTTCAATATTTTCGGGTCGGGCACCTGCTCTACCCTCACGTCCTGTTTACCGTACCAACAATTTGCTCTCATCATTTCCCCCTTTAAGAATTAACAGGTACTTCTACATTCGCCTTAAGAGCGAGATGCAGCGCGGCTGGTTGCGTCTTGCTGCGACTCTTCAAGCTCCGCGTCAGTCGCGGGCTGCGCGGGGCGCTGCGTCAATAGTCCGTTGTCCCAGACCGTTCCGTCCGAGAGGACGACTTCGCACGTCTCAATCACCTGCTTGAAGCATCTGAGAGACTCCTGCACCTGCTGTCCGGGCTCTTCACCGAAGAGCTTGGCGACCGCAGCGCCTAAGTTGCTTTTGTGGCGATGACGTTCGCGGCATTCGACTGCTCCTTTGCGATGAATAAAATGGCACCGGTGACTAGCGCGAACATCCTCGCGGCGTTCGCTTCCAGCAGTTAATATTCCAGATTGTGGAGTTCGGGAATGTTGGGCGCTTTTTGTGTCTGATGTATCTCACACAAAAGGATTTTCATTTATAGAGTTGCAGCGAGGATGAGAGCAGGACTTAAAAATTAAAAGCCCCTGAAAGGCGAGAAGGATTCTCAGGCGAGAATTTCTCCCTTTCAGAGGCTGAAATTTTTATTCGCTCGCGCGCCTAGCGGGGGAACGCTGCGGCCTTAGAGCCTTGAATGTATCAGACGGCGCATGCGGTCGTTGAAGAGCACATCTATCTTCTGCGGCTCTATGACGGCAACCACTTCGCCGGGGCCGTAGGTAGGATGCAGCATGGTCTGGCCCGTGCGATAGGTACGTGTCCAGTCATAGGGAGCGCTCGGTTTCATGTTTGCGCGCTCGCTCGTCCTTGTGCCGGACTTGAAGGAGCTACGCGTGCCGCATTGCGGGCAACTGACGCGCGAAATCCGTCCCAGCTTTGTCACAGATGCTACTACGTGGCCGCGCTCTTCACCGCAAACCACACACAACTTCTCCACACGGTCACCGACGCTAAAAGTCTCTTTCTCCATCATACCTCCTAAATTAAGTCTAGAGTGTCCGGAGAGTCTGTAGAGAAAGAGAGTCGCTTTTGACTCTCAAGTCCCACTGGACTCTCCAAACTGTTACTTGTATCTGTAAGTAATGCGTCCTTTTGAAAGATCGTAGGGGGATAGCTCTACGCTGACGCGATCTCCGGCGAGGATGCGTATGTAGTTCTTGCGCATCTTACCGGAAATCTGGGCCAGTACTACGTGGTCGCTTCCATCAATCCGTACCTTGAAGAAGGCGTTGGGCAGCTTATCCACCACCACGCCGTCCGCAGGAATCAGGTCTTCTTTTGACAATCAAATTCTCCTTCGTTTAGAAGTTCAGCCAACTTAATCAATGTTGCGGGCCATAAACGCTCTCGCCGTGCATTAACGGCTTAGCGTCCACGGCGCGGTCGAAACGAGCGTCGTCCGGCGCTCGCGGAACGCCCGGCGGGTCGCCACGTCTTAACAGGGGCAGCCGTCGCAAGGGCTTGCGTTGCCGTGAAAGCGGGCAACAGCACGCGCTCGATTTGCTGTCCTGTCAGGCGCTCTACGGCGCGCATGGACAACTCTTCGGCCGGCGCCACGAGGGTAATCGCACGCCCTTCTTTTCCGGCTCTTCCTGTGCGCCCTATACGGTGTACGTAATCTTCGGGCTGCGAAGGCACGTCGTAATTGATGACGTGCGAGACGGCATCAACGTCTATGCCGCGCGCGGCTATGTCGGTTGCGACCAGCACGCGCGTCTGCCCACCCTTAAAATCGCGCAGCGCAGCTTCACGCTGCGGCTGAGTGCGGTCTGCGTGAATGCGATTCGCCTTGTGCTCGCGTGCCTTCAGTATGTGCGAGAGTCTTTCTGCGCCGCGCCTCGTGCGAGTAAAGACCAGCACGCGCTCCAGTTGATTCTCGTTTTCGAGCAGGTCTAATAGAAGCGCCGTCTTCGATGCTGCTTCGACCGGATAAACAAACTGCTTGACGGTCACTGCGGTCTGGCCGCGCGGATTGACCTCCACCAGCTTCGGATTGTTGAGCGTCGTGCGCGCAACCTTCTCTATGGCCGCAGACATGGTTGCGGAGAAGAGCAGCGTCTGTCTCTTGGCGGGCAGCAATTCAAGCACGCGCCTGATGGAAGGCCAGAAGCCCATGTCCAGCATGCGGTCTGCCTCGTCCAGTACGAGTACCTCCACCTGTGAGAGGTTTATGGTCTTTCTCTCCAGATGGTCTAGAAGGCGTCCGGGCGTTGCTATCAATACGCCTGCGCCGCGCCGCAGGGCTTCTCGCTGCAAGTGCATGCTCGCACCGCCTATTATGGAAACGCAACGCGGGCTCTTTTTCGGAGCAAGTTGGCCATAGCTGGCCTCAATCTGCAAAGCAAGCTCACGCGTCGGCGCAATAATCAGGACACGCAGACCCGGTCTAGGCTTCTCCATCATTCTCTGAATGATGGGAAGCAGAAAGGCTGCGGTCTTGCCTGTGCCGGTTTCGGCACAGCCTATGAGGTCGGAGCCGCCCAGAACGAAAGGTATCGCCTTTTGTTGAATAGGTGTGGGCTCCGTGTAACCGAGCGACTCGCAGATGCGCGCCAGCTCAGGCTTAAGTTCAAGTTCGGTAAAAATCATCTATACTTTCCGCGCTGCAAAGCCTGCTTACATTAAGAGAGGCTTGCGCGCTTTGTTCCACTGACAATATTGAAGCGCCCCCGGCCGGGTATTCTGTGTGCCGGGGGCGCTTTAGGGTTAAAGAGTCGCCGGTTGCCTTTGCAGGATTACCAGCGAGGCGAGCGGTCATTACGACCACCGCCACCGCCTCCGAAGTCACGGCGTCCACCGCCGCCACCGCCGCCGCGATTGCCGCCGAAGCCGCCGCGATTTCCACCGCCGCCACCACGGGGGCCGCGCTCTTCACGAGGGCGCGCCTCATTCACATTCAGGTTACGACCGTTAAGTTCCTTGCCGTTGAACTGCTCAATGGCTTTCAAGCCCTCTTCGTTCGACGCCATCTCTACGAAACCGAATCCGCGCGAGCGGCCCGTTTCACGGTCTTCAATAACGTTGACTGACTCGACCGTTCCGGCCTGCTCAAACAACTGCTGCAATTCTTCGTTCGTCGTCTGGAAAGAGAGATTCCCGACGTAAAGTTTCATGGACATAAAATAAAGTTCTTCCTCTTCCCCGGGAATTCGGGGAATGTTAAGAGAAGCTTCGAAACTAAGTAGGCTTCGTTGTAACGGTCGGCAGCGAAGGCTCGCGTTCGGGTGCTCTTGCGGAGCGGCTTCTGAAATTGTTTACGGCCCGCTCTCGTACTCATCCAAACGCCGCCGCCAATTTTTGAGGCGCGGGGCGCATCACCGTTGATGCGCGAGAGAAGGAATTTAACCAGAAGCATTATACCCTAATTAACCCGTCGCGGCAAACCCGCAGAGCGGTAAATTCAGCCTTTTATTGCTTTTAAATAAGAGTATCACGAGGCGTTCTGCTTGGTCTGCCTGTCTGCGGGCACCGACTCGAAGGTGCGCGTAGTGCTCTCCGTAATGCTTATCGGCGGCTCGCTCATGGCCTCCAGACGCGGCGCTTCCTTTCCCCCTAGCTCACTCCTGCCCGGCTGAGCTTTCACAGGGTTTTGCGCGCCCGTCTTATGGTGTAGGCTGAGCAGGCGCGAGAGCTGGCGCACGAGCAGACTACCGATTACAAGCACTATCAGCATGAAAAAGGAGATGATTACAAGCAGGCTGCCGTTCAACTGTATGCCCTTGGTAACAAGCACCATGGCAAAGATGAAGACGGCGGCTAGCCCCGCCAGCGTAACGAGCGTGGTCGCCAGAGAGACTGCCCATATAGGCCCTATAAGGCTCGGCGGCTCTTCCTGCTTCGCGGGCGCGAGATTGGCCCCGCAGCGCGGGCAATATCTAAGCTCCTGTGTTTGTTGAAGGCCGCAGGATGGACAATACATTTTTCGCTCTCCTCTGCCTGTAGCTAACCCGATTTATCTTTGCCGCCCGGCGGACTGTCGTATCGCGGCAGCCGCTCCACCAGATGGTCAAGGCTGAGCCAGATGCTCCAACTGTGATGGTAAAAGGCTACGGGAAAAAGCAGCCCTACGACGAACAGGATAACGAGAATCGTCTGGTAACTGTTCAGCCAAAGTATGCAGCCCAGATAAAGCCCCAGTATGATTAATTCAGTTGTCACTACGTTTATGGTAAGCGCGCCGACGAAAAAACCCTCCTCGCGCTGGTAGAGCGTGCGGCACTCAGGACAATGATGTCTTATCTTGAACGGGGATTGAATGATTAACGAGTCGCCGCAGACAGGACACTTCAGACGCAGGCAACGCAGCAACGTAACCATAATGTTGCGCTCTTTCTCCACCATTCTTCGGGGCAATCATAGGCCCATTGTCCCACGACGGGCAAGAAAGAGCGCGAAGGCGGAAGTATTTGATGTAACCCGAGGATTCAGGATTTCACGCCGTGCTTTCTTCTCTTCTTCTGCTCGTGCTGCTCCTCCGCCTCTTCTATAGAGTGCGAGACTGTGAGCTTACTGTCACGCTTGGCCATCCTAGCAAGCTTCTGATAGTACTTGTGCAGTACCTTCACCTCGTCTTCGGTCAGGTCTTCCACGTCAATCAGGCGGTTGCTGGCCCCTTCGAGCGCCGCCACCATCTCGTTTAGCTTTAGGTGTATGGCGAGCGCGTCCTTGTTCTGTGCGCGCTGTATGAGAAAGACCATAAGGAACGTGACAATCGTTGTTCCGGTGTTGATGACCAACTGCCACGTGTCCGAGAACCTGAAAATCGGCCCCGTGACTACCCATATGAAAATCACGCTCAAGGCCATGATGAACGCCCATGAGCTACCGGCCCAGACCGTAGCATGATGCGAGAAACGCTCAAGCATCAGACCTAAACCTGTTTTCTTTCGGGTCATAGTCCTTCCTTTCTCTTAGAAAGCGTTTCCGGTAAGAACGGGGCTGCGGTCGCTGCTTGACCGGCAGCCTGTGAGCTTTACAAGCCTCTCATTTGGGCGCGTAGTAGCCTTCGCGTGCGCGCACCTGTGCGCCTCGCTCAACCCCTTTAAGCTCTACACGAATGGCACGAAAGCGCCCGTCGCGCGTCTTGTTAGTCGGGTAATAGCCCAGACTGTACTGCGTACCGATTTCCGATGCGACCTGAGCGAAGGCCGCACGCGCGTCGCGCAGGTCTGCCGCCTCGAAAGCCCTGCCGCCGGAGGAGCGAGCCAAATCGGCCATCTCCGAGCGAGCAAGGTTATAAAGGTCTCGGCTTATCTTCATGCGCTCGAACTGGCCCATCTGGCAGAAGCTGCTGTAATCGCCTGCGGGCGCACGCGGCACGAATATTCTTCTGTAGCGCTGCAACTGGGTTCGTGAAAGTCTGAGCGTGCCGTAATCGTTGCAGTCTCGCATCAAACGCTCTTCCACGTAATCTTCCGTGTTGACCTGTATGAAATAGCAGGTCACGCCCGCCCGCAGCAATCTTGCGCGAGCCTCCGCGAACTCAGCATCGCTGGATGAATCAACGCCGTCCGTCAGAGCTACCACGGCCCTGCGGCCACGCACTTCTTCGCGCGGCGGCTCGTTGAAGATGTCGTTACTTATGCGCTCAAGCGCGTCGTAGTAAGGCGTGCCGTTGCTCGCCCCGACCGATTCCAGCGCCATGCGAAGGCGTGCGCGGTCGTTCGTCAAAGGCGTATTTACTTCAACTGTCGCAAGGCTTTCCCGCTCTTCACGCACTACGTTGAAGCTGATGATTGCCACGCGGTCGCCGGGCCGCAGCGAATCTATGAAGAGACTCGCGGCGCGTCGTATCAACTGCACATCTGCGCGCGTGGAGCCGGAAGTGTCAAGCAGAAGCGCCACTTCAAAAGGCGCTTCCGTGGTAGCAAAGTTGGAGATGGCCTGCTGCTGGCCGTTCTCGAAGAGGCGAAAATTCTCGGCGCGCAATCCGGCAAGCGGGCGGCCCGTGCCATCTGTGACGACTGCGGGAACGGAAACTAGCTGAGTGTCCACGCGCACGACGTCGTCTTCGCCTACTTCTTCGCCCGGCTGTGTGGCGGCAGGCGGGCCGGGCGGCGGAGTCTGCGAAGGCTGCGCCTGTCCGACTCTGCGCGGTCGCTGTTTGCTTCCGTCCTGCTGAGCGCTCGCGCCGACGAGCGCAAGCAGGACGCTCCCCACAATTGTCAGGAATATAAGCCACGCGCGCGCGCTCGTATTCATACTCTTATTTGCCAGACTCTTATTTATGGTCATAAACTATCATCAGGACGAATTGAGCCGGATAATTAACGGGGAGACTGTGGAATTTCCAGCTCCCAATTTTTACCACTCACCTCGGCGCTATTTCAATATCCGGGGCGCACGAGCCGCTCCGACCATCAACGAAAGGGGCGCACTACGCATGGGTGTCATAGGAAGATTAGACGACCAGGTCAACGAGATAATCATCAAGCCCGTGGGCGAAAGACACGGAGCCGCAGAAGCAGAAGCGCCGCGCCCCACGTCTCAAAAGCCCGAGCCGGAAAGGGAAAGGATAGAGGATAAAGAGAAAGCAGACTCTTCCGAGCTTCCCGTCTGGCTGCTTTGAAAAGGCCGCGCGCCCGCTTGACACTCCAGGCTTCTTTTCTTAGGATGACTATTCGTTACCAAAGAAGCCTAAGCTGTTCAGGTTACGAGTGCTCTTTTCAAACGGACGTGTTGAGAACAAAAGATTTTTGAAGGCACGTACGTCAATGGTAGACGGCTTCCCTTACAAGGAAGAGGTTGGGGGTTCGAGTCCCTCCGTGCCTACCACAGAAGTTTGAAAATTTAAGCTTTACCCGGAGTCGTAGTTCAGTTGGTTAGAACGCCGGCCTGTCACGTCGGAGGTCGCGGGTTCGAGTCCCGTCGGCTCCGCCATTTAAAAGCAAAGCGCCTGCACCGGTTACGGTTGCAGGCGCTTTGCTTTTGGGCGCATGTTTATTAAGGCTTCCCTACACGCATACGTTTCATCTACCCAGACCAATCTCTCCTTTCCCCTCTTTCAGAATCCGGCTTAGATGGATGCACAGGCAACCTCGCTGTAGTTCTGCAAAATGCCCATGCTCGCGTCGCTAAACGACTTGCGGGTGCTTCACGCGCTCTCTCTCTTCATATGTGAGACAACGCACAGACGTCTCTATCTATTCCCATTACTATTACTATGGAATTCAAAAGGAGAGATGACATTGAACAATCTGAATATTAATGAACGGCGTGTCGGAAATGTGACGATTCTAGACATAGACGGCAATCTGAGGCTGGGAGAAGGAAGCGCCAACATACACAAGGCCATTCGTCGCTTATTGGAAGAAGGACACAATCGGATACTGTTGAATCTGGCTCGTGTGGCCTATATAGATTCGAGCGGGCTAGGCGAGCTGGTAGCGGCACACGTGGCGACGGGCAAGAGCGGTGGAGAAATCAAGCTGCTTCACCTAACGCAGAGAGTGCGGGAATTGATGACTATCACAAAGCTGGTGACGGTGTTCGAAGCATGGGAAACAGAATCTGAGGCACTAGCTAGCTTTAAGAAAGAGGAAGTGGCGGTGGCAGCGCAAGGCGTCGGGCGATGAAGCAGTCGAGTATGAGCCAGCCCCAAAGAGTTCATGGGCCGGAGAGGTGCGCGTGGTGTTCGGGCACTGGAACAAGAGCTATTTCTAAGGGCTATGTGGTGTCTTGTTTGGTCTGCGGAGGCAAGGGGACAGTGACAGTGGCGCAACCCGCAGGGCCATGTCGGCAGTGTGAGGGGACAGGTCGGCGCAGCATCACTAGCTCATGTACGAGTTGTGCCGGGACAGGTTGGTGCTGTGTGTTCGCGCAGGGATAAATCGGAATCCCCGCGCTCGCTTGCCGCAGGCGACTTTAATCTTGAAACAAATAAAGAGGTCGGATATGCATATCAGGAAGAGTCTCACTAATGTTTTATCGGCAGTCTGCGGCGTGATAGTAATCGCGGCAGTCGCAGTCTGGCAGTTCTATCTATTCGTGAGCTTCAGAGGGTCGCATGGGCAGATGGATTTGCAGGGCGGAGCAATGCATCTATGGCTGGCTATCGGAGCGGCTTTGATGGCATGCCTGGCGGGATTTTTAGTGTTCTCGGTTTTTCTTCGTTATGACAAAACGCGTGAGCTGCATATCATGGCGTGAGGGACGGAAAGGGAGACATCGGAATGAACAGTATATATGCTATGCAACGCGCAAACGGCGACTGGTTCGCGCTCAATGACGACGGGCGCTTGCGTGTGCCTGTCTTTCACAGCGCAAGCGAAGCTATGGAGGCCCGTTCGCGTAATCCGGGGATGCTGCTTTTTAAGCCTGTGGTAGTTGACGAGCTTGCGCTCGATGACCTCGCGCCGACAGCTACGGAAAAGAGCGCGGGCTACTGGCTGGTGAGTAATCCATCGCTGAACCTGCGGCGCGGGCGTCTGCTAGACCATGAACAGCTTCTCCTGCTCGTACGAGATAATGCGCAACTGCCGCAAGAGTAAAAGTAAGGTTGGAAATGAAGAGATATTGCCAGCGTTGCGAAACCAGATTGCGGCCGAGAGAGATAAGATGTCCTTATTGCCGTCAATCAGCAGTGAGTTGGCTGCATCGCATCGCCATCGCCGCTTTCGCTATGATAGCTCTCTTTTATCTGTACAGGACGTTTTAGTCGCACTACCAGTTATTAACAAGCGGGATAGATTAAGGTTAGTGTCGTTTCATTCCTAAGTGATAAAGATTATGACCAGCACCAAGTCGGATGCCCCTCTCAGCATTAGATTTATAGATGCCGGAGGGCAGGTTCTTTTAGAACTGATAAACGTGACCAGCCAAACGCTCAGGTGCGTCGAGATTCTTACCGTCTTTCTGAAAGATGAAGATACTCCGGGCGGAGGCCCCTCGCGCGCGCACATTAAATTCGAGCCTATACGATCTATACGCCCACAAGAGAAGGCCGTCTTGTCGCACAGAACATGGATTGACGGCAGGCCGACAGTCCCTGAGCAAGACCAACTCGAACGTCTTAAAGAGATAGCCGGTGAAGTCAGGCCCTACGTTCTGGACGTCTCGTGGGAAGATGGGGAAGGCAAAACCAGGTTTCAACGGATACCTGTAGGGCATTGAAGGAAATTCGTGATGATAGTCTGTGAATTCTGTGTGCAGTACATGAAGGAGGGGCAATGCGGTCTGGGCCTTAACATCCCGAAGGGGATGGGTTGTCACGAGTTTCAACCGGGCATGGAAAGATTCTGCTCAGACCCTAAAGATTTCGTCAGCCCCAGACAGATAATCGAGATGGCCACATTTTTTGGAATCAAGGGCCGGGAGCTAAAGAAGGTCAAGCTAATGGCCGCACGAGAAGAGAGCCTGCTGTCGTAGAATTATCAAGACGGGCGCTCTTTGACCCATCTCTATCTATTTTCTGCCTCTAGGGCTTCGACTTCCTTGTAGTAGATGAGGTGTCGTCCTTCCACCTCTACCGAGTGTAAGCGCCCGCGTCGCACCATATTCTTAATCGCCGCTCTCGTCATGCCACATAATTCCGCCGCCTTTTCCTGACTAATCAACGGCTCGCCTGTGACATTTGCCTGAACTTCCGGTTCTGTTTTCATGCTAGGACATTACACCCGATTGTGAGTATTACCAAGACGACAGCAGAGCAGCGCTTCATTACAATCAGACTTGAGCAGATATGAGAGAAAATAAGGGCAGGCCGTGGCAAAAGTGGTAATCCTTACCGGACACCGCGCCGCCAGAGGACAATAAAGTAGGAATATAGTGTATAATCCGTTAGAAAGTTAGCGCAACTAAAAGGTTAAATAGCGCATCTCAACTTTCAGCTAATCCTTCTCTCGCGCATCGACGGTGATGCGCCCCGCGCCTGTTGAAAAGGCGGCGGCGTTCTGGATACTCCGAGAGCAGGTTGATTTTAACTTCAGAAGTCGCTCTTGACAGAGCATCCGAACGCGAGCCTTCGCTGCTAACCGTATCATCGAAGCCAACTTCAATTCGAAGCTTCTCTTAACGCTCCCACAGGGGAGAGGTACACATCTATGTCTATGAAACTTTACGTCGGAAATCTTTCTTTCCAGACTTCGAGCGATGATTTGCAGCAATTGTTCGCGCAGGCGGGTACGGTCGAATCAGTCTCTATTATTGAAGACCGTGAGACGGGTCGCTCGCGCGGCTTCGGCTTTGTCGAGATGGCTTCTAATGAAGAAGGTCAGGCGGCTATTCAGCAGTTCAACGGCAAGGAAATCAACGGTCGCTCATTGAACGTCAACGAGGCGAAACCCCGCGAAGAGCGTGGGAATCGTGGCGGCGGCGGTGGTGGCGGACGCGGCGGCTTCGGCGGCGGCGGTGGCCGTACAAATCGCTGGTAAAAGCTGTCTGCTTTAAACAGCGCATCATTACACGGAGCGTCCCCGGCCAAACATTTTGTGCCGGGGGCGCTTTAACTTTTAAGGCTAATAGCGCTCTGAGGGAAACGCGGGCGTGTCCGTGCGGAAGAAGGCTTCGGACAGACCCGGTGCGCATCAAGAAGTAAACCCCGAACGTGCAAGTCCCGCCACGCTGCTCTTTAGAAAAGCAGGCTCTCAACCTCGCTGCTGCTGATAAGTTTACACAACTAATACAATTGAGCGGGCAAACTTGAGCTACTCTATCATCTAAATAAATGTACACATCTTAAACAGACGGGGAGCATTCAGTTTGCGTAACGAACCAATCACCAGTATTCAACGACGGACGGGCATCAATTGGCCAACGTGTATCACGATGGTCATTTTTCATGTGGGCGCGATTGCCTCGCTCTTTATGATTAGCTGGCCTGTAGTCATTGCCACTCTACTTCTCTGGTGGCTCGCGGGCGGCTTAGGCGTAGGCGTGGGCTACCATCGGCTGCTCACTCATCGCGGCTTCAAGACGCCGAAGCTAGTCGAGTATTTTCTGACCATTTGCGGCATGCTAGCTCTGGAAGCCGGCCCTATTGCGTGGGTAACGACGCACCGCATCCATCACGCGCACACGGACGCACCCGGTGACCCACACACTCCGCGCGACGGTAGCTGGTGGGCGCACATGGGCTGGGTGCTGACCGGCACGGCGCAGCGTTACGACAAGACTGTGTGCGAGCGTTACGCTCCCGACCTGATGAAAGACCCTGTGCATCGCTGGTTAGAGAAATTATACTTCGTGCCGCTCATAGTGCTCGGCATAGTGCTTCTGGCTGTCGGCGGCTGGCCGATGCTGTTCTGGGGAATCTTCTTTCGTGTGACTCTCGGCTTTCACGGGACATGGCTCGTCAATTCAGCGACCCACCTGTGGGGCAAGCGACGATTTGAGACTGCGGATGATTCACGAAACAGTTGGTGGGTCGCGCTCCTTAGCTTTGGCGAGGGCTGGCACAATAACCATCACGCGCATCCGCGCGCGGCTCGCCACGGCCTTACGTGGTACGAAGTAGACTTTAACTGGTGGAGCATTCAAGTGCTGCGCCTTCTGGGGCTGGCTAAATCTATCAAGCTTGTCCGCGCGGATACCGGACGAGTGGAACAATCTATTTCTCAAGTAAGCTAACAGAGAAGGTGCGCCTCTATAGCGCGTACAAGTAGAAAGGCTGGCTCCTGATGTGTCGGCCATGTCCGGGCGCGGCTGCTTTTCATGTAGAATGAGGGCAGCCGCTTTCTCGTTTCAGGCGTGTGAAATCATTATGCTTTCCGTCTCAGAAGCCATCAGCATAGTCAAAGAGCAGACGCGCTCGCTGCCGCCTGAAGAGGTAGAGATAGTGTCGGCGCTGGGCCGCGTGCTGGCCGAGGATGTGATTGCGGATACGGATTTGCCGCCGTTCGATAGGTCGCAGATGGATGGCTATGCTCTGCGCGCTGCGGATTGTGAGAATGTTCCGGCTAGGCTTCGCGTAGTGGGCGAGGCGGCTGCGGGTCGCGGCTGGCACGAGACTTTGCAGCCGGGCGAGGCCGTGAGGATTATGACGGGTGCGCCTGTGCCTGCGGGCGCTGACAGCGTGCAGCAGGTCGAAGTGACCGCCGAGCTTGATGAAGGCAGAGCGGTTGAGATTTCAAAAGCCACCGAGCCGGGCCAGTTTATAATCAAACGTGGCAGCGAGATTAAGCGCGGCCAGACAGTTCTTCTAAGCGGCGAGGAGATTAACGCCGCGCGCATGGCCGTCCTAGCATCTTTCGGTTATGCGAAGGTTCGTGTGGGCGCTCGCCCGCGCGTCGCCGTTCTGGTGACGGGGACGGAGCTTGTGCCTGTTACCGAAAGGCCGGGCAGGGACGAGATACGAGACTCGAACACCTTTTCGCTGGGGGCTTACGCGGCGATTGCCGGAGCGCGAGTGGAGCGGCTGGAGCTTGCGTCCGATGATTTGGAGCTACTGAAGCGCGAGATAAGCGGGGCGGCCGAGAGGGTGGATGCGCTTATTCTTTCGGGTGGCGTTTCTATGGGCGTTTATGATTTCACGAAGGCCGCGCTTCGCTCGCTCGGCGCTGACTTTTTCTTTGAGCGCGTCAGTCTACGTCCGGGAAAGCCCACGGTCTTTGCAAGGCTGGGCCGCGCGCTGGTCTTCGGTCTACCGGGCAATCCCGTCTCTGTCTCTGTGACTTTCAATCTGTTTGCGCGAACCGCCATCAGGGCCATGCAGGGGGCGCTTCAGGTTGAGATGAGCGAAGAGCGTGCGGTGCTTTCAAGGAGCGTGCGCGGGGCTGTGGAGCGCGAGAGCTTTCTGCCCGCAGAGCTTCGCACGGATGAAACGGGACGGCTCTTGGCGGAGCCTTTGAAGTGGGGCGGCTCAAGCGACTTTGTAGCCTTTGCGCGCGCCACCGCGCTGATAAACGTGCCGGAGGGCGTAAGGACACTTGATGCTGGCGAGACGGTAAGGGTCTTGCATCTTCCCGCGTGAGAAAAGATGAAGAAGCTTTCACACCTAGACAAAGAGGGGCGCGTGAGAATGGTTGACACGAGCCGCAAGCGACAGACTCATCGTCGCGCGGTTGCCTCCGCGCGCGTGCTGATGTCCGTGGAGACGCTCAAAGCCGTAAGCTCAGGGCGGACTCCAAAGGGCGACCCTGTTGAGACGGCAAGGCTGGCAGGCATCATGGCGGCCAAGCGCACGGCGGAGTTGATACCGCTCTGCCATCCACTCCCGCTCACGGACATAGACGTGCGCGCGACCATTCAGGAAGACGGCATCTATCTTGAGGCCGAAGCGGCGACGCTCGCGCAGACGGGCGTGGAGATGGAAGCTCTCACAGCCGTCTCTGTCGCCGCGCTCACCATCTACGACATGTGCAAGGCCGTGGACAAAGCTATGGAGATAACGGATGTGCGGCTGGAATTGAAGACGGGCGGCAAATCTGGAACCTACAGGAGAAAGGCAGGAGGCTGACCATTGTTTAGCTCAGGAACTTTCGAGTACAATGGGGCGTATCAGGAGTCATGGCCGACGAGGGGCCTTCGGAAAGACCGAGCGGAGATTTTATGAAGATACAGATTTCACCGGACGCACGCCCGCAGGTTCGCACGCTTATGCTGGCAACCCTGATAACGCTGGCGCTCTGGTTCATCCCATACGCAGAGATTCTGACCTATCCTTTTCGCATCTTCGTCACCTTCATACACGAAGGCGGTCACGCGCTCGCGGCGCTTTTGACGGGCGGCTCCGTCGTGAGCCTCAGCGTGCATACGGATGCGAGCGGGTTGACGGTAAGTACCAAGGGCGGTCTTCTCTCGCAATTTATCACTTCCAGCGCAGGCTATGTCGGCGCTATGACATTCGGAGTGCTGCTGCTTTTCCTGATTCGCAGGGCCGTCGCGGCGCGCATAGTGCTTACAGGCTCCGCAGTCTTCATCCTGCTGCTGACCTTTATCTTCGGCCTCTGGAAGCCTATGGCCAACGCCTTTGACCCGAACGTTCAATTTTCCGGCATTCCGTTCACAATAGCGGCAGGCGTCGTGCTTTCAATCGGACTGCTGGCGCTGGCCCGTTACGCGAGCGCCCGTGTGGCCACCTTCTTCGTAAGCTTTCTGGCCGTCCAGTGCGTGCTGAATGCTGTCTTAGACCTGAAGAATCTGTTCTTCATGTCATCGCCCTTCGCGTCCGAAGCTCATACGGACGCTGTCAACATGGCGAATGCCACGGGCATCCCCTCCATGTTCTGGGCGATTCTCTGGATAGGCGTCTCGCTCGCGCTGCTTTCCATGGCGATGCGCTTCTACGCCATCAGCAAGCACCCGCCCCAGCAGCAAGACCTGCCCTTTGACGAGCCTCTGGACATATAAACAGCCGTAGTGAGCGACGAGATGAACAGGCCGCCGGAAGCTTGTGCCGAGGAGAGCACACACGGCGGCCTTGATGTTTCTCTGGCCGAAGCCTACACGCTCGGCTCGCTGCCCTTGGGAGCGCACCTGATTCTTCGCTGCCGGAAGGACTGGCGCGACGCTACAATCACAGCCGTCACTCCCGATGCCGTCACACTCTCCGTCACTTCTCCGAAAGGCAGAACCTATCGCCTGCGTCGCCCGCCGGATTCCCTGCTCTCCTTCGACGGCCCTATTCCCGTGCTGGGCGAAGGCCAATGGCGCACCGGAATCGCCAGATACGACGGCCGTTGGTAATCAAGAAAAGAAATTAACAGAATAGGCGAGATAAAAGAGAAAGCATTGTTTCTTTTTATCCTGTCCAGCCTTGTTTGAATCTTCTTCTAATTGAGACGCCATCTCAGTCTTTGCGCGTTTCCCCTTCCGGCTGTTTCGAGGTATCATGGTGGTTTGCCGCAGTCCGCAAATTCTCCCCTGTGCGCTACGGTGAACTTTTTGTACCATGACTGAAGAAGCAATCGAAGTGCGCGGGGCGCGCGTCAACAATCTCAAGAACATCTCTTTCTCTATTCCCGTGGGCTACCTGACGGTCGTGACGGGCGTATCCGGCTCCGGCAAATCGTCGCTCGCCTTCGACACGATTTACGCCGAGGGACAGCGCCGCTACGTAGAGTCGCTCTCGGCCTACGCGCGCCAGTTCCTTGAGCGCATGGACAAGCCGGACGTGGACGAGGTGCGCGGCATCGCGCCCGCCATAGCCATTCGCCAGAAGAACTCCACGCGCAATCCCCGCTCGACCGTGGGCACGCAGACGGAAATCTACGACTACCTTCGCCTGCTCTACGCGCGCGTGGGCATTACCTACTGCCGCGTCTGCGGGCGAGAGGTTCACAGGGATTCGCCCGAGTCCTCCGCGCAGGAGATTCTGGAGGCTCTGCCCGAAGGCACGCGCTTTTACGTGCTGTTCCCCGCCGAAGCCGGTCTTCGCCCGGAAGAGACTGAGGGCCAGTCAAAGAAGAACGGCGCTGGCAGAAAGAAGAAGGCGGAAGCTCAGAGCCGAACCGGCATGACGCGACAGATGGTGACGGCTCACGTCATGAGCCTCATGCAGCGAGGCTTCACGCGTCTTTACGCCGATGGCAAGGTGATTGAGCTATCTTCGCCTGACGATTACACGCGGCCCGACTTTGAAGGCGTCTTTGTGCTGATTGACCGGCTGGTTGCGCGGCCTGACGTGCGCGAGCGGCTCGTTGATTCACTTGAGACCTGTTTTCAGGAGGGCCACGGCACGGCCATCATAGAGACGGCGGGAGAAGCCGAGCCAAGACGCATGGGCTTCTCGGAGCGTTTCGAGTGCAAGTACGACGGCACCGTTTACGCTTCGCCTGAGCCGCGCCTCTTCAGCTTCAATAATCCTTACGGGGCATGTCCCGCCTGTCAGGGCTTCGGCAACATCATAGGGCTCGATTTGGATTTGGTCATTCCGAACCCGGCGCTCTCTTTGAACGAAGGCGCTATAGAGCCGTGGACTAAGCCGCAGCACGACTGGGCAAGGACTGAGCTGCGCCGCTTCTGTCGTCAGGAGCGCATAGACATGGACGCGCCCTTCAATCAACTGTCGCGCGCGGAGCAGCGAGCCATAATTGACGGCAAGGGACACTGGGGAGGCGTGCGCGGTTTCTTCGCGTGGCTTGAGACGAAGAAGTACAAGCTGCACGTCAGAGTCTTTCTCTCAAAATATCGCGGCTACACTCTTTGCCCGGAATGCAATGGCGGGCGTCTCAGGCAGGAGGCGCGCGACGTGAAGGTTGGCGGCAAGACGCTGCCGGACGCCTGCGCGCTTTCGATTAAAGAGTCCGCCCGCTTCTTTGACGAGTTGGAGCTTTCCACAGAGCAGGCGGCCATAGCCGACCGGGTGCTTCACGAGATTCGCCGTCGTCTTCGCTTTCTGGTTGACGTAGGGCTGGATTACCTGACGCTCGACCGTCTAGCCTCCACTCTTTCCGGCGGCGAGGCGCAGCGCATACAGCTTGCCACGAACCTAGGCTCGTCTCTCGTCGGCGCGCTCTACGTTCTGGACGAGCCTTCGATAGGGCTTCACCCGCGCGACTCCGAGCGCCTGATTCGTCTGCTGCACAACCTGCGCGACATAGGCAACACGGTGCTGGTGGTAGAGCACGACGCGGAGATGATGCGCGCCGCAGACCACATTCTGGACATAGGCCCGTTTGCGGGAGAGCTTGGCGGGCAGGTCATCTTTGAAGGCGACTTCGAGGATTTGATGCGTGATAAGGAGTCGCTGACGGCCCGCTACCTGCGCGGCGAAGCGGAGATTAAAGAGCCCAAGCAGAGACGCGCCCCGCAGAAGCGCCGTCTCTCTGTGCGCGGAGCGACCGAGCACAATCTGAATAACATAGATGTTGAAGTGCCTCTGGACATGCTGGTCTGCGTCACGGGCGTATCAGGCTCAGGCAAGTCAACGCTGATTCACGACTGCATCTATGCCGGATTGAAGAAGCAGCGCGGCGACTGGCAGGGACACGTAGGCTCTTTTGTTAAGCTTGAAGGCGCGCAGTACGTTGACGACGTGATTCTGGTTGACCAGTCGCCCATAGGCCGCACACCGCGCTCCAATCCTGTCACCTACATAAAGGTTTACGACGCCATACGCGAAGCCTTCGCGCAGACGCGCGAGGCACAGTCACACGGCCTAGACCCTTCGCACTTCTCCTTTAACGTTCCGGGCGGGCGTTGCGAAGTCTGTCAGGGCGACGGCACGGTCACAGTCGAGATGCAGTTTCTGGCTGACGTTGAGCTGGTCTGCGAGGAATGCAAGGGCACGCGCTTCAAGCCGCAGATTCTGGACGTGCGTTACAGGGGCAAGAACATAAACGATGTTCTGAGCATGACCGTGCGAGAGGCCATGGTCTTCTTCCGCGACGTGACGAAGATTACCAACCGGCTGCGCGTGCTGGATGACGTGGGGCTGGGATACCTGCGTCTGGGCCAGTCGGCCACTACGCTCTCAGGCGGCGAAGCGCAGCGCGTCAAGCTGGCCGCGCATCTCTCCAAACGAACGGGCGCAAAAACCCTGTACATCTTCGATGAGCCCACAACGGGCCTGCACTTCGATGACATCAACAAGCTGCTCGCAGCCTTCAGAGCTTTAATAGAGGCTGGCGGGTCGCTCCTAGTGATAGAGCACAACCTCGATGTCATCAAAACAGCAGACTACATCATAGACCTCGGCCCCGAAGGCGGCGACCGTGGCGGTCAGGTCGTAGCCATAGGCACGCCCGAAGAGATAATGAAAGCCAAAGCATCCCACACGGGCCGTTTCCTGCGCCAGCACCTCTCCCGCTCCAACGGCCACCACGCCTAGCAACTCGCAATTTTTTTGCATACCTGAAAAAATTTATACCCGCAGCAAAAAACCTTGCTATGATGTCCGGGCACACTACGACCCGGCCGCGCCTAACGGGCAAACGCAGCAGGATTTAGTAGTAATTAAGCGACCAATTTAGAAAAGGGCCATCGCGCTCTGCCAAAGCGTCACAGCCATCCCCGTCACGGAGTCAACGGTTGCACCCGGATATGGTATTTCGCCCTCTGTCTCAGATGGTGAAGCACCATTTGGGTATTGCACATCGCCGTTCGTTGTCACTGGCGCTGGCGGTTGAGCAGTGATACCTGGAAACGGAATCTCGCCCGCAGATACGGAGTAAGCAAGTGCCAGCATTAACACACATGCGACCACAGATTTGCGGCAGGATTGAATAAAGTTTCTCATCTTAGTTTCCTTCTTGGGTGATTTAATGAAGCAAGCTAACTATTCAGCGAGCCTCCTCTATATGAGGCTCGGTAAATCGTCTTTGCAATTATTATTGCAAGTGCATGAAAGGACAATCCTCTCATGGCTTTAGCAGAAACATTACTGCATCAGCTAAACAATCAAAAGCTTAGCCATGATGAAAGAGCGCAGTTACAATGCCAACTAGCGGAAGAACTTGAACATCGCGGGCAATATGAGGCGGCTTACAATGCGCTCGGAGAATTGTGGCAGGGAATCGGCAATCACCCTGCGTTGGAAGGGCTTACAAAGCTTACGGCAGCAGAACTGCTACAGAGGGTTGGAACTCTTTCAGGATGGCTTGGTAGCGCAAGCCAAGAGGCAGAGGCTCAAGAAAAAGCCAAAGATTTAATCAGTGAAAGCATTGCTCTTTTTGAATCCCTAGGAGAAACATTAAGGGCTACTGTCGCGCGCAGTGAACTTGCGCTCTGTTACTGGCGTGCAGGTGCATTTGATGAAGCACGAGTCATATTAGAGGATGTTCTATCAAAGCTTAATGAGACAGATACAGAACTAAGATCAAGAACTTTACTTCGGCGTATTATGGTTGATTTTTCAACCGGTAGATTTAATGATGCGCTACTCATTTTAAGCAGCACTGCCATCACTTTTGAAACGAGCAAAGACAACGCTTTAAAAGGAAGATTCCATGGATTATTCGCTCTTGTGCTTAGGCATCTCGGTGTGGCAGAGCGTCGGCAGGACTACATAGATCGCGCGATTATTGAATATACAGCCGCAATTTATCACTTTGAACAGGCCGAGCATCTTCATTATCGTGCAATAGCAGAAAACGATCTTGGTTTTCTACTTTATACCATCGGTAGTTATGCAGACGCTCAAACTCACCTTGACCGTGCCCAACATACTTTTGTGAGCCTGAAAGATAATGGCATGCTCGCACAGGTAAATGAAACTCGCACTCGTCTGTTATTAGCACAAGGTCAAACGAAAGAAGCTGAGAAGGTTATCTGTGAATCAGTGCGGCTTCTTGAGCGGGGTGGGGAGCAGTCGCTTTTGGCGGAGTCGCTGACGACGCAGGGGGTTGTGCTGGCGCGGCTGGGTCGGGTTGATGAGTCGCGGGCCGTGTTGGAGCGGGCTATGGAGGTGGCTGAGCGGGCGGGGGCTCTGGTTTATGCGGGGCGTGCTGCGCTGGCGCTTCTGGAGGAGCATGAGGATGGGCTGGCGGTTGAGCGCGCGCGCGACGTTTATGTGATGGCGGATGAGTGGCTGGCCAAGTCGCAGGATGCGGAGGGCGTTTCGAGGCTGCGTGCTTGTGCGCGCAGGGTAGTGAAGCCCGGAGCGCGTAGTGTTAATGACCGTGAAGCGGCTCTCTCTTTCATTCATGCCAGCGAGCAGATAAAGGAGTTGCTGGAAAAGGCTCGGCGGCTGGCAAGCACTAATCTTCCCATTCTGATTACAGGTGAAACCGGCGTGGGGAAAGAGGTGCTGGCGCGGCTGATTCACTTCTGGAGCGGGCGCGGCGGAGCTTTTGTCCCGGTCAACTGTGGCGCTTTGACAGAGAGTCTGGTCGAGTCGCAGCTCTTCGGGCATCGCAGAGGGAGCTTCACGGACGCCGTCACGGATTATAGGGGCGCGGCACGCGAGGCTGAGTGCGGCACGCTGATGCTGGACGAGATAGGAGAACTCAGTCCGGGTAATCAGAGCAGGATTCTTCGGATGATAGAGCTGGGGGAGATTATGCCGGTCGGCGCTGACGGGCCGGAGAACGTTGATTTACGAATCATAGCCTGCACTAACGTACCGCTCTCGAAGCTGGTCGCCAAGCGTCGTTTCCGCGAAGACCTGTTTTATCGCGTAGCAACTTTTGAGATAGAGATTCCTCCTTTGAGGGAGCGCCCCGAAGACATAGTGGCGCTGGCGAAACATTTCATAGAAGAGGCTGCGGAGCGCTCCGGCCACAGGGTTACTTTTACGCAGGCGAGCATAGAATGCTTGAGCGGCCTGCCGCTTTACGGCAATGCTAGAGAATTGCGCAACATCATAGAGCGTGCCGTCATAACGGCTAAGGGCGAGCCCGTCAGGGAAGAAACTTTAAAGCTGCTGTTGCTGCGCTCTACCCACAAGGGCAGCGTGTCATCCCCTTGGGCAGAGTTTTCGCTGATGGAGGAAGTGCGGCGCTACGAGGAGCAATTTATAGAGCGGGCATTGAAGGAGAGTCGCGGGAGAGTTACGCACGCGGCGCGGCTGCTGGGGTTAAAACACCAGAACCTCATAGCTATCATAGAGTCCAGACACAGGAGGCTTTTGCAGCTAAGAACGCCTGCACAGCCTCGCCGCCGCAGCATCATCAAGCGAAGATAAGAGCGCCGCTCTCTTATTGAGCGCGCGGGACGGCCACTATGCGCAGGCCGGAGTTGCGCTGGCGGGTGTCCGGGGTGGCGCGTATGCGCTCGCCCACGCGACAGTAGAAGGCGTTGTCTATCCAAGAGCCGCCGCGCAAGATTCTGTATTTCTGGTCGCCGCCCGCCACCCAAGCGCTCCCGTCCGTGGGCGCGCCCCTGTAGCTTTCGTGGTAAACATCCTCAACCCACTCCCACACGTTGCCCAGCATGTCATGCAGGCCCCAGCCGTTCGGCTGCTTCTCTCCTACGGGATGCGTTTTGCCGACAGAGTTGTTGAAGTACCAGGCAATCGAGTCCAGAGCGCCCATGCTCTCGCCGGTCATTTGCCCGTGGCAGGCGTATTCCCACTCGGCTTCCGTCGGCAGGCGGTACAGAAACGGGTCGCCGCGCTCGTTCAGCTTCTTGACGAAGGCTTGAGCGTCCGTCCATGAAACCTGCTCTACCGGCAGGTCTTCGCCTTTGAAGTTGGATGGGTTGTCGCCCATGACGGCGCGCCACTGCGCCTGAGTTATCTCGTAGCGCCCTATGTAGAAGCCTCTGCGTATAGAGACGCGGCGGGCCGGTCGCTCGTCAGCGCCGCCCGTATTCGAGCCCATGACGAAGCTGCCGGAAGGTATATAGGCGAACTCTATTCCCAGTTGGTTGGCCATCACGGTTCCGGGCTTTGTGGTGTCCGGCTGAGCGTTGGCCGTCGCGGGCTCAGGAGTTGAAGTCTGCGGAGGCGCGCTGGTCGTGCCGGTTTTCTTAGCCGGAGGCGCTGCTCTTCTGCCGGTGCGTCGCTGGCCCTGCGCGCTCGCTGTAAAAATGAGCGGCAGCGCAAGACAGAGAGCGATTAAAAAGGCTATGCCCGCACGATTTCTGCTTAGACGATAAGTGCTCTTCATTTCTATAAATCAACCTGTATTCCGCTAAAGCTTTTTTCAGGGGGAGAAAACGTGTGCGGCTATCTTAACGAAAACGGGTTGAGTGCGCTAGAGTGTTAAGGCTCAATAGATTTTTCGGAATCTCCCGGCAGAGGTAAACGCAAAATGGGTCTTAAAGAAAGAATCGTCTCGGACATGACCGCAGCCATGAAGGAGCGGGACGCGGCACGCACGTCCGTACTCAGAATGGTCAAAGCCTTCGTCATGAACCGCGAGATAGAGAAGGGCGGCCCTCTTGATGAAGAGGAGATGACCAAAACCCTTCAGTCGCTCGTCAAGCAGCGCCGCGATTCCATAGAGCAGTACGAGAAGGCTGGCCGTCAGGATTTGGCTGACAAGGAGCACGCCGAAATAGAAGTCATCGAAGCCTACCTGCCGCAGGCCGCGTCGCGCGAAGAGATAGAGCAGTCGGTCGCCGCAGCCATAGAAGAGACAGGTGCCAGTTCCATGCGCGAGATGGGTCAGGTGATGAAAGCCGTACAGGCCCGGCTACAGGGCAAGAGCGTGGACAATCGCGTAGTCAGCGAAATCGTCAAGGAGAAACTCGGGAAGTAATCGGCAAGGGCAGGGCGGAAAAAGCTCTGAAAACCGCCTTTTTACCGCCTATCCCCGGCGACTCTTCGGCCACTTTCTCGCCGCTTGCTTCTCCCCTATGTTTCCCCTATAATCATTCGCTTGCTCAGAGCACGGCGGTCGCGTCCGGTGGGTTCTCGGCCCACTTTTTCTTTTGCGCTCTGGAAACTTTTTTGAGAAGGCGAACAATGGGTCAGGATTCGATTGAAAAGCGTATTGAGGAGATTGCCGAGCGTGTAGCGGCGGACAATGGTCTTGAGCTGGTTCACGCGGAAGTCGGCGGGCCGGACGGAAAGCCTCTGATTCGCCTCTATATTGATAAGCCGGAAGGCGTCACCCACGAGGACTGCTCGCTGATGAGCCACCACGTGGGAACAGTCCTTGAGGTGGAGGACTTCATTCATTCGGCTTATACACTTGAGGTATCCAGCCCCGGCCTTGAGCGGGGTCTTTACAAGCGGGCCGATTACGAGCGCTTTACAGGCCGTGACGCCAAGGTAAAGACGGGCCGCGCCATCAACGGCCAGCGCAATTTTCGCGGTCGCATAGTCGGGCTGAAAGGCGACATAGTAGTCTTTGAAGACCGCACGAGCGGTGAAGTTTCCATCCCGATTGAGTCAATCAGCAAGGCCAACCTTGAGATTGACGTTGAAGAAGAGTTTCGCCGCGCGCAGGAGCGCGAAAAAGCAGCCAAGCAATCATAAAGGCTGCTCTTACAACTGAATAAAGAATATGAGCACTTCCATCGCACAGAACATTGACGCGCTCTGTCAGGAGCAAGGTATCGAGCGCGACCTAGTCATAGACGCCATGAAGGAGGCCGTCCGCGCGGCTGCCAAGAAGCAGTTCAAGTCGGGCGAAGACATTCAGGTGGACTGGAATCCGGAGACAGGCATAGAGCTTTCCGCTTCCAAGATTGTCGTGGAGGAAGTCACCAACCCGGCCACGGAGATGTCTCTGGACGAAGCGAAGGAGCTGGCGGGCGACGAGGTTGAAGTTGGGGACGCGCTCCTGCTGCCTCTGCCGATGGAAGAGCTAGGGCGCATAGCGGCCCAGACGGCCAAGCAGATTCTCTTTCAGAAGGTCAGAGACGCCGTTCGCAGCAACATCTACGAGCAGTACGTTGACAAGATTGGCGACCTACTGAACGGCTTCGTCAAGCGCTTCGAGCGCGGCAACATCATTGTAGACCTTGGAAATCTGGAAGCGATACTTCCTAAATCGCAGCAGTCGCGCGGCGAGCAGTGGAATCAGGGCGAGCGCGTGCGCGTCGTCATCAGCAACGTCTCGAAGGAATCCAAGGGGCCGCAGGTTGAAGTCTCCCGCACCAGCCCTGAACTGTTGAAGCGGCTCTTTGAAATGGAAGTGCCGGAGATTTACGACGGAACGGTCGTCATAAAGAGTTGCGTGCGCGAGCCCGGTGACCGCGCCAAGATTGCCGTCATGTCTACCGAGCGCGACGTTGACCCGGTCGGCGCGTGCGTCGGCATGAAGGGCAGCCGCGTGCAGGCCATCATTCGTGAGTTGCGCGGAGAGAAGATTGACATCATAGAGTGGTCTGACGAGCCTTCCGTCTTCGCGGCCAATGCTCTGAGCCCTGCCAAGGTCAATCAGGTTCGCATCACCGACATTGAAAACCGGCAGATGGAAGTCATAGTCAACGAAGACCAGCTTTCGCTCGCCATAGGCAAGCGCGGTCAGAACGTCAGGCTCGCCTCCAAGCTCGTCGGCTGGAACATTGACATCAGGAGCGAAGAAGAGATTAAGCGCGAGGTCGCGGAGCAGATGGGCGCGATTATCGCTTCGGGCGGCGCGGTTCCCCTCTCTGCCATTGAAGGCTTGACCGCCGCGCAGGCGGACGCTCTAGCGGAGCACGGGATAGGGGACATTGACGCGCTGGCCGCGACGAGCGTTGACGACCTCGTTGACCACCTCGACCTCAGCCTTGACGAAGCGGAAGAGATTCTGGCTGCGGCTCAAATCGTGATTTCGGCGCGCGACGCCAAGCGGCAAGAAGAAGATGCTGACGAAGGCGCGGAATCGGCTGCGGAATCCGACGAGACGAGCACGGCCCCCGAAGGAGCGGAAGCAGCAGAAGAAGAGAGTGCTGCGGCCGAAGCGAGCGAGGGAGAATCAGAGATGGCAGACCGCGATGGACAGGAAGAAGAAGGCCAGCCGGTTGAACAGAATGCTTTCTCAGCCGAGCTTGACCCGAACGCCCGGCCCGTAGACATAGACCCGCCCGACGCTATGATTGCAGAGGGCTACGACGAGGCCGTGCGCGGCGGAACGCCCTTCACAGCCGAGGCCAATATCCTCGCGGAGCATTCAGCCGACCCGGTCGCGCTCACCGAAGCAGACCAGATGAGCGAGGATGCGCTTCGCCTTCAGGGTGCCGAGCGCGATTTGAGGCCGGACACGATTACGCCTTCGCCCGACATTACCTCTAGCGGCGCGGCTTACATAGAAGCCGCCTCGCGCATAGGCGAAGGAGAAGCGCCCGTGGAAGAAGAAGTCACGGCGTTCTCTCCTCAAGCAGCTTTTGCTTCGGAAGCGAGCGCTCCCGAAGTCCAAACCAGTTCCGCTCCCGCGCCCGAGTACCGGGAAGACGTGGCCGCACGGGGCGAGAGCGATGATGAAGAAGAGAATACAATGAACTCTTCCGAAGACAATGCGGCCCAGTAACAGCACAGGGCGTGTGCGCGTGCGACGCGCGCGCAGCGCTCCTCGCCTGCTTCCCTTCCCCGAAGGATAGCGCTCCTTCTAAAGAGCGCGCTTTTCGGGAAAGCTGGCAGGGCGAGAGACCCAGACTATTTTCCAAAAAGCGCGCGACGCCGTTTTATCCGAATGCGTCGTAGAAGGAGTGCATGACCGCTCATACGTCCAAGGTTCGTCTTTACGATCTGGCCAAAGAACTCAAGCTGGACACCAAGCGCCTCATTGAAGAAGTGCGCCGCGAAGGTGTTGACGTGAGTGTCCCGTCCAACTCTGTCTCAAAAGAGCTGGCCGACAAGATTCGCAACAAATATTTCCCGAAGAAGGAACAGGCCGCGCCGCGAAGAATCGTGGTCGTCAAACACGCGCGTCCAGTGGCGTCACCCGCAGATGAGGCCGCGCCCGCCGAGGCTACGGCTGCGCCCGTCGCAGAGACGCCCGTGCCGGTTTCAGAGCCTGCGGCGGAGATGCCGCCTCCGCCCGCGCCTGTGGCTTCCGCCCCGGAAGCGAGCGCGGAGACTTCCGCAGACGGCGAACAGCCCGCGTCCAGACCCGTGGCCTCGCGCATTCTTCTTAAGAAGAAGCCGCAGCCCCCGGCGCAGCGAGCCGAGCCGCCCGCACAGGTTTCGGCCCAGCCGCCCGTCATAGAATCTCCTGTAGAAGTTGGACAGTCGAGCGACAACGGCGCTGGCGAAGCCCACGCCGCCGCGCAAGTAGAGCCTCCCGTGTCGGAGCCTGCTATGGAGGCCACGGCGACGGAGCAGCCTGCTGACGCAGCTCAGCCTGCAACGCCGCCCGCAGCGCCCCAGCCTGCCGCAGCCCAACCGCCCGCTCCTTCAAGACAGGTCAGGGTGCTTAGACCCACGGCAGCAGCCTTGAGCGCCGGCATACGCCACGGCGACCGAGCGCCCGCTCCGGCGCCTCCGCCGCCTCCGGCCAAGCCGCAGCCTTCGCCGTCGCGCGAGCGCCGCGACCGTCGTGACCGCAGCGCAGGCCGCACCGCTCGTGAGGGCGAAAACTTCGAGTTCTCAGGCACGCCGGGCGAGACGGCTACGCCTCAGACTGTTTATACGCCTCCGCCGGATGCGCGTCGTCGCGGTCGCTCGCGCCACACTGGCCGCCCCGTTCCGGGCGGCGTCACAGGCCCGCGCAAGATTGAAGGCAAGGGCGGAAGATTCGACAACGACTTTCTGCCGCCGCCTCGCGCTCTTTCTCTGGAAGACCGCATCGCGGGACGCCTTGACGCGGGCGGGACTTCCGTCTCTACGGGCGAGCTAAAGACTGTGCGATTGGTCGAAGGCTCTACCGTCAAGGAGTTCGCGGAGAAGCTGGGCATCAAGCCCAAAGACATCGTGACGCTCCTGATTCAGCGCGGAGTCTTTGCCACCATCAACCAGCCCCTTAATGACGACGTGGCGGTTGACCTTGCTCGTCGCTTCGGCTACGAAATCACCTTCGTCCCCTTCGAAGAGATGGTCGCTGAAGAGGAGTTCGAAGAGCTTATAGCGTCCGACTCGGACGACGTAGAGGTGACACGCGCTCCCGTCGTCACGGTCATGGGCCACGTAGACCACGGCAAGACCTCGCTTCTGGACGGCATACGCTCTACGGAAGTGGCGGCTGGCGAAGCCGGAGGCATCACACAACACATAGGCGCTTACAGCGTCTCTGTGGCTAACCCCGACAAGCCGGACGAGATGCGCCGGGTGGTCTTTCTGGACACGCCGGGTCACGAAGCCTTCACCATGATGCGCGCGCGCGGGGCCAAGGCTACGGACGTGGTCGTGCTGGTAGTGGCAGCCGACGACGGCGTCATGCCGCAGACTATAGAAGCCATAGAGCACGCTCGCGCCGCCAACGTTCCCATAGTCGTCGCCATCAACAAGATTGATAAGCCCGACGCCAACCCGGAACGCGTCAAGCAGGAGTTGGCGGGCCACGCATTAACGCCCGTCGAGTGGGGCGGCGAGACGGAAATGGTCGCCGTCTCGGCCAAGCAGCACAAGAATCTGGACACGCTGCTTGAGACGATTCTGCTCACGGCCGACATTCTCGACCTCAAGGCCAGCCCGACGCGCCTTGCTTCGGGCGTCGTTCTGGAAGCCAAGCTCGATAGAGGACGCGGCTCCGTCGCCACCGTGCTCGTTCAACAGGGCACGCTCAGAGTTGGCGACCCCTTCATCGTGGGCCAAATCTTCGGCAAGGTGCGCGCCATGTTCGATGACAGGGGACAGGCCGTGACGGAAGCCGGGCCCGCGACGCCCGTGGAAGTCCTTGGTCTACAGGGCGTGCCGCAGGCGGGCGAAGCCTTTCAGGTGGTAGCCGACATCACAAAGGCGCAGCAGATTTCTCACCACCGCCAGATGATTACGCGCCAGCAAACGCTCTCGCAGAGCACCAAGCGCGGCATAGAAGCGCTGGGACAGACGGAAGTCAAAGAACTGCTCGTGGTCATCAAGGCGGACGTGCAGGGCTCCGTGGAAGTCTTGAAATCCACCTTGCAGAAGCTTTCGACAGAGGCCGTCAAGGTCAAGGTGATTCGCTCCGGCGTCGGAGCCATCACCGAATCCGACGTGCTTCTGGCTTCCGCCACGCAGGCCGAGAGCACCAACAAGGCGGTCGTCATCATAGGCTTCAACGTGCGGCCCGAGTCGCGCGCGTCAGACCTTGCCAAGCAGGAGAACGTAGACATACGGCTGCACTCCATCATCTACAAGGTGGAAGAAGAGATACGCGCCGCCATGATTGGCATGCTCGAAGCCGTGGAGAAGGAGCGCATCCTCGGCAAGGCGGACGTGCGCGAAGTCTTCCGCGTCCCGCGTGCGGGCGTCATCGCAGGCTGCATGGTCGTTGACGGCACGATTCGCCGCAACGCGCGCGCACGCCTGATACGCGACGGCGTAGTCGCGTGGGAAGGCGGCATAGCATCTTTGCGCCGCTTCAAGGAAGACGTTGGTGAAGTACGCGAAGGCTTCGAGTGCGGCATCGGCCTCGAAAACTTCAACGACGTTAAGGTTGGCGACCAGATAGAAGCCTTCATCATAGAGAAGGTCGCCGCGACAGAACTGTAAAAATGGGTGTCAGGTCACGGGTGACGGGTTTCAGTAAAAGAAAAACCCCGTCACCCGTCACCTGACGCCCGTCACCTGTTTTTTATGCGTAGGGCTGAGAAGGTAGCCGATCTGCTGCGGGAAGAGATAACGCAGATAGTGGGCTATGAGTTGGAAGACCCGCGTCTGGACGGGGTCACTGTGACTGACGTGCGCGTATCGGATAACCTGCGCGACGCTCGCGTCTACTTCACTGTGATTGGGGACGAGGGAGAGGCCCGCGAGGCGCTCATAGCGCTCCGCCATGCAGCGCAGTATGTACGCAAGCAACTGATTATGGCGCTCGGTTTGCGCCACGCGCCCGAGCTTCATTTTGTGCGCGACACGGTGGAAGAGCGCGGCGCTCGCGTAGACGAACTCCTCAGCGAGATAGGACGCGAGCTGGAGCAGAGAGATTCAGAAGAAAGGATGAAAGATGAGGTGAAAGAGGATTGATTGATTCATTCGTTCATCTGTTCATTGAATCAATGAAGAAATGAATCAATCCTCTTTCGCCTCATCCCTTGATTGAAATGTTGAGTCAAGTTGTCGAGCTGATTGAATCAAAGCGGCGCTTTGCAATCACCTCGCACCTTCGCCCTGATGGTGACGGATTGGGTTCGTCGCTCGGTCTTTACTGGCTGCTGCGCGCACTGGATAAAGAGCCCGAAGTCATCATGCACGACCCAGTCCCCCACGCCTATCAAAAGCTTCCCGGAGCAGAGAGCGTACGCGTCACCGACCACATAGATAGAGAGTACGACGCGGTCTTTGTCATAGAATGCTCCGACATCACACGCCCCGGCCTGATTGACCTGGAAAATCAGTTCGTCGTCAACATAGACCATCACTCTACGAGCGCGCTCTTCGGCTCGGTCAACTGGATTGACCCCACGGCTTCCGCCGTCGGCGAGATGATTTATAACCTCTGCAAGGCCGTCGGCGTGCGCGTGACGCGTGAGATAGCCGAGTGCGTCTACACGGCCCTCATCACGGACACGGGCTCTTTCCACTACTCGAACACGTCGGAGCGCACCTTCAAGGTTGCTTCGGAGCTTGTCCGCGCGGGCGTGAAGCCCGCCAAGATTTCACAGGCCGTCTTTGCCAGCTATCCATGGAGCAAGATAGCGCTGCTGGGCGAAGTGCTTGCCACGGTCAGGCGCGACCCGTCGGGACGAGTCGCGTGGCTGCGCCAGTCGCTTGAGATGCAGCAGCGTGTGCAGGCAGCCGAGGAAGACGGAGACGGCTTCGTCAATTACCCTCTGACCTGCGACAACGTAGAAGCCGTGGCCTTTCTGAAAGAGAGCGCGCCCGGCGTCTATCGCGCAAGCCTGCGGTCAAAGGGCGACATCAACGTGGCGCGCATTGCCGAGAAGTTCGGCGGCGGCGGTCATCGCAACGCTGCGGGCTGCACCCTGACCGGAAGCTGGGAAGAGGCCGAAGAGGCAGTCGTCACGCTCCTGCGCGAAGCCGTGGAGCGTCGCAACGGCGAGCACGACCTCGAAGCGACCGAAGACGTTCTCCTACCGACCGGAACCGAAAAGCGCAGGCCGCAAGCTCATCAATCGTAAAACGAGCGGTCAGCAATCAGCTAGTATGCTTTTTACTGACTGCTGACTGCTTACTTATGTCTGTAAAAGAGAAGCGTTACAAGTGGCGGCGCGAGGATTACAGGGAAAAGACTCGCGGCCTGTTGATGGTCAACACGGGCAACGGCAAGGGCAAGACGACTTGCGCGCTGGGGCTCATGATGCGCGCGGCGGGGCAGGGCCTCAACTGCTGCATGATTCAATTCATCAAGTCCAAGAACGACCGTTATGGCGAGCACGCCTCAGCCGAAAAGCTTGGGATAGAAGTTCACACGATGGGCGACGGGTTTACGTGGGACACCAAGAACCCTGAGCAGGACAAAGAGACTGCGCGCAAATCATGGGCTCTGTGCGTGGAGAAGATGCGTAGCGGCGACTACGACCTTCTGGTCTTTGACGAGCTGGTTTACGTCCTGAGCTACGGGATGCTTCTGACCGAAGAGGTGCTGGAAGAGATTAAGAGCATACGTGCCGAACAGCCAGCCCTTCACATAGTCCTCACCGGCCGCGACGCGCCTCCGGCCCTGATAGACGCGGCAGACCTAGTGACGGAGATGCGCGAGGTCAAGCACCCATTCAACGCCGGAATCTTCGCCCAGCAGGGGATAGAATTTTAAGGCAGAATGCAGAAGTCCGAAGAAATTGATTCATTTCTTCACCGGTTCATTGATTCAATGAAGAAATGAGCCCGTGAATCAATCTCTTTAATACCGAATTCGGACTTCTGCATTCTGCCTTTTTTGTGCTACCCTTTTCCACGTCATTGAAAGTTCGTCTTCAACAAAACTTTGAGCCTATAAACGCAAGAAGCAGCGTGCGAGTGATTCTTTAATTCATCATTGCGCCATTCTGACTTCTGCATTGCTTTTCAATGCCTTGGTTTCGTAAAAAGCGACCGCAGCTTGAAAACGTCCCCGCAGAAGAGAAGCGTGTCAAAACCGAGGGCATATTTGTCAAATGCCTTGAGTGCGACGCGGCCCTCTTCAAGCCCGACCTCGAAGAATCCCTTCAAGTCTGCCAGAACTGCGGCTACCACTTCCGCTTGGACGCTCACACGCGCCTGCGCTTTCTCTTCGACGACGACGATTACGAAGAGCTTGATGCGGAAGTCATCTCGGTTGACGCGCTCGAATTCGTAGACAGCAAGCCTTACCCGCAACGCCTCAAGCAGGCGCAGGACGTGTCGGGGCTGCCGGAGGCGGTGGTCAATGCGCGGGGGCGCGTCGGCGGCCATCTGGTTTACAGTGCCGCTATGGACATGCTGTTTATAGGCGGCTCGATGGGCTCGGCTGTGGGCGAGAAGATAACGCGCCTGATAGAGCGCGCTCTGGACGACAGGGCAGCCGTGATTATCTTCGCCGCTTCGGGCGGAGCGCGCATGCAGGAAGGCGCGCTCTCGCTGATGCAGATGGCGAAAATCTCAGCCGCGCTCGCGCAACTCGATGAAGCGCGGCTTCCCTTCATCTCGGTTCTGACAGACCCCACGACGGGCGGCGTGACTGCCAGCTTCGCCATGCTCGGTGACGTTGTGCTGGCTGAGCCGAAGGCGCTGATAGGATTCGCGGGCCCGCGCGTCATAGAGCAGACCATTCGACAAAAGCTGCCGAAGGATTTCCAGCGCTCGGAGTTCCTGCTTGAGCACGGCATGATTGACGCCATAGTTGACCGCCGAGAGATGCGCGAGCACATCATCAAGCTCCTCAACTTCATGATGAACCCCGACCTCAACCGAGCGCCGGAGACAGAGATGAGTATGAGAGCGAGTAAATAGTGAATGGTAAATGGTGAATAGACGAAACGGTTCTTATCTATTCACCATTTACCGTTTACCATTCACTATTATGCTTTTTGACGAGGCGCTTCAGTATCTTCTAAGCCTTGGCCACGAGACGCTGGCCATTAAGCTCGGGTTAAAAAATATAGAGCGCCTGCTCGCCTCTCTGGATAACCCGCAAGCCTCCTTTATCCCGGTTCAAATCGCTGGCACAAACGGCAAGGGCTCAACCGCCGTGATGCTCAATTCGATTGCGCTCGCGGCGGGCGTCAACTGCGGCCTTTACACTTCGCCCCATCTTGCGCGCATCACGGAGCGAATAAAGATTAACGGGCAGGAGATTGCGCGGGAAGATTTCGCACGCCTTGCCACGCGCGTACGCGCAACTGCGGAATCGCTCCGACACGAGGGAGCGCTTGAAGCCCTCCCCACATTTTTCGAGCAGGTGACGGCCATAGCGCTGCTTGCTTTCAAGGAGGCAGGCGTTCGACTGGCCATCCTTGAGACTGGACTTGGCGGGCGGCTGGATGCGACTACGGCGGCGGGCGCTCAGCTAGTCGGGATTACTCCGATTGCGCTAGACCATCAGGAATACCTCGGCGCGACTCTTGCCGAAATAGCATTCGAAAAGGCCGCAATCATACGCCCCGGCGTCGAGGCCGTCATTGCGCCGCAGGAGTTGGAGGCGCTCGAAGTGATTGACAAGCGGTCGGTCGAAATGGATGTTGCGCCGCATTTTGCGGGCAGCCGATTTGAGATAACGGGCGCTAGCGATTTCGGAAATCTACGCGTTACGTTCGAGACGGAAGAAGACCGCTATAGCAACCTTCAGCTTGGGCTTCGCGGTCGGCATCAGGTTGTGAACGCGGCGGTCGCCATCAGCATGGCCGAACGGCTGCGCGCACTGGGCTTTATCATTCCCCGCTCCGCAATCATGGAAGGCATAGCGAGCGCCGAGCACGCGGGTCGTCTTGAGCTTTGGCAGGGACAGCCGGGGATTCTCTTCGACGGCGCGCACAACGTGGCGAGCGCCCGCGCCTTTCTGGATTACCTTCGTGAGTTCATTCATGCGCCCGTCACGCTCGTCTTCGGCGCTATGCGCGACAAGGAATTGGCAAAGATGGCTGAGCTTCTCTTTCCCGCCGCCCGCCGTCTGATTCTGACCGGGATGAGTAATCCGCGCGCCGCACAGCCTGAGATGCTGCGAGAAACAGTGCCTCTAGGCTTCGATTCTGAAAGCGTCTCTCTTGCTCATTCACCTCAGGACGCGGCGCAGATGGCTCTGAGGCTCACGCCGCCCGAAGGGCTCATTGCCGTCACGGGCTCGCTCTATCTGGTAGGCGAGATGCGAGAGCTTCTGTCATCGAAAGAGGCTTGAGCTATTGCTCTCGACCGCCGGGAAATCATAAACTCTCCGGCGCGAGGGGAAAATCTTTATGGCCGTAGATAACATGGAAGCGCCGGAAGTTCTGGCGAGCGAAGAGGTCTATCACGGGCGCATCTTTGATGTCTCCGTCTATACGATACGCGAGAACGAGCTGACCTATAAGCGCGAGGTCGTGCATCATCCGGGCGGGGCGGGCGTGGTCGCCGTCTTTGAAGATGCGACGATTGCCTTGGTGCGCCAGTACCGGCACCCGACCGTGCGTTACCTTCTTGAGATTCCGGCGGGAAGACTCTCGCCGCCGGAGCGACCCGAAGACTGCGCCGCGCGCGAGCTTGAAGAAGAGATAGGCGTTCGCGCCACGAAGATAGAGAAGCTGACGGAGTTCTTCACCACTCCCGGCTTCTGTGAAGAGAAGCTCTGGGTCTATCTGGCCACCGGACTGATAGAGACGGCGCAGAATCTCGAGGGCGACGAGCAACTGGATGTCGTGCGCGTCACCTTTGAGCGCGCATTTGAGATGATAGCCGACGGCGAGATAGAAGATGCCAAGACCATCATAGGCATCAGCATGGCCGCGCAGCGACTGGGCATACAAACCTCAACAGCACTATAGAGCGAGTTTGCTATGGAGCGTGAGACGATTACTGCGCCGAGCGCCACCGTAAAGAGCAACGAAGCGGCGGCTTTTTCACGGGCCGCAGCTTCGCCTGAGAAGAGCTTCGCGGCGACCGAGGCGGAAGAAGGGGAAATCCTTCGCACGCCTGACCCTGCGCGGCCGAAGCCCGTCAATTACCTGCACTCGCTCGTAGCCATCCCTCTCATATACCTCTACACGATAGTCATGGGAAGCCTTTCGCTCATGCTCTCTCTTTACGACCCGGGCGGGCGGCGTCAGCACTGGTGCGCGCAGGTTTGGTGCCGCTTGATTGCGCGCACCGCGCTCGCCGGAGTGCGCGTACACGGCGCGGAGCACATAAGGCCGGGCACCTCTTACGTCTTTCTCTCTACGCACCAGAGCTACATGGACATTCCGGCGATGCTCGGCTACCTGCCCGCGCAGCTTCGCATAGCGGCGAAGAAGATTCTCTTTCGTATTCCCTTCATGGGCTGGCACCTGTGGCGGGCCGGGCACATCCCTATAGACCGTAGCTCCACGCAGAACGCCGTCACGAGTATGCAGCGCGCGGCCGACTATCTACAGAACGGCATCTGCGCCTTCATCTTTCCGGAAGGGACGCGCTCGCGCGACGGGCTGCTCCACCCGTTCAAGAAGGGCGGCTTCAAGCTGGCGCTTCAGGCACAGGTTCCAATTATCCCTATCACCATCATAGGCACGCGCGCAATCCTGCCGCCCGATTCTATAATCTTCCGCCCCGGCACAATAGACATGTACGTGGACGAGCCCATCCCCACCGCAGGCTTGACCGACGACGACATAGAGCTGCTGATGCTCAGAGTCCGCAGCGCCATGGCCAAACGCATAAAGAATTGACTCATCGTTTCATTTTTTTATTGAATCAATGAACCGGTGAATCAATGAGTCAATTTCTTCGGACTTCTGCTAAACTCGTATCCGTGAGCACACCTGAAGAGATACAGACGACGCCTATTGGCTCGATTCCGGCGGACAGCTACAGCGATGTGGCAGGGGCCGTGACGGGTCTTCCCACAAGTGCCCTGCCCGACCCGGACAATCCGCCTTGGAGCCTGAAGGCTGCGGTTCTGACGTGGCTCGGAAGCGTCGGTATCTTACTCGCGGTGAGCGTGTTCAGCTCCGTCATAGCCCTGCTTTATCTCTTATTTACTTACGGCAGCAACGTGAAGGGTGAAGAGCTGACGCGGTTGATAACGCGAGACAAGATGGCCGTCCTCATACAGGTTTCAGGGGTTATCCCTGTGCATCTGCTGACGCTCGTGCTGGTGTGGGTCGTGGTCACCGGCAGGGGCAAGCGCCCCTTCTGGCGCTCGCTCGGCTGGAGATTCAATAACAAGTTGGAGCCCATGCTGAGCGTCCTTCTGGCCGTGGGACTTCTGGCCTTCGGAGGGGTGCTCACCAAGTATTACGGCGGCGACCCTACGGACATTGACCAGATTATCAACAGCTCCACGGCTTCCCGTCTTGTTCTGGCCTTCCTCGCGACGGCGACCGCTCCGCTCGTAGAAGAGATTGTCTATCGCGGCATCCTCTATTCGGCACTGCAAAGGGCCATTGGCGTGGCATGGGCAGTAGTGGCCGTCTCCATTCTCTTCATGTCGGTTCACATAGCGCAGTATTACAACAACATCAGCGTGATTGCGGCCATAGGCGTCCTGAGCTTGGCGCTCACGCTGGTTCGAGCTTACACGAAGAGTTTGCTTCCCTGCTTCATCATCCATCTGGTCTTCAACGGCCTGCAATCGCTCTACATAATCTTTCACCCCTACATAACAGCGCCGGAAGCCGCGCCTACGCAGAAAGCTGGCGTCGTCATTGTCGGACAACTCTTTGGCGCGTGCCTGCCGTAGCTTATGTCGCACGAGGTAGTAGTCGTTGGCGGCGGCATAGGAGGGCTGACGGTGGCGGCGCTTCTGGCCGCGCGCGGCGTGGATGTCTGCCTGCTTGAGAAGGAGCCGCGCGGCGGAGGCTGCGCCGTCACCTTCGAGCGCTTCGGCTATCGCTTTGAAGCGGGCGCGAGCCTCTACGCCTCTTGGCAGCCGGGAGAGATACACGAGCGCGTCTTCGCTGAGCTTCCTGTCCCCGCGCCCGAAGTTCGCCCCGCAGTTCCCGCCTACGTTGTGCGCCTGCCGGACGGCACGAACGTTCCCATCCTTGAGAATAATGAAGAGTTTGAAGAGACTCTGCGCCGCAGCTTTCCGGAATGCGCGGAAGCGGCCGTGCGCTTTTATCGTGAGATAAGGCCCGTGGGCGAAGCGCTCACGCGCGTCGCGCGCCGCGTGCCGGATTTACGCACGGCTTCAGCATTGAGGCGTGCGCGAGCCGTCGTGCCGGAGATACGCGTGGCTGCGCGCGTCGTGCGCGGGATGCGCCGAACCGCCGCAGAGCATTTGGCGGGAGTCTCCGAGCGCTTTCTTCGCTTCATAGACATTCAACTGGAAATCTTCTCTCAGCGCTCAAGCACCGAGTGCGCCTATCTTTATGCTGCCGTGGCGCTCAATCTGCCTCGACGCGGTATGTACGCGATTCGCGGCGGAGCTTCGGGACTGGCAGACGCCTTGACCGAAAGCATAAAAAAGAGCGGCGGAAAGCTGCGGTTCAACTCGCCCGTGCTGCGTCTGGCGTATGACGCTGCGGGACGCGCCACCGGCGTTGACCTTTTGAGCGGCGAGAGGGTTGAGGCCAGCCGGGCTGTCATCAGCAACCTGACCATCTGGGACACCTACGGCAAGCTTGCCGGAACGAGCCGCACGCCTGACAACGTCCGGCGACGAATCAAGACCTTGCGCGGCTGGGGCGCTTATCTCCTGTACTTGGGTCTGGATGAAGAGGTCACTGAAGAACTGCCTGCGGAGCATATACTGGCGCTCACGGACTGGCAGGAGCAGAAGGATTACACGCCCGAAGAGACTCAGTTCATGTTCGGCGTTGCGCCCGCGTGGGACGCACGCGCCCCGTCGGGAAAGCGGGCCGTCACTGTCTCGACCTTCACGGACGCGGAGCAGTGGTTCTCCTTTCACGAAGACGAGACGGCGCACGAGGCTCAGGATCAGGAGATGCTGGAAAGATGGTGGGAGCGCATACACCGCTCTATGCCTGAGCTGGGCTCGCGCGTAGAGGTGATAGAGACGGCCACGCCGCGCTCCTTTTATGATTACACGCGCCGCCGCTTAGGCATGGTCGGCGGGCTGGGCCAATCGCTGGACGTCTTCGGCATGAACTCCTTCACGCACCGCACGGTGATTCCGAATCTGTACATGGTAGGCGACACTGTCTTTCCCGGTCAGGGGGTGGCCGGAGTCACTCAATCCGCCCTCATAGCAGCCGACGAAATCGCCCCGAAAATGGGTGACGGGTGACAGGGGCCGGGTCACGGGGAAGAAAGAGAACTTGCTCTTCTTTCCCCGAAACCCAGCCCCTGTCACCCGTCACCTGTTTTTAGTCGTTCGGGTTCTCGCGTGCGCGCGGGGCTTCGATTCGTGCCGGTTCAGCGCGCTCTACGGGCGCAGACCTTTCGGGCATAGAAGGCGCTGGCGAAGAAGGAGGCGCAGAAGGAGCCGGAGCGGGATACGAAACGGGAGTCTCCGGCCTTGACGCAGTCGAAGGCTCTGGATTCGGTTGAGAGGCTCGGCCGCCGCCACCGCCCGGATTGTTCTGCGTAGGTGATTCGCCCGGGTCTCTGCGCCTGCGGCCCGGCCTCGGAGTTTCGTACTCGCCGGTCGCCGTAGTCTGCCCGGTGTTTCCGTAGCCGTTGCCGTCGCAGCAGCGACGATAGCCGGACGGGTAAGCAAAGCCGTACGGAGACGACCAGCCGCCGTAGTAGGTCGGCACGAAGACGTAGCAGTTCCCGGAGCGAAACCAGATGCCCGCAGGCCGCCCGAAGCCTGTGCGGAATAACAGGTCGTTGCCGAAGGTGTTAAAGGACGAATTGATTGCGTAGCTGGGTATCGTGCGGTTGAGCGAGGCCAGATACTCGGCCCGCTCCCGGCTCCACAGGTCGAACGAGTCCCTGCTCTTCTTGTCCAGCTTGGCAATCTCTATCTGACCGCCTCTGACAATTACCTTCCTGTCGCCCTTGACCAGCTCTGCAAGCGCGCCTACCTGCACCCGGCCCTTGAGCACCAGAATCTCCGTCTGCCCCGTCGGCAGAACATTGAAGCGATAGATTCCGTGTTTGACTATGACGGCTGAAGTCTGCGGCGTCTCCACTGTGAGCCGCACGTCCGTTCCGTCACCGCCGACCGCTTCGATGATGGCGCTTCCCTTCAGGAGCTTGACGCGCAAGCCTTCCAGAGAAGTGTCTACCAGCTCGAACTCTGAGTTTTCGGCCACGCGCAGGTACGAGCCCGGATTGAGCAGAACTTCCACGCGCCCGTCCATGCCAGTAGTCACAACATCGCCGCTCTCAAGATTGTCCTGTTCAGTAAGCGCCTGCTGCCTACTCTTTCCCTTACGAACAACCGTGGCATTACCTGTGACTAAATTGACCCCTCCCGCTTTCGCAGAGATTAAATATTTATCCCTAGTCTGCGCCTGCGCCGCGCTCGTCATGCCGACCGCAGCCACACAGACCAGTAGAGCAAGAAAGCTCGATACAGAGCGACAAGTTCTTTTCATGATAGGACTCTCCTGTTTTATCGGAAGCCGTTTCAACTCAGGGAGAGAAAGGAATGCTCCGAATTGTATGCCTATACTACGCGCCCGGCAAGATATTTCTCAAGCCTGACCGGCCAACCCCGTAAGCTTCTTTAAAATTTCTCTTGACCCGGAAATTGTATAGCAGTAGCATACAATTTAACTTTGCCCGAGGTGACCGATGTTTATTGTCGTGGATGAAAATGATGGCCGTCCGATTTACCGGCAGGTATCTGACGGCATCAGGGCGCTGATTGCCGGGGGCGAGCTGCGCGAGGGGACGCAGTTGCCGCCCGTGCGTCAGTTGGCGGCTGACTTGGGCGTGAATTTGAACACGATTGCGACCGCTTACAGGGAGCTTCAGGCGGAAGGGTTGATAACGGTGCGTCACGGGTCGGGCGCTGTGGTGGCTTCGTCAAGGGCGTTTGAGAGAGCGGACGAAGAGCTTCGCAGGCCGCTCAGGACTGCCCTGACGCAGCTAGTGCTGGCGGGGCTCGCGCGCCCGGAGATTATGGGGATAGTGGCGGAAGAGCTGCGCTCTCTTCTGAAAGGGACTAAGCGAGGATAAACCGAAGATGCTGACGACGATTCTTATCTGGCTGCTGTTTGACGCGCTCTTGCTGGCGGGCTTCGTCTGGATGCCCGTGATGCGCGGCGAGGAGGCTTTCTTCGGCGTGCGAGTCCGGCAGGAGTACTATCGCACGGAAGGGCGCGCGCTCTTTCGCCGCTACAAGTTCTGGCTGCTGATGCTCTTTGTGGAGATAGAGGCCATAGGCATTCTGGTTTCGCTCTACAGGGCGGAGCTTCCACTGGCGCGCGTGGCGTCGCTCCCGCTCCTGATTCTGCCTGCCACCGTCCTATACGTTCTCTTTTATAGAAAGGTGAAGCCCTTCGCGGCCACGGATGACGAAGGGCGCTTTGCCTCGGCCGTCAGGCGCAGGCACTTGAGCGAGTACACGAACATCTATCTTGAGGCGGTGATTCTTCTACTTACGGTCACGCCTTCGCTCTTCCTTATCTACTACTACCCGCGACTGCCGGAGAGAATCCCCGTTCACTGGAACTGGAGGGGAGAGCCGGACGGCTGGGCGCGCAAGTCCTTCGGCTCCGTCTTCGCTCTTTCGATGATGCTCGTATACCTGCAAGGGCTTTTCCTTCTAATCAAGCACGGGCTGCTGACGGTGAAGATGACGCTTCCGGTAGAGGGGGCCAAAGAGTATTTGAAGGGCAAGGAGCAGTTCCTCTTTATGGTCATGAGGCTGATGGACTGCGTGCGAGTTCTGGTGGCGACAATGATGAGCGCGCTACTGCTCAACATAGTCTTCGGCAGCGTGGAGCACCTGCGCCGACTGACCATCATCGCCGGGGCGGTTGACGTTTTGAGCACGCTCCTGCTGGTCGCGGCTTGCATCTACTTCACGGTTCGGCTGGTGAGACTTGACCGCAGGCTGAAAAGGGCTGTCGGGCGCGTCTACGTGCAGCGCGGACGCGATGCGGCCAGATGGTACGCGGGCGGCCTCTTCTATTACAACCCTGACGACCCTGCGCTCTTCGTAGAGAAGCTGGTCGGCTTCGGCTACACCTTCAACATGGCAAACCGTTGGGTCTACGTTTACCTTGCTTACATGATTCTGCCTCCGCTCATCTTGAGCTGGGGGCTGACAAAGTGAGAGAGATTATGAAAACAGTCCTTTGCCTGCTCATTCCTCTTTTTTTGCTGCCTGCGGGCGCGGCCGGGCAGCAGTCGCCGCAGGATAAGACGACGACGGGCGCGCAGGCTCTTCCGGCGGCTTCGCCCTTTCTCTCTACGAAAATCTGCGGCAAGGGGGTGTTTCTGCTCTACGCGGGAGCAGACCTTCTGGGGCGCGAGAGCTTTGAGATTCAGTGCGGGCCGAACGGTTATCGCGGGAGCGGTAACACGAACCTGAAGATTCCGGGCGGCACGCTCAATCAGGACACATCTATTGAGCTTGATAGAGAGGGCGTGCCTCAAAGCTTCTCTGTGAAGGGCAGCGCGGGAGGAACCACTTTTGAGCAGGCGACCCTTTTCAAGGATGGCAAAGCTACGACTACCGCAGGCGGCGAGACGCAGGAGCTTCCTTACACGAACCGCGCCGCAGTCTTCGTTAATGCTGTCACCTATCTTATGCAATTCATGGGCGCGCGTTATGACACTGCGGGCGCGGGCGCGCAGAACGTGCCGCTCTTTCCCAACCTCAACGCGCAGATGGAGCGCACCGGGCGTGATGAAGTAACGGCTACTAATGCTGCGGCTGCCGCGCGGCCCGTCTACTTCGACCGCTACTCACTGAACCTCGCGGGGGCCGTGAGCTTCGTGCTGTGGACGGATTCGGACGGGCGGCTGGCGATGGTTTACGTACCGTCCCAAAAATTCTTGGCCGCGCGCGAAGAGTACGCCGCTTTTATAGAGCCGCTTCAGAATGCGCTGGCTGCGAAAGTGAAAGGCACCGTGCCGGATTACAGCGCGCCTACGGCCGCTCCCTTCACGGCCGAAGAGGTCAGCGTAGAGGCCAAGGGCTTCAAGCTGGCAGGCACGCTGCTTCTGCCAAAGACAGGCAAGCGACCCTTTCCGGCTGTGGTGATGAGCACCGGCTCAGGTCAGCAGGAGCGCGACAGTAACATTCCGGGGCTCGCAGGCTACAGGCCCTTTAGACAGATTGCTGAATACCTTGCTGCGCGCGGCATTGCAGTCCTTCGCGCAGATGATAGAGGCGTGGGCAATTCGGGCGGGCGTGACACGCTGAACACGGTCACTACCTTCGACTTTGCCGACGACGTGCGGGCGCAGGTCGCCTACTTGCGCTCCCGCCCGGACATAGACCCGTCTCGCATAGTCGTCATTGGCCACAGCGAAGGCGGGGTCATAGCGCCGCTTGTAGCCGCTTCGGACGCGCGGCTCGCTGGCATAGTTCTCATGGCCGGAACCGCCAAGACTGGCGAAGAGGTTCTGCGCTTTCAACTGAACTATGCGACGGAGAACAATCCACGGTTATCCGAAGAGGAGAAGGCAAAGCGACGTGCCGAGACTGAAGGCTTTATCCGAGCGATTAAGGAGAACGGGGACGTTTCAAAATACCCCGCCATGCTGCGCGGCCTGAGCAGCCCTTGGGGCAGGGCCTTTCTCACTTACGACCCCTTGACCACAATACGAAAGGTGCGCCAGCCCATGCTCATCTTGCAGGGCGCGCTTGACCGGCAGGTGACGGCCGAGCAGGCACGCGCGCTGGAAGAGGCCGCGCGTAAAAGCGGCAACAAGGACGTGACGGTGCGCCTCTTCCCGAACCTCAACCACCTGTTTCTCCCCGCCAAAAGCGGGGCGGAAACCGAGTACTCCGGCCTTGAGACTTACAGCCTGAGCGACGATGTATTACAAGCTATTGCGGGCTGGCTTCAGGTCAGGCTCAAAGTCGGAAAGTAAGCTTTAATCCATTTCTCAGCGCCATAATCCTTGACACCCGTTCGCCCTCTGGTGGACGATTGCCGTGCTGGCGAGGAACCTTCCATCCATCATTTCCAGTTCCTCTCGCTGAGGGAGCCGCTCTGCCTCCCTAACTCAAACAATCTCCTGACCCGGAGGTCACGTTATGCGCTCAACTCTACAGACACGCAGACTCACAAACAGATGCCCCTTCATCCGGCGCACGCTTCTGCTACTCGCAGCCTTCTCTATACTTGCGTCAACGGCCGCCGCGCAGAGCGAGCAGGAGAAGCGCTCCGCCGCGGAGAAGCTGGTGGCCGAGGCCAAGCAGACTGCCGGCGCGGGCACGGTAGAAGCTTACAATCAGGCAATCAAGAAGTTCGAGCAGGCGCTGGCCATCTACAAAGAGATAGGTGACAGTAAATTCGAGGCCAAGACGCTGACCAACATAGGCATCATCTACATGTGGGCCAATGAGCGTCAGAGCGCGCTCGATTATCTTTCCCGTGCCCTGCCGCTCGCGCGCGCCGCGCAGGACGCGCGCACGGAAGGGCTCGTACTCTCCATGACGGGCGAAATCTATTACTCGCTGGGAGACATGCGAAAGGCCATCAGCTATCAGGAGCAGGCTCTGCCGAAGGTGCGCGAGGCGGGCGACCGTAATCTTGAAGCCGCCGTCATGAACGACATTGCCAACGCGCAGGACATTCTGGGCGATAAGCAGAAGGCGCTGGACGCATACCTTCTGGCGCAGGCGATTGCGCGCGAGACTGGCAACCGCGACGGCGAAGCCACCACGCTCAACAACATCGGCATGGTTTATCACAGCATGGGCGAGTCCCAGAAGGCTCTGGATTATTACATGAAGGCTCTGGGCATCAGGCAGGAGATTAAGGACAAGAACGGCGAGGCCGCCGCGCTCAACAACATAGGAAACCTCTACAACATTCTGGGCGATAACCAGAAGGCGCTGGAATATCTGAAGCAGGCGCTGTCGCTGATGAAGGCTTTGGGCGATAGAAGCGGCGTGGCTACGGCGCTGGGCAACGTGGCCAACATCTTTCAGGATTTGGGCAGGAATCAGGAGGCCCTTGATTACTACCTTCAGGCTCTGGACATGAAGCGCGAGATTGGAGACCGCGTGAGCGAGGCCACCACGCTTAATAACATAGGCCAGCTTTACGGCAATCTGGGCCAGTATCCGGAAGCGCTCAAGTATTACGGGCAGGCTGTAGAGGTCGCGCACGCCGTCGGTGATACGCGCACGGAAGCCGCCACGCTCACCAACATGGGCGCGGTCTATTCTTGGACGGGCGATAAGCAGAAGGCTTTGAGCTACTACGTGCAGGCTCTGCCGCTAAGGCGTGCCGTCAGGGACAGCGACGGCGAGGCTACCACGCTCTTTAACATGGCGGTCGTCAAGCGTGACCTCGGAAATCTGGACGAATCACGGCAGAACATAGAGACGGCAATCGAGCTTGTCGAAAGCCTGCGCACCAGAATTAGCAACCGCGAGTTGCGCACCTCTTACTTCGCCACCGTGCAGAATTACTACAGCTTTTACATAGACCTGCTGATGCGGCTGCACAAGCAGCGTCCGGGCGCGGGCAACGACGCCAGAGCCCTGCAAACTAGCGAGCGCGCAAGGGCACGCGCCCTGCTGGAAACCTTGGCCGAATCCAACGCGGACATACGTCAGGGCGTTGACCCGATGCTGGTCGAGCGAGAGCGAGAGCTTAAAAAACAGCTCAACGCGAAGGCACAGGAGCAGATTAAGCTGCTGACGAGCGCTCACACCGACGCGCAGGCCGGGGCAATCGGCAGCGAGATTGACCGCCTGACGACGCAGCTTCAGCAAGTCGAGACTCAGATAAGACAGACGAGCCCGCGCTACGCTGCGCTGACCCAGCCGCAGCCTCTCTCGCTCAAAGAGATTCAGGCGGGCGTGCTAGATGATGACACGCTGCTTCTGGAATATTCGCTCGGCCTGCCGCACAGCTATTTATGGGTCGTCAGCACGACTTCAATCACGAGTTACGAGCTGCCGCGCCGCGAAGAGATAGAAGAGTCCGCGCGCCGCGTCTACGAACTGCTTAACGCGCGCAACCGCCGCGTGGAGGGTGAAACGGTAGAGCAGAGACGCGCACGCATCTCGCGCGCTGACGCGCAGTACGCGGCGGCCTCCGCAGAATTAAGCAGAAAGATACTCGCGCCGGTGGCGAAACAGTTGGCCAACAAGCGGCTGCTCGTAGTCGCGGACGGCGTCCTGAATTACATTCCCTTCGCGGCCTTGCCCGACCCTTCGGACATCAGAGCGCCGCTCGTAGTCAAACATGAGATTGTAAACCTGCCTTCGGCCTCTACGCTCGCCGTGCTGCGCGCCGAAGTCCGGGACAGGAGGCCAGCAGCAAGAACGGTCGCAGTCCTTGCAGACCCAGTGTTTGACGAAGACGACGAGCGCGTAAAGGTTGACGGGAATAATGCGAAGCCAGTCAGCCAGCCGAGACGACGAACGCGACGCAGACGCGACTTGCCTCTGGGCATGGAGCAGTCGCTCACGGAATCCGGCATGAGGGACGCGGGCCTTGAGATTCCCAGACTCCCCGGCACGCGTCAGGAAGCCTTGAAGATTCTCTCGCTCGTGCCGCAGAGCGAAAGCAAACAGGCTTTCGACTTCGCGGCCAGCCGCGCCAATGCCACGAGCGGCGAGCTGTCGCAGTACCGCTTTATACACTTCGCCACGCACGGGTTCCTAAACAGCCTTCATCCTGAGCTATCCGGCATAGTGCTTTCGATGGTTGACGAGCAGGGGCGCGGGCAGGATGGTTTCCTGCGCGCCACGGACATCTTCAACCTCAAGCTTCCGGCCGAGCTGGTCGTGCTGAGCGCGTGTCAGACAGGGCTCGGCAAGGAGATTAAGGGCGAAGGGCTGGTAGGACTCACGCGCGGGTTTATGTACGCTGGCTCGCCGCGCGTAGTCGTCAGCCTATGGAGCGTTTCTGACGCGGGAACGGCCGAATTGATGACTCGCTTTTATCAAGCGATGCTCAAGGACGGAATGCGCTCGGCCGCAGCGCTTCGAGCCGCGCAGGTTTCACTACTGAAAGAGAAGCGTTGGGAGCAGCCCTTCTACTGGGCCGCCTTCACGCTGCAAGGCGAATGGCGATGAGCGCATAGCGACATACGACGACGGGTTAGCGACGTGCCAGCTCAAGAGCCGTGCCGGCATCCTGTTCAGCGCCGCGCACTATGATGACTGTGTCGCCTTCGCGCCTGATTATGACTAGGCGACCGGCCGCTCTCCAGAGCGTTTGAGCGGTGTCGCCCTCGGCGAGCGAGCCTGCCTGACTGGAGCCTGCGCGCAGCTTCTCCGCGTCGTTGTAGGCGCGGAAGAACTCTTCAGCATCGCGGCTGCTGTCCCAGCTTGTCTTCCAGACAAAGAGCGGGTGCGCGCCATCTCGCTCGAATAGAAATGCCCGGTCGCCGCCCCAGCCTGCCGCAGCGCGAATAGCATCTCTTTCGTTGATGCCCGCCATGAGGATGCCGCGCGCTCCTATCTCACCGAGCGGCGTAGAGGTCACAAGCCGCCAGCCGTTGGAGCCGAACGCGGCTTCGTCCAAGCCAACTGAGCGCGGGCGCTCGTTCTGAAAATATTTTTCGGGATGCAGAATCTGCTCGCTCGATAGTGGCGTGCGGCTGTAAAGCTCGTTGACGCCGCGCTCGCCTGCTTTGCGCCGTACCTCTTCCACGAATCGCGCGCCGTCGCGGTAGCGGAACGAAAATGTCTCTATGAGAAGCGGCGGAAAGAGTTGTCCAGCCTCCCTGCGATAAACCTGAAAGCGCTCGCGCTCCTGACGCGCTATCTCTTCCAGCGTCTTGCGCCCGTAAGCATCGCCCTCTTCCAGCCGGCGCTGGACGTTCATGGCGTCGCCCTCTATGACGGCAAAGAGCGCCTCCGTTCTATCAAGGTCGTAGGGGCGCACGACCAGCAGCTTCATCAAATCAAAGTGCTGATCCTGCAAGGCGTGCGTAAACTCGTGCGCCAGCAGGTAGCGGTCTGCCGTCTTGTCCACCAGCAAGACCTGTTTGTCCAGAGGCGAGTAGGTCGCAGCCGCAGACACGGCCGCAAAGCTTCCGGCCAGAGCAGCCAAATCCGTGCCTTCCGGCAGCACGCCGCCCGCCGAAGCCAGCCGACCGAACGCACGCATCTCTTCGCCGCCCAGCACCTCAGCCATCTCGGTCGTGCGCTTGCCGTATTCCCAGCCGGAAAGCTCCGTCATCCCGACCTCACCCGTAAAAGAGAGGTCGCGAAGGCTAGAAGATTCCCGCATGGCCCGCTCGCGCATGGAGCGCAATTCCGGCGTCAGAGGACGCGCAGGCAACGGCGGCAAGCTTCGCGCAACCGGCACTGTCGCGGCCGGGGCAATGCTGGTACGCGACGACTGCTTCCCGCAGGAAGAGAGCGCCACCGAGATAATAACGGCGATTAAAATCAGGAATTTTCCCTTGGCCCCTGTACGCATAGCCAAGTTTAGACGCAGGAAAGAGGCGGTGAGATGTAAACGGTTTGACTGGTGGGTAAAAGTCGCAGCGCGCGGGATTCAAACCCGCAGGCTCATGATTCGTCAAGGCTTAAATTCATCTGGCATAGTAGCCGCGCTTGGTGCGCGCAGCGAGGTCTGGGCGGCCCACTAGCTGCACTGTGACGCTGCGCCATGAGCCGTTCCGTTCCCTGTTCTTCGGGCGATAACCTATGCTGTAGACGGTTCCAAGGTCTCTTATCACCTGCTCATAAACGCCCTTCAAGTCCTCCACCTTGCGCGCCCGGTAAACGATGCTCCCGCTCTCCGCCGCCAGTTGCGCCAGTTGCTGCCGTGCGAGGACGTAAGTGCTTTCGGTGGCGAGCCCTTTTTCAATCATCTCTTTCTCGGTGTCCAGATAGATTGGCAGCAGTATAATGTCGGAGCCCCGCACCTCTTCCAGCAACTCATCAAAGCTCATGGCGGAGCCATCGCCGTTTATATCCGGCAGAGCGTTATCAACGCCGTCCGTCATCATTATGACGGCCCTGCGGCGCGATGCGTCAGCGACCACCTTTTTCAAAACGAAGTCGAGAGAGTCCCAGAAGCTAGTGCCTCCCGTGGGCTTCTCTATCCTCTTGATTCGCTCAAAGAGCGCCTGTCTATCCGAAGTCAGGGGCGAAATAAGTTGAGCGCTGCTGGTGAAGGTAACTATACCTATGCGGTCTGTAGGGCGCGCGGCCTCTACAAAGCGACGGGCGCTCTTCTTTATCAAGTCCAGCTTCTTCGCGGTAGAGCCGGAGAGGTCAATCAGAAGCACAAGGTCGAAGGGAGCTGACGCCGCAGCGAAGAAGCTTATCTCTTCCTGCTCGCCGTTCTCCAGCACTACGAAATCCTTCTGCTGCAACTCGCCCACGGGCGTTTTGGCATTGCGGCTGAAAACGCTCACGTTCAAATCAACCAGCCCTGTGTCAATAGTGATAGTCTCATCAACCGGCTCGGTCGTCTGCGCGGAAGCATCGCAAGCAAGAGCGAAAAGCAGAAAGAACAGAACGGACACTTTTATGCCCGAAGATAAAAAGGCGGCTTCCAATAATCTCTTTCCTTCAACCTGCATGATTGCTATAATTCGCCCCACCTCATCTACAACAAGTGCTTAATCTATCTTAGCCGACGCCGTTTTGTTATTATTCCAGAGCGGAGGCACTCCAATGGTTTCTACCATCAACACATCCCCACTCGTCAAGACCTACACGCTGGAAGAGTTCTGGCAACTGCCCGACCCGCCGGATTTCTCGAAGCTAGAGCTCATCGCCGGAGTCCTCTACATGACGCCACCGCCAGAGTATACACACGATTATATCGTAACAAGATTGGTGCGTATTCTAACCCTGCATCTTATTGAAACGAGCAATACAGGTAAGCTATACGTGCCGCGCGCCGCAATCTGGACTAGCAGGAATACCTATCTTGAGCCCGACTTGTTTTATCTCTCGGCAGAAACAGAGGCGCGGCTAGACCCTAAACACCGTAACACGGCTGACCTTGTCGTTGAAGTCATCTCGCCCGGCTCCGCCATCTACGACCGGAACACCAAGGCGGAAACCTACGGCGCGCTTGAGGTCGGTGAGCTCTGGCTGGTTGACGAAACGGGGGAAACTGTAGAGGTGCGCTATCAAACCGGCCGGGGCTTTGACGAAGGGCACGCGTTCAAGCAAGGCGAACAGGTCAACTCCAGAATCTTTCCAGACCTGCAACTACGAGTCGAGCAGTTGTTCGCAGATTAGACTTTTTCATCCCGCCAATCAAAACCAAGCTGAACCTCAGTTGGCGTAGTAGCCGCGCTTGCCGCGTGCGACCGCGCTGCTGCGAGCCACGTTGATGCGAATCGCCCGCCACTTGCCGTCGCGCTGCTTGTTCTTAGGCCGGTAGGAAAGGCTGTAAACGGTGCCGAGGTCTGCCACGACGCGCTCGTATGCTCCCGCGAGGTCTTCAATCTTCTCGACTTCGTAGAAAAGACCGCCACCCACGTCGGCTATCTCTTTCATGCGGTCGTGCCCACGGTCAAAGTCCTCCGGCTGTGTGTCCTGATCGCTCAGGGATTCGTATTCGGTGTTGAGCCAGAGCGTGTACAGGACGCCGTCGAACTCCTGTATGCTATGAAGCAGCTCTTCATAAGCCAGAGCCGAGCCGTCGCCCCTGACGCTCGGCAGGCTTCCGTCAAGCCCGTCGCTCATCACCACTATGGCCGTGCGGCGCTGGTTGTTGACCTCTTTCATGAACTCCTTCATGGTGAAGTCGGTCGCGTCATAAAGCTTCGTATCTCCGAACGGAACGGTGTCTATGGCGCTTATACGTGCACGCAGAGTTCTGCGGTCAGTCGTCGGGCGCGAGATGACGGTAGGAGAGCCTGCGAAGGTGACGACGCCTATGCTGTCCATAGGACGCGCCGCGTCTACGAACCTGAGCGCGGCCTCTCGTATCAGCTTGACCACCTCTCGTGTGGAGCCCGAGAGGTCAATCATCAGTATCAAGTTAAAGGGGGCGTTAGAAGATTCAAAGCGCGAGATGCTCTGCTCTACGCCGTCTTCGAAGAGCTTGAAGTCGCGCTCGGTCAGGCCCGTTATGCCTCGATTGGTGCTGCGGTCTACCACGTTCATGTTGACCGTGACAAGCTCCGTGTCTATACGCACCACATCATTTTCGTCCACCTCGAAGGGCTCGTTCGTCGAACTGCCGGGCGTGCCTGCGCCGCTCCCGGTCGTGCCGGAGCTGCTAAGCGTGGGCGGCCTTCGCTCCTGCGCGCTCTCCGTACCTACGACCTTCGCGGGCGTAGGGCGCGCGTCAGGAGAAGGTATGAGCGACGATGAGCTTTGACCGGCATCCGCAGGGGCGAGCGTGATGCTGCCGCGCTCGGATTTCAATGAAAGAGGGCGCGTCCCCCGGCCGGAGCGGGCCTCAAAGATTCGCTCGCTGGAAACATCATCGGGCGCGGCTATGGCGGAGAAGATTGTCCCGCTCACGGTTTCGGCGCGTATGCTTGCGTCGGCATTGCCCGGCAGCTCTGCGCGTATGTCGCCCGCGACGGTTTGCGCCGCGAGAGTGGCCGGAATCCCGCGCACCTCTATGTTGCCGTCAGTGGCGATTATCTCCACGCGAGAGCGTTCGGGGATGCGTAAATGAAGGTCAACGCGCTGGGCCTTGCCGGCCAAAGCTCGCACGACGCCTATGGTCAGCAGTTCCTCTGTTCTCTGTATGATGACGGGCGAGCGGCGAGGCGTTACCCCTTCGACGGTGGCAGAGACTGAAACGTGCTTTTCCTGCCAGACTTCTACGAAGATGTCTCCGCGACGATTCTCAATCCTGAGTTCCCCGCCGAGCGGCAGGTCTGCGCGCACGCCCTCATTCGTCTGGGCAGAGACTCTGAAGCCCGGCACGGACAGGCAAAGCAGCGCGGCCAGAAGGAGCGCGGAAGTCAGAACACGGAAGGATGAGCCAGATAGAAGTTTTCTATTCATCATTCTCGGTTTCGACTTCATTCTTCTATTTCGCTCCTCTTAAAAGATAGGCCGTTTGCGGGCGCGCGGGCAAATCCTTAGAGATTCGTAAACGCAAGCAAGCCTTCGGCTGTCAACAGAAGGACGCGCGCATCTAGGCCCGTTTGCTTCAGGCTCAATGAACGCCTTCTAGGGGAGACTGTTCCATAAATGATGTAGTATGCGCGCAGAAGGTTGGCACGTATTCCTCCTATCTCTCAATCATGTCCAGAATCGAGCCGGAATCTGGCTTGGACGGCTCAGGCTCGGCAGGCTTAGGCGCAGGTGTTTCGTCCATATCCGCCAAGCGCAAGTGCAGGTTGTTTGCGTTAGTCGCATAGGGCATGCCGTCCTCGCGCTTCACAATGCCTGCTCTAATGTAGCGCTCCAGAACGGTGTCGAAGGTTTGCATCCCTTCCTGATCGCCCTGCTCCATAGCGTCCAAAAGCGACTTGCCTTCGCTCTCGCCACGCTCTATGTACTCGCGCGTGCGCGCTGTGGATTTCAGAATCTCTATGGCTGCCGCGCGCCCCTTGCCGTCCGACTTCGGAATCAATCGCTGAGAGACGATGTAACGGAAGCTCTGCGCGATGCGGGTGCGTATGGCCTGCTCCTCGTTCTTGGGGAAGACGCCTATGATGCGGTCTACCGTCTTCGAGGCATCAATCGTGTGCAGAGTTGAGAGGACAAGGTGGCCCGTCTCTGCGGCTTCGAGCGCGACCTCAATCGTCTCGCGGTCACGCATCTCGCCTACCAGAATCACCTTCGGAGCCTGCCTGAGCGCGGCGCGCAGCGCGAGCGCGAAATCCGGCGTGTCCGAATGCAGCTCCCTCTGGTGAATCGTGGAGTTCTTGTGCTGGTGCAGAAACTCTATGGGGTCTTCAATTGTAACGATATGGTAATACTTGGTTTCGTTAATCAGGTCTATGATGGCGGCGAGCGTGGTTGATTTGCCTGAGCCCGTGGGGCCCGTGACCAGCACCACGCCGTTTTTGAGGTCGGAGATTTTCTGTAGCTCGGAGGGCAGGTCAAAATCAGAGAAGCGCGGCGGGTTGGACGGAATAACGCGCATGACTATAGCGTGTGTGCCGCGCTGCATGAAGATGTTGACGCGAAAACGCGACAGCCCCGGCGCGCTGAAGCTTAAATCCGCAGAGCCGTATTTTTCCAGATTCTGCGCCGCCGTCTCGTGATTGCCTATGATTAGCTTGGCGATGGCCGCAGTGTGCGGCGCAGTCAGTTTCTCAAGGCCGGGGATGGGAACGCCCTGTAATTTCCCCACCAGTTCTATCTGCGGTGGTCTTCCGGGGGAAAAGATAAGGTCAGAAACCTTGTCCGAGACTGCGAGCATACGCTGTAGCACTTGCACGAAGTTCGGCGGCTGCGGCGCTGCTGGTGGCGGAGGCGGCTGTGTATCAAGCGGTGTGCTCATAAGAAAAGTGATGAGTGAACAAGTGTTTTCAGTTCCCGGTTTTCAGTTTTTAGTGAAAAGCAACTGGCTTTCTGCTGAAAACTAAAAACCGGGAGCTGAAAACTGCCTGTCACTGCTTTATTCCTTTCGGGCGATTTCCTGAATTTATTATGCTTGTCTACGGTTTCGGGCTTTCTTCGTGACCAAAAATAAATGTTTGACGCGAACAACTGCGACATAAAGAGCGTACATCCAAAGTAGTGCAAGACGGAGGCTGCACGGGCGTTCTACAGGTTGCAGCCTCACGTCAGGTAAGGCTGAAATAAAAGGAGGCGCTAAATTTCATGGCAACCTACAGAGACCCTGTTCGAGTGTTCGCTCCGTTGGAAGTCATCGAGCGCCTGCTAGAGATTCGTGCCGAAGCAGGTTTTTCTCCTGCTGTTTATCTGCTTACGCCCGATGATTTGGCGGCGTGCCTTGATGCTTACGGCTTCGACGTTTTCGCTTTTGAGGAAGTCGAAAGCGAGTTCCATTTCGGAAACTACCGCGCGCCACTTGCGCCGGGTGGGAGTCATGCCCACAATTCCGTGACGGCGCACTGAGTAAAGTAAGAACTAAGAAGGCAAAAGTCAAAAGTGAAGAGCTGTTTTCTCTTTCACTTTTGACTTTTGCCTTTTTAGCTCAAGTTTTCATCTCAGAGGGCCTTGACGATGAAGAAAGTTATGTCGTCTGTTGCCCCCGTGCCGCCAGTCCAGTCAATCACGTCCTTGTGAATACGCGAAATCATCTCACGAGCGCTTAAGTCCTGCGCGTCCAGCGCGGCCTGAGCCAGCCGCTCGCGCCCGTACTCTTCACCTTCAGGGTTGGCGGCCTCCGTCACGCCATCCGTATAGAGCACAATCACCTGCCCCGGCTCAACCGACATGTAATACTCGTAATAGCGCGTGTCCCTGAACATCCCCAAAGGTAGGCCGCCGCGCTCTATAAAGCGTAGCTTGCCGTCTTTATCCAGTACGAGCGGCGGATTATGACCGGCGTTCGTATAGGCAAGCGTCTTATTCGACGCATCCAGCACGCCGTAAAAGGCCGTGACGAACTGGTTTCGCTCTATGGATTCCCACAGGAGGTAGTTGACCTTGGCCATGGAGATGTGCGGCGCATAGCCTATGTGAATCGCCGCGCGGAGGCTGGCGCGCAGGAAGGCCATCAGCAGCGCTGCGGGCACGCCCTTGCCGGAAACGTCCGCTATAACCATTCCAATCTGGTCGTCATAGATGCGAACCCAGTCGTAGTAATCGCCGGAAACTTCCTCTGTCGGAAAGTTGTAGGCGGAAATATCGAAGCCTTCGAGATTAGGGTCTGAAGGCGGCAGAAGCTCCAACTGAACCTGCCGCGCGACTTCGAGCTGACCTTCGAGCCGCTTCTTCTCCACAAGCTGCTCGTGCAGCATCACCTTCTCTATGATAATCGCCACCTGCGAGGCCAGCAGCATCAGGACTTGCAGGTCGTCCGCCGTGTAGGTGTTGACTTGGTCGCTCTCAAGGTCAAAGACGCCAATCACTTCATCGTTGGAGATGATGGGCGCGACCATCTCGGAGCGCGTCTCTCGCCGGGCGTTGACGTAGCGCGGGTCGTTATGAACGTCGGGCGAAATCACAGGCTCGCCGCGTGTAGCGACGAAGCCTATGATGCCCTCACCCATCTTCAGGCGAAGCTCTACAAGGTCGTCTATGTCGTAGCCGCGAACAGCCTCTGCGCGGTAGACAGCCGACTGCTGCGCGGTTCCGTCCGGCGAAGACTTCTGGCCCTGAATAATGAAGATTCCGGCGGCGTCATAGGGCAGGAGCGAGCCGAGCGTGTCCATCACAAGGTTTATGACTTCCTGTAAGTCCAGCGAGCGGCTAATCTTCTTGGTGATGTCCAGCAGAAGGCGCAGCTTGTCCGTGACGGAAACCTTTCCGTGACGCGCTCCCGTCTCTGTTATCTGCTCTGCCATATTCGTCTTAACTCAAAATCAGGATTATGAATGATGCCTACCGAATGCGCAATCCGAATCTATTTCTTCTCTGCCGGGAACTTTTCCCTCGAACGGCTGTCTAACTACGGCTGTACGTCTGCTTTGTCGAGTAAGGAGAGTGAAATTATGGAGCCGCGTAAAATGGCTGGCTGGTGCCTGATTCTTTTCGGCGTCATCAACGTGCTTCATGCCGTCTACATACACGGAACGCAGGGGCGGGGAATGACGGTGCTTTACGTATTCGTAACTTCTACGCTGTTTACCCTTGGGGCGGCATTCCTCTGGCTCAATAAGAGGGGGCGCTCCGGCTCTTAAGATGGGAGCGATTCAAGCGCCGCTTCCGTCAGGAGCTTGAATTCGAGCGGCGCGGACGGATGATGTTGAAAGAACTCGTTGACATCGCTCGGCAACTCAAGCTGCGCCAGTTGCATTCCGCGCGCGCTGAACATCTCCTGATAACGCGCTACCGCTCGCTCGCCCGCAGCGTCCGGGTCGAGCGCGGCCACCACGCTGAATCTGCCCAGAGGCGCGAGCCACTCTTCCTTCAAGCCGCCAGCGCCAACTAAGCCGACGGCCGCGAACCCGTGCGTCAAAAGCGTCAGCGTGTCTGTGAAGCCTTCTACCAAATAGACCACCTCTTTGCTGCTCAAATCTTCCAGCGAATCCACGTTATAGAGCGAAGGCACCGGCCCGCGCATGTTGTGCCAGCGCGGCTCAACACCCGACGCAGTCGTTCGCGCCTGAAGATAGAGCGCGCGGCCCTCCACGTAGAAGGGGAAAAGAAGCCTGTGACGATAGAAGGTCAGATGCGATTGTTGATTAAAGAGCCCGCTCAGCTTTAGCTCGTCAATCGGAAATGCCTCCAGCATGCGGCCCATCACGCGGCGATAAGCGCGGCGCGGAAAATATGTAACGCCCGTTAATCGTATGCTTCGCTCGTCTATGCCTCGCCGCGCCAGATAATTTCTGCCTTCGGCCTGCTCTTCCTCTCGGCAGGCGGCGAGAAAAGCCTCGCACATCTCAGCGAGCCTGTCCGTAGCGAGCGGCTCGCCCTGATACTCAGGTACTTCCATATCAGGCGCGGCGCGCTTAATCAGAGAAGATTCCGTGTGGCTCGCCGTCAAGCCCAGCTCACGCGCAATCTCGTTGACGGCCTGCACGAAGCCAACCGAGTGCATCAGCTCATAGAAGCGTATGCAGTCGCCGCCCTCGTCGCGCGAGAAGCAATGAAAAAGACCTCGCTCAAGGTCTACTGAGAGGCTGGGGTTTCCCCTGCCGCTATGCGCGTGATGCGGGATGGGACAGAGCGATTGAAGCCGGTTAGAGGAGATGCGCGCCTGAGCGTGGCAGTAACGCGTGTAGAAGGAGCGATAATCAATAGACGACTTTATCTGCTCGCTCAAACGGCGCAGCCGACCAACGTCTCTCTCGTCTCGCTCCATATGGAAAGCAATGCGGAAGGAATTGATTCATCGGTTCATTGAATCAATGAACCGATGAACAAATGAATCAACTACTTTTGCCTTCTGCATTTCTCTTGTAGCCGTTCTGCTGTTCGTAGCGGCGCTGAATCTCTTCCGGGTGCTGCGCCTTGTAGTCGTGCCAGAGCCTTGAGACCTTCATGCGGTACTCAACCAAGTCACGGCTCACGTTGAAGTGCTGGGCTATCTCTTTGGAAGTCTTGCCCTGAAAGACGAAGCGACGCAGCGCGGTGAAAGGAACCAGCGAGGCAGCGCCCACGGCATAAGCCGCCTCTTCATCCTCGTCGTTGTAATCACGCGAAGCCATCTTGCCGTGCTTGTCCTGCGCGACTATGGCCAGCCGGTTCGCCTTGTGTCCAAGAAAGACGTGGCAGACCTCTTCCATCAGGGTTGCGTTGTTGCGCTGAGCGCCGTGCGTAGGATTCAAGATGACGAGCCTCCACCCGTTGGGCAGAGGGCGCGAGGCAGTCCCGCCAGACCAGGCGTTAGAGCCGTCGCCCAGAAGATGTGCGCGCGCCTCCTCCGACAGCCCCATAATCATGTTGAAATCCACGACCATTAGCTTTGCATAATTGGCCAGAGCAAACGGGTCTAAGGGCTCGTCGTCACGACTAAGCCCCGCGAAGTCGCGCAAGCCCTGTGCGCGCAACTCGTAGAATCGCCCTTTCTGAGTCGGAGGCAGTACCTTTTCGTCCACATCCACGATTATAACCCGAAACCTTCCCGGTTTACGGCTCATAAAAGCCAGAAGTGGCCGCGCTGCACTTACGGCAACGCGGCCACTCACTCTGTCCGAAGACCTTCTAAACTTTTACTGCTGTTGCCCGGTGCGATGGGCACGCTCCTAACGACGGCGCTTGCTGCGCGGGTCTTCGCCGGGACGGCTGAACTGTGCGTAGGCTACGCGGAACAGTTCCGCCAGTGCATGTGCCGTTTCGGGCGTCAAGTTGCGGTCGGCTCTCAAGTGCGCCTCTACGATTTCCGGCATGCTCTCCTGCGGGAAGTAGACGACCGCCTTGGCTTCGTCCGCGCCGCCTTCGCGCCCGCCCATGATGCGCTCCATAGGCACGTTGAGCCACGTAGTCAGGCGCGCGATGTTGTCGGCGTCGGGCTTTCCAGTGCCGTTCTCTATGCGCGAAAGCGTGGAAGCTGAAACGCCCGTTTCATCTGCGACATCGCGCAGGCTCAGACCCTGCTCCTCACGCTTGCGGCGTATGGCACGCCCCAGCTCAACCGTGTTTACCAAACTCTTTTCCGCCATTTTGGCCTCCTTTCGGCCATTTTGGGCGCTTAAGGCGCACCCATCCGGCCTATTACAAGCCAGAAGATATCACAGGAAAATTTTAGTTGCAAGACTTTGTTTTATACTTGCAACAAGGAGGGAACAGTGGTACACTGTTTCACGTATGAAACAGAAGAGATTTCATACTGTAGGAAGCAGGCCAAAAAGATGAGCGCAAACGAATATATCTGGGAAACATTCGACGGGTTGTTCAAGACTGTGCATCGCCAGACGCGCCGCGTAGAGGAGTTAGAGGCGCGCGTGGCCGAGCTTGAGCGCCGTCTCAATGAAACACGAAGAGAGCAGCCAGGTCAGTTGAGCGAGCTGCCCGTTGAGCGCGCGGCCTGAAAACAGCAGTTTTTGAAGAGGAGTCAAGAGCCATGTCATCGAACGCCGTAGCAACAGACAGAAAAGCCGTGATGCGGGACAAACGCGCGCAGGGTATTGCCGCGATGGGACTTGTGACGCGCGAAGGCGACCGTTTTCGCGTGCTGACGCCCACACTTCGCGGGCGCAAGCAGAGCTACGAGGTCTGGCGCGATGAAACGGGCAAGGTGCGTTGCTCTTGTCTGGAATTTGAAGAGCAGGTCACGACCGACTCTGGTTTTCGCTGCGAGCACATTCTCGCGGTCAAGCATTCGCTTCTGGCGCGAAACACGGAAGCGGTAACAAAGCAGCAGCCCGTAGCCGAGAAGGCCGCAGAGGTTAAAGCCTTGGCGGAAACAGTGCCGCAGGCTGCCGAGCCCAACACTAACGCAGATGCATCCGAGGAGCAGGAGACGCCAAAGGCTGCGAAGCCCGCGACGGTCGAGCGCTCCGAACGGGAGATGAGCGAGGCGGAAGAGGCAACTCAAATCAATGCCGAAGAGCAGAAGAGGGCTTCAAATGTTCGCTCACTCGCTGAACACAATGAGATAGAGGAGCAGGAAATGAACAGGAAGAAAGATACAGCACTTGAAGTGCAGGAAATTACAGATAACGGACACGAGCAGATTGCTTCGGTAGTTCCCTTCACCAACACCCTGCGCGCCTTGAAGCAGCAGGTTGACCCTAACTTCATCAAGACGCGTGAAGGATGGACAGACCGTCAGGGCAACACTCACATGGTCGAGTACGTAGAGTGGCACACGGTCGCGGACATTCTAGACCGCATCGCGCCGACATGGCAGCACGCTGTCAGGAACGTCGTCCAGCTTGGCGACATAGCAGTCGTCACCGCAGCCATCACCATTGACGGTGTGACTCGCGAAGGCGTCGGCACCGGCACTTCCGAGAGCGAGATGGGAATCAAGAAGGCAGAGCACGATGCTCTGAAGCGCGCGGCCGTCAAATTCGGCATCGCACGCGAGCTTTACCAGCGCGAGACGGAAGTCATAGAGCGACACGGCGCAGCCGCGCAGCCCGGCGCAATGCCGCGCGACCCGCTCGCCAAGTCCATGGCAGACCTTGTGACGCCGAAGCAGCTTGGCATGATTCGCGCTCTGGCGCGCGAGGCCGGGGTTGACCCGGAAGAGGAGTGCCAGTCTGTTCTTCGCTGCAAGACGGACGAATTGTCGAAGCGCGCAGCTTCCTCCTTCATAGACCACTTGAAGGGTCTACAGCAGGAAGCCGGAGCGATTCGCCGCGCAAGCTAAGCGAGCTATATACGCGAGCGAGGGGGCGGCGACCGGGAAGAGATTTGGATTGCCGCTTCTCGCTCGCCTCTCCTCCGCACGTGACTGTAGCCAAGGAGGCAGTAGGAAATGATGACACAGGAACTTTTGCAGGAAGAGATGAGGCCGCTTTCGCTTGAGCTTGAGTACGCTGACGAATCAGCCGTAGAGAAGCGCGAAGGTGGTCAGACCGAAACGGAGACGCGTTCAAAGAAGGATCAGATTATCTCTCTTTATGAGAACGGTGTGACGGATATTGCGCAGATTACGCGGCGCGTCGGAGCGCGCCCCTCTTACGTAGCGCAGGTGCTTCAGAACGCGGGCATACTCAAGGGTTACTTCGATCTTTACACGACGACGGCGAAAGAGCAGAACATCTATTCGAGGTTCTTCCGCAACGTGCTGTCGTTCAAGACGGTCGAAGCGGCGCGTGAGTCGGTTCAGAAGATTGACAGACTTTACAACTATTTCGAGCGACTCGGAGACCGCGCCGGACAGCATCAGGCGATGGTTCTGGCTCTGACGGGCAAGAACCGCGCGCGCTGGAGCGGCAAATTGGAAGAGTCGAAGATTTTCAGTGAATGGCTCGCATCGCACTAAGAGCCAAGCAAGTTTAATAAGGAACACAATCAGGTTTCACCCCTCGCAAGACCATAAGAACGAGCCAAGGGCGGGTTTGATAAGGTGAGCTTTCTATAGATAGAAAGCTCACCTTTCTTTTTTCTACAGGCTGTACCGAAAGGCCGCGTTCAAGCTTTCCGGCCTTCCATACCCTCGCAAAAATTCGGCGCTCTTTTCTAACAAGGCGTTAGTCAACATTTCTCTTCTCTGAAGGAGTTGAAGCTATGCTTAGAAATATCGGCGGGGTAATTGTCGGTTACATGCTCATGGCGCTCACAGTCTTTCTCACATTCTCGGCGGCCTATCTCCTGATGGGCACAAGCGCCGCTTTCAAGCCCGACACCTACGAGGTGTCTAACCTCTGGATTGCCACGACCTTCGTGCTGTGGCTTGTTGCAGCCGTCGCGGGCGGGTACGCCTGCGCGGCCATTGCAAGGCGCGGCAGAGCGCCGCTAGTCCTTGCGATGCTAGTGATAGTGCTTGGCCTGTGGGCGGCTGTCCCGGCGCTCAGGGCCGCCAACTCCGGCCGTGACCGCCTCACAAGGCCGGCGGAGGTCTCTAACATGGAAGCTATGCAGAACGCCGTGCAGCCCGGTTGGGTGGCTCTGCTGAATCCCTTCATAGGCGCGGCGTGCGTCGTTCTGGGCGCAAGCTTAAGACGCAAGCCGCAAGGCTAAAAGCGCTTTCGCATTCTTCATCGAATCTGAAACTTTCAATTATTTCAAACTTAAAGGAGACGAAACAAAATGGCTGAACAAGTGATGTCCAAGAGTGGAACTTTCTGCTGGAACGAGCTGGCGACCAAGGATTTGGGAGCGGCGAAGAGGTTTTACACGGAGCTTCTGGGCTGGCAGTTAGAGGAATCAAACGCGGCCGGAATGTGCTACACAGAGATAGTCGCGGGCGGCGAGCACATAGGGGGCATGTACCAGATGACAACCGGAGACGGCGATGCACCTTCGCACTGGATGTCCTACGTCGAAGTAGAAGACGTGGACGACAGGGCTCAGAAGGCAGCAGAGCTTGGCGGGAAGGTCTGCGTGCCGCCGACCGACATTCCGAACGTGGGTCGTTTCTGCGTCATCACAGACCCCACGGGCGCTACCCTTTCGCTCGTCAAGCTATCAGCCCCCGGCCGGTAGCCGCCAGTGAATAATCAGAGAGCCACCTGTCCTTTTTAAGTTTTCATTTGAAGCCCACAAGTCTGTTGTTGAAAAGGAGAAAAGATGTTTCTCGGAATCAGAACAGTCATCTATCACGTAGACGACCTTGAGAAAGCCAAAGAATGGTACACGCGCGCCGCCGGCGTAGCTCCGTATTTCGACCACCCGTGCTACGTAGGCTTTAACGTTGGGGGCTACGAGCTTGGATTAGACCCGGATGGTTCAGACAAAGCTGAAGCGTCAGACAAGGCTGTAGCCTACTGGGGAGTCTTGAATATCAAACAGTCGCTTGAGCGGCTGATTGGCCTTGGGGCAACCAGACACACGGACGTTCAGGACGTGGGAGAAGGCGTTCTCATGGCGACGGTGCGCGACCCCTTCGGCAACATCTTGGGGATAATCGAGAATCCGCACTTCTCTCTGGAGAATCGAGGGGGAGGAGCGTCGTGAAAAAGAGAAGGCTACTGCTGTGGCTGCTCGCGCCCGTAGCAGCCTTAATCGCTCTGCTTCTCTTCGTCACGGCTGTCGGCCTCTTGACTCCGCGCCAGCACGTTGCGTCCCGAACGTTGAAGACGCGGCAGTCGCCTGAGACTGTGTGGCGTGCGATTACGGATTACGAAGGGCAGCCCGCTTGGCGAAAGGATTTGAAGAGAGTGGAGCGGCTGCCCGACCGCAACGGGCGGGAGGTCTGGCGTGAAGTTTATGAAGACGGCTCGCCCTTAACTATGGAGACGGCGGAAGTAGTTCCTCCGAGTCGGCTCGTGCGTATCATAGCGGACGAGGGAGGCCCCTTTTCGGGTCGCTGGGAATATGAGATTAAGGCGAACGACACGGCCGGAAGCAGCCTTACCATCACTGAGCGCGGCGAAGTTCCCAACCCCTTCTTCCGTTTCGTCTCGCGCTTCGTGATTGGCCACACCTACTTCATGCAGAGATTTCAAAAAGACCTCGCGGCGAAATTCGGTGAAGAGGCTGTCATAGAATGAAGCGCTTTTTAGAGAAGTGCGCGAGGCTCGAAGCGACCCCGGCGGGCTCCGCGTGGTAAACTTGCAGCCTGTAAAGAATAGAAATTTCCGCCGGGAGAGAACTGTATACCGATGCCCGCAAAGAACGAGGATTTGCACGGGAATGTGCCGGACACTTCGCAGGTCGCGCTGCTCCTGATTGACGTCATCAACGACATGGAATTCGATACGGGCCGGGAGCTTCTAAAGCACGCGATGCCTATGGCCCGCCGGCTCGCGGACTTCAAGAGAAGAGCCAAGGAAGCAGGCATAGCCATCATCTACGTCAACGATAATTTCGGCAGGTGGCAGTCGGACTTCAACAAGATACTGTCGCATTGTCTGGAAGATGATGTCTGCGGAAAGCCTCTAGCGGAGATTTTAAGACCGGAAGAGGATGACTACTTTGTCTTGAAGCCTAAGCACTCCGGCTTCTTCTCTACGACTCTGGACACGCTGCTCGAATACTTACAGGCCAAGACGCTTATACTGACGGGGCTGACGGGCGACATCTGCGTGCTCTTCACGGCGAACGATGCCTACATGCGTGATTTCAATCTGGTCATTCCGTCCGACTGCGTAGCGTCCAGCAACCCGGAGGCAAACGAGCATGCGCTCGAATTGATGGCGCGCGTCCTGAAGGCCGACACGACGCCGTCCACTGAGATTGACCTTGAGAAGCTGAAGCAGGAGGCAACGGCCGAAGCGAACTCCGAGAGCAAGCCTGAGCCGCAGGCCGCGCAGTTCGCTAAAAAGGATTAGCCGGAAACCGGTTTAAGAAAAGAGAAGGGCCGCTCAAGCTTGAATGAGTGGCCCTTTTTCTTTTTAAGGATTGCGGCGCGGTGAAGCTTTATCTTTGCGCGCGCGCTCTGGCGGCGGCTGATTGCGCCAGCTCGCGTGCGCGTGGCAGAAGCTCAAGAGCTTTCGTCACCTGCGGGTCGTCCAAGACCAGCACCTCGTCGGCAGTCACTTTGCCGTAAGCAGCCGTGATGATGTTGTAGCGTATCTGCTGGGTGATGAAATTCCTGTTGCGGTCAAGATACTGCGGCGTCATCTTCCAGTTCGGGTCTTTCATCACGAAATCCCTGAACGCCTTGAGCAGCGCGTCCGTCACAGGATAATCGGTCGGCTGCAACTTGCGATTGAACTCTATGGCTCGCTGCACCTTGTAAGCGTCAAAGCCCGCTATGCGCCCGTTGACAAGCTCGCGCGCGAAGAAGAAGGCCGGGTTAATCAGGCGTGCCTGTGCCGGGCTAATCGTGGACGGCTTGACGTACTGGTCGGGCGCTATCCCGCCGCCGCCATAGACCGTGCGTCCCGTGTCGGTCTGTGACGCCGGGCCTGTCTGCTTCTCTTCCTCGCCATCTTGGCGTATGGAGCCGCCGCGAGTGATGTAATTGTAGAAGCCGCCGTCAGAGTAGTCGCGCTGTATCAGGCGGCCTGAAGGCGTGTAGTACTTGGCGGTCGTCAGCGTCAGGCCAGCGCCGGATTCAAGCGGAAAGATGCCCTGCACCAATCCCTTGCCGAAGCTGGTTTCACCGACGATGATGGCGCGGTCGTGGTCTTGCATCGCGCCCGCTACGATTTCCGAGGCTGAAGCCGTGTTGCCGTTAACCAGTATGACGAGCGGCGTCATGTCCGGGTGGTCGTTGTCAGAGTCGTAAGAGCGGTCTAGACGACGCTCGCGCCCCTTCTGCGAGAGAATCAACTGCCCGCTTTGCAGAAACTTTTCCGCCACGTGGATAGCCTGGTCAAGAAATCCGCCCGGATTATTGCGCAAGTCCAGAACCAGATACTGCATCCCCTTCATGTGCAGGAAATCCAGCGCCGCCTGTAGCTCGTCCGTCGTCGTGTAGTTGAAGCCGTGCGTCATGTCTATGTAGCCGACGCCGGGCCTGAGAAGGTAAGCATCAGGAATCGAAGGCTGGGCCACGGAATCGCGCGTTATCTCAACGCTTTCAGTCCGGCCCGTCGCGGCGCGCTCAAGAGTTATGCTGACGGAAGAGCCGCGCGGGCCGCGAATCTTGTCGCGCACTTCCAGCGAAGTCTTGCCGCGCATGTTTATGCCGTCCACAGCGATTATCCGGTCACCGAAGCGAAGCCCCGCGCGATAGGCGGGCGAATCTTCGAAGGTCGAAAGAATAAACGTGTCGTTCTGCTCGCCCTGACGCTGGTTGCCTATGCTTGCTCCTATTCCGTAATACTCCGAGCGCTGATCCGTTCTCAGCTCCTCGTACTCTTTGCGGTCGTAGTAGTTCGAGTGCGGGTCAAGCGTGCGCAGCATGCCGATGATGGAAGACTTGAAGACGGAGTTATAATCCAGCCTGCTTCCGTCAACGTAGTTGTCCCGCACGATGTTCAGCGCCTCATCGAAGCTTCGCTGAACGCTTGCCGCCTCCGGGCTGAGCGTGCGCGAGCGCAGGCCCCTTGCGCGTCCCGAAGAGGGCGCGGTCGCAGAAGTGCGGTCTGAGCCGCTTCCGGCGCGTCCCTGTGTCTGCTGCCCTGAAATTAATGCTGGAGAAAGAAGTGTAAAGACGAGAAGCGCTGCGAGCGCCGACGACAATCGCTGTTTCACTACGATAAAACCCTCTTAAAAGCTGAGTAGGATAAACCTGTTTCCGGGGGATTTGAGCCGCACGCTGGATGCGACGGGAAGAGGCCGAGCCTTCCTGTTTGCATAGTACACGGATGCGGGCGAGGCAGGCAAGTTTGGCACAGAATGGGGGCCGGGGGTCAGGGGTTGGGGGATGGATAAAGAAAGACAATCTCTCTTTCTTTTCATCATCCCCTAGCCCCTATCCCCGAACCCCTCTTTTCTTGTACAATGGCGCACTTTGTAGCGGCATCGTAGAGTCTGGATGCCGGGCTCCGCTCGCTGGCGGGCGCTTTTGTTTACTCCCCTTTGTGAAGAGAAAAGCTTATGGCTACCAAGAAGAGCACCAAATCGAAATCGGACAAGAAGCGGGCGAAGGCAGACGGGAAGCGAAAAACCAAGGGAGCGGCCGATTCCCTTGAGGACTATCTGAAGAGTGCCGTGCGCGCAGTGGAAGTCGCAGACCTCTTGACCATCCCCCTGACGCACTCAATCCAGAATCTGCTACAGCTAGCCGCGCAATCCCTTAACGCCGACGCAGCCTCCGTGCTGGTGCGCGACGGCGACGAAGGCGGCTTGAAGTTTCTGGTCGCCATAGGCCCCGTCGCGGACAAGCTGATGGACATCAGGATTCCGCCGGGGCGCGGCGTGGTGGGCTTTGTCTTCCAGTCGGGCCAGCCCATGGCGGTTGACGTGTCGCAAGACCCTAACTTTTACCCGATAGTAGATTCTGCGACCGGCTACCGCACGTTGATTACGCTGGCGACGCCCCTGCGGGTTGGCGCTGAGGCCGTAGGCGTGTTGCAGTTCGTGAACAGGCCCGGCTGGGAGCACTTGCCGGAGGGCACGCCCGCAGAAGCCTTCACGCCCGAAGACATGGAGAAGGCGGCCTACTTCGCGGACGCCATCGCGGCGCTCGTTGACGCGCACGAGACGGCGAGCCTCGTTGAGACGCTGTTCGAGCTTTCCATCAAGAGCGCGGGCGGCGGCCACGAGATAGGCAACGCCCTGCGCAAGTGGCTCTCAGAGGTGAGAACCGCGCCGGAGCACAAAGACCTGATGGCGCTCGCCATCTCCCTGCGCGACATAGCCAGCCGTGGCGACGCCGAACGACAGCTTTGCCGCGAAGTGCTAGATTCGCTCGCCCGCTACACGGAGCGCGGCGCGTTCAGCACCACCTACATGAGCTTTTAATCCGAGGCTTTAGTGGAATCAATTTCAGGAGAATGAGACGAGATGGCGCAGTCTGATCCGGCGATGGAAGCGGCCAACGCGCTCAAGGATTTGTGGGGAGGAATAACACCTGATTCCACATGGCAGGGGCGCACGGGAAAAGGTGTGCGCGTCGCGGTCGTAGATAGCGGGATAGACGTGCGCCACCCCGCGCTTCAGGATAAAGTCAAAGAGTCCGTAGAAGCCGTGGTAGAGAATGGCAAGGTCGTCTTTCGTCCTTCCACTTCCGGCGATCAGGCGGGACACGGCACGGCCTGCGCGGGCATCATCACAGAGGTTGCGCCCGATGTTGAGCTTCACAGCGTAAAAGTTCTGGGGCCGAACGCTTCCGGCTCCGGCGACATGTTTCTGGCCGGGCTGGATTACGCCATACGCAACAAGATGCAGGTGGTCAATCTCTCTCTGGGGACGACCAAGCCGCAGTACTTCGGCCCCCTGCATGACCTGCTCGACCGCGCCTATCACGCGGGCTGCATACTGGTGGCGGCTGCCAACAACCTGCCGCAGCCAAGCTATCCTTCCATCTTCTCATCCTCGCTCGTCTCTGTAGTCAAGCGGGAGGGCGGCGACCCCTTCAACTTCGGCTACCGCTACGGCGAAGTAATAGAGCTTGTAGCGCCGGGCGTTCAGGTGCGTACGACATGGCCGGGCGGAGGTTACCGTCAGGTCACAGGCAACAGCTTCGCCTGTCCCTATATAGCCGGAATCATTGCGCTCATTATGGAAGCCTACCCGACCCTGACGCCCTTTCAGGTCAAGAGCATCCTTTTCGCCATAGCCAGCCGCAACAAGCAGAAGGCCGAAGCCGCGCCGAAAGAATAGAAAGAGATTGATTCATCGGTTCATTGAATCAATCTCCTTACATTCCCATTCCGCCGGGCATGCCCATGGCCATGCCGCTCGCCGCCATGTCGCTCGCTGGGTCTTCGCGCTTACGAAGCAGAGCAGGGTCAACGTTCTTCAGCTCATAGAGAGTCTTATACAAGCCTTCTCTCTTGATTAGCTCTTCGTGCGTCCCTTCGTCCGCCACCCTCCCCTGATTGAGCACTATGATGCGGTCTGAGACGGCTGCCACGAAGTTCAGGTCGTGGCTGATGACGACGCAGGTGCGACGATTCTGCTTGTCCTGCGCGTACTCGCGTATGACTTGAATGAGGCGGTTGCGTTGGTCTGCGTCCAAGTTCTCCGTGGGCTCGTCCAGCAGTAGAACTTCAGGATTGCGCAGGAGACAACGCGCCAGCGCAATCAGACGCTTCTGCCCGCCGGAAGGAACCTGCACGTCAACAATCGTGTTGTACCCCTGACTAAACTTCGTCGTGATGACATCGTGAATGTGCGCCGTGCGGCAGGCCCAGACAATCTCGCCGTCCTGCGCGTCGGCTTTGCCGAGCCTGACGTTCTCTCTTATGGTGTCCTTCAGGAAGAAGGGGAACTGCGAGAGCTTTGAGACTTGCGAGCGCAAGGACTGAAGCGTCACGTCCGAGATGTCGTAACCATCAATCGTGATGCGCCCCTGCTCCGGCTCCAGAAAGCGCAGCAGCAGGTTCATAATCGTAGACTTGCCGCAGCCTATTGGCCCAACGAGCGAAATCGTTTCGCCTTCACGAATCTCGAACGAGATGTCGTTCAGAATCTTCTGCTGCGGCGTGTAGCCGAAGGTCACGTTCTCAAATTTCACGTTGCCGTGAACGGTCGGCAGAGCTTGCGCGCCCGGCTTCTCCTGAACTGTCGGGCGGGTGTCCAGCAACTGGTAGGTTCCGACTATGCCGGGCACGAGCGACTGGTATGTCGTGTAAGACATAATCACTCGCTGGACGGGCGCGAACATCGCGGGCACGAAGCCTATGAAGACAATCAGGCTGGCTAGAGTCAGCCCGAAGGCGTTGCCGAAGAGAATCCCTACCAGAAGCACCACCGCCGTAGAGACTGCCACGTAAACCTGCGAGCTGGTGTTGCTGACGTGCATCCATATGAGCATGCGCGCGGTCGAGTTGGCTACGGCACGCGCCGCCTGATTGAAGCGATGGCTGCGACGGGCCTGCGCGTTGAAGACCTGTATGTCGGCCATGCCGCTTATGGATTCTTCAAGCTCTGCGTTTAAGTCCCGGTTGTTCATCATCATCTGGTTGGCGCTTGATTCCAGCTTCTTCATGGTGAAGCGGAAGAGGAAGAAAGCGAACGGCCCGAGGATGAGCGCAACGATGGTCATCTGCCAGCTAAGGCCAATCAGGTAGGCCAGAGCTATGACGAGCGAGATTACGTCCACGAGCGGCGAGAGCAGAACCTGCGTGAGCAGCTTCTGCACGCTCTGCGTCTCAATCAGCACGCGCGGCATCAGCCCGCCCGTCTGCGCGCCTGTGAAAAAGTCCAGCGAGAGAGTTTGCAAGTGGTCGTAGACCTGCTGTTGAATCTCCACGTCCAGCGACTGCTCAAGCAGCGTCATGCGCCACTGCTGCACCAGATGTAGGAGCACCGACAGGATGGAGGCGAGCGCCCAGATGATGAAGATAGTCGTAAACGAGAGCGGCGTCGCAAGATAGTCTTCAAAGACATACTCGCGCAGGGCCTCGGGCTTGTTGTAGAGCGAGCCGGGCATGCTCCACACGCCGTCCCAAGTGTTCTGCGCCGCAGCCTCGCCCAAGATTTGTATCAGGGGGCCGAAAGACGCGCTCACAAGGAAGGGCGCGAGCGAGACGACCAGCATCAGCACCAGCGAAAGGCCAAGCTGAAGCTTGTATTTCCCCAGAAGCTTGAGGGCACGGCCAAGGTAAGGCCACGCGCTCATCTGCTGGGGCATGGCTGCCTCGGGCGGGCCGTCGCCTCCCGGCATTCCTTGCGCGGCCATGAAGCCGGGCGGCAGCTCTTCAGCCGAGCCGAAATCATCCGGGCCTGCGGCTATCATCTCTGCGGGCGGCCCGTCTGGCGGCGGCCCCGGCGGCCAATCTCCCGGCGGTACGCCACCGTCGGGTGGCCCGAATGGCGGCCCTCCCGACGGCGGGCCCTGTGGCGGCGGAGGCATCTGTTTCGGATTGTCAGGCATAGGGTCAGAGTCCTTCAGACGTGTGCGTTGATGATTCAGTTAAGAATGAATGCTGTCAGAGAGGGATAAAAAATTCAAGTCGGAACGCACGCGCCGCAATGGATTATCGAAGGTCGTCTAGAAGCAGGTAGCGCTTTAATGCAACAGGTGGAAAGAGCCGCTGAAAGCTTCTTTCCACCTGCCATTTTCTTTGATTGCCGGGCGGGCACGTTGCCAGCGCTCATCGCTCAGCAAACGGGCTGCCCGGTTAGCTCGGAGCTTGCGCCCGCGTGATTACGGGCAGCTCTGCCAGCAGTACTGGTAGCGGTAGTACCAGCGACGGCCAATCCTGATCCAGCAAATGCAGACGTGGCTGTAGGCTTGAACATCGCCCAACTGTTCCATGTCGAGAGCGCCTGCGCCGCCGAGTTGGTTCTCTTCGGACTTCTCAGCGCCTTCCGGGGGCGCGCCCTCATACTGCGTCTGCTGAGCTTCGACTTCCTGATATTTCGAAAGCTCCTCATCGGGGATTTCAAAAGCCTTGCTGGCTTCACCTTTTTTCGGCACTGTGGTCACAATAGCCATAACAATCTCTTCTCCTTATCGTAAGGGGGAAATTTAGCTCCCCGTTTCGGTTTCAAGTTGGCCGAGCGCCGGACTGGGCGTGAATCAATGCTTGATTCCCGTTGGCCGACCCTCGCGGTGTAACACGGTTATGTCAAAAACCGGCTTGTCAACAGTACGTCGAAAACAGAGCGGTTGATGATTATTATCACTCGACTGTTTTCGGCTCTAACTAAACAAGGGGACGCAGGCGACGGATGCTTTTTGCAGCGCCCCTCTTATAGAAGGAGCTTTTCCAAAGACTACTCTCAAAGAGATTAAGAAAAGGCTGCATGATGCGATTGCGGGCGCAAGACCGTCACCCTACAAGATGCGTGCGTCTAGCACTTGCCAACCCAGGGAAGCGTCCCACTGAAGAGAAAAAGTTTATTGAGCGGGCGCAATCCTAACAGCAAGCGGGCGGGACGCGCAAGATTTTTCTGCGCCGCCGCCCGGAAAAGTAAGCGGTGAGCGAGTCTAACGAAAAGCCTTTCACCGCTTCCGTTGCTCACCGCTTACTTCTCTTCCATGCACCGCGCCAGAATCTCTTCAAAGAGCGGGTCGCCTTCTTCACCGCCGTCGAAGCGACCGAAGGCGCGCACCACGCCCCTGCGGTCAATGAGCGCCACGGTCGGCAAGCCGACAGCGCCGTAAGCCATCTGCGTCGTCGCGTCTTCGGAAATCCCCACCGGAAACTCAAGCGAGTGCTCGCGCACGTAGTTGTGAATCAGCTCAAGCTCCTTTTCGGCCGAATCTACGGGGCCGGGGCTCGTGTAATAGTGGCGCGTCAGGGCCAGCACCTTCAACCCGCTCGCGGCGTGTTCTTGATGAAGCCGCTTGACCTTCGGAAAGACCTCCACACAAGACCTGCACCAGGTGGCCCAGAACTCAAGCAACAACACCTGCCCACGCAGGGCCTCCAGAGAGAGCGGTTCAGAGTTAATCCAGTGCTTGACCAGAATCTCCGGCGCTGTCTCTCCAATCAGGGAGACGCGCGTGTGATTGTCCCTGAGCACGGTCAGGTCTGTAAAAAATTTCCGCTTCTCGAAAGGGTTGCCGCTCTGCTTGACCTGCTCGAACTGCTGTTCAAGAAAAGAGAGTTCCTCGCCCAGCATGAGGCGGGCCTTCTGAAACTCTCCCGCTTCCTGATAGATGTCCGCGAGCATCGTCGCCAGAGCCGTGCGCCCCTGCGAGTCCACAGCATTGTTTGCGGCCCTTGCATCCACAAGTCCGGCCTCAAGCTCGCTTATGGCGGCTTCAAGATTGCCTTCTTCTAAAAGCTCCGACGCGCGCTCGAGCGCTTCGGGCATAAACATCGGCTGGCCCATCGGGGGCATATTCGCAGGGGTCTTCATGGCAGAATCCATTGTCTGAAAATCATCTCCTTAAATAAGAGCTAATAGATTTCGTGATACCTGATAAAGCCTACAGGCATCAGCTTTGACGCTCAACCCGGCGGGCTTTTGCGCCATAGCATGTTCAGCGCGGCATGGCTACGCCCGGCGGAGGCATCCCGCGCATGCGTGCGCCCGGCGGCGGAGCGCCAGCGCCGCCAGTTCCGCCCGCGCCCGTGCGCGTGCGAAGCAGAGCAGGGTCAACGTTCTTCAGCTCATAGAGAGTCTTATACAAGCCTTCTCTCTTGATTAGCTCTTCATGCGTCCCTTCGTCCGCCACCCTTCCTTGATTCAGCACTATGATGCGGTCTGAGACGGCTGCCACGAAGTTCAGGTCGTGGCTGATGACGATGCAGGTCTTTCTGTTTTCGGGCTGCTGCGCGTACTCGCGTATGACTTGAATGAGGCGGTTGCGCTGGTCTGCGTCCAAGTTCTCCGTGGGCTCGTCCAGCAGTAGAACTTCCGGTTTCCTCAGCAGGTTGCGGGCCAGCGCAATCAGACGCTTCTGCCCGCCGGAAGGAACCTGCACGTCAACGATTGTGTCATAACCTTTAGGCATGCGCTTGGGGTCAACAATGACATCGTGTATATGCGCGAGCCTGCAAGCCTCTTCGACCTCCGCGTCCGTGGCGTTAGCTTTGCCGAGCCTGACGTTCTCTCTTATGGTGTCCTTCAGGAAGAAGGGGAACTGCGAGAGCTTTGAAACCTGTTCGCGCAAAGACCGAAGCGTGACGTCCGTGATGTCTTTGCCTTCAAGCCGAATCACTCCCGATTCCGGGTCAAGGAAGCGCAGCAGCAGGTTCATAATCGTGGACTTGCCGCAGCCTATTGGCCCAACGAAGGCGACCGTCTCGCCCTCCTTGATGTTGAAGGTCAGGCCGTTCAGAACCTTCTGAGTGGGGCTGTAGCCGAAGACGACCGAATCGAAAGCCACGTCGCCGTGAACTTCGCCCATGTCCTCCGCGTCCGGCTTCTCTTTCACGGTCGGCTTGGTATCTAGCAGCTCGTAGGTTGCCACCACGTTCGGGACAAATGACTGGTACTGCGTGTAGGTCGCAACTAGCCTCTGCACCACGCCGAACATCTGCGGCGTCATCTGCACGAAGGCAATGACGGCTGCCAGCGTCAGGCCGAACTGCGGGTAATAGATGATACCGACTATGAGCACGAGCGCGGTCGAGGCGGCGATGAAGATTTGCGCGCCCGAATTGCTGAAGCCCATCCAGGCCATCATCGCCGCAGAGTTTTTGGCCGCGACCTTTGAAGCTTCGGCAAAGCGGCTGCTTCGTCTGCCCTGCGCGTTGAAAATCTGAATATCCGAGATGCCGCTAATTGTCTCTTCCAGCTCCGCGCCAAGCTCGCGCCCGCTCATGGCCATTCCCTTGGCTGCCTGCTGCATCTTCTTGCTCGTGTAACGGAACATCAGCAGCACAAGCGGAGCCAGCACGAATGCTACCAGCGTCATCTGCCAGCTAAGGATTAGCAGGTAAGTGAGCACTACTATGAGCACTATGACATCTATGAGCGGGTAGAGCGTCACCTGCGTCAGCATGCGTTGCACGCCAGCAGTCTCGGACAAGACTCTCTGCATGAGCGCGCCCGTCTGACCGCCCGTAAAGAAATCCAGCGAGAGCGATTGAAGATGGTCATAGACCTTCTGCTGTAGCCCGCGCAGCAGCCTCGCCTCAAGGTGCGCCACGACCCACGCGCGCAGAAAGCTAAGTATTTGCGAGAGCACGAGCGCGCTTGCCCAGACGACGAGAATCGTACGCAAGGTGAGCGGCACGGCCAGCCAGCTCAGCCCGTAACTGCTCAGGGAACTCGTGTCCGCTTTGCCGAAAAGCGGCGCTGTCATCTCCCATATACTTCGCGCCGCGTTCGGGTTTCTGGCTCCCGGCGGAAGCGGCGCGGCGAATTGGCCAAGGATTTGAAAGATGGCGGCAAAGGCTACGCTGACTACAAACGGGAAGAGCGTCACCATCAGTGACAAAAGCATAGTGATGGCCGTCAGCGATTTATGCTCTCCCAGAAGTCGCAGCGCACGGCCAATGTAGGGCTTGGCGCTCATCATCTTCGGAGGCATGCCCGGCTTCATACCGGGCGGCATGGCTCCCGGAGGGGGCGGCTGCGGGCCAGCCGTTGCGGGCGGCTTGCCTAGCGGAGGCCCGGGCGGCAGTCCTGCCGTCATCCCCGGAGGCGGCGTCGGCTGAGAGGGGCTGGACATGAGAATTTTCCTTTAGGGCCAAAGGGTAGGAAGAACGCTAAAAGCTAGTGAATAGTAGACGGCAAATGGTGGATAGAAGAGATACTATCTTTCTATTCACTATTTACTATCTACTATTCACTAGCTGAAAAGCAACGGGTGGGAAAGAAGCCGATTTGAAGCTCTCTCTCCCACCCGTAGTGGAACTTGCAACTGACTAGCAGTACCACCAAACGTACACGCAGTTGCCGTAACCGTCGCATTCCCAGGCATAACAGATGTCCTGGTTGCTGTAGGCCTGAACGTCACCACCCTGCGAGCCAGCCTTTGCTACCGCCGTAGCGTCCGAGCGGCTGCGATTCTCTTTCTTCGGGAACATCTCGGCAGCCTTCTGCGGGTCAATCGCGTACTTCTCAAGCTCGGAATCAGGAACGTCGTACAGTTTTACTGTCTCTCCATTAGGACTGCTTACTATAGCCATGGCTTTTTGTGCTTCTCCTTCGTTGGGGTTAAGAGGATTGGATTCCTCGTTTGTAATTCAAAGATTCGCGGGCGCGCTCTTCTCTTTTTCGGCGGTCGGCGTCAGGAAAACCATCTGCCCGCTTGCGGCCTTAAAGCGCCCGGCTGGGGCAAGAGAGCGGCTGCATGAAATCTATTCAGCGACTGCTTCTCTCAGAGCCTCAAGAGCCGAAGGGCGAAGCATTCTCGATTACTTCCCCCTTCCGTCCTGCTCTTCCGGTTCGTCATACAGAGCTAAAGACGCCGGCCTCGAAAAATTTTGCGAGCCTCTGAAAGCTCACTATTTCGTCAGCTTATAAGCCTGACGAAAACGCCTTAAATTGAGGACAAAACGGCGCTCGCCTGTCGTCGTCAGCCTTTAATTCTCGTCATCTGAATCAGAATAAGAGATGTCTAACAGAGCTTGCGGAATAGAGACGAACAGTAGTAGCGACCGCAGCAGGTCGTGGAAAAGGCGAGCCTCGCCTTTTAATTGAACCGGCCCTTGAATTGTTCTCTAAAGCGGGCGACATCCTAACAGCACCCGCCCGCCCGCGCAAGACTTTTTAGAGCCGCTCGTCCAGACAGCCTATTAAAATCTCGTTAAATTTCGAGTCGTCGCCGCCGCCGAAATGCGCGTAACGGACTATGCCACGGCGGTCAATCAAACAGAGCGTGGGCATTCCCGTTGCGCCGTAAAGCTCCTGCGTGCTCTCCGATTCGGCTACGCCAACGCGGAAGTTCAGGCCGTGCTCGTCAATGGTTTTGCGCATCAACTCAAGCTCTTCAGCCTGCGATTCAGCCGTGCCGCGATAAGCGAAGTAGTGGCGCGTGAGCGCTAGCACCTCAAGCCCGCGCTCTCTGTACTCTTCATCCAGCTTCTTCAGTTTTCCGAACATCTCGCGGCAGGGCTTGCACCACGTGGCCCAGAACTCCAGCAGCACCACGCGCCCGCGTAAGCTTGAGAGTGAAGCCGCCTCGCCTTTGAGCCAATCCTTGACGGAAATCTCCGGCGCTTCTGTGCCGAGCAGGGCCACCTGACGCGCACGGTCGCGTATCTGTATGCGCCCGCCGGAAGCTTCGCGCTTCTGTTCGGTGGTTCCGGTCGCCTGCATTATCTGGAAAATCCTTTCGGCAAACGCGGCCCTCTCGTCCAGCACCCGGCGAGCATTCGGGACATCGTCGCTTTCAAGGTAGATTTCCGCGAGCGTCAATCCCAGCTCAATGTGAGTGCGAAACTCCACCTTGTAAGGGTTGTCTCGCGCATCCTTAAGCGCTGCTTCCAGCTCGACGGCAGCCGCCCCCGAAGCGTCTTCCGCGAGCAGAGCGCGGGCGCGCCGCAACCTGTCTTCTACCTTTTCCTGCAAGCTCTCCGCCAGAGTATCCATTCAAATAATCCTTATCCCTGCTGCTTTATAGCCGCCTCGTCCGTGTCGAAGACCTCAAAGGCTTTGAGCACGTTGGTCATCTTCATCAGGCCGCGAATCTGCTGCGGGATGCTGGTGAGCCTTAAAACAGCGTCTTGCCGCGTGGCTGTTACCAGACATGTCACAAGCTCTCCTATGCCGCTTGAGTCAACGCGGCGGCACTCTTTGAGATTCACAAGCAAGAGACGACGACCGGCCTCAAGGCTTTTGCGTACAACTTCCAGCAGCGTCTCCGTGCCGCTTCCGGCCGTCAGTTCGCCTACAATGTCAATGACATGCGCCCCGTCAAGCTCTCGCTCTCGAAGCTCCAGTTTTTTCATCATCATGGCTTGCCGCTTTCTGCCTCTTAAAGTTTCAAGTAGAGCTACGGCTTTCTGTGCTCATACGGTTCTCTTTTTGAGCGAGGGCGCTAAATATACTCGAATTGAGTGAACGACCGCCAGCCGTGGAAAGTTCGATACCCGCAAACGTCAGACCCGGCTTGACGACCCTTTCTGCCGGTTCGTAGAATAGTCTCATAGTCTCCAGCAGAAAATTTATCCAAGCCGCCGGGAGCCAGCCCCGGGTTCTCTGTGCGAGTGTGGGCCGTAGATGCTATTTGAGGAACAGCTTAATCGAAGGAGATGAATATGAGCACCCCTTATAATCCGCAGGACGAGCCGAACGAGCCGATTGATGACCTGATACTTCGTGAAGACGACCCGGCGGAAGGAGACCGCACGCGCGTCTCATCGAGCGTGCGCGAGATGGCATCACGCATCCCCGAATCCTTAAGCGCCATCGGACGCGACATCAGCCGCACAATAGAGCGCGCCATGTCGGCCAAAGACGACTACGTAGTCGCCGTCAAGGTTTCGCACGAGGCGCAGGACAAGCTGGAACAGCTTGTACAGGCGGGCGTCTTTCGCAGCCGCGCGGAGGCTGCCGCCTACCTGATTGACGAAGGCATCAAGACGCAATCCGCCCTCTTCGACCGCGTGCAACAGAAGCTCTCCGAGATAGAGCGCCTGCGAGCAGAGCTGCGCGGCATGATTAGCACTGAAGAAAAAGAGGTCTAGAGAGTCTGGAGAGTCCGGAGAGTCTATAGAGAAGAACGTTTTGACTCTCCGGACTCTCCAGACTCTCCAGACTCTCCAGACTTACTCTTTATTCCCCCACGTAAAAACAGTTGTCGGACGAGTGCTCTTTACGGCTGGTGGCCGGGCCACGGTCGCGGAAAAGAAGTGCGCTTCAGGTATCAAACTTATCTAGGAAGGTTTTGATGAAACGGCTGCTACATCAATCTACTGCGACAATTCTCATGCTGGCTTCAGCCTCTTTCGCGCTCGCCCAAACGGGCGGCGCTGGCAGAGCGGGAGCGGGCAACAATAATCAATCGAGGTCAAACGTGTCGAATCAATCAAGGATTCCGCCGACTCCCATAGAACAGTTCACGCTGAAGAATGGCCTGCGCGTAGTCTTTAACCGTGACAGTGCGATTCCGGTCGTATCCGTCGCCGTCTACTACAACGCGGGCTCGCGCAATGAGAAGCAGGGGCGAACGGGTTTCGCGCATCTCTTCGAGCACATGATGTTTCAGGGCTCCGAGAACGTGCCGAAGGCCGCGCATTTCCAGTTCATCTCGAACGCAGGCGGCGACATGAACGGCAACACCACGACCGAGCGCACAGCCTATTTCCAGACGCTTCCCGCCAACCAGTTGCCGCTGGCAATCTGGCTGGAGTCCGACCGCATGCGCTCACTGGCAGTGACGAAGGAGAATCTGGATAACCAGCGAAAGGCCGTGCAGGAAGAGAAGCGCATGCGCTATGACAATCAGCCGTACCTCAACGGCCTGCTGCGCATCAACGAGATGATTTTCAAGAACTTCTCGAACTCGCACTCGACCATAGGCTCAATGGAGGACTTGGACGCGGCGAGCGTAGAGGACGTGCAGGAGTTCTTTCGCATCTACTACGCGCCGAACAACGCCGTGCTGGTGCTGTCAGGCGATTTTGAGCCGCGCGAGGCACGCGCTCTGGTCGAAAAGTATTTCGGCACTATCCCAAGACAGCCTGACCCGCCGATGCCCGAAGTCTCGGAGCCGGACGCCGTAGCCGTCAAGCAGGACACCTACAACGACAGGTTCGCTCAGATTCCGGCATTCATTCTCGGCTGGAAGGTTCCGGCGCGTCGCACCGCCGATTTCTACGCGCTACAGCTCGCGGGCGACCTGCTCTTCGAGGGCGAAAGCTCCCGCCTCTATCAGAAGATGGTCAAGGGCGAAGAGTCCGTCCTGACGGTTCAGGGATTTTTCGGAGAGCGGCGCGGCCCTTCTTCCATGTACATCTTCGCGCTGCCCAAGCCGGGCAAAGACCCCGTTCAGGTTAAGCAGACCGTGATGAACGAGATTAAGCGGCTGGCGACCGAAGGGCCTACGGCTGAAGAGATGGAGAAGTTGCGCAACGGCCTGCTCAACGACGCCGTGCGCGGTCGTCAATCATCCCTCTACCGCGCTCAGCAGATAGCCGAATACACGCTCTACGATAACGACCCGAACCTTTTCAATACGGAGCTTGACCGCTATTTGGCCGTCACGGCCGAGCAGATTAAGCAGGCCGTCAAGCGCTTTCTTGATACGGACAACTTCGCTGACCTAAGCATCGTGCCCGCCGGAGCAGCAGGCACACGCTCGACCGGGCCACAGTCCACACAGCAGCCGCAGCCGGGCGCTCCGCCGCCGACCGTGCCGGATAAGCCAAAGCCAACGCAGCCTGCGCAGCCGACGACGCCCGTTCAACCCGGACAGACCACCGGGCAGCCGCAGCAGCCCACGGACAAGCCCACACCGCCTCAGACAGGCACGGGACGCCCGTGATTTCAAGGCCCAAGGAGAAAGAGAATTCCAGAGCTATGCTTCAGACAACGACTAAACTAATCCTGAGCGCGGCGCTCATTTTAAGCGGCGCACTACAGCTTTCAGCTTACGCGCAGACAAACCCGCAGCAGCAGCAAGGTATGAAACAGACAGAAGACTTCCGCAGGCAAGCCCCGCCGCCACTGGCGGCCCGGCCGCTCAACATTCCGAAGCCGTTCGAGACGACTCTCGCAAACGGCCTACAGGTGGTCATAGTCGAAGACCCGCGCCTGCCGCTCGTCAGCTACAGGCTGGCCCTGCGCGCGGGCGACGCGAACGACCCGGCGGACATGCCCGGCCTGCTGGACATGGTCACGGGCCTGCTCAGTGAAGGAACGACCAAGCGCACCAGCAAGCAGATTGCAGACGAGGTGGCGCGTTACGGCGCTACGTTGACGGCCGGGGCGAACGCCGACTACTCGACCGTGGCCGCGAGCGCTCTCTCGACCTACGGCAACGAGATTCTGGACTTGCTTGCGGACATAGTGCTCAATCCCACGTTCCCTGAATCAGAGGTCAATCTGGCGCAGCAGAACGCGCTTCAGGGATTGCAACAGCAGCGCTCGCAGCCCGGCTTTCTCGCCAACGAAAGAATGGCGCAGGTTCTCTTCGGCCAGCATCCTTACAGCGTAGTCTCGGCCACGCCTGAATCCATCAAGGCCATGACGCACGATAGGCTCCTGTCGTTTCATCGCTCCATGTTCATTCCGAACAACTCCGTGCTTATCATAGTGGGCGATGTCCGGCGCGACGAAGTATTGCGCAGAGTCAACGACCTTTTCGGCAAATGGACAAAGGGGCAGACCGACACGCGCCAGTTTCCGCAGCCTCCGGCGCGCACGGCCCGCGCGCTCTACATAGTTGACCGCCCCGGCTCAGCCCAATCCAACATAGTCATAGCCAACCCGGCTATTAACCGCGCGAGCGCCGACTACTTTCCCATGCTACTGATGAACGTGGTGCTTGGAGCAAACGCTTCCTCCCGCCTCTTCATGAACCTGCGCGAGCAGAAGGGCTACACCTACGGGGCCTACTCGGAACTGGATACGCGCAGGCTCGCGGGCTCTTTCCGCGAGACGGCCGAGGTACGCGCGCCTGTCACGGGCGCTTCGCTCAAGGAGTTCTTCTACGAGCTTGGCCGCATACGCGACGAGGTTGTCTCCGATAAAGAGATTAGAGACGCGAAGTCGTTTTTGACCGGCGTCTTCCCGCTTCAGATAGAGACGCAGGAAGGGCTGATTAATCGTCTCGTGCAGATTAAGATGTACGACCTTCCGGCTGACTACCTGCAAACCTACCGCGACCGCATCAACGCGGTCACGGCCTCCGACATACAGAGGGTCGCGCGCCAGTACGTACAGCCGGACAAGGCCGCAATCGTCATAGTAGGCGACGCCGCAGCCATCATGGAGCAGGTCAAGCCCTACGCTCAGACTGTTGAGGTTTACGACATAAGCGGCAAACGCAAAGAGACGCCTGCGCCGAGCACGGCCGGCACGACCGTCTCAGCCAACACAGCGACGAGCTCGAATGCCGCCGCAGCCAACCTGATAGGCAAGTGGGACATACAGATTACAGCGCCCAACGGGGCCAGCATGCCCGCCACGCTGACTGTCAATCAGGAGAACGGTAGATTGACCGGCAAGGTTAGCGGCCAGTTCGGTGACGCAGACCTGACGGACGTGACCGTCAACGGCAACAACTTCGACTCAAACCTGAACCTCAGCTTGGGCGGGCAGACCGTGGGCGGCAAGGTTTCAGGCAGCACGACCAGCGACCAGATGGAGGGGACAATCAACATAAACATCCCCAACGTCGCCCCGCTTCCCTTCAAAGGCTCACGCTCGAAGTAAGACAAAAGGGAAGAGAAAGAAGCACGCGCGTTTCTTTCTCTTCCCTTTTTACTTTGTCTCTAAAAAAATCCGCCCGGCATTGGCTCAAAACGCCGGGCGGTGAATCACAGGAGGAATCGAACGTTACCCTGCCGCTTTTCCCCTTTAGCGGTCTTTTAGGAGTAACCTTGCCGTTTTCTTCGATGTCTTTTGTAACAACTATGGTTGCTTATTTTTCATAGTTGAGCACGATTCCGTCGCCGCCCACGGCCCAGCCCCACTTTTTCTCCATAAACAGGGCGTAAAGGTTCTCTTTCGTGTGGCTTTCCTGCCGCACCCATGTACGGCCCCCGTCCTCCGAGCGCAGAATGACGCCGCCGCGCCCTACAATCCAACCCTGCTCTTCATCAACGAAAGTCACGCTCAGCAGCGTCGAGCGCACAGGCACAGAGACGGCAGACCACGTTTCGCCGCCGTCCGTCGTACGCAAGACGGTTCCGCGCTCGCCCACGGCCCAGCCCACTCGCTCGTTGCGAAAATCAACGTGATAGAGCGTGACTCCGGTGCCCGAAGCCTGCTTCGTCCAAGTCTGCCCGCCGTCTCTGGTAAAAAGAATGGTGCCGCCCGCACCTACTACCCAGCCGCGCTCGTCGGAAGTGAAATCCAGATGAATCAAGTCCTCGCGCACGGGCACAAGCTGCTTCACCCATGAAGCGCCGCCGTCGTTCGTATGAATAATCAGGCTTTCGACTATAACGTCGCGTCGGCTGGCGCTGCCTACGACCCAGCCCTTTCGTTTGCCGGAAAAGCGTATGCTGTAAAACTCGGCCATCGCGCCGCCGAATTCGCTCGCCTGAAACTCCCGCAGCTCGCGCCACGTCTCACCGGCGTCATCAGTGCCGAAGATGTGGTTCCCGGCGAGCAGGTAGCCGTCCGTCTTGTCACGAAAGTATATGTCGTTGATGGGGTCGGTCGTGCCGACGCTCTGCGAAGACCAGGTGCGCCCCGCGTCCTTCGTGCGGCTCAGGAACCCGCCGTCGCCTGCTATCCAACCGCGCTTTGCATCCGCGAAGAAGATAGCGTTCAAATCCCTGCCTTTCTGCCCGCGACGAGCAGCCGTCCAGCCAGTACTCTGCGCGGCCACGCAGACAGCAGCCAAAACCACCAGTAGAAACAGCGCATAAAATCTTCGCGCCGGAAATTTACTCCTAATCAAGAGCATTCAATCAACTCCAGTTCTTTTCTCTCTCACGCACACTTATACAGAGCAGCCGGGCGCGAGGCTCAGGTTTAGACTTTATTTGAAGATAACACGGAAGCTATTTATTCTTCCCCGACCCGATTAACGCAACGCTTTTGGATGAACTCTGCTCTACGCATTTTAGAGACAAACGGTTCGATTCAAAAGCGCTCAAACGCTCTCATTAATTTTCACCACCCGAAGCGGGCGCGGGATTGAAAAGAGTAAGGGCCGCGAGTCTCAAGTTTGTTGAGACTCGCGGCCCTGCCGAGGTAGGGGCGGAGAAGCGGTTCCCCTACAGGGTTGAAGCTCCGGCCCGCTAGTTTGACGCGGGCTTTACGCGGTAGACGCGGCCATCGAGTACGACCAGCACCTGCTCGCCCATAGAGAAGTACTCGGCCAGTCGTCGCTCGCGCTTCAGCAGGTCGAAGTATTCGTTGCTGCCGAAGGTGACTACCACTTCGGGCAGGCGCGAATCCTGCTTGAACTCCGCGTCAGTCCAGACATTATCGCGCAGGTAGAAGGTCTTGCCGCCCGCCGTCTTCGTGTTCGCAGTGAGAGCCTCATCCTTATCTACCGTCACGGCCTCCTGCTGCTTGCGCGCCAGCTTGCTCTGTTGCACGGCTCCTGCGCCCGTGGTGGCTCTGGCGTCAGACGGGGCAGCCGTGGCCACGCTCGGAGCTACATTTCCGGGGTCGCTCGCGCGCCTGCCAGTGCCGAAGCCCGCGCTGCGTTCCCTGTCGCGTCCCAGCGAGCCATCGCTTGTAGCAGGCTGCGCGCCCGGCTCAAGCGCAAGGTAAGAGGTGTAGGGCGTGACTATTCCGTAGCGCGTGCCCAAATCAACTATCTCATCCACAAGCTCTTTCTGCTCGCCGTTCGAGCGAATCTGCTCCATCAGCCAGCCCACTCGACGGGTCGCCCACAGGCGCGGCAGGAAATCGTTCCCCTCTTCCCTGAGCGGGAAACGAAGCCTGTCGTAAGCGAAGGTGCGAACATTTCGCCCGCTCTTGCCCGAGAGCGCAATGCGAATATTGTCCAAGTCGCTGGCATTGCGATAGCGACCGATTAAAGTAACCTGCGTTCCCTTGAAGAGGTCGGGCAGCTCGCGCGGGTAGACCAAATCCGTGCGAACGCCGCCCATGTCCAACTGCAAATCCGTCAGCACGGGAAAATTAACTTTCGAGAAGAAGCTGGAAACCTTGACCTCAAGGTCTTCCTTCGGCTCCACGTAATCCGCGACGCCTCTGTTCTCGGAAGCCAGCTTGTCCAGAAGCGCCGTGTTCACGTCATAGCCGACGCCGAAGGTGAAAAGCCGTATGCCCGGCACGCGCGCAGAGTGAGCGTTGCTGACTATGCGACCGACGTTGGTTTCGCCTACGGTCGGCAGCCCGTCCGTCATGAAGACCACCAGCTTCGGGCGGTCGGAGCGGTCGAACTGCTTCATGGCGGCAAGAAGAGCGCCGTTGATGTTCGTGCCGCCCGAAGGCTTCAGTCCCTTGACGAACTCAAGCCCGCGCGCACGGCCCCCTTCATTAGCCGCTATCAGCCCGTTCTCCATCATACGCTCTTCGCCTGAGAATGAGATGACGTTGTAGCGGTCGTCCGGCCTCAGGTTCCTGATGCCGAACAGCAGCGCCGCGCGCGCCTTCTCCATCTTGCCCTCTTCCGACATGGAGCCCGAAGTGTCAAGCACGAAGACCACGTCCTTGGCCGTGTACTCCGTCTCAGACCAGTTGTCTTTGGGCGAGATGGTCAGAAGAAAATAGCCGTCCTTGCCCGGCTCCCTGTAGGTCAGAAGCGAGAGGCCGAAGTCCTGATCTGAAAGAGTGTAGAAGAGCTGAAAGTCCTGCGGCTCGCGCCCGCCCCGCGTCTCGAAAGAGAGCCGGACGGTAGCGTCGTTGACACGCTTGGTGTCAATCGAATGGCTGGGCGAGTAGATGTTTCGCACGGGCTGCTTGCTCTCAATATCAACGCGGCCCGAGACGGTTCCCACCTGCGCCATATTTTTTCCGATGCCCAGAGGGTAGCGATAAGAGACAGTGCCGGACTCGGCCCCGAGCACCTGCGTATAGGTCAGCTCAAGCTTCTTGTCCGAGCGCGCGGGGATGGGAAAGATGCTCGCCTGAAAGAGGTCTTTGCCCGCGTACTCAAGCAGGCCGGGGTCGCGCTGGCGACGAACAATCTCGTCGTATATGCGGCGAGCTTCTTCGCGCGAGCGCACTTCGCCCACCAGCTTGCGGTCGCCGTCCCAGATGGCGAACTCAACTATGGAGGCCGATTCGGGGATGGGGAAGAAGTAGGTGCCTTCCAGCACGGCGTTCGTGTCGTTGCGAAAGACCTGCGTGACGTGCGTGGTGGCGACCTGTCCCTTGATGGTCGTCTCTATGTTGATGGACTTGATGGGGAGCGAACGTGGCAGGGTGACTGGCTGCGGCGGGCGGGGGCATCTCTCGCACGGTCGCGGCACAATAACGCCCTGCGCCCGCGCTCCGGCGGCCCCTGTCGCAATCACAAACAGCGAAAATATCAGGCAGATGACGGCTCTTTTGGCTAGCATGTCTCTCTCTCCTCAATAGTGGAGCGCACTGCTTAAAGCCGAGGTGTGCGCTTTTGCCTGTTAGAACGGCCTCTAATTTCTTTCTTGCACATGAATTCGGAAAAGAGAGAATTTTCGAGAAGGCCGGAGCCCCTCCGGTGCTTGACATATGATTGCATCTGGTTTAAATTTTGCGCGCTTTAAATTTCGATTTACGCGGGAGTCTCACCCTCAAGCCTCTCGTAAATCCTCAAACTAAAGTAAACCATTAAGAGTTTTCTCTTGCCCAGAGTGACGTAGAAGATTAGTCACAGTCTTCTATCTTGAGCGGACGTGTTCTGTAAGCTTTAAGTTCTCCTGCGTTTAAGGTTACGCACGTCTGTTTCGTCCGGGTACTCTGCTGTCCCGACGCATACGCGGGCACTGATTATCCTCAACATAATCAAATTAAGGAGTAGTTTGAATGTCCCTAGCGAAACATTTTAAGGATTGCCGGGCGCGGCATGCGGGGCTGGCTCTGAGCCTGCTTGTGCTGCTGTTCGCCTCTGCCTCTTCCGCCTTTGCACAAAACAACCAATCTCAGGGATTGAAAATGTCCGACCTACTGAAGCTTCCGGGCAAGGTTATTGCCGAAGGAGCCAACACCAACCCCACGGGCAGATTCAGGGCTACGAAATACAGAGTCGAGGAAGTGGCTCTCCCCACGGCGACGGAAGTGAAGATTAACGACCGCATCCTCTCGGTCAACAAGGCTTATCGCGTGACCGTTATCGGCGGCCCTTTCGAAGTCAGAGCCATGCCTGCCGTCATCTGGATTAATGATGTGGCTGTTGGTTTCGGCGTAGAGAGCGAAGACCTCACGGAGATTACTGCCGTCACCTTTGACGAATCGTTGATAGTCGAAGGAGCCAGCATCTTTCTCTCTTACGGCGACAAAAAGAATAAAGAAGACCGCGTAGAGCTGCCCGAGAGGATAAATCTGGGTAGCGCGAAAGGAGGCCGCCAGTGAAAAAGTTACTCCGGCTTCAAACAATCGCATCGCTCGCTTTCTTACTTTTCCTGACGGCGCTCGGCGCGCAAAGTGCGGCAGCGCAAACGCCTGACCCCGGCACGCAAGGCCCTTACGCAGTGACCCGCGAAGAGTACAACTACGGGAATCTGGCCTTTACGCCGTCGAACTTCCCCAGCGCCGTAGAGGTGCTTGCCTCCGTGCATCATCCCACGGACATGACGAACGGCCCGTTCCCCTTGATAGTTCTTCTGCACGGGCGTCACGTTACCTGTTACAAGGGCACTCAGGTCAGCCTGCGCTGGCCCTGCATGAGCACCCAGACGGCAATCCCCAGTTATCAGGGATATGATTACCTTGCCAGCACTCTGGCCAGCAACGGCTACATAGTCGTCTCCATCAGCGCCAACGGCATCAGCGCCTATGACTCGCAGGTGACGGACTTAGGCATGCAGGCCAGAGCCGAGCTTATCCAGCGCCACCTGAATCAGTGGAACACCTTCAACACGGTGGGCGCTGCTCCGTTCGGCACGAAGTTCGTCGGCAAAGTGGACATGACCAGGATTGGTACTATGGGCCATTCGCGCGGCGGCGAAGGCGTCGTCAAGCACTATCTTTATAATGCCTCGCTGGGCTCTCCCTACGGCATCAAGGCCGTCTTCGCTCTAGCGCCTGTTGACTTCAATCGTCCGATTATAAACAACGTGGCGCTGGCAGTGATGCTGCCTTATTGCGACGGCGACGTGAGCGATAATCAGGGCGTACATTTTTATGACGACGCGCGTTACAACGCCCCCGGTGATTCGGGCGCGAAGAACACAGTTCTGGTGATGGGCGCGAATCACAACTACTACAACACGGTCTGGACGCCGGGCCTGTTTCCTGCCGGAGCAGGCGACGACTGGGCTTCGACTACAGACCCGCAGTGCGGCACAGTCTCAGGCAACAAGCGCCTGACGAGCGCGCAGCAGCGCGGCACAGGGCTGGCCTACGTCTCGGCGTTCATGCGCGTTTACGTTGGCCGCGAGTCGGCGTTTCTGCCCATCCTGACGGGACAGGCACCTCCGCCGGCCTCGGCTCAAACGACCAACCTTTACGTCTCTTATCACGCGCCCGATGCGGCCGCGACGCGACGTGACATCAACCGCCTGTTGAATGCCACCAACCTGAGCACCAACACGCTGGGCGGCGCGAGTACGCAGACGGGGCTCACCCCGCAGGATTTGTGCGGCGGCGAATCTCCGCAACCCGCGCAGTGCCTGCCTTCGACTCAGTCAACTTCGAGACAGCCGCACACGGTTCCCAGCGCGCGAAGCTCTGCCAGAGGCTTGAGCCAGTTGCGCACCGGCTGGGGAGCGGCCAATGCAAGCTACAGTAACGACCTACCCGTGGGCGCGCGTGACGTGAGCGGGTATTCGGCTCTACAGTTTCGCGTGAGCGTTAATTTCGCGGACTCTCGCAACCCGCCCAACGTCGCACAGAACTTTAGGGTTGTGCTGACCGACGGCACGGGCGCGACTTCGAGCGTCCTTGTCAGCAATTACTCCGGCGCGCTTTACTACCCGCCGGGAACCACCGGCCCCGTGCCGAAGGTGGTCTTGAACATGGCACGCCTTCCGCTTTCGGCTTTCGCGGGAGTCAATCTCACGGACATACGCTCCGTCCAGTTCAAGTTCGACCAGAACCTGCAAGGCGCACTTCTGATTACTGACCTGGCGTTCGCCTCCGCGCCTACGACTATTCAATAAGCTGTTTACAGCAGAGAGAGACGCCGGAGTGAGCGCTGAGAAAAGTTCAATTTCTCAGCGCCCACTCCGGCGTCTCTCTCTCTTTGTCTGCGGCGGTGAATCTTTAAAGCTCTCTGAGGCGCTTGTTGCGCGCGGCTATGAAGGCTATGGAGATGGCTATGATAAGGCCGCCTGTGGCGAGCGTGTGCGGAGCGCCGAATCGCTCTGCGGCTATCCCCGCTATGAGATTGCCTATGGGCATGGTGCCTATGAAAGAGAGTATGAACATGCTCATCACGCGCCCGCGCATCTCGTCCGTCACAAGCTGCTGCAAGAGCATGTTGATGACGGCCACGCAGGAGACGATGGCCAGCCCCATCCCGAAGATGAACATCAGCGAGATGTAGAGCCGCGTCGAAAGCGCAAAGCCCATCAGGCAAAGCGAGAAGGCGAATGCCCCGCCCAGCACAGACCAGCCCTTATGCTTGAAATTGCCGAGGAAGGTCAAGAGCAGCGCGCCTAAGAATGCGCCCGCGCCCGACATCCCGCTCATCATCGCAAGACCTGTCTCCCCTACGTGCAGTATGTCGCGCGCGAAGACAGGGACGAGGCTCATGTAAGGTGCGCCGAAGAGGCTTGTCAGCCCCGATATGACCAGCAGCAGAAGCACTCGCGGACGCCCGCCCACGTATCTCAGCCCCTCCTTCAAATCTCTCCAGACGGCGCGACTATCGCTGGCCGAATGCGACGGCGCTGGCAGCGCTCCCTGCTCCCTCTTATAACGCACCAGCAAGAGAGACACTATGACGGCGACGAACGAGAAAGCATTGGCAAAGAAGCAACCAGCGAGGCCGAAGACCTTGAACCCGAGGCCCGCAAAGACAGGCCCGACTACTCGCGAGAGCTGGAACTGTGTGGAGTTGAGCGCTATGGCGTTCGAGAGGTCTTCGCGCCCGACGAGGTCAAACGTAATCGCCTGATACGATGGCCCCGCGAGCGCAAAGCAACAGCCCGTGGCGAAGGACAGAACAAGAATTATCCAAACGTCTATCTTTGTGTTGATGACGCCTGTGCTAATCAGGATGGCCAGTATGAGCGCCGAGAGGCCAGCGCCGATTTGCGTCATTATCAGCAAGCGGCGGCGGTCTACAAGGTCTGCGAAGACGCCCGCCAGAAGCGTCAGGGCCAGTCCCGGCGCGGTCGCAACGAACCCGTCAACGCCCAACCAGAAGGGAGAGTCCGTCAGTTGCAGCACGAGCCAGCCCTGCGCCACGGCCTGCATCCACGTGCCGACGTTGGAGAGAAAAGCGCCCGCCCAGAAGAGCCTGAAGTTGCGGTGCGACAGCGAGCGAAACATCCCGCCCGCTCTCTTGCCCTCTTCCGTCTTGGCTTCTAACTCCACTGACATTCGTGCCAGTTCCCCTTGTTATCCAGCCCGCTCTTTTTTCATCCTGCGCCACGCGGAAAGAGGCGCACCCGTGCCGCCGTGTCTTTCGGCCACTATCTCAGCCATAATCGCCAGCGCGACCTCTTCGGGCGAGACTCCGCGTATGTCAAGCCCTATGGGGGCACGCACCTCTCTCAGCGCCTCTTCGGCAAAGCCCTGCTCGCGCAGCCGCTCAAGCACAATATTCGTGCGCCGCTTGCTTCCTATCATCCCCACGTAGCGCGAGCTGGCCTGAAGCACCGCGCGCATGCACTCTTCATCCTCGTTATGACCGCGAGTGACCACGGCCACGTAAGCGTTGCGGCTGACGTGTTGACCGAGCGCTTCAGTCCAGCTTCGCGCAGCTACCAACTCAATGCCCGTGTCGGGGAAGCGCTCGCGCGTGACGAAATCCGCGCGGTCGTCAATCAGTGTGGCGCGGTAGCCCGACGCGCGGGCCAGCCTTGCCAGATGAGCGCCGACGTGGCCCGCGCCGCAGATGACCAGACGGGGCTCGTTCTCTATGCGCTCGAACATCACTAGAACGTTCTGCTCCGCACCAAGCTCGGATGAAAGCTCTTCAGTGCTGACGGTTCGGGTTTCGGCGCGCGAGTCCAGAAATTTCCGGGCATAGAGCGCGACCGCTTCGTCCAGCGCTAGATTGTTCAGAGTCCCGGTACGTGCGCCCTGTTCCGTGATGAGGATTTTCGCGCCCGTGTCGGCTTGCGCGCGTATGATGGTGGCGAGCGCGGCGAGAGAGTTTTCCTGAAGGACGCGCTCGACCGCTTCTATGATGGGTCTGGACATGAAAGGGTCTGGCCTCCGCGCGCAGCCTTCAGGGGGAAGCCGCTCGTTCTAGCCTCTAAGCTACTTGGACGGCTTTACCAGCCCGAGCGCCATCCCTGCTCGACGCAGCAGCCACAAAGGCCCCACGATTAAATAGACGGGATTGCGAAAGAAGGCTGGCTGATTGCCTTCTATGAAGTGGCCTAGGAACTGCAAAATCCAGCCGACGACAAAAAGCCCCAGCGCCCATCGCCAGTTGAAAAAGAGCACGGGCAAAGAGATGACAATCATAGGAATCCCTATGCTGTGCGTCAGGCGATTAAGCGGGTGTCTGTGCTTCGCCTTGTAATTCTCCATGAAAGATTCTGCCATAGCTCACTCCGTTCACAGTTTTCAGTTTTCAGAAAAGAGTCTGTTGCTTTTAACTGCAAACTGATTACTGAAAACTGTCTTCAGGTTTCCACACGTCTATAAAGATTTCCATGGTGCCGCCGCAGACCATTCCCTCTTCGCTGGCCTCGTCGGCCGTGAGGCTGAACTTGTGCATGACCGGTAAGCCTGTGCGCAGCGCTTCTCTCGCCTCGGCCCAGACTTCTGCCTCTATGCAGCCGCCGCCGACTGTGCCCGCGACCTTGCCGTCCTCGAAAAAGAGCATCTTCGCCCCGCGCCTCTGCGGCGTAGAGCCGCGAGTGTTAGCCACGCTCGCCACCACCACCCGCTCGCCCCTGGCGTTCGCTTCCTTGATTAAATGGTAAAGCTCTGTCTGTGCAATCGTAGACATAAATTAAGTCCTGCGTCCGGACTGTCCTTACGGAGTCTCGCCCTGCTCAGGCTGCTCCGTGGTCGTGTTCGTCGCAGGCGCAGTCTCTGTATTCGTGTTGGCCGTATCCGTTCTGGGCGCGGTTCCATTCTCTTCCATGCGCCTGCGTATGGTGTCCGCTTCGGCGTCCGCGTTGGCTATGGCCGTCTCAAGCCGCGCGCGGCTCTGCGACAGAAGCTGAAGCTGTGACCGCACGCGCTCGCGCTCGTTCTCAAGCTGGCGACGTCTGGCATCGCGCACCTCTTCGGGACGCGTGGAGCCGAAGGTCTGCGACGCGCGCTCTATATTTTCCGGGCGCAGGTCGAACTCTATCTGGTCTGCGCGTGCTTGCAGGTCTGCCTCCTTCGCCTGCACGTCGCGCAGTTGCGTGCGGAAATTCTCGGCGCGAGTCTCCGCGCGCGACAGCCGCTCCATGTCCACGAGCGTTCGCTGCTGCCGCTCCATAGTGCCAATCTTGTCCGAAAGCTGTGTGACCTGCGACGAGAGTTTATCAACGGTGCGTCGGAGCGCCTCCTGCCCGGACTCAGTCTCCGGTGTAGCTCCGGCACGTGAGCGCCTGCGAGAAGGAGTCGTGGTCGTCTGCTGAGGCGTGCCCGTATCCGTGTCGCTGGCCGTGCTGATAATCGTCGGGTCTGTAGGCGAGGACGAAGTGGCGGGCTGCGTCGTCGTCGTCGTTGGCGTCAAAGGAGCCTGCGTGGTGACGGGGTTTGTGACGCGGCGCGAAGGACGCCTGCGGCGGCGCTGCTGCGCGCTCACGTCGGCAGCGCCCAGAGCAATCACCAGCAGGGCAACGAGCAACAGAGCTTTTCGGACTCTCAAACTTATACGCATCACTTGAACCTCCCTCTTAAATCCGCTTCACACTTAAAATCAGAGATGCCGCCGACATCAACACGAGATGCTTAAAGATTCTTGCACGCCGCGCCGGGTTTAGAGTTCCATTCTCATCCTGCCTGAATCTTAAAGCTTATGTCCATGGCGCGAGCCGAATGAGTGAGCGCGCCGACGCTGATTAAATCCACGCCCGCCTCGGCGTAAGCGCGCACGTTGTCGAGCGTAATGCCTCCAGAAGATTCCAGCGTAACTTCGGGCTTCAACTCTCGCGCCAGCCGCACGAGCTTTGCCGTGCTCTCCGGCGTCTGGTTATCAAGCAGAATTATGTCCGCGCCGCTCCCTATGGCTTCGCGCAGGTCGCGCTCCGTGGAAACCTCCACCTCGATTTTGTGCAGGTGGCCGACAGCAGAGCGCGCACGCTCGACGGCAGCCGCTACGCCTCCGGCCATCGCTATGTGATTGTCCTTGATAAGCACGCCGTCATCCAAACCGAAGCGGTGATTGCGCCCGCCGCCGGCCGTGACAGCATACTTTTCAAGCATGCGAAGGCCCGGCGTGGTCTTGCGCGTGTCAACCACCTGCGCGCCGGTTCCCTCTACGGCGCGGACGAAAGTGCGCGTCTGCGTCGCTATGCCTGAAAGACGCTGAAGCAGGTTAAGCGCCACGCGCTCGCCCGCCAGTAAAACGTCCGCGAAGCCGTTCGTGCGCGCTACGACTTTTCCCGCTTCAACTTCTTCGCCGTCCGAGACGAAGGCTTCCAACTGCTGCTGCGAGTCCAGAGTCGAGAAGACGGCTTCGGCTACTTCAAGGCCCGCTATCACCATAGGCTCTTTGGCCAGAAAGCGCCCGCGCGCCCGCGCGTTACGCGCAATCGTTGACTGTGTGGTGATGTCGCCGCGCCCGAGGTCTTCAGCCAGAAACGCGCTTATCTGCGAGAAGAGCGCCGCGTCGTCCAGCCAGCTCATTTAATGGCCTCCAGCGTCTCCGTCAAACGGCGCGTGCGCTCCGTTATGTCGTCCAATCGCTCGCGTAGCTCCGTGACTTTTTCCGCAGGTGCGCGCTTAACGAACTGCGGATTGGCAAGCTGCGCTTCCAGCTTCGCCGCTTCCTTCTGCAACTTCTCCATCTCGCGCGAGAGCCGGGCACGCTCGGCCTCAAAATCAATCAAGCCTTCGAGCGGCACTGCGACCTCAGCGCCGCCAGCAAGCACAGCACGCGCAGAGGCACGCGGCGCTTCCAGCCGCTCGCGTATCAGAATCTCGGAAGTGCGCGCAAGACGCGTGACTTGCGCGCGGCTGGCTTCGAACATAAGGCGTGCGTCCGCATCCGGCGCGGCTATGATTAGCCGCAAGCGCTCAGAAGGCTTGATGTTCATCTCCGTTCTGATGTTGCGCACGCGAGAGATTAGATTAATCACGGCCTGCATCTCGGTTTCGGAGCGCTCGTCAATCAACTGTGCGTCTGCCTGCGGATAAGCCGCGAGCATGATGGTGTGATGCGCGGCGCCCTCTCTGTAAGCAGGATGAAGAAGGCTTTCGTCAACGCCCGGCAAGCGCTGCCAAAGCTCTTCCGTGATGTACGGCATGAAGGGATGAAGCAGCCTGAGCGCCTGCTCAAGCACCGTCAGCAGACGGCTGCGCGCGGCGTCGCGCTCAGTTGAAGCGGCCTCTGCGGAAACCTCCTGCTTGGACAGCTCTATGTACCAGTCGCAGAAATCGTCCCAGAAGAAGTGATAGAGCGTCTGAACCGCTTCGTGAAACTGGTAAGCGTTGATGGCGTCGTTGACCTCTCGCGCCGTCTGATGAAGACGCGACATTATCCAACGGTCATGCAGCGCCCACTCTTCACGCGGCGCGTCGAAGCCCTGCCCCACACGAGCGCCCTCGGAGTTCATCAGGCAGAAGCGCGCGGCGTTCCAGATTTTGTTGGCGAAGTTGCGATAGGCTTCTACCTGATTGTCGTTCCAGCGAGTGTCCGTGCTGCCGATGGAGGCCAGCACCAGCCGCGTAGCGTCCACGCCGTATTTGTCGAACACGACCAGAGGGTCTATGCCGTTCATCTTCGTCTTGGACATGCGCTGGCCTTGCTTGTCCAGCACGGTGCCCGTGATAAAGGTGTCGTGAAACGGCGTCTCTCGCATGTACTTCATGCCCGTCATCACCATGCGCGAAACCCAGAGAAAGATTATGTCGCGCGCAGTGACCAGCACGGAGGTCGGGTAGAAAGTTTTGAGGTCGTCCGTCTCGTCCGGCCATCCCAATGTTGAGAAGGGCCAGAGCGCAGACGAGAACCACGTATCGAGTACGTCCGGGTCTTGCGTCAACTCCTGAGTACCGGCAGCCGCACGCGCATCTTCTTCCGAGCGAGCGACGAAGACACGCCCGTCGCTCGTGTACCACGCCGGTATCTGATGGCCCCACCAGAGCTGGCGCGAGATAGTCCAGTCCTTCAGATTCTCAAGCCAGTCCGTGTAGACCTTCTCGTACGGAACCTGCGGCGTAAAATGCGGTTTGCCCTCCGCGCGCATCAGCGAAAGCGCAAGCTCTCGCATCTCGTCCATCTTGCAGAACCACTGCAACATAATCAGAGGCTCAACGACCGTCTTGCAGCGCTCGCAACGGGAGATGGAGAACTCGTAGTCAATCACCTTCTCCAGCAGGCCAAGCTCTTCAAACTGCTCTATCACGCGCTCGCGCGCCTTGTAGCGGTCAAGGCCGAAGAAGCTCGCGCCTGCCGCTTCGGTCATGCGTGCGTTCGGGTCAATGACGACTATCTGCGGCAGGTCGTGGCGCAGGCCCATCTCGTAATCGTTAGGGTCGTGCGCGGGCGTTATCTTGACAGCGCCCGTGCCGAACTGCGGGTCAACGTACTCGTCCGCTATCACTGGAATCTCGCGGTTCTGTATAGGCAGCAGGAGCGTAGCGCCCACTAGGTCGCTGTATCTCTCGTCATTCGGATTCACGGCCACAGCCGTATCACCCAGCATAGTCTCAGGCCGTGTGGTCGCAACCGTCACGCGGCGCTCGCTTCCCTTGACCGTGTATTGCAGGTAATAGAGCTTTCCCTTCTCCGGTGTCTTCTCGACTTCAAGGTCGGAGAGCACCGTCTGGTCTTGCGGGCACCAGTTGACTATGCGGTTGCCGCGATAGATGTAGCCCTCTTCGTAAAGGCGCACGAAGACTTCGCGCACGGCGCGAGACAGTCCCTCGTCCATAGTGAAGCGCTCGCGCGACCAGTCAACGCTTGCGCCTTCGCGCCGCATCTGGCTGAGGATTTGGCCGCCCGATTCATGCTTCCACTTCCAGACCCTCTCTATGAACTTCTCTCGCCCGAGGTCGTGACGGGTTAAACCTTCCTTCTTCAGCTCTCGGCTCACCATCAACTGCGTTGAGATGCCAGCGTGATCCATCCCCGGCAGCCAGAGCGTGCGAAAGCCGCACATGCGCTTGTGCCGCGCCATCACGTCCATCAGCGTGTGCTGTAGCGCGTGGCCCATGTGAAGCGAGCCCGTCACGTTGGGCGGCGGGATGGCTATGGAAAAGACAGGAGCCTGCGGGTCACGATTTATCTCGGGCGCAAAGCAGCCTTCCTGTTCCCAGCGCGCGTAGTGGCGGCTCTCCGCCTCTTTAGGGTCATAGGTCTTGGGAATATCCATAAAACAGTCTTGAGTTTTTAGTCTTCAGTTTTCAGTAAGTTTCAAGCAGCTATTGTAAAGCAATAGCCGCCAGCTTTCATACCGGGCTGAATACTGGCGGCTACTCAAGATTTAAGTGAAAGCTGAAAACTGTCTACTGCATCTTCTCCTCTTCCAGTTTTCGCTTGATGAGAAGCTCGGCCAGTTGCGGAACGACCTCCCATGCGACCTGTTCCACGACTCTGGTTGAAAGCAGCTCGACCACCCGGCGTGCTATGGCGTCTATGGTTTCCGGCGCAAGCTGGTCGAGAGTAATCTGGCCGGTCGGCGGCTGTGACTCGGCGGAAGCTGCGGCGGCAGGCGCAGAAGCTTCCATGCCGGAAGGCGCCGTCGCTTCTTCGCGCGGATGTGTCTCTTCAATGACCGCTTCCGTCGCTCCGGCAAAGCTTCCCGTTGCGGTCTGCGGCCAGAAGCCGCCCTGCGTCTCAAGGGCTTCGGGCGCGGCCTCTTCGATGGCGGTTGATTCCATTCCGGCTTGCTCTTCCGCCATGAAGGGCTCGGGACTGGCAGCCTCTTCCACCTTATAGTCGGCCACCGGAGCTACTATAGGCTCAAAGCCGAAGCGCGACGTGTCTTCGACAGGCGGCTGCGATTCAGACGTTTCCGGCTGAGCGAAACCCGAGACGGGCGGCGCTTCCTCCTGAGCCACGGGAGCTTGAGCGGCAGGCGCGTCATCCTGTAGGTCTAGAATGAAATCGTCAGCCTCTCTGGTTGAGACGGGCGCGGCATCTATCTCGCCCAAGTCGAGCAGCGCTTCGTCCGCCGCAGCAGCATTGCTCAGGTAATTGTTTTCGGGCGGCTCTGTGGAAAGTATATCTTCGTTCATCTCGTCTAAATGTAGGTCGCGTTCCGTCGCTTCGAGTTGCTCGGGCTCCTCCTGAACGGGAGCCTGCATACCTGCCTCCCTCAAATCCATAGATGAAAGCGGCTCTGTCGGTCGCGTCTGGCTTTCCCTGATGTCGTCAGACGGCGGCCCGGCAAGCTCGTTCGGGTTGCGAGCTTCTATCATCTCGTCGTCGAGGCTTTCGTGTCCGGCCAGATGCGCTGCGGCCTCGGCAGGGTCTATGCCCTTAAGCTCTTTGGAGAGGGGAGCCGTGTCGGCGGTGTAAATGTCCGCGTCCGCCTTGCGGCTCTGCTCTTCCCTTTTGGCTATCTCGTCCGGCAGCTCAAGGTCGCGCGTGCTAGTCTCGTCCTCGGAATTTGCGCCGCCTCCACTGATGAGCGATGTCACCTTGTTGACGAGCTGTCGTATGGACTGAAATGGCTTGGTCAAATAATCATCCGCGCCGACACGGCGGGCCTCCGCTTCATCGAATGGTTCGAACGAGCCGACGAGCAGCATGACGGGGATGTGCCGGTATCGTTCGTCCCGCTTGATATGCTCGCAGACTTCGTAACCGTTGCGACCCGGCATGAAAACGTCCGCGAGCACTATGTCAGGCTGAAGCTCATCGAGCTTCGAGAGCGCCTGCTCTCCGTTGCCTACGGTCGTGACCTCTATGCCTTCGTCGGAGAAGGTCAGGTCAATCACCTTTTGAATAGTGACGGAATCGTCCGCGAGCAACAATTTGCGTCCCGTGACCAAATCGCTAACTCCTTATGAGAATTGAGCGCCGTTCGGAGATTGCGGGGCTTCTTCTATTTACAAGCGCGCCGTCTGGGTCTTTGAGCGCACCGAATCCGTGTGGCGCGGGGCAAGTTGTGCGTGAGTCGCAAGAGAGCTGAACATACCACGCGCCCCATGCGGCTACATTTTGAAACCTAACACCCGCACATAGAGCGCGTCAAGAAAAAATGCAGAAGTCAGAATGACGAACGGGAAAGAATTGATTCATTGATTCACCGGCTCATTGATTCAATGAATCAATGAGCCGGTGAATCAATCTCTTTCATTCCGCATTGCTTTACTGTGCGCGTTTTTCAAGAACTATGTCATCGCCTGTGTTGGCTTTGCCGTCCAGCCCCGTTGAGCGCAGGGTGTACTGGCTGCGGCTGCCCTCATATTGATAGGGCCTGTGCCACGGGTCTATGCGTATTACGCGCGCCAGATAGAGCGGGTTGAGCTGGTCTACGAGCGCGACGGCGTTGGCGGCCTCAACATAAAAGCCGCGCTCCCTGCGGAAGGCTTCCAGCGCGGTTGCGAAAGTCTCAAGCTCTGCGCGGGCACGCTCTGTCTTCTCCTGATTGACCGCGCGCGAAATCATGTCAACGTCTTCCCACCTGTTATCGCCCGTGCGAATCTCCGCCACGCGCCACTTGCCGTCATCGCCCCGCACAAAGCGGAAAGCCGTCTCGACCTGTGCCTCTACGACTGCGGAAGAACCCATGCTTGAGATAGACCTGACGCGCACGGCCTCTGTAGGCAACTCGCTCCCGGCAATCCGCGATATCAGCCGCCGCGCTTCCTTCGCGCTCAAATCATCAGCCGCGCTCGTGTAGACGATGGCCGAAGCGGAAGCCGTTAATAAACAGAGGGTCAGGACTATCAGGCGCGCTCGTTTATTCATGAGTCTTCTCCACGCGAAAGAATTTATGCCGGACTTGAGAGATGAAAGCATCTCTATTACGCAGTCGCTTTGTTAATCAGCATGCGAAGCATTATCTGTAGCTGGGCTGTGGTGAAGGGCTTCGGCAGGAAGACAACCGCCCCTGCGGCGAAGCTGTCCGAAGAGAGCTTAGGGTTCTGCTCGGCGGTCATCATCATGACGGGGATGCGCATCAGGCGCTTTTCCGTGCGCATGTAGCGTACAAGCTCCGGCCCCTGTATGTGCGGCATCATGACGTCGAAGATGCCCGCCAGAAAGTCCGAATCCTTTTGCAGAAGCTGATAGGCTTCGCGGCCGTCCTTGGCGGGCACGACTTCGTATCCCTCTTTTTCGACGATGGCCGTCACAAGGCGAAGAATGGCCGGGTCATCATCCGCGACGAGGATGCGTCGTGAGGTCGTGGGAGTCTGGGCTGACATTCCGTTATCCCTTTCAGAAAAAATTTTAAGCTTCGACGGGGCGTGCAGATTCATCGGCGCGGCTGACGAGCTCTGCGGCCAGAGTGATTGCCGCCACCATGCTTGAATGCTCTGCTATGCCGCGCCCGGCTATGTCAAAGGCCGTGCCGTGGTCAACGGAGGTTCGTATGAACGGCAGCCCCAGCGTGACGTTGACCGCCTCGCCAAATGACAGGCACTTGACGGGAATCATCGCCTGATCATGATAGCACGCCACGACCGCATCGAACTCGCCGCGAGAGGCGCGCAGGAAGACCGTGTCGGCTGAAAAGGGGCCCAGCACGTTCATCTCCTCCACACCGCGAAAATGCTCTACAGCCGGGACTATCTCGGAAGCCTCTTCGACGCCGAAGAGCCCGCCTTCGGCCCCGTGCGGATTGAGAGCGGCCACGGCTATGCGCGGTCGCTCTATTCCCCAGCGCCGCAGCTCTCTATGAGTGAGGCTGACGATGCCTATGATGCGGTCACGCTCCACCATGCGTATCGCCTCGGCCAAGGGTACGTGCGTGGAGATAAGCACTATGCGCAGGTTGGCCGCGACAAAGGCCATGGCGTAGTCTTCAGTGCCGGTCAGGTGCGCGAGGAACTCGGTGTGCCCCGGAAAGCTGTAACCGCCAAGGAAAAGCGCGCGCTTGTTAATAGGAGCGGTTGCGATAGCATCAACAGCGCCCGCCGCGCACAGCTCAACTGCGGACTCTATATAACCGGCCGCGGCCTTACCGGCGGCGCCCGATTCTATGCCCGGCTCTATGTAGCCGCTTATGTTGTCCAGATGATAGATGACTGGCCCCTGAAGCGCCGCAGGCAGTCTTTCGTCGCGCCTGACTATGTCGTAGCCGCAGGTGAGGTCGAGCGTGCGCGCCGTATGGGCCAGAAGCTGCGCGTCCCCTATGATGACAGGGTGGCAAACCTTTAAGACATCCTCTTCGGCGACGGCCTTGAGAACGACTTCGGGGCCGATGCCTGCGGGGTCGCCCATAGTGATGCCTATGCGCGGCAGCTTCTGCTTCGAGCGCGAATTAGCAGATTTAGAGTTGTGCGGCAACTCAGTCATGACTTGACCAAACGCGAGGACGGCGGCGCTTTAAGCTACGGGGAAGCGTGCCGGATTGGGTGTTAAGAAAAGGGTCGGGGCCCGGTCTACTTCGCGCCTTCCTTAGTATCTTTCTGGCCGTCACGCTCTTCCTGCTTGAACATGTATTTGATGTTATGCTTGAGAACTAGAAGATTCGGCGCTTCCCTGCGATTCACCTTGAGCGCGCCTCTATCATACCACTCAATCGTGCCTTCTATCTCTTCGCCGTCCTGCAACACTATGACCATAAGCGTGTGCGCATCAATCTGCTTCTTGTAGTAGAAGAGTTCGGCGTTTGTCTCAAGCGGGGGAGGCGTGCGCTTGCGTACCTGCACTGAGCTTGACGCTGATGAAGAAGATTGCTGCGGCGGACGCGGGGCCGGAGGCGCGGACGGAGCATTATCGCCCGAGCTGCTGCGCGACGGTGCGCCGTTCGTACGCTCTCTCTGCCGCTCAGGGACGGAGCGCTCTTTCCCTTTTATCTCTGCTAAGGTTGTACGAATAAGTTTACGGTTCACTTTGATTACTTCCTCCACCTCGTTTGACAGGGGGATTACACGCGGCTTCACTAAAAGCGCCTCCCATGCTCTTCCCATTCAGAGTCCAGAGCGGGAGCGCTCAAAAGCCTTCGACTACTCTCTCAGGCAAGCGGCCAGTTAAGGAGAGAAGCGGTAATTTACCCGTTATGGAAAAACCTGCTTAAGGAATGTCCTGCATGCTACACGAAAAAAAGGCAAAAGGCAAAAGATAGAAGTTAGATGTCAGAGGCCAGAGATTAGTAAAAGCATTTCACTAACCTCTGGCCTTTGAGACGTAACCTATTTTCCTCTTAATCAGCCTTCTTGCGAATGAAGGTGGGTATTTCCAGGTCTTCAGGTCGCTGTGTGCCTGTGACGGGACGAGCCGGGTCGTCGCCGGGCTGCCGGGTGTAGCGCGGAGGCTGCGCGGGCATCCCTGTTCCGGGCGCGGTGGTAGTGCCAACAGCCGGCATCACCTTATCAAAGCCCGTGGCGATGACGGTTATCTTCATCTCGTCGCGCATAGTTTCGTCAATCACAGCGCCGAAGATGATGTTAGCATCGTCGTCCGCCGCTTCTCTTATGATTGATGAAGCTTCGTTGACTTCGTAAAGAGTCAGGTCAGGCCCGCCCGTGATGTTAATCAGCACGCCCTTCGCGCCTTCAATCGTAGCTTCTTCAAGAAGCGGGCTTGAGATAGCCTGCTGAGTGGCTTCCATGGCGCGGTGCTCGCCCGATGCCCGACCTGCGCCCATCAGGGCCAACCCCATCCCGGCCATGATGGCTTTCACGTCCGCGAAATCCAGATTGATTAGGCCCGGCACGGTTATCAAATCCGAGATGCCCTGCACGGCTTGACGCAATACGTCGTCCGCCACCTTAAACGAGTCCGCCAGCGAGACGTTGCGCTCAACCGTGTGCAACAGCCGCTCGTTCGGAATCGTAATCACGGTGTCAACGCTCTCGCGCAACTCACGAAGCCCCTGCTCGGCCTGAAGCATGCGGCGACGGCCTTCAAAGTGGAAAGGCTTGGTGACAACCGCGACGGTCAGGGCGTTAAGCTCCGTCGCCAGTGAAGCGATGATGGGAGCGCCGCCCGTGCCGGTGCCGCCGCCAAGGCCCGTCGTCACGAAGACCATATCCGCGCCTTCCAGGACTTCTATAATCTTCTCCGTATCTTCGAGCGCGGCTTCTCGTCCGACCGTTGGGTCTGCGCCAGCGCCCAGCCCCTTTGTCAATCGGCTGCCTAGTTGAATCTTGATAGGCGCGCGCGAGCGCTTCAAGGCTTGCAGGTCTGTGTTGGCGACAAGGAACTCTATGCCCTCTATGCCAGCTTCAATCATGCGGTTGACGGCGTTGCCCCCGCCGCCGCCCACACCGACCACCTTGATGCGTGCGCCGGTAATCGGCGGATCATCATCTATGAAAATATTAATTCCACTGCCCGGTTGACGGCCTTCCGGTGTCATATCACATGTTCCTCTCTTTCAGAATGCTCCCTGCCAGGAGCATGCCGAAGCCATCCATCGTTTATATTGGGCTGAGCGCGCCGGAAGCACCTATATCTTGCGGACAACATCTTGTGCCGGCTGGCGCCGCAGCATACAACAACTTGTCAAAAAATACTACTGAAACGATTACGAAATTTGGAAACAAAATGCGTGAGGCGTCCTGCGGAGCCTCTTTTGCCCACTAAAGCGCGCATTTCGTTCATCTGCGAGCGTTGCGCCACGAGCGCAAGACCGGCAGCAGCAGCCCACACGGGGCTCTGAATGTCTTCTATGAGGCCGCCAAAGCGATCTCGTTCCGGGTAGCCGATGCGAACCGGCGCGTCAAAGACCTGCTCTGCGACCTCAACCATGCCGTCAAGCAGCGCGCCGCCGCCCGTGACGACTACGCCGCTAGATAGCTGGCGCTCCCAGCCGGATTCCTTAATCTCGTCCGCGACCTGCATCAAGACCTCTTCGGCGCGCGGCTGTAGTATGTCGCAAAGAATCTGGCGTGAAAGCTGTCTGGGCGCGCGGCCTCCGACCGAAGGCACTTCCACAAGCTCGCCCCGCTCGGCTTCGGACAAAGAGGTGCTTGAAGCGCAGCCGACCGTGCGCTTTATCTTCTCCGCTTCCGGTATGGGTGTGCGAAGGCCGAACGCAATGTCGTTGGTAAAGTGCGAGCCGCCGAGGGCGAAGACCGCCGTGTGCTGAACAGCCCCGCGCTGGTATATGACGAGGCCGGTCGTCTCCGCTCCAATATCCACGAGCGCCGCTCCAAACTCCTTATCGTCTTCTGTCAAAGAAGCCTCTGCCGAAGCGAGTTGCTCAAGCACCATGTCGGAAACAACCAACCCTGCGCGGTTGACTGCGTTGATGGCGTTCTGCCTTGCGGTGACGGGGCTGGTCACAATGTGGACTTTGACGGCAAGCCGCGCGCCAATCATGCCCAGCGGGTCGTTGATTCCGTCCTGGTCGTCTACTATGAACTCCTGCGGGAGCCGGTCAACTATCTCTCGCCCGGCGGGGAGTTGAATGGCACAGGCCGAATCAATCGCGCGACGCACATCGTCGGCTGTAATCTCGCGGTCGCGCCCACTGACCGCGACAATCGCCTGACCGTTAAAGCCCATGATGTGCGAGCCAGCGAGATTGATTGTGACCTCTTCGGCTTCAAGGCCGCTCATGCGCTCGGCGTCCTCTACGGCTCGCTTGATGGCATCAACTGCGGCTTCCGGGTTGACTATGACGCCTTTGCGAAGGCCGCGCGCTTCGGCCTCTCCTATGCCGACTATCTCTATCAGGCCACTGTCGCCAGCCTCACCGATGATACACGTCACCTTGCTAGTCCCTATGTCCAGGCCGACTGTGTGTTGCTGGCGCTTAGCCATTCTAGAAAGCTCCTCTTACCTTCCGCCCATCCGAGCCGCTTTAGCCAACGCGGCGCGGCCGACTCTGTCCCCGTGTATTGTCTGCGGCCCGTTCCTTTTTCTCCGTCTCTTTCTTGTCGCTCTTCTTACGCTCGTCGCGTCGCGCGCGTGCCGCCTCGTCCTGCTTGCGCTTTCTCTCTGCGGAAGAGTCGTCGCCTTTATCCCTTGGCTTGCTCGTCAAATCTCTGGCTGCGCCGCCCGACTCGTTTGAGCCGGAGCCCGAATCCAGCGTGGCCGCGTTCGGGCTTCGGCCGAGCACAACGCTGTCGCCGCTCTTCATCCATCTGGACGCGTCTACGTAAGTAATGTAAGGGCCGATAGGCGTAGAGCGCGTCTCGTCCAGTTTCACGAGCGCACGTTGCAGTCGGTTGCCGAAGTTCTCGCGGCCGACACGCACTTCAATCTGCGAATCGTCTCCGGCAAGCTGCACGCGCACGTCCGTTAAATCAAGCAGGTTCACTTCGCTCACGCGCTCCGTCAGCCCGAGCTTCTGCCACTCGGTAAGCATCTCCATGTACTTCTCAACGCGTGCGCGATTATCGTTGCGCGCGGCGGCCGAGCCGCTCTCATCCCAGCCGCGTATGAAGAAGGGCGGCCATTTATCGTTGGACTGTAGAGTTCCGAGGACAACCGCATCCTCGTCCACCCAGACAAGTCGCCCTTCGGAGGTGCGTACCACAGCTCGCTGCTCGCGCTCGATTATCCGCACGCGCAAGCCGTCGGGCAGAACCCTTGAGACAATCGCGCGCCTGACCCACGCAACCTTTTCAAGCTCGCGGCTGAGCGCATCGAGGTCTGCGCGCCAGACGCCGACGGGCTGAACCGCGCGCCGCACAACCGTTCTGACTTCGTCGGGCGAGACGCGAGAAGTTCCGGCCACGTCAACCGAGCGCACCTGAAAGAAGGAGGCGGAAGCGGCCGCGCGATAGCCAGCGAAGACTAGCAAGCCCGCGACCACTCCGAGCACGATCTTTGTTATCACAGGCAGGTAGCCCAGAACTTTCCGCAAGCCCGAATGCACGCCGCGCCCCTGCGCCGAACCGGAGCGGTCGCGCCGCGCCGGACGCTGCGTGATGGCGCCGGAGCGCGAGCGCCCGGAGCCGCTTCCCCTTCCCGCACGCGGTGTCACAACCTGCTCTTTCACTCACTCTCCTTTGAGTCCAGAGAGTCCGGAGAGTCCGGAGAGTCTGTAGAGACGAACGACTTCCTGCTCTCAAGACTCTCTAGACTCTCTGGACTCTCCGGACTCTCTAGGCTTTCTTCCGCATTCCAAAGCTCTACTTCGTACTCAAGCTCGATACCGTGCTCGCGGCGCACGCGCTCTCTAATCTCTTCAGCTAGAGCAAGGGCGTCCGCAGCCTTGGCGTCCTCGCCTTCGGTGACGATGAAGTTGGCGTGTATCGGAGAGACGATTGCGCCGCCACGACGCCTGCCCTTCATCCCCATCTCGTCAATCATCTTGCCCGTGCCGATTTTGCTTCCCGGAGGATTCTTGAAGAAGCAGCCCGCGCTTCGTGCGCCGTGCGGCTGCGTGGCGAGCCGTTTCTGCTTTGCCTCTTCCATGCGCGCCTTTATCTTTTCAGGTTCGTCAGGTTGAAGACGAAGCGTCGCGCCCAAGAGAAGCTCACCCTCCTGAAAAGAGGTGTGGCGGTAGTTCCATTCGACTTCATGGCCGGGAACCTCTACTACGCGGCCTTGGCGTGCGACCCTGACCGATTCGGTTACGGTTCCAATCTCGTGGCCATACGCGCCCGCGTTCATCCAGAGCGCCCCGCCCACCGTGCCGGGAATGCCTCCCAATCCTTCTATACCGGAGAGCCCGCGCCGCGCCGCGTCAACACATAGACGCGGCAGGCTGTAACCGGCGCTGATGCTCACCCTAGGGCCGTCGAAGCGGGCCTCGCCCTTCAAATCTCTCAGGCTGAGAACTACGTAGTGATGCTCTCTATCGTCTGCCAGCACGTTGCTGCCTGAGCCCAGAGCGCGCCAAGCTATGTCGGCCTTCTCCAATTCATGAACCAGCCGCGCAGCCTTCTCTTCCGTCTCAGGCGAGATGACCCAGTCAATCGCGCCGCCGACTCGCAGGCTTGTCAGCTCCGCAAAGCGGCGGCCGCGCTCGGCGCGCACACTGAGCCTTGCCGCTATCTCTTCAATCGCGGCGTCTCGCTGTGCGAGCGTCTGACTGCTCTGAACACTTGCTGTCATAGAACTTCTCTTAAGGAGTAAGAAAGCCCGGCGGGGCGGTCTCTTCAATCGCGTATGATTTCAGAAGGCCGCACTGCACGCAGCGCCAGGTCTGAATCAACCAGCACTCTCTTCCCCTTGTCTTGGCCGTCCCCTGCCAGGTCTCTTCCGGCTCTCCCTTTATCCAACGGCTGACCAGCGCGGCCCCGTAGGATTTATCTAGCGTAAAACCTTTCTCCATCTCGCCGCCGCATTCGGAGCAATTTTTCCGTTCAGTTGCCATCTTCAAAAACCTCTCAGGTGGCCTGCGCCTGCTCGCGCCCGCGCAGCAGCGCCAGCAATTCCTCCCCGACTCTATAAACAGGCCCGGCGCCGAGCGTGATGACAAGGTCGCCTCCGCGCACGCGCTCTCTCAGGATTTGCGCGGAAGCATCAAGCGGGCCTACGTAGTTCGCGTTCTTGTGGCCGAACTGCTTGACGGCTTCCGTCAGAGCTTGGCTCGTGATGCCGTCAATGGGGTCTTCGCTGGCGGCGTAGATGTCGGCTACGAAGAGCGCGTCGGCGTTATTGAAAGAGCGCGCGAACTCTTCCATCTGGTCGCGGGTGCGCGAGAAGCGGTGCGGCTGAAAGAGCACGACTATGCGGCGGCCAGCCGAGCCAATCTTGGCCGCAGCGAGCGTTGCTTTTATCTCCGTAGGATGATGACCGTAATCGTCAACGACTATCACGCCCTGCTCCTCGCCCTTGAACTGGAAGCGCCGGTCTGCGTTGGTGAAACTAGCGAGCGCCTCCGCTATTCGCTGAAACGGCACATCCAGCTCAAAGCCCACGGCTATCGCCCCGAGCGAGTTGTAGATGTTGTGAAGCCCCGGCACGCGCAAAGTTACTTCCCCGACCACCTCCGACCCGCGCCAGACCGAGAAGGTGGAGCCGAAGACCTGATCGAACTTGATGTTGTGCGCCGAAACGTCCGCCTGCGCGCTCAAGCCGTAGGTGATGCGGCGGCGCTTGACGTGCGGGATGACCGCCTGAACCTGCGGGTCGTCCAGACAAAGCACCGCCGCGCCGTAGAACGGCACCTTGTTGACGAAATTGGTAAAGCACTCGCGCATGTCGCCCATGTCCGTGTAGTAATCCATGTGCTCGCGGTCAATGTTGGTGACGACGGCGATGGACGGCGTGAGCATCAGAAACGAGCGGTCGCTCTCGTCCGCCTCAACTACCATTAGGTCGCTCTTGCCTAGCCGCGCGTTGGAGCCGAAAGCGCCCACCACACCGCCCACCACAATTGTAGGGTCAAGCTCCGCGTGGCCAAGCACAGTAGCCACCATAGAGGTCGTAGTCGTCTTCCCGTGCGAGCCCGCGACGGCGACCGAGTAGGGCTTGAGCCGCATCAGTTCGGCCAGCATCTCTGCTCGCGGGATGACCGGGATGGGCAGGCGACGAGCTTCCACTATCTCGGGATTGTCGTCGCGCACAGCCGTTGAGCGCACGACTACGTGCGCGTCGCCTACGTTCTCAGCGCGGTGTCCTTCGCTGAACTCAACGCCGAGGCTCTCCAAGCGCCTCGTCACATCCGACCCCTTCAGGTCAGACCCGGACACGCGGAAGCCCAGGTTGACCAGCACCTCAGCGATGCCGCTCATCCCTATTCCGCCGATGCCGACGAAGTGTATGTGCTGAATGTGACGAAACATAAAATAGTTTTCGGTAGCCAGTTTTCAGTAAAGACGCGGGCGCGCTTTTCTGAAAACTATTTACTGCTTATCAATTCTTCCATCAAATCAACTGTCGTGCTGGCCGCGTCGCCCCGTGCCAGTTTGCGGCTGGCCTCTTCCATACGGGTTATAGCTTCCGGCTCGCGCACGAGCGCGGAGATTTCTTTCGCAAGCCGCTCGGCCGTCAGTTCCTGTTGCAGAATCATGCGCGCCGCGCCGCCTGATTGAAGCGCTTCGGCATTCTTGCGCTGGTGGTCATCGGCGGCGAATGGAAACGGAATCATGATTGCCGCTTTTCCGGCCGCGACCAGCTCTGCGCTCGTAGTAGCCCCGGCGCGGCAGATTATCAAATCCGTCTCAGCGAACTTCACCACCATGTCGTCTATGTAGCGCCGCACGTCGGAGCGTTCCGCCCAGCCCGTGTCCAAGTAGCCCCGGCGCACGCGCTCGAAATCCTGCTCGCCCGTCTGGTGCGTGATGAAGAGCGTGTCTCGCTCGGCTTCCAGAAGCGGGAGTGCTGCCACGACAGCGTCGTTGATGGCTCGCGCGCCCTGCGAGCCGCCGAAGACCAGCAGCGAAAAGCGCGAAGTGTCTCGCGTCTTGCGCGGAATGTCAAAGAACTCGCGGCGCACCGGGTTTCCCGTCACAACCGCCTTGCCGCGAAAGTACGGAACCGAAGCCTCGAATGAAACCGCCGCGCGGTCTACGAAGCGGGCCAGCACACGGTTCGTCCAGCCCGGCAGCGCGTTCGATTCCATTACCAGCGTGGGAACCTTCATCAGCGCAGCCATTAAAAGAACAGGCCCGGAAACATAGCCGCCTGCGCCTATGACTATGTCCGGCTTGAACTCGCCTATCAATCTGCGCGCGGCCAGAAAGCTCTTGGGCAGAATCAGCAGCCCGCGCATCCGCGCAACCAGTCCAACGTTCTTCAGCCCCGCACTTTCAATGAGCGAAAGCTCGAAACCGGCCTGCGGCACGAGCCGCGTCTCAAGCCCGCGAGCCGTTCCCACAAATCTCACGACCGACCCGGCATCGCGTCGCGTGACTTCTCGCGCCACGGCGATGCCCGGATAGATGTGCCCGCCCGTTCCTCCGGCTGCAATCAGGAGACGCATCGTCACAACCCAACACGCATCGTCAAAGGCACGCGAAGCATCCTCAGAGGCTTTGCAATGCTCGCGCCCGGCGACGGCTTTCTTCCCTCTTTATCTACGCGCCCGCCCGCGCCGCCATCCCCCGTGGTGCCGGCGTACTGCGAGATGTTCAGCAGTATGCCTACGGCCACGAGCGTAGGCACAAGGCTTGAGCCGCCGTAAGAGATGAACGGGAGCGGAATCCCCTTCGTCGGCACAAGCGAGAGAACGACGCTGATGTTAAAGAAAGCCTGAACGACTATGACCGTCACCAGTCCCATGCCCAGCAGCATCCCGAAACGGTCGGGCGCACCCAGAGCCGCACGAAGCCCGCGCCAGAGGAAGATGCCGAAGACCAAAAGCACCGCCAGCGCTCCCAAGAGTCCAAGCTCTTCGCCTATGACGGCGAAGATAAAGTCGGAATGAGCAAAGGGCAGAAAGAACATCTTCTGTCTTCCCTGAGCAAATCCCAGCCCGTTGACGCCGCCGGAGCCCACGGCAATCAACGACTGAACCACCTGAAAGCCACTGTCCTGCGGGTCAGACCAGGGGTCTAGAAAAGTAATCATGCGCCGCATGCGCCACGGAACGAATATCAGCATCATAACGATGCCCACCAGGGCAGGAGCCGCAGCCATCCCCAGATGCAGCAGTCTTGTCCCGGCCGTGTAGCACATGACCACGCAGACGACCGCGAGCATCATCGCCGTCCCCAAATCTGGCTCCGCTACTACGAGCAGAGCGAGCCCGGCCGTCACGCCCATCGCTGGCACGAACGTTCGCCAGAAGGAGCCCTCTTCCCCGGCGCGCTTCTCCAGAAAGTAGGCTAGGAAGATGGAGAGCGCCAGCTTTGACAACTCCGAAGGCTGTATGGAAAAGCCCGCGAGCTTAATCCAGCGATGCGCCCCGTTGATGCGCGGGAAAGCGAAGACCGCCAGCAGCATCAGAAACGTCAGACCGAGCAGCGTATAGACCAGCTTTCGATTACGAAGGCGCTGGTAATCGAAGTGCATGGCAAAGAGCATGGCCGCAAAGCCTATGACAGTCCAGACGGCTTGTTTGAGAAAGTAGTAATAGGGCTTCCCGTTCTCCTGATAAGCCAGTGCGCTTGAGGCGCTGTAAACCATCACGACACCGAAAAGCGCCAGCCCCGCAGCCGCCGCGAACAACCATCTATCAGCCTGTAGCTTTCGTGCCATAAAAAAGCTTTCGGCCCGTCAACCATCAAACGTCAGCTTTTTTGAGTTTGTCGCTCGTTGCTGACTGCTGATTGCTGAAGGCTCATCACCTCTTGCTTAAAGACTTCCCCTCTGTGCTCGAACGACCTGAACATGTCGAAGCTGGCGCAGGCAGGGGCCAGAAGCACAGCGTCCTTCGGTTCCGCAGATTCAAACGCCCGGCTGACCGCATCCTTCATGTCCGAAGCCCGCTCGGTTGGCGCTTCCGCGCCCAGCTCTTTCTCTATAACGGGAGCGTCTTCGCCTATCAGAATCAGCTTGCGCGCGTGCGCGGCGATGAGCGGCGCTAGCGGCGCGTATGGAGCCTGCTTGCCGCGCCCGCCCAAGATTAAAACTATCTTGCCCTCGTCTTCCGCCAGAGCTTCGAGCGCCTTGAGTGTCGCGTCAACGCTCGTGGCCTTGGAGTCGTTGTAGAAGGTCACGCCGTTAATTTCCGCCACGCGCTCCATGCGATGCTCAACGGGCCGGAAATTTCTGACCGTCTCGCGCATGGATTCAGGGGATGCGCCGCACGCCAGCCCCGCGCTCAAAGCCGCCAGCACGTTCTCAACATTGTGCAGCCCGCGTAGCTGCATCTCATCGCGCCGCATCAAGACCCGCTCGCCTTCCCGCGTGCCGGAAACCAGCTCGCGCCCGCGAAGGAAGAGTCCTTCTTCAAGCTCTCGCCGCGTGCTGAAGAGCGTGACGTGCGCCCTTAGCCCTGCGGCCCAGCTTGAGACAATCGCGTCATCGGCGTTGAGCACGGCCACGTCTCCCGCCGTCTGGTTGCGAAAGATGCGGTGCTTGGCTGCGGCGTAATCCGTGACCGACTCGTACCTGTCCATGTGATTCGGCGTCACGTTCAGGCAAAGCGCCACCTGTGGATGAAACTCCGCAATCGTCTCAAGCTGAAAGCTTGAGACTTCAACGACCGTCCAGCCGTCGTCCGTCGAATTTTCAACGAGCGAGATGAGCGGCGTCCCAATGTTTCCGCCCACCTGTGTCTTAAAGCCCGCGTCCTTCAGAATCTCGCCAATCAGGGTCGTGGTCGTAGTCTTTCCGTTCGTGCCGGTGATGGCTACCATTCGACCGCGAAGAAAGCGCGATGCAAGCTCAACTTCACCTATGACCAACGCCCCGGCCCTGGCGGCGTAGCGAACGGGGATGCTCCGGGTAGGCACTCCGGGGCTAATCACGACCAGCTCAATCTGATCCAGCAGCCAAGAGGGAACGTCGCCGCCGATTAAGCCCACGCCAAGCTCTTTCAGTGAGCGGGCTTCCTCATTCCATTCTTCAACGGGCTTTCGGTCGTTGAGAGCAACGGTCGCGCCGCGCTCGCTCAGGAACCGCGCGCAAGCCGTGCCGCTTCGCGCCGCGCCCATGATTAAGACTTTCTTGCCGGAGACTTCCAACGCCCTGCTAAAACCCTCGGTGACGGAAAAATTTCTCTAGCGCAGCTTGAGCGTCGAAAGGCTCAGGAGCGCGAACAGTATGGCCAAGATAAGAAAGCGAAAGACGACCTTAGACTCCCGCCAGCCTTGAAGCTCGAAATGATGATGAAGCGGCGACATCTTGAAGATGCGCCGTCCCGTCATCTTAAAGGAAGCCACCTGCAACATGACTGAGAGCGCCTCTATGACGAAGACGCCGCCGACCATCAGCAGCATGAACTCCTGCTTGGTCAGGACGGCTATGGTTCCGATTGCGCCTCCAATCGCAAGGCTCCCCACGTCGCCCATAAAGACTTCCGCAGGCGGCGCGTTGAACCATAAGAAGCCTAAGCTTGCCCCGACCATCGCGCCGCAGAAGACAGTAAGCTCAGCTGCCTCCGGCCTCCAGCTCAAATCCAGATACCTTGCCCAACGCGCGTCGCTTATCAGATAGGTGAAGGCCGTCAGCGCGGCGGTCGCAATGAAAGTGATGCTGATTGCCAGCCCGTCGAGCCCGTCCGTCAGGTTCACGGCGTTCGATGAGCCGAGCAGCACTATGATGACGAGCGCGAGGTATAGCCACGGGCCTATGTAGCTGATGGCCGTATAGGGATTAGTCTCAGCCGTGGCCTTGAAGAAAGGGATGTTGACGTTCCATGAGTATTTCTGATTCTTGGCAATCTCCTGCGGGTAAGCGTCTTCAAGAAGCGCCCGGTTCAGCCTCACCAGATTCTCGCCCTGCGGATTCTGCCCGAGCAGCTTTCGCGTCTCGTCCGTCAGCTTCACTCGCTCGAATCGCTGCTGGTCGTAGAGCGAAGTCCCGGCGCGCATGATGCGATTCAGTTCGTCTGTCAAAGACCTTTGCACGGCCTCGGAAGGCGTGCTGGTTCCGTCGTACTCTGTTATCTCCTGCTGCAAGCTGTAGCTCAGTTGCGGTCGCAGGTACTGTGAAAGCGGGTCGCGACCCTCTTGCAGTTTCAGCATCAGCCTGCCCGAGTCCTTCACGTCGCCCGCGCGCAGGAGCGGCGACGGCGTAGAGAAGCTCGTTGATAGATAGAGCGCCAGCCAGACGCCTATCGCTATCAGGAGTTGAAAAATCAGCTTCTTCCTGCCCGTCAGCCCGAGGCTTCGCTGCTTGGCCATCTTCGCGTAGTCGTCCATAAAGCCTATGGCCGCGAAGCCAATGGTGGCGAGCATGGCTATCCAGACATACAGGTTCGTCAGCTTGGCCCAGAGGAGCGTGGAGATAATCACGGAAGCTATAATCAGCACGCCTCCCATCGTGGGCGTGCCGCGCTTCGCCATGTGCGCCTGCGGCCCTTCCTCACGAATCTGCTGGCCTACGTTCCAGTTCCTCAAAGCCTCTATGACGCGGCTGCCGAAAAAGAGCGTGATTAAAAGAGCCGTGATGGCGGCGTACATGGTGCGGAACGTCACGTACTGAAAAACGTTCAGCGCCTTGACGATGTACGACTCCCCATCCTTCAGTTGGTTATAGAGCAGTTCGTAAAAGAGGTAGTAGACCATCTCGTTCTCAGCCGCTTCTTCGGTTATTGACCTTCTCGTTCGTCCCCGCCCACGAGCGCGAAGCTCGTGCGCAGCTCGCTCACTACCTTGTCCGTCCTGACGCCGCGCGAGCCCTTGACCAGCGCGAGGTCGCCCTCGCCTATCTCATCAATGAGAGCGCTCGCGGCATCCTCGGACGACTCAAAAAATCTTGTCGCATCTCTGCTCATCCCGGCCTCAAGCGCGCCTTCGACCATAGCGGAGGCATGGCCGCGCACGCCCCACAGAACATCTATGCCGAGTCGCGCAATCTCTCTTCCAGCGTCGCGGTGCATCTCAAGACTCTCCGGCCCAAGCTCAAGCATCTCGCCCGCCACCACTATGCGGCGTCGCGCCCCGGCCTCAGTTTCCGAGAGCGTCCTCACCATGCTCAGGAGCGAGCGCGGGTTGGAGTTGTAGGAATCGTCCACGACCGTAAAGCCCGCCGCGAAGTCCAGCACCTCGCCGCGCATCTTTGGCGGCACCACGCTCGAAAGCGAGCGCGCAATCTCGGCGGGCGAAACTCCAAGGCAGGTGGCGACGCTTGCGGCCGCCAGCGCGTTCATAAGATTGTGACGGCCCGCCATGGGCAATCTGGCTTCCGCCTTGCCAAGCGGTGTGCGAAGACGAAAGCGGCTCTCACCGAATCGTCGCGTGTTGACTTGCAGAGCAGTCACGTCGGCCTCATGCTCAAGCCCGAAGGTGACGACAGGCCCGTCGTGCAAATCTCTCATCCTGATGACGAACGGGTCGTCCGCGTTTAGAACCGCCGTGCCGTTCGGCTTGAGACCTTCAATAAGCTCGGCTTTTGCTTTCGCGATGTTTTCTATCGTTCCAAGATACTCAAGATGAACGGGCGCGACCAGTAGCTCCACGCCTATGTCGGGCGGCGTGATTTTGACCAGCCGCGCAATCTCGCCCGTAGGCGAAGACATGCCCATCTCAAGCACCGCGAGGTCGAAGTCCGCAGGAGTGCGCCCCTCCGAAACCATCTGAAGAACCGCTAGTGGCAGCCCCAGACCGTTGTTGTAGTTGCGCTCGCTCTTCAATATGCGACGCCCCGCGTGGGCCAGTATGTGCGCCGTCAGGTCTTTGGTAGTGGTCTTTCCGGCGGAGCCCGTAATGGCCACGACGGGCCGACCCCAAGCCTCATAAGTACGTCGCGCCAAGGTTTGCAGAGCCGCTATAGCGTCTTCGACCAGCAAGAGCCTTCCGCCCAAAGCCTGCAAGGATTCGGACTCGGCAACGTGGTCTAAACGCGCGACAGCCGCCAGCGCTCCGCGCTTGAAGGCTTCGGGGATGAAGCGATGCCCATCCTCGAACTCGCCGTTGAAGCCCGCGCGCGTGTAGTCTTCCTGCGAGAGAGCGAAAAAGAGTTCGCCCGCCTCGATTGAGCGCGAGTCAATCGAAAAGTTTTTGATTTCTTTGTCAAACATCTCGGCGCTGACACCAGTGGTGTTAGCGCCCATCAAGCTCGCTGCGTCCCTCAGATTCAAGCTTTCGACCAGAGCCTCCCTACGCTTTTTTTAATCATCTTGCGCGTAGGGAACTGAAATGGTCAACCTCTGCGACAGCCGTACACGCCGTCTCAAGGTTTGAGCCCGTTTTATCCGTCGTGGGGGTTTCAGCAGAAGCCTTCAAAGGAGCGCCGCCCGTCGCGCCTTGCGGCCAGCCTTCCGTCTCGCAGCCCTCGACTTCCGCAGTCAGACAAGCGCCTCTCTGCGTAACGCGGCTGCGGCGCAGACGCCTGCGACACTCCAAAACTCTCTGTTTTGTTCCGTGATTAAGGTACATAAGATAGTCTCTATACCGCTAATCGCTCCTACCGAACTCAATGCGAACGGTGTGTCCGGCTTCGACTTCCGCGCCAGCCGCCGGAGATTGTCGCAAGGCGCGGCCCTCGCCCCGCGCCTCCATCTGTAAGCCTAGCTGAGCGCAGATGCGCGCAGCATCACGCACGCTCTTGCCGCGCAGGTCGGGCATCAACACGCCCCGCGCCGTAGCGTTCGCGTAAACGACCTCGTCTGAGCCGTCGCCTGCGACCTGCGGCAGCGTCGCCGCGCGCTCCTGTCTCTGTCGCTCAAGCTCGGCGCGTACCATCTGGGCCTGTTCCGCATCACGCAAAGCGCTCGCTATAGGGTTCTCGGACTTTATCTCCATGTCGGGCGCAACGTTCAAGTCGGGCAGAATCTGCTGCGCGATTTCGCGGAAGACGGGAGCGGCCACGTCGCCGCCGTGATACGCGCCCGCAGGCTCGTCAATCACGACTATGATTACCACGGCAGGATTCTCTACGGGCGCGAAGCCTACGAAAGAGCCTACGTACTTCGTGGACGAATAAGTTCTGGTCTTCGGGTCAATCTTCTGAGCCGTGCCGGTCTTGCCCGCAGCCGAGTAGCCTTCGACCTGCGCCTTCTTGGCCGTGCCGCTCACGGTCACGCTCTCAAGCATCCCTCTTAAAATCTTCGCCGTCGCGGCGCTCACTACGCGGTGCGTTTCGGGCTGCGCCCGGTAGAGGCTCGCGCCGTCCTGCGCGCGAATCTCCCGCACCAGATGGGGCGAGACGCGCACGCCGTCGTTGGCGATTGCGCCGAAGGCCGCGGCCATCTGCAAAGGCGTAACTCCTATCTCCTGACCCATGGCGATTGAGCCCATAGAGGTTGGCTGCCATCTGGCGACGGGCCGCACGAGCCCGTTAGTCTCGCCCGGCAGCTCTACGTTCGTGCGTGCGCCGAAGCCGTAACGCCGTATGTAGTCATACATGCGCTCGTCGCCCAGACGAAGGCCGAGCTTTATAGCGGCCACGTTGGAGGACTTGGCGAGCGCCTCGGTTATAGTCAGGCTCCCGAACGCGTGATGGTCGTGAACGATGCGCCCCGCCACGTTGATTGAGCCCATCTGACAATCTATGTGGTCGTCCGGCTTTACCAGCCCCTCTTCAATTGCGCCAGAGAAAGCCACCACTTTGAAGGTCGAGCCCGGCTCATAGATATTTTGCAGCGCCTGATTGGTGCGGCACTCTGCGGAGGCAGAGCGAGCATCGTTCGGGTCAAAGGAGGGCGCATTGGCAAGCGCCAGTATCTCGCCCGTGCGCGGGTCAAGCACTATGGCAGTTCCGCTCTTTGCCTTTGAGTTTTCGACGGCAGCGAGGAGCGCCTGCTCCGTGCGGTACTGAACCATCTGGTCAATCGTGAGCACGACGGACTGGCCCGGTCTGGGCTCTACTTCCAGACTCTGGTAGGAGCGGCGGTGCGCGTCCGTCTCTACGAAGAGCTTACCCGCTTCGCCCTGTATGCGCTCGTTGTAAACCTGCTCGACTCCGCCGAGGCCCACTTCGTCAAGCCCCACGAAGCCCAGCACGTGCGAAGCCAGTTGTCCGTTCGGATAGACACGCTTGGGCTCTTTGAGCGAACGAATGCCTTCAAGCTTGAGCGCGGCGATTCTTTGCGCCTGCTGCGTGTCAAGCTTGCGAGCAATCCAGATGAACTTTCGATTCTTCTCACGCCCTTCGCGCAATCGCGTCGTCAGCGTGTCCCGGTCAACGCCCACAATCGGCGCAAGGCTCGCGGCCGCTTTATCTTCGTCTTTAATCTCGGAGGGGACGGCGAAGAAAGATTCCGTGTCTACGCTGCGCGCCAGTTCTCTGCCCTGCCGGTCAAGCACGAGCCCGCGCATGGGACTCGTCTCAACCGCGTCCTGCTGCTGAAGGCGCGCGCGCCTCGCCAGAGTTTCGTGCTGGAAGGTTTGTAGGTAGATGAGACGCGTTGTGATGATGAGCATCCAGAAGACTAGAAGAGAAATGATGACGAGAGCCCGCCTGCGCGATGCGTCAGGACGGGCTTTCGATAGAGCGGCATAGCTTGCGCGCATATTTCTCAGGTTCGCCATTCTCATCTGTCACGCGCCACGTAGGCTTCAAGCCATGTTAAAGGTTCTCTCTTCACACGGGCGCGTGGCTTTAAATCAAATCCGCGTCCTGCGCCTCTTAAGGATTACATCAACGATTGAGCGTAGCGCTGGAGACGGCCAGCGCCGTCGAAGCCGTTTGTGCGCCGTCGCGCGGAGCAACAACCGCTCCTTCAACCTGCGAAGGATGAACCGGCTGCATCCCTATGGCACGGGCAGCCGATTCGAGTTGCGCGGGGGAGGTCGCCTGCTCGCGCGCTAGAATCAACCGGCGCTGCTCTTCAAGGAGCCTCTCGCGCTCGCGCCTCAGCTCTTCGCTCTTGTAGCCGTAACGGACTGCGGAAAAACGCTGTCCGGCGGCGAAGACAAATCCGCCTGAGAGCATCAGCCCGCAGACGAGCAGCAGCACGAGACGCCCCAGAGCGCGCCGGTCGCGCTCGCGGCGTACGACAAAGTTGGGTTGATTGGGTGGCAATCTTCTCATCGCGTTTGTAGCCTCGGACGAAAAAAAATCAAAAAAGATGAGGGAGGAGCATGGGCGATTTATGTCCCAAAGTTTTCAACCAGAGGCGAGCCTGCGACAGGCCCGCAGCTTGGCGCTCCGAGCGCGCGGGTTCTCTTCGACTTCCCGCTCGCTCGGCGCAACGGGACGGCGCGTCAGGATTTCAACGGCGCGTCGTGCGCCACAGGTGCAAACGGGCGCGCGTGCGCCGCATTCGCAATAACCCGAGAGACGTTTGAGCGTGCGCTTGACTATGCGGTCTTCCAGAGAATGAAAACTGATGGCACAAAAGCGCCCGCCCTCTTCCAAAAGGTCAATGGCCGTTTCAATGAACTCTTCCAGACCCTCAAGCTCTCTGTTGACAGCTATGCGAAGCGCCTGAAAGGTGCGCGTAGCGGGATGAATCCTCTCCCTCTTACCGGTCTTGACTGCGCGGGCGACCAAATCGGCAAGCTCTTTCGTCGTCCTGATTGGCTCGCCCCGCTCACGTCTTTCGACTATCCAGCGAGCTATGCGGCGAGAGTGTCGCTCTTCGCCGTACTCGTAGATGATGCGCGCAATCTCCTCTTCCGGTAGTCGCTCCAGAAGCTCGTTGGCCGTCTCATCATCCCCCTCCGAGTCCATACGCATATCAAGCGGCGCATCGTGCCGGAAGCTGAAGCCGCGCGCTTCCGCATCGAACTGCAAAGAGCTTACCCCTAAGTCAACCAGCACGCCGCGCACCCGCTCGACGCCTTCAGCCTCAAGCACCCGCGCTATCTCTCGAAAGTTAGCGTGTACCGGGCGGAACCGTGTGCCAAAACGCGCCAGGCGCTTCGTAGCCCAACGAAGCGCCTCGCGGTCGCGGTCTATACCAAGCACGCTCGTAACAGGCGAGGCCATTAGGATAGCCTCGCTATGCCCCCCAAGCCCCAGCGTGCCGTCTACAAAAAGACCGCCTTCTTCCGGCCGTAGAAGACTTATGGTCTCATCTAGCAGCACGGGGCGATGGGGCGCGCCAGAGCCCCCCTCAGGCGCAGCCATCTCCACCGCCCCGTGATCTCAAAGAACTGTAAAACAGTGACGAGTGACGAGTTATGGGTGACGAGCCGGAAGAGTGAGCTGATTCTGCCTTTAACTTATCACTCGTCACTTGTCACTCTCGACCGCTCTTAAATTCCCAGCCGCGCTATGGCAGCCTCGTCCTCTTCCGTGTAGGGGTCTGAAAGCAGCCGCTCTCTGAACTTCTCAAGCTCCCAGACCTCTAAATATGTCAGGTAGCCCAGCACCGCCACCTCGCCCACTATGCCCGAACTGCGTCTCAGAAGCGGGTGAATCAGCATTCGCCCCTGCGCGTCCATCTCCGACTGCTGGCCGTAATAGTTCGCACGGTCTAGGAACTTGCGCCGCGCAGGATCCATAGAGGGCAAAAGAGCCAGCCTCTGCTCTATGGCTTCCCATTCGGGCAAAGGGTAAATCCGCACGTTTTCGCCCGTCAGGCTGGTTACGTAGAGCCCCCTGCCGTGCCTCTCCTCTATCAGGCGGCGGAACAGGGTTGGGATTTTCAAACGCCCCTTGGAGTCTATCCGCGCCGTGTAATTTCCTCTTAACATAGGAGTTCGGCGAAGGGTGCGGGGCGGGCTCTGCTTAAACCTTTAAGTAAAACTTTAATGGCCCGGTGCAAGCTGCTCTCTTTCGCCCACTTTCGGCCACTTTTTTCCACCTGACGCGCATAGTACCCCCCCTTTGTTTTTGCTGTCAAGAAGAAAAAAACTGTTTTTCATAGAAACCTTAAGCACGATATGGTGTAAAAGAGCCATTTAACGGGCCGCAGACCGTCCGAAAATAGCTCGGCCGGAGCCCATGCTTAAGCAGTCTTAAGCGTTCGAAGTTCGATACGCACGTAGCCAAGCCAGCCGTCATCATGTATAGTTGCGCCCATGCCGCTCTATCAAATTGAACCCGGCCCGCAGGCAGGATTAAAGATTTAGATGGGCTTTGGCGGACTACTTCTCTTCGGGGCGCTGGCCTCCGTAGCCAACATAGCGGGCGGGCTTTTCCTGACTGCCACTGGCATACACCGCCGCAACGAGCGCCTGCTCAAGTACTTGGTGGCGCTCGGCGCGGGCTTTATGCTGGCGGCCATTTTTATCGAGATTGTCCCGGAAACCGTTGAAATCTGGACAAAAGGGCACGAGAACGGCGACGCAAGCTCGGCTGTAGTGGGCGCTATGGCCCTGCTGCTGGGCGGCTATCTGCTGATTCAGTTCGTGGAGCATACCATCACGCCTCACTTTCACTTCGGGGCGGAGACGCACCCGGAGTCCGTGATTCGTCCCGGCGCGGCTTACACAGCTATTGGCGGGCTCTTAATCCACACCTTTTTCGACGGCGTTTCGATAGCGGCTGCTTTCATGGTTGACCGAAAAGTGGGGCTGCTCGTCTTCATAGCTATTCTGCTGCACAAGCTGCCGGAGGGTTTTACAGTCGCTTCCATCATCCTCGCTTCGGGGCGAAGCCTGCGAAAGGCGCGCGTGGCTACTCTGACCGTGGGCATGGCTACGCTGGCGGGCGTGCTGGTGGTAGCGATTCTTGAATCCAGAATAGAACAGGCCGTGGCTTACACTCTCCCCTTCTCTGCGGGCGTGACGCTCTACGTCGCCGCCAGCGACCTCATCCCCGAAGTCAATCATCAGGAAGAGAAGAATCCCATGGTCTCTTTCGTAGTCTTCGTCGGCGTAGCCCTCTTTTATCTACTGCACCGCCTGATAGAAATATAGAGATTTGTTCCCCCCGAAAATCCGAAACTGCTTATATACGGGCTTGCTGCCGAAGGCTCTCGGTTGACTGATTCGCCCGAGTTGGTATGATGTGTACATTGATTCAGCATAAATCTAGATTAATCTTTTTCGTCGCGCTCGCCTGCCTGCTGCTGGCGGGCGTGTCTGTACGCGCGCAATCGGGCGGCCCAAATATTCCCGAGCCTACGGGAAACGCCGTCAACGACTTCGCAAACATCATTGGCGCAGAGACTGAACGGCGTCTGGAACAGACTCTGATTAATCTCAAGCGGGAACAGAAAATTGAGTTCGCCGTTGTGACGGTGCGGACTACGGGCGGGCAGGAGATTTTCGACTACACGCTCGCCGTAGGCAGGAAGTGGCGCATAGGCCCGGAGGAAGGCAGCAAAGAAGGCTTGCTGCTTCTGGTCGCCGTAGACGACCGCAAATACTTCACGCTCGTCAGCCGTCATCTTCAGGGCGAGTTGCCTGACGGCATCGTGGGCTCGATTCAGAGACAGAATCTTATCCCCGCGTTTCGCGCTGGCGATTACGGCAAAGGCATAACGGATACGATTCGCGCCTACATAGACAGGGTGGCGGAGCAGCGCGGCTTCTCTACGGATAGCATATACCCGCAGGCCGAGGCAGTGCGGCGCTCTCAGCCTACCAGAAGAATCGGCAACGGCCCTCAGAGCACTCTTAGTACGTGCTGCGTTATCATCTTCGTTCTCATTGTTATCATCCTGCTGTTTAGCGGTCGAGGCAGAGGCGGCGGCGGTTGTCTTAACATGCTGCTTCTGGGCTCTCTTCTCAATAGCGGTCGCGGCGGCGGCTGGGGCTCAGGCGGTTGGAGTTCGGGCGGCTGGTCTGGAGGCGGCGGCGGTGATAGTGGGGGCGGCGGTTTCGGCGGCTTCGGCGGCGGCGGAGATTTTGACGGCGGCGGCGCGGGCGGAAGCTGGTAGAGAAGTCGAATGCACGATTGGACGGCTGGCATGAAGATTACTCAGGAATCACTCAAGAATTTCGTAGAGGACTTGCGCGTGACGCACAAGGATAATCTGGCGTCCGTGATGTTGTATGGCTCTGCGGCTGCCGGAGATGCTATGGCGGAGCGCTTCGGCTTAAACATGCTAGTGGCTCTGCACAGCATCACGCCCGAAGACTTGAGGCTCGCCCAAGCTCCGGCGCGCGAGTGGCAGAGACTGGGCCAGCCCGTGCCGGTCTATTTCACGCTGCGCGAGTTGAGCGAAGCTGCTGACGTATTCCCCATAGAGTTTCATCAGATGGCGCGCACGCGCAAAGTCCTCTTCGGCCCAGACCCGTTCGAGTCGCTTGAGCTTTCGAACGCAAACCTTCGTCACCAGACGGAGTACGAGCTGCGCGGAAAGCTGATACAGCTCCGGCGCTCCTTTATACCCGCGTCGTCCTCGTCTGAGAAACTGGCGCGGCTTATGTCCGAGAGCATGGGAACCTTCAGCTCGCTCTTTCGTCCTGTGCTGATATTGCACGGGGCAGAGCCTCCGGTGAACAAGGTGGAGGCCGTGCGGGCGACAGTGAAGCTGCTAGGGCTTGACGGCGACACGTTTGAAAAAATCTTCACGTTGCGCGACGTGGGCTCGGACGAGTTTGCACTAACGGACGAACAGGCGAACTCGCTCTTTGCATCATACATGCAGCAGATTGAGAGCGTCATAGAAGCGGTTGACCGCCTTCCGGCCTGAGGCCGCAGGCGCGTCTCTTAGAGTTTTTGTATGACGGAAGAAATACTTTTTGAGGCCCGGATTTCTGAAGTGGGCCTTGAGCAGGTAATGGAGAATTTGAGATGAATAAGAGAAGAATAGGGCTTTTGTCACTCCTGTTTTTTGTTTCGATGACGGCGACGGGTTGTGGCTATAACACTCTGCAAACCAAGCAGCAGAACGTGAAGGCTAAGTGGGCCGGGGTCGAGAACCAGTTGCAGCGACGCGCCGACCTCATCCCGAACCTTTTCGAGGCGGCCAAGGCTGCGGGCTATCAGGAGCAGGAAGTCTTCGGACAGATTGCGGACGCTCGCTCGAAGCTGATAGGCGCGACGGGAGCGCCGCCGCAGGGCGCAAACGGCGACAAGTCGCCGGAGCAGAAGCAGGCGGTCATTGATGCCAACAACGGCCTGGGCGCTGCGCTTGGAAGATTGCTCGTCTTGCAGGAGAACTATCCCAACCTGAAGTCGAACGAAAACTTCCTGCGGTTTCAGGACGAACTGTCGGGAACGGAGAATCGTATCAGTACGGCTCGCGGCGACTACAATACGGCTGTGCAGGATTACAACACTACGCGCGGCAGCTTTCCGACTGTGATTGCAGCCAAGCTCTACGGCTTCAAGGAAGAGCCTTACTTCAAGGCAGACCCGGCGGCGCAATCACCGCCCAAGATTGACGCCAACGACGTACGCCGCAACCAGAACAGATAAAAAATGGGTGACGGGTGTCAGGTGCCGGGTTTCGGGTAAGAGAAAGACAATTGGTTTTTCTCTTCCCGTCACCTGACACCTGACACCCGTCACCCGTCTTTTAGAATCCGCGCGTGCTGCACATGTCGCAGTGGGTGCAGGGTTTTCCTCCGGGCTCAAGCTCGCAGACCTTTTCTTTCTCGAAAAAGTCCACCAACTCCGAGACAGCCGCCTCTTCCACCCCGAAGCGCTCTTGGCTGGGATGCGTAGCCGGGACATAGATGCCGCTTAGCCAAGGCGAATGAGCAGAAGTCGGCGGGCGAGTGTCCGTTCGCTCCGGACGGGAAGCGTCTCTTTCATCAAGCTCCGAAGCGCTGCGCCCGCCGGAAGAAGCGTCCTCTTTTTCCAGCTCCAGATGCTCTTCTATGGTGGCGAGCTTTCGCTTCAGCTCCGCCAGACTCTCGCGCACCGCGCTTAGCTCATCCGTCCCGTTGTTTCTGCGGGAGCGGGCGTCGTCGTTTCCAGCACTCTGCCCGGAGACGCGTTGGGCTATGCGCTCTGCAATCGCGCGCACACGATCCTGTTCAGCGCTCATAGCGTCTCCTCTTCTTGCTCATCTTCGAGAAAATCAATTCTATCCACCACGCCTACTATTGCGGAGTCTATGGCAGCGCCCGCCTCGCCCGTCGCGGCGGTCGAAGCGCCCCAGCCTTCCTGAACAATCAGAACCGTGTCGCCCACGCCCGAGTCAACCGAATCCAGCGCGAGGAGTGTGGAGCCAGTCTCTTCGCCTTCGGGCGTGACCGGCTGGCAGAGCATCACGCGAGCGCTCGCGTAACGATGATTCTTCTGCGTCGCCACTACGTTGCCAAGCACGAGCGCCAGAATCATCGCGGCCTTCTCCCGTTGGTGACATGAGCTTCGGAATCTACTATGCCGACCACTGTGCAATCGGTGGGCGTGTCCTCACGCTTGAAGGGAAAGCTCGCCTCCTTGCCCCTGCACCAGAAGACCAGCTCGCCGGTTCCGGCTCCGACCGAGTCCACGGCCACCAGCGGCTGCCCCTGCGGCTCAAGTCTGGCGTTCAAGGACTGCACTATAAGGAGCTTCCGGCCCGCCAGCGAATCATTCTTCACCGTCGCCACCACAGTCCCAATGACACGAGCAAGCTGCATAAAAAAGTTCGGAGCGCGGACTGTTTTAGTCGTCCACGACGTCTACCGTATCTATGACGCCGACGATGGCGGCGTCAACGGGCACGTCCTTCATGCCCTGAGCGAGACGCGCGCTTGAGCCTGAGACTACCAGCACCCGCTCGTGAAAGCCCGCGCCGACCGTATCAACCGCGATAACGTAAGCGCTGGTGTCGGTGCCGTCCAGATTGACGGGGCGCACGATAAGCAGCTTTTTACCTACCAGACGCTCGTCCTTCTGGGTCGAGACGACAGTGCCTAGGATGCGCGCAATAATCATAAGAGCAGTGACAAGTAAAAAGTGACGAGTGACGAGCAAGAAGAAGTTTTCATCCTGTCACTCGTCACCTGTCACTTATCACTGTTTTATCCGTTGTTTCCTATCGGGAGCGCATCGTCCACGCTTCCGTGCGGGCGGGGTATGACGTGTACGCTGACGAGTTCGCCTACGCGGCGGGCTGCGGCTGCCCCGGCGTCAGTCGCGGCCTTCACAGCCGCCACGTCGCCGCGCACAATGGCCGTCACAAAGCCCGCGCCAATCTTTTCATAGCCGACGAGCGTGACGTTCGCGGCCTTGACCATAGCGTCCGCCGCCTCAATCATCGCCACCAATCCCTTTGTCTCAACCATTCCGAGTGCTTCCTGTGGCATCTATATGCTCCTTAAATAAATTGATTCACGGGTTTATTGTTCCATTGATTCAATGAAGAAACGAAACAATGACTAAATCTTTCCGAGTTGTGCTGCCTGACTCAACAACTCTACCAGTTCGTCGCGGGTTAGAGAAATCTTGCCCCCGCCGTTCGTTGACGAATGGCGCGCTCCGTTCTGCGCCGGACGCTCGCCCGTCGGGCAGACTATCTGCGTCTCGTGCAGGTAGCCGCATGACTGGCAGCGTGCGCCCGCGTCCAGATAGCCCGCCTCCTCGCGCACGTTGATGAGCTTTTCGATTGCTGCGGCAGGCAGATTCTTTGAGCCTCCAAGGAGGCGAGAGAGAATAGCAATCCGCGCCGTGTGCTCAAGCGTCTCAAGCCTGTCGAACGCTTGCCAGAGGTCAGCGCCATAAGCTACCGCCCCGTGATTCGCCATCAGCAGCGCGTTGTGTCGCGCGACGAGCGGGCGCATGGCCTCCGTCAACTCATCAGTGGAAGGCGTGCCGTAATCGGCTAAGGGCACGCAGCCCAGCGTCAGGATAACTTCGGAGAGAATGGGCTGGTCTATCGGGAGCCCGGCGACGGCGAAAGCTGTTCCGTGCGGCGGGTGCGCGTGACAGACTGCGCGAACGTCCTCTCGCTCACGATAAATCAGAAGATGCATCGCAAGCTCGGATGACGGTCGCTTGTCGGTCAGGGGCTTTCCGTCACGGTCTGTGACGGCGAGCGCCTCTTCCGTCATGCGCCCCTTGCACATCTGAGTCGGGGTCGCAACTATTCTTCCGTCGTCAAGACGTACGCTCACGTTACCGTCCGAAGAGACGACGTAAGAGCGCTCGTACATGAGTTGGCCTACGCGAACTATCTCGCGGCGGGCCGTCTGCTCATCCATTAAGTAGGTCTGTCAGGAACCTTTCAATCAATGTCGAAGGAGTACGTTATCGTCTTCTGTTCGTCAACGGGCGAGCCGTAGCGCGTGGCCGGGACGAACTTAATCAATCGCGCAGCCTTGCGTGCCTGCTCCGTCAGGCCGTCCGGCAGCGAAGTTATTGTCTCAACATCGCCGACGGTGCCGTCCGCCTTGAGCGTGACGCGCAGCATGACTTGACCCTCTGTGCCGTTGCGGCGCGCTTCCGTCGTGTAGGCGGGCTCAACCTGCGTGAGCACCCGCGCCGGGCTATAGCTCTCCGAGTAGCTGCGCCTGCGCGAGCGGCATCCATAGCTTCCGGCTCCTGAGCCGCCGCTCGTGCCGTAGTCGCTCTCGACGCGAAGAGCAGCCGGCCCGCTCTGCTGCCTGAAGCTGAAGATATTGAAGATGCCGCCTATGGCTATGCCGACTATGAGCGTCAGGGTAAAGGGTAAAATTCTCTTTAGAAAGCAAGACATGACTTCTGTACTCCTTAAAATATTCCTACAGCTCGTGCTCCTCCTGCTGCCGCTTCTCCTCGAAGGAGTGAACGGAGCGGGGGTTAGTGATACATGATACCTGCGGACGCGCCAAGAAGTAAGACAGGCTTTCGAGCGCAATCGTCAGGTCAACGTTTTTGACTTTCACGCCGAGCCGCGCATGAAGGCGCAGGGGCGCGAAATTAAGTACGGCCTTGATGCCGGTCGCCATCACCTGATTCAAAACTCTCTGGGCGACGCGAGCGGGCACGGCTATGACGGCCACGTCAATCGCCTCGTCCCTGACCACGCGCGCCATCTTCTTTACGTCATGCACCATAACACAGGCCCGGCCCACCTGCTTTCCGATTTTCTCGCGGTCGTTGTCGAAGAGCGCCACGACCGTAAAGTTCGAGTTGGTGAAGCCGTTGTAGTTGGCCAGCGCCGTGCCCAGATTGCCAGCGCCTATGATGCCTACGCGGTGCGCGTTGTCGAGCCCAAGGATTTTCGTGATGTGCTCACGCAAATCTTCCACAAGGTAGCCCACGCCGCGCACGCCGAACTCACCGAAGTAGGCCAAATCTTTTCTAATCTGCGCCGAGTTCAGGTTGAACTGGTCTGCCAGCGCCTGCGACGAGATAGTCTTAATTCCTGCGGCTGCCAGCAGATTCAGACAACGCAGGTAAACGCTCAGCCGGTTAGTCGTCAACTCTGAGATTTTTTCCGATTTCATCCGAGAAGCTCCGCTTCGGCTCATAGTATAGCGCCAACTCTCGCCAGAGTGGTAGCGGCAGGGTCAAGTCCTCTGCCCCTACAGTTTAGTAGTGTCCTAAATTCAATTCTCCGCGCCCCCTCAGCGTCTCTCTGCGTCTGCGGCGGTGAATGACTATATAAGACACTCACCGCAGAGACGCAGAGAGACGCCGAGACAAGCGCAGAGAGTTCTCAAATTAGGACACCA
>DASVQI010000028.1:0-171525 GCA_036389255.1 Pyrinomonadaceae bacterium
TACCTGATTGACGGTTAAGCGGTGCAGCCATGTGGTGAAGGCAGATTCTCCACGGAAAGAGCCTATTTTACGAAATAGCTGGATAAAGACTTCCTGAGCTAAATCTTCGGCTTCGGAGGCGTTCTGAGTCATGCGCAGGCAGAGAGAGTAGACGCGACGGTTATGGCGCTCGTAGAGGAGTTCGAAGGCGGAGATATCTCCTACGGATGCGCTCTGTGCTAACTCGTAATCTGTCGCCAAAGCTGAAAGCCGTGCGGCTGGCGGCTCAATTTGAGAAGTCTGCCATGTGGGAAACGCTTCCGTCTTTATCATCATGCCCCTCCGCTTACGCTTACGAACCGGCCCGCCCATTTTGTTCCTTCGCACCCCGTTGTCGGTGACGTTCACAGGGCGCTCTGCTTGCGCTTTGCACGAAGCGCCGCAGCGATTTAAGCAATCGTGGTGCCAGCTTCGTGTCAGATAAAAGCGGCTGTAAATAACCCGAATGGCTTGATAACGCCGGATTTTGCGGACTATATGAGGCGGCTCATCACGAAACCGTGTATGGTGTGGGCCGGGCCTTTTGAGCGTGCCCGGCATTCTGCTTGCTGAAGCCCTTTCGAAACGCCTGAACACACGTATAAAATGGTTCATTAACGAACAAACCGGAACTTTCGGGCTGTATGAAACCGGCGCAAAGGAGCGCTTTGACCCTTTGAGCTTGAGAGAGAGAGCCTTTTAAGGAGAGAACTGGAATGGGCCTTGAGACATATCACAAGAAGAGGGATTTCAGACGCACGCCTGAGCCTAAGGGAAAGCTTTCCAAGGCCAATCGCCACCGCTTCGTGATGCAGGAGCATCACGCCTCAAAGCTGCATTTCGACTTCCGGCTTGAGATGGGAGGCGTCTTGAAATCATGGTCTGTTCCGCGCGGGCCTTCGCTCGACCCTGCGGATAAACGGCTCGCCGTGGAAACGGAAGACCATCCCGTGGAGTATCTGAAATTCGAGGGGCACATCCCCGAAGGCGAATACGGCGCGGGCGAGCACATGATTTGGGACGAAGGCACCTATAAGCTGGCGGACGGAGGCGACGCGCTTGAGCAGCTTGAAGCCGGGAGGCTGAATTTCGAGCTTCGCGGAAAGAAGCTGCGCGGCTCATGGAACCTCGTGCGGCTGGGCGGGCGAGAGGGCCAGTGGCTTCTGATGAAGGCGCGCGACGAGTTCGCGGAAAGTGGCTGGAAGCTTGAGCTGCGCATGCCGGACGCGGGCTTTGAGAAGAAGGAACAGGGAAGCCGCAAGAGCAGGGAGAAAAGCGCCTCCAAGGCTGGCGTCAAAACTTACAGCACTAAGGAGCGCGTGAAGGGGAAGGCCGTTTCAGCCCGCGCCGCTTTCAACTCAAAGAGCCTGAGCGGAGAGGTGGATGTAAAAATCGGCGGCGATACTTTACAGCTAACGAATCTGGACAAGGTTTTCTGGCCCGACGAAGGCTACACGAAAGGCGACCTGATACGCTATTACTACGAAGTCTCCAAGTATATACTGCCGTATCTGAAAGACAGACCGTTGATTATGAAGCGCTACCCGAACGGCATACGTGGCAGCTTCTTTCACCAGCACGACGTGAACGAAGCGCCCGATTACGTGCGTACGGAAGAGATTGACGTGGAAGAGGGACACAAGGTTGATTACATCATAGGCGACAACGTGCAGGCGCTTCTCTACATGGCCAACCTTGGAGCCATAGAGCGACACCCGTGGCACTCTCGCGTGGCAGACCTCGGTCACCCTGACTGGTTCGTCTTCGACCTAGACCCGTCGAATGTGGAGTTCGAAGAGATTTGCGATGTGGCCTTGAAGACGAGAGATATTCTTGAGAGGCTGGGGCTTGAGTCTTACGTCAAGACTTCCGGCTCAAGGGGCATACACGTCTACGTGCCTCTGAAGCCCGGCCACACTTACGAAGAGGTGGCGGAGTTTGCCGAGCGAGTGGCGGAGCTTGTAGTTGAAGCTCACCCGGACGTTGCCACGGTCGAGCGCTCCTTGAAGAAGCGCAAGCGCCGGGCTATATACGTTGACCACATGCAGAACGCGCGCGGCAAGTCTGTCGTCGCTCCCTATTCCGTGCGGCCCAAGCCGGGCGCGACCGTTTCCGCTCCCCTTGAGTGGAAAGAGGTAGAAGGCAGGAAGATTAGGATAGAGGATTTCACCATCAAGAACATGCTCAGGCGCATAGAGCGCAAGGGCGAGTTGTTCAAGCCCGTGCTCAAATCTAGACAGACGCTTCAAAAGGCGCTGGCGCTTCTGGACGAGACGGCGCAGCCAAAGGGAAGCGGGCGACGAGGGGGATGACAAACGACAGTTAAAGCTGAAAATCTCGGGAGGGAATCGAATATGGCTACGGGAATGCAGCGCAAGAACCAGTCCGGGACGGGCGACGAGCGGCAGAAGACGCGCCGCGTGAGCAAGAAGGATCAGATTCTGGCACTCTTCATGTCGGGCATAAACGAGGTGGAAGACCTTGCCATGATAACCGGGTCGCGTCCCAGCTACGTAGGCTCGATTCTACAGGAGTCCGGATTGATGAAGGGCTACTTTGACCTTTACACCTCTACGGCTCATCCTATGAACGTCTATTCGAAGTTCTTCGCCAACAAGCTAGGCTTCAAGGACATGGATGCCGCGCGCGAGAGCATAGAGGTCATAGACCGCCTTTACCGTCAGTTCGAGTTTGCCAAAGACCGCGCCGGTCAGCATCACGCGCTCTCTATGGCGCTCACCATGTTCGACCGCGCTCGCTGGACTGGCAAAGGCACGGAGGCGGACATCTTTCGCGGCTGGCTGATGGCACGCCTCAACGAAGCGGAAATGTTCAGCGAAGAAGAAGAGACGGACGACGAGGAAGAGCAGCAGCTTCCAGAAGAATAAAAGGGAAAGTTGGTATTCACCGCAGAGGCGCAGAGAAACGCAGAGGGGGCGCTGAGAATTTAAATCCTCTGCGCTGTTCTCTGCGTCCCTTTGCGTCTCTGCGGTGAACGTACATGTTAGAATCTTAAATAATGAGTGAGCATAAGGAAGAAGATAAGGCACGCAGAGAGGATGCGTCCGCGACCGTGACAGAAGGCACGGCGCACAGCCACTACAGAACCCGAAAGCAGGTCGAAGATGCCGGGTCAAACGGTGCGGGCGACGGCCCATCCGGCTCTGAAGGGCGGGTCACATCTGCCCAGCCGCCCGAGGAGCTTGAGGGCTTGAGAGTCGGTGAGCCGGGCAAGGTGGCGGGCGGTGTGGCTGCGGTCACGTCCGCTCTCAAGCACGCGTGGGGAGAGATGGGCGTGGTGCGTGGGACGCGCACGCTGCTCGAATTGAATCAGAAGGGGGGCTTTGATTGTCCCGGCTGCGCGTGGCCCGACCCGGACGGCGAGCGCTCGCACGCGGAGTTCTGCGAGAACGGCGCGAAGCACGTCGCGGACGAGGCAACACAAAGCCGTGTCACGCCGGAGTTCTTCCGCCAGTGGAGCGTCGCAGACCTTTCGCTCAAGTCCGATTACTGGCTGGGCAAGCAGGGAAGAATCACTCATCCCATGTTGCTGCGCGCGGGCGCAACGCACTATGAGCCTGTGAGCTGGGAAGAGGCTTTCAAACTGATTGCCGGTGAGCTTAATGCTCTTTCATCGCCGGACGAGGCAATCTTTTATACCTCGGGCAGAACCAGCAACGAGGCGGCCTTTCTCTACCAGCTTTTCGTGCGGCAACTCGGCACAAATAACCTGCCCGACTGCTCCAACATGTGCCACGAATCCAGTGGCTCCGCGCTGACTGAGACAATAGGCATAGGCAAGGGCACCGTCACGCTCAGGGATTTCGAGCTTGCCGATGCTATCTTCATCATAGGGCAGAATCCGGGGACGAATCACCCGCGAATGCTCACCACCTTGCAGGCCGCCAAGCGTCGCGGCTGTGCAATCGTCCACATAAACCCACTGCCCGAGACGGGCCTCAACCGCTTCAAGCACCCGCAGGAAGTCTTTCGCATACTGGGGCAGGGGACGGAGCTTGCAGACCTCTTCTTACAGGTTCGCATCAACGGCGACGTGGCGCTCCTAAAGGGCATCATGAAAGAGGTGCTGGAAGAGGAGGCGCGGCGACCGGGTGAAGTTTTAGATAGAAGGTTTATTGAAGAGAAGACCGCGGGGTTTGCGGAGTTCGAGCGCGCTCTGAAGGAAGCCGACTGGGACGAGCTTGTGGAGCAGAGCGGCGTCTCGCGCGAAGAGATGCGACGCGCGGCGGAGGTCTTTATCTCTTCCGAGAGAACGATTGTCTGCTGGGCAATGGGTCTGACGCAGCACAAGAACGCCGTCGCCAACATTCAGGAGATAGTCAACCTGCTGCTGCTTCGCGGGCAGGTTGGAAGAGCGGGCGCGGGCGTTTGTCCCGTGCGCGGCCACTCTAACGTGCAGGGCGACCGCACCATGGGCATCTGGGAGCGTCCCACAGAGCAATTCCTGAACAGCCTCGCAAAGGAGTTCGACTTCGAGCCGCCGCGCAGGCACGGGCTCGATACGGTCGAATCCATCAAGGCCATGCACGAGCGAAGGGCGCGCGTCTTCTTCGCCATGGGCGGAAACTTTCTCTCGGCCACGCCCGACACTGAATACACGGCTGACGCTCTGAGGCGCTGCCGCCTGACGGCGCACGTCTCCACCAAGCTCAACCGGGCGCACCTGATTACGGGAGAGCAGGCGCTGATTCTGCCCTGCCTCGGGCGCACAGAGATTGACCGTCAGGAGACCGGGCCGCAGTTCGTCACTATGGAGAACTCCATGGGCATCGTTCACTCGTCGCGCGGCCATCTTGAGCCCGCCTCTGAGCAGCTTTTGAGCGAGCCCGCAATCGTTGCGCGACTGGCCGTAGCTACGCTCGGGAGCCGCAGCCGCGTAGACTGGCTAGGGCTCGTGGCCGACTACGACCGCGTGCGCGATTACATTGCGCGCTGCATCCCGGGCTTTGACGACTACAACCGAAGAGTGCGCGAGCCCGCAGGCTTTTATCTGCCGAACGCGGCGCGCGAAGGCGTCTTCAAGACCAATACGATGCGCGCCAACTTCACAGTCCACCAGCTTCCGCGCCACGAGCTACAGCCGGGCGAGTTCGTGATGATGACCATACGCAGCCACGACCAGTTCAACACCTCCATTTATGGACTGGACGACCGCTATAGAGGGATTTACAACGGACGCCGCGTAGTGCTGCTCAACCCGGAAGACATCAAAGAGGCGGGGCTGGAAGCCGGGCAGACGGTTGACCTCACGAGCCACTTCGAGGGAGAAGAGCGCACCGCTCGCCGCTTCCGTATAGTTCCCTTCAGCATCCCGCGTCGTTGCGCCGCCACCTACTTCCCGGAAACCAACGTCCTCGTGCCCGTCGGAAGCGTAGCCGACAAGAGCAACACGCCCGCTTCCAAATCGGTCATCATCAGCATAAGCCCGTCCGACACTGCGACGAGCGAATTCGACTACGACCACGTAGACGGCACGGCCAGAGCTTGAAATTTCAAAATCAATCACCGCAGAGACGCAGAGAGACGCAAGAGGGGGCGCAGAGAAAAAGATTCAACTCCTCTGCGCTAATCTCAGCGTCTCTCTGCGTCTCTGCGGTGAATCACTTGTTTAGATTCAAACTGACCCACTATCTTTTTGCGCCCTCATTTGTCATAGCGCGCTACATAGCTTAGGATTCGTCGCGGAGGTTCAAAGGAAAAATAATGAGCACTACAGCTCCCAACAAGATTATCTGCTCTATGGTCGGCATCAGTAAGCATTACGACCGCAAGGCAGTCCTCAAAGACATCTATCTCTCCTACTTCTACGGCGCGAAGATTGGCGTCATAGGCTTGAACGGCTCCGGCAAATCCTCTCTGCTCAGGATTCTAGCGGGGCGCGACAAGGAGTTTACGGGCGAGCTGGTTTTCTCTCCCGGCTACTCCGTGGGCTTTCTTGAGCAGGAGCCGCAGCTTGACGACGCCAAGACCGTGCGCGAAATCGTGGAGCAGGGCGTGCAGCCCGTCGTTGACCTGCTCAAAGAGTTCGATGAGATTAACGAGAAGTTCGCGGAAGAGATGACGGATGACGAGATGTCGGCTCTGCTTGAGCGTCAGGGAGCCGTGCAGGAGAAGCTGGACGCCGTAAACGCGTGGGATTTGGACGCGCGGCTTGAGATGGCTATGGACGCACTGCGCTGCCCGCCCGGCGACACGCCAGTCAGGATTCTTTCCGGCGGAGAGAGACGCCGCGTCGCGCTCTGTCGCCTGCTGCTGCAAGAGCCGGACATTCTTCTACTGGACGAGCCGACGAACCATCTGGATGCAGAGTCAGTGGCGTGGCTTGAACAGCACTTGCAGAAATATCCGGGCACGGTCATAGCCGTCACGCACGACCGCTACTTTCTGGACAACGTGGCGGGCTGGATTCTTGAGCTAGACCGTGGTCAGGGCATCCCTTGGCAGGGAAACTATTCTTCTTGGCTTGAGCAGAAGCAGACGCGGCTGAAGCAGGAAGAGAAGGCAGAGTCCGAGAGACAGAAGACGCTTGAGCGAGAGCTTGAGTGGATTCGCATGACGCCCAAAGGCCGTCACGCCAAGAGCAAGGCGCGCATCAACTCCTACGAAGCGCTGCTCAGTCAGGAGAGCGAGCGCCGTGGAAAAGAGCTGGAGATTTACATCCCGCCCGGGCCGCGCCTCGGCAACATAGTCATACAGGCCGAGAGCGTCTCGAAGGCTTATGGCGATAATCTACTGATTGACGGGATGACGTTCTCTCTGCCGCCCGGCGGCATCGTAGGCATCATCGGCCCCAACGGAGCCGGAAAGACCACCACCTTCAGGATGATTACGGGGCAGGAAGAGCCGGACTCCGGCACCATACGCACGGGCGAGACGGTCAAGCTCGCCTACGTAGACCAGAGCCGGGACACGCTCAATGCCAACAAGACCATCTGGGAAGAGATTTCGGGCGGCGCGGATACTGTGCAACTGGGCACGCGCGAAGTGAACTCTCGCGCTTACGTCGCGCGCTTCAATTTCGGCGGCACCGACCAGCAGAAGAAGGTAGGCGCTCTGTCAGGCGGCGAGCGCAACCGTGTTCACCTTGCGAAGATGCTCAAGTCGGGCGCGAACGTCCTGCTACTTGACGAGCCGACCAACGACCTTGATGTCAACACCATGCGGGCGCTCGAAGAAGCGCTGGAAAACTTCGCCGGCTGCGCGGTCGTCATCAGCCACGACCGTTGGTTTCTGGACAGAATCGCCACGCACATTCTGGCCTTCGAAGGCGAGAGCCGCGTGGTCTGGTTCGACGGGAATTACTCCGAATATGAAGCCGACAAACGCGCACGCTTAGGCGCTGCCGCAGACCAGCCGCACCGCATCAAGTACAGGCAATTAACGAGAAGCTGAAAAACGGGTGACGGGTGTCAGGTGCCGGGTGACGGGGAAGAAAGAGAATTTACTTTTCTTTTACCCGTCACCCGTCAACTGCTATCACCGTTTCTTAGACGACTTCTTGGCGCGTTTCGACGGCTTCTTGGCAGCGCCGCCGCGTGGCATAGACTTGGCTACTGTTTTGGCTTCTTTGGGGATGCCTTTCATGGAGGAGGCGGTGCTCAGAAGAGCTTCCCATGTGGCGGAGCCGACTATGCCGTCCGCCGTGAGTCCCTTGCTCTGCTGGAACTTCTTGACCGCAGCGAGCGTGCCCGAGCCGAAGATTCCGTCTGCTCCGGACGCGGACAACAAGCCCGCTCCGGCGAGGGCTTCCTGCAAAGCGCGCACTGCGTCCCCGCGAGAGTTCATACGCAGCGTGGGATGCGATGAAGATGACCCCGTAGCTCCGGGCGTGGAGGCGGTCGAGCCCGTCGTGGCAGTTCCGGTAGTGCCCGTCGTCACGGATGAAGGCGATGTTCCGAGGAGCCTTCGCGTAGCTTCCGCCCAGACGAGGTCTAGCTTGTTGCCGCCCTTTCTGTAGAGCGAGAGGCACTCCGCCACGCTCATGCCCGGAAGCTGTACGTGCGGCTTGTCAACGAACTTCTTCCAGTCGCCGCCCCACTCCAGACCTAGTTTCTCGGCCTCGCTTCCTATAGTAGTCCAGACGCCGAGCGGCGCGTTCCAGTTCGGCTGCCCGTTGGTGAAGGGCACGAGGTCTACAGCCAGTCCATAATTATGATTGCTCTGCCCGCCGCGTGCGCGCGTGACCACGGGGCCGGGTCGGCTTCTGCCCTGTGCGAACAGCGCGTCCTGCTCTGCGAAGGTGCGCAGGCCCTGCACCACCTCTACCTGAAGGCCGTGCTGTGTCAGGGCGTCCAGCAGCATCCCTATGCGATTTGCCAGCTCAGGGTGAATCTTGTCCAGTCTTTTTCGAGAGGCATCGTTCATTATTTGTCTCCTTCGATAACGATTCAGCGTCTTAAGGGTAAAAAGCGGCCCATAAAGTCCGAGGCTTTGTATAACAATCTCATGCTAAGCGCAAGACTTATACTTTTACAGGCTCTTTTCGCCTGTATGTATCGGATGCGGTCAAGGTGAGACTTGACATGAGGCGTCAGGATGCATAAAATCTCAAACACTTGGTACAGTACATGGAAGGCTGTACTCGCGCTCTCCCGCGACACAGGGAGAAGTGCCGAGAGTGGAGCCAAACACTGTGGCTCTCTACAGTTGATACGGTGAACGTACGCACCGTCTTCCAAAAATTGTGCCGGAGCTTTCCGGCGCGCGCTCCGTCGCCCCACGAGGTTAGCCCTTAGTGGGGCGATGTCGTGTTTAAAGAGACTGGTTCAGTGAAACTATGAACCGGTGAATCAATTCCTTTAAATGTTGTTGCAAGCCGGGAGCGTTCGGTCTTATTATGATTTTGGTTCGCCCATAAAAGTTGGGGCGCGTGTCAGATGATTCCTGCCCTGGAGCTTGGCCGCTCTCCTCTCGGCAATGGTTATCTGTATAAAGTTGGTTCCCCAAGTGGCTCTCGCCGCAAGCTACGCGGAGCCACAGTTGAGTTGACCCGACAACTTTCGCCAACTGAGGTTCACAAAGATTCCCATGACCCCTGAGACAGAACAATCCCCTACAACTACGTCTACGACTTCGCCAGAAGGCAAGTACGTCTACTGTATCATTGAAAGCTCCGAGCCACGCTCGTTCGGCCCCATGGGCATTGGCGGTCGCGGCGACGAGGTCTACACGGTGCATCATCAAGGTCTTGCAGCCGTCGTCTCGAATACGCCGCTCATGGTCTACGACCCGACGCGCGACAACGTCTTCGCGCACGAGCAGGTCAACGAGACCGTGATGCGAGAGTTCACAGTCCTGCCGATGGCCTTCGGCGCGCTCTTTCGCACGGAGGACGACATCATAGAGTTGATGCGCGGGACGGAAGACGCCCTGCGCGACGTGCTGAATAAGATGGCTGGCAAGGTGGAGTACGGCCTTAAGGTCAACTGGGACAGAGACCGCGTGATAGCCGAAATCGAGCAGGAGAACGAAGAGATACGCAATCTGAAGGGACAGATAACTTCGCGCGCCACAGGCTCCACCTATTTCGCGCGTATGCAGCTTGGAAGACTCGTGGAGCAGGCTCTTTCCGAGCAGTCCGATGCCTATGTGCGCGAAGTCTACGCGGCGCTGCGCGACACGGCGGTCGCCTCCCGCGCCAACAAGCCCATAGGCGACAAGATGATTATGAACGCCGCTTTTCTGGTTGAGCGCGAGCGCGAATCGGAGTTCGACCGGAAGGTCAAAGAGATTGCCGCCAAGTACGAGGGAAAGCTCTCGTTCAAATACACAGGCCCGTGGCCGCCCTACAACTTCGTGCATATTCGCCTCAAGCTTGAGCGGGGCGAAGGCGCGACGGAAGCCATCAGCAGGTAGAGCCATAGAATGTTTCTGATAGACGACATACTGCTGTTTCCCGTCTCCGGCTTCAAGTTCATACTAGGCCAGATTCAGACGGTCGCTGACCGCGAGCTGAACGACGACACGCTCATCAAAGAGCAACTGCTTGAGCTTCAGATGCGGCTTGAGCTGGAAGAGATTTCGGATGAGGAGTACGCGGAGCGCGAGGCAGAGTTGTTCGCCCGCCTGCGCATCATACGCGAGCGCCAGCTAGAGCTTCTGCATCAGGTTCACACCGCCGAGTCTTCTTCCATAGTGATTGAAGCGGGCGGAGATGAAGAGGGCGGCTTCTGGGAGCCATCTGAAAGAGAGTAGAGGGCGAGCGGCCTTGAAAAAGCGAGTTGCCGCCACTACTCATTATGCGCGCTCAAAACGCCGTGGCTCGTCACACATTCCTTCAGACGAAGCGGCTGCGCTTGCCAGCACGCCTTATCTATTCTTCGGCGGCAAAGGCGGCGTGGGCAAGACTACCGCCGCAGCCTCCACAGCCCTTTATCTTCTGGACAACGCCCGCTCGCAGGACGAGCGGATTCTACTTTTCTCCACAGACCCGGCGCATTCTCTCTCCGACAGCCTCAATCTGAAAGTGGGCGACCGATTAACGGAGGTCGCGCACGCTCGTTCCGGCGCGAAGCTTTTCGCCTACGAGATGGACGCGCGGGCCGCGCTCGAAAAGTTTAAGACGGAGCATCGCGGCGTGATTCAGGAGATAGCCGAGCGCGGCACGCTTCTGGACGAAAGCGACATCAACGAGCTTCTAGACCTCTCGCTGCCGGGACTTGACGAAGTGATGGCGCTCTTTGAGCTGAGCGAGCTTGACCGTGCGCGCGATTTCTCCCGCGTAGTTGTTGACACCGCGCCGTCCGGCCACACTTCGCGTCTCCTGCGGCTGCCTGAAACCTTCGCGCACATGCTGCGGGCGCTGGATTTGATGGCGGAGAAGCACCGCTACATCGTGCAGCAGTTCGCGCGCGGCGCAAGGGGACGCAAAGCTGACGGCGTAGACCTTTTTCTGGCAGACCTGACCGAAAGGATAGAGCGAGTGCGCGCAATGCTCTACGACCCGAGCCGCGCCGCTTTCATGCTCGTTCTCATCCCCGAAGCCATGAGCGTAGAAGAGACTGCGCGCTACTACGAGCTTCTTCTCAGGGAGAAGATTCCCATTACGGACATCGTAGTCAATCGCGTAGAGGGCGGGCGCGAAGCTTGCGTCTATTGCCGCTCGCGCGCCACGGGCCAAAGGCGCTGGCTCAGGGAGATAGCGCAAAAGTTCGAGGCTTTGAGCGCTCATACGGTTCCGCTTCTGCCTGAAGAGGTGCGCGGACTGGGCCGCCTGCGCCGCTTCGGCAAGCTCATCTGGGAAGAGGGCGATGCACAGGCAATCGAAATCACGCCGCGTGTTCCGGCGTCGAGTAGCAAGACTTCTTCTCAGGATGAAAGCGCCGCTCGCTTTCAGCTTGAGCCGCGTCGTCTTTTAATCTTCGGCGGCAAGGGCGGAGTCGGAAAGACCACTGCCGCGTCGGCTGCCGCGCTCGCACTTGCTCAAAAAGAGCGCGATGCGCGCTTTCTGATTTTCTCCACAGACCCGGCGCATTCTCTCTCCGACAGCTTCAACGAAGAGATTGGCGAGATGAGGCACGGCGTCGCAGGCTTTGCGAATCTGGACGCGATGGAGATTGACCCGGCCGCTAAGTTTGAAGCACTCAAGGCACGTTACCGCGCATGGACTGACGAGCTTTTCGCCTCAATCACGGGCGGCTCAAGGTGGGAGATTCAGTTTGACCGCGAGGCCATGCGAGAGCTTGTGGCGCTTGCGCCGCCGGGCGTTGACGAGATAGCGGCTCTTTCCGCCATCAGCGACCTGCTGGGCGATGACGGCTACAGTACAATCGTGCTGGACACGGCTCCTACGGGGCATCTGGTTCGCTTTCTGGAGCTGCCCGGAGTTGTCCTCTCGTGGGTGCGCGCCTTCCTGAAGCTGCTGCTGAAGTACAGGGAGGTCGTGCACGCGAGCGGAGTGGCAGAAGAGCTGATAGCGCTCTCTAAAAGCATCAAGCGCGTGTCGGCGCTCCTCACCGACGCGGAGTCGTGCGAGTTCGTGGGCGTCAGCATACCCGAGCGCATGAGCCTTGAAGAGACTGTGCGATTGGCCGACAGCCTCGAACGGCTGCGAGTTCCTATGCACAGGCTTTTAATCAACGGGCTCGTGCCGGAAGAGGCCGCCAGCGCCTGCGACTTCTGCGCCGCGCGACGCCGCGCGCAGCGAAGCGTCCTCAGAGAGTTTCGCCGCAGACTCGGACGGCGCGTTGAGCTTTTCGTGGCGGAGCAACAGCCTCACGAGGTGCGAGGCGCGAGCCGTCTCAAGCGCCACTTCGCTGGCTGGCACATCCTCGCAGGCTTTTAGGCTGAATTTGAAGTAATATGCTGTTTCAATGAGCGTGCGTAAGACAGGGAAGAAAAGTGCGGGCGAAGGGCGCGAGGCTCTCCGCACGGACGACGGGCCGAAGGCGGCTCGTGGGCTCTACCTCTACTGCATAGGCGAGGCCGGAGCTCTCTCCAAGCTGCTCGAAGGAAATCTTCCCGCGACGATTGAGGACGAAGGCCGCGCTGAGTTAATCGAAAGGGATGGGCTGGCGGCTGTGGCCAGCGCTGTGCCCCTGAAGGATTACGATGAAGCGGCGTTGCAGGCGCATCTGGCGGACGCCGCTTGGATGGCGTTGCGCGCCATGCGGCACGAGCGCGTCGTTGACTACTTCGCAAAGCGTGCGAGCGTCGTTCCCTTGCGCTTTGGCGTCATCTATCTGGACGCGGCGGGCGTGGAGCGCATGCTGTCGGAAAGAGGCCACGAGCTTCGAGCGGCAATCGAACGGCTGAGGGGACGCGAGGAGTGGGGCGTCAACGTCTACTGCGACCGCAAGGCCCTGATGGAAGCCATCTCTTCAATCAGCCCGCTACTTCAAGAGATGAACGAGCAGACGGCACAAGCCTCCCCCGGACAGGCCTACCTGATACGAAAGAAGATGGACTCTATGCGCGGCACGGAGGCACGCGCCGAGGTCAAGCGTGCAGTTGAGCGCGTCGAGCAGGAGCTTCAAAAGAAGAGCGAGGGCGCAAGCCGCCTGCGGCTTTTGAAGGACGAAGCGGGCGAGTACGGCGAGCTGGTAGGAAAGCTTGCCTTTCTGGTTGAGCGCGAGCGGTTCAAGGAGTTTCGTCAGGCGGCGGAACGATTGGCGGACGAGAGCGCGGGCTCGGGCTTTCGGCTTGAGTTGACCGGCCCGTGGCCCGCTTACAATTTTGTGTCGTCTCAGGCTAAGAATCAAGAATGATGAGAGGCGAAGAGTTAGGGTTTCAAGAGGACGAGCTTTCTCTGCTCGAAACGCTGGATCACGTGCTGGATCGCGGGCTGGTGATAGCGGGCGAGATAACCATCGCCGTCGCGGATATTGACCTGATTTTCGTCGGCCTGAACGTCCTCCTGACTTCAGTCGAAACCGCGCGCGAAGTTTTAGACGAACGAAAAAAACAGGTGCTCAGTGATGAGTACTGAGTAAAGGGACTCCGGTCTTTTACTCTTCATTCATCACCCGACGCTTTTCTATGACTCTTTATGCCTACTGCCTGAGCGATGAGCTGGCGGACTCTATGCTGGAGGATGTGGCGGGCGTGAGCGGCACGGGGCTGCGCCTGCTGGAGTCTGGCGGAATCCGCGTGGCGGTCAGCGAGTTCGAGGGCGAGCGCGTAGAGGTCGGGCGCGAAAATGTGTTTGCTCACGAGCGAGTCGTGCAGCACGTGCTCAGGCAGATAACGCCGCTCCCTTTTCGCTTCGGCACGCTCGTCACAATGGCCGGGCTGGAAGAGTTTTTGAAAGCGAACCGGGCGCGGTTGATAAAGAGCCTTGAGCATGTGCGCGGCTCGGTTGAGATGAGCGTCAAGATTATCTGGGATGCGGAATCCATTAGGCGTTTAGCATTGGGAGCGGAAGGCTCCGGCAATCGTAAGCAAGATGAGACAACTCTACAGGGGAGAGGCGCGGCCTATCTTGCCGCCAAGCGCCAGCAGATACTGGGCGAAGAGCAGTTGAAAGAGCGTGCCGCAGAGGTGGCCGACTGGCTGACGCAAGAGGTCGGCGGGGCCGCCTGCGACCGGGACGTGCAGGTGCGCCCCTCCGATTCGCTTGTAGTTCGTGCGGCTTATCTTGTCAGGCGCGAGTGGCTGGCTGATTACCGGCAGAGGTTGGAGGAGGCACGGGCTGCTCGCCCGGACTTGCGCTTCTTGACGAGCGGGCCGTGGCCACCTTACAGTTTCAGTAGCATTAATCCTTGATTCAAGAGATGGTTCGGAGTAATCTGAAAAAGCCTTCCCCGGGTACCCCCGTTCCGGCTGAGCCGGAAATAGAGACTGCTTACACGGAGGAGTTCGTTCATGAACTGCGCCGTGTGGCGGACGCCCTTCCCCCGCGCATCAATGTTGATGCTGAATCCGTCGAACAAGGACTAGCCAAGCTCGTTCTGACACTGATTGAGTTCATACGTAAACTCCTGGAGAAACAGGCCGTTCGCCGTATGGAAGGCGGCTCTTTGTCGCCCGAAGAGATAGAGTCTCTCGGACTCGCTTTAATGAAGCTGGAAGAGAAGATGCAGGAGCTGAAGGCGCAGTTCGGATTGGCCGACGAGGAATTAAACTTAGACCTTGGGCCGGTGGGCCGTCTAATCTGAGCACGTAAATGTACTGTAATCTTCTGAGACATAGGGGGCTAAAGGTTTGTCGAGCGAGCGAACAAGCTTGATTTCCGCACGACCGCCGGGGCTGGTGGACGTGCTTGACAGGATTCTTGATAAAGGGCTGGTCATAGCTGGCGACATAAAGGTGTCGCTTGCCAACGTGGAGTTGTTGACGTTGCAGATTCGCCTGCTGGTCTGCTCGATTGATAAGGCCGAGCAGATAGGGCTGAATTGGTGGCGCTATGACACGAACCTGACGACGCGCGCCGAGCGCGCCGAAAGTGAGAATGCCGAGCTGCGCGAACGTCTCGCGGAGCTTGAGCGAAGAGTTCTTCAACTCTCTTCCACGCCCGAAGCGGCGTCGAAGAGGGCTGGGGCAGCAAAGGGCGCGCGTCGTACCCGAGAAGGCGCTTCGAAAAAGGGGCGCTAGCGCTCCTGCGGGTTTATTGCGCGGCAGCGCTTTGTGAATTTAAGCTTCTAATTCAGGGAAAAGAGGAAACAGGCTGATGGCTGTAGAAAGAGCACCGGGCGGCACAAGTCTCATAGATGTCCTTGATCGCGTGCTGGACAAGGGCATCGTAGTTGACGCGTGGGTTCGCATCTCTCTGGTAGGCATTGATCTCATCACGGTCGAGGCGCGCGTCGTCGTCGCTTCGATTGACACGTATCTAAAATACGCAGAGGCCGTGGGGCTGACGCCAGCCGTCTCCCGCCCGGCGCTGACGCCTGCTGAGCCCCTTGAAGACGAAACAACGCGCCGCCGCGTAACGGTGGATGTAGAGAGAGGGTGAAGAAAAGTTATCAGCAGTCAGCATCAGTAAACCGGCCCGCATGCTTTTACTGACTGCTGACTGCTGATTACTGATTGCTTTTATGGAGAACAGGCCGACAGAGCTAGCCCCCCTCACCTACTCTACTGCCGCGTCCGGTGACATCCCGGCAGAAGTGCGCCTGCGCCAGTACGAAGTCATCATTGAGATGACTACGCAGATATTTACCGCGCAGAGGTTGACTGACAGATTGCTGCTCTCGCTGGAGGCTTTGACTACGGGCCTCGGTTTCCAGCGTGCCGCCATAGCGCTGATAGACGAGCGGCAGGGAAGCTTGCGTATGCGCGCCGTCGCGGGCTTTGAAGATGACGAAGCGGTAGAGTCTCTTGAGATGCCGCTTGATTCAAACGGCCCCGAGGTCAGCATCATACACGAAGGCCGCCCCGCATGGATTCGCATGGACGGCGACGACGCGGCCCGCGCTTTTCTCAACCGTCTGGGCAGCCCCACGGAGATTCTCGCGTTTCCCCTCTTCGGAACCTACGAGCCCGCCGACGGGCTTGAGAGAGATGTGGCGCGCGGCCCCCGCAATACGCAGAAGTACTGGTCGCCGGAGCCTGCGGCCTGCATCGGCGCCGTCTACGTTGGCGTAGAGCAGAGCAGCATGGACGAGTACACGCTGACGCTCCTGACGCGTTACGCGGCGCGTCTCGGCCTCGCCGCAGCCACCGCCATTCAGAACGAGCGCCTCACGAACACCATCAACAAGTTGCAGAGCCAGCGACAGTGGGTCGAATCCATCATGAAGTCCGTCGCTGACCCCATCGTGTTGACCAATCTGGATAACGAGATTCTGCTACAGAACCGCAGGGCCGAAGAGCTGTTTAGCGGCGAAGATTCTGCGGGCGAGGGAAAACGCCGCGCGCTCAAGATGAACGACCTGCTCTTTTCCGCTTATCTCTCAAGCGCAGCCGTCTCTTATTCCGACATCATTCAGCGCGACATCACGCTCGTTGACCCTATAGAAGGCTCGGACATACATTTCGAGGTCATCTCGACCCCGGCCCTGAATGCTCGCGGCGAGCGCATAGGCATGGTATCCATCTTCCGCGACGTGACAGACCTGCGCGAAGCTTATGAAGAGCTGGCGCACAACATGTCGCTACTGCAACAGGCCGAAGCCGAAGCGCGCAGGGAGCGTGACCGGCTCGATTTGATTCTGGAGAACGTAGGCCACCCCGTCGCGGTCTGCGACGCCAACGGGAACTTCACGCTCTTTAACGCGCGCGCGGAGGTTCTCTTTCAGCAGGCTTCAGACCAGTCTCGTCCCGGCGCTGCCGTCGCCGTTCGCGCCAACGCCGTCAAGCTCACCTCTTTCATCTCCGGCCTCGCCTCCGATTTCGAGAGGGGGCGGCAGGCGGAGATTGAGTTGATTGACCCCTCTACGGGCGACACGCTGCCCATGGAGATAACGGCCGTGGAGGTGGCGGACGAGAAGGGCGAGGTGACGGCTGTCGTCTCCATCCTGCACGACCTGTCCGAGATACGCGAGCTTGAGAGACGCCGGGTCGAGCAGCAGCTTTTCGAGTCGGAGAAGCTAGCGGCCATAGGGCGGCTGGCGGCTTCCATAGCTCACGAGGTCAACAACCCGCTCGAAGCCATCAAAAACTCTCTATATCTTTTGCAGACGAGCAAGGACGACGCCTCTACCTCGCGCTTTCTGGATGTGGCGCGCAAGGAGACAGAGCGCGTCTCGCACATTATTCGACAGATGCTCGGATTCGCGCGGCGCTCCGGCGAGGCCGAGTGGATTAACGTCAACCAGCTTCTGGAAGAGACGCTCGTGCTGGTTGAGAAGAAGCTCAAGCAGTCGGGCGTGCTGGTCGTGCGAAAGCTGGACGAGAACCTCCCTCGCGTTCGCGCTCGCGCAGACCAGTTAAGACAGGTCTTTCTGAACCTAATCCTGAACGCGCAGCAGGCCATAGACGGCAGGGGCGAGATTACGCTGAGGACTTCCTACAACGCGCACTCTCTGCAACCGTCCATCTCTGTGGAGATAATGGACACGGGCCACGGCATCAGCGAAGAGGAGTTGCAGCGCATCTTCGAGCCCTTCTTCTCGACAAGGAAGAAGGGGACGGGCTTAGGGCTCTGGGTAACTCAGGACATTGTGAGACAGCACGGCGGGCGCATAGAGGTCACAAGCACAAAGGGCAAGGGGACGACTTTCAACGTCATACTGCTCATCAATTCGCCCATACTCGATGATGACAATAGCCGGTAAAAACGGAAGCGCCCCGCAGAGACGTAATGCCTCGCGCATACTCGTTGTTGACGACGAGGACAACGTGCGTATCACTACGGCTGCGATACTTGAGCAGGAAGGCTACGAGCTTGATACTGCGAGCGACGGCCACGAGGCTCTGGATAAAATCAGGAACGGCGACTTTGACCTTGTGCTGACGGACTTGAAGATGGAGGGGCTGGACGGCTCGGCCCTCTTGCAGGAGATTTGCTCGAAGCATCCCAACGTGGTGACGGTAGTGCTGACGGGCTACGCATCAATAGAGTCGTCCATAGATGCCTTGCGCTGCGGTGTCTACGATTATCTGGTGAAGCCCTGCGTGGTGGACGACCTGAAGCTGACGGTCAAGCGTGCGCTTGAGCACAAGCAGCAGCGCACGCACATCAGCGAGCTTTCCAGCCCCGTGGTCGAAATCTGGGACAGGATACTGCTTCTGCCCGTCGTCGGCGCGCTCGATGACGCGCGTGCGGCGCAGATGTCGGGCACCATGCTTGAGACGACGCGGCGCACAGGCGCAGAAGTCGTAATCATAGACATCACAGGCTGCACAGTGATGGACACGCACGTCGCGGCGCATCTCATCAACGCTGTGCATTCGGCAAAACTGCTGGGCGCGCATGCCATCATTACGGGCGTGAGCGGTATGGTTGCCGCCAGTCTGGTAGCGCTCGGCGTAGAGCTTGAAGGCATAACTACACGTCGCCGCCTCGCGGACGGCCTTCGCACGGCCTTCGAACGTCTCAACGTCACCGTAAGCTCCAGACAAAAGCAGGCAGAAGGACGCGCTTCCCTGAACGGAAAGACATGAAAAGCAGGGACAAGCGGTAAGCGGCGAGTGACAAGATAAAAGCTTCTTCTTCTTGCTCGTCGCTCATCACTTGTCACTTATCACTCTTCTCTTATGGCTCTATTTTCTACCGTCAATATGGATGATGCCCCGGCGGGTGGAATCGGTTTCGATTCGGCTACGTCTACGGGCGCGCGCCTGCTGGTGGTTGACGACGAGGAGAGCGTGGCTCTGACCGTCAGCGAAGTCCTCAGGCAGGAGGGCTTTCGTGTCGAGACGGCTTCGAGCGGCAGCGAGGCCGTCAAGCTTCTGGATGTTGCGGAGTACGATTTGGTCTTGACAGACCTGCACATGGAGGGGGGCGACGGCATCTCCGTCCTGTCGGAGATTCAACAGCGCTCGCCGCTCACCATCTCCATAGTCCTGACGGGCTTCGCTTCGGTCGAGACGGCCATCTCCGCCATGCGTAGCGGCGCTTACGATTACCTCGTCAAACCCTGCAACATAGAAGACCTGAAGCACACAGTTAAGCGCGGCGTCGAGCATCGCCTGTTGATGCTCAGGGAGCGAGAGGCGCGTGCGCGCCTTGAAGAGTTCAACCGCGAGTTGCAGAAGCGTGTGGAAGAGAGAACCATAGAGCTTGTGCGCCGCAACGAAGAGCTGGCCGAAGCCAACCGGGCCAAGGACATCTTCCTAGCCACGCTCTCGCACGAGCTGCGCACGCCCCTGACCCCCGTGCTCGGCTGGGTCAACCTGCTCAAGACGGGCGGGCTGGACAAGTCCGGCACGATGCAGGCGCTCGATACCATAGAGCGCAACGCGCGGCTACAGGCGCGGCTCGTGGACGACCTGCTGGACATCTCTCGCATAGTCACCGGCAAATTGCAGTTCGAGCGAGAGCCTGTGGACTTGAACGTGATAGTGCGCTCCGCCGCCAACACCATGCGCGGGCAGGCAGAGCAGCGCGGCGTGGAGATAACGAGTAATCTTCCGCCCGTCTCGCTCGTAGTGCAGGGCTCGCCCGTGCGCTTGGAGCAGATTGTCCTCAACCTGCTCTCGAACGCGGTCAAGTTCACGGAGCCGGGCGGGCGCGTCACTATGAGCGTGCAGGCAACCGATGGGCAGGCCAGCGTGATAGTAGAAGACACGGGCATAGGCATTGCGCCCGAATTTCTGCCGCACGTCTTTGAAAGCTTTCGGCAGGCTGACGGCTCTACCACTCGGCAGCACGGAGGATTGGGGCTTGGGCTTGCGATTGTGCGCGCACTGGCAAGGATGCACGACGGCCATGTGCGCGCCGAATCCGACGGCATAGGGAAAGGCGCTCGTTTCATCCTCACGCTCCCGTGCGAAGTCGAGAGCTGCGGACAGCCGGAGGTGCGCGCCTACGAAGCGCCCCATTCGGAGCTCAAGTCCGTCCTGGTGGTGGAAGATTCACCCGACACGCTTCTGCTCTTGAACGTGCTCTTTGAGAATCGCGGCTGTCGTGTGCTGACGGCTGAAAGCGCCTCCGAAGCCCTTGAGATTGCCGAGCGCGAAACGCCTGACATAATCATCTCCGACATAGGCATGCCTGAGATGAGCGGCTACGAGCTTCTCAAGAGCCTGCGTCGTCTGCCGGGCATGGCCAACATCCCCGCGCTGGCCATCACAGGCTACGCCACTGAAGAAGACCGCCAGCGAGCCTTACACGCAGGCTTCACCGCGCACATAGCCAAACCCGTTGACCCCGATGAGCTGTTCGCGCTGGTTCAGAAACTCACCACCAAGTAGTGGGTCAGTTTGAAATCTAAACGAGTAATTCACCGCAGAGACGCAGAGAGACGCAAGAGGGGGCGCTGAGAAAAGCATTCAACTCTCTGCGCTTATCTCTGCGCCTCTGCGGTGATTGATTTTGAAATTTCGCTACTTCTGAAAGTCACTGACCTGCGTTTAGGGCATAAGATGGCCTGTCTAAGGCTTAGGTTTGCGTAATTAGAGGATAAGACGGCCGTACAAGCTTCTAGTGGCGCGTGATTAGCCTCTTCGCACGCCAGCGAAGCTTCATCGCTCGTCATCCTAGCTTCATCGCGGGGCGGCGAAGATAGTTCGCGCAGGGGCGAAGCTTCATCGCCCTTGAGCGAAGTAACATCGCTCAAGGGCGATGAAGCTTCGCTCGCCTGCGAAGTTGATAATGATACACTCTTAGCCTCTTCGCTCGTGAGCGAAGAGGCTAAGAGTGTATCATTATAAGGCAATCGCTGAAGATTTTGGCTCAGGGCGGGGAATTTATTCTATGTAAATCGGGTTGGAGATAATCCAAGGGCGGTCGCGGAAGGAGGCTCCGAGGGCGTCCAAGTAGACTTCCACGCGGTAGACGCCGCGTTCCCTGACTGTGAACTCTTTGCCGAGGGTGTCGGGCGCTTCCTCTACGGCCTGCCCGTTACGGAAGAGAACTATGCGGCTCTTAACGGGTGTCGTGACCTGAAGGCGCGTGTCGCCTTCCGAGAGGGCCAGCGTGTCGCCCATGATGGCCGTGGCGTTCCCGCTACGTGCCGAGAGGCGAAAGCCCGTGGCGTCCGCGAGGATGTCGAAGGCTATGTAACAGTGGCCGCGCCCCAGAGCTTCGAGCAGCGCTTCGGTCGTCAACGCCTGCTCTTTTTCCAGCAGCACGTGGGTTCTGACTACCTGAAAGCTCCTGCCGTACGGGTCGAGTAGAATCCCCAAGTATCTCTTGCCGCCCGCGTCCCCAAGATGAAGTCCGACGTTCTGATGAGCGTCGTTCCCGGCTAGAGCCACCAGCCTGCGCGCCCCGCTCATATTCAAATCGTCCCAACGCTTCAGGCTCTCAGCCGGGCGCTCGTAAAATCTCGTGAAGAGCAGATCCGGGTAAGCGCCGTAAGACCACAATCCGTCGAAGAACATCAGGAGCGGATTGATGCGCCGCGCGTTCGTGTATAGATTGTAGACCTCTATGCCGTTGTAGCCTTCGGCCGATTCCCAACTGCGAAACTCCTGCGGGTAGGCAAGAAAGAGCAGCCGCCCGTCCAGCTTCTCTTCCGTGATGAAGTCTTGCGTAGGCTTTAATCCTGCGGAGCGCGCGCGAGAGCTTCCGGGCAGCACCAGGAACCTGTCGCCCGCAGCCGTGCTGGCTTCGTTGCCGTTGATAAAGAGGACGCCTCCCTGCACGCCCTTCAAGGTCATCTCCGCAGTATCAATCGTGGCCGAAGGATGCTCTGTCATGACCACGAAGCCGAGGCCGTTCTGGCGCGCGGCCTCAACTATCTCCGCGAAGCCGCCTGTGCTGTGGCCGCCCAGAGAAGAGTGAACGTGTACGACGCCCTTGTAATCCGCGTAGGGGTCTTCGTGCGGGACTGTGCGGCTTGAGTTCAGCTCATGAATCTTTGCGCGAAGCGCGCGTAGCTGGAATCGCCTGTAGACGAAGGGCGTCTGGGAGAGCAGCAGCAGTCCCAGCAAGAGAAGCGTCCACTTCTTCCACCTCTTCAATCTCTTCAAGTTTCATCCTCGAAATCAACGGAAGCGATGTTCGCGCTCAAGCTCCTACCGAGCGCCGCCACCTTCTGGTGCTCCGGGTGCTCCGTGTAGCGTCCCAGAGCCTCCCGGTCGCGGAAGGTTGACACCAGCCCCGTGTCATAGGAGCGTTCCAGATGCAGCACGTCGAAGCCCACGGAGAAGCTTTCTATCTCGGGAATCACTCCGACAAGAGAACGAAGGCGCGTCACGTGCTCCTCGCGCTCGCTCTCCGAGACATCCTCTCTATACTTCCAGATGACTATATGAGTTAACATAATTGACTCATTGAATCCCCGGCTCATTGCATCAATGAAAAATGAATCGGCGAATCAATTCTTTTATCCTTCCGCCCATTTTCGCGTCGCTTCGTGGCGATAGTCGAATAAGCGTTTGAGACGGCGCTCGACGGCGAAGGGGGTCGCCAGCCGCCCTATGAATCCCAAAGGCGGCTCGTATTCTATGTCGTCTATGAGTCGCGCGCCTAGCTCGTGCGGCTCAACGATGTGCCTGTGCCGCCAGCTTTTGAAAGGCCCTGTGACCTGTACGTCCTCGAACATGCGCGGCGGGTCGTACGCGGTGTGCAGCGCCTCCCACCTGACTCTATAAAGCCCGAAAAGCCTTGTCTCGACAATGGTGCGCGTGCCCGCTTCCAGATTCTTAGGAGGCAGCACCACGCGCGCAGTCTCCCACGGAGGCAGCAGGCGCTCAAGCGCGTCCGGCAGCTCGTGAAAAGCAAAGACCCTCTCAGGCGAAGCCCGTATGATGCTCTCTTTAACGAAGTGCAAGGCGCTTTGTGTCTCTCCTCTTCTTATTTCAAAAAACGGTCGAACCAGCCGAGCGTTCTCTCAAGGGCGTCTACGCGGTGGCGCGGCTCGCGGAAGCCGTGGCCCTCGCGCGGGTAGCGCACGAGAACCGTTTCAACTCCCCGGCGCTTGAGGCCCATGTACATCTCTTCGGCCTGAGTGATGTGAACGTCGTTGTCCAGCTCTCCGTGCAGAAAGAGCGTGGGCGTTTGCGCGCGGTTCACGTAGCGAATCGGTGACCAGCGCCACAGCAGGTCGTAATCGTCCCACGGAAAGCCGCCGAACTCCGCGTGAATCAAGTCCTGATAGAGAGAGGTTGAGTAGAAGCTTATGAGGTTGCTGACGCTGGCTGCGGCGACGGCTGCGCGAAAGCGCGACGTTTGCGTGATAATCCAGTTCGTCATAAAGCCGCCGTACGAGCCGCCCGTCACACCCATTCTCTCCGAATCTATCCATGAGTATCGCCTGAGCGCTTCGTCAACTCCGAGCATGATGTCTCTGTAATCTCCGCCGCCCCACTCCTTCAAAGTCCCGTCTGAAAACCTCTGGCCGTAGCCTGCGGAGCCTCGCGGGTTCAGGTAAAGCACGGCGTAGCCGCGCGCCGCGTAAACTTGGAACGTCGAGTTGAATCCCCAGCCGTACATCCCGTGCGGCCCGCCGTGTATGCTTAGTATCAAAGGATAGCGCTCGCCCGCGCGCCAGCCCAAAGGCTTCACCAGCCACCCTTGTATAGGCGTGCCGTCGAAGCTCTTGAAGTTAATCTCCTCCGGCTCAACCAAGCTGACGGAATTCAGTAGCGCGTCGTTGTGGCCCGACAGTCGAAGCAGAACGTAGCCCGGACGCGAGCCTACCCAGACTTCTGAAGGGTGAACAGGGTCGCTGATAGTGAGCGCAAAGGCAGAGCCGAGGCTAGTGTTCTCGCCCGTCCTCGGATTGCCAACCAGCAGGCCGCTCTTCTGCGCGATTGAGAATCCCGTGATTTGAAAGGAGCGAAGCCCCGGCCACTTCTCAGGGAAATCCTTATTCGTCATAGTCTCGTCTTCACCTAAGAGAACGCGCCGCTCGTTAAAGAGCGGATAGACCTCCCGGTTCCTCAGAGAGACGCGGAAGAGAAGCGTCCGGCCTTTGTCGCCCGCTAGGAAGAAGATGTGCTGGCTGTCGGGCGACCACAGTGGAGCGCGGGCGCGGCGGTCTTGCGCTGCCGTCAACTCGCGCCCTGCGCCTCCCTGCGCCTCAATCACCCAGACGTGCGCGTCTTCGGCCACGCTGTCAATCGTCGTCACGTCGCGGCGCGTGGCCGTGTATGCTATCCACTTGCCATCGGGCGACCACTGCGGCTCGTACTCGCAGCCGCGCGTAGTCGTAACCTGCCTGACCTGCCCGCTCATGTCCACCGCGAAGATGTCGGAGTTGTTGACCGCATCCGGCTCGGCTTCGTGATTGGAGAGAAAGGCTACCTCGCGCCCGTTAGGGCTCCAAGTGAGCGCGTGGTCGTAGTAATCGCCTGCGGTCAGTTGTCGCGGCGCGGGATTGTCAACGTCCGTCACCCAGACGTGCGTGCGAAGGCGGTCTGAAAAGCTCGTGCGCGATTTGTACCTAGTGCGAGTCACGACTCGCGGGTCGTCACGTTTGCCTGCATCTTCCGCTTCGGCGCTTTCGTCCTCGGAAGCGTTTATGAAAGCTATGCGGCGCGAATCGGGCGACCACGCGAAGGCTTCCCCGGCGTAAGGGATGAAGAAGTTGGTTTGTCGCAGGTTCGCTACCAGACGCGGCTGGCGTTCGCCCGAAAGCGTAACTACCCAGATGCCAGCCTGCCCGTCGCGTGTAGCCGTGAAGGCTATGCGGCGGCCGTCGGGCGACCATCTAGGATTCGACGCGCTCCAGCCGGACGGCAGTAGAGGCCGCGTCGCGGTCGCAGGCGATATACGATTGCCTTCATTCTCGAAAAGGCGCACGCCGAGGTCTGGCGAAGTGCGCGCGAGCCAGAGCGTGGTGCGCGCGGATTCTCCGGCCGTCTCCGACACCGCGTACACTACCCAATCGCCGCCGGGCGAGATTTGAGCATCGCCCACGCCCGCTACGCGAATCGTGTCGGCAGGCGTCATGCCCGGCCTCGTCTGCGCCTGAGCGGCTGGCGCGAAGAGCGACAGGCAGAATAAGAATATGAGCGTGAGCGTTTTCATCTTCATCTCTTAAGCTTGATTCATCTGTTTTTCCGCCTCTTCGTTCAGAAGCCGCCACGTCTCTAGAACGTGGCGCTCGGTCGTGCGTATGTTTCCGATTGAGAGACGGAGCGTCAGCCTGTCTTGGAGCCGTGTGTGCGAAAGATAGGCGCGGCCAGTCGAGTTCACGCCGTTCATGACCCGCTCATTGAGTGCGTCCAGTTCCGCTTCGCTCATCTCTCTCTCCACACTTCGCGGGCGGTAGCGAAAGCATACGAGGCTCAGTGGAACCGGCGCGAGCATCTCCCAGTCTGGTGACTCTTCCACACATGAAGCAAAGAGGCTTGCGAGACGACAATGCTCGCGTATGCGCGCGGCTAAGCCTTCGCTGCCGAAGTAGCGCAGCACCATCCAGAGCTTCAGCGCGCGAAAGCGCCGCCCGAGCTGCACGCCGTAATCCATCTGATTGCGAACCGTACCGGCCTCGCTCGTTCTGAGGTATTCGGGCACGAGCGAGAAGGCGCGTCTGAGCACGTCCATGCGGCGCGAATATAGAACCGAAAGGTCAAAGGGCGTGAAGAGCCATTTGTGTGGGTTGGTGACGATTGAGTCCGCTCGCTCGCAGCCTCGCATGATGTGCTGCAACTCCGGCACAATGGCGGCGGAGCCCGCGTAGGCCGCGTCAACGTGCAGCCATAGCTTCTCCCTCTCGCAGATGTCCGCTATCTCTTCTACAGGGTCTATGCTGGTCGTTGACGTAGTGCCGACCGTAGCCACCACACAGAAGGGAAGCAGGCCAGCCCTGCGGTCATCTTCTATTGCGCGCCTGAGCGCTTCAGTGTCCATGCGATATTCGGCGTCCGTCGGGAGCTTTACGAGCGAGCGTTGGCCCAAGCCCAGCGTGAGGATTCCTTTTTCTATGGACGAGTGGGCCTGCTCGGAAGCGTAAACGCGCATGAGCGGAAGGTCTGCGCGCCCGCTCATGCCAAGCTCGCGTACGCTTACGTCCAGCATCTCTCTGGCTGCGGCTATGGCGTGCATGCTTGAGACGGAGGCTGTGTCGTAGATTATGCCGTCGAATTCTCGCGGAAGATTCATCATCTGCCGCAGCCAGTCGAGCGTGACTTCTTCCAGTTCCGTTGAAGCGGGCGAGGTGCGCCAGAGCATGGCCTTGACGTCGAAAGCGGCGCTCAGCATCTCCGCGAAGATGCCGGGCGCGGAGCTTGACGTGGCGAAGAGGGCGAAGAACATCGGATGATTCCAGTGCGTGAGCGCCGGAACTATCAGGCGGTCAACGTCCGAGAGAATCTCGCTCATGGCCTCGCCGCGCGCGGGAGCCGAAGAGGGAAGCCGCGCTTTCAACTCGCCCGGCTCTACCTGAGCCAGCACGGGGCGCTCTTCAATCCGCTCGAAGTAGTCTGCAATCCAGTCCACGACTTCGCGCCCGAAGCGGCGGAAATCCTCCGCCGTCATGTCGCCTGCGGCGGGCGCAAAGCCGCGCCCTTCCAAGCCAGAGTCCTTCATGATGCTTCACCTTGCGCTCGATTTAGAGATGAAAGTATGTCACAGGGAAGCGTGAGATTAGAAGAACAAAGAAAGGGGAAGTGCGGTGAAGCCCTTCCCCTTTCTTTGTTGCTGGAGGTGAGTGAACCTATTACTTACTAGCGATAAATCTGCTCGCCGCGATAGTTCTTCCACTCGTTCTCGAAGTAGTCAGCGTCCTCGTCCGAGCGCGGATTGACACCCATCACAATGCCGCCCTCTTTAATCCCCTTCTCATAGTCCTTGACTCTCTCTTCAGGGATGCCAGCGCCCACGAGAGCGCCAATGAGTCCGCCTGTCGCGCCGCCTGCGCCTGCGCCCGCGAGGGCCGCGGCGAGCGGGCCAGCGACTATCAGGCCGAGGCCCGGAAGCGCGATGCTCGTTCCGATGGCTGCGATGGCCGCAAGTGTTGCGCCGACGGTGCCGCCGATAGCAGCGCCCGTGCCCGCACCTTCAAGAGCCTTGTTGCCCAGTTCCGTTTCGCGCCCGCCGACGAAATTCTTGTCGCGTGTCTCGTCCGACATCAGCACGTTAATATCGTCCTGGCTATAGCCACGGCTCGTCAGAGAACCATACGCGCGTTCTGCACTATCACGGTCTCTAAACAGTCCGGTCATCATACGCCCGCGTCCGGTTGAAGTTCCTGTTGTTTCTGCCATAAATTCAAATCTCCCCTTCTAGATTATTCAGTAATCCTTAAAGTAAACGCGAAACCTGCTTCCGCACTAGTCGCTCGCGTGTACGATTTTGTGACTCCCAAACCTTGTCAACAGGGAAGAGAGCAAGCAGCGTACCGCAGGAGCCGTATCGTTATCCGAAAATGCGTGAGGGGCCTGCGCAGCGTGCTTCGAAACTTTTTGCGACAAGCACTCGACAGACGCACTTATTCGGGTATAATTCGCTACGTTCTTGTCTTCAATGTGGGCGGCGGGTTTGCTTCGCAGTACAACTCGCCGCTATTATACAGACCCGCAGTTCAAGTTAGTTTTTGCTGGCGGTCACGGCGCATCACTAGCGGCTCAGGCCGAGGAGCGCGCCGAAATCAGCCTCCCCGTTCGCCGCCCGTGCAGTAGGTGGAAAAGTTAATTCAATTTTGGAGAAGAAACTATGAAACGCATTCTCTTGGCTCTGGGTTTAATCGCGACATTCGTTTTCGGTTTAGCTTGTGAGCGCCGGGGAGAGGGAGGCACGGACAACACTGGCCCGATTAAGGTCGGCCTCTACGCAGACCTTACCGGACAGACCTCCAGCTTCGGACAGTCAACCAAAAACGGCGTGCAGATGGCCGTGGACGAAATCAACAAAACGGGCGGCATCAACGGGCGGCAGATTCAACTGCTGATAGAAGACGACCAAGGGCTTCCGGCACAGGCCGCCACGGTCGTCACCAAGCTGATTAATCAGGACAGGGTGCATGCCGTGCTTGGTGAAGTCGCGTCGTCGAACTCTCTGGCCGCCGCGCCCAAAGCTCAGGAAGCCAAGATTCCCATGATTACGCCTTCGTCCACCAACCCGAAGGTGACGCAGGTTGGAGACTACATCTTCCGAGTCTGCTTCATAGACCCGTTTCAGGGAGAGGTGATGGCGAAGTTTGCCGTCAACACGTTGAAGGCCAAGACGGCTGCGGTGCTGACGGACGTGAACTCCGATTACAGTCGCGGCCTAGACCAGTTCTTCACGGATAAATTTACAAAGATGGGCGGGCGCATCGTTGAGAGGCAATCCTACACGCAGACCGACCAAGATTTTAGCGGCCAGATGACCGCCATACGCTCGGCCAACCCCGATGTCATATACGTGCCCGGCTACTACGGACAGGTAGGCGTCATAGCCAAGCAGGCCAAGCAGCTAGGCATCAAGGCTCCGCTTCTGGGCGGCGACGGTTGGGACGCGCCGCAGCTCTTCCAGCTAGGCGGCGAGGCTCTGAACGGCTCCTTCTTCTCAAACCACTACTCGTACGAAGACCCCCGGCCCGAAGTGAAGTCCTTCGTTGATGCTTACCGTGCGCGCTATAACGCCATCCCGGACGCCATCGCCGCGCTCGGCTACGATGCCATGAAGGTGCTGGCCGACTCCATACGACGCTCAGGCTCGACCGAGGGCCAGAAGCTTCGTGACGCGATTGCGCAGACGGCCAACTTTCAGGGCGTGACCGGCACCATCTCCATTAATCAGGAGCGGAACGCCGTCAAGCCCGCCACGGTCTTTGAGCTTCAAAGCGGCAAGTATGTCTTTAAGGAGAACATCTATCCCGAAGGCATGACGCCGCCCGCGAGCGCGACGGGCTCTCCGGCCAACACCAATGCGGGGAGCGCAAATACTGCCGGGGCAGCTAACACCGCCCCGTCGCCTGCCGCCGCGAATGCGAACACAGCCAATACTGCGAACACCCGGTAGATGCGGAGACGCCACTGGCATGGATACTTTCGTTCAGCAACTGATTAACGGCCTGACCATAGGGTTTATCTACGCGCTGATTGCGCTGGGCTACACTATGGTCTACGGCATCCTGCGCCTCATCAACTTCGCGCACGGCGACATCTACATGGTGGGCGCGTTCTCTGGCTATTTTCTGGCCTCTCAACTGGGGTTTGCGGGTGAGCCGTCGCTGCTTGGGCTGGGCGTCGTCCTCATAGGGGCGATGCTTATGGCTGCGCTCGCGGGCGTTGTCATTGAGCGCTTCGCTTATAGACCCGTGAGAAAGTACTCTCGCATGACGACGCTGATTACAGCCATCGGCGTCTCGCTCTTTATAGAGTACCTGTTCGTGGCAATCTTGGGTAACGCGCCGCGCTCTTTCCCGCAGCTCCTTAGATTGCCGCAGTGGCTGCCCGCCAGCCTTCAGCCAGACCAGAATGGAAACTACAGACTCTTCGGCGCTGCCACCATCTCCATCGTGCAGATGCTGATAATCTTCGTCTCCATCATACTGATGCTCATGCTTCAGTGGATTATCTACCGCACGAAGCTGGGCACGGCCATGCGCGCCGTCTCCTTCAATCTCAACTCCGCGAAGCTGATGGGCATCAACACCGACATGATTATCGCCTTCACCTTCGCGCTCGGCTCTGCGCTGGCGGCTGCGGGCGGAGTCCTGACGGCGCAATATAATCCGACCATCTACCCCCTGATGGGCATCATCACGGGCCTGAAGGCTTTCGTCGCGGCCGTCTTGGGGGGCATCGGTAACATCCCCGGCGCTGTCCTCGGCGGCTTGCTTATCGGAGCGGCGGAGACTTTCGTAGTCGGCTACGGACAGAACATTGGCATTCCCTCTACGTACCGCGACGCCGTAGCCTTTTCGATTCTGATTCTGGTGCTCTTGTTCCGTCCGGCGGGCCTGATGGGCTCGACCGTTCAGGAAAAAGTCTAAGAACAGTTTTCAGTTTTTAGTTCCCAGTTTTCAGCGAGAAGACGCGGTCTGCTTTTTCTGAAAACTGATTACTGAAAACTGAAGACTCGTAACTGATTCTTATGCCAACTTTCGTCAAGCGTATCGTCGGCGCGCTTCTCATCATCCTGCTGCTCTTCGTGGTGCAGATGATGATGAGCCGCGAGGGGTTGTTCGGTTTCGGCATCGGCGCCTATCCGGTGGACATATTGATGCTGATTTTCGTCAACATCATTCTGGCCGTCTCACTGAACCTGATTAACGGCTTCACCGGACAGTTCTCCATAGGCCACGCGGGCTTCATGGCCATAGGCGCGTACAGCTCCGCTTACCTGACCGTCTATCACGGTCAGGCTTGGGAGCGGCAGATGGCAGGCTCGGTTGGCGAAACGGTCGCCACGGCGCTGGTCTTTCTGGTAGCCATTCTGGTCGGGGCGCTCGCGGCAGCGGTTATGGGATTGATAGTCGGCATCCCATCGCTTCGCCTTCGCGGTGATTATCTTGCAATCGTCACGCTCGGGTTCGCTGAGATTATACGCATCGTCATTCTCAACATAGACGTGGTCGGAGGCGCTACGGGCTTTTCCGTCCCCGGTTACTCGAACTTCCTCTGGGTCGGCGGCTTCGCGGTCATCACCATCATAGTCATACACAACATAGTGCGCTCGGACGCCGGGCGCGCGCTCATCTCCATACGAGAGGACGAGCTGGCGAGCGAGGCCATGGGCATCAACACCACGCGCTACAAGGTGATGGCCTTCGTCATCAGCTCTTCGTTCGCGGGCGTGGCCGGAGTGCTGTTCGCGCACTACAAGAAGTTTCTGCACACGAACGATTTTCAGTTCATACGCTCGTTCGAGATAATCATCATGATAGTGCTGGGCGGCATGGGCTCAATCACAGGCTCTATTCTGGGTGCGATTGTGATTACGGTGCTGCCTGAATTGCTGCGCCAGCTTCCCACGATTAACCTCTTCGGCAGGCCGGTGAACTTCGCAGACCTGCGGCTGGTCATCTACGCGCTCCTTTTGATAGGCATCATGCTGACAAGGCCGCAGGGCGTGCTGGGCCAGCGCGAGTTCGGCTTCAACTGGCTCAAGCGCGCGCAGAAACGACCTGAAGGCGACGAAGCCGTGGGTGCGTCCGCAGGCGTCCCGATTGCCGAGCGCGATACGCCGACCGCAGATAAGGACAAGGAGGCGAAGAATCAGTGAGCACGAACCCTACGCCTGAGCCGAATCCGACCAGCACCACCGCCGAAGAGGGCATCCTGACTGAAGTCGCGGCAAATCTTCGCGCCGACAAGGTAGTTGCTGACGACAGCTTCTCCATCCTTCGCACGAACCATTGCACGATTCGCTTCGGCGGCCTCGTGGCCGTCAACGACTTGGAGATGGCCGTCCGGCGCGGCGAAATCTACGGCCTCATAGGCCCGAACGGCGCTGGCAAGACCACCATCTTCAACCTGCTGACGGGCGTGTACCGTCCGACTTCAGGCGAGATTTATTTCGAGAATCATCGTGTAGACGGCCTCCGGCCCTATCAAATCTCTCGGCGCGGCGTCTCCCGCACCTTTCAGAACATAAGGCTCTTTCCGGGCATGACGGTGCTTGAGAACGTGATGACGGCCTGCCACATTCACGCCAAGCAGAACCTGCTGGACGCGGTCTTTCGCTCGCCGCGCTATGAGAAGGACGAGCGGGCGCACAGGGACTTCTGCATAGAGCTGCTGGAAATCTTCGACCTCGCGCGCTTCAGGGACGAGGGCGGCACGAGTCTGGCTTACGGCAACCAGCGAAGGCTTGAGATAGTTCGCGCGCTGGCCACGCGCCCCAAGCTGCTGCTGCTGGACGAGCCTGCGGCAGGCATGAACCCTTCCGAGCAGGAAGATTTGATGAACCTGATTCGCCAGATACGCGACCGCTTCGGCCTGACCATCCTGCTGGTCGAGCACAACATGAAAGTCGTCATGGGCGTCTGCGAGCGAATACAGGTCGTTGACTACGGCAAGTCCATAGCTTTGGGGCTGCCCGAACAGATTAGGAACGACCCGAAGGTCATAGAAGCTTATCTGGGAGATTAGTTTTCAGTCTTCGGCAAGAGGACGACTTGCTTTTAACTGAAAACTGAAAACTGTTTATGCTGACACTGGAAAACGTCTCTGTTAACTACGGCGCGATTGAGGCGCTGACGGGCATCTCCATGCGCGTCGAGCAGGGCGAGGTCGTGACTTTAATCGGCGCGAACGGCGCTGGCAAGACAACCACCTTGCGTACCATTACGGGGCTGCTTGAGCCAACCCAAGGCAGAATAACCTTTGAAGGCGAAGAGATAGGCGGCAAGCCTACACACAGGCTGGTGGCGCGCGGCATCTCCATGTCGCCGGAAGGGCGCGGCGTCTTCGCCAACCTGACCGTGCGCGAGAATCTACAGATGGGCGCTTACCTGAAGAAGAACAAGCGCGAGATTGCTCAGGACATGGAGCGAGCCTTCACCATGTTCCCGCGCCTGAAGGAGCGCGAGGCGCAGAAGGCAGGGACGCTCTCGGGCGGCGAGCAGCAGATGCTCGCTATGGGCCGAGCGCTGATGTCTCGCCCGCGCCTGCTCCTTTTGGACGAGCCGTCACTGGGCCTTGCGCCGCTCGTCGTCCACACCATCTTTGAAGCCATTGACGAGATTCGCAGCGAAGGCATGACAGTCCTGCTCGTAGAACAGAACGCGCACGCCGCGCTCAAACACTCAGACCGCGCCTACGTACTTGAGACGGGCCAGATAGTCATGGAAGGCTTATCTAAAGACTTGGCCGCAGACCCGCGCATCAAGGAGGCTTATCTGGGCGAGTAGCCTGATATCCCTCTTCCCCGCGCCGGAAAAGCTTTCATACAGATTCGGAATTAGCCGTATGCGAATCCTCATCTACGCTCTGATTTTCCTGCTTCCATATTCGGCTGCGGCGACTCAGGAGAAAGAGAAGTGGGAGCGCGTTTATACGCTGGAAGACGCGACCATTGCTATGAACTCTACGAAGGTAGAGCTTAAGGGAGCCGACCTCGGGCGCGTACAGTTTCGCTGGAACTTCTCCAAGCCGCAGCCCGTCGGTGACGGCTCGGAAGCTAAATACAAGACGCGCGTAGAGACTGTGGAATTTAATTGCAGCCGCAGGCGCTATCGCCTCACAGCCTTCACGCTCCTCGATTCCAAAGGCAAGGCGGTCTTGTCGAAAGAGCTTACGCGGGAAGAGCTGGAATGGAAATTCGTCAAAGCCGGAGGCATGATGGAAAGGCTCCTTGGCCCGGCTTGCAGGCTCATTGAAGAGGCGCGATGATAACGCGCAAGTTAATTAGCCATGCGTGCGTGTGCTTCGGCCAAAGCTTCTCTGACCCTTTCGGGCGACGTGCCTCCCGTTTGTGCCTTCGTCGCAAGAGTCTGCTCAAGCGAGAGCGACTGATATACATCCTCATCTATGAGCGATGAGAAGCTTCGAAGCTCTTCCAGCGAGAGCCCTTCAAGCTCTACTCCGCCTTCTATAGCTCGTAAGACAATGCGCCCGACCACGTCATGCGCCTCTCGAAAGGGCAGCCCCTTTCTGACAAGATAGTCGGCCAGCTCCGTCGCGTTCATATACCCGCGCATAGCGGCTTGCCTCGCACGGCCTTCGTTAAGACGCGTATTTCTGAGCACCGTCGCCGTCACCCGAAGCGCCGCGCTCGTCGTGTCGAACGCATCGAAGACGGCCTCCTTGTCCTCCTGCATGTCCTTGTTGTAGGCGAGCGGCAGTCCCTTCAACGTCGTGAGAAGGGCTACGGTGTGACCGAAGACGCGGCCAGCCTTGCCGCGCACAAGCTCCATTGAGTCAGGGTTCTTCTTCTGCGGCATCAGGCTTGAGCCTGTGGCGACCGCGTCGCTCAGTTCAAGAAATCCGAACTCGGTCGTGGAGTAAATGATTATGTCTTCGGCCATGCGCGAAAGATGCAGCATGATAAGGCTCGCGGCGGCGGCAAACTCCACGCAGAAATCCCTGTCGCTCACGCCGTCCAGACTGTTGCGCGAAACGGCCTCGAATTGAAGCTCGCGCGCCACGGCTTCGCGGTCAATCTTATGCGCCGTGCCGGAGAGCGCGGCGGAGCCCAGAGGCATCACGTTCACACGCCTGCGAATCTCCGAAAGCCGCGCTTCGTCTCGCGTAAGCATCTCGAAATAGGCCAGACACCAGTGAGCGAAAAGCACAGGCTGCGCCCGTTGCAGGTGCGTGTAACCGGGAATGACCGCCGTCTGATGCTCCTCTGCAAGCTCAAGCAGCGCGCGCCCGGCCTCTCGCACAGATTCCTTCAGAGCGTCAATCGAGTCGCGCAGCCAGAGCCGCATGGCCGTCGCCACTTGGTCGTTGCGGCTTCTGCCCGTGTGAAGCTTTCGCCCGGTGTCGCCTATGAGCTGAACCAGACGCGCCTCTATGAAGGAATGAACGTCCTCTGATGTAAGCTCGTCAAAGTAGCTCGCGTCCGTCCCGGCCCGCTTTCGTATAGTCTGGAGCGCGTTCTTGATTAGGTCACACTCTGCGCGCGTCAGAACGCCCGCGCCCGCCAGCCCCTCGCAATGCGCAAGGCTGGCGCGCACGTCCGCCTCAAACAGCCTGCGGTCGAAACCGAAAGAGCGGTTGAACTCCACGAAGCTAGCGTCCGCCTCGCCCCTGAATCTCCCGCCCCATAAATTCTTCGACTCAGCCACTCGAAATGTCCTCCATTCGATTCCCGCTTTGATTCTACGCCGACGGCCGTAACTTAATTTATCTCATCTAATCTTATGCCTGTCCAAAAATGGGTAAGAGACTCAATCGCCGCCCGCTTGCGCTACGGCTTGACCCGCAGCACCAGAGGCATCGCCTTATCCGGCGCGGCGGTCACTATCTCGCGGCTGAATCGCAGCGTCGTCCCGTCGAACATCCACTCGCCGTCGCTGCAACGCGAGCCGGTTTCGATTGGCTTCCCCTCGCGCACGCGCAGAGCGTTCGCCGTAGCCTCGCGCTCTGCGCGGTAGCGGAACGCGCGCCGCCAAACCGATGTAAGGTCTGTTCCCAGCTCGTTCACGGGCGCGCTCACGTCGCACCGTGTGAGATTGAACAGCTCTTCTGCTATCAGGCGGTCGTGATCAACCGACGCCGCGAGCCATTTAGTCGGAAAAATCTGCGCGCCATCATCCCTGTAAGACGCCGTCTGAAACTGAAACGCCTCAATCAACGGCCGCACGTTGTCTCGCTCGCGCAATTCGCTGAGCCACGCAGGCTGAGGCAGCGCCATTTTCCATGCGACCGCGTTAATCATCCGTGCCATAGACAACGCGGCGGTCTGCGCCATCATCTGCGGATGCGCGTCCAGCGTGCGGGAGAGCTTCCACACGGCGTGCAGGTCGTCCCACGCCGCCGAATCGTTCGCGCGAGCTTTCACGAGAGCGCTCGCAACCAGCGCCCTCGCCACCGTCAGCTGCATAGTGCGCCTCGCATTCGCTCCGTCCCCGCCGCCAATTCCGTCCTCGCTCTCCCAGACTACGGCCTCGCGCAGCAGCAGCTCGCGGATAGCGGAGACGTCCGGCAGCGTCGGCGGCGGCTCATTGATGTTGAGTTCGCCCCGCGTAATCTCACGCGCAACAAAATCGTCTACGGCCTCGGGGCTCGACAACGCGTTTGCGAGCGCCGTCAGCTTCACAGAGGCTTCATTGGCCTTCTGCGGCGGCCACCGCTCACTGACCGCGTCGAGCGTCCCCATCCCTCCCGGCCACGGCCGGGCGGCCGAGGTGGCGACGGCACCTTTGTTCCTGAACCACAAGCCGACCGACGCGACGAGGCCAATTGCGACTATGACTATCAGCGCTGCTTTCTTCATCGTTACCTCAGATTAGAATCACCGCCCTGCGAAAAGCCGTGGCGAACGAAACCGACACGACTGATTCAGGAAAACCGCGTGCCAGCCGCTCAGGCCCTGGACAGAGGAATGCGCCCTCGCCTCATTCAGCGCTACAGGCCCTTTTAGTGTACCAGAGACAGGCAAGACTGCGGCCAGTCTAGGCATGCCGCTAAATGAATCGTCGCAGCCCGGCAGGTTCTTTTAGCTTACTGAATAAGTTAAGCCCTTTTTAATTTGACCTTCATGCATCTTTGCTGTAATTTTATGCATCTATGCAATCATTATGCAAATTAATTGCATAAAAAGAGCCATGCAGAAAGAGCAGAGACAGAAAAAGATTTTGAGTTTGATACGTGCCAAGCGCATCGGCACGCAGGATGAGCTGAAGGAGCATCTTGAGCGGTCAGGGGTTCCGGCTACGCAGTCGAGCGTGTCGCGCGACCTGCTTGAGCTTGGCATAGTCAAGCACAACGGCCATTACACGGTGCCCAAGGCCCAGACGGGCGCGGCTGCGCGCGGGCTGCTTGAGCTTTTGACGGCGGGAGATGCGCTGGTCATTGCTCGCTGCGAGCCGGGGCTGGCATCAGCCGTGGCGGTGGAGATTGACCGCGCGGGGGTTGAAGAGATTGTCGGAACCTTGGCGGGCGAAGACACGGTCTTTATAGCCGTCACTGAGCGGCGGGCGCAGCGCCCCGCCATCAAAAAAATCTGGGAGCTGTTCGGCTGAAGGGAAAAGAGAAGAAGTGTCTGAGAAGAAGATAAAGAAGATTGTGCTGGCGTATTCGGGCGGGCTGGATACTTCCGTCATGCTGCGTTGGATAAAGGAGCGCTACGGCTGCGAAGTGGTTTGCTACTGCGCGGACGTGGGTCAGGGACAGGAGCTTGAGGGGCTTGAGGCTAAGGCTCTTGAGACAGGCGCGTCCAAGCTTTACGTGGAAGACCTGCGCGAAGAGTTCGTGCGCGAGTACGTCTGGACTGCCGTTAAAGCCAACGCGGTTTACGAGGGCGTGTACCTGCTCGGAACTTCTCTGGCGCGTCCCGTGATTGCCAAGCGACAGATTGAGATTGCGCGCCGCGAGGGGGCCGACGCCGTAGCTCACGGGGCGACGGGTAAGGGAAACGACCAGGTCAGATTCGAGCTGACTTATTACGCGCTTGAGCCTGACATAAAGGTGGTAGCGCCGTGGCGCGAATGGGAGTTCAAGGGGCGCTCGGATTTAATCGCTTACGCCGCGAAGCACAAGATTCCTGTGACGGCGACCGCCGAGAAGCCTTACTCGACTGACCGCAACCTGATGCACGTCTCTTACGAGGGCGGGATTCTGGAAGACCCTTGGGCAGAGCCTCCGGCAGACATCTTCCAGTTGACTAACCGGCCGGAGGATGCGCGAAGCGATGCCGAATACATAGAGATAAGCTTTGATAAGGGAGAGCCTGTGGCCATAGACGGCGAGCCGCTCGGCGCCGTCGCTCTGCTCGAAGCTCTGAATGAGAAGGGCGGCGAGCACGGTATAGGCCGGGTGGATTTAGTAGAGAACCGCTTCGTCGGAATGAAGTCGCGCGGGGTCTACGAGACGCCGGGCGTGACCATCTTGCAGGCGGCTCACCGCGCGCTCGAATCAATCACTATGGACAGAGAAGTCCTGCGGCTCAGGGATTCGCTCGGCGTGAAATTCTCTGAGAGCGTTTACTACGGCTTCTGGTTCGCGCCGGAGTTCGAGTTGATGAGAAAGCTGATTGACGACACGCAACTGAGCGTGACGGGTGACGTGAGGCTGAAGCTTTACAGGGGAAACGTAGTGGTAGCGGGACGGCGCTCGCCGCGCTCGCTCTACAGTGAGCGGCTGGCAACGTTCGAGGCCGATTCGGTCTACAACCAGCGCGACGCAGAGGGCTTTATCAAGCTGAACGCGCTGCGGCTCAGGCTGAAGGGGATGAGCTAAAGAGCGTGAGTGCTCAAGAAGACGGAGGACTGGAGCGATGGTGTTGACGAAGACGGTTGACGAAGCGGCGGCCGCGAGCGTGATGGTGGTCGAAGCCGACAAGGTAGGCTCGGCTGCGTCCTTGCTTAATCTGTCTAGGACGGTGGCGGTCGTCGGGCGGGGCGCGAAGCCGCGTGCCGGTGACGTGGTAGTCGTGCGAACAATCTCGGACAGCGCGACCTATAACCAGTTGGAGCTGCCTACGGGGCGGCTGGCGAAGATTAATCCGGGCGACGTGCTGGTAGGCGTGCTTGGCCGTCGTCGCGCCCTGAAAGGCTTCGTGGGCGATGTGCCCGAAGAGGTCTTTGCCGGAGACAGTCTTCATCTGCTGAACATGGGCGGCGTGATAGGGCGCTGCACCGGCCATCATTCCAGCTTGAGCGACGCCATCAGCGTCGAAGTCATCGGCTTGGCCTGTGACGCGACGGGCCGCGTGCTCAACATCTCGGACGCCGCTCTGCCCCTGCGGGATGATTTAAGCGAGAGTGCGCCGCTAGTCATTGTCGCCGGCACCTGCATGAATAGCGGCAAGACCTATGCGGCAACTGAAGTCATAAAGCAGGCGACGCGCGCGGGGCTCAGGGTCGCTGCGGCCAAGCTGTCGGGCGTGGCCTGCCTGCGCGATACGCTCAACATGGCTGACCACGGGGCCATTGCCACCGCAAGCTTTCTCGACTGCGGGCTCCCTTCGACCGTGGGCGCTGGCGACCTCGCGCCCGTAGCCAAAGCCGTCATCGCGCGGCTCAACGAGAGCGCGCCCGACATGATTGTGATAGAGCTTGGCGACGGAATCCTTGGCGGCTACTCGGTAGACTCTGTCTTTGAAGACCAGCAGCTACGCGCGGCCACGAGCGCCATCATCTTCTGCGCCTCCGATTACGTGGGCGCGTGGGGCGGCATAGAGCTTTTCCGTCGTCGCGGCATTCAGGTAGACGTCATCGCGGGCTCCGTCACGGATTCGCAGATGGGCGAGGACTACATAGAGCAGGAGTTCAACGTCCCGGCCGGTAACGCGCGGCGCAACGGCGCTAGGCTCTTCCAGATTGTGCAGTCGAAGCTTGCGAAAGCGGCTTAACTTCTTCCGGTAGATTTTTAAGATGAAGAGATTGAAGGTAGGGATATTTGGCGGTTCGGGTTACGGCGGCGCGGAGCTTCTGCGCATACTGCTGTTTCACCCGCACGTTGACGTGTCGCTGGTGACGGCCAACGAGCACGCGGGCAAGATGGTCGGCGCGGTGCATCGCAATCTGCTCGGCCTGACGAATCTCTCTTTCACACGCGCGCCCGAAGAGCTTGAGAGTTTGGCCGATTTGGACTTTCTCTTTCTCGCGCTCCCGCACGGGCAGGCCATGGAGATAGCGCCTCGTCTGCCCGATGGGGTGCGCGCGATTGACCTGTCGGGCGATTTTCGTTTGAGCGACCCGGCGGAGTTCGAGAAGCATTACGGGCGCGGGCACAGCTCGCCTGAGCTTCAGCCGGAATTTGTCTACGGCCTGACGGAGACGAATCGCGCGCAGATTGCCGGGGCGCGTTTCATAAGCAATCCCGGTTGCTTTGCCACGGCAACGCTGCTCGGCCTCGCGCCGCTAGCGGCCGCAGGCGTCTTGAGCGGGCGCGTCATCGTTGACGCCAAGACCGGCTCGTCCGGCTCCGGCGCTAAACCTGCGACGAACACGCATCACCCGCAGCGCATGAACTCCTTCTACGCTTACAAGCCATTCACGCACCAGCACGTGCCGGAGATAGAGCAGGCGCTTCATGCCGTGGGCGACTGGACGAGCGAGCTTGTCTTTATGACGCACAGCCTGCCGGTCGCGCGCGGCATCTTCGCCTCGATTTATGCCGAGACGAAGAATGATATGACGACGGATGAAGTGCGCGGCCTCTTCGCGGACTTTTACAACGAGGCTTTCTTCGTGCGGCTGGTTGAAGGCTCGCCCGACATCAACTGGGTCAAGACCACTAACTTCTGCGACATAGGCACGGCCTCTCGCGGGCGGCAGGTCGTGGTCTTCTCCGCGCTGGACAATCTGGTCAAAGGCGCAGCCGGACAGGCCGTGCAGAACATGAACCTGATGGCCGGATTAGATGAGAAGACCGGCCTGATTCTGCCGGGGACAAATCCATAGAAGATGGCTACAGAAACGATTTCAAAATTACCGGAAGTGAAGGCGAGCGAAGACCGCTTTCAGTTGGCTACCTACAAGAAGATGCCGCTCGTGGCAGAGCGCGGGCTTGGCGTGTGGCTCTATACGAGCGGCGGCGAGCGTTACCTTGATTTGTACGGCGGCCATGCCGTGGCGGCCACGGGTCATTGCCACCCGCGAGTCGTAGAGGCGCTCAGAGAGCAGTCGTCGCGGCTGCTCTTCTACTCCAACCTTGTCTACTCGGAGGTGCGTGCGCGTGCGGCTGAGAAGCTGGTCAGCCTAGCGCCCGCGCCGCTCTCCAAAGCCTTCTTCTGTAATTCCGGGACTGAGGCCAACGAGAACGCCATGCGTATGGCGCGCATGGCTACGGGAAGGGAAAAGATTATAACTTTTTCAGGCGGCTTCCACGGGCGCACGGCCGACTCCATCAGCGCGACCTTTCTCGGTAAGTATCGAGAGCTTGGGCGGCCTGTTGTTCCCGGCCACCTCGAAGCGGAGTTCGGAGACATAGAGTCCGTGAAGCACATCGCGGACGAATCGGTCGCGGCGATTATGCTTGAGCCGATTCAATCTATGGCGGGCGTCAGGCAGGCCGGAGCAGAATTTTATAGAGAGCTGCGAGAGCTTGCGTACAGCCTCGGCATTCTGCTGATTTACGACGAAGTGCAGACGGGCGTGGGGCGCACGGGTGACTGGTTCTTTGCCGGAAGCGAAGCGGGCGCTTCTGTCGTGCCAGACATCGTCACGCTCGCAAAGGCGCTGGGAAGCGGCGTGCCGGTGGGCGCGTGCCTTGTGACTGAAGCCGTAGCTTCGCACATTAAAGAGAATGACCTCGGCACGACTTTCGGCGGCGGGATGCTGGCGATGGCCGCCGTCACGGCTACGCTTGAGGCGATTGAAGAAGACTCCATGCTTGAGAATGTTCGGGAAGTCGAAAGCTACCTGCGCGAGCGGTTGGCGCAAGTGCCGCAGGTCGCGCGCGTGCGCGGGTGCGGATTTCTGCTCGGGCTGGAGTTCGAGGAAAAGGCCGCGCCCGTTCATCAGGCGCTGCTCGAACGACGAATCATCACTGGCACCTCAAGCGACCCGAAGGTGCTGAGACTGCTTCCACCACTCTGTTTGAAAAGAGAAGAGGTTGACCTGTTCATAGAAGCTTTGAAGGAGACGGAACTGTAGGGGCAGGGCTTTTCCCGCGAATGGATTGATGCCGAGAGATTTTCTGACAACAGGGGATTGGTCGCGCGCTGCGCTTGAGGGCTTGATAGAGACGGCGCTCAGGTTCAAGCGCGGCGCGGAGAAGGCTCGCCCGCTTGAGGGGCGTTCGGTCGCGCTGGTCTTCTTCAATCCGTCTTTGCGCACGCGCGCTTCCATGCAGGTTGGCATCTTCGAGCTTGGCGGGAACGCCGTTGTGCTTGAGCCGGGCGGGACTAGCTGGACGCTTGAGCATCGCGCGGGCGCGGTGATGGACTCCGACAAGACCGAGCATGTGGCAGAGTTCGTGCGCGTGCTTGGAAGATACTGCGCGGCGGTTGGCGTCAGAACCTTTGCGGCCATGCGGGACTGGGAAGAGGAGAGGCTTGACCCTGTGCTCGCGGCATTTGCTCGCTACAGCGAAGTCCCGCTCATCAATCTGGAATCGGCCATGCATCATCCGTGTCAAGCGCTGGCCGACATGATGACTGTAAGGGAGAAGCTGGGCGAAGGGCGCAAGCGAGTCTTGATGACGTGGGCATGGCATCCCAAGCCTTTGCCTATGGCTGTGCCGAACAGCTTCGCGCTGGCCACGGCGCAGATGGGTCACGACCTTGTAATTGCACACCCGCCCGGCTACGAGCTTGACGAAGAGCTGATGGCAGAGATTCAGAGACAATCGCAGGCGAGTGGCGGGAGCGTTTCTGTGACGAATGATGTAGAGGAATCGTTCGACGGCGCTGAGGTCGTTTACGCCAAGAGCTGGGGAAGCCGCAGGTTTTACGGCCAGCCGGAAGAGGATTTGAAGGAGCGTGCGCCACTCCGCTCTTCGTGGATAGTTGACGAAGAGAAGATGCGGCGCACGCGCCGTGGCCTCTTCATGCACTGCCTGCCGGTTCGCCGCAACGTGATTGTGACGGACGGAGTGATTGACTCCGAACGCTCCGTGGTTATTGACGAAGCGGAGAACCGCCTGCACGTGCAGAAGGCCGTCATGGCCGAGCTTTTAAGAGGGTGAGGGCCTGCTTTTGAGCGAGACGCAAGCTGAAATCATAGAGTCACAAGCTCAGAACGCTTCTCTGCAAACGCGGCTTGATTTGCTGCGCGAAGCCCTGCCCTACATACAGCGCTTCAAGGGCAAGACCTTCGTCGTTAAATTGTCCGGGAAGGTGACGGAGGACAAAGAGAATCTGGCTTCGCTCGCGGAAGAGCTTGCGCTTATTCATCAGGTGGGGATTCGGCTGGCCGTAGTGCATGGCGGCGGCAAGCAGCTCAACGAGCTTGCCTCGCTGATGGGCATAGAGCAGACCATCATCAACGGGCGGCGGGTAACCGACGACGCCACGCTTGAGATGGCCAAGATGATTTTTGCCGGAAAGATTAATACGGACATACTGGCCGCGCTGCGACACAGGGGCGTCGAGGCGGTCGGTCTTTCCGGCGTTGACGCCAACATAGTTCAGGCAGAGCGCCGCCCGCCGGGAGAGGTCTTAAACCGCGAGACGGGCGAGCGCGGCGTTGTAGATTACGGTCACGTCGGCGATGTGGTTGAAATCAACACGCGGCTTCTCTGCGTGCTGCTGGAGCAAGGCTACCTGCCGGTCGTCTCATCGCTCGGCGCAGACTCGAAAGGGACGGTCTTTAACATCAACGCGGACACGATTGCCGCAGAGATAGCCGTGCGCCTTGAGGCGGAGAAGCTGATACTGCTTTCGGACGTGGACGGAATCTACCTGCGCGCGGCCGACCCTTCTTCAAAGCTCTCGCGCCTTTCCGTGGATGACGCCGAAGGACTGGTGGCGAACGGCACGGCCACGGGCGGGATGGTGCCGAAGTTGCAGGGCATCATGGGCCTACTTCGTCGCGGCGTAAAGAGCGCTCACATCATCAACGGCTCGCGGCGCAACGCTCTGCTGGCCGAAGTCTTCACGGACGAAGGCACGGGGACTATGATTGTCTCTTAAGATTGAATCATCGGCTCATCTCATCATTGATTCAATGAAGAGATGAATCAATCCCTCAGAAGCGATTTGATAAGCTCGTTCAGTTGTTTCGGCTCGAAGGGCGTGGAGACGTATTCGTTGCATCCGGCTTCTATGGCCCTGTCGCGCCAGTGTTCCTCGCCGTAGGCAGAGACGGCTACGATTGGCACGTCGCGCAGCGCGGCGTCCTCTCGTATGAGGCGCGTGGCCGTGAGGCCGTCCATCTCAGGCATCTCTATGTCCATGATGACCAGATGGGGCAATTCGCGGCGGGCCACTTCCAGCGCCTCCGCGCCGTCCGATGCTTCCACCACACGATAGCCTCGCTTCTCCAGCCACAGCCGCATCATCAGCCGCGTGTCGTCGAAGTCGTCTACCACCAGAATAGTTTGAATAAGTTCTCCCGCTTTTTCGCGCATCATCGCAGGCATAAGCCAAATCCCATACTTAAATTGAGCAGGCGAGGTGAGTCTCTGCGCATAAAAGAGAGCGGGGCGACTCGTGCCAGTATACCTTCGGCCGTATGCGATTGGAAGCTTTACGGCCACACGCGGCGGCGCCGGAAAATAGGTTTGACATTTTAGCTGTGCCGGACTAGGCTGAGCACGCTTTTAGTCATCTGGGCTCCCGAGCCACAGAGAGACATCACGGCCCATGCTCCCGGCGAGCTTTTCCATCACCAATTGATTTTTTCGTTGCCTCTTCTTCAAACCGAAACAGGCCGCGCTTCATTCACCAAATTTAAGGGCGGCACCAACCTGTCAGAGGAGTAGATTCCCATGAGCCTACAGCAGAGCGCCAATCTTGAGCGAGCGCGCCAGATATTGCTTGGCCAAGATGCGAGCGCGGACGAGATTTATAAGCTCGTCGAAGAGCTTAGAAAAGATGGGCAGTTTCGTCCCGCCCATAAGTTGCAGGAGATAGCCGACACGCGCCTTGCCAGAGACATTCTGCGTAGCGGCACGGCCACCGACGAAGAGAAGTTCAGGCTGGCCATGGAGCTTAAGGACGAGAATCAGTTCGGGCTGGCGCGAAAGCTTCTGGCGCGTATAGACGTGGGAAAGATTTCGGACGCTAAGAAGCGCAGGCTGATTGGACAGCAGCACTCGCTCTGTACCTACAAAGACCCAGACCTGCCCAACGATTCGCGTCTTGCGCGCGCGCTCGAAATACTGGGAAGCGTGGACGACCTGAAGACGACCACAGACCAGCAGACTCTGGGACAGGCCGGAGCCATACACAAACGTATGTGGGAAGTTGACGCGCACAAGCAGCACCTTGAACGGGCGCTTACCTTCTACAGACGCGGCTACAGGGCTAAAACGGCTGCGGACGAGGACTACGACAACGGGTGGACGGCAATCAACACCGCGTACCTTCTAGACCTGCTGGCCCATCAGGAAGAACAGGAAGCCGAAAGCGCGGGCGCAGTCTCCGAAAGCGCGAAGGCCCGCCGCAAAGAGGCTGCGGAGATTCGTGAAAATTTGATAAAGACGCTCGGCGCTCTCGCGGACGTGCCCGGCAGAGAGGGGCTGAAAGACCAGTGGTGGTTTCAGGTCACTATGGCCCAGTCATATTTCGGGCTGGGAAGATACAAGGAGGCGCTGCCCCCCCTGTTGAAGGCTGCGGCGGTAAAAGACGTTCCCGAGTGGCAGCGTGAAGCTACTACGCGACAGCTCGCCTCGCTCGCCCAAATGCGCCCCAAAGCCAGCGACGGCAGCATCACTTCCGGCGAGGGCGAGGCCCGGCAGGTGCTGGGCCAGTTTATGGAGGCTATGGGCGACACGAGCGGAGCGGGCCTTGAATCCGCCTCGTATGGAAAGATTGGTCTGGCGCTCTCCGGCGGCGGCTTCCGTGCCTCGCTCTTTCACATAGGCGTGCTGGCAAAGCTGGCGGAGCTTGGGATGCTTCATAGAGTCGAAGTCATCTCCTGCGTCTCTGGCGGCTCAATCATAGGCGCGCACTATTACCTTGAGGTGAAGCGGCTGCTGGAAACCAAGACGGACGCGGAGATTAAGGAGAACAACTACAGGGATTATATAGAGATTATCGAGCGCATCACGCGTGATTTCGTTCAAGGCGTGCAGCGAAACATACGCACGCGCGTCGCGGCCGAGGTGACTACAAATCTGAAGATGATTTTCTTCCCGAACTACTCGCGCACGAAACGAGCGGGCGAGCTATACGAGCGCGAGCTTTACTCTCGCATTCAGGACGGCAACGGGACGAAGCCGCGCTACATGACAGACCTCTTCATACGCCCCAAGGGAGCGCCCGAAAACTTTAAGCCTAAGTACGACAACTGGGGACGGCTCGCCAAAGTCCCAGACCTTATCCTGAACGCCACCTCGCTCAACACGGGCCACAACTGGCAGTTCACTGCCTCTTGGATGGGAGAGCCGCCATCGGGCATAGACAGCGAGATAGACAGCAACTACCGCCTGCGCCGGATTTATCACGGCGAGGTTCCCACCCTTTACCGCACTAGGAAGAGAATCAGGCTGGGCGACGCCGTCGGAGCTTCCGCCTGCGTCCCCGCGCTCTTCGAGCCGATTGCGCTGCCTACTCTCTACGGCCAGTTGGGAGACGAGACGAAGGAGATAATCGTGCGGCTGGTGGACGGCGGCGTGCATGACAATCAGGGCATAGTCAGTTTGCTTGAGCAGGGCTGCACGCAGGTTATAGTCTCGGACGCGAGCGGGCAGATGGACGCGCTGGATGACCCCAGCAGTGGGTTGCTCTCCGTGCCTACAAGGTCGAACAGCATCCTCATGGCGCGCGTGCGCGAGGCGCAGTACCACGAGCTGGTCGCGCGTCATCGCTCATCCCTGCTGAAGGGGCTGGTCTTTGTGCATCTGAAAAAGGATTTGTCCGACAGACCTGTGGACTGGCTTGAGTGCAACGACCGTTACGACATCTTGGAAGACGCGCGGGCGCTCGACTCTCGGGGCGATTTGACCGGCTACAAGGTGGAGAGAGCGATTCAAAAGCTGCTCGCGGCCACGCGAACCGACCTTGATTCTTTCTCCGACACGGAAGCCTACGCCCTGATGATGAGCGGCTACGCCATGATAGAAGAGGCCCACTTGAAGAAGGGCATGGAGAGCTTCCCGCTCTCTCCCGTGGTCAAGAGAGACTGGCCGTTCTTGGCGCTCAGGGACGCCATGAAAGGCGGCAAAGGCTACACGGAGCTTGAGAAGCGTTTGAAGGTGTCGCACATGAGGGGCTTCAAGATATGGAAGCTCAACCGTTGGCTGAACATTCTGGCGTCGCTGCTGGGCGTCGCCGTGGTCGGCGTCATTGGCTGGTTCTTGTGGAGCAGGTGGTCAACACAGCAGGAGGCTTACAAGATTGTGATTCCGCTCATACTGCTTTTTGTGATGGTAGTAAGCGCGGTACTGCTGCGGGTAATCGGGCCGAGAATGCAGCGCCTCTTCCACTGGCGCAAGTCTCCTTCCGAGTTCGGCCTTGGTGTGGTCATGGCTACCTTCGGCTTTATAGCGGCGCGGCTGCACCTGTGGATATTCGACCGCCTCTTCCTGAGTAACGGACGTATAGAAAAAGTCACGGGCGGAGCTCCCGGACGCGCGCCGGAGCCGAGCGCCGTCGCCGGAGACTGAAAAAGCCGAGGATGAGGGCAGAGGGCGTAAGGAAGAGGTTGAGCCGTTTTTCGGCACGCTTGCTGGCGGAATGGAAGCGGCTGGCGTTGCCTTTGAAGGACGCGCGCGTGATTGTGGCCGTCTCAGGAGGCGCCGATTCCGTGGCGCTGCTTCTGTCGCTGGACGAGCTGCTCCGGGCGCGACGCCTAGAAGTCTCTCTGACGGTGGCGCATCTTGACCACGGCTTGCGCTCGGCTAGCCACGAAGACGCTCAATGGGTCAAAGAACTCACGCGGCGTCTGGGATACGATTTCAGGCTTGAGCGGCTGGCGGTCAGCGAGCGCGCACAAATCAGCAGGGACAATCTGGAGCAGGCCGCGCGTCGAGCGCGTTACGAATTTCTGGCTCGCGTCGGTAATGAAGACGACGGGGCGCGAGTCGTAGTCCTGACGGCACACACGGTTGACGACCAGGCGGAGACGGTGCTGCTCAGGCTTATGCGCGGGAGCGGCGCGGAAGGATTGGCCGGCATGGAGCCGGTCAGGGCTCTTTATGCAGGCTCTACAGCGCGGCTGGCCCGCCCGCTTCTCAACTGGGCCCGGCGAGCAGATACGGAAGAGTACGCGCAAGCGCGCAAGGTAGAGTTCCGCGCGGACGAGATGAACGAGGATGAGAGGTTTGCTCGCGTGCGCGTCAGGAAGCGCCTTCTCCCACTGATGCGGGGATTCAATTCGCGGGTGGTGGAAGCGCTCGCGCGAACGGCTAGGCTGCTGCGAGAGGATTCGCGCTCGCTCGATAATCTGGCGGCGCTGCTGCTGGAAGAGGCGCGCGGCGGCGCTCGCGCAGAAGACTCCGGCCTGAGTGTACAGGTGCTGGCGGCGGCAAGCGTGGGCCTGCGGCGTCGTGCTTTGAGGCTCTGGCTGGCAGAGCAGCGCGGCGACTTGAGACGCATGGAGATGGTTCACTTGATGGTCGTGGAAAGATTGCTTGCGGGAGAGCGAGGCGGGCGCTTGGTGGAGTTGCCGGGCGGAAGTGAAGTTTCGCGCCGCAGGGGCCGTCTCTTCTTTCACGCCAAAGGGGTTGAAAATAGGGGCGAGCGCGACTAGAATCAATCCTGTACATGACCGCCGCTTTCCAGTTCCTTTGGAGCGAGCGGTTTCACTTTTGTTACGGTGTTCCTTAAAAGGTCGTGCAATTTTAATGAGCGACACGATTCAAGAAGTAGCAGGCGCCGCGTTGATTGCCGACCGCGTAAAAGCGCTCGCGGCAGAGATTGCCGCCGCCTACGAGGGGCGCGAGCTGACGGTCTTCGGCGTGCAGGAAGATGCCTTCATGTTTATGGCAGACCTGCTCCGCGCTCTGCCCATGCCCGTACGCACCTCTTTCCTCAAGTACGACCACCACAGCCTGGCGGGCGTTCAGGACATCTCATTCGCCACACAAACCGACCTTGTAGGGCGCGACGTATTGCTTGTAGAGGGCGTGCTGGATACGGGCGTCACGCAGGAGTACCTTATGCGGCAGTTGGACGCGCGCGGCGCGCGAAGCGTGCGCCTTTGCGTGGTGGTGGATAAGCCAGACCGCCGCCGCGTAGAGCTACAGCCGGACTGGCGCGTAATCGAGACGCACGCGGATTACGTCTTCGGCTACGGGCTGGGATTTCAGGACAGGTGGCGCGAGCTGCCCTTCCTTGCGACCTTTGAAAGCGAGAAGAAAAGCTGATTTTTTTGAGCCCCTCAAGCAGCCTTCTGCGGACTTTTAAGGCTTAAAGCGAGCGCAACTAACCGCAGGGGCGGGGCATCCAAAAGAAGCGGTTTTACCGGATAATACGGAAGCTCTCCGATTCGGTCAGGCCGCCGGGAAAATTCGAGCTATTGCGGAGAGCGACAAATGATGCCGTTTCGGGTTATTATCGGCATCGGAGGCAAGAATAATTTTGAGTTCTACTGCTAGACAAATAATTTTCTGGTTATTCATAGTCATCGGCGCTCTGCTGCTCTACCGCGTTTTCGGCGGCACGCAGAGCAACGCCGCCAAGGAGCTTTCCTACGACCAAATCGTAGCCAAGGTCAAGGCGGGCGAAATCCAAGACATGAATATCAAGCAGTCGCAGGTTGATACCACTGGCAAGAATGGTGAGAAATGGTACACCACGATTGATAACACCAACGACGAGACCAAAAACTTCTTAATGAACCTTGGCGCTGAGAACAAGGTCTCCGTCAAGCAAGAAGCAACAGGCAGTGGCTTTCTGCTGACCGCGCTCATCACTTGGGCGCCGTTCCTGCTGCTGATAGGCTTCTGGATATTCATGCTTCGCCAGATGCAATCGGGAGGCAACAAGGCGCTGAGCTTCGGAAAGTCCCGCGCCAAGCTTCTCAATAACCAGCAGAAGCGCGTCACCTTCAAGGACGTGGCGGGCGTCGAAGAGGCCAAGGAAGAGCTTCAGGAGATAATAGAGTTCCTTAAGGAGCCGCAGAAGTTCCAGAAGCTCGGCGGGCGCATCCCGAAAGGCGTTCTGATGATGGGGCCGCCGGGAACCGGCAAGACGCTTCTGGCACGCGCCATCGCGGGCGAGGCCAACGTTCCGTTCTTCTCCATCTCCGGCTCCGATTTCGTGGAGATGTTCGTAGGCGTCGGCGCGAGCCGCGTGCGCGACCTCTTCGAGCAGGGCAAGAAGAACGCTCCGTGCATCATCTTTATAGACGAGATTGACGCTGTCGGTCGTCACCGTGGCGCTGGCCTCGGCGGCGGTCACGACGAGCGCGAGCAGACCCTTAATCAGTTGCTTGTAGAGATGGACGGCTTCGAGTCGAACGACGGCGTGATTCTCATAGCCTCCACAAATCGGCCCGACGTGCTTGACCCGGCTCTGCTCAGACCGGGACGCTTCGACCGTCGCGTCGTAGTCTCTCGTCCGGACGTTCGCGGGCGCGAAGGAATATTGAAAGTCCACACGCGCAAGATTCCTCTTGGCGAAGACGTGGACATCTCCGTCATTGCGCGCGGCACGCCCGGCTTTACCGGCGCTGACCTTGCGAACCTTGTCAATGAGGCTGCCTTGAACGCCGCCCGCTACAACAAGAAGATTGTCATGATGATGGACTTCGAGTTGGCGAAAGATAAGGTGCTGATGGGTGCAGAGCGCAAGTCTATGGTCATCTCGAACGAGGAGAAGCGCGTCACGGCCTATCACGAGGCGGGCCACACGCTCGTCGGCCTGAAGGTTCCGAACGCCGACCCTGTTCACAAGGTAACGATTATCCCGCGCGGCATGGCGCTGGGCGTAACGCAGCAACTGCCCGAAGGCGACCGCCACAACTACACCAAGGACTATCTGCTTGGACAGATAGCAATCCTTATGGGCGGGCGCATTGCCGAGGACAAGTTCCTGGGCAGCATCACCACCGGAGCAAGCAACGACATAGAGCGCGCGACCGAGCTGGCACGCGCCATGGTCTGCGAGTACGGCATGTCGGAGCTTGGGCCTTTGACCTTCGGCAAGAAGGAAGAGCAGATATTCCTTGGCCGCGAGATAGCGCAGCACCGCGACTTCTCGGAAGACACGGCTATCAAGATTGACCAAGAGGTCAAGAAGATAGTCTCAGACCAGTATGACCGCGCGCAGCAGATAATAGAGGAGAACCGCGACGTGATGGTTCGCCTCTCAGAAGCCCTGCTCGAGCGCGAGACACTGGACGGCGTGCAGATTCGCCGCATCGTCGCGGGACTCCCGCTCGATGACGACCAGCCGCCTTCAAACGACAACGAGCGCCCGCAGTTGAAAGAGCCGGCCTCGCAGCCTTTGAAGCCTATACTGCCGCCGATTACCGGCCCCGCCACCGCATAAAGGAGCCGGGACGCGTAAGCTAACGAAAAGGGGAAGGGGCCTTGAGCCTCTTTCCCTTTTCTCTTTTGTCCGTCGGCCTTTTAATTTCTTATGAAAGCTCTCGAATGGAAACTGGCCCGGCGCTCGCTGGCACTGGGAGAGCGAACGCTCTTGATGGGCATACTCAACGTGACGCCCGACAGCTTCAGCGACGGCGGCCGGTTCTTCTCTCTCGAACAGGCGCTTGAGCATGCCGAAGAGATGATTGAGGCGGGCGCGGACATTCTGGACGTAGGCGGAGAATCCACACGGCCCGGCGGCGACGCGGTCGCGGTTGACGAAGAGCTGCGCCGCGTCATTCCCGTCATTGAGCGGCTGGCGAATAAGACGATTCCGATTTCCATTGATACTACTCGCGCAGAAGTTGCGCGAAGGGCCATTGATGCCGGGGCCGAGATAATCAACGACATCTCTGGCTTGCGATTCGACCCGTCGGTCGCTGATGCTGCGGCTGAAGCCCGCGCCGGGCTCGTGCTTATGCACTCGCGCGGCGAGAGAGAAACCCTGCACGGTCTGCCACCGGTTCAGGACATCTTCGCGGAGGTCGCGGGCGGCTTGCGGCAAAGTATAGAAGAGGCACAGAGGCGCGGCGTCTCTCGTCAATCAATTGCTCTAGACCCCGGCGTAGGTTTCGGAAAAAGCCACGAACAGAATCTTGAGCTTATAGCGCGGCTTGACCGGCTCGTGAAAGCCTTCCCGGATTTCCCGTTTCTTATAGGCACGTCGCGCAAATCTTTCATAGGCCGCCTGCTGGGCGGCGCGCCCGTCGAAGAGCGGGTTCACGGCACAATGGCTACCGTCACGGCCGCAGTCCTCAATGGCGCTCACATAGTGCGCGTCCACGACGTGCGCGAGGCACGCCAGAGCGTCATAGTCGCTGACGCCATAAGAAGGCAGAAGTAAGAAAAGCCTTCAACCCTTCTTAACTTTTGCCTTTCACACGGCTTGCCTGATTGCTCGTCTTGCGAGAGAATCTTGAGCTCAGCATACAAAGCGATTGCACGCCCGATAAATGGAAAGCACAATGACATTCAGCCGAAAAATCATCACCTTCTCAGCCCTGACCTTCATCCTCGTTCTTGTCTCAGGCTTTACCGAATGCTACAAGCCTGTGACGAAGAGCCAGTTGCCGTCTCGCATCAAGACCGTGGCCGTGCCCGCCTTTCAGAACGAGTCCCTGCGCTTCAAGGTCGAATCCAGATTTACGGAGGCCGTCATCAACGAGATAGTGCGGCGCGGCAAGGGCCTGCGCGTGCAGGGCTCGCGCGAAGGCGCGGACGCCGTGGTGGACGGCGTGATTAAGAGCTTCACTTTTTCCGGCGTGCTCCTTCAGCCTACAGACCCGGACGCCCGCGCACGCATCTTCGAGGTGGAGATTCGAGCAGCCGTCACCGTGCGCGACCAGATAGAGAACCGCGTGCTATACGACAACCAGAACTTCGTCTTTCGCGGCGAGTTCGAGTTCGCCAACGACCCGCGCACCTTCTTTAACGAAGAAGACCCTGCGGTGCAGCGCATGGCGCGCTCGTTCGCAGAGTCCATCGTCTCTACCCTAGTCCACGGCTTCAGCGTCACCGAGCAGAAATGAGCGCGCGTACCCGGCAGGAACTCCAGCGCGATTTGAAGGCGGGAAAGATTGAGCCGCTCTACCTTCTTTTCGGCCCCGAAGACTACCTGCGAAACCGCGCCGCTCAGGCCATCACCGAAAACTCTTTGAAGGACGCCCCTCTCAGAGAGTTCAACGAATCCAGCTTCAGTCTTGCGAGCGCCGACGTGCAGCATGCCATCGCCGCAGCCGAACAGCTTCCGATGATGTCCGCACGCCGCGTGGTTCGCATCACGGATTTCTCCAAGCTGCGCGAAGCTGACGAAGGCGCGCTCCTGCGTTACCTTTCGCGTCCCGTTGAAACGTCGGTCGTCATCTTCATAGCGGACGACCTGGACAAGCGCCGCAAGCTGACTAAGACGCTCATGGACGCCTGCACGAGCGTCGAGTTTGCGACCCTGACCGATTCGGAGCTCGCCGCATGGGGCAAGGATTATTTGAAGCGTCTCAAGGTGACGACCGACGATAGAACGCTTCATCAGATTGTGGCGCTCGCGGGCGTGGGCGTTCGCACGCTTACCATCGAGCTGGACAAGCTCGCTACTGCCGCGATTGACACTGGCATTATCACTATGGAGATGGTGGAGCAGCTAGTGGGCCGCTCACGAGAGCTGTCGAATTTCGAGTTGACGGATTATCTTGTAGCGCGAAACCGCAAGCGCTCTCTTCAGATTCTCTATCGCCTGCTGGACGACGGCGCGGAACCTGTGATGCTCATAGGTCTGATAGCGGGAAACTTTCACCGTCTGGCGCTCGCCAAAGAGCTGATGTCGCGCGGCACTGCCCGAGAAGAGGTCTTCAGGCTGGTCGCCATGCCCTACAGTAAACGCGAAGAGTTTCTGGCAACCGCCCGACGCGCAGACGCGCAGTCGCTCGCGCGTAACATAAAGCGCATTGCCGCCGCAGACCTCGCCATCAAAACCTCTCTGGGAGGCGGCGGCGCTACAGGCTCAAGGCTACAGCTAGAAATGCTTGTCTGCGAGCTGACCGCCTGAAAAGCTGTTCTCTCATCCTTCATCCATGCTTTTCCTGTCAGGCTCAATCCAGCCCGTCCTGCCCTCTTCGGAAAAGACCCGTTCGCGCGTGTAGTAGCTGAAGATTGTCTGAGAGTCTCCTGCCTGCTCAATGACACGGTTGGCCCGCTCGGCCAGAGTTAGGGCGGAATCGGTCGCGCTTAAGAGCCTGCCCAGACGCCTGACCCAGAACTGCGTGATGGTCTCGTTGTACTTCTGCGGGTCTACCCCGTAATGAGCCAGAAAGCGCATTAGACTTTGGCGCATACGGTTGGCAACTTCCTCCGCAGACATGGCTGAAAGATACCAGACGGCTACCGCCAGATGAGCGCGGTGGTCGAAATCTTCGTCCGGCAGGGTGCAATCCTCGAAGCGGGCTGCGAGAGAGCGTATCTCGTCGTCGCTTCTGTACTGATTCTCGGGCTCCTTCATCGTCTACCTCCTTATAGCAGCTCATAGAAACAGATGTAAAAAGGCGAGGCCGGCTGGAATGAACCAACCGGCCTCGCCGAACACGAAAGATTTTCTATCTCTTACTTTGTCGTCGCCTGATTGACGCGCGCCGTCAGTCTGGACTTGTAGCGCGCGGCGGCGTTACGGTGCAGCACGCCTTTCTGCACGGCCTTGTCTATCTTTGAAATCGTCTGCGGCAGCAACTCGCCGAGCGCCGACTTGTCGCTGCCCGAAAGGGCTGCGCGCAGCTTCTTGATGGAAGTGCGAAGGGCGCTGCGATTGCTGCGATTGATGTCACGGCGCTTTTCGTTCTGTCTGACGCGCTTCTCTGCTGATTTATGATTAGGCATCCAAGGAATCTCCGTCTAAAGCTTTATCATTTTGTGCCGCCGCTCTCAGATGAGATTTTGACCGCAAGCACAAGCGAGAAAGTATAGGTTCCATGACCTTCCGTGTCAAGGCGCGCGGGCCGGACAAGCGGCCGTTTCGCTCGGTACGGTCGCGAATTGACACTCGCGCTCGCCCTGTAGTAGCGTGCCGTTCTGTACAGTATGCAAATATATGCTACACCCCTCGGTTTACCATCGCCTTCCCTGATTCTAGAATCTTCACCCTAAGAAGGAGACTGCTTTAACTGTTGAAAAAGATTGAGCTTCCACCACGCGGACTGGAAACCCTCTTCGGCGTTCACGACCAGAACATCAAGTACCTGGAATCGCTCCTTGACGTGCGCATCAATGCGCGCGGGCAGGATTTGACCGTAGACGGCGACCCCAAAGATGTTGAGACCGTCGAGCGCATTCTGGAGGATTTCTCCGACCTCTTCGCAGAAGGCCGCACTTTCACGGACAAGGAACTGCGCGAAGCCTTCGCGCAGATAGCCGAAGACCGCGCCTACTCTTTGCGCGACTACTTCACAAAGGCTCGCTTTAATCCTGCGGGCAAAAAGCAGGTCGCTCCCAAGAGCGCCATGCAGCGCCGCTACATCGAATCCATACAGGACAAAGACATTGTCTTCGGCGTAGGCCCGGCCGGTACGGGCAAAACCTATCTGGCCGTGGCCATGGCCGTGCAGGCGCTGATGCAGAAGCAGGTCAACCGCATAGTCCTTGCCCGCCCGGCTGTAGAAGCGGGAGAGAAACTCGGATTCCTGCCCGGCGACCTTCAGGACAAGGTTGACCCGTACCTTCGCCCGCTCTACGACGCGCTCTTTGACCTGATTGATTACGAGCGGGCCACGCGCCTGCTTGAAAAGCGAGTCATAGAGGTCGCTCCGCTGGCATTCATGCGCGGAAGAACCTTGTCGGATGCTTTCATCATCTTGGACGAGGCGCAGAACACGACCAGCGAGCAGATGAAGATGTTCCTGACGCGCATTGGCTTCGGCTCGAAGGCCGTCATCACGGGCGACGTGACGCAGATTGACCTGCCGCAGGGAAAACGTAGCGGCCTCATAGAAGCCGAGCGCGTACTCTCAAAAGTAGAAGGCATAGATTTCATCTACTTCACGGAGAAGGACGTCGTGCGGCACCGTCTGGTGCAGATGATTATCAAAGCCTACGAAGCGCATTCCAGCAAGAGCGCCATATAAGGATAGTGGCGGGCGACGTGATAAGAGCTTCTTCTTCTTGCGCGCCCCTCGTCATTTGTCACTCCGCTTATGATTGAAGTCGTTAACCGCCAGCGCAAAGTTCCTTTGGACAGTGAGCGCTGGCGGGCCTTCACGGAAAAGGCTTTGAAGGTCGTGCCTGCCGGCGGGTCGGGCGTGACGGTGGCTTTCGTGTCGGACAGAATGATGCGCGACCTTAACCGTATGTGGCGGCATAAGAGTGGGACGACCGACGTGCTTTCGTTTCCGGCCGCTCAGGACGAGTTTGAGAGGGCGGAGGGCGCGACGCTCGGGGATGTGGTGATTTCCGTTGAACAGGCCGCCAGACAGGCCGTAGAGCACGGGCTTGAGTTTGATGAAGAGGTTTCGCAGCTTATCCTTCACGGGCTGCTGCACCTGTGCGGCCATGACCATGAAACGGATGACGGTGAGATGAATCGGCTGGAGCTGCGGCTTCGCAGACGTCTCCGAATTTAATCATGTGTAGATAAAAGCGGTTCTTCTATTTACTCACGAGATTTACTCCTTTACTATTCAGTTCGTCTATGGATATTGCTATAGGAATCACGGCGCTGCTGCTTCTGTTGATGGCGTTTCTTGCGACTGCCGACATGGCTTTCGGCCAGTTGAGCGACGTAGGGCTCAGGCGGCTCATCACAGACGCGGAAGAGGAGCGCCCGCAGGCGCGCGCCACGGCCTTTCTCAAAGAGATTCTTGAGAACCGCCCGCGATTCCGCTTCACGCTCTCGGCGGTGATTCAGATACTGCTCGTGGGTGTCACGGTTCTGATTACCTCCGTCTCGCTGCTTCTGTTTCCCGGCACGCGCTTTCTGCTGATAGCGTTTGCGGCCTCTCTGGTGCTGGCGGGTATCTTTCGCCAGTTCGTCCCGCGTTTCATCTCCGCGCGAAATCCCGAACGGACGCTGCTGCTGCTGCTGCCGTTCGTGCGCCCCTTCTATCATCTCTTCGTCTTCATAGCAGACCCTCTGCATCAGGTCTTCAGCCGCAGGCGCAAAGAGCGCGCCGAAATCGAAGCAAACGCCGTTGAGGACGAAGATGACAACGGCGACGACATACAAGCGCTGATTGACGTGGGCGAAGAGGAAGGCATTCTGGAAGAGGAACAGGGCGAGCTGATTCACTCCATCATAGAGTTTGGCGATACGCGCGTGAACGAAGTGATGACGCCGCGAACCGAGGTCGTGGCGCTGCCCGTGACCGCGACCGTGCGCGAGGCCCGCGACATCATCAACGAGTCCAAGTATTCACGCCTGCCCGTCTACCGAGAGCAGATTGATAACGTGGAGGGGCTCATCTACGTGCGCGACATACTTCAGTGCTGGCCCGAAGGCAGGGAGGACGAAAACATAGCCGTGCTTGTGCGTCCGGTCTATTTCGTGCCTGAGACAAAGCCCGTCGCAGACCTCCTGAAAGAGATGCAGAAGGCGCACGTGCAGCTAGCCATGGTGATTGACGAGTACGGCGGCATCGCCGGATTAGTCACCGTCGAAGACATACTGGAAGAGATTGTCGGAGAGATTGAGGACGAGGATACCGAGACGGGAGAGATTGTTGAGATTGTAGAGGCCGACGACGGCTACTACGACGTGCCCGGCTCGACCGAGATAGGCAAGATTGAGCGCCTCTTCGACATGGAGATAGAGGACGACGATTTCACAACCATCGCGGGACTGGTCATAAGCGAGTCCGGCTACGTGCCCCGGCCCGGCGAGCGACTGGCCTTTCGCGGCCTTGACGTTGAGGTGATTGACGCGGACGACAGGCGCATCTCCCGCCTGCGGCTGCGCCGCGCGCCGCAGGACGAATTGCAGGCCGAGTAAGGACAGAAGTGAGAAGGTAAAGAGTGAAGACCATAGAGCTGCCACAACTTGTTCCCACAGGCTCGTGCGCGCAGTCCGTTTGCGAGAGGTGCGAAGAGCCGTTCGACTGCGGCGCTCAAGCTTCGGCTTGCTGGTGCGCGGAGGTGAGCCTCACGGAAGAGGCTCGCGCAAGGTTGCGCGAGCAGTACAAGAGCTGCCTTTGTCGCTCCTGCCTTGAGCAGTTCGCTATAGACCGACTTTAATGTAAACTACCACCTGTTAGGCCGCGACGAAGAGTAGTTCTATTTCAGCAAACAATCGGAGAAGATGCTTGGCACGGCACAAGGACGCACTTTTTCACACGGCCTTTCTAGACCCTCGCTTTCACGCAGCGCTCAACCCTTACGACGAGACTCCGCCGCCAGCCGTGAAGCCTGTCGAAGCGCCGCGACGCCAGACGCGCAGCCGCGACTTTGATATAAAGCACATACGCATAGAGCTTCAGATTGACCCGGCAGAGACGTTCATTGAAGGCGAAGCCGCCATTACACTCGCGCCCTTTCGGGACGACCTGCGGGAGCTTTCGTTCGATGCCTTCGAGCTGAACGTGAAAGAGGTGCGCGCGGGCTCTCGCCGCCTCGAATTCGAAAGCTTCAGGGATAGGCTAGTCGTTTACCTCAGAGAGCCGCAGCCGCGCGATAAAAATCTGACCCTGCGCGTTCTTTACAACACGCGGCCAAGAAAGGGCTTGCACTTCATACGCCCGGACGACTCCTACCCGCAGAAGCCCGTGCAGGTCTGGTCGCAGGGTGAAAGTGAAGACAACCGCGCGTGGTTCCCCTGCACGGACTCCCCGAACGAGCGGCAGACAACGGAGACTCTCATCACCGTCCCCGAAGGCTTCACGGTTCTCTCAAACGGAAGGCTCGTCTCGGAGAAACATGATAAGAAGCGGGGACGCCGCACCTTCCACTGGCGACAGGACGAGCCACATCCGGCCTACCTTGTCTCCGTAGCCATAGGCGACTTCAGCATCATAGATGCTCGCTGCGGCAAGCTGCCTACGCCTTACTATACGTATCCGGGGATGGAGCGTGAGGCGCGCATGTTGATGGGCCGCACGCCCGCCATGATTCGCCATTTCACAAAGCTCTTCGGCTACGAATATCCTTATCCTAAATACTCGCAGGTGGTGGTGGACGATTTTATCTCCGGCGCTATGGAGAACACTTCGGCCACGACCCACTCCGACCGCTTCCTGCACGACGCGCGGACTGAGCTTGATTTCGACTGTCACGACGTGGTGGCGCACGAGCTTGCGCACCAGTGGTGGGGCGACTTGGTGACGCCCAAGTCTTGGGCGCACCTCTGGCTCAAGGAGAGCTTTGCCACCTACGCGGAGATTCTCTGGTCGGAGCAGGTGGAGGGAGTGGACGAGTCCAGATTCTTTCTGCTGCGGGAGCAGAACCTCTACATGGGAGAGGACAGAGACCGTTATCGCCGCCCGCTCGTCTACGACCGTTGGGAATATCCTATGGAGGTCTACGACCGCCACGCTTACCAGAAGGGCGGGATTGTGCTGGGGATGCTCAGGGACGTGTTGGGCGACGAAGACTTTTTCCGCACGCTCAGGTATTACCTGCACAAGCACGAGTGGCAGAGCGTGGAGACAGCAGATTTTCGCATAGCCATAGAAGAGGTCACGGGCCGCAACATTGACTGGTTCTTTGAAGAATGGGTGACGGGTCTGGGCTATCCCGAGTTTGAAGTCTCGCATCACTTCGACTCGCAGGCAAGCGCCCTTCGCGTCACGGTCAGGCAGGTGCAGAATACGGATGACGGCACGCCCATCTTCCGCATGCCGGTAGAGATTCAGGTCATGGGAAGAAGAGGCCCGCGCTCCTTCCGCGTGGAGCTTGAGAAGCAGGAGCACGAGTTCTATTTCTCATTGGAAGAGCGACCGCTCGCGGTAATCTTCGACCCCGAAGACAGGGTGCTGAAGACGCTTGAGCATGAGAAGTCCAGGCACGAGCTTCTTCATCAGCTTCAACAATCGGCAAGCTTCACGGCGCGCATGCGTGCGGCCCGCTCGCTCGGAGAGTTCAAGGATGAAGAGTCGGTCGGGGCGCTTAAGCGCTCTCTAATGCAGGACGGGTTCGGGCCTGTCAGGATGGCTGCGGCCGTGGCGCTCGCCGGAATCGGCACAGAGGAAGCGCGAGACGTACTCATAGCCGGGATGAAGAAGAGCACGGAGGCGCGCGTGCGCCGCGCCATCGTCTGGTCACTGGGCCGTTTTCGCAAAGACCGAAAGGCTATAGCCGCGCTCGTGCGCGCCATGCAGGATGACGAGAGCTATTTTGTATCGGCCTTCAGCATGCGCGCTCTGGCTCACGCTGCCGGAGAGGATGCTTACGAAAAGCTTATGGGGATGCTCGGGCGCGAGTCTTATCAGGATGTCTTGCGCGCGACCGTCTTCGACGCGCTGACGATTGCGAAGGACAGGCGCGGCGTACGGCTCGCGCTAGACCACACGGCTTACGGGATTCCGCAGCCCGTGCGCGTAGCCGCCACGGTGAGCCTAGGCACGCTCGGCAAAGAGTTCAAGGAAGAGCAGGAGGCCGTCTACGAGAAGCTGATAGAGCTGCTGGAGGACAAGACGTTCCGCGTGCGCTTTGCAGCCGTCCGTGCGCTGGCTACTCTGGGCGACGTGCGGGCCGTCGCTTCGCTCCGCGCAGTGGAAGAGCGAGAGGCCATAGATGCCATACAGAGCGCCGCGCTCGCAAGCCGCCGCACGCTTGAGGAAAAGGCAGAAGAGGGGAAACAGGATGGCAAAAAAGAGAAGTAAGTTTTTGAGCGGCAGGCGCATTGACCCGCGACCCATTACCGGCAACACGACCGTAGCAGACCTCGTAGACGACGCCTTCATAGCATATAACGCCGCACGGCTCAGGGAAGCCTGCCTGCTCTTTACGGAAAAGATGCTTGGCGCGGACGTGACCGTCGGCCTGTCTCTTACGGGGGCGCTGACGCCTGCGGGCCTCGGCATCTCGTCCCTGATACCGCTTATTCAGGCGGGCTTCGTTGACTGGATTATCTCTACGGGCGCGAACCTTTATCACGATACGCACTTCGGCATAGGGCTCTCTCTGCATCAGGGCCACGCGGGCGTCTCGGATATCGTTCTCAGGGAAGAAGAGGTCGTGCGTATTTATGACATCTTCTTCGACTACTCTGTGCTGCTCGATACGGACTCCTTCTTCCGCCGCATCATAGAGGGCGAAGAGTTTCAAAAGAGCATGTCGTCGGCGGAGTTCCATTACCTTTGCGGAAAATATGTGCGCGAGCGAGAGCGCAAGCTCGGCGTCGAGAATAAATCCCTGCTCGCGGCTGCCTACGAGTACAGCGTGCCCATCTACACTTCCAGCCCCGGCGACTCTTCCATAGGCATGAACGTCGCCGCCAAGGCCCTTCAGGGAAACAAGCTGGCCTTTGACCCTTCGCTCGACGTGAACGAGACGGCGGCGATTGTGCTCGCGGGAAAACGGGGCGCGATTCATGGCAAGGGCGACAAGGGAAGAAAGCACGGCGGCAAGAGCGCCGTCTTCATCCTCGGCGGCGGAAGCCCTAAGAACTTCATGCTACAGACGGAGCCGCAGATTCAGGAGGTCTTAGGCATAGACGAGCGCGGCCACGACTACTTTTTACAGATTACAGACGCGAGGCCCGACACGGGCGGCCTTTCGGGCGCGACTCCCGGAGAGGCTGTCTCGTGGGGAAAGGTTGACCCGGAGCGTTTGCCTGACGCTGTTGTCTGTTATATTGATTCGACGGTGGCGCTGCCAATCATAACGGCGTATGCTCTCGGAAGACACGAGCCGCGCGAGCCGAAGCGACTGTATGAGAGACGCGGCGAGTTCATGGAACTGTTGCTGTCCGAGTATGAGAAATCCAAGCGGCGATAGCAGGAGCGAGGCCGGAGTGAACGCTCTTACAAAACAGCTTTGCGGCGCGACGATTCTGTGCTTGCTGTTGCTTCTGTCTGCGGCGAGCGCGGTCGGCCATCAGGATGTGTTTCCCTCTTACATTGAAGCGGAGCATCGCACCGTCCTTGAAAGCTGGCTCAAACAGAAGCCCAACCTGCGACCGGCCACGGCCGAAGACTTGGACGCGGACTTCCTGAAGCGGCTCAAGGAGATGTCTACGGAGAGCGCCGCTTCGCCTTTCTACGTGGTGGGCGATTTTAATCACGACGAGCAGAAGGACTTCGCCGTCGGGTTTGTTGACAGGGAAAGCCCCGGAAAGCTTGTGATGGCGGTATTCAACGCGCCATTCGGTAAGAAGAGGACGCCCGCTTTCTACGACGAGAGCACGTTTGAGATGACGGACACCTTCTTTATAGTGACCGATAGAAAGAACAGGGTAGAGCTACAGATTGGCATAGGAAGCGACACCCGAACCGTACTCTTGAAGCCTAAAGGCAAAGGCTATTTTATCTGGACGGGAGCCACGCAATAGTGAACGAGCCGAAGGGAAATCATGGCTAAAAAGATAACCGACGACCAACCCCGCGTCTATTTCGATTGCAACAAGTGTCCTGCCTTCTGCTGCTCAATATACGAGCGCGTGCAAGTCACCAAGCGCGACTTGAACCGGCTGGCAAAGTATTTCAAAGTTTCTGTCGAGACGGCCATGAAGCGCTATACGAAGATGTGGGGCGACGAGCGCGTGCTGCGCCGAACCAAAGACAAGCTCTTTACGGAAACCTGCATCTTCCTGAATCAGGAGACGCGCGGCTGCGGCATATACCACGCGCGACCGCAGGTCTGCCGCGAGTATCCTGACCGCACGCGCTGCGTCTATTACGACGTGCTGAAGTTCGAGAGGCAGCAGCAGGACGACCCGACGGTTCTGCCGCTTATACAAATCACTTTCAGTGAAGTAAAAAAAGAGAAGGTCTCTTCGCGCAACGGCAGCGAAACCGTCTGGGAATGGGAGCCGGAAAAATAATAAAGCAGGTGACGGGTGCCGGGGGTCAGGTTCCGGTGAAAAGAAAAGCAGTTCTCTTTCTTTTCACCGGAACCTGACACCTGAAACCCGACACCCATTCGAGAGGTGATTAAACGATGCAAGATTTTCTTTCCAGAATGATAGGGCGCAAGGTTGACATAAGCTGCGTGGGCGCGGCCTCTTTGCGCGGAGAATTGGTCAAGGTCGAAGGCGGCGTGCTTCATTTGAGAGATGAAGAGCACGGCATGGCCTACGTGTCTATAGACAAGATTGCCGTCGTCTGGGAGGCGCGCGAAGACGATGCCCATCGTGCTGGCTTCGTCCCCCCGCTCAACAATCGCTGAGGCTGTCTCTCCACAGTCAACATCAGCTCGAATGGTCGAAGGCCGACCTACGCTTGCAAGCGTAGGTCGGCCTTCTCCAGTTCTTAACTGAAATTTATCTACTCCGCTTTAGCCTGTAGCTGCGTGGGAAGCGGCACGCGGCGGAAACCGTCCACGCGGCTCGACCAGTATTTGTTAAATGGCGAATAGATGACGCCGTAGCTGCGCGAAGAGTGATAAAAGCCTTTGTCATCCACGACTATGCCTACGTGCGAGAGGCCGTTGAAGAAGACAAGGGTTCCGAACTGCGTCTTCTCTTCGGCAGTCGCGGGCTCGAAGCGAGCCCAGAGCGTGCGCGCGCTGCCTCTCCAGAAGTCTATGCCAGCCGAATTAAATACGCTCCACACGAAGCCGGAACAATCGTAGCCGCGCGGGCCGGTCGAGCCGTAAATATAGGGCGCGCCTAAACGCTCATCAATCGCAGCCATCAGAAGCTGGTTGAGCACGGGCGCATTTGTTCTCATCAACGCCGCCGCGCCTTCAGTCGGAACGTTGGCCGTAGAGAGTATGACCGGGTCTGTTTCGAGCCTTGGGCCGCCCGCGGTAGTCGTGGCGACCGAAGTTTGACGGGTGGTTGTTTGAGCGTTAGTAAAAGTTACCGAGAGCAGGCACAGCGCCATCGCGCAGAGGGAGAGTCTTATAAAAGCCATAGATATAGGGAACCCTGAACTCCTTAAATTATTTTGTCTTGCTTGTGCTGCCTGTGGAGGGCAGAGCTTTACTGCTTGGCAGCACGGGGATACTACAGACCGAAGCCTTCGATTACAAGAGGCAATGTGACTGTCCCGCCACAGTCCACACACAGGGTACCGTAACAGAACAAAGATGACCGAGGTTTCTATGAGTTGTTAGGCACGAAGGCGGAGCTTAATCGCACACGCGTCCCGTGACAAAACACTTTTCGGTCATTATGAAGCCAGAGTAACAACTTCAACATAGAATTCTTGATGTCTGCCGTGTTAGCATTCGCGCCGAAAGGGAGGAGACCGCAAGATATGCTGTTTTTCACTAACAGGGCCTCAGAACTTAGTGTAGACGGCGCAACAAGGCTGCACCTTCTGGACAGATTGCAGGACGGAGGCTTTACGCCGCTCATACGCACGTCGCGGCTAACGGCCTTTGAGCAGGCGCTACAGGGGGCGGAGCGCGCAAAGGAGATGGAGCGTGCAATCGCGGCCCGGACGGAGGCGGAAGAGAACTCACTGTATGTGCGCGGCGACCTCTTCTCGATAGAAGACCACGTCTTCTATCTAATCTTCGGCGGCGCTGAGGACGACTTGGCGGGGATGCGCGCCGGTATCATTCACGGGCGCGATACTCTGGACTCGGAGAGAAAGCTCGACGCCTTCTGCCGCCGCGTGAGCGAAGCGCTTGACGCCATACGCAGCACAGCCTCGCACGAAGATGCTGCCTTGGCCTCTTTCGAGTGGCAGTCCGGCGAGAACGTAGTGGCGATTGAGGATTACACTCAGCAGGCCGCAGCCGACAGCGCTGTAGAGAAACGCCCGGCCCTGGAATCCCTTGAAGACATAGATGCGCGGCGGCTCCTTTATCGTATAGAAGAGGCTCAGGCGGCGGGCCGCGTGGCGGAGCTTCTGGCCAGCGAGAGCGAGAATCAGCCGCTCATAAACAGGCTGGCCGATGTCGGCCTGCTCAAGCGAGAAGTGCTGGTCAGTTGTCGCAAAGAGGGGCGCGCTCTGTTTCGTCTCCCTTCGATAGAGATGCTGACTATTATCACCGCCAGCAACGCCATGTGCAGTGAGTGCGGCGCGGCCCTGAGCGACGAGAAGGTCGAAGAGCTTGTGATGCTGACGGACATGGCCGGAGCCCTTTTGCACGACAGCACATGGCTGGTCAACCGCCTTCGCGCCTTGCTCAAAGAGATGGGCGTTCCGCAGAAAGCCATACGGCTGCTGCCCACTTCCGGCGACGGCGAAGCTCACATGGAAGTCACGGTTTCGGATGAGCTCTTCCTTTTCGTCTTGAGGGACGGCGACCTTGCGGTTAAGAACGCCGCGCGAGCGCTGGATAAGCTGATAGATACGGAGGCGCAGCATCTGGTCGTAATCGTCACGGGCCGCATACAGGAGGACTCAAGGGTTCGGCTGCGCGAGCACGCTCGACGGCGCGCGCGGGGCGGCAACGAGGCGGAGGTGGTGCTGGTAGAAGGGATGGACGCGGCTGCGGGCGAGCTTCAACACGCCTTCGAGCGGGCCTCTCAACGCGCCCTTGCCGCAGAGTTGTGCGGGCTGGACGCAAGCCTTGGCTTCAGCGCGGGCTACATGATGGCCACGCGCTTTCGCCTGATGCAGCGACCGGACGCCCCGAGGGATTTGGCCGAACCTGCTGTCGGCGCTCTGGCCGGAAGCACCGGAGAAATCTGAAACAAGCCGGAAGTCCGCAGTTGCAGAAGGCAGAAGTGAAGAGGCTCTGGCCCTTCTACCTTCTGCCTTTTGCCTTCTACCCTGCCTTTACGTTGTGGCTACACCCCGGGCGCTGTGGTTAACCACATATGTCGCTAAGCAAAGCTTCTTTAAGCTCTGCGTCAAGATGGCGGCATTGGGAGGTGCCATAAAAAATCATGAGTGTAGAAAGAAACGGACACGTATTTAACGCCGGGTTTGCGATTGCAGTGGCTCTTGTACTTTCGTCAATCGTCGGCGCATGGGCTTACACGCACGCTAAAAAGGGCGAGCAGACGGTGGCTGTCACGGGCTCTGCCAAAAAGCGCATTAAATCTGACCTGGTCATCTGGAAGGCTGCGGTCACTTATCAATCAACCGAGTTGTCAGATGCCTACAAGTCGCTCTCCGACAACGTGCCGCGCGTCAAACAGTACCTGATTTCAAAGGGCATACCTGAAAATCAGATAACCATCTCGTCAATTACGGCAACGACTCTGAAGGGCAAGACGCGCGACGAGTCGGGCGAAGAGACCGAAAGCGGAAAGATTACCGGCTATACCCTCAGGCAGGAGCTTGAGGTTCGCTCGAACGACGTGGACAAGGTAGCGCAGATAGCGCGCGAGGCCACAGAGTTGATTAATCAGGGGATACTGCTGGAATCGGGCGCGCCTGAATATCATTACACGAAGCTGGGCGAGCTGAAGATTGCCATGCTGGCAGAAGCGGCCAAGGACGCCAAGGAGCGCGCAAAGCAGATTGCCTCCAGCACCGGCAGCGATATAGGCAGCGTACGCTCCGCCAAGATGGGCGTCATGCAGATAACGCCCGCCGACTCTAACGAAGTCTCGGACTACGGGATGAACGACACGACCGCTCTTGAGAAGGACATCACTGCGGTCGTCAACGTCAGCTTCGCCATAGACTAAGAGAGTCTTTCACTGGGGCGAGAGCTTCTACACTCTCCCTTTCGTCTCAAAAGAAGAAAAAGGAGCGCGACTGTCACGACAGTCGCGCTCCTTTGAACCTTTTCTACAGGCCGGGGCGGCCCGCAGATTCTTTGACAACTAAAGCTTTCTTGCCTTCGGCGGTGCCGTTTGAGTCGCGGCAGGCTGTGCGGGCCCGCCCGTCGTGTTCTGCGCGGGCTTGTCCGTGAATCCTCCGGCGAAGGTGCAGACGCACATGCCGCCGAAGAGTGGATGGCTGCCGCAAGCGACGCCCGTGACGATGTAGCTGCTGTTGAAAATGTTGTTGCGGTGGCCGCGCGACGGGACGCCGTCGTCAATGAGTAGGTTGATGACGATGTCGCGTGCCGTGCCGCTATCGTAGGCAATGTTCTCGCTGATGGGCGTCTTCCACTCGCCGTAGCGGGCCACGCGCTCCCACGAGAAGCTCTTGTCTTTGCCCTGATGGCTCACGTCCCCCGACTTCCCCTGGTCATAGGACTGATCCTTAGCGCCGAGGCACATGCCCTTCGAGACCTGAAGCGGCGGAAGCGGTCTGGCCCCACGCAGGAAATTGATGGCGTCTTCGAGTGCGGTCGCGCCTTCTACGGTCACAACGGCGGGAACGCCCGGCTGCTTGAGCGTCTTGCCCTGATAATATTTTCTGAGCGACTCAAGATAGCTGGCGTACTGGGCCGGATTGGTTCGGGCCAGATTCATCTCCTCAAGAACGGCCTTTTCAAGGGGCGAGAGCGTGTAATCGTCGCCGCCCGGCACGGTCTGCGAAAGGGCCGTCGCGCATAAGAGGCTGAGTAGAAACGTTAAGGAGAAGATGACCGGAACGGCCCGGCGTAAAGCGAAACGAAAGATTCTGTAACTCATGGGGGAATGAAACTCCTATGCTTTCCCGAAGAAGCAAGTTAGATGATTGATTATTCAAGCGGGCCCGGATGGGCCAGTCGAGGCTTGAACTCTGCTTTTACGTGAAATTTTTAGACAAGTCAACCGGAAACCGGCAGTCGAGAAACGAAGCTGCGGCACGGGCGCTTTCAAAAAGTATTTGACAACCGTGCCGCGCGCGGGCGAATCTTAAAGACCGGGTCGCCTGAAGAGCAAAGACCGCAGACTGTAATCCCTCTATGGAGTTTTGAAGTATGAGAAGACAGGTATTCCCCTCTGCGCTACTGTTTCTGGCGCTGGCTGTTTTGAGCGCGCAGGCACAGAACACTTCTCCTTCCACTACGCAGACACGTCCCAGAACTATAGGGTCGCAGCAGCAACAGGGCAGCACTAGCGCCGCGCCTTCTCCTACTCCGCGCGCGCCCGCCACGACGCAGCTTCCTGCCGCGAACCCGCCGACTAGCACTACGACTACCACGCAGCCGCCTGTTTCGTCCACGCTTCCGTCGCAGAGCGTAAGCCAAACGCCGCTTCCTGCCGCGACTTCGCTCGCTGTCGGCAAGGTGCGCGCGCGCATACAGGAAGCCGAGCGCCTCTTCAGAACCAGACCGCAGCCTACGTCCATGTCAACGGACAGGCTCTTGTTTGTCACGCTCGCGGCGCTTGACCCTTCCACGTCGCAGGTTCATTTAATCACGCTGCCGAAAGACCTTTTCCTGCGTCGTGGCTCAGAGGCCACGGTGACGACTCAGCAAGGCGCTACGGTGAACGTGCGAATCGTGCGGGCCAACGGTGTCAACACTGCCGTCACGGTTTTCGAGAGCGCCACGAACCGCTCTTTCGTGCCGCTTCTGGTCGAATACCCTATTGAGCGCAACGGCTATTTGCGGGAGATGGCTTACTACACTTCGGCGCATCCGGCGCTTCTCTCCGCAGACATTGTCAACGCGGGCAAAGCCTACACGCGCACGATGCTTGATTTGGCCGCGCGACGCTTGCGCGACAAGGGCGTCTTCATCTCGCCGCAGATTCTGGACATAGCCGAGCGGCTACTGATAGTCGAGCACGTAGACCACACGCGCTTTCTCAGGGAGAACCGGCTGGCGCTCTACGAAGAAATCTTTTCGCTCTACGCTTTGAACGAATTGAAGACCTATAACTATTCGGTCAGCACGGCCGGGGCGGGCGGGCTGGTGCAGATGATTCCTTCCACCTACCAGATGATAAGGCGGCTGCATCCGGGAGTAGGGCTCAACCCGGATTTCGTTCTGGGGATGCGAAATCACGGAAACGCTCTGGAAGCCATGCTGCTCTACATGTACGACGTGTGGAACAACCTCATGTCCAATCCGGATGTCTCTTACGCGCTGAGCGCAAAGTGGGCCACGCCCGCAGACCTTATGGCAGCCGGTTATAACTCCAATCCGGCGCGCCTGCCGCTCTACATTCGGCGGGCCGGCGCGGCTTGGCGCGCGCAGATTCCTTCTGAGACGCAGATGTACCTGCAAATCTACCGCTCGGTCGAAAGCCTGATTCCCATGAAGGCCCGTAGCGGGTCATAAGGCAAGGAGCCTGCGAAGGTGAAGTCTATGCTCTACAGCACAACTCGAAAAATAGCCGCAGCCTTGATGTTGTCGCTGCTCATCGCAGCGCCCGGCTGTAAGTATCTCAGCAGGACTTCGGATGACCAGACCGGGGAGGCTAACAAGCTACAGGAGGAGGCAGACCAGTTGGCCTCGAAAGTTGAAGAGGCCCACAATCAGACCATGCAGAAGGAAGACGCGATTAAAGCCGAAAAGAAGGCTAAGACGCGCCAGCAGTTGAACGACGAAGAGTCAGCCCTCTACGACCAAGCCATCTCGGATGCCAAATCAGCCGCAGAGAAATACGAGCAGGCCAGCAAGCTCAAGGTGGATGAAAAATACAGACAGTACCTAGACCTGCGCGCTCAGCTCATGCGAAAGGTGGGCGCGCACCTGACGGCCCTGAAAGAACTGCCCAACGCGCGCAAAGACACCAGCCGACAGGGCCAGAGGACGCTCCGCGACAAGCAGGCCGACATAAAAATCCGCGCCGACAAACTGAAAAAAGAGGTTGACGACCTGAAAGCTCAAGCCGAGAAGATGCAGAAAGAGAACGGCAGCAACTTCAAAGCCAAAAACGCCTGACGAGATGGCAAAAGTAGAAAGACGGAGGCGGAAGAAAGAGAAGCTTCTCTTTCTTCCGCTTCCTCTTTTTCTTAGTCTCCGTATTGCAGGCGGCCCGTGAAGGGCGTTGAATCGGTCTGGTCGTCGTTCGAGCCGTCGGCGTATTGGAGCTTATAGAGCCGCCAGTAGAAGCCTCTCTGTGAGAGCAGCTCTTGATGCGTGCCCTGCTCGCGTATCTCGCCGTGATGCAGGACTATGATGCGGTTGGCACGCTGGACTGTGGAGAGACGGTGCGCGACGACCAGAGAAGTGCGCTCTTCCAGCACGCGCTCTATGGCCTGCTGTATAAGCTGTTCGGTCTCCGTGTCTATGGAGCTCGTGGCTTCGTCCAGAATAAGAAGCGCCGGGTCGAAGGCCAGAGCGCGCGCGAACGAGATAAGCTGTTTCTGCCCTACGGAGAGCCCCGCGCCGCGTTCCTTAACTTCCGTCCCGTAGCCTTCTGGCAAACGCCTTATGAAGCGGTCTGCATGAACTTCTCGCGCGGCCCACTCGACGCGCTCTTGAGCGATTTTGTCATTACCCAGCCGGATATTGCTCTCGACGGTTCCGCTAAAGAGGAAGACATCCTGTAGCACGACGGCGAAGTTCTCGCGCAGGGACTTCAAGTCCCAATCGCGCACGTCTACGCCGTCCAGAAGTATGCGCCCGCGCTGAACGTCGTAAAAGCGCATGAGCAGGTTCGTGATGGTCGTCTTGCCTGAGCCCGTGTGGCCCACCAGCGCTACGGACTGACCGGGCTCAACCACAAAGGAGACGTCCTTCAGCACCCAGTCTTCCTCTTTGTAAGCGAACCAGACGTTCTGAAATTCTATCTGGCCGCGCGCGCGTCCCTGCTTCAAAGGCTTTTCGGGCGAAGTGACGGCGACGGGCAGGTCGAGCGTTTTGAAGATACGATGCGAGGCCACGACCGCAGCCTGTAGCACGTTGTACTTGTCCGAGATGTCGCGTATCGGCTGAAAGAGCTGCTGGGAATATTGTATGAAGGCCACGAGCGCGCCCAGAGAGAGCACCGTCGCGCTCCCTGTGTTCTGCATGATGCGATAGCCGCCGTACCAGACAATCAGGGCTATGCCTATGGCTCCGATTAAATCTACGAGCGGGAAGAAGACGGCGTAGTAGAAGATAGTCTCTATGTTGGCGTTGCGGTGGTCGTCGTTGATTTTGTGAAACTGGCTGCGGGATTTCTCTTCGGCGTTGAAAATCTGCACGGTCTGCGCGCCCGATAAATGCTCCTGTAGAAAGGCGTTGATGCGCGCAAGCCGCGTTCGCACCATGTCGTAGCCGCGTCTGGCTCCGCGCCTGAACCAGCTCGTAGCGACAAACAGCATCGGCACCGTCACCAGCGTCACCAGCGTCAAACGCACGTCCATCCAGAGCATGATGCACATGATGGCCACTATCATCACAAGGTCGCCAAGCAGGTCAATCACGCCCGAAGTGAAAAGCTCGTTGAGCGCGTCCACGTCCGAAGTCAGCCGCGTCATGATGCGCCCCACAGGGTTGCGGTCGTAGTATGAGACTTCCTGCTCCTGAAGCTTTCTGTAAAGCTCGCTCCTGAGGTCATACATGACGCGCTGGCCCACGGAGTTCAATAGAACTTCCTGAAAGTAGGAGAAGACGAAGTGAAACAGCCTGACCAGCAGGAAGACAAGCACGAAGAGGTTAAGGCCCGTCGTGTTGCGCGGGATGATGTACCAGTCAATAGCGTACTGCGTGAACTTGGGCTGGAGTATGCCCAGAAGATTCAGCACCAGCGTCAGCACGAGCGCCGGTACGAGCGAGCCTATGTAAGGCTTCAGGTAACGCAGGAGCCTGCGCGCGACTCGAAAATCATAGGTCTTGCCTATGGCCTCTTCTTCGTGAAACTGTTTGACTGCCGTTGCCATCTGTTCTCTTAAATCTTCTCTCTTCTTAAATCCTGTTCCTGAAAGAGGCCACCATCAGAGTTTCTCGCTTCGGGAAGTGCAGCAGCAGGCCGAGGGCCGCCACTACGAAAGGCAGATAAAAGTAGGGCGTGCCGGTTACAGCGCGCACCGTCAGGCCGAAAAGTCCCGCCGCCTCGCACAGGGCAAAGGCAATAATCTGCCCTGTCTGTACGTGATTAGTGTTCTGCTGCTCGACGGCCATTGCGAAGTACTTCCGCTTGATGATGAAAGACACTATGACCAGCACGACGCTTAAAGCCGACAGCAACCAGAACAGAGTAGCGTCGCCCGTCTCCCTTTGCCCAAAGACGAGCAGGCTGAGCAGAAAGAAGGTCACGAGCGCAAAGCTTTGCGCCGCCCAGATAATCAGGAGCAGGCGGTAACGCGCTCCGACGGCTCTTTCGATTGATGAAGGCTCATTCATGCTCATCGAGTATTGCTCCTTCCTTTCAAGATAAGCGGCAAGCGGCTTCAGCTTGCGGCCAGCTCTTCCTCCAAAAGCTGTCGCTCATAGAGTCCAGCGTACTCGCCGCCTCGCGCCAGCAGCTCGTCGTGTGTGCCGCGCTCTACGATTCGCCCGTCGTCCAGCACGCAGATTAAATCTGCGTGGCGAACGGTAGAAACCCTGTGCGAGACAATCAGGCTGGTGCGGTCGCGCATCACCCTGCGAAGCTCCGAGAGAATCTTCTCTTCCGTGTAGGTGTCTACGCTCGATAGCGCGTCGTCGAGTATGAGGATGCGCGGCTGGCGTATGACTGCGCGTGCGATGGCCGTGCGCTGCTTCTGGCCGCCGGAGAGCGTTATGCCGCGCTCGCCAACCATCGTCTCGTAGCCGTCTGGAAAATCACGCACATCTTCAGCAAGCCCCGCCACCTCTGCCGCCCACTCGATTTCGGGGCGCGCGGCCTTTTCGACTCCGAAGGATATGTTCTCTGCCAGACTGTCGCTGAAGAGAAAGGTTTCCTGCGGAACATAACCGATTGAGCCGCGCAACTGCGCCAGCCTGTAATCTCGCACGGAACGATTATCAATGAGGACAGAGCCTTCGGGAGCTTCCAGAAGTCGCGGAATCAGGTTCATCAGGGTGGACTTGCCGCTTCCTGTTCGACCGACGAAGGCCACGGTTTGTCCCGCCTCAATCGTGAGATTGATATCCCTAAGCATGGGCTCCGCGTGCTCGTTGTAGCGGAAAGTAAGATTGCGAAACTCTATGCGGCCCTGAATCGGCGGAGCTTCAGCCACGCCAGCCTCGTCTTTGATGTCCGGCTCAATCGCCATGATGGCGTTGATGCGCTTGAGGCTGGCCGTGCCTCGCTGGTAGAGGTTGACTACGTAGCCGAGCGCTATCAACGGCCATATCAGGCGCGATAGATAAAGATTGAACTCCGTGAACTCTCCGACCGTCATCCGGCCGTTGACCGTGAGCGGCACGCCTATCCAGATAATCAGGACGAAGCCGGTGCCAATCAGGAACTGCATGAGCGGCCTCATGACGGCGGAGATTCGCACGAGGCTTAAATTGCGCTCGGCGTACTGGTTGTTGAGCGAATCGAAGGCGGCAATCTCCGCCCCTTCCTGCGCGTAAGCGCGCACGACTCTTACACCCGTAAAGTTCTCCTGCGCGCGCGCAGAGATTTGCGCAAAGAAGTCCTGAATCTTCTCGAAGCGCACGTGAACCTGCTGGCCGAAGTATTTGACCGTCAGCGAAACGAGCGGCATCGTCACCAGAAGCAGCAGCGTCAGCCGCACGCTGATAGTGAACATCAGGGGCAGGACTATGAGCACGACGAAGATGGTCTGAAGCGTGTACATAATCATAGGCCCGGCCAGTTGGCGTACGGCTGAGAGGTCGTTGGTCGCGCGGGCCATGAGGTCGCCCGTGCGATGCTCCTGAAAGAAAAGAAGCGGCTGGTCTACCAGATGCGAATAGAAATCCTGTCTGAGGTCATACTCTACGTGGCGCGATATGCCTATAAGGATTCTGCGCTGTAAGAAGAGGAACGCGCCGCTCAAGAGGCTGACGCCCAGCAAACTCAAGGCGTAGCGCGTGAGCTTGGCCCACGTCACCGTCTCCTTCAGGTCGTCAACCGCCTGCCCTACTATGTAGGGAATCATGAGGCCGAAGGCGACAGACGCTACGATGCAGAGTATTCCGATAATCAGGGAACTCTTATACGGTCGAAAGTATCTGGCGAATTTCCGTAAGTCCTTCATAACCCGAACAGGGGAAGCCTAGACGCGTCCCGCTAAATATGCCCTAAAAAGAAAAGGATGAAATCAAACGCTATCATGCGCGATTTTCATCCCCTATGACAAATGGCTAGAGGCCGGTTTTCTTCTGTTCGGATTTGGGAAAGGGAGCTTTCGGGCGGGAAGGAGCGAGCGTACCAGCTACTTGAAGAGCTTTTTATCTTCTGAATTTACGTTAAGAAACGGGGAAGGGAGCCTCTTGAAGCTGTTCCGCTAGGGTTGATGACATCTCGGCTTCAGCCTGCGCTTCGGGCGTCTCCGTAATCTGCTCTTCGAAGTCGAACATGCTGTCTGTCAGCGTGCCCTCAACCTGCGGCGTGCAGACGCGATTGCGTCCCGTGTTCTTGGCGTTGTAAAGCGCCCGGTCGGCCGTGCTCACGAGCATGTCCCGCGAAGTGGCGTGAAGCGGATAAGTAGCCACGCCGAAAGATGCTGTGATGAATCCCACGCCGGGCACTTCCGTCCGCTCTATGCGAGCGCGTAGCCGCTCCGCCACGGCCATGGCCCCTTCGACTCCGGCCTGCGGCAATATGACGGCAAACTCTTCGCCGCCGTAGCGCGCGGCAGTATCCACGCCGCGAAGCTCCTGCCTGAGGCTTTCGGCCAACTGGCGCAGGGCAACGTCGCCCGCGTCGTGGCCGAAGGTGTCGTTCACCTTCTTGAAGTGGTCTACGTCCAGCAATATGAGAGAGACGGGCTGGCGCATGCGCGTCGCAAGGTGCATGTCGCGCTCCAACTGCATCTCGAAGAAGCGGCGGTTGAAGCAGCCGGTCAGGCCGTCCGTCAAAGCCTGCTGCTGTATCTGAGCAAAGAGGCGCGCGTGATTGACCGCCACCGTTACCTGATCTGCGGCCGTGCCTAGAAGCAGGACTTCCGTCTCCTGCCAGATGCGCGTCGGGTCGTCTGAGCGCACCATCAGAACGCCCATGAATCGCTCCTGATAGATGAGAGGCACGGCAGCTACGGGACGAATATTCTGCGTCTCGTCGTCGCCTCGCCCATCCAGCACGTAGTTCTTGAAGCGGCCCGCAAGGCGCACGCTGTAGGCTTCGAGGTCGCCCAGCAACTCTGCCTCTTCGACGGAATTCTCGCCGCCGTCGCCGTCTCGGAAATAGCAGTTCGTCAAGGGCTCTTTGCCCGCCTCGCCTATGACGCGCAGGGCGCAGTTCTGAGCATTCAGAGCGCGGCCCACTTCGTTGACCGTCGTTTGCAGCACGCTGTCCAGCTCAAGCGAGTTACGTATGGCTGTGGCAATACGGTTGACGGCTATCTCGCGCCCGGCCTGCTCCTGCAAAAGTCGCGCAAGCTTCGTCGTCACGCTCACGGTCAATTGCAGCGAGGTGGCCTTGGGCATGGATGAGCGCACGGCTCTGGAGAAGGCTGAAGCCTGAAAAGGGCGCTCGGCAGTGACACGCGCCATCAGATATTCCAGCGCCGAATAGACTATGTCGGGCTCGAACGTCCAGATGACCTCATCCCCGCCTATCCCCTCCGAGCCGTCCTCTTCCACGTTGTGAACGGATGCCAGCAGGGCTGAAAAGCGAGTGTCGGCTATGACTACGAAGCGGTCGAAATCTCCCTCACTCCCGGCACGCCTTAAAAGCACAGGCTCGCGGTCGTTCTCATCCGTACATAGCGGCAGGTTGTTGAGAGCATCGTCCGGCCCCACGAAGAAGAAGGCGCGGTGAGCAGCACGCCCAATCTCTCGCACACGCGCCAAGTCTCTGAGCGAGCGCTCTTGCTTGAGAGGCAGGCTCTCTATGACAAGCGCCGCCAGATTGTTCTCCAACACCACATCCTCGAAATAACGATGCAGTTGAGCAATCGTCTGCTCCGCACAACGGACAGAGGTCAACTGCCGTGGGTGCTGTTGTAGAAGGGCGTGATAAAGAGTGTGCATTAGCAGCCGGAAATGACGGGCGGATGGGAAGCCACCCATTCAATACATAGGAAGCAGATGCTGCCGAGAGAGTCAGCAGCGAGGACAAACCCATTTTCACACAATTTAACAACGTTTGTCTACAGGAAATTCAAAAATGAGGCGAGCCAGCGAAATTCTCTTTCAGGAGAGGCGTAGATAGGACGTAACTGCTGTAGCCACAAGAGTTTCGCTTTCATCGAGAACATCCACGGAGACAGTCAGGACGCGGCGTCCGGCGCGGCGCACCGTGGCGCGGGCCGTGGCTCTTCCCTCAGTCAGTGGGCGCAGGAAATGAATCGTAAGGTCAATAGTTGTAGTGGTTTCGCCCGGCTCAAGCAGGGTCAGGATGGCAAAAGCGGAGGCCGTGTCTATAAGGGAAGCCGTAGCCCCGCCATGCACAACGCCCAGATTCTGTCTAAGCTCATCGCGTACGAGCAGGTGAAGCGTGGCTGCCCCTCGCTCCAGTTGGCCGACTTCGATTCCTATCAGGCGAGCGTAAGGGACGCGCTCAAAGGCTTCGTAAATGCGGCGTGTCTCGTCCGGGGAAAGGGCTTTATCCGTCATGAACGATAGCTGGCCTCTTCGGTGGGTTCGACTATGACAGCCGTGCCGTAGGCCAGAACTTCGGTCACGCCCGAAGAGATTTCCGTGGTGTCGTAGCGGCTGCCTATGATGGCGTTTGCGCCAAGCTCGGTCGCGTGCTGAATCATAATCTCGAAGGCGTCCGAGCGCGTCTGCTCGCAGAGCCTCGTCCACGCCACTATGTTCCCGCCGACCATGGATTGAAAGACCGCGCCTATGTTGACGAAGAGGTTGCGCGAGCGAACGACTATGCCGCGCACTACGCCCAGATTCCGGGTGATGCGAAAGCCGGGCATGTCGAAGGCCGTAGTCACCATGTGGTGCGCTACAGAATAGTGTGGCGCGCTGACCTCGTAAGGCGCGTGTACAAGCCTTTCGTTATTCATCTCACTACCTCCTTTATAGAGCCTGCCCGGCGCGAAGAGAATTTCAATCGGTAAAGAGGCTGCCCTGCGCGTCCGCCGCGCTCTCGCCCTGCGCCTCGTCCGGCACCCAGCGATAGAGTCCTAGATTGCAACGCCCACGCGCATCGAACTCTACGCCTTCGGCTTCCAGCATACGCTGTTGCTTGTCGGGCGGCAGGATTATGCGGCCGGTTGAGCAAGCGCCCTGCGAGTTGATGACGCGATGCCATGGCGTTGTCTCCTCGTCAGCCGCGTGCATGACGAAGCCGACTGTGCGCGGCGTGTAGCCCTCGCCCAGAATCTCCGCAATCTGCCCGTAGGTCATGACGCGCCCGGCAGGAATCCCCCGCACTATCTCATAAACGCGCTCACGATAAGCGGGCGTATCTTCTAGGGGGCGGTTTCCGGCTGCTATGTGGTCTGCGCCTTCTCGTGGTCTGTTCTTGTTGTCTGCCATCTCTTCTTGAATCTTCCTTCGTGGGCGCGCCACCATGCGCGCCAGTCTTCTATGCCGCTTGCGCGTTCTGCCTGCGGAGCCGCAGGGCGGAAACTTAGTCAGGTGTTAGAGGCATCGCGCAAACACATCTCCGCCAGAAAGCGCGTCCTTAAGGAGTCGCTGCCGAGTTCTTCTATCAGCTCCGGGATGGAAAGACGCGACATGCGCTCCCTTAATTCTCTGAATTCTTCGCGTAGCATCTCTTCTAGTCCAGTGTTCGCAGGACTGCGCGCGCGGGGGCTCCGTCGCCCGTGCCGCTAGCAATCCTGAGCGGCAGACAGATTAATTCATAATCGCCGGGCGGAACATCGCTCAGGTTGAGCCCTTCGACTATGACTACTTGATGAGACAAAAGCTCCATGTGTGTCTCGAACCGCTCGGACTTGAATTGCTCGACCGAGAGATAATCGAAGCCTACGAGCCTGATACCTGATTCGGTAAGCACGCGCGCCCCGTCCGGTTCGATATACGTGAAATCCTCTCGAAAGTTGCCTGACTGCTCGCCCCAGAAGCGCGAGTTTCGTGTCTTGAAGAGCAGCCGGGTCGCGCCCTCAAAATTATGCCGGGCCAGCTCGGACGCATCTATCGCGCTCACGTCTTCGGGAATCTCCAGAACGCGCGCCGGGCCAATCATAGCCTCCAGCGACAGCGCATCAATCTTCGCCGCGCCCTCTATGAAGTGGGCGGGCGCGTCTATGTGCGTGGCCGTGTGAGCGCCGAAGTGCAGTAAGGTGACGTTGGCCGCATCGCCGTCGGCCAGCGCCGCCCACTGCTTAATCTCAATGCCCGGGTCGCCCGGATAAGTAGGCGTCTCTGCGGCGGAAATCGGAACCGTTATGTCGTAGATTCGCATGCGCCTTCAATATAATCAGGCAAAAGTAAAAAGGCAAAAGTGAAGAAAGGCAAGCCGTGCTTTCTTTCCCTTCGATTTCACCTTTTGCCTTTCGTTCTGCTTCCGGTTAGCATCTGGAAGTTTTCATTAAATGGATGGAGTAAAGGCTATTAAAGAAGAGAGCAAACGGGGAAGCGCGCCGCTCATTGCAGCGTCCAGCTACCTGAACACGGCGCCGCTCGTCTGGAGCTTTCTTGAAGGAAGCAGTCGTGAAGAGGCGCGCATACTGATGCACGAAGCGCCCGCACGTTGCGCTGAATTGCTGGCGCAGGGCCGCGTGGATGCGGCGCTCGTGCCCGTCATTGAATACCAGCGCATACCGGAAATAATGGTCGTCCCGGGCGTCTGCGTAGGCTCGCGCTCGCGCGTCAGAAGCGTGGTGCTGGCGACGAAGGGCCGTGAATTAAAGGAGGTGCGGAGCGTCGCGCTGGATACTTCGTCGCGCACTTCGGTCGCCCTTATACGCGTGGTCTTCCGCGAGTTCATAGGGCGCGAGCCTGAGTGGAAACAGGCCGAGCCGGATTTACAGGCCATGCTGAGCGAGGCGGACGCGGCGCTGATTATTGGCGACCCGGCGATGACGTTCCCGCGTGAAACCTTGCGCGTCTTCGACATGGCGAGCCTCTGGCGCGAGCATACGGGGCTCGGATTCGTCTTCGCCATGTGGATGGCGCACGCGCAGTCCGTGGAGAAAGTTGGGGGCGTTGATTTTGCGCGGGCGCGAGACGAAGGGCTTGAGCATGTGGAAGAGATAGCGGCTCTTTATGAAGAGAGGCTGGGGCTTTCGCGCGAGGAGCTGCGCGGCTACCTGCTCGAAAATATCTGCTTCAAGCTGGACGAAGAGATGCTCGCGGGGCTTGAGCTTTTCTACAGGCTGGCGCACCGCCACGGCCTTATTCCTGCCCGGAAACCCGTACAATGGATAGAGCGATGAAGAGCAGCCGCGAAAGGGATTCACTTATCCCTGCTGTACGTTTGCCCGTGGCTCTGGGATAATATCGTGTAGTCAGGTATCTGACGGCTGGAAGATTATGAAAGAGATTCAACCTATTCTTGACCGCGCTCTCCGTGGCGAGCGGCTTTCAACCGATGATTGCACGGAGCTTCTGGAGTCGCATGATTTCGTGCGCATAGGGCTGGCGGCCGACGAGATTCGCAAACGCTGGCATCCGGACAACATCGTCACGTACATCATTGACCGCAACATCAACTACACGAACGTCTGCAACGTGGTCTGTACCTTCTGCGCCTTCTATCGCAGGCCCGGACACGCCGAAACGTACGTGCGAACGCTAGACGAGATTCGAGAGAAGATAGACGAGACGGTAGCTTTAGGCGGCACGGGCGTCTTGATGCAGGGCGGGCTTCACCCGGATTTCGGCATAGAGTGGTACGAAGACCTACTGCGCACGCTTCACGCGGAGTACCCGAACGTACAGCTACACTGCTTCTCTCCGCCGGAGATTCATAACCTTCATCTAATCACGGGGCTGGATTACGAGACGATTCTGGCTCGATTGAAAGCGGCGGGGCTCTACAGTCTGCCGGGCGGAGGCGCTGAGATTCTGGACGATGAAGTGCGAAAGCGCGTCTCGACCAAATGCACCACGGACGAATGGCTGGACGTGATGCGAGCGGTTCATCATGTGGGCCTGCGCTCAACCGCGACTATGATGTTCGGGATAGGCGATTCAGTCGTGCATCGCGTGAGACACCTTGAGCGCATAAGGAATTTGCAGGACGAGACGGGCGGGTTCACGGCCTTTATCCCGTGGACGTTTCAGCGCGAGAACACAGCCTTGGGACGCCGCATAAAGGACGAGCCCACGGGCGTTGATTATCTGAAGATGCTTTCAGTCTCGCGCCTCTTTCTGGACAACATAGAGAACTTTCAGTCTTCGTGGCTTACGCAGGGGCTGAGGCTGGGACAGGTCGCGCTGCGCTTCGGCGCAAACGACATGGGCTCTATCATGATAGAAGAGAACGTCGTCTCGGCCGCAGGCGCGCATAACGTTGCTGACGAAAAGATGCTGCGCTACCTGATACGCGAAGCCGGTTTCGTCCCCCAGCAGCGAGACATTCTATACCGCCACGTCAGCCGCGAAGAGGCGGCCAAAGGTGATGAAAGCGACTCGGCATCTCTCAGAGAGCTGAGCGTGCTGATGGCAGATTAAAGCTAAGCCGCAACGGCAACTGATTAACAAACGGTGCGAAAAGAGGACTGGCTTTATAGCGAGAAAAAAAGGTATTGGAGATTAGCGTTCCTACTCTTCTTCACCGGCTTTCTCCCTTCAGTTGTCGAGCAGCTACTGGCTTATCCCTACGGCCTCTCATACTTTAACTCCAGCCCGGTCAGCGAGAGTCTGGTCAGACTTCTATTCAACACCGTCTGTTCAGGTTTGTGTCTAGGCTTGCCCATCTGGCTGGCGCTTGAGCATTTCCGGCCTAAACAGATGAAGTAAAGCTATCGCTTGAACCCTTCTCAAGCGGCGGCCGAGCGGGCTCCGAGGGCGCGTCGTATCAGGGCGTTGAACTTTTCGGGATGCTCTTCGTGCGGCGTCATGCGGCAACGGTCGAAGATTTCCATATCAGCATTGGGATTAAGGCTCAGCAGCGCCGCAGCCTGTTCAATGGGAATCGTCTGATCCTGCTTGCCCCAGACGAGCGTGACCGGCTGCTTGAGGCGCGCGAAAGCCTCGCGTATGTCCGTGTTGAGAAAGCCGGAAAGAAAGGCCGAGATGGCGTGCTGCGCGCCGTCCTGATGGCTGGCCGCGTAGAGCTGCGTGACCAGACGATTCGTCACGCGCGAGGCGTCGTAGAACAACTGCCGCCGGGCATAATCTCGTATGCTGCGCTCGGAACTCATAACGTTGTAAAAGCTCGTGCCGAGCACGGGCGATTGCAGCAGGCCGTAAAATGCTGCGCCCGTCATGCCCGGACGAGCGCGCAGGGTGTCAGCGCCCGTAGGCGCAATCAGTATCAGCGAGCGCACCAGGTCGGGCTGCTCGTCGGCTACTCGTATGGAGAATGCGCCCGCGAGCGAGTTGGCTATGACGTTGGCGGGAACCTTTATAACTTCGTGTATGAAGTCCGCTATCAGCTCTGTGTAGAGGTCTGCGGAGTAGGGAGCCGTCGCGGGCTTGTCCGATAATCCGAAGCCCAGCAAATCCAGCGCGTAAACGTGAAAGCTCTCCGAGAGCGCGTCGAAGTTCTTCCGCCACATGAAGCTGGATGCGCCAGCGCCTATGCCGTGAATAAAGAGGATTGGTGCGCCCGGATTATGCGCGCCCGCTTCCTTGTAGAAGATGCCGCCTTCGCGCCAGTCCAGCCATCCGGCTTCGCCGCCGAGCGCGTTCTCTTCCGGCTCCGTAGCATTGCGGCGAATGCTGGCGTTGACGGCGGCCATCGCCGCAACGCTTGCGCCGGTGGCAAAGACGGCTTTCCAGATTTTACCGAACGCCCCCACGGCTTGAGACCTCTTAATTGAAACAGACTTTAACCCGCCGTTCATGATACGCCCCGCTTGTTCTTGTGAAGTCTAAAATTTCAGGAGCCTGCCAGCCCCGTTACTGCTCGAAAGTCACTATAACACGCGCGCCCGACTGCTTTGCAAATAAGAGAAGAAGGCCGTCGGGTTTTTGCTCTCAACTACAAAACCCGACGGCCTTCTTATGAAAAAAGCTGGAAACGGAAAGCTCGGCTACGCGCCTCTTTACGGGCACTCCTTGTAGCAGACCGTAAAGTCAGCGACCTCGTTCTGCTCGCGGTCGCGCGCGGCTATGCCGACAGCGCCTATGCTGTAGGTGCGGTACGGGTCTGTGAGGATGCCGAGCGTCAAGAGGTCTCCCGTCTGGCTGTCCGTAATCCAGACTCTTACCTGATTGTCCAGCATCTTCATCTTGACGGCGAAGAACTTGCCGGTCTGAAGCGTGTTGGAGAACGAGTTGATGGGAGCGGAGCCAAGCTGCTGCACAACGCGGCCGTCCTTGACGACGAAGCCGCGCAGCATAAAGGGCTCGTCCGCGCTCGCGCCCGTCAACTGAATCAGGTAGTAGTTGCGCGCATCCAAGGCGCGCACGACGAAGGAGGCCGCGACACCGTTCACCATCCTGATGTTGCTGCGAAGCTCGAAGTTCGTGTAGAAGCGCACGGCGTCGTCTTTCGGAAGAGCAACGCCCGGCCCGGCCACCATCAGCTTGGAGCTTGCCGTGCGCCAGCCCTGCGGCGCTTCCCACGCGCTCAGGCTTCCCCACGACGCCGAGAAGTTGCTGCGCGTCTCAAGCCTCTTCAACGTGACGTTGAACGCGGCGTTCTCTTTAACCGTGAAGGTGGTCTTTTCGGGAGCGTAGCCAGCCTCTTTCACGACTATGTCGGCTATGTAGAGGCCGGGGCTGAGGCTTGCGAGCGTGACGTTGCCGTTGGAAAACTCCTGATAGCTGGTCTTGCCGGTGCGCACGTACTCGTTGCCCTGAAGGACTGCGGGCGCGTATCGAATGTTGCCTTCTCTGACCAGCGCGCCGTCGTTGTCTTTGATGGTAAAGGCCGCGTTGTAGGTGACAGGGTCTAGCCTGAGCGTGACGGGCGTGGTCTGATTGGCGCGCACCGTGACCGTCTCTTCCTCGGAATCGGTGTAGCCACGGCCTTCCGCGTAGACCGTGTAGCGGCCCGGCTTGAGACGATTGAAGACGAACTGTCGTTCGTCGCCGCCCACGTCGCCTTTCAAAGGCTCGCCGCCGCCTATCGGCTCAAGGTAGACGGTTACGTTCGGCTGCGTGGTGGCGACAGAGAGAGCGCCCGTGGTCGCCGTCGTCACAGGCTTGCTGGCCTTAACGACAGTCCGCGCGGTTTCGCGCGTGGCGGCGCGACGGCCTCCCCTTGTGCCGCCGCCAACGGAGACGCGACCGCCTCCGCCGCTCGATGCGCCGCCGCCTAGGTCTTTACGGCTTCCGGCAGCGCCGCCGATGATGTCTTCCTGCGCGTGCGTCAGGCCCGCGCCCGCGACACTCAGCAGGGACAGGAGTAGAAACGCGATAATCTTTTTTCTGGAAAGGGAACTCATAAGTCTCAAAAACCCCCATGAGGGAGATGGAATAGTTCTGAAGGGAAGACCTTTAACAAGCCGGGCGCAAGGTGCGTTAAGCGCTCCGGCGAAGCCAAGAGCTTAACACACCTTGCGCCCGGTAGAGAACGCCTTCGGACATCTAGAAAGTGTACTTGATGCCGAACTGAATGCGGCGACCCGGCGTCACCGTGTCGGTAGCCCTGCCGAACCACGGCGTCTCAAGATACCTCACGGGGATGCCGTAGTTGGCGCGGTTGAACAGATTGAAGACATCCATACGAAACGACAGCGACTTGTCTTCCGAAATCCTGAAGTTCTTGATGATGGATGAATTCGTCAGCCACAGGTTGCTGCCGCGAAAAGCATTGCGCGGGACTGCGCCGTTCTGGCCTACGGGAGCCAGCAGCGAAGTCGGGTTATTGACCGTCAGGATGTAGGGACGAGCGCGGTTGCCCGTTGCCTGAATGCCGGTGGTCGTGTTGGGCCTGTCCGTCAGGTTGCCGTCCAGATTCACGTCGAAGATGGAGTTGACCGTGAAGGGCTGGCCCGTCTGGAAGATGCCGGTTCCGGCTACCTGAGTTCCGTTGAAGAGGAAATGCAGGAACGCATTGCCCCTTCCCCAATCCGACAAATCCGAGATGTAGTTGTAGGAGAAGCGATGGCGCACGTCGAAGTTGGACGGCGCGTACTCTCCCGCCTGCGTCAGGCTGTCCTGCGGCAGAGCCGGAGAGCCCGCGAGGTCGAAGACGTCCGAGGCATCGTCTCTGGATTTGGAAAAAGTGTACTGGGCCTGAAACTGGCTGGACGAGCCTAAGAAGCCGAACCGCCCACGCATCTGCAACTGTAGAGCGTCGTAACGCGAGCGCGAGTTCGACCTGTAAATCTCCACCGGCCCCGCGGCATTCACGGGCCTTCCACCTACGATGAAACCGGCGGGCGTGATGTTCGTTCCCGGCGCGAGCACTATGCCCGAGAATCCCGGCGTGAAGTTCCCGCCGAACGGGTCGAGCGCCGTGGAGCTTGAGAGCGGCAGCAGGATAGCGTTCGGCCCAAGATTAGGCGTCGTCAGCCTCAGCAGGTTTCGGCCCTGCGTCCCCACGTAAGCGGCCGAGATGACAAGGCTGCGGCCCAACTGCTGCTCCAGAGTTACGCCGTACTGATGAGCCATAGGCGTCTTCAGAGTTCGCTCCGGCAGCGTCACGCCGAAGGCATTTACGCCTCCGAAGAATTTCAGGAAATCTATGATGTCCGCGATGGGAAGCGCCGGGTCAATCTCGTTCAGCGTACCCGTCCGAGCTAGGAACTGGGGGTTGAAGAGGTCGAACTCGCCGCCAAAGAGCGCGCCCAGTCCGCCCGCGAAGTTGATCGTCGCAGCCGTCGGGAAGACGTTGCGCGACTGGCTGACGACAGCGCCCAGAATCTGGTCGTAGTACATGCCGTAGCCCGCGCGTAGAACGGTCGTGTGATTCGGGCCGAAAATCTGCGGCGAATAGGCAAAGCCTACGCGCGGCGCAAAGTTGTTCTTGTCAGGGTCGAAGATTCCCGTGCGCCCGTTGATGAAATTACTAAGGCCCGGCACAAGCTTGGCTATCGAAGGGCTGTTGAAGGTGCTCTCGATGCGGCGGCTGGTCTCGCGCGGCGGCGTGTTGTATTCATACCGCAGCCCGTAAGAGAGGACGAAGTTTTCCGTCACGCGCCACTCGTCCTGTACGAAGAAGTTGTACTGGTAGTAGCGCAGGTTTATAGCCGAAGCGCCGGAACTCAAGGTCTGGAAAAATCCGCTTGCCGCCGACGCTGCGGCCAAGTCTAGCGGGTTGAGGAATCCTGAGAACCGGAAGTTGCTCGGATTCCCCTGCGCGTCAAAATCGGCTATCAGTCGCGGCGCTCCGTTGAAAGTAACGAGTGGCCGCGCCAGTCTGGGCAGGTCGCTGTTTAGCTCCGTGCGTCGAATGTCCGTGCCGAAGGCCAGGTTATGGTTGCCGAGCCGCACCGTCATGGTATCCGCAACCTGATAGGTGTTGTTGACTCGTCGCTGCGGGAAGTTGAAGACGTCCACGCCTACGGGACTGAATCCGGCAATCTTCACCTGACCGATTGGGCCGAGAAGCTGCTCGGCCGTTCCGCCAGCGCCGTATCTGACCGGCCCAGTGTTCGGAGTCGAGATTATCGCTCCGGTGATGGGATTGAAGCCTACGAAGTTCGGCAGCGTGTTGTTGATGCGAAGCGGCGCGTTCAGCAGGAACGGCTGCGACGGGAACTCGTCGCTGCGGAGCTGAAAGCCCGGGTCGAGATACTCCTGAAAATTCAGGCGCGTGCGGCCGTAGGACGCTCTCAACTGGTTGAAGACCGGCCTCGAAGATTCCAGACCCGAAATCTGGCTGTTCAAAAAGGTAGAAAAATTCTGCGTGCGAACTCTCGGCCTCAAGGTCGAGAAGAGAGCTTCGCCCGTCACAGGGATGTCTCTGTAGTCGTCCGTGAAATTGTAGCGGGCCGTGAAGGATTGCTGCCGCCCGTTCCACTTCCAGTTACCGTCCACCTTTCCTGACAGAATCTTGCCCTGTCCGCTTGCCGGCAGCACGCGCGTAAAGGTGTTGGCTCCGTAGATGCCGTTCGGATTGTTCGGGAAGGGAAACAGGCTGAAGATGGCATCAGCGTCAACCGTGGTCGGGAATGCGAAAGCGCCCGAGCCGGAGAACGGGTCGAGGAAAATTCCGCTCGCGCCTGAGCCGAAAGCGCCGCGCTGCTGAACGGTCGGCACGGCAAAGCTCGCCTCCTTGGAAGCGTTCAGCGCCTGCCCCTCGGCCGAGATAAAGTAGAAGAGCCTGTCGGGCACGAGCTTTCCGCCAAGCACCATCCCGCCTTGGCCCAGCGTGAAAGAGTCCTTGCCGCCACTGAAGTTCTGTATGCGAATCTGCGATTGAGCGATGGCGGCTGCCGACGTGCATGGCGCAGGACAATTCTGCACAACCGGCTGGTTGCCCGCGAAGAGGCCCGATACGGCAGTACCGTTAGCCGTGTCGAAGGGATTGCGCGCATTCAACTGGCTGGAGTTTAGGAAGCCGTAGAAGCTTCCGTGCAGGTCGTTACCGCCCGACTTGGAGACGGCGTTGACCTGCGCGCCTAGGTTTCGCCCGTACTGTGCGGGCGCGAGCAGCGTCGTCACCTGATATTCCTGTATAGACTCTATAGGCTGCGGCACGAGCGCCAGAAAGCCTTGGCGGCGAACGCCTATGTCTTCGTCGTTGTTGTCCGAGCCGTCAACCGTAAAGTTGTTCGAGCGCGAGCGCATGCCGTTGACGGCAAACTGTCCGGCTGAGCCGACGCCCGGCCCGACGCCGGGGCCTGCTATGCTGCCAAGCGTCTGAGGCGGTGTGGCCACGCCCGGCAGCAGCAGCGCAAGCTCATCGAATGAGCGCGTCAGAGTGGTTGCGCCGAGCGGCAGCGTAGAGACTTCCTCGCGCGTGAAGATGCCGCCTCGTCTTGGATTCCTCTTATTAATATCAATGGCCACGTCCGCCGATTCGTCGCCGGAAGGGACGGGCGACGCCTGCGCCGTAGCATCCGGCGTGGCCTGCGCGGTCGCGTCCGGCGTGCCCGTGGTGGTCGGCGTTGGGCTCGTCGCGGCTATAGCTCCTGCGGTTCGTCGCTTGAGCATGAAAGGCTCCGGCAGCACGGTCGTAGCATCAACAGCCGTCAGGCGCTGGTCTCTTGTTCTGACGTCATACATGTCGCCTTTCTGGACGATGAGGGTGTAGTCGCCCGGCTGCAACAGGCCAATAGTAAAATAACCGTCGGGCGTTGTTTTGGTGGCCGTGGGCACACCCGTCAGCTTATTGACGGCCCTGACGGTCGCCTCCGGGAGCCCGGCGCCCGATTCGTCCACGACGCGCCCGCGAAAAGCGCCGGTCGTCTCCGTTTGAGCGCTGACAAAAATAACGGCCTGAGAAAGGCAGGCTAATAGGAGTATCGCGGCAGAGAAGAGCCGCAGGTGGGAGTTAATTCTAATATGCATTGTTGATTCCTCCGTGGCAGTTCACGTCAAGTCAGTACAGGACAGGAGGTCATTGACCTGAGCTAGAAGCGGGCCGCTAAGTTCCAGACCCGCACAGTGGAATTTAAAGAGGCTGCAATACCGCTCGCTTTTTCGGAAGCACTTAACACTGGCGGCGAGACTCAGGCTTGAAGCGCTCCGACTAGCAATTAAGCTTAACGGTTGCTTGTAAATGACGGGCCAAACTGTAACCCTGCGCCGCGACCATTGTCAAGAAAATCTTCCAAGCGGCCTGCTCGAAGCCGGAAGTGAAAAAGCGGAAGTGAAGATGAAAGAACGGCTGCTCTTTCATCTTCACTTCCGCTTTTTGCTCTCTTGCTTTCGCCACGTTTAGATAAAGGCGAAGTCGAACTGCTCCTGATGAATGTGCTCGTCGCTGGTGACATCAACAGCGCCGAGGTAGTCCTCGATTTCCGTCAGCACGTCGCTCTCCGTGCTGCGCAGCGCCCGCGCGATTTCAGGATTGACTCGCAGCGTGGTCTGCTTGATTCGGTCGCCGTTCATGGCGCGTGACAGGCGGCGAGCCTCTTCCAGCACCTCGTAGCAGACGGTCTGCGGCGATTTCACAAGGCCAGCGCCCTGACAATACGGGCAGGGCGAGCAGAGCGTGCGCTCCAGCGATTGCTTGACGCGCTTTCGGGTCATGATGACCAGGCCGAAGTCGTTAAAGGACAGAACCTTCGTAGGCGACTTGTCGTTCTGTAGAGCCTCCTGCAAAGCCTGCATGACGCGGTTGCGGTTGCGGCGGTCTTCCATGTCAATCAAGTCAAGCACGATGATGCCGCCGAGGTCGCGCAGGCGAATCTGCCTGACAATCTCATCAACCGCCTCAAGGTTGGTCTTCGTGATGGTGTCTTCCAGGCGTGTGCCGCCGCGCCCCACGAACTTGCCCGTGTTCACGTCAATGGCCACGAGCGCCTCCGTCTGATTGATGACGAGGTAGCCGCCGGACTTGAGCCACACTCTGGGCTTGATGGCCTTATCAACCTCAGCCTGCACGCCGTAAGCTTCAAGGATAGGCTCGTCGCGCGTGTAGAGCTTGACGCGCTTGACCATTCGCGGCTGTATGCGATTGATGAACTCCACTATGCTCTGGTATTCCTCTTCGGAATCAACACGAATCGCGGTGAAGTCGTCCGAGAGCTGGTCGCGCAGGATGCGCTGTATCAGGTCTAGGTCGCGGTGCGCCATCGCGGGCGCTTTCATCTTCTCGGCCGAGCGGCGAATGTCCAGCCACGTGCGTACTAGGTAGCGCGCGTCTTCTCTCAAATCCTGCTCGCTGATGCCTACGCCAGCCGTGCGAACTATGAAGCCGCCCGAAGGCACGTCCTCTTCGGCGCGTATGGCCTGAATGAGGCGGCGAAGGCGCACGCGCTCGCTGTCGGACTCTATCTTGCGAGAGACGCCTACGTGCTCGACCGTGGGCATGTAGACCAGAAAGCGGCCCGGCAGGGCTATGTGCGAAGTGATGCGCGCGCCCTTCTTGGCTATAGGCTCTTTGGCAATCTGAACGAGAATCTCCTGCCCTTCGCGCAGCAGGTCGGTGATGGTCGGCTGAGAGCGCTCGCGCTCACGACGCGTCTCGCGCCTGTCGCCGCCTCTATCGCTGCCTCTATCACCACCTCTGTCACTGCCTCTATGCTCGCGGCGTCCGTTGGCCGGAGGCGCAGGGGCCGCTTGGGGCGCTTCCTCAACTTCAACGGAAGCGGGCGCACTGTCATCTCGTCCGTTTGTGCGGTCTTCGTTATTCCCTTCGCCGTGTTTGCCCGGAGGGCCGCTACGACGACGGCGACGACCGCCGCGACGCGTGGCGAATTCGGCGCGGGAGCGCGAAGAGGTAAGACTGGCCTCCGCGTCCTCGAAGGTCTCGTCGTCGGTGTCGGCCTCGAAGTGCTCGCCGTCTGCCGCATCGGAGGCCACAAGGTCAGTTTGCGCTACACGCTCGCTTTCGGATTCGAGCACGTCCATGTCCGTTTCGCCTTCGTCACCGCTTGAGGCGGCGCGGCGCGAGCGCCCCTTTTTAGAAGCGGCCTTGCCTGCCTTTGAAGATTTCTTCGCGGCCGTCTTGGTGGCGGCCTTCTTGCTGCTCTTGCGGCTGGATTTCGCGGGAGCCTCTTCAGCTTCGCCCGCATCCTGCCTGTCTTCGGAAGCCTTAGACGCGCCCTTCTTCGCGCCGCGCTTTGACGCCGGTCGCTTGCCCCGTTTGGAGCCGGTCGCTTGCGCGGCTTCAGCCTCCGAGCCCTTTTCGTCGTCGCTGACGCGCTCGAACTGCGGCTGCTCAGCCTCTTCGCCAACCTCGTCTATGAAAGAGTCTATGTGAGCGGCTACGGTTTCCTGTACGGGCGAGGTCGCTGACGTGAGCCCCTCGTCGTCGCTGTCCTCTATGCGCTCGAAACCGGCTTCGCCGGAGAGGCCGGAAGCTAGCACGGAGCCGACCTCGGCAGAGCGCAGGTCTTCGTCGTCAATGTCGAACTCGACGGCGTGAATCTGGTCGAAGAGCCGTTCCTGAAGGCGCGCGTCCTTGAACATCTCGCCATCCTCGGCGGCGCTTTCGTCTTCGTCAACGACGCGCTCAAAGGATGAGTCGGCGGCGACAAAGGGAGTGGCGACATCTTCGGTTGCGGCTTCAAGCGAATGAGCCGTGCCCGCCGCAGCCTCTTCAAAGGGCTGAGCTGTCTCGGCCTTGCCGCCGCGACGACGGCCCCTGCGACCGCGCTTGCGCCCCCCGGCCCCGGCTTCCGTTTCGTCCTGCTGTTCCGCAGCTACAGGCGACATGGACGGAGCGGCCGTCTCTTCGGCGCTGGTTTCGTCCTCCGGGACGCCGCCTTCATCCGCAAAGACCTCTTCGGGCATGGCCGCAGCATCCAGAAGAGGCTCTGCGCGTTCCTGCGTAGCCTCCATGCGATGCTCGCGCTCAATGCGTGCCTGCTCTATGCGCTCCTGCGCCGCGCGCTCGGCCTCGGCCCTCGGCTCGGACTTCTTGGATTTGTCCATGACTATGCGCTCGAACTCTTCTTCTTCATCGAAGAAGTCCGAGACGTATAGAAAGGCGTCGCGCTCCAAGCCTATGTCTACGAAGGCCGACTGCATGCCGGGCAGAACGCGCATGACTCGCCCCTTGTAGATGTTGCCGACGATGCCCTGATGCTCTTCGCCGCGCTCTATGTAAAACTCCGTGACTTGCTCGTTCTCGACGATGGCAATCTTCTTTTCGCGTCCGTTAACGCTGATGATTAATTCCTTTGGCATGTTCTCAGATGTGTCTCCGGGACAGAGCAGCCGTGAAAAGCTTTGGAGCGTCGGCTGTGAAAAGCTCTGGCTCCTGCTTCGGCGGATGCAATGTGTGAATTGTTAGACGTAGAGCGTGCTCGACCTGCAAGCTCAATACTGGAGCGAGGCGTGCGCGCTTTACATGAGAGGCCGGGCTTATGGCCGCGCCCTGTGTTGTCGAAGCGGAAAGGCCGGACGATTCGCTCGGCCTGAAGAAAGGATGTGAATGTTTAAGCGCGAAAGGCCGCGGCGCACGCACCTGTGCCTGCACGGCACGCTTGGCCGCCCCTTGAGCGCAAGTAAACCCTGAACTGAACAAATGGAATCTCCACGGAAGCCGTCAGCCAACAGGCGCTCTTGGAAAGAGCGTGCGCCGGAAGAGGGGAGCATGCAGCTTGAAAGGCTGCCCGCTCGAATAGACCCGATTCTTCCAAGGGCGCTTGCTCAACTCAAGACGCCTGCCGAAGGCTTCACGAAGCCGTTTCTTACGACCGAATGGGGCGCTCCCACGGAGAGTGTCTCACTCCTTCAAAGCGGCGGGCGCACCGGCAACGGGTCGTACAAACAGCCTTTTCAATCTCTGGCTCGACTTTGAAGACGCAAAGAACAGCATGCGCGACTTCAAAGAATTATTCCGTGTCTCGCCCGAGCCCCGCTAACGCGTAAGATAAACGTCCCCAAATCTCTCAGCTTGAAAGTATCAACGCTTCATTTGCACTGGACGCGCCGCTCCGGCTGACCGGGCGCGGGCCTTGGCGAGCAACACGGAGTATAACCCAAGACAGCAGTAAACCGGAAAGCGGCAGGCGTCAAATTCTGGAAAGCAACCACTATCTGAAGCTTGAGAGTGCCGTTCAGTTGACGAAGCGGCGCAGTTGTATGCTGATGGCGAAGCCTATGGCGATGAAGGTGGCCAGCACGGAGGAAAGGCCCGCGCTCATGAGTGGAAGCGGCACGCCTATGACCGGCAGCATCCCTAAAGTCATGCCGACGTTGATGAAAATCTGAAATGCCAGCCCGCCGACAATCGCCATGATGACCAGCATGCCCGTGCGGTCTGGCGCGCGCCGCGCCCCTGTAATCAGGCGCGAGAGCAGTACGGCGTAGGCCAGAAGTAGCAGAATGCAGCCGACAAAGCCGGTAGATTCTGCCGTCACGGCGAAGATGAAGTCCGTGTGCGGCTCAGGCAGGAATTTGAGCTTGCTCTGTGAGAACTCGCTGGAGGCGCGCGTCCCCATCAGTCCGCCTTTGCCGACCGTGACGATTGACTGCCACGTGTGATAGCCGAAGCCGCGCCTGTCCGCGTTCTCAGGGTCGAGGATGACGTTGATGCGCTCCTGCTGGTAGTTCTTAATCTTGCCCGTCTTGACGCCCACCATGTAGGCCGCAGGAATCATGATTATGCTCAGCAGAGCCGCCGCCACGACCAGACGAATACGCACAGCCGAGAGAAAAATCACGACGCCCAGAAGCGGAAAGTAGGTGATGGCCTGCCCGGCGTCCGGCTCAAGCAGTATCAGACCTATCGGAAGACCGAGTATCCCGCCGCCTACGAGCATCTCTTTTATGCTGAGCGGCCCGTTGCGGTGCGGGCCGAAGAAGCGGGCCAGCATCAGGACGGTGGGGATTTTGACGAACTCGGAGGGCTGGAACTGGCCGAGGCCCGGCAGCTTAATCCACGCGCGCTGGCCGTTAATCTTCATGCCGATGCCGGGAATAAGCACTATCACGAGCAGCGCCAGACCGAAGAGGTAGAAGGCCGGGGCAAAGTCTACCAGCTTGCGATAGTCCATGAAAGAGACTATCAGCATGAAGATGAGAGCAATGCCCAGACCGAATAGCTGTTTCTGCCAGTAAGTCTCTTCCGGCTGCGCGTTATGAATCTGCCACGTTCCGAAGATGACGATCATGATGGCGATGAGGGCCAGAAACCAATCGAAATCTCGAATGCTGCGTCGTCCTGAAAGCGTTAGCATGATTGAATCCGTGAAGGCGCTCGGCTCTAAAAGCTCCAAATCCCCTGCTTCTATCTTAGGCGCTTATTCTCCCTGTCGCCTGTCGGTGGGCTGTGGCGACGAGCCGCTCGCGCCGCCCGAAGTCGTCTTCTTGTTCTGGGCCACCTGAACAGCGCCCGGCGGCTCTTCGTTGCGCGTCTTGCGGTAGTAGGCGTCGTAGACTGCGCGGACGGCCGGGGCGGCGTGGACGCCGCCGAAGCCGGAGTTCTCAATGAGCGCGATGGCCGAAATCTCAGGCTTGTAGGCCGGGGCGAAGGAGACGAACCACGCGTGGTCTTTGTTCTCTCCTATGTCTTTACCGAGGCCGACGACCTGCGCCGTGCCTGTCTTACCGGCTATGTCGAAGCCGGCCATGCGTATGCGCGCGGCCGTGCCCGCGTCGTTCACCACAGACCACATGCCCTTGACTACGGCGTCGTGCTCGTCCTGCGGGATGGGAATTATCTTCGGGTCTGGACGGTCAAAGCGCTGCGCGGGGCGGGCCGGGAAGGGGCCGACCTCGCTAACGGCTCGCGCCTCTTTTAAGAGATGCGGCACGTAGAGGCGACCGCCTACGCCGATTCCGGCCACGGCGCGCAGCATGGCAATCGGAGTTGCGAAATCGTAAACCTGCCCGAAGGAGGAATAGACGGTGTCAATATCTTTCCAAGCCTGCCCGCGCCTCTCCATCATGGGCTTGAAGAGGTTGGGCGTCTGGCTCACTATCTCGTGCGGGAGGTCTACGCCCGTGCGCTTGTTTATGTCGAAGTCATCCACCATCTTCATGATGCCGTCAATGCCCATCTTCAGGCCGAGGCGGTAGAAGTAGCCGTCGCAAGACTTCATGATGGCGTAGCGTATGTCGGGCGTGCCGTGCTGGCTCATGCAGCGCGTGAACTTGTTGCCGATGGTGATGCCGCCGCCGCAGACCAGATTCGAGTGCTCAAGCGTGATTGCGCCCTGCCTCAGACCGGCGATGGCCATGGGAATCTTCCATGTGGAGCCTGGCGGGTAGAGGCCCTGTATGGCGCGATTGATGAGAGGCGTCTTGGGGTCTCTAACCAGCTCGTTGTATTCGGCGCGCCCTTCCTTGCTGGTGATGCGCTGCGAAAAGAGGTTCGGGTCGAAGGTCGGATAAGAGGCCATCGCCATGACTTCGCCGTTGTTGGGATCCATGGCGATGATGACGCCGCGCTGCTTGGGCGAGTTGCGAAGCTGCTCTTCGGCCACTAGCTGCAAGTCAAGGTCAATGGTCGTGGATATGTCCTGTCCGGGCTGTGGCTCCACCTCTTCTATCACGTCCTGTATGCGGCCACGGCTGTCCACCACGACCTTGCGGTAGCCGTCGCGCCCGCGCAGGTAATGGTCGTAGACGGCTTCGAGCCCCTCGCGCCCTATGATGTCGCCCGGCTTGTAGCCCTTCTCTTTATACCGTGGCTGCTCAAGCTGTTCCGGGCTTATCTCGCCCACGTATCCCAGAACGTGAGCGAGCGTCCCGTTCTCCAGATAGCGGCGCTGCGGCTGGGCCTCCACGCGTAGCTGCGGGTACTCCAACTGGTGCGCCTCGACCCACGCCTGATCTCTGGACGAAGCGTTCTCCTTGATGCGTATGGATTCAAAGGCGGGCTGGGTCTTAATCTGTTCCAAGCGCTCCCTGAGGTATTCGGGGTCAATGTCCAGCCCCGTGGAGAAAGGCTCTATGAACTGGTTCAAGTCCAGATTCTTCACGTCTTCTCTGGAAAGGATGACGTTGTAGATGGGGCGCGAATCCACCAGAATCTTGCCGTTGCGGTCGAAGATGACGCCGCGCGGCGCGGGGATGGGCAGGAGCCTGATACGCTGGTTCTCTGCGCGCTCGGCGTAATACGTGCCCTTCATCATCTGTAGCACGTAGAGGCGCACGCCCAGCACGGAGATGAGCAGCACTATCAGTATCTGCATGACGCGCATTCGCACGCGCAGGTTTTGTGAATCGTCTTCGAACTTCATGACGAAAAATCTTCAGTTTTCAGTTATCAGTTTTCAGCTACGGGGAAGAACAATCGGGCCGGCGCTCACAGCCAGTGATAAAGATACCAGCATTGGCTGACGATTCCCAGCAGATAATTTAGATGCTCTTGGCGAGCGCAACTGTTTTCCGCCGAAAACCGCAGGCCGAGGACTGCTTTCACCTCTTGCGCCTGAACCTGTTGATGCCGCGACGGGCCACGCGGCGGCGCACCGACAACTGTCGTCTCTGCCTTGCCCGCTCGCTAAAGAGCGTGTCAAAGACGTAAAGGAGAACCGTGCCCACGATAGTCGTCCAGATGACCTTATAAGAGGCCGTCTCCACGAAGGGTTGCAGGGTGGCCCTGTCGAGCAGCCTATGCAGCAGCACGTAGACGGTCGCGTCAACAAGAGCCGCGCCCGCAAGCACCGGGATTCGCACCAGAGGGTTGTCAAGCATCACGCGGGTCGCAAGGGTGGCGATGATGTAAGCCGTCAGGGTCTTTGAGAATCCGTAAGCGCCCAGCAGGTCGCCGCTTAAAGCGCCCGTAGCCACTCCCGCTATAGTCCCTACAATCATCGCCTGCAACACGTCGCGCTGCAATGCGAAGTAAACGGTCACGATGAGCGGCAAGTCTATGTGTACGAGGGGGGGCCAAATCTGACGAAGAGACGATTGCAGTATAACGGCCAGCGCAACCACGACTGCGATTTTCAGTTGCTGCATCTTAAGAACAGTGACGAGTGACGAGTGACGGGCGACGAGTAGGACAAGCATTCGGGCTTGTCATTTATCACTCGTGACGCATCACTGCTTTTTCCCCTTGTCCACGTTGGGCAGCGCCTGGTCTGGCGGCGTGCGTTGCGGCGCGCGATAGAGGAGGACTGCGACCTCCTGCAACTGCTCCAGACGCGCGCTGGGCTTAATGTGAATGACGTGCGGGCTGGTGGCGGAGCCCTGCTTGACGCGCACCACTTCGCCTACGCTCAAGCCGCCGGGATAAATGCCGTCCTGACCCGTGGTCACAACGTAATCGCCTTGCTTGACCTCTTCCAACCCCGAAACATACCGCATCTCGACCAGCCCGTTCTCACCCAGCCCCTTGACGGAGCCGAGCGCGTTGGACTGGCCCAACTGGCCTACGACCGCGCCTGCGGCCGAGCGCTCCGCCGTTATCAACATCACCTGCGCCGTCCAAGGGCTGGTGGCCACGACGCGCCCCACTATGCCGCTAGCTGTCACGACCGGCATGTTCAGTTCTATGCCGGAGAGGCGGCCCCTGTTAATCGTCACGGTGTCGAACCATTCCGAAGGGTCGCGGGCAATCACGCTGGCGGCGACCACGCCGTACTGCCCCTGCTCCTTTAAGTCCAGCAGCCCCTTGAGTCGCGCGTTTTCGTCTATGGCGGCGCGAGATTGACGAAGCTCCGCGTCCATCTCGTCAACGCGCTTGCGTAGCTGTTCGTTCTCCGTGGCGGCGTTACGTAGATTGACTATGCGCTGTATGAAGCCTACGCCAGCGCCGCCTGCGCCCGTGGTGATTCGCTGAAAGGGCGCGACGATGGCCTGCGCCCAGACGCGAATCATGCGCTGCTTCGTAGCCTCGTCACGCGCGTCGTAGGCCATCAAGGCGAGATTCAAAAAGAGCAGCCCTATGAGCCACCACGGCGCGCGCTGCCGAATCTCCTTTTGTGTCCTTGCAACCATAAGACGGGTGTCGGGTGTCGGGTGTCAGGTGCCGGGGGATTTCTTTTACCATCCCCCAACCCCTGACCCCTATCCCCTGTTCTTACATGCCGCTCGTGAGCGTGTTGTCCCACTTGACGCGCTTTAAGAGGTTGAAGTCCGAGAGCATCTTGCCCGTGCCCAGCACGACCGACGAGAGCGGGTCTTCGGCCAGACTTACGGGCAGGCCCGTTTCAATCGAAAGCCTGCGGTCTAGATTCTTCAGGAGCGCGCCGCCGCCTGTCAGGACTATGCCGCGCTCGACTATGTCTGCGGAAAGCTCGGGCGGCGTGCGCTCAAGCGCAACTCTCACGGCGTTGACGATTGTTGCGACCGCATCCGCCAGAGCTTCACGAACCTCTTCGTCCGTAATCGTAATCGTCTTCGGGATGCCTTCGATAAGATTGCGCCCGCGCACCTCCATGGAGAGCGGCTCATCAAGAGGAAAGCCCGAACCAAGCTCGATTTTGATAGCTTCCGCCGTTCTCTCGCCAATGAGAAGGTTGTACTTACGCTTGATGTACTGTGTGATTGCCTCGTCCATCTCGTTGCCAGCCACACGCACCGCGCGGGAATAGACGATGCCGGACAGAGAGATGACCGCGATGTCTGTCGTGCCGCCGCCGATGTCAACGACCATGTTGCCGTGAGGCTCTGTGATGGGGAGGCCCGCGCCTATGGCTGCGGCCATGGCCTCTTCCACCAGATAGACCTCGGAAGCCTTGGCGCGGTAGGCAGAGTCTTCCACGGCGCGGCGCTCGACCTGCGTGATTTCACTGGGTATTCCTATGACTACGCGCGGAGAAACCCACGTTTTTCCGTTGTGGGCTTTTCTGATGAAGTGCTGGAGCATCTTCTCCGTGACTTCAAAGTTGGCTATGACGCCGTCCTTCATCGGGCGAATGGCGACGATGTTGCCGGGCGTGCGTCCCAGCATCTCCTTGGCGTCCCGGCCCACGGCCTCGACGGCGTTTGTGACCTTGTTGATTGCGACGATGGAAGGCTCGGAGACGACTATGCCGCGTCCCTTGGCGTAGACGAGAGTGTTCGCCGTACCCAGGTCTATCGCCAGGTCTGAGGAGAAGAGACTAAAGAGCGATTTAAATGCCATCTAGTTACACGTCCATATCTATTCAGATTAAGTTATTGCCCTTACTCTCAGGGGACGAGCGGTTCTGTCGCTTGCTGTGTTAGGGAGATCTAACCGGGGTCGCATACGGGAACTAGCTCAGCCACAAAGAAGAACGAACTCCCTAAGATAACCGAAGAACTTAGATTTGGCTATCCATAAATCGCTTTTTCGTAAATAGATTTTAGTCTTTACGCTTCACGGAAGCATTCGAGGAGGCCAGCCGTATGCAGTTCTTATGCGCGGCCTTGGCTTCGTACATGGCCGTGTCTGCGCTTGCGACTAGCTGCTGGGGAGATTGAGCGTGGTTGGGGAAAGCTGCTATGCCGAAACTGGCCGTGAGCTTTAATTTGAGGCGGCGTCCGCCCGTGAACTCGTGCCGCTCGGTCTTCTCTCTGAGGCGGCTTGCGACGCGCTCGGCCTGCTCCATGTTGGTTTCGGGCAGGATAACCACGAATTCGTCGCCGCCATAGCGGGCCACGGCGTCCGTATCGCGCACGGAGGCTAAGATAACGGCGGCCATCTCCATCAGGACGTGCGAGCCTACGAGGTGGCCGTGAAGGTCGTTGATGCGCTTGAAGTCATCCAGGTCAAGGAAGATGGCGGCGACCGAGGAATTGTAGCGGCGCGCCCGCTTTATCTCGTTCGTCAGGTATTGTCTGAGGTAGCGAGCGTTGTGAAGCTTCGTCAGGTCGTCCGTCTGCGAGAGCCTCTCCGCTTCGGCTATGCGAACGGAGTTGGCGAGCGCAGAGGCCACGGGCAGCGCCAGCGCGTCCAGCAAGGATACGTCCGACCTTGAGAAAGTGCGCGCCTTCGCGCCTTCGCGCACGGCTTCCAGCACGCCGAAGACCCGCCCGTTGCCGATTAGTGGAACGGCCACGATGCGACGGCCGTTTTCGCTGCATCGAGTCGTCTCCATGCTAATCGCGGCCGCGCGCGCGGCCTTTGACTCAGCGCCGTAGAGCGCGAGGGATTCGCCCATCAGCGCGCGCTGCCAATCCTGAGCGGGAATCTCACGCTCGCTCGAAGTCAATCCGCGCACTGCCAGAGGCTCAAGCGCGTCGGCTTCGCTGCCAGCGCCGCTCGCGTCGCCCGTCAGATAGACGGCCCAACGGTCTGCCCGTACAAGCTGAGCTAGGCCGACGAGAGCCGTATGAGCGGCGCTCTTCTGGTCTGTGGCGAAATGCAGCGACGACACAAGCTCGAAGGCCGCGCGCATGCACTTCATTTTCAGTCCGGCGGGCAGCAGCAGCGCGGCGGTTGAGAATTCGGCTTCGGTTTGTGCTTCGGCGGGCAGGGCAAGCTCGGTCGAGCCGTTTTTGTCCTCCATGTCCCGCAGCAGCACGGGTAGCTGAGCCGGTTCGTCAGCGATGGCGCGAAAGCCAAGGCGCTTGAGCGCGGTGCTGTCCAGAGGGCGTGCGCCCGAAAACTTGTTGCCGTTCTCCTTGTGGCGGCAGGCCACGAGCGGAGCGCCCGGCCAGATGCTCTGCGCGTGCTCAAGCACCGCGTGAATCTGCACGGTGTTCGCGCCCGGATAGACTTCATACAGGACTGCTACGGGCTGCGACGCGTACACGCGCTCTTCGGGGCCGTGCATGGCCTTGAGCGCCACGCGGGCCGCGACCTCGGCCTCGCGCAAGCCTTCTATGAAGACCAGCAGCCCGGCCTCGCGCAGTGTTTCGACAAGGACGGGCGCGGGTGTTCCGTGCGCATCTGTCAGTAGGACGACGTGCCGTGTCATCTATCGTATAAGCTCCTACGAAGCGCCTTTGCCTGTTAAGCCGAAATTGAAGCGTGTGCGATTGCCCTGCGGGTCTTGAGCCTCGCCTGTCACCTCGCGCGACCCTTCCGGCACGGTAATCTGAAGCTGGAACGAGCCGTTGCTGTCCGTCAAGGTCTGGCGTCCAAGGATGCGTATGGTGGTGCCGGGCTGCGCGCGGCCGCGCACAAGATAAAGCTGCCCGCCTATGTAATTTGTCTCCGTGATGTCTACCGCAAGGTTCTCGTTTGAGCCTGCCGGGACGACTATGAACTTCTGCGGGTCGCTCCAATCCGAGACTTGCCCGGTGGTAGCGGTTGCGCGCACCCTCCAGAAGTAGTTGCCGGGCCTCAGGTCGCTCGCGTTGAATTCTGTCGAGGCCAGTTGGTCGCGCTCTATCACCTTGCCTGCGGCCACGAAGAAGGGAGAAGTGGCGACTTCCACGCGGTAGTGAGCGGCGGAGCCGGAGACGGGGCGCTGCCATTTCAGAGTCACACCGGCTGCGCCGTTTGAGCCTACGAAGATTCTTTCAAGGTCGTGGGGCGCTTGGGGCGCAGGAACGTCCAGCAGCTTCTCGCGCCGCGCTATGTTGCCCGACGGGTTGATGTTCAGGTATTCGCCGCCGCGCACGGTAGTCGTCTCGCCCGTCTTGACGCTCGTTGTCTCCATCTGTCCCTGACTGACGCGTATGTCTTCGGTGCTGTCCGCGTTGATGCCGAAAGACGCTCCCGTCTGCGGCCCCAGCTTGCTCTGCGTCTGGCGGGTCTGCACGACGTTGCTCGTGCCGAGAGGCTGTTCCTCCGTGCGGACGTTAATCTGTCCACGGTCAACTACTACGTTGATGTTCACCTTCTGGCCGCCTTCTGCGGAGGTGTTGTCGCGTATGATGACGGTAGAGTTTTCGCGCACGACCAGAATGGAGCCGTCAGCCAGATTGATGCGGGCGCGGCCGTCCGCCTGCGTCTGCACCGTGTCGCCGGGGAAGAGCTGCGTCTGTATGCTGGCCGAGATAGTCTCGCGCGTGGAGGCGCGTATGACGCGCACGTCGCCCTCAAAAGAGATGAAGCGCGCTCCGGCAGGGGCATTGGACACGGCACCGCGATTGACGAAGGGCACGCCGTACTTCCAGACGTAAAGGGCTGCGCCGCAGGCCAGAAGCCCTACAATCAGCGTTATCAGTGCGGTATATACGAAGCGCTTTTGAACGACCCACCAGTCAAGGTCGAAGCGGCTGACTTTTGTAGCCATAATCGAATAGGAAAGTAAAGAGCTCTCTGAACAATCGCGGGGCTTTTGTGCAGCTTGTGGAAAGTCCGTGGTCGTCGGGAGCGGCTTACAAGCGGCTTTCGCCTGCCCGTCCCGCTTCCGTAACCCACGGTCGAAGTGAGAATCCTACAAAACGTGCGACAGGGAAGTGGCCTAACCCTGCTAAACAAAAATTAACACAAGCGAGAAGCTAAAGGCAAAAGAAAAATTCGGCCACGCGGCGGAAGAGAAAAAGTCCGAAAATACAGGGATAAGACGGCTGGTTTTATCAAAATGACCGGGACTTTCACGCCGTAGCCCGCCATTTTCACGGTGAAGGTAGGGAATTTCACCGTACAGACGGACATTTTCAGAGTGAAGACGGAGATTTTCATGGCGAAGTCCGACACTTTCACCGTGTAGTTTGAGATTTTCACGGGGAAGGTGGGGAATTTTAAGGTGAAGACCGACGATTTCAGCCGGTAGACCGACACTTTTTGTCAGTAGATGGACATTTTCAAGGCGTCGGCAGCCATTTTCACGCGGTCGGTCTCGGTTTTCACGGTGCCGGGGCAGTTTTCGCCGCGCTGGCCTGCATCTCAAGACAGCAGATGAGAGATAAAGCGGGTAAGTATAGTCTTTTTAGTTGGTGGTGTCCTAATTAGAAAACTCTCTGCGCTAATCTCTGCGTTCCTCCGCGTCTCTGCGGTGAAGATAGTTTGAAGAACATTCACCGCAGAGACGCAGAGAGACGGTGAGGGGGCGCGGAGAATTGAATTTAGGACACTACTTTTTAGTTTTGGCTTTTGCCTTTTTTGGTCTCTGTCCGTTACAATCCGGGGTTTGCTGGCAGCGTCCGCAGGCTGGCTATCAGGCCACGCGCAGAATCACAAATCAAACAGCCCGAATTGCTCTACGAGTTTCTAAGGATGTACAGAGAATGCTGAAACAGTTTAGTCGTCTGGAGAAGACGCGCAATTATTTTATCATCGGCTTCATAATCCTAATGACCGCCGGTATGATTATCTTCTACGTCCCGCGCGGCGCGTCCACCAGCGCACCCATAGCGAACACGGAAGTACTGGCACGAGTGGGCTCGGATGAGATAACCGTGGGCGAGCTTGAAACGCTCAAGCAGCAGTACGCGCAGATGTTCGGCGGCCAGATAAACATGGCGGCCCTCGGCGGCGACCGTCGCTTTCTGGACGGGCTCATCCGCGACCGCATCATAGCGCAGGAGGCCGCCCGGCTCGGTCTGGCAGCCTCGGACGCGGAAGTGGCCGAAGCCATTCGCAAGCGCTTCAGCGACGCTTCCGGCAAGTTCATTGGGCTGGATAAGTATAAAGAGGCGGTCGTGGCTCGCTACGGCTCAATCGAGCGCTTCGAGCAGCAGGTGCGCGACCAGGTTGCGGCGCAGAAGCTTCAGGCGTTCGTGACGGCGGGCGTGAACGTCTCTGAAACGGAAGTGCAGGAACAGTTCAAGCGCAAGAACACCTTCTTTAACGTCACCTACATCCCTGTCACCGCCGCCAAGCTGGCGGAAAAGATTCAGCCTTCGGAGCAAGACCTGCGCGGCTACTACGACCAGCACAAGACCGATTACCGCTTCCTTGAGCCGCAGAAAAAGATTCGCTACCTCTTCATAGACCAGACGAAGGTCGGTGAGAAGATTCAGGTTTCGGACGAAGACCTCAAGAAGGAGTACGACAACCTCAGACCGGAAAATAAGGTGGCCGGTATCCGCGTGCAGCAGATTATGTTCAGGGTGGTGCGCCCCGATTTAGACGCGGTAGTCAAAGAGAAGGCCGAGAACCTTCTCAAGAAGCTACAGAGCGAGGGGGCGAACATGACCGAGGAGAAGTTCGCGGAGTACGCTCGCGGAAACTCCGAGGACGCTTTGACGGCCAAGTCCGGAGGCTATCTGCCGAAGCCTTACAAGAGAGACCCCAATAAGCCGAACGCGCTCTACGACAGAATGGTTGACCTGCCCGTAGGCGGCGTGACTGACGTTATCATCAAGTACGCGGGCAACTATTACATCCTGCGTCGCGGCGAAGAGGTGCAGAAGAGCTTTGAAGATGCCAAGAACGAGCTGCGCGTCTCTCTTCAGAATCGTCGCGCTTACGCAGTCGCGGCCGCTCTGGCCCAACGCGCAGCCGAGAAGCTAAAGCAGTCGAAGGATTATCAGGCGGTTGCCAGCGAGCTGGCGGCGGAAGCCAACATGAAGCCGGAAGAGATGGTGCGCGAGACTCCATTCATCAAGCCGGGCGACGACGTGCCGAACATAGGCTCCTCGCAGCAGTTCGAGCAGGGCATAGCGCCGCTCCAGAATCCGAACGACGTGGGAGAGCGCACCCCCGTCAAAGGCGGCTTTGCCATCCCTATGCTGCTTGAGAAGCGCGACCCGCGCATACCAGAGTTCGATGAAGTCAAGGACAAGGTGACGCAGGCTTACAAGCAGGAGCAGGCCCGCCAGCGAGTCGAGCAGACGGCGCGCGACCTTGCGGGAAACACGAACGCCGCCTCGGATTTGAAAGCGGCTGCCGAGCGAGTGGGGCTTGAGGCGAAAGAGCAGGAAGACTACAAGCTTGGCGACCCGCTTGGCGAAGCCGGAACGGCTCCCGCCATTGACGATGCCCTATTCGCCCTGCAAGCCGGACAGGTCAACAAGACGCCCGTCAAGACCGGCGATGCGTGGGTCATAGTAGGAGTAACGAAGCGCACCGAACCGGACAGCGCGAAATATGCTGCGCAGCGCGAGCAGCTTATGCAGACGGCCCTCTCGGAACGGCGCAATCAGGTCTTTGACGATTACATCAACGCCATACAGGTGCGCATGCAGCGCGAAGGAAAGATAAAAGTCTACGAAGATGTGCTGGCGCGCATGGCCGACAGCGACCCGTCCGCCGGACAGCGCCCGCGCATACCCATACCCGGACAGCAGTAAGACGAAGAGCCGGAACTCTTTCAGGAAGGATGGTTGCTCAATTGGGCGGCCATCCTTCTTCCGTATCCGAGCCGGGCGATGTGACGAGCTATGGCCTTCAATAGCGATTTTGTACGCGAGAAGCTCTTCCTGCTGGGCGTCGCCTTCATCATTATGGGCGTGATGGTCTTATTCGGCGCGAGCCCGAGGGGCATAGCGGCCAACCCTGTCGGAGGCGCGTGGATAGGCGCAGCCGCACTGATTGGCATAGGGCTCTTACTGCTCGCCGTAGACTATTATTTGAACAGGTAAAACTTCCGGCCCGCAATCCGGCGTTACCACCAGCCCAGAGCCTTCCACCATAGAAAGCCCGCGCCCACCCAGATGAGAATGTTCGGCACGGAGACAATCAGGCCGAGCAGCCACCACGTTCGCTGTCGCACGTAGCCTGAGCCGAACCATATAGGCGCGGGCGTCGTGCCGTAGTGCGTGAGCGAGGCGTTCAGGTTCGATAGGTAAGCCAGCGAAAGCACGGCGAGCGCGGGCGGCGCTCCTGCGGCTATAGTGACAACCAGAAAGGGCGTGTACATGGCCGTCGCGTGAGCGGTGATGCTGGCAAAGCCGTAGTGAGCGTAAAAGTATATGAGCAGCAGAATCATGAGCGCAGCGCCCCAGTTCCACCCGACCGTTATGCTGGCGGCAGCGCCCGCGAAGAGCTTCGTCAGACCCGTCTCGCCCAGAGCCCCGGCCATACGCACCAGCCCGCCGTACCAGATGAAAACGTCCCACGCGCTGCGCTCCGTTAAGACGTCGTTCCAATCCAGCACGCCGCTCAAGAGCAGCACGCAAATTCCCGCCAGCGCCACTACCGCGTAATTCAGCCCGTGCAGCGCCGTCGTCATCCAGAGCCCGGCGACGACCGCAAAGACCACTAGCATCATCATCTCAGGCAGCCGCATGGAGCCCATGCGCTTCAGCTCTTCGGCGGCAAACGCGGACGCGCGAGGCGTATGCTTAATCTCAGGCGGAAAGATTCTGTAGAGCAGGAGCGGGACGACCAGAAGCGAGATGAGGCCCGGCACGATTGCTCCCACTAGCCAGCGCGTGTAAGAAAGCTCAACGCCTGCTGCCTCTCGCGCAAACTTCGCTATCAGAAGGTTCGACGCCTGCCCCGTCAGGAACATGGCGCAGACTATGACATCGCACTGGTAGAGCAGCACCGTCAGAAAGGCTCCGAGCCGCCGCGCCGTCTCTCCCGGCCTTGAATCGTATGTCTCTGCTATGCTCTTGGCTATGGGAAAGATTATGCCGCCCGAGCGAGCGCCGTTCGACGGAATCACAGATGCCAGCAGCATGTCCGTGGAGATAAGCGCATAGCCGAGCCCCAGCGAGCGCCGCCCCATGCCGCGCACAAAGAGAAGTGCTATGCGTCGTCCGAGCCCCGTCTTGACCATCCCGCGCGAGATGAAGAAGGCTGCGAGCACGAGCCACACAATCGGGTCAGCATAGCCTCCGAGCGCCTGCTCCACTGACAGCGCTCCCGTGAGCGCCACCGCCGCGACGCCCATGAGCACGACCGCGCCGCTAGGCACGGGCCGCAGGATAGAGCCTATGATGGTCGCGACGAAGATGGCCAGAAGCCGCCACGACTCGGGCGTGATGCCTTGAGGCAAAGGGGCGAAGGCTATGGCGAGCGCCGAACTCACCACGATGCACCACTTGATTATGCGCGCAACCGTGCCGTTCTCTTTATCAACGTCCGACATTCCTGAGAGCCGTTCTCCGTGGAATAAGATTAAAAAGAGGAATCACGTGCATAACACGAAGCCGCACGAAAGCTCAATGCTATTCGTGCGGCTTCGTGATGTTTAGCCGGTTCTGTCTTGCTGGCTTAGAGTCTGCTGAGGACGCTGCCAACCTCCGCGAGCGGCTCTTCCAGCCTGAGCTTCACGTCCTGACCTTCGGCTGTGACGGTCACGTCCTTAATCCACTTCGGCGGGAAGGGAAAGCCGCGTATGACCGTCTGCGTTCTGTTCGCGGGCTCGGCCCTAAGCGTTCCGAGTTGCCCGTCGCTATTCTGTTGAGCGTTGCGCGAAAAATAGAAGCTCGCGAGCTGCTTCAGCGAAGTCAGCTTTTCCGCCAGAGCCTGCGCCTGCTCACCCGTCTCCGAGCGCAGCGTGACGGACAGTGTGCCGAGGCTTCCCGCCGCGTCCGCCGAGCCGTAGATTTGACGTATGGAGTTGAAGGGCGCTCCGGAATCATCGCCGCCCATGAATTTCTGCGCTGCCGAGGCCGGAACGTTCGCGGCAAAGCCTGCGACCGCCGAAGCGTTCAACGTCGCAAGCTCAACGAGCGAAGAATCCACGCGCGCGCCCTTGCCCGCCCGCACATCGAGTATGGCTTTGACGCCGCTCAAGTCTCCGAAGGCAATCGTGTTGGAGTCCACTGCGGCCATGCTGAACGCGCCAGCGCGGTCTTCCGCGTAGATGGTCGTTCCCTCGTACTGCTCTTCTTTCCACTTGAAGGTGCGCTTCTTCGCCTCGGCCTGAGCCTTGGCTTTCGCCAGCCCGCCCGTGATGGCATCGCTCGCGCTGAACTGGCCGCGCACCAGTCCCGTAACAAATTCGGAGCGCATTGTGCCGCCCTTAAGACGCACGCCTATGGCGATTGATTCTATGGCGCGAGCGTCCGTGCCCGTGTGCTCGCGGAACTTGTCAATCTCCTGATTGATGCGCGCAAGCGTAGTCGCGTCGTTGGTAAACGCTTGAGGCATGACTTCCGTGAGCGTGCGCCGCGCGTCTAGGAACGCCACGGCGTCAGAGGCCGGAAGCATCCCCAGCAGCGCTACGGCAGGAGAAGATGTGGTGAGAGGAGCAGCCGACGCGCCGCCCCTGTAGTTAAACGAAGCCGCGACCACAAGGCCCGTCATGAGCACGGCCACGACTGCTGCATAAGCTTTTCTGCGCATCATTTGATTAAAGCACCTTTCAAAAAAGGAATCTATTCATTGATTCACAGGTGAATCAACCTCTTTATTCGGTTCCGCCGACCAGTGTGGCTAGGTCGCTCTGGGCCACCTCTAATCTAAGCTGAAGCTCGTTGCCCGCGGTTGATACCTTCAGGCTGTCGAGAGTGTTGCGCACGAGCTTGGCCTTGGCCTCGTTGCGCATGAACTGCGAGACGAGCGGAGAGATGAACTCCTTCGCGCCCGTGATTGTGTCGTTCAGGCTCTTTGCGGCCCCCGCGTTCTCCGTGCGCGCGACGGCCTGCATGTCAAAGCCTGTGCCCGTCATGCCTATCGCGCCGTAAAGCTGGCGTATTGAGGCTATGTTCTTTGAAATCTCGTCGCTGTCGAGCCCTATGCCACCGAGGTCGCGTATGGTCGCTGCCGGGACGTTCGCGCCGAAGCCTATGAGGGCGTTCGGCGTGCGCGTGGCAAGCTGCACAAGCTCAGCGGCGACGCGTGCGCGGCCCGCGCTCGCGTCAATGGTTTCGCGCACGCGCGCTAACTGCCCTATGGCGAGAGTGTGCGAGTCCATCACGCTGACGGCTATGTCCGTCAGCTTCATGTTGAAGAGCCCGAAGAGCTTCATCTGCTCATCCAGCGTGAAGATGTAAATGTTCCTGCCCGCGTACTTCTCCGTACGATACTTGTCTTTGGCGGCGAGGCGTCCGGCGGCGACAATGATGTCTGCGCGAAACGTGCCGCGCGCAATCGCCACCGTGTCCATGCGCGTGGCCTGACCCACCTGATTCAAGCGCGTGCCGATTGCCATTCTGTCAACGGAGCGCAGGTCTACGCCCGTTCGAGTCTTGAAGCGGTCTATGTCCGCGTTGATTTGCGAAAGCTTCGCAGGGTCGCTGGAGAAGGCTCGCGGCAAAGCTTCATTCAAGACCCTTCGCACGTCTACTACCAGCACGCCGTCGGATGTGGGAAGCATCGTCAAAGGGTCTTGCGCCGCAGGAGCGGAGGCCGCGCCGGTTGTTCTGGCCTGCGCGCGGGCTTCAGGCGCAGACGCTCCGGCAACCAGCGACAGTAAAACGATTGCAATAAACGAACTGAATATCCTCTTGTTCACGCTCTTTATCATTACCTTTCCCCGAACGTTCTCAAACACTGGCGCTTGGCAGGCCCTTCCTGACGTGGCGCGTCCAGTTCGGATGCCGCGCGCGCGCCGCCGGGTTGGCCTCTCTCAGCGCTTTTTACCGCGCTCACGGCTCTCCTCGCTGTCCCCGCCGAGCAGTCCCGGCAGGTTCGAGAGCGTCTCTCTCTGAATCTCTTCCTGAGAAACCTTTCTGTAATCTTTGGGGAGAGCGAAGAGCGACGCGTCTGTCTCAAGCTTTATGTCCCTGTATTCCACCGTGTACTTTGATTCGCCCGCAGTCTCGCTCCTGCTCGTGCTCTCGGACTTGATTGGCATCCCCAGAGATTCGTCAATCCAGATTATAGTCTCTACTGTTTCGCCCTGCTGAGCGCCTTGAGAAGTGACGCGATACTTGGTAGTCATGCGCCCCATCAACTCTTCCGTCCCCAGCTTTTCGTAGCGCGCAGCCGTGCGCGAAGCGTTGACCATCTTGTCGGCTGAAAAATCGGGCGGGACAGTCTGCGCCGCGCCCGATTGCGAGCCGCCCATCTCCGCGTACATCTTCTTCGCGGGATAGAGCGTGTAGCTGCCTTCGGGCAGCCTCAGAACCGTCAGCTTCACTCCCTGAAGAATCTCGTAATCCTCTCGCCTCTTGTCTCCGTCGCGCGCCATGAAGACGGACTGCGAAACCGCAGGCTCGCTCGCAGCGCCTTTATCCGTGGCCACAACGCCGGTGATAACTCGCGTCCATTGATAACGCTCGGGCTCCTTTGTGGAAAAAGGCGGCGTCGTGCGGGCCTCTTCGCCCGCGCCCGCACCATTGGAATTCGCCGACGGTTCCACACCCGTCCGTCTACAAGACGCGCCAGCCGCCGAGATTGTTAACAATGCTGCCAGCCCAAAGCTGAACAACCTTAAGCCTTCTAGCTCACGCGTCATCCGGGAAGCCTCTCGATTCCGATTAATCACGCTCGACCAGAAGCGCTATGCCCATGCCGCCGCTTATGCAGAGCGTACTGAGGCCGCGACGCGCGCCTCTACGCTTCATCTCGTGCATGAGCGTGGTGGTGATGCGTACGCCCGTGCAGCCTATGGGATGGCCAAGCGCAATAGCTCCGCCGTTGACGTTAAGACGCTCCGGGTCGAGCTTCAATTCACGGTCACAGGCTATGACCTGAGCCGCGAAGGCTTCGTTCAGCTCTATCAAATCAATCTCATCGAGCGAGAGCTTCTGCCGCGCCAGCAGGCTCCTGACGGCTGGAACAGGCCCGATGCCCATGATTTCGGGCGCTACGCCTGAGATTTCATAATCAACGAGCCGGGCGTCGGGCTGCGCGCCGGACGATTTCAGAGAGTCTTCATTCATCACTATGAGAGCCGCCGCACCGTCCGTGATGCCGGAAGAGTTCCCGGCTGTGACAGTCCCATCCTTGCTGAAGACGGGCTGAAGTTTTTTGAGAGACTCAAGAGTCGTGCCCGCACGATAATGCTCGTCGCGCGCGAATCTGGTCGTCTCGCCTTTGCGCCCCTTCATCTCAATCGGGAGAAGCTCGTCATCCAGCCGACCAGAGTCAATGGCGCTCTCTGCGCGCTGCTGCGAGCGCAGGGCGAAAGCGTCCTGCTCGTCGCGCGAAATCTCGTATTGCCGCGCGAGGTTCTCGGCAGTCTCTCCCATCACCAGCCCCGACAACGGGTCGTTGAAGCCGTCGCGGTACATCCCGTCCACAAGCTCCATGTTGCCCATGCGCATGCCCCAGCGCGCACCCTCTGCGAAGTAAGGCACGCGCGACATGCTCTCTGTGCCGCCCGCCAGAACCGCGCTTGCGCGTCCGAGCCTGATGGCTTCAGCAGCCATGATGATTGCCCTTAGCCCGGAGCCGCACGCCTGATTGACCGTGAGCGCAGGCACGGTTTCAGGCACGCCAGCGCGATACGTAATCTGCCGCGCAACGTTCGGCCCGCCTCCCGCCTGACGCGCACAGCCCCAGACCGAATCCTGAATCTCTGCGGGCGAAAGACGCGCCCGTTTTAAGCTCTCTCTGGCGACTTCAACGCCCATGTCTGCGGCGGTCAGGGATGAAAGCGAGCCTCCGAATCGCCCTATGGGCGTTCGCACGGAGCCCACCAGATAAATTTTCTCCATTGCTTCTAAGTCCTTAATAAGAAATACTTGTTTCGCCTCATCTCTTCGTTTGAATCAAAATGTTAGCACACACCGCCGGAAACGAGACAGCCGCCAACGGAGCGCGTCTCACGAAGATAACGGACGCGCTCTTAGCCGCAACGGAGATACGCGAGATTGTGGAAGCGCGCCCGGAATGGCTTTACGTGCGCGACGGGCGAAAGGCTGCCAGCCCGCGCCGCAGCGAGCTTGATTTTCGCGCAGAGCGCAACCGTCTTATCTTTTACTGCCTGAGCGATGAGGGCGCGGAAATCTGGCGGATAAGCGCGTGGGCCTTGAGTGACGGAAAGCTCTTGTTTGAAGCCCGTCGCGGGGCAGGACGCGAGCGAGCGTTGTTAGAGCTAATCCCGCGCATCTCCGCCCGCGCTCTTGCGGAAGAGGTGTCGGCCAACAGGCGCTCGCGCTGCGCTAGACTTGCCGAGCTTGCCTGCGCGCAACTGCCGGGAGCTACCATTGAGCGCGCTTCGTTGAGTCTAGGCGCTGGCTTCAACCAGCCCGGCCCCTTCGCTCGCATCCTGCTCAAACACAGCCGCGCGAGCATAGCCGTCACGGGCATCATGGCAGACGCTCACGCCCGCCGCGTTGACGCTCTGCTCTCATCAACTCTCGTCTGGTTCCTGCGTCTGAGGGAGAAGAGCCGCTCGCCTCTCAACCTGAAGCTCTGGATAGCCGTTGAGAAGCCCTGCATCGAAGCCCTGCGGCAGCGCGCGGCTCTCCTGAGCCCAGACCTCATAAGAGCCATCAGCCTCTACGAGCTTGCACCGGACTCCGGCTCTTTGACGCCGGTCAATAAATACGAGCTGGAAGAGCTGTTCGATTCGCGCCCGCCGCGAATCAGCAGCTACAGGGCAGAGCCGGGCGAGACTGCCGCGCGCATCATTGCGCTTCTGCCGGAAGCCATAGACGCCGTGCGCGCGCGTCATGGCGACACGCTTCGCTTTCATGGTTTGCCCTTTGCGCGCGTGCGCCGCGTGCTAAATCAGGAGCGCGTCTGGTTCGGGCTTGATGCTTCAAAACGCAAGCTTCTTAACGACGACACGATGGAAGATTGGCAGAAACTCTTGAGCGAATTGATAGAGCATCGCCGGGCAGGGACAACCGCGCGCCATCATGCTCTCTACAGCCGAGCGCCCGAAGCGTGGCTCGAATCCATTCTCAGGCGGGACATCACGCGGCTAGACCCCGGGCTTCGCCTTGCGCCGCTTCACGCGCAGTTTCGCGCGGCGCAGACCAAGCTGGCGGGCTCGCGCCCGGTTGACCTGCTGGCGCTCAGGCGCGACGGGCGGCTGGCTGTGATTGAATTGAAGGTTTCGGAAGACCGGGAGCACGTGCTGCAAGGCGCGGATTACTGGCGGCGCGTCGAAACCTACAGGCGACGGGGAGCGATTACACGCTCGCGTCTCTTTGACGACGCGGAGATTTCCGATGAGCCGCCACTGGTCTACTTGGTCGCGCCCGCGCTCAGCTTTCACAGCTCTTTCCGCAATCTGGCCGGGGCGCTACGCACAGAGATAGAGCTATACCGCTTTGACCTCAACGAAGACTGGCGAGCGGGCGTCCGCGTCATAAGGCGCGAGCGGGTCAATTAAATAGAGATTCGTTTAGAGGGCGCGGACGTAGATGTCCAAGTCTGCGCGCTTGATGCGCCAGCCGCGACCAATAATCTTTGCCTTTAGCCTGCCGCCGCGAATCGCTTCTCTGAGATGCCCGCGAGAGAGATTCGAGAGAATGGCGGCCTCGGGCAGCGTCAGCATCAGCTTTTGAGCTAGTGCAGAGACGGCGGCTTCTTCCGTAGATTGTCTTAATTGTAGAAGCGACTGAAGCGCGGCTATCAGTCGCTCTCCGATTTCAGGCAGTTGCGCCGGAACGATTGCCTCCGATTGCGCTGAAACGAGTGCTTCCGTCTCCGATTGCTGCTGAACGAGCGACTTTGTTTCGGGCCACTGCTCGGGGAGCAGTCCGTCCAGCTCCTTCTTTAGCCTTTCAAGCTCGCCCTCGTTGAAAAAGTCGTCAACGCTCGCGTTGGAGAGAGCCGCTCCCTCTTTGTCGGGAAATATGGATTTGGCAGAGCCGCTTCCCGCGCCATTCTTTCTGAGCAAGTCCACTATCTCGTCGTAGCCTCTGCGGCGCGCAATATCAAGGACGGTTTCTCCCGCGTGGTCTTCTAAGTTCACGTCCGCGCCTTCACCCAAGAGGATGCGCAAGCTGTCGCGGTTGTTCTCATTGGCCGCTTGCATCAGCGCGGTCTTGCCCTCTTTGTCTCTGGCGTTGATGTTCGCGCCCGCGCTCAGAAGGATTCGCACCGTCTCGGCATCGCTCATGGAGACGGCGAACATAAGCGCCGTCCAGCCCTTCCGGTTGCGCGCGTTACTGTCCGCGCCGTTCTTGAGCAGGGCCTCCACCATTTGAGTGTGCCCCTTTATCGTGGCCAGCATGAGAGGCGTCCATTCGTCACTGGAGCGCGCGTTCACGTCCGCGCCCGCGTCAATCAGTGATTTCAGCGCGGCAAAGTCGCTTTCGTCCACGGCACGATGCAGGCTCAGGCGCGGAGCCGACTGGCCCTTCAACGCAGCGCCGGGTTCCGACTGCCCCGGAGCGGCTGAAAACTTTCTCAGCATGGAGACGATTCGCTCGAAGCCTCTGGACTCTGCGGCCTGTATGGCCGTCAGGCCGTTATTGTCGGTGGCGTTGGCGTCAGCGCCGCGCTCAAGCAGTAGCTGCACTACGTAGGTGTGGCCGCGATTAGCCGCAATCATCAGGGCCGTGCGCCCGGAAGCATCCTTTTCGTTTATGTCCGCGCCCTCTTCAATCAGGGACTGCACCTGAGCCGTGTTGCCTTCGTAGGCGGCTTCTATCAGGGGCATGACGGCGGTGGTCGTGATGGTATCCATGCTGGTTAATCTCTCCAATCAAGTGTGAGCGCTCCCGTAGCCGCAGGCGTACGGCTAACGGGCGAATTTAACGATTCCGCACGGTTTAGTCGCTGATGTTCTTTGCCGGTGGACGCCGCGATTCCGCGCCTGAGACGATGCGCGTGCGTTCCATCTCTTCTTTGGCCTGGTCTGAAGCAGAGTGTATGCCTGCGACTCTCAGGCGGAACTCGTCCGGGTTGCTGGCGCCGCGCAGTGCCTCTTCCATGGAGATAAGCCCGGACTGGTATAGATGAAAGAAGGACTGGTCGAAGGTCTGCATGCCGTACTGCGAAGTGCCTGCGGCTATGGCGTCTCGCATCTGCGAGGTCTTCTCTTCGTTGACTATGCAGTCTCGTATGAAGCCGGTGGAGCGCATTATCTCTACGGCAGGGACGCGCCCGCCCCCGCGCGCCGAGCGAACAAGCCGCATGGAGATGACGGCCTTAAGGATTCCGGCCAACTGTATGCGAACGCTCTTCTGCTGGTGCGGCGGGAACGAAGAGACTATACGCATGATGGTTTCCGTAGCATCCAGCGTGTGCAGGGTTGAAAGCACCAGATGGCCCGTCTCGGCTGCGGTCAGAGCGGTTTCAATCGTCTCGTGGTCGCGCATCTCGCCTACCAGAATCACGTCCGGGTCTTGGCGAAGCGCGCCGCGCAGGGCTTCAGCAAACGAGCGCGTGTCAACGTCCACCTCTCGCTGCGTGACGAAGGACTTCTTGTCCTTGTGCAGAAACTCTATGGGGTCTTCAATGGTGACTATGTGGCCGCTACGCGTGGAGTTGATGCGGTCTATGATGGCGGCCAGAGTGGTTGACTTGCCAGAGCCGGTTGTTCCCGTCACCAGAATCAGCCCGCGCTGCTCTTCGGCCACCTTTTCTATGACGGGCGGCAGGCTAAGCTCCGTGATGCTGCGCGTGCGGTCTGGGATGACGCGTATGACTATGCCTACGGTTCCGCGCTGCTGAAAGATGTTGGCGCGAAAGCGTCCGAGGCCGGATACGCCGTAGCCTATGTCTACCTCCGAAACCTCCTTGAAGCGCTGCTTCTGCCGGTTGGACATCATGGAAAAGGCCATATCCAGAGTGTCTTCCTGCGTCAGGCGGGGACAGTCCACGACGGGGCGCAGCTCGCCGCCGACGCGCATGAAGGGGAATGTACCGGCCTTTATGTGAAGGTCGGATGCGCCGAACCCTGCGGCAGCTTTCAGCAACTCGTCAACTTTGGACATAGCAGAGAACTCTTGTGAAAGATTTGAAGCCACTCCGGCGGCTGAAAATATGAAAATGCGTGAAGGCTTGCGGCCTCTTATAAGGAGATTGAATGCGGCGGGAAGCACGGCCCGGGAAACTGTAGAGCCGGGCACCGCGCTCAACTCTCATAATAGTCTGTAAGCTAAAGAAAGGTCAACGATTAAATAATGTTGGCCACGTCAAACGGAGCAGGAATGAGGTGAAATTGCTGTAGATGAAGACCTTAAGATATGGTCTGCTGTGGTGATAAAGAAAGACCGCATCGGGAATCAGTCCGATACGGTCTTTCCGGTACTCGATTTCAGCTTTTTGCGTCTTAGTCGGTCGCCACGGCGCGATAGGTAGCCATGGGGTCTGTGTCGGGCTTACCGGCCGAAGATTTCGGGTCGGCAATGTCGGCTTTGTGATGGCCGTTGTTGCTCTCAGAGCCTTGGGCCTGCTTTTTGTGCTCGTTCGCGTAGGTCAGCCACGGGCCGGGCGCTTCTCGCTCGCCGGAGGTAATCTGGAAGAATACCTCCTGTATGCGGCGAGTGATTTCGCCCCGGCGGCCCGTGCCTATCTGTATCTTGTCAACGGAGCGTATGGGCGTGATTTCGGCTGCCGTGCCTGAGAAGAAAAGCTCGTCTGCTACGTAAAGCGCCGCGCGCTGGATGCCTGTCTCTACGACCGGGATGTTTAGCTGGTTGGCAATCTGTATGACGCTGTCGCGCGTGATGCCGGGCAGAATCGAAGATGAAAGCGGCGGAGTGATAACCTTGCCGCCCGATACCACGAAGATGTTTTCGCCGGAGCCTTCGGAGACGAAGCCTCTGTCATCAAGGGCTATACCTTCCGCGTAGCCGTTAAGAAGCGCCTCCATCTTGATGAGCTGCGAGTTCATGTAGTTCGCGCCCGACTTTGCCATAGCGGGCATTGAGTTCGGCGTCAGGCGATTCCAAGTCGAGACGCAAACGTCCACGCCCTGCTCAAGCGCTTCGTCGCCAAGGTACTTGCCCCAGTCCCACGCGCCTATGTAGCAGTCTAGGGGATTCGGGAACGGATTGACGCCGAAGGCCGGGCGCTCTTCGTCAAGGCTGCGGAAGATTATGGGGCGTATGTAGCACTGCTCAAGACCGCCGCGATTAACCAGCTCAATCGCAGCTTCGTTCAACTGGTCGAGCGTGAGGTCTGTGTCCATGCGGTAAATCTTGGCCGAGTTCAGTAGCCTTTGCATGTGTTCACGCAGGCGAAAGATGGCAGGGCCTCGTTTGGTTGAGTAGCAGCGTATGCCTTCAAAGACGCTTGAGCCGTAATGCAGCACGTGCGACATGACGTGAACGCGCGCATCGTTCCACTTGACCCACTCGCCGTTGTGCCAGACTTCCTGAACAATCTTGGGAGTCTTTATATCTTTGGCTTTACCATCTTTTGTGAACATGAACGTTTCTCCTTATGATGAAGCTCTTAAGGGGGAATTGCGGCAGCGCCTTGAGCGGCTACAGCTTTAGCTTCGTCAGAAGCGATTGTATCGAGACGCTTCTGCCATTTTCCTAACCTTCTGGCCCTTGTGTAAGTCACAAAATAGCTTAAAGACGCGCACCTTTGCAAGGTAGCCTTGATTAGAAAAAGGGGCTGGCGTACCATCCTGATTTGCTTTCATCAAAAACTTTTTCGCTTCCCCCGGATGATGAGCCTTGAGAGCACGGAAGACCACGCACGTTTCTCTTCTAGCCACCTTGCTCGTAATCTCTTTCGTCTCGAATAACTGTCGCATGTTGGAAAAGAATCAAAACACCGGAAATTCCGCAGCTAAGCAGACGGACGCAGCATCTGTCACGCGCCGCGCCATCTCCATAGACATGCACGCCGACACCACCCAGCGCATGCTGGACGAAGGCGTGGACATAAACAATCGTCTCGCGGACGGCCACTTCGACGCCGTCCGAATGCGTGAGGGAGGACTGTCCGCGCAGTTCTTCTCCATCTGGGTCGCGCCCGACCTTTACGGGAGCGGAGGCGCGAGCGCCATACGGCGAGCCGACGAGCAGATTCGCGCCGTGCGCGCTCTGGCCGAAAAGCATCCTGAGACGTGGGAGCTTGCGACTACAGCCGCAGACATTCGACGCATAAGTCAGGCCGGGAAGCTCTCGGCGCTGATGGGGCTCGAAGGCGCTTACGCGATTGACGAGCGGATTGAGAATGTTGAGCGTTACTACAAGATGGGCGTGCGCTATATGTCCGTCACGTGGAGCGTGAGCCTGCCGTGGGCCGGTTCGTCCGGAGACGAAGCGGGGCGAAAGCGCGGCCTCAATGATTTCGGCAGGCAGGTGATACGCGAGATGAATCGCCTCGGCATGATGGTTGACGTTTCGCACGTCTCAGACCCTACCTTCTGGGACATCATCAACACTTCTACCAAGCCCGTCATAGCCACGCACTCAAACGCGCGCGGCCTTGCGAACGTCGCGCGCAATCTGGACGACGAGATGCTCAAGGCGCTCGCCAAAACCGGCGGCGTGGCCTGCGTCCTCTTCTATCCTGAATTTTTAGAGCCGGGCTGGAGCGAGAAGAAGAAGCGCGTGGACGCGGAGATTGCTACGCTTGTGCAAAGGGCGTCGGACGAGACTCGCGGCACCGTCGGCCAGAAAAAGCTTGCGCGCGACCGCGTTCGCACAGAGGAGTACGCGAAGCGGCTGCCGCCCGTCAGCGTCTCTCGCATAGTAGACCACATAGATTACATGGTGAAGCTCATTGGCATAGACCACGTCGGCGTGGGCTCGGACTTCGACGGCATACAGGCCGTGCCTACGGATTTGACTAACGTGGCGGAGCTTCCCAACCTGACGGCGGAGCTTCTGCGTCGCGGCTATTCCGAAGAGGACATAAGCAAAATCCTCGGCGGCAACATTCTGCGCGTGATGGAAGAGGTGGAAAGAAGGTAATCGTTGATTCATTGAATCAATGAGCGAATGAACCGATGAGTCAATCCTCTTTACCTCGCATTGGCCTACACGCTCCGATTGCCGGAGGGCTACAGAACGCGCTCTTGAAGGCCCGGAGTCTGGGCGCTGACGCGGTGCAGCTTTTCTCGCGCAACCCTCGCGGGTGGGCCGCGCGGCCGCTCACAGTTGAAGAGGTGGAGCGCTTTCAACACGCGCGAGAAGAGACAGGCATCTCGCCCGTTGTTATTCACTGCAACTATCTTGTAAATCTGGCCTCGGCTGACGAGACGATTCGTGGTAAGTCGCGCGCTTCGTTCCGCGAAGAAGTCGAGCGCGGCCTAGCGCTCGGCGCGGACTATCTGGTTGTGCATCCGGGCAGCGCTCGCGGCGCGTGCGAGGCGGACGCGATTGAGACTTGCGCGGAGAGCCTAAAGGCCGCGTGCGCGGGGCTCAATCTCAACGGCTTTCGCATACTGCTTGAGAACACGGCGGGGCAGGGCGAGTGTATAGGCCACCGCTTCGAGCATCTGAGGGAGATTATAGAGCGCTGTCCCGAGCTTCATCTGGGCGTCTGTCTGGACACGGCGCACGCCTTCACGGCGGGCTACGACATACGCGACGAGGACGGGCTCGCCGCCGCCTTCGAGTCGCTCGAAAGAAACGTCGGGCTTCGGAACGTGCGGGCCGTTCACTTCAACGACTCCAAGGCCGACTACAACTCTCGCGTAGACCGTCACTGGCACATAGGTCTTGGCCACATAGGCAGCGAAGCGCTCAGAAGGGTCGCGCGCCACGCGGGCCTCACGCACGCGGCCTTCCTTCTTGAAACTCCGCAGGACGAGCTTGGCGACGACGCGAGCAATCTCGAAGCCTTGCGTTCTTTCATACAGTCTGCAAAATAAGAGCGCGCCAGACAATCTTTCCGCTTCGGCACAGGGAGACAATTTCCGGTATGACTATGAAGAAAAGAGCTTCGCGCTCATTCCTGTTTATACTTATCTCTTGCGGTCTAATCTTTCCTTCCACACTTTTCGCGCAGAAGATTTCACCGGTGGTTGACTTAGGCGGGGGAGGCTGCGTGATGGGCGGCTTGAGTAACGGCCAATGGGTAAAGGCCGAGGAGATAGCGCCTCTGATGCGAGGCGGCGAGCGCTACGTCGTTTACAGCATGACGCGCCGAATCGGAGTGCGAATCGGCGTCAAGCCCGTTTCCGAAGGGCCTCCCTGCACCGACACCATGTACGTCAAGAACATGGCTCCGAAACAGGACGAGGCGGGATTGATTGCCGTCGGCGGAATCTGGAACGCTCTGCCGCGTGTGCCGAAAGTTGAGAACAACAACTCGCCCGCCTATCGCTCGGCTGTGGCCGCAGTGCTGAGGCGCAACGGGATTCGCCGCCCGCAGGTCAACATAGTCAAAGTCCTTCGCGTAGATTTGGACGGCGACGGCAGGCAGGAAGTCTTAATCAACGCGACGCGCGCCAAGCGCTGGGAATCCGGCAGCATCTCTAATGAATCAGACCCTGGCGACTACTCGGTCGTGCTTCTGCGCAGGGTAGTGCGGGGAAGGGTGCAGACCGTAGTGGTCGAGGGCGAGTATCATCCGAGGGGCAGAGTCCCCGAGACGGACGGGCCGCCGAACGAGTACGCCGTCACGGCCCTTTTAGACCTGAACGGCGACGGTCGCCTTGAGATAATCGTAGAAGGCGGTTATTACGAAGGCGACTGGAGGACTGTCTACTCTTTTCGCGCAGGCAAGGTGGAAAGCCTCTTCGGCTGCGGCTGCGGCGCGTAACACCTTACGGGAAAGGCCGAAGTCAAACCCGGAACATAAATCCGAAGCGGCTCGTAATAAATGGTTCGACAAACATCTGCCTGTAGGCTAAGATGTGGTCGGTTTAAGTCATTATGTGCAGGACAGCTCGAATGAGACGCTTTACCTTCAACACTCTTCTCGCCCTTAGGGTGCCGCCCGGCAGCCTCGCGTAAGCCTTCTTTTGCGCGCGGTGTAGCTGGCGCGGCTCTCTTAATCTTCCAATCAACAATAAGAATTTACGGATGGCCGGGGCTCTTAAGACGAGTAGCCTTGCGCGTCCGGTTTGTGGTTAAGTGTAAGGATTACCTAAGAGGCTGAAAAATCATGGACGAAAAATATTTCCCTGAGAAGATAGAAGAGAAGTGGCAGAAGAGCTGGGACGGGCGCGGCGTCTTCGAGGTAGAGCCCGACCCCTCTCGCCCGCACTATTACTGTCTGGAGATGCTGCCCTACCCGTCCGGCTTTTTGCACATGGGGCACGTTCGCAACTACTCCATAGGCGACGCGCTCTCGTGGTACAAGCGCTTGCAGGGCTTCAACGTCCTGCACCCAATCGGCTGGGACAGCTTCGGCCAGCCCGCAGAGCAGGCTGCCATCAAGCGCGGCATCAACCCTCGCGTCTGGACTGAAGACAACATCAATCACATGCGCGGGCAGATGAAGCGTCTGGGCATGAGCTTCGACTGGCGGCGAGAGATTGCCGCGCACACGCCAGAGTATTACAGGTGGGATCAGTGGTTCTTCCTGAAGATGCACGAGCGCGGGTTGGTTTACCGCCGCATGTCGCCCGTCAACTGGTGTCCTAACTGCCAGACCGTTCTGTCCAACGAGCAGGCGTCGGGCGGCTTGTGCTGGCGCTGCGAGAATCCCGTGGTCAAGAAGGATTTAGAGCAGTGGTTCGTCCGCATCACGGATTACGCCGAAAGCTTGCTGGAAGACATGAAGGAGATAGAGGCGGGCTGGCCCGAGCGCGTCCTGACGATGCAGCGCAACTGGATTGGCAAATCCGTCGGCGCTTACGTTGACTTCGCCATCAAAGACACTGAGGCAAAGGTGCGCGTCTTTACCACTCGCATTGACACCATCTACGGCGCGAACGCGATTGTGTTGGCCCCGGAGCATCCTTTGTTGTCCGACTTGATGAAAGACTCCGCATTGAAGACGGACGTTGACGCCTTCATAGAGCGCGTGCGAGAGGCACGCAACCGGGCTGCTGAGCCGGGCGCTGAAGAAGAGAAGGAAGGCATCAACACGGGCTTGCAGGCCGTCAATCCCTTTAGCGGCGAGATAGTCCCCGTCTGGATAGGAAACTACGTGCTGACCGAGTACGGCACGGGCGCTGTCATGAGTGTGCCCGCGCACGACGAGCGCGATTTCGAGTTCGCGCAGAAGTACACCCTGCCGATACGACAGGTGATAGCTCCCATCACGCACGAGCAGGAGCCGAGCGGCTTTGACCCGCAGTTGGGCGCAGACCAATCTACGGAGATGAAGGAAGCTTTCGCGGAGTACGGCATACTGGTCAACTCAGGCGATTGGAGCGGCAAGCTCTCGGGTGATGCCATGCGTGAGATGGCGGAGTTCGCCCAGAGCAAGGGCTTTGGCGAGATGGCCGTCACCTATCGCCTGCGCGACTGGGGCATCTCGCGCCAAAGGTTCTGGGGCGCGCCAATCCCAATGATTCACTGCCCGGAGTGCGGCATAGTGCCTGTGCCGGAAAATGATTTGCCGGTACTGTTGCCGCCAAGCGCGGACTTCAGCTTGACGGGCTCGCCTCTGGAGACTGTGCCGGAGTTCGTCAACACGACTTGTCCCAAGTGCGGAGGCGCTGCGAGGCGCGACACGGACACGATGGACACGTTCGTTGACTCTTCATGGTACTACTTCCGCTACTGCGACCCGCAGAACGGGGAAGCGCCGTTTGAAAGCGAGAAGGTGCAGTACTGGGCTCCCGTAGACCAGTACATCGGAGGCGTGGAGCACGCGGTCATGCACCTGCTGTACACGCGCTTCTGGACGAAGTTCATGCGCGACATAGGGCTGGTTTCGTTTAGCGAGCCTGTGAAAAATTTGATGACGCAGGGCATGGTCGTGGCCGAAACCTTCTACCGTGAAGAGAGCGGCGCGAAAGTCTACTTCAATCCTGCCGAGGTAGACACGGAGCGCGACGACAAGGGAAGAATCACCAGCGCTCGACTGATAAGCGACGGCCAGCCGGTCAAGGTTGGGCCGTTCGAGAAGATGTCAAAGTCGGCCAACAACGGCGTAGACCCGAACGAGATGATAAGCGCTTATGGCGCTGACGCCGTGCGCCTCTTCATACTGTTCGCAGCGCCCGTGGAGAACGACCTGCGCTGGCAGGAGGCGGGCATTGACGGCGCGTTGAGATTCCTGCGCCGCGTCTACAACTTCACTTGGCGTTGGCGCGACGCCGTGCGAGACGCGCCGGAGGAAGCGCCGGACTCTTCCGCCTTCAGCGCGGAAGCGCGAGGCTTGCGTCACGAAACGCATCGCGCCATAGAGCGCGTGACCAGAGACTTGGAGGGACTGCACTTCAACACTTGCATTGCGGCCCTGATGGAGTTGTCGAACGCCTTCGGCCAGTTCCCAGCCACGCCGGAGAAGGCGAGCGCCGCAGACCGCTTCGCGGCGCAAGAAGCTTTGAAGGCACTGGTCTTGATGCTCGCGCCGTTTGCCCCGCACATCTCGGAGGAGATGTGGGAGGGCATGGGCCACGAGGGCGGAATACTGACCGGCGAAGTGCGCTGGCCGGTGGCCGACGCGGGGCTGGCGCGCAAGGATGAGCTGGAGATTCCCGTGCAGGTTAACGGGAAGCTGCGCGCACGCATACGCGCCACGCCCGATGCCACCGAAGAGACTTTGCGCGAGACTGCGCTCTCGGACGAGAAGGTGCGGGTCTGGACTGAAGGCAGTCAGGTTGTCAAAGTCATAGTCGTCCCGCAGCGACTGGTCAACATAGTGGTCAGGGGTAATTGAGCGGATTGGCTCACCGGTTCATTTCTTCAATGAAGAAATGAACCGGTGAGCCAATCCACTACGTATGACTTGTATGAAGATTAATCTAGTGTCTCATTCAGTCTCAATCATTCTAAAGCGATGCGCCTCTGTGCTCATCGCTTTTCTTCTGCTCGCGGCCTCGACTCTCTTTGTCGCTTCAGGCGGGGAGACGAAACGGCAGGCGCGACAGTCGAAGCCGAGGCGCGCGCTCATCATCTCTATGGATGGGCTGGACGCGCGCTACCTGAACCGGCGGGACGAGCTCGGGCTGGAGATTCCCAACCTGAGGCGCTTGGTATCGGAAGGCACTACGGCGCGTGGTGTCGTCTCAATCTTTCCGAGCGTGACCTATCCGGCGCACGCTACGATTGTGACCGGCACTAGGCCCTTTCGTCATGGCATCTTTGGCAACGACCTGCTTGAGCCTCCGCCCGGAACCGCCCGCAGCCGCGAGTGGTACTGGTACGCGCGCGACATTCGCGCAGAGACTTTGTGGGACGCCGCGCGAAAGCGAGGGCTCAAAGTTGGCATGGTGTCGTGGCCGGTAGGCGCTGGCGCGGGCGATTACAACGTGCCGGAGATTGTGCGCTTTGGCGGCACGCTTCTGGACACGCTGGCGCGCATGATAGAGAACTCCGTCCCGCAGGGCTTGCTGGGTGAGATTGAAAAGCGCGACAAGCAGCTTTACGCCCGCGCCGGTAAGGACGAGCAGGACGACATGCGAACGCGCATGGCCGAGTACATCATCGCAGAGAAGCGGCCTGAGCTGATGTTCGTTCATCTGGTAGACCTTGACCGCGCCCAGCATGACCATGGGCCTTTCACGCCTGAGTCGTTCGCGATACTTGAGAAGCTGGACGCTTACCTCGGGCGCATACTTGAGGCTGCGCGGCGTGCGGGGACGCTCGATGAAACCGCCGTCTTCATAGTCTCTGACCACGGCTTTATGCCCGTCTCAAGGCTGGTTCATCCGGGCGTGCTGCTTGAGCGCGCGGGGCTCCTGAAGGTGCGTGAGGAAAGGGACGAGAAAGGCAATCCGGTGACGGTTGTGACGGAGTGGCGCGCTCTGCCCTACGTGACCAACGGCTCGTGCGCGATTCTACTCAGAGACGAGAATGATAAAGATGCTTTGAAAAGAGTCCGCGACATCTTCAAGCCGCTCGCCCGAAGGGAAGGAAGCGGCATAAGAGAGGTGCTTGAAGGAAGACGCCTCAACGTGCTTGGCGCAAACAATCGTGTCGCCCTCATGCTGGACGGCGCGGACGGCTATGCCTTCGGAGAGAGCTACATGGGCGAAGTTATCACCGCGAGCAAGGACAAGGGCGCGCACGGCTTTGCGCCAGACCGCGCGGATTACTACGCCTCATTCATAGCCGCAGGCGCTGGCGTTAAGCGCGGCCAACTCGGCATCATACGTATGACGGAGATAGGGCCGACCGTCGCGGCCAGCCTCGGCCTGACTCTCAAGGACGCTCAGGAGCCGGGCATAAAACTGCAATGAAGAGATTGGTTCATTGACTCAATGAACCAATCTATCAATCGCTTCCTCCATCTTTCATGATGACAGACCAGAAGCGCATGGCGAGGCGTGCGCGGTCTTCTTCGGAGGTGGGCGGGCGAAAGCTGCGGCGCACCTTTATCTCAAGCCCCGGCGCAATCTCTATCCATTCTCCGACTTCCGTCTCGCGCCGCCGCGCGGGCTCTACCGCAAAGAGGTTAGACTGCGACGCCGGTTCCTGCTCGGTTCCAGCAGGCTCGGAGCCTCTCAATGAACGCGCGGCATCGCGCTCGATGACCGCGCGCGATTCATTGTGCGAGCGCGCAAAGGAGACGAGCGCCTTGTTGACGAACTCTTCGAGCGCCGTGATGTCAAGCTGGCGCATCAGCTCTTTGACTTTGATGACAGACCAGTGGTCGGCCAGCAGCTTTTTGACGGCCAGCAGCCTGAGCAGGTTCCCGTAATTGAAGACGATTGAGGCTCCCGTTTGGCCCGTGGGCTCTCCGAGCAGCGCCTCCGAAAGATACTGTCGCACGGTGCGAGGGCCTATGTTGACTCGCGCCGTCCCGCGCGCAGCCTCACGGCCATAGTGTTCTATGAGAGAGTTTGCAACCCCCACCAACTCTTCTACGCCTACTATGTCGCGCCCGCGATAACTCTCAAGGACAGGCATACGCAAACTATAAAATTAATCAAGTCAAAAGGGAAGAACTGAGGCTGTAGGCGGGAGCCAGTTGGAGGACGGTTTTTGCAGGCTTCCGGCCTCAAGGCTCTAACCTGTTCTCTTATTACTTGCTTGAAGGGAGGAGAGCCGTTAAAATCTACGGGCGTGGTTGTGGCAACTCCTTATGTGCTACCAGGCGACGTTCCGCCTTGTAGGAGCGTCAGCGTCCGAAACTTTGCCGCGCACGTGCGAGTAGCCTCTCGCACGAAAACGCACGCGGAGCTTTACTTGCCACCGAGAGAAAATTAGGCTGCCCCCACGATGCAAGCCGGCGTGCGCCCCTTAACAATGGCTGCCGCTCTTGTGACTTTTGTGGCTGGCTGCCCCGGTATCCGAGCCAACCGATGAAAGAATGTCCAGCTTGCCGACGTTGTTTTCCTGATCACGTCAATCACTGTCCCAATGACGGCGACGCTACGACGCCGTCCATCGCGGGCGAGCCCATCCTAGACGGTCGCTACCAACTGGAAAAGCGGCTGGGGCATGGCGGCATGGGCGTGGTCTTCAAAGCGCGCCACATCTTCCTTAAAACAGCGCACGCCATCAAAGTCATCCTGCCCGACCTTGTAGGCAACGACCCCATGCTGGTGACGCGCTTTCGTCAGGAAGCGCTCGCGGCCGCCGCCATACGCCACCAGAACATCATAGCCGTGACCGACTTCGGCGTTGCTCGCGGCACCATGCCTTTTCTCGTCATGGAGTTCGTGCAGGGCAAATCCCTACACGACATACTGGCGGCTGAAGGCGCTCTGCCGCCCACGCGCGCGCTTGAAATGATGAACGCCATCGGCTCGGGCATCGCCGCAGCACATCGGCAGAACATCGTGCATAGAGATTTGAAGCCCCTGAACATAATGCTTCAGGACGGGCTACCGGTGGCCGAAGCGGTCAAGATTCTGGACTTCGGGCTGGCCAAGATTAAGTCGGGCGAGCTTTTGGGCTCGTTCGTTCAGGCTAAGACTTCCGGGCTCATGGGCTCGCCCTTCTACATGGCTCCCGAGCAGTGGTCGGACGAGGAGCCGGACGTTCGCGCCGACATCTACTCTCTGGGCGTGATTCTCTACCAGATGCTGGGCGGCGACGTCCCCTTCAAGGGCACCGGCATCCCTTCCATCATGAAGAAGCATTTGACGGCAGCGCCCGCGCCGCTCGCCAGCTTGGGCGTCTCAGTCCCTCCGTCAATCGAGGCCGTAGTGCGCCACGCGCTGGAGAAGGACGCGGACAACCGCCCGCAGACGGTTGACGCTTTCATCAGCGAACTGCGAGACGCCGTGGCGCAGACCTCTGCTTCGCTTAATCGCACGCAGATGGCCGGGCCGGGCTATCAATCCGAAACCATCATCACGCCTTCGCCTCCGCCGCCATCTGTGTCTATGCGGCCGCAACCCACCACCACGACCATGCGGATTCGCACGACTCCGCCGAGAGCGCGCGTCTCTATCAACAGCATAGAGGTCGGAATGTCGGACGGGAACGGCCAGATGGTCATCACGGACATTCAGCCGGGCAAGCATCTGGTGCGGGTGCGTCAGGACGGCTACGCGGATTGGGAAGGGCAGATTGAATGCTCTGGCGGCACCTGCGACGTGAGCGCGCAGCTACAGAGCCTGATGGCGACGAGCCTGCCGCAGATGTCCAACGACCAGTACGCGGGAACCATCAGCGCCGCCAACATGGACTCTTCCCAGCAGCAGAGCTATGCCGCAATGGAGGCGCAGCGTCTTCGCGCTCAAGCCGCGCAGCTTGAAGAGCAGGCCCGGCGCGAAGAGGCCGAGCGTCGTGAGCGCGAGCGCCGCGAGCAAGAGGAGCGCGACCGCATAGCGCGCGAAGAGGTACAGCGCGAAGAGGAAGCGCGACTGCGCGCTCAGGCCGAGGCCAGAGAGCGAGCCGAGGCCGAAGCGAGACAAAAGGCCGAAGAGGAGAGAAAACGGGCTGAGCTTGAGGCACAGCGCCGCGCCGAAGAACAGGCCGCGCGCGAGAAGGCCGAAGAAGCTGCGCGCCTTAAGGCCGAAGAGGCAGAGGCCGCACGCAAGCAGGCCGAAGCCGAGGCCGTGGCCCGCAAGAAGGCTGAAGAAGAGGCCGCGCGTCTTCGTGCCGAGCAGGAAGAAGCTCGCCGCCTAGCGGAGCAGGAAGCCGCAAGACGCGCCGAAGATGAGCGCCAGCGAGCCGAAGCCGAAGCTCGTCGCCGCGCAGAAGAGGAAGAGTCCCGCCGCTTGGCTGAGCAGGAGCGCCTTCGTGCAGAAGCCGAGGCGCGAGCGAAAGCAGAGGCGGAAGCAACACGCCGCGCCGAAGAGGAGCGCGCACGACAGCAACGTGAGCAAAGGGAGAGAGAAGAGCGCGAGCGGGCGCTTCAGGCCGAGAGAGAGAGAATCGAGAGAGAGCGTCGTGAGCTTGAAGAGCAGCGTGCGCGTCTGGCCGCCACGACCGTCTCGCCTCCCGTTGATTTGAGTCAGACGCAGCCGCAGCGTCAGGGCATCACGACCGGGCCTGTAGACCCGAACGCGGGCGCGCAGTCGCACCCGAACATTGGCTACCAGAGCCAGCCGCCTTTTCAGGCGTCCTCGCCCGGATTCGCGGCCTCGGAGCCTAAAAAATCGGGTCTGCCGATGGGGCTGATTGCGGCCGTGATTGGCGTCGTCCTGCTGGTTGGCGGTGGCGGCGGCATATACATGCTGACCCGTTCCAAGCCTGCTGAGACGCCTCAGACGCCTTCTAATCCGAATCAGAAGCCGGGCGAGAACAACAAGCCGGAATCAAACGCGCCAATCAAGCCAGACCTAGTGTCTCTGCCCGGCGGCTCCTTCCAGATGGGACGCTCCGACGGCGCTGAGCAGGAAGGCCCGGTTCATTCCGTCACGGTCGGAGCCTTTTCGATAGACCGCACTGAAGTCACCAACGCAGAGTACGCTCAGTTCGTGGCCGAGACAGGCCACACCGCGCCAAGCCATTTCAGGGGCGGCAAGCCCGCAGGCGGGCAGGAGCAATGGCCTGTGACTAACGTCTCGCTTGAGGACGCGAAGGCGTTTGCCGCGTGGCGCTCGAAGCGTGACGGCGTGACTTACAGGCTGCCCACGGAAGAGGAGTGGGAATATGCGGCCAGAGAGGGCGGGCAGGGAAATCTCTTCCCGTGGGGCGACTCCTGGGTCGAAGGCAAGGCCAACGTCAACGCCGCGTCTCTCCAGCCCGTGGGCGCATCCGCCGACGACAAAACGCGCTCCGGCATAGTTGACATGATAGGCAATGCCTACGAGTGGACAACGTCCAAGGCTTCGTACTATCCGGGAAGCCGTGGGCAGGTCAGGCCAGACAACAAGGACTGGATAATTGTGCGCGGCGGAGCGTACATCACAGACATGAGCAAGAGGAAGATTTCTGCGGCCTTTAGAGACTGGATTCCGGCTACGACGCAAAATTCAGGTCTGGGCTTCCGCCTAGTGCGCGCACAGTAGCCGGAGAAAGCGTCCCCGCAATCGTCCCTTGCGCGCCCGCTCTATAATTGATTGTCAATTTTGAGATGAGAGGCGCGCCGCTAAGAGCTTTATGAAAGGAATCGTGATGAAACCCGATAGCTTTTATCCCCCAATCTTCCGGCTTGGAACGCTGGCCGTCTGTGCCGCGCTCATACTCGCCTGCGCCAGTGTAATCATGGCGCAGGAGGCTGGCGGCGACCTTGGCGGCGGCGCGCTTGTCTTCAGGCCGCGCAACCCTGAAACCACCAGCAAGCGCCGCACGAATCGCGGCAGGACGGGCACAGGCCCGCGCGTCGGCGGTCGAACAAATACACGCACGGCCAACAATCCTGCGGCAGCCGCAGAACTGGAAGAGCGCTACGAAGACCTGCTCGATGAAGGGAACGAGGCGCGCGACGAGCGCAAGTACTCGGAGGCCGAAAACGCCTATCGTCAGGCTCTGCAACTGAAGCCGAAGGACTGGCGCGCGGCCTACGGGCTCGGAAACATCTACACAGACCAGCAGCGCTGGGAAGAGGCCGAAACCTCCTATCGCCAGTCAACGGTCTTTAACCCGCTCGGCGCGGACGCCTTCATTGCCTTGAGCTATGTGCTGATTCAGCCGCGAGTCGCGGGCAACGCAGCCAAGCGGCTCACCGAAGCGGAGCAGTCGGCACGACGCGCCATACAGTTTCAGGGGAATAACCCTGTGGCTTACGACCGGCTGGGCGAAGCTCTGGTGGCTCGCGCTCTCCTGAACGCAGAGGCCGAAGCCTCATATCGCAAAGCCGTGGAGCTTGACCCGCAGTTTGCAGTCGCTTACGTGCATCTGGCTCGCTTGATGAAGAAGACGAATCGCGCGAGCGAAGCCGAGCAGAACTTCGTGCGCGCAATGGGGCTGGCCAAAGAGGCTCCGCAGTTTGTCTTGATTGCCGAAGCCATGCAGTCCGAGCAGCTCTATGCCGAATCGGAGCCGGTCATCAAACGCGCTCTTGAGCTGGACGCGCGCAACCCCAGCGCGAACTTCCTGATGGCGAAGTTCCACATCTACATGAGGCGATTGCCGGAGGCCGAAGGCTTCCTGAAGACTGCTATAGAAGTCAGCCCGCGCAGCTTCGCGCCGCATTACGTTTTAGGCTCGCTCTATCTTCGCATGGAACGCCCCGAAGAGGCCGAGCGGGCCATCGCGCGCGCAGCCGAAGTCGCTTCACCGAATGACCGCAGGCAGCTAGCGGGCGCATACGGCTTCGGCGGCATAGGCGACGCCTACATGAAGGCCGGAAGAAAATCGGACGCCGTGCGCGCATACGAGCGCGCCGTCTCGCTCGACCCGTCAAACACGGAGCTACAGGGAAAGCTGGCCGCCGCACGAGGATAAGAAAGGCAGTCAGAATGCAGAGTGCAGAATGATGAAGTAAAGAGATTGATTCACGGGTTCATTGAATCAATGAACCCGTGAACAAATGAATCAACTCTTTTCCGTTCATCATTGCGGCACTCTGACTTCTGCATTTTTGAGTATGCAGCGTTGTCCTAAATGTAATCGTACCTACGAGGATGATTCGCAGAAGTTCTGCACGTTCGACGGCGGGCGACTGATGGTTGATGCGCAAGCGCCGACCACTTTTGACCTCGGGCCAAAGCCGTCTACCGACCCGCTTGGCGCAACCGTCATGGGGCCTGCGCCGGACTTGAACAAGACCGTGGCGGGCACGCCTCCGTCTTTGACTTCCGAGATTCCGCCTCCGGCACAGACGGGGCCGACGCATCCTCCCGCGTCCACTTGGCAGGGAGCGCCGCAGTCTTCGATGCCGCCGCCACCGCCGCCTCCGGCGCAGACGGGGCCAACTACGACTTCGCCGCTCGCGCCGCCGCCGGGCGCAACGTCTCAGCCGCCGCCCCCGCCTGCTCCCGTAGCATCCTCCGGCGGACTCCCGCAGACCTCCGCTATTAACACAGGGCCGCAGACTGGGCCCGTCACGGGCGCACCTCCTGCTGTTCAGTCGGGCGCGCTCGGCGGGCAATCGGCTCCGGTTGCTGCCGCCGCGCCGCGACCCAAGTCGAACAAGCTGCTGCTTCTGGCAGGCGGCATCGCGGTTCTTTTCCTGCTGGTCATAGGCGGGGGCGCGGCCTTCTATTTCTTAGGCATGAAGCCCAAGACCGCGACCTCGGATAATAGCAGCGCGGGCCCGACTCTTGAGAGAGAGGCCGGCAGCACCAACGCCAATTCAAATTCGAGCGCGAACGCAAACTCCGGGAACGCTAACTCGGCTTCGGCCACAGGCCAGCCGCCGGTGACGCAGCCGCCGAACTCTACGCGCTTCGTCAATTCGCGCGACAAGGTGACGGGAAGCCTCTCGGAGCATTTCGTAGATTTCTCGCTCTACTATCCGAACAGTTGGACGGTGGACGCTAAGGCCGGGACGAGTGGCTCCACCAACTTCTTCAAGGCAGAGCGCATGCTGAGCGACGACACGGGCGATTATCTGCTTGAGAGAGTGGCCATAGGCTGGTATCAGAGCAACGGGACGATGCAGTTCGACCGTCCGATATTTCCGAATCGAGTGGAGTATTTCAATAACCTGTTCGCTAAGGACTATCCGAACTATCAGAAAGTCTCCGAAGGGGAGACTAAGTTCAATGGACTTGATGCCTACCAATTCACTTGGAAGGGGCTCGTCAAAGGTACAGGCAAGGGCGACATAGACCTCTGGGGCCGCGTCATATTCCTGCCCGCTGGCAGTGAGGACGCGCGCAACGGCGTCGTCCTGTTGATGCTGGCCTCATCCGCCGCGCCTGAAATCAAGAGCCTTGACGACGTGGGCGAAAAGGGAGAATTGCCGACCATCTTGAGAACCTTCAGGTTCGGCTCATAAAAAACAGTGACAGGTGACGAGTGGCGGGTGACAGGCAATCAGCTTTTATCTCATCACTTGTCACTCGTCACTTATCACCACATTTTTATTGCCTCATCTTTACTGGAAATGGGTAAGTGGAATCTATGAAAATCGTTCTTGCACAGGAGCGCAACGGCCAGCCCGGCCCGGAGCGCGCGTACGAACATCAGAGCATCAAGGTCGGGCGCGACCCGGCCGATTGCCATCTGGTCTTTGACCAGAGCGAGTGGCCCATGGTTTCGCGCAAGCACGCGGAGTTTCGCGTCAAGGGCGACCGTTGCCTGATTGTTGACACCAATTCAAGCTTCGGCACTTTCCTGGACGGCCAGCGAGTGACCGAGCCTGCGGAGGTTCGCACGGGCTCCCGCGTACAGTTCGGCGCGGGCGGCCCAATCATGCGCGTCGTCTCGCTTGAGACGGCAGCCGCGCCCGCGCCAAAAGTTGACCTCGGCGATTTGGAGACGCGCCGGGACATGGTAGGAGAGCCCGCCGTCCCTGAGCCCGCAGGCGCTCCAAAACCTCCAGCAGCGCCGCAGCCCGCGCAACAGCAGCCGCAGCAGCAGAGGCCCGTCGCGCCGCCCCCGCAACAGGCCGCGCCGCCTCCGCCGCCGAAAGCCGCGCCGCCTGCCGCAGCCGCTCCTCCGGCACAGCCGAAAGCGCCGCAGCCTAGGGCTTCGGGCGGCTCGCCAGCGTCTTCTCAGACCGCCACGATTGAAGTCGTAAGCTCTTCTACGGGCCAGCTTCGCCGCATACAGCTTGGCAGCGAGGTGACGCGCATGGGGCGCGACCCTGAGATGGAAGTGGCGATTGAGGCATCGGCTGCCGTAGTCTCGCGCCGTCACGCAGAGATACGAAAGCACGACGGCCAGTTCGTCCTTCACGACCTCGGGAGCTTTAACGGCACGCTCATCAACGACCAGCGCATCACTACGCCCACGCCGCTTTACGACAACGACCGCATACAACTGGGAATGGGCGGCCCAATCCTTCGCTTTATAGACCCGGCTCATCCGGCCCCCGCAGGGCTGTCGCAGGCCGGACAACGCGCCGTGGGCTCCGCAGTCGCGCCCGTAGGAATGCCCCCCGTCTCCGGCCCCATAGCGGAGGTCGCAGGCATGCACACGATGGTCGTCAAGGGTGGCTCAGGCGCTCTGCAACAGCAGCCGCAGGCACCGCAGGCGGGAGGCGCGCAGCCGCAGCTTCTCATGCAGCGCCCCTTCGACAAGCCGACTCTGTCCATAGGCCGCGCTCCCGACAACGACCTGCATCTGGACGGCCTGCAAATCTCCAATCATCACGCGCGGCTGCACAATTCCGGCGGGCAGGTAGTCATAGAAGACACCGGCTCTACCAACGGCGTCTACGTCAACGGCAACCGCATCACGGGCCGCCATCCGGTGCAGAACCGCGACATAGTTCAAATCGGCCCCTTCGTGCTTCAGGCAGACCCGCAGCGCGGCATAGCCGTCTTCGACACGCGCTCCAAGACGCGCATAGACGTCATTGACATCACGAAGGAAGTGCAGAACCGCTCCGGCGGCGGCAAGATTAAGCTTCTCGATGACGTTGACCTGACGATTCAGCCGAACGAGTTCGTGGGACTTCTCGGCCCGTCGGGCGCTGGCAAATCTACTCTCATGGATGCCTTGAACGGCATGAGGCCAGCGACAGCCGGGCACGTGCTTATCAACAACCTTGACCTCTACCAGCATCTGGACTCCATCAAGCAGTCCATAGGCTACGTCCCGCAGGACGACATCATTCACCGCGAGCTGACCGTCTATCGCACGCTCTATTATGTGGCGCGGCTGCGGCTTTCGCGCGACGTGTCCACGCAGGAGATTGACCAGATAGTCAACGAGGTGATGGACGTGACGGGCCTCAGCGAGCGCCGTGACGTTCCCGTCGGGCAGCTTTCCGGCGGACAGAGAAAGCGCGTCTCAATCGCCGTAGAGCTGATAACAAAACCGTCCGTCATCTTTCTGGACGAGCCCACCTCCGGGCTAGACCCTGCCACGGAAGAGAAGATAATGAAGCTCTTCCGTCAGATTGCGGAATCGGGCCGCACCGTAATCCTGACGACTCACGCGATGGAGAACGTGAAGCTCTTCGACAAGATAGTCGTCATGATGCGCGGCAAGCTCGTCTGGTACGGGCCGCCCAAAGAAGCCTTACAGCACATCAAGGCGGACAGCTTCAAAGACCTCTACGACAAGCTTGAAGCGCCGATTGATGAGCGCGTGGCGAAGATGGGCGCTCTGCCTCCGAACGCCACCAAAGAGCAGAAGGCAGCCTTCAAGAAGCAGAAGGAGCAGATTTCCGAGGAAGTAGCCGAAGAGTGGAAGCGCCGCTTCATGCAGACGCAGCAGTACCAGCGCTTCGTGGCCCAGCCACTGGGCGACTTGAAGAATCGCGCCACGCAGGCCATAGCTCCGCAGAAGCGCAGGCCGACCGTGACCGACGCGCTTCGCCAGTGGGGCACGCTCGCGCGCCGCTACATGGAGGTGCTGGGGCGCGACCGCTTCAACCTGCTGATTCTCTTCGGTCAGGCTCCGATTGTAGCTTTCATGACTTATCTGGTCGTGAGCGCTACGAACCCGCGCGACTTCATCTACTTTGTGCTGTCGCTGGTGGCGGTTTGGTTCGGAACATCCGTGGCCGCGCGCGAGATAATCAGAGAGCGGGCCGTCTACAACCGCGAGCGCATGGTCAATCTGGGGCTGTTGCCCTACGTGGGCTCAAAGCTCTTCGTGCTCTCTATGATAGTGGGCGCTCAGTGCATACTGCTGTGGGGCACTTTGAAGCTCTTCGATATCGCGGGGCTGATGAAGATGCCGGGCTACCTACTGGGCCTGCCGCAGTTACTGATAATGATTTTGACGGGAATCGTAGGCATCGCGCTCGGCCTCTTCGTCTCTGCCATAGTCAAGACCGGCGAGATGGCGACGAGCCTAGTGCCGCTCATATTGATTCCGCAGATTCTCTTCTCGGGTCTGGTGGGCGTGCCGAAAGGCGTCTCAAAGGTCGTGGGCCTCGCCATGCCCGCCACTTGGGCCTTTGACGAGATGAAGCGGCTGTCGGATTTGGACGTGCTTCGCGGCAAGGACGAGGGCGCGCAGGCCGCGGACAAGAACGACGGGCGCGGGCTCTACAAGCAGGTGGAGTACGAGAACGATGAGAACATAGCTAGGTCAAAAAAGAAGATAGAGGATTACAAAACGGACGCGGACGAAAGCTCTAAGGAGTACCAGCGCAAGATGGATGAGTACCAGCGTCAGGCTTCGCTCTATCAGGCCGGGCAGACGACCACCTATCCGACCAAGCCTGAGCCGCCCGCGCTGTCTACACCGCCCAAGCCGGACGACCCCGTCAGAATCCCTGACGACCTCTCCGGCTACGTAGACTTTCTGCATCCGTGGGGCAACATGGTTGTAAATCCCATAATGCTTATCTTCATGTTCTTCGCGCTCATACTGGGAACGGTTCTGGCATTGCGCGCTCAGGACATAGGATGAGAAAGATAATGCGTAAGACAGAGCGCGGAATGATGAATGGAAAGCGGATTCAAGTTGAATCTTCTCTCTCTAATTCATCATTCCGCGCCCTGCCTTCTCTCTCGCTGTTTGCGCTCTTACTCTGTGTTTGTGTGAGCATTGGCGGCGCGGCGTCCGTGAGGCTTCAGAATAACTATCCTGAGCCGCCTGCCGACAAGGGGCTCATCTATCTGGCGGACAGCAGCAACGCTTTGACGGCTCTGCCGTTCGAAGCTGCTTCCACGCCTTTGCGCGTGCAGGAGGTTGCGCGCTCGGACAAGAGAAGCTATCTGGAGTTGCCGGGCGAGCACGCCGCGACCGTCGTCAGCCAGCCGAGCCCGCGCTTCTACCTCTTTGTAAAGGACGCGCAGGGCGTGCGGCCTCCCTTTATTGTGCGGCTCACGGAAAAGAAGAAGAATCGCCGTGTTGAAGCCTTGACGCAGAAGGGTTTTAGCGGTTTTGCTGTTCCGTCGGAAGAGATAATACGCCCGCGCCTGCTTGTCTTGAAGCGCGAAGATGGTATGCTCTTTATGCAGGTTAGCCCGCGCTACCCGCTCGCGCCCGGCGAATACGCTTTCGTCGGCGCAGACCCGGCGCGCATCGCAACCTTTCGCATAATAGCCGAATCGAACCCGTAGATTTTGATAAAAAGGTAAGCTTCAGCAAATGACCAACTCCGCTTTACAGGCCCAAGACAAAAAAGGTTTCTGGACGCCCCTGCGCGTGGCGTTCACTTTCGGTGTGCTGGCGCTCGTCGCAGCCTTTATGCTTCCGGCATGCCAGTCCGACGCAGTCCGCTCGCAGCCCGGCTCAACCGGCACGCCGAATCAGCCTGCCGCTTCCACCAAGCCTGCTGCCGCCGCCGCATCTGCGCCGAGGCCGCCGCTTCCGGCCAGCGTGCTCAACACGGAGTTGAAAGACCTTGAAGGAAAAACCTTCAAGCTCTCGGACTACGCGGGCAAGGTTTTGATAGTCAACATCTGGGCTACATGGTGCGGCCCGTGTCGCAAGGAGATTCCAGACCTCATCAAGGTCAGCAACGAGTACAAGGCGCGCGGCGTGGAAGTCATTGGAATGACGAACGAAGACCCCGTGGATGACGAAGCCGTGGTCAAGGATTTCGTGGCGGCGCAGAACATTCCGTATCGTATAGCGTGGGGCAATCAGGGCTTCGAGGTCGGGCTGTCGCAGGGCAACGTCAAGAACGTGGTGCCGCAGAGCTTCGTCATCACGGGCGACGGGCGCGTCGTCGCGCACCTGACCGGATTCAGTCAGGAAACCACGCCGCAGAGACTTCGTCAGGCCATTGAGCAGGCGCTCAATTCCAGAGTCTGAGCCGAAAGAAAAGCTTTACAAGACTAGCAAACCACTAAATCACAGGAAGCAGCACGATGAAAATTCTCGTATTCGCGCTGCTTCCTGTGATTTAGTGGTTTCTGCTTAATTCTTAGCTAAAGCTACTCTGTCTCGCGCTCGTGTTGCTGTTCCAGCTCGCGCTCGGCTTCCTTACGCATCTGTCTGCCTTCGCGCTCGAGCTGTTCGTCCTGAAGCCCCTGTGCGACGCGCTCCTTCGCGCTGCCTTCTGCGCGCTTCATCTCCGCCTCTACGCGCTCTTCCACCTGGTCTATGGGCGCTGGCTCGCCCTCATCTTCCTGTGTGCGAACTTTGGCCTTATCAATCTCCATGATTGCCCTCCCGCGATAATGATTCCTCAATGCTTTGTGGGTGCATCGTCTCACTATTTACGCGGCAAGGTCAAATTGTTGCCTCTCGCGCCGCCCTGTGCGATACTTCCGGTTGAACTGGCAGAGACTCCGGCTCGCACCTTCCGGGAAAGGATTCAACGCGAAGCTGCTCTCAAGGTTTTCAATAAAGGACAAGAGGTTCCCCCAATGACTCAAGAGATTAGTCGTTTACTCTCTAGCGGCTCGGAGCAAATCGTGCGAAGCTGGTCTGAAAAGGTCATGTCAGACCGCAGAGTGCAATCCGATGCCCGCCTCTCTTACGTGCAGCTCATAGACCACATCCCACAGATAATAGATGAGCTGAAGTACGCTATGGCCACGTCCCCACCCGAAGGGTCGCTTAAGGAAGCTAACAAACACGGGCGTCAGAGGTGGCAGCAGGGCTATGAGCTGAAGGAGGTCATACGCGAGCTGATACTGCTGCGCGCGACTCTTCTTGAATTTCTGGAAACCTATCGCGGCGCTATACGCCAGCACAATCTGGATCAGCTAACACGCGCTTACCGGCAGATAAACTGCTTCATAGACGAGGAGCTATACAAAACCGTAGAAGCCTATCTTGAAGCCCCTCAGCAATCGCCCATGGTCGAGAGCGTGATATAAGGCAAAGACTGGTGAATGATAGATGGTGAATAGACGAGACGGTTCGTCTATTCACCATCTATCATTCACCCGCTTTTTACTTCTGCTTTTCCAGCTTGACGGGCGAGCGACCGCGCGCGGGAATCTCTCCGTTGATGATTCTCACGGCGGCCTCTTCGGATTCGGGCGCGGACTCGAATGTCAGTAGCGTTGTCGCGGCTTCGGGCACGCGAGGCAGGACGTACGGATTGCCGAAGACGACCGCGATTGTCGGCACCTTTGCGGCGTCGAGCGCGTCCAGCACCTCCGCATGAGCATAGGCCAGCGCCACGCTCCCCTTGTAGGCAGCAACACGCGCGCAGACGGCCACAAGCGCCACGTCGCAGCCGCGCGTAGCCTCCATCACCATCTCCAAATCTGCTGCTTCAGCGCCGGACTCAATCAGTCGCGCGTTGAAGGTGCGCGTGACAGCCGCAGAGAAGCGGGAGCCCGCAGGCTCTCTGAGAACGTGCGCCCAGACAGGCACGTTGTCTTTCAATATAATCGCCGTGACGCGCTCCTTCTTTACAGGAAGCAGCCCTTGCGGGTCGCGTATGAGCGTTATCCCGCGCTCGAAGAGGTCACGCGAGGTCTGCGTGTGCGCGGGGCTTCCCAGCACGTCCCAGACCCTGTCCAGAGAGACTTTGCGCTCAAGATTCAACCCGCACCATGCCTTCGCCGCGAGCATCCTGCGCGCCGAGCGCTCTATGCGCGCGGGGCTCAGGCGGCCAGTCCTGACCGCTTCACAAAGGGCCGCGTGCGCCTTCTGTATATCAACCGGATAGAGCGCCACGTCGCAACCGGCTTCGATTGCCAGCACCGCAGCTTCGCCCGCGTCATAGCGGTCTGCGACGGCTCCCATAGAGAGCGCGTCGGAAAAGATAAGCCCGTCGAAGCCGTACTCGCCGCGAAGGATTCCTTCTACTAGCTGAGGCGAAACCGTGGCCGGCCTTGTCTCGGTAGCCGTCGTGTCGAGCGCTGGCACAAAGATGTGAGCCGTCATCACTGCGCGCACGCCCCTCTGTATGGCCGAGCGAAAGGGCGGCAATTCTATCTGCTCCAGCCGCTCTCTGGGCGCGTCCAGCGTGGGCAGCAGAATGTGCGAGTCAAGGCTCGTGTCGCCGTGCCCCGGAAAATGTTTGGCCGTCGCAATCTGTCCTTCGTCCTGAGCGGCGCGTATGAAGGCCGCGCCCCAGTTGGCTACCATCTCCGGGTCGTCACCGAAGGCGCGAGTGTTGATGATAGGGTTGGAAGGATTGTTGTTGACGTCCAGCACCGGGTAGAAGTTGATGTGAACGCCGAGGGCTAGCCCTTCGCGGGCCGTGATGCGAGCGGCCTCTGCTGCGGACTCCGTGTCGCCGGTCGCGGCCAGAGCCATTGCGCGAGGCAGGCGGGTTCCGCCCCTGAGCTGCATGCCGACGCCGCCCTCGAAATCCGAAGCGAAGATGAGCGGCACGCTCGCCGCACGCTCCTGCAAGCGGTTGGTCAGCGCAGCCGTCGTGAGAGCGTCGCCGCTATAGATGATAAAGCCGCCTACGTGAAATCTTTCGACGGCCTCGGCCAGCCGCCGGAACTCGCGGCTCTCTTCGTGTACGAGTACGCCCGTGGTGTCGGGCATGATAAGCTGCCCGGCCATCTCTTCCAACGTCATCTCGCGCAGCCGGTTTTCTACCCAGCTCTCCCGCGCTCTAGCTTCGTCCAAGTTGCTCGCCCCCGTGTCTTGCTTCGATAGATAGATGGGCATCTTAGCATGACCGGCGGAATTGGCTCCTACATGGCCTAGTTGCCCGGCGGCCGGATGCCTTTAAAAAAGGGCTTGACCCTGTACGTGACTCCAGAGTTTATAATCCTGCAATTGAGGCAGGACGCGCGGGTTGCTTCCGGGCGGGTGCGTGCGGGGCGAGAGGCGTGATAAACTTCTGGAGGCTTGAGGGCATCTCAATCCTTTCCGCGAAGACAATGAAGCGTTACTTTCAAATATTGGGGCTGATTGTGCTGGCGCTGGCGGCTGGCGGCTGGGGCTCTGTCATGGCCGCAGTCCTTTGCCCGCACGCCAACAGCAACGCTTTCAAGCCGGTCAAGGCTGATAGCGTGGCCGTCGAAGAAGCCTGCCATCCCGTCAAGCCTGAGCCCGAAGCGAAGCCGCATTGTCACGACTCCGGCACGAGTCAGGAAGCGGCTGCTGCCAGCGAGATAGAGAGGCCGGAGCCTGCCGCGTTGCCAGCTTCAAAGGGCGATGTCCTTGCGCTCCGGCTTCCGCAGAACGTGCCCTGCACGCATTGTCTGAGCCGCCCCGAAGCTCCGTCTTCGACCGTCGTAGCACAACAACGGACGGAGCAGAGGCGCGGCTTTGAGGCTGCGCCGCTACAGGCCGCGACTCCGTTCATACCCGCACAGTCTTTTATAAAGCCTGTGCTATACAGGCAGGGCGCTCCGCCCGGCTCCTGCAAGCCTAAACACCTTCTGCTAGGCATTCTCCTGATTTAACTCTCAATCCCTCAATCGCGCGTTTCGGCCAAAGGGCCGTTAGCGCTGGAAGTCTGTCTTTCCTGATACATCATGACAGCGAAGCCTTCTTGTGCTGTCTTTCGAGCAAGGAAACCTTTTTTGAGGGGGAATCATGATAAGAGTTGATTTCAGAAAAACTTTATACTTGGCAGCCTTCGCGGCTCTGATAATGCTTGCGAGCGTGTCTTACAGCTCTTCGGCAAGGGTGATGGGACAGGACATGCAGGGGATGCCCGGCATGGATATGAGCAAGCCTAAGCCCACGCCTACGCCGCAGAAGAAACAGCAGGCCACAGAAGAGAAGAAGGAGGAAGCCATGCCCGGCATGAACATGGGCACCTCTTCGCAGCCAGCGCCGCCGAACCCGCAGGCCACTCCGCAGCCTACGCCGGATTCCATGCCCGGCATGAAGATGGAGACAACTCCGCAGCCAGCGCCTTCGCCCGCCAAGCCGGGTGAAGGGACGAGCGCGCCTGCGGCCGTCACTCCGACGCCCGACGCGTCCCGCCCGCCGCTCAACCAACAGCCCAAATCATCTACCGGGCACGAGGGGCACGACATGGGCAACATGAACGGCGAGCAGCAGCAGGGCTCAGGTATGACTGGCTCCATGCCCGGCATGAACATGAAGGGGATGGGGCGAATGGACGCCGACTCCCTGATGATAATGTCCGATGATGGGATGGACATTCGCGTGGGGAGAAGCACTAGAAACTCCTTCGCCATGGGGCAGATGGGCTCCGGCTCCAGTTGGCAGCCCGCCACTACGCCCATGTACATGTGGTACAAGTCTTCGGGCAAATGGCTCCTCTTCTTTCACAGCGACCTGAAGCTGGGCGTCAACGCGCAGGGCGGCCCCCGTGGAGTGACCAAGCTGGAATCACAGAGCTGGTTCATGCCCATGGCTTTCAGGCGAGTCGGGGCAGGCACGCTTCAACTCAGAGGCATGTTCAGCGCGGAGCCCTTCACCTTCTCAGGTCAGGGCAGCCCGCAGCTTTTCCAGACGGGCGAGAGCTACAACGGGCGGCCGATACGGGACGCGCAGCACCCGCACGACCTCTTCATGGAATTGTCCGCGACCTACACCCTGCCGTTGGGAGAGCGTGGGACGTGGTTCGCTTATCTTGGTTTTCCGGGCGAGCCCGCGCTGGGGCCAACGGCTTTCATGCACCGTTGGTCTGCTTCGGAGAATCCTTCAGCGCCCTTGACGCATCACTTGCAGGACTCCACGCACATCTCCTTCGGCGTCTTTACCACTGGCTTCACTTATCGCTGGCTCAAATTCGAGGGCTCCGTCTTCAACGGGCGCGAGCCCGGCGAGAATCGCTATAACTTCGAGTTCAATCCATGGAACTCGCGCTCGTTCCGCGTGTCGGTCGCGCCCAATCCGAACTGGTCTATGCAGTGGAGCTACGGACTGCTGAAGAACCCTGAGGCGCTTGAGCCGGGCGACGTGCGACGCATGACGGCCTCCATCAGCTATAACAGGCGCTTCACTCGCGGCAACTGGGCTTCGAGCCTCATCTGGGGGCGCAACCGCGAAGAGCATCACAATGACCTCTTCACCCTGAACGGCTACACCGCCGAATCAACCGTGCAGTTTCTGGACAGGAACTACCTGTACACGCGTCTTGAGCTGGTTGATAAGACGGGGCTGCTGGACTCAAGCGAGCGCGCAAGCCTCGGCATCACGAACAGCCATCCCCTCTTTCGCATAGGCGCGTACACCTTCGGCTACTCGCGCGACGTGTGGACGACCGATAAGCTCAACGTGGCGCTCGGCAGCGACGTGACCTTTTACTCAAAGCCCGGCGTGCTCGATTCCGTTTACGGCAACAACCCCGTCTCTTATCACTTCTTCGTGCGCGTGCGTCCCTCGCGTATGGGCATGAAGTGAGCTATTAAAAGTCAGGCCAGCGCCGCCCGCCACAAGCGGCGCTGCCTTTTCTTATGCACGAAGCATGCTTGCGCGTGCTACAATTTGTTTGTTCCCTAGAAAGATTAAGCTAAAAGGGCACGCAGATTCTCCCTTGTCCTTTTACTTCGGGCGAAGTTGCCCGCAACACACGGTTCGAGGAGGAGCAGGATGATGCATTCTTTTAGTAAGCGCGCGGCTTATGCGCTCGGGTTCCTGATGATGCTGAGTCTGGTGACTTATGCACCGGCGCAGAAGCAGAATAAGAAGATGATTGAAGCGCAGAAACGCTCTAACAGCGCCGTCAGGGTCTTCAACGAAATCATGGGAACTGCGGACAGGGCTATTCCTAAACGCATACTGGACAAGGCCGAAGCGGTTGCGATTTTTCCGGGCGTCGTCAAGGCGGCTTTCATCTTCGGCGGGCGTGGGGGACAGGGCATCATCAGCCGCAGAGTTCGCGGCGGATGGTCGGAGCCCGTCTTCTTCAATCTGGGCGGCGGGAGCTTCGGCGCGCAGATAGGGGCCACGAAAACAGACTACATCTTCCTTATCATGAACGACGAGGGATTAAGAGGCTTGATGGAAGACAAGTTCGAGATTGGCGGCGAAGCCGGAGTCGCGGCAGGCCCTTATGGACGCGAAGCGGCGGCCTCGACCAACGCCACTCTGGACGCGGGAATCCTCTCCTATTCGCGCCAGAAGGGGGCCTTCATAGGCGCGGCCATAAAGGGGGCGGTCATAGACCCGGACAACGACCTTAATCGCGCCGTTTATGGAAAGAAGGCGAGCGAGTTGTTCTCCAACACGGCCATGACGCCTTTGAGCAGAATGCCTGCGGGCGTGCGCATAGTTCCGCAGACTCTGGCGCGTTATTCCATGCGTTAGGTCGCTCGCGGAAAATCTTATCCGGCGCGCGAGCGATGCGGGTAGTGGGTCAATTTCAAAAATCAGACTCACCGCAGAGACGCAGAGAGACGCTGAGATTACCGCAGAGAGATTGAATGTTTTTCTCCGCGCCCCCTCTGCGACACTCTGCGTCTCTGCGGTGAATTACTTCTTTAGACTTCTAACTGACCTACTACTGTGATGCGAAGAGGCTTGACGCTTATGCTTGCGCGCCTTTAGAATTCAATCTCGCTTCAAGGCCCGCGTCACAAGAGGCTCCCGATTCCTCTTCTTTCTTGAACGGAGGATGCGCTCCATGCAGCCACGCACGCAGAGACAGAAAGAGATTCTGGAATACATCACGCGCTTCATAGAGCGTCACGGGTACGAGCCTTCCTACGCGCAGATAGCGCGACACTTCGGCGTGTCGTCAAAGGCTACTATCGCTAAACACATCGCTGCGCTTGAGCGGCGCGGACTGCTTTCACGCTCGCGCGAAGGCGGAGCGTTCGGCCTCGCGCTCACCGTCGAAGAGGCTCCGGCAGATGAAATCTGCGTGCTTCCGCTTCTGGGCCGCATCGCCGCAGGCTCGCCCGTGGACGCCGTGTCCGATTCGGAGCCAATCTCCATCCCGCGCTTTCTGCTTGGCCGGGTTCGTCCCGAAAATGTTTACGCCCTGCGCGTCGTAGGCGATTCGATGATAGACGAGCACATCTGCGACGGCGACATAGCGCTCATAGAAAACCGCACCATAGCGCGCGACGGCGAGATAGTCGTGGCGCTGATTGACAACGCCCGGGCCACACTCAAACGCCTCTTCCGCTTCGGCCCCGAAATAGAGCTGAGGCCCGCCAACTCGCAGCTAGCCCCCTTGCGCCTGCCCGCGCACCGCGTCACAGTACAGGGCATCTTTCGCGGCCTACTGCGCCCCACGGCTTAAAGCTCTAAGCAATAGCGGGCGAAAAACTGTTGACGCAGCGCTACCTGTCTCAGCAGAAGCACACCGTCCGGCAATTCGAGTATAAAAAGTGGCGGATTGAAGATTGAAGCTTAAAGAAGATTGCCGTATAACTGAAGAACAGCTATACGGCAATTAAAATTTGTGGAGCCACCTTGCGGACTTGAACCGCAGACCTACTGATTACGAATCAGTCGCTCTACCAACTGAGCTAAGGTGGCTTGTTGGCGAATTGACAATATACGAACCGGGCGCGCGTACTGTCAAGTTGAGGCTGCGCGGCGCAGAACCAAGCTGGAGGAGAGAATGCCGAAGACGAAGAATCAGGCGAAGAACAAGAGCCGTTTTGAAGTTCGCGGCGGATTGTTGAACGAGTACGAGTTCTCCTTGAATGAGGGGGCCATGACCGAAGAGGAGCGTAATCGCTTTGCTCAGGCGGAAGAGGAGCGGCAGTTGCGCGAGGGCGAAGACGAAGGCGCAAGGCTTCCCGTATCGCCGCAGGAGAGAGAGGCGGCGCGCATCAGGGAAGTGATGGAGACTGCGCACGAGAAGGCGCAGCGCAATATTGAGAAGCGCGAGCGGCGCGAGGCGGGAGGCTCTGAAGGCGGCGCTCAGAAGGGCCGCGCCGGGAAAGCTTCAAAGGCCGGGGCTGGGAAGAAGGCTGCCGGTAAGAGCGGCGGTAAGGCTGCGGCCTCTAAAAAAGGAGCGGCCGGAAAGGGCGCGCAGAAGAGAGGCGCGGCCAAAGGAGCTGTAAAGAGTGGCGGGAAGACGGCCGCAAAGAAGAGCGCGAAGAAGGGGACGGCCAAGAAGGGCGCTGCAAAGAAGAGTGCCGCCGGGAAGGGCGGTCGCTCGCGGCGCACTTAAAAGAGGGGCCGCGAACGTCTTAGCGTCTAAAAAAAAGAGGCATGGTTTTTAAGACCGCGCACTCTTTTCGTCAACAGAGCAACAAGGAGCTGAAGCGATATGACAGAGCAGAATAAATCTACGGGCAGCGCACCCGGTGCCGACACTGCGCGAAACAATCAGGAGAATGAGTTGGAGGCCGAGCAGGAATCCGCAGAGGCCATGGATGCGGAAGTGCCGCAGCCTCCCGGCGCTGATGAGACTACAGAAGGACAACCCTCATAAGAGATTGATTCATCGGCTCATTGATTCAATGAGCCGATGAATCAATCCCTTCCTTTCGGCCAACCGGGCGGCGTGCTCCCGTGTCTACCTATTGAAGCTCAGAGTATTCAACACTCTCTGCGCCCGTCTCTGCGTTTCTCTGCGCCTCTGCGGTGAATGCTAGTAAACTTTTACTCACCGCAGAGGCGCAGAGAAACGCAGAGAACGCGCGGAGAGTCCTTAAATCAGGCGCATTTTTACTCTCCCTTGAAGCCTTACAATTTTGAGATGAAAACATACAGCTTAGCCTCTTCCAAAGTCTGTACCGCTTTGTGCGGCGGTCGTGTCGCGGCGCGTCTGGCAGTGCTGTTGCTCGCGCTCTTTCTGCCCGTAGCAGCTATGGCGCAGAAGCTTCCGTCTGCGGAAAAAGTCGTGAGCAATTACGTGAAGGCGATTGGCGGCAAGAAGCGCGTGGCGGCTGTGAAGGATGCGCGCTTTGAATGGACTGTGACGCTGAAGGAGCAGTTGATAGGGCGCGCCGCGACGGAAATGAGAGCGCCTGCGTCCGTGCGCTGGGACTTGATTTTTCAGAACGGCGAGGTTCAGGAGGCCGCTAACTCATCTTCCGCATGGATGCGCGGCCTTGACGGAAAGCTTCGCACGTTGACGGACGCGGAGGCGCACGCGGCCAAGCTGCTCGCCATGCTGGATGCCAGCCGTCTCGTTGACTACAAGAAGCAGAACGTGCTGGCCCGCACGCTCAATCTTGACCAGTCGGAGGCTGAGCCTGCTTACGTCGTGGAGTTCGCCATGCGAAACGGGGCGCGGCTGCGTTACTGGTTCGGCGCTCGCTCCTTTCTGCTTTTGAAGGTGAGGGACGAGGCGAGGGCGGTCACGCTTCGCTTCAGCGACTACAGGCCGGAAGGCGACCTGCTTCAACCGCATCGCGTGGAAAGAGAGCTTGGCGGGACTGGCGCGTTGACGCTCACGCTCAACGCGGTGCGCTACAACACGGGCGTCGCCGCGAACAGGTTCGACCCTCCCGCGTCCGAAGCTCTGGACGTAGATACGCTGCTCAAAGAGGTGGACAAAAATCAGGAGCAGATTGACGAGCGCGTAGGCGACTATACCTTTCTTGAGCGAAACACCGAGCGGCAGATAAACGGCAAGGGCGAATTGACCAAAGAGACGGTCAGGATTTACGAGGTCTATCCTGTGCCGGGCACAAGGTTCGTCCGCAAGCTCATCAGCGAGAACGGCGTCGCGCTCACGGGCGAGCGCGCGGCTAAAGAAGAGAAGCGCGTCGCGGAAGAGCTTGAGAAGGCCGAGCGCAACCGCCAGAAGGAGGCGGAGAAGCGTGAGCGTGAGAAGAATAAGAAGCAGGATGACGACCCCGGCATCTCCGACTTTCTTCGCACGGCCGAGCTTGTCAGCCCTCGCCGCGAGCGGCTGCGCGACCGCGAGACGATTGTCTTCGATTTTCGTCCACGCCCCGGCTACAGGCCGCGCAACGATATGGAGTCAATCGCGCAGAAGCTGACCGGCATCATCTGGATTGACCCCGTAGAGAAGCAGGTGGTGCGACTTGAAGCTCGCCTGACGGACAGCTACAAGGTGGGCGGCGGACTGCTGGCTTCGATTCGTCCCGGCACCGCCTTCGCGTTCGAGCAGCAGCGCATGGAGGACGGCGTCTGGCTGCCTGTCTTCACGCAGGTCAACGTCTCAGCCAAAATCCTTCTCTTCAAGGGCATGGAGTTTAACGTCACGCAGGAGTTCAGCAACTACAAGCGCTTCAAGAGCAACGTAGAGGACTACAAGCTGGGCGACAAGCCCGAGCCGCGCCAGCCCTGAGCTGCTTGATGGCTATTCGCGTCGGGACTTTCTTTGACGACGTGCGCGGCGAGTCTCTTGTTCCGCCATGCGCGTGAGCGGGTCTGTGTATTGCCTGTAAAGGTCGAAGAGATATTCTAGCCGTTCAAGGTCTGTCTTGAAGCGGCGCGAGCCGTAGGCGGCATCAACCGCTTCGTCGTTGGCGCGGTGCGCGTCCAGAAGCGGCTTCGGCATGGTGTTCGGGTCATAGAGGTCTGCGAGCGTTGCATCCGGGAATTGTAACCTCGCATCAAGGATGCCTTGCGCCGTCTGTTCAATCCGCGCTTGCTGCTTTGTCGAAGGCTCTGAAGGCCACGGGAAATTGTTATAGACGAGATTGTTTGAGTAGCGATAATCGCTTTTCAGTCACCCGCAGATTTGGCGCATCCATGCCATGTGCATCGCGGAAGTCAACACGCCAAAGTGATAAAGCGTTGCGTCCAGCACGGCTGAGCAGGAGTTAGCAACAATATAATCTCTGGGAAAAAAGGCAATTGGAACATAAATACGATTTTCTGATGAGTGCAGAGGAATAAGGACGTAATCGCTTTCAGGTTGACGAATCTCTCCGAATAAGTACGGAGTGGCTGCTAGCTTTACGGTCGCAGGCTTTTTACTTTTCTTGCGAAACTCTCGTACAGCTTGGACTCGTTCTAGGACTTTTGGAAGCCCACGCCATTCATTCGGACTTATATCTTTGAGCCATAAACACCAGCGATTCTCTCCATGAATAAACTCATGTGCGCTAACAAAGGGTAATACATACCTTTCTGCTTCAAGCTCTTTCGCCAAAAGCTCTGTCCGTTCTTCATCAGTAAGTAAAAGGTGCCCTTCGTCTGTCGGTTTACTCCCGTACAAAATTTCAGGGGCATTGCAGAGCGGCTTGTTTCGGCTAGTAAGAACTATGTCGCTGTAGTCAACAAGATACGGATTGATATTCTTTGCTTGGATTTCGTGTGGCTCAGATATAGGCGTTTCATAGTCAAAAAGGTGCTTGATGCTCACATCAAATAATGCAAAACCGATAATCACGCAATGAACGGCTGCCCTGCCTCGCGCTTCGTTGTTCCACTTGAACGTGCGATGCGCGAAGTGAATCTTCACGCCGCGCTCTAATAAGTAGCTCCACAGGATGCCGACCTGTTCGCCCTGCGTAATAGAGTTGGTCGAGACGAAAGCGACTTTGATACGTGTGCCCTGAATGAACTGTGCCGCTTTGACATACCAAGCCGCGACGTAATCGAGCGTGCGATAGTTTGCGACTTCGGCGCACGCCAAATCCATGTCGGCTGTCTGCTCCGCGCTACGTTTATCCTTCCCCACGAATGGCGGGTTGCCGAGGATGTAGAGCGTCGTTTCCGTGTCGTTGCCTTCGGGGCTGACGACTTTACGCCAGTCAACACGGAGGGCGTTTGCATTCAGGACGTGGGGCGTCTTACTGAGCGGCAGGCGCGCGTAGCTCAGGCCGAACTCCGCCGACAGCCTCATGTTGGCCTGATGGTCTGTCAGCCACAGGGCGACCGTAGCAATCTGGGCGGGGAACTCTTCGTACTCGATGCCGTAAAAGGAATCAACGTCAACCTTGGAGAGCTTCGTTACGTCCAGCACAAGCTGGCTCCCGCCGGAAGGCTTGTTGAGTTGTTTCAGAATCTCAATCTCTAACAGGCGCACCTCGCGGTAGGTGATGACGAGAAAGTTTCCGCTCCCGCATGCCGGGTCGAAGAACTTCAAACGCGCGAGCTTTTCATGAAACTGTCTGAGGCGCGAAGCATTGTGTTTGATTGATTCAAACTCACTGTAAAGCTCGTCAAGGAAAAGCCCGCGCACGACTTTCAGAATATTCTGCTCGCTGGTGTAATGCGCCCCGAGGTTGCGCCGCTTCTCCTTGTCCATAGCGGATTGAAAGAGCGAGCCGAAGATGGCGGGCGACACCTTGCTCCAATCGAAAGAGCAGGCTTCAATCAACGTTCGCCGCATCTTCCGATTGAAGAAAGGCAGGTCTATGCGCTGCGCAAAGAGCGCGCCGTTGACGTGCGGGAATTGCTGTAAATCTTCATCCAGATTTCTCTGCCTTTCGGCCACGGGCGTATCCAGTAGCTGAAACAACAGGCTCAGCATAGCGCCCAGATTCGCGCCCGATTCGTCGCTCTTTTCTTCAAGAAAGAATCGAAAATGGTCTTTAGGAAAGATGCCCGTGTCATCTGCGAACAGGCAGTAAACGAGGCGCACAAGAAAGACCTCAAGCTTGTGCCCCTCGTAGCCGCTATCCTTCAGCGCGTCATGAAGCTCGCCCATCTTTAAGGCGACTTCAATGTTAACCGGGTCTTGGTCTTTATAGGTGCGCTTGGTGTAGCCGGAGATGAAGCCGAACAGGTGAATCCTGTCGGGCAGCTCTTCCAGAGAAAAAGAGTGTTCTTCGTTCGTATCGAGGTCGAACAGGCGGAAGCTGCCGAAGTCCGAGATGATGACGAACTGCGGCACCTCTTTATCGTCTATGCTTTCCAGATATTCGAAGGCTTGCGAGGTGGCTTTGTCCAGATTCTGACCGCGCGATTTATGTTCGGCCAGCAAGACGCCGCGCCAGAACAGGTCTATTGCCCCATACCTGCCGCCACTCTTTTTAACAGCCTTCTCAAAGACCGCCACCTTGCGCCGTTTCACGCCGAAGATTTCCAGAAACTCATTCCAGAATGTTTGCGCCTCGGCGCGCTCGCGCGTCTCGTCCCTCCATTCATGTACAAAGGCGACGGCGTTGTTTCTGATTTCTGCTTGGGTTAACTGAGGCATCTCTACGTTATTTGACGGAAAATGCTGTAAGGCTGTTTTGCAGGGGAAGGGTCGCAAACGTAGAGAATAAAGTCAAATTCGCAGGCCAATTTCAAAATCGTTCACCGCAGAGGCGCAGAGAAACGCGGAGTACGCGCAGAGAGTTGAGCTTTTTCTCCGCGCCTCACTTTGCGTCTCTCTGCGTCTCTGCGGTGAATTACTTCTTTAGATTTCTGACTGACCCATTAGCCAAAAATCGGCTATTTCTAACGGAAAGTTGCGATTTCCTAGGAAAAACCGCATTTTCAGCCTTCGGGAGAGCGATTTTGGCCTTCAGGATTGCAATCCCGAGGCTCAGGAACGCAATCCTGAGCCTCGGGAACGTAATCCCGAGGCTTGGTATCGCAAAACCTAAGCTTAGAATCGCAATCCTGTGCCCTGGGATTACAATCCCGAGGCACAGGATTGCGATTCTAGGCTTGAGAATTGCGATTCCGGGTGCGAAAATAGCGACTCTAAACGCGAAAATCCGGCTTGCCGGTAACAATTCCATCGCTTTACCAGCCAAAAATTCGCGTTTTTCGGTCGAGCTAACGGGCAGGTTGCAGGGCGTTATGCGCTATTTCCCACAGGCGCACGCGCTCATTGAACGAAACCGTTTCGGCGTGCCTCACAAGCACGTTTCACATTAAAACGTCCCCAACAGTGCGCCCTCTTTTAGCGCACAGATAAGGAAACTCACATGCCTGGAAGTCCAAAAGATGTAGAAGAGAAGATACACAGAATGCTGAACGCGTGGGAGACGCTTGCGCCCGACAAAACCTTCGGCGGGATGGGCCTCCCACATTTTCGAGCACTGACACAAATCTCGCTCGACGCACGCGACCGCATAGACCAGCTTGAAGACCAGCTCAAACACGCACAGGCCGAGCGCGACAGAGCCGACGAAGCCTTTAATGAGAAAGCACAACTGATAGTCAACGGAGTCCTGGCAGACCCGACCGAAGGCCCCGACTCCGCTCTCTACGAAGCCTTCGGCTACAAACGAAAGAGCGAGCGCCGTACCGGCCTCACACGCAAACGCACATAAAGCAGATTGAGCCACAACCCCGGGAGAGAGCGCGTCCGCCTTCTGCTTTCAGGAAAGACAGACGCGCTCTCCTCACATCCTTGCCACTACTCATACCGCCGCCGCCCTGAAGGAGAATTACCGCTTCAGGTAAAACAACAGAAGAGCGATTGCGGTATAATCAGTGTTAGATTGCTTCTTGTTTTATAAGGAGAGTAATTATCATGAAAAGAAGTATTCTGATTCTCACCTGTTTTGTAATCTTGATTTCTCTGGCTAGACCTGAAGCAAAAAGGAACTCAGACGGCTTATTCTCTATTCTTCGGGATGGTAAAGTTGGTTTTATTGACCGAACAGGTAAGATTGTTATCAAACCTCAGTTTGAAATGGCTGACGATTTTTCTGAGGGATTAGCTCGAATAACAATCACTACTGATCCCCGTTCTTACCCATTTATTAAACATGGCTATATTGATACGATAGGCCGGATTGCTATCAAACCACAATTTGACGAAGCTTATGATTTTTCTGAAGGTCTTGCTCTGGTGAAGAATGGCGATCTGCACGGCTTTATTGATAAGACGGGACAAATGATAATCAAACCACAGTTCTATGGTGCGCGAGGGGCTGGTTTCTCGGAAGGCTTGGCGGGTGTGGCGATGAATGGAAAGTGGGGCTACATTGATAATACTGGAAAGTTAGCGATACCTCTTCAATTTGATTATGAAGGTGACTTCTCTGAAGGCTTATCTTGGGTATATGTTGGGCGAAAGGCGGGATACATTGATAAATCCGGGAAGATAGTTATCCAGCCGCAATTTGATGAGGCACTGAATTTTTCTGAAGGACTCGCAACTGTCAAAATCGGAGGCAAATGGGGTTATATTGATAAAACAGGCAAGGTGGTAATCAGACCGCAATTTAATAGCGTTTATGAATTTTCCGAAGGATTGGCTCGCGTATCAAAGGGCGATAAATTCGGCTTTATAGATAAATCCGGAGAGATGGTAATTGAGGAGAGGTATGATGTAATGACAAGTGATTTCTCTGAAGGTCTCGCACCGGTTTGTTCAAATGACAAGTGTGGTTATATCAATAAATCCGGTGAGATGGTCATTAAGCCAGAGTTTGATTTGGCGCTTCCTTTTTCTGAAGGAATTGCACAGGTTCATGTTGGAATTGGTATCGGTTACATTGATAAATCAGGGAAATATATATGGCAGCCATCTGATTAACCGTAGCACGCAATCTAACAACTCATTCAACCGGAGAGTAGTGGGTCAGTTAGAAATCTAAACAAGTAATTCACCGCAGAGGCGCGGAGAAACGCAGAGGAAAGCGCAGAGAGTTGAATGCTTTTCTCCGCGCCCCCTCTCGCGTCTCTCTGCGCCTCTGCGGTGATTGATTTTGAAATTGACCCATCACCAACCGGAGCCCGCCGTAGCAATCTTTTCAACTTGATTCCTCTGATGAGAGATGCCGTCTCAAAAGGCGGGCTCTCACGGTTTCGCCGCGCGGCGGAAACGCCCTTCAATTTAATTTACGAAGTGAGGCCGTGACCGCGCGTGACTTAAGCTCACACGGTTACTGAACCTCGAAGCGGACTCGCTGTGACGCGCTCGCCTTGGCCATGCGGTCTGTGGCTGTGACTTGCAGCACGTATTGTCCCGCACGCAGCTCTTGCAGTGGAATCTCCGCCGCGTAAGCAAGGTGCGTTAGCTCTTTAGATTCGGTCGAAAGCTGACGCTGCGGCATGGTAATCACTAGCTGGCCGTTGCGGAAAATCTGTACCTGAAGCGCAACGTCCGGCTGAGCGTTTGGTGCTGCGGCCTTCGCGGCGTTGTAGATGTAGACCAGAAAACGCAGATTGGACGAGCGCTCGAACCTGCGGTCTACGCTGATGGTCGCGCCTTCAACCAGCGTGTCGGGCTTCTTCTCCTCCTGCTCTGCGCCGGGCCTTCGCTCGCCCACTATGAGGCTGCTCATGGAGAAGCCCTGCCTTGAGAGGTCTGGTATCTCGACCCACTCCACAGCGCTGCCCGTCCGGCCGCTCGCGCGGTCAATCGCCGCCACCCGCACCTGATAAAGCCCCGGCTTAAGCGTCGCACGGTAATTGTAGATGATGTCCGGCGGCCTGCCGCCTTCGGAAGATGGCGGGGTCACGGTCAGGCGATGATTGAAATTATCCACGGCCTTGCCCGCGGCATCGAAGACTGTGCCAGTTATGTCAACTACGGCTGTGGGCTTGTCTCCCTGCGGCTCGAATTTGAGCGCTTCGGTTTCGACCTTCATCGAGGCCACAAGTGTTGAGCCACTGGCGGCAGTGTCTATGTAGCTCAGAGCGAGCCACGTCGGAATCTCCCGTTTCGGTAGGAGCGAGTTGAGCGCCCTGCGCAGAGGGTCTGCACGCTCACCCGTCCCCGCGCCCGCAGACTCATTCCGCTTGGCTTCAGGCGTAGTCTCGAAGTACCCGCGCTGAAACTTAACAGACAACTCCGGTCTATTCTTGACACGCACCTCTATGCGGTGAAACTTTTTGCCGTCGCCCGTTTCATTAGGACGCCACGCCAGCAGATAGTAGTTCGAGGTTTCCCTGAGCGCGTTGGTCAATTCCGGCCCGAGCCTGTTCGTGTTGTGAATGAAACGCCCGCCCGTGTCGGCCGCTAGCCTGTTGAGTATATCCTCTCCAACTACGCGAGTAGCGAGCGCCACGCTGCCGGTGGGAACGTTCTCAACGGTCGCGTCCATCATGTCCGTGACAAGACCTCTCGCATCCATCGTGTAAATCATGACGCCGGAGCGTATCGAGGCATCAACGATGCTCCGCAGCCTGTCCAGCATGGCACTGTTTCTGGCGTCCATTGCAAAGCCGTCCGAGAGGAAAAAGACCAGCTTGCGGCCGGGCAAAGCGGCGGCGCGGCGTGCCAGCGCCTCCAGCGCCGAAAGCGTGGCCTTGCTGAAAGCGGCGGCCTGCTGTAATAGAATTCTGGCTCGCTGGCCGACCATCTCCTGTGCCTTCGGCGCAGGGACGTTCCATACTCTCATCGTTTCCTTTACAAAAAAGGTTGCGAGAGCTTTATCGCCCTGGTCTATCAACATCGCCTGCCCCTCGGTCATAACCGGCGCTTCAATATCGCGCGTGGCATAATTCCTGTAGGCCAAGCGGGCCACGGCCATCTTCAGCACATCCTTGTTGCTCGTGTACTGCTGAAGAAATCCTATCTGCCCGCCCGATGAGGTGATGGCCACGAGGTCGTTCTGCCCCATCTCCTTATCTATAAATCTGATGATGTCGTCCTTCGTCCTCTTCAAGCTATCGGGGGCCATGTGCGTGTCGTCTACGAAGAAGATTATGACGCGCCCTCGCTCCGCAGGCTTCGGCGCTAGCGTATCCTTAGACGTGTCCTGCACCTTCACACCGGCATCACTGCGCGCAGCCTCCAGTGGCGCGTCCTCTCGTGCGCTGCCTGCCGCCACACGCTCGAAGAAGCCGACTTCGATTGGCTTGCCGTCAACCTTCAGCTCGAAGTCCTCTTTCTTCAAATCCTCTACGAATCTCCCCTGCTTGTCGAAGACGGACACACCTGTCTGCACAAGGTCGGTCGAAATCCGTATGACTCCCTCCTCCTGCTCTTGCTGTCCCGGTTGAGAAGTCTCCTGATTCTGTTGCTGGCCCGGCGTACTGATGCCGCAAATCTGTAAGAGAAGCGAAGCCGCACAGAGAAGTAGAAGCTGGCGAGTGTAGATTTTCTTCATGACAGTTTTCTGGCAGATAAGGTGAAGGCCGGGGAGAACCGCGACAGATAATAGCACCGACTGTGACCGTCAGGAAATGCTTTGAGCATCACGCTATGAAGAGTACGCGCGAAGGCTTGAGCGTAAGAACGAGCGGTTCGATAAAAGTAGCTAAAGAGAGACGAGGCTTCGTAGCATTCATGCACTACGAAGCCTCATCTCTCTTTAGCTCTACTCTCAACAGCGAATGGCTGCGGCCGGGGCGCAGCCGACATTGAGTGGCCCGCTAAATGTCAGGCGTCCAGTAGCGCTCCCAACCCGGCGGGGAAGAAGCCACATTCACCTGTTGGCTCACTAAGACCTGCTCATTGCTGATGACCCAGACACGCGCGCTCTGATTGTTCTGTCTGGCGGCAGTTATCTCGTAACCCCTCAATGTGTCTTTGAAGCTGCCCACCTGCCAACCCCACCAGTCATTTGTGCCGGGTCTGGACTGGTTGTTGTAGACTACCTTGTAATCGTCTGTTATCCCCCAGATGCTCGCGCCCAGTATAGTCTCCCTGCCGGTGTTGACTGTCATCTCTACCGCAGCGATGTTGCGAAGCTTCGGCGCGCCAAGCCAGTTCGGCCCGACCCACGCCCCCCACTTACCGCCCGGCGACTCCTGGCCCATGCCCCAGAGCTGCATGTGCGAGTCTATCCCCCACAGCGCGGCTTTACCGTCGCCCTGCGTGCATGCGCTGACTTCTATCCACCTGGCGGGCAGCACCGGCGGGTTCTTGTTGAGGTCTGAGGGCGTTTCGGGCCAATTCTCCCAGCCCGCCCAGTTACCCGCCGGCATGTACTGGCTACAGGACATGAGCTTGCCCTCGTCCGTGATGCCCCAGAGCCGCGTACCATGCGTCGAGCCCTGCCACGCGGCAGCTATCTTCTTAAGCTGTATATTACCCCGAGGCTTGTTCCAATCCTTCACCCAGTTCCCCCAGTCCCCCTGCGTGTTCTGCTGGATTGTCCAGAGCTGCCGCTTCAAGTCCACCAGCCACAACTGAGCCTCCCCGCCGTGTACCTGCGCGGCGCACAGCTCGTAAACCGACTCCGGGTAGCCCCCGTGCGACCAGCTATTCGTCATCCAGCCGTCCCAGTTGCCCCCCGGCGTCATCTGAAAATTAGTATAAAGTCTTCCCTTGTGGTCAACCCCCCAAATCTGTGCGCCGTTTTTGCCTATTAGTTGTGACGCCGCCAGTTTATTTAAGACGGGCGCGTTCTGCCAAGACATAAAAGGTTCTCCTTTTTCGCACCACATGCGAAATGAATTTAAGAGTGGAATTGTTAGCGAGGAGTGCCCTTTGAGTGAAACTGCTACCAGCTTGATAGGAACTAAAGACAGGCCCTTGGGATGTCCGGCTTGTTGCTAGAAGTAAAGATAACTCTGGAGAGAACGCGACGGATAATACATGCAGACGAGCCGGACGGTCAATTTTAATTTTCCGACTCCCGGTTAATCCTGTGTGCATTGTGTGGGTATTGACGACTAACGAAAGGCGTTAAGCTATAATGCATCTAAAAGGATGAGGGACTGACGAGTCTTGAATTGAGAATTTATGAATGAAGTAGTGGTAATAGGCGGCGGGCTGGCCGGTGTGGAAGCTGCGTGGCAGGCGGCTGAGGCGGGCGCGCAGGTGCGTCTTTACGAGATGCGTCCCGTGAGGCAGACGCCCGCGCACCGCACGGACAGGCTGGCGGAGATTGTCTGCTCCAATTCGCTCAAGTCGGATGAAGCGGGGACTGCACCCTATCTTCTGAAGGAAGAGCTTAGACGCGGCGCGTCTCTGGTGATGGAGGCCGCGAGGCTGACGCGCGTTCCGGCCGGGGCCGCGCTGGCGGTTGACCGCCACAGGTTCGCTCAATTCATCACCGAGCGCATAGAGTCTCACCCGCGCATCTCGGTTGTGCGTGAAGAGGCTACGCGGGTGAGCGCCGACGAGATAACAATCATCTGCGCCGGGCCGCTCTGCTCCGACGCGCTGGCGGAAGAGATTGCGCGCCTGACGGGCAACGACCAGTTATATTTTTACGACGCGATTGCGCCGATTGTCGCGGCCGACAGCGTTGATACGAGCGTGGCTTTTCGCGCCGCGCGCTACAATAAGGGGGGCGACGATTATCTCAACTGTCCCTTCAACGAAGATGAGTACCAGCGCTTTTATGACGCGCTGGTGGAAGCAAAGAGCGTCCCGCTTCATCGCTTCGAAGAGACGAGGTGGTTCGAAGCCTGCCTGCCGATTGAAGAGATAGCGCGGCGCGGGCGCGACACGCTTCGCTTCGGCCCCATGAAGCCGGTCGGCCTCGTAGACCCGCGCGACGGGCGGGAGCCTTACGCGGCCGTGCAGCTCCGGCAGGAGAATTTGATGGCGGACGCCTACAACCTCGTGGGCTTTCAGAATCATCTACGTTTTGGCGAGCAACAGAGAGTATTGCGGCTGATTCCCGGGCTTGAGAACGCAGAATTCTTGCAGTTCGGACAGATTCATCGTAATACTTACATCTGCGCCCCGCGAGTCCTATCGGCCACCATGCAGGTGCGGCAAAGCCCGCGCACCTTTTTCGCGGGCCAGATAAGCGGCGTGGAAGGCTACGTTGAGTCCGTAGCGACGGGCTGGCTGGCCGGGATAAACGCGGCGCATCTCGCAGCAGGCGAGCCTCTGATAGAAGCTCCGTCAAAGAGCGCGGTGGGGGCGCTGGCTCGCTACGTCTCAAGCGCCGAGACGAAAAATTATCAACCCGTAAACATTACCTTCGCTCTGCTTGAGCCGCTTGCCGAGGATGAGCGCCGCCGCTTCCGCCGCAAGCGCGAGCGACACCAGCGACAGGTAGAGCTGGCATTGAAAGAGTGGGACACTTGGCTTCACATAATCAGGAAGGGAGACGCGCTCGCAAGCGCTACCCGATAGCGCTCTGCGCTCGCCGGTCGCTCGCACGACGCCCTATGATGTACCTCGCAAGCTTTCGCCTCATCGTCGCCACGCTTCTTCTGGCGGCGCTCGTTTCCGCGAGCGCGCCGGAATCGTTCGCCCAGTCGGGCCGCAAAGGGCAGAACACTCCCAGCCCTTCTTCTACACAAAGGCCCAGACGCGCCACCACAGCAGGCCCAGCGCAGGGGACGACTACGGGCGGCGGCACAGGCTCTTCATCACAAAGGACTGGCACGCCCGTCTCCATTCTGCCCGACGACGCGCCGCCCGCGCCCGCAGCCAAGCCGAAGCCCGTGCAGCAATCAGCCACGCGTGATGATGACGTGGAAGTCGGCCCGGAGGACGTGGTGCGTATCACTTCCAACCTAGTGACTGTGCCCGCTTCCATCGTGGACGTTTACGGCAAGTCTGTAGCGGGTCTTAAGGTGGAGGATTTCGAGCTTCGTGTTGACGGGCAGGTCAGGGCCATCAGCGAAGTGAGCTACTCGGACACGCCCGTTCGCCTTGCGCTGCTCTTCGACAACAGCTCCAGCCTGACTGCGGCGCGCGAGTTCGAGAAGCAGGCCGCCATACGATTCTTCCGCACCGTGCTCAGGCCCGTTGACCAGGCCGCAATCTATAACGTCTATACGGATATTGTGCTGGCGCAGCCCCTAACCTCGAACGTGCGCGCACTGGTTCAGACCATAGAAAATTTCGGAAAGCCAGAGGGGGCCACGCGCCTTTTTGACGCGGTGGTGCAGGCCGCGAACTACCTGCGGCCACAGCCGGGAAGAAAGGTAATCATCATAGTCTCCGACGGCGAAGACACCCTGAGCGACGTGAGCTTTGACGACGCGCTGAGGATTGCTCAATCTGCGGACTGCCAGATTTACGCAGTTCAGACAAAGCAGATAGAGTACATGATGCAGACGGGACAGCCCGGCGGAAGCGCCAACCTGCGCTCGCTCGCCGCAGAGCGCCGCCTTCAGGAGTTCTCGGCGCAGACGGGCGGCGCTGTCTACTCGCCTCTGGCCGTGGGAGAGCTAGATGCAGCCTTCGCTCAAATCTCCGCAGACCTCGCGCAGCAGTACATACTGAGCTACTACCCTGTGGACGAACAGCAGGACGGGCGCTATCGCTCCATCACTCTGCGCGTCCCTTCCAATCCGACCGCCCGCATACGTGCGCGCAAAGGCTACTACGCCTCAAGGGCCGCCATGAAGAGCAGCCTCAACATGGGGACGAATTCCGCCGGAGGCGCTTCGGTCGCAAACATTGACGCGTCTGACACGGTTCCGACTGACACGGGAAGAAGCGGCGGCGCTATCCCGTCAAACAGCAACGGGCTCAACGCGGCGCAGGAGATAAAAGTCGCGGCCACGGTGCCTGCCGCTTCGCCGCCAAAATCGGAGCCGCCGCCGCCCGTTACAATCACTTCGCTTCCCGAATCAACGCCTCAAGCCGTCCCTCAAAATAGTCAGCCGCAGCCATCCGAGCAGAGCGCACAGCCTTCACAGCCGCAGTCGCCAGAAAACAGTTCTTCTTCTTCCAATCAACCCGCGACGCCTACGCCTTCTCCCTCCAGACAGCAGGTGACCGGGGGCGTGCTGAACGGGAAAGCTTTGAGCCTGCCGAAGCCTGATTATCCTGCTGCGGCCCGCGCCATAGGAGCTTACGGCACGGTCGTAGTGGAAGTGACCGTGGACGAAACCGGCAAGGTCATAGCCGCCCGCGCCGTTAGCGGCCACGCCATGCTCAAGCCTGCGGCCACGGCTGCCGCGCGGCAGGCCCGATTCGCTCCGACACTGCTCGCGGGCCAGCCCGTGCGCGTCACCGGCACCATCAACTACCACTTCGCGCTCGCTCGCTAAAAAATAGCTATTTACGATTTTCGATTGACGGTTTAGGATGGCCCTCATGATAGAGCAGCTACTTGAGCAGTTCTTCGAGCACCTGCGCTACGAGCGCAACGTAAGCGAGCACACGCTCAGGAACTACGCCAGCGACCTTGAGCAGTTCTACGACTACATAGCGCCGCCCGACGCTCAAACCGGCGCGCGACGTGAAGTGGATGTCAAACAGATTGACCACATCACGATTCGTGAATGGCTCTCGACACTTCACACGGCGCAGAAGAAGAAGACCTCTGTGGCGCGAAAGCTGGCGGCGCTTCGCACCTTCTTCCAGTTCCTGGTGCGCGAAGGCGTGGTCGAGCTTAACCCCGCGAAGCTGGTCGCCACGCCGCGCCTTGAGAAGAAGCTCCCGAATCACCTCTCAGTAGAAGACGCCATACGTTTTATAGAGACGCCCGACACGGAAACAGACCTCGGCAAACGAGACCGCGCCATCCTTGAGTTTCTTTACGCGACGGGCGTGCGCGTCTCTGAATTGATGAAGCTGAATCTCAACGACATAGATTTCAAAGAGAAGCTGGTGCGCGTGACGGGTAAGCGGCGCAAGCAGCGCGTGCTGCCCTTTGGCGACCCGGCGCTTCACGCCTTGCTCAACTATCTTTCCGTGCGCAACCAGTTTCTACAGAACGCGCCGCCCGACGAGCGAGACGAGCAGGCGCTCTTCCTGAACTATCAGGGGACGCGAATCACCACCCGCTCGGTCGGGCGAATGGTGGACAAGTACATCCAAATCTGCGCGGGGATACACAACATCAGCCCGCATAGCCTGCGCCACTCCTTCGCCACGCACCTGCTGGATAGCGGAGCAGACCTGCGCGACATTCAAGAGCTTCTGGGCCACGCCCGTCTCTCGACCACGCAAATCTACACACATGTCTCTATGGAAAAACTGATAGAGGTCTACGACAAGTCACACCCTAAAGCGTGAAAACAGCGACAAGTGACGGGTGACAAGTTAGAACTTCTTCCTGCTTGTCACCCGTCACTTGTCACTGCTTTTAGAGTGTTGAGATGTCGTCTAGTCCCTGGCTGGCTTCTATCTCTGCCTGGCAGGCCGCGTCGTAGCGGGCAGTGGGAAGGGCTTCCAGACGGCGCTCGTCAATGGGCTTGCCGCAGCGCGCGCACTGGCCGTAGGTGCCTTCGTCCATTCTGAGGAGCGCTTGGTCTATGTCTGCGACCATCTGCGATTCACGCTCGCCCAATCGAAAGGCTATCTCGCGGTTGACATCCTGAAGCGACATGTCAACGCTGTCTTTCACGCCGTCGTCGTTCGCCTCAAGCGCCGCCGCCTGATCTGCGCGCACGTTCTCAGTCCTACGGCGCAGCTCTTCCAGAAGTATCTTGCGGAAATAATCCAACCTTTTTTCGTCCATGATAATTTTCTACACCCTCTATTCGTGATTACAGCTTTCCACCAGCATCTTTCAATCCGTCGTCAAAAGCAAGCGCGGATTATACGGAGGCAATAGTAAAAAGGCAAAAATGGGGGATAGGGGACAGGGGTTGGGGGATAGTAAAAGAAAAACAGGTTCTCTTTCTTTTCACCATCCCCCAACCCCTGTCCCCTATCCCCCATCCCCATCCCCCGCCTTTAGAAGATGAAGCGCGCGGCGAACTGTAGCTGGCGACCGGGGTCTGAGTTGGCTATGCCCGCTATCGGCGTCAGGAAGGTTGCGAGCGGCGTAGCGCCCGTGCCGTAAATGTTGTTGAGCTTGATGAAGTTCGAGCGATTAAAGAGATTGAAGGCTTCGGCCCTCAGCTCAAGCTGCAATCCTTCTCTGAGCGCCACTCTTTTCGAGAGCGACGCGTCGAAGGTCGCCTGCATGGGGGTGCGAAAGCTGTTGCGCGCAAAGCCGGCCGGGCGGTCTACGCGATAACCGTCGCCGTTCGTGTCCTCGCCCGTGAGCGGGTTGACGGGCAGGCCCGACGCAAGGGTCGCTATGAAGGATAGCTGCGACTGAAAGGGAAGCTCTACGAGGCCGTGCGCGACGAAGCGGTGTCGTTGATGAAAGTCGCTGGGGCCGCGCTCTATCTGGTCGCTCAGGCCGAAGTTGGCGGGAATGCCCGTGTCCGGCTCTCCGAAGAACATGTAGTAGTTGAGCGCGGAAGAGTAAACGTAATGGGCTTCTACCTGAAAGTTTCGAGCGAAGCGTTTAATCAGCCCGAGGTCTAGGGCGTCGTAGTTGCTGGACGAAGTGTTCTCTATGACCGCTATCTTGTTGACGCGAACGCCTGCGAAGGTAGGGAAGGGGCGCGTGCGGTTAAAGGGCGTGATGGCGTTGATGTCGTTGACGCGCATCATCTTCAGCGTGCGCGAGTGCAGCACGTCGGCCGTAAAAGTCCAGTCGCCCGCTAGCTGTCGCTGGACTCCCAGAGAGAACTGCATGCTGTAGGGATTCAGCAGCCGCTCGCCCGGAAGATATATGAAGTCGCGGTTGACCGCCACGGCCCCTGCGGGCGGCGCTGCGAGCGAATTCGGAAAAGTCGGAAAGCCTGGGTCTGTGAACTTCAAGCGGTAAGTTACGGTCTGCGAGTCTACGCCCTGAAGCAGGAAGCGGCGCGTGATGTACATGTAATACTGGTCGTAGAAGACGCCCGCTCCGCCGCGCACAATCGTCTTGCCATCGCCCGCAACGTCCAGCGCAAAGCCCAGACGCGGCGCGAAGTTGTTCATGTCGTCCGTGATGGACTGATAGTCGTAGCGCAGGCCGAGGTTCAGCGTCAGACGCTTTGATGCGCGCCAGTTGTCCTGAAGGAAAAGAGAAGCGAGCGTCTGCCCGTAGCGTATGTCGCCCGTGCCGAAGGTCTGTGTGTATTCGGTTTTGGGGCCGACCGTGCGCTCGTTTGTGCCCAGCCGGTACTCACCGAAAAGCGTTGCGGAGTAATCACGAATCTTCTGGCGCGTGTAATCGAAGCCAACTTTGAAGTCGTGGCCGCCGCGCTGGAAGGTGAGCTGGTCTGCGACCTGCCAGCTCTGAGCGCGTATCCATGAATAACTCGAATTGCCAGTGGTGCTGAAGTTCGGGATAGTGACGGTCACCTGCGGCTCGATGGCCGAGGTGGAAGACGGAATCCAGTTGGTATAGCTGAAGCGAGCTTCGTTCAACAGGGAAGTGCCCCAGACGGTTCTGTCCGTTAATTGAAAGCCCACGGCCTGAGTCCTGCTCAACTGCGCCGTGCCGGGTTGATTGAAGCCGCTCACGCGGTCGTTCGCATTGTTGTTCTTGTCTGCATTTCCGTTCAAGCGCAGAAAGATGGAGTGCGTGTCGCTGAAGCGATAATCCACGCGCGCAAGCCCTATCTGATTGCGAAAGCGTCCGGTGAACGTCTGCGGCGTGGGCGACTGTATGAAGGCTCCGCGATTCTGCCTTGTGGCTTCGTAGCTCAGGAAGAAGGTGGCGCGGTCTGTAAAGAGCGGCCCGCCGACTGCACCTCCCATCTGCATGAACTCGTTCGGCACTCTGATGGTGGAGACGGGCGGCGCTGCCTGTATGCCGCTTGGCCGCAGGAAGAAGAAGCCCTGCCCGTGAAACTGGTTAGTCCCGGCCTTTGTCACGGTGCTGATGATGCCTGCCGACGACCCGCCATATTCCGCCGAATACTGGTTGGTTAAGACCTTGAACTCCTGCACGGAAGAGAGCGAGACCTGCTGCTGCGGGGCGTTGGCGTTGATGGAATCGTAGTTGGTGTTTCCATCCAGCTTATAGAAGGTCTGACGAAAGGAGTTGGCGTTGATGGAAAGCCGCGCGGCAGTTGAGCCGTCGCCGGCGAGCCCGCCCGTGTTGCGTACGTGCGGGTCTAGGAGCGCAAAGCGATTAATGTTGCGCCCGTTCGAAGGAAGCTCGTTCACCCTGCGCGTGTCCACGACCTGACTTATCTCCGGCGCATTGTTGACGACCGGAGATGTGTCACCGGTGACGTTGACCGTCTCCTGTAGAACATTTATCTCAAGCGCCACGTCTATCGTCGCTGCCTCGCCTGAAACCAGACTCACACTTCTCTGAACCGACTGGCGGAAGCCTTCGGCCTCCACTGACACTTCGTAGCTCACGCCCGGCGGAAGCCCGAAGACAGCAAAGCGACCCTCCGCGTCAGTCGTCGCGTCCCGCTTGATTCGCAGCGCGTCGTTGCTGACGGTCACGCTCGCGCCCTGAATGACAGTTCCTTCGGCTTGGCTTTTCACCACGCCGCGCACGCCCGTAGTAGTTTCCGTCTGCGCCTGAGTAGACGGGGAGAGCGAAAGCAGCGCAAATATGCCGAGCAGTAGAAGAAGAGCAGCGCGTGCCGGGTTATGAGAAAAGATAAGAGTAAACATAAAGACCTCGGAAAAAGTTTTATAAGAACTTGAAAGCCGTGCCCTTTATTCATCGGCAGCGAAACTTAAGGCCGATGAGCTTTTTCGGTTGGCTACCTTTCACCAGAAAGAGCCTGAAGAACTTAGACGGGGTGAAATTGAAATCCAATTTCAACTTGGATTTTATTCCAGCTTCCCGCTTTTGTCAAAAGATTCTGCGCCCGTAGTAGCGATGCCTCCCTTCAACGGAGCGCGCGGTTGTCTGATTTCTACTCCAGCAGTGATAACGAAACAGCTGCGCCTGCCCGCGAATCTCAATCCGGCACATACGCCTCACAAAAGCTTCAAGCTCTCAAATATTCAATAGTTGCGCGAGCAAATCAGGCAGTTATCTTCACGGGGCGCGCATGGCTTAAGAGTGGGAATGGCGTTTGCAGTTCGGCTGCTGGGAGTTGGGCTGTTTCTCTATGCACGCATAGAGGCGGGGCTCATTCAACTTCGGATTAAAGGGATGAAGGAGATTCTTTTATGGCATTAGAGGCAGCACTCTTCAGGCGGACGCGGCTTGGGGAACACACGAATTGCCTTGCTTTGATGGAAGCCTACGCGGGGGCTGCTCCGCTCTGGGAGCGTTTCTGCATGGCATCTTACGTGAGCTTGGGGCCGTTTGTGGCCAAGCTTTTCGGCGCGGACACGGCGCATATGTGGAGCAAGGCCGATTCCATCATCGCGGACGTGTTCGCCGTCTCGCGTCTTAGCCCGCGCGAGCTGGTGCGCGAGCTGCGCCGCTACGTTCGCTTGAGGCTTGAGAAGAAAGAGCACCTCTCTTTTGAAGAAGCCCGCGCTGAGATTTACGAGCAGAAATTTTATCCTCTGGTCACGCACTTTACTTTCGCCCTGCAACCTTCGGCGGTCGCAAGGATGAAATTCATACGAGAGGTGGTCGCTTCAATCAGGGATGAGCGCGTCAGCTTCGCTGACCTGGGCTGCGGCTCAGGCGTGATTCTCTGCGACGTGCTCAGGCACAAGCCGCACTGGACGGGCGAGGGGCTGGACATCAGCTACGCGGCGGTAGACTACGCGGAGCGCTTGAGCGTCTACAAACAGGTGGACGCGCGCGCGGCCTTCAGCGTGGGCGACATGGCGCAGCTACCTTACGGGGACGAAACGCTAGACCTCATCATCTCTTCCGAAGTGATAGAGCATGCGCCGGACGTTGATAGAGTGTTGAGAGAGATTACGCGCGTGCTGCGTCCGCAGGGCAGACTGATTCTGACAATTCCCATGGAGAGCCACTCGGTCGCGCACCTTAATTCTCCCGGCCGCCCGGAAGACCTGCGGGCATTGTGCGAGCGAGCGGGCCTTGAAGTCCGGCGGCTGCAAACGCACTGGCACTTCGGCTTCGGTGACGACCGCAGGCACATCTTCGCCGTCTGCGAAAAAAAGAAGTAGATAGTGAAGGAGAAGAGACTGATTTTATCTACTCAATATTTACTATCTACCTGTCTCTTTGTCCTGATGAAGGATTTGCGCGGCTAGGAGTGGGATGGTCAACTCGTGGTGGCCTGTGATGGCAAAGCCGCGACCCGCTCCGTCGGCTGTCGGGCGGCGGACTACGTTCGTGAGCGGGCGATAGGACTGAATAAAGTCGAAGTTGGCCGTGGTGATGTCCGCCAGCTCCTCTCCGAGGTTTCTTACGAGCGTGACGGCTTTGAGGAAAAGCTCCGGCAGGATAACCGCAGAGCCTATGTTCAGATAGACTCCGCCGCCGTTCATGCGGCGCACAAGCTCGGCCAGCAGTCGAAAATCGGTGTGCGTAGTCGCGCCCAGCGCAGCGCCGTCGGCCGAAGGATGAAAGTGCGCTATGTCGGCTCCGATTGTCAGGTGCGCGGTAAAGGGCACGCGCATCTTGTAAGCAGCGCAGAGCAGCGACAACTCTTCGTAGCGCGGCTCAAGCGAAAGAAGCGCGCGGCCCATAGCTTCACCGAGTCCTATGGATTCCCTTGCGCCTTCGCGCGCGGCAGTGTTCAACAGCCGACCCGTCTCTTCAGCGCCGCCGAAAGCGCCCGCGCCAAGGGTTGCGTCCACGTCTTCGGAGGTAGAGCCTGCCATGCCTATCTCCGCATCATGCACGAGCACGGAGCCGTTGGCGGCAATCGCGCTGACAAAGCCTCTCTGCATGAGCCCAATGATGACGGGCGCGAGGCCGGTCTTGATGACGTGGCCGCCTATGCCCCAGATGACGGGCTTTTGAAGCTCTCTGGCGCGCACGACTCTTGCCGCCACTTCGCGCAGAGACTGGACGGCCAAAATGTTTGGAAGTGAATCGAGGAAATCCCGTACGGACGAATCTGCTTTGAGCGGGCGGGCGAAATCTTTGACGGAGACTTTGCTCGGACGCTCCTTCAAAGAATAGGTGTTAACGTCGTCCAGACTGAGCGGGCGCAAGTCGTCTTCGTAGATAGACACTTCGGTTCAGCGACGCTCCTTCCCCTCGCGCTCTTCGGCAAAGAGCGCTGTTTCCACCAGCTCGCAGATGATGTGGCCTATAAGGTTGTGCGTCTCCTGTATGCGCTGCGTGTCACGGCTCGGAACGACCAGCGACAGGTCGCAAAGCTCTGCGACGCGCCCGCCGTCTCGTCCCAAGATGCCGATTGTCTTGACGCCCTGAGAGCGTGCCTGCTCCACGGCAGCGACTATGTTGGGCGAAGTGCCGGACGTGGAGATGGCCAGACAGACATCGCCGCGCACGCCCAGCGCCTCAATCTGCCGCGCAAAGATTTTATCGAAGCCCGTGTCGTTGGCTATGCAGGTCAGAACGCCGCCGTCCGTTGAGAGCGCAATCGCGGGCAGCCCGCGCCGCTCGGCCAGCATGAAGCGATTAACGAATTCGCCCGCGATGTGCTGCGCGTCGGCAGCCGAGCCGCCGTTTCCGCAAAGCAGCAGCTTACCGCCCGCAGCGAAACTCTCGCAGATGAGAGCGGCTGCACGGGCGACCTGCTCCGCGTGCTCCGCGAAGTAACGCCGCTTGACTTCAAGGCTTTCGGCAACCGCCGTGTTGATTCGGTCAATCATCGTCAGCAGGTTAGTCATAGTCACGCCGAATACTACCATGAATACCGGGAGAGGCTGACCCGTGAAAGACGGCGCTTACGTGTCGCCCTTGTTGTTGCGGCTGAACACTTGTTTCAGGGTTGATGCCAGTTTGGTCGCAAGCACCTTGTGGTACTCAGAGAAAACCTCCGCCAGCGCTATTTTCATGTACGCGCGCCAGTGCTCGCGCAGCGCCTCCAATTCCTCTATGCTGCGCGGCTCGTCCGGCTTCTTGTTGGCCTTGAGCGCCGACATCATTTCGGCAGCCGCTTTGCGAAACTTTTCTTCCGTGAAATAGCTCTCGAAGAACTCGCACACATTCCCGACAATCAGGCTATGTTCGTTTATAAATCTCTTTTTACTCCTCTGTATCGCTTCTATGGCCAGTTGGACGATGGCTTCAAAGTCGAACGTACCCTCTCTAAGCTCTCTAATCGCCCTGTCTATAATCTCCTGAAAGTCGCCATAGAGCCTATCCCGATGCAGCTCTATAGACCGGCTGACATTAGCGAAATCATCTAAATAATCGGACGGCTCCGGCGGGTCTGGGGGCGGGGCTGGCGGCGGAGGCCACTGTATACTTGCAATAACTTCATCGAGCTTGGGCCATTTCCTCTTGAACACCGCCCTGAGCTTCTTTTCTGTAAGGGGGCTGCCTGCGGCCTCGTTGATAATCTTTACCAGCCGGTACGTGCCTTCCTCTGAAGCCTTCTCGGCCCAGAAGTACTTAAGCGGCACGGGTAAATCCCTGCGCATGGATTGCCTGTCTATCAGGTACGGGCAGACCCTGCTCTCTTGATTGATGTTGCCGATAACCACGCCCGGCTCATAAGAAATCCAGGTGTTCTCCCAGTTCTCCGGCGTGACGCAGATGACCGCAAAGTCTACCTGACGCAGCTTCTTGTTCAGCTCGTTAAACCATTCGACCGTGCCGGGTGAGAACTCCTCGGACATCCACGTCTCCACGCCGGGAATAACTTCTCTCAGCCATGTCACGAGCTTCTGAGCAACTATAAAACTCCTGCGCCCCGACCAGCCGATAAATATTTTTAGCGTCATGTGTGTCCAATCTCCGGTGGTGAAGATGCCGTTAAGGACAGCCGATGAGTCTGTAAGGACTAACGACCGCAGAACTAAGGGGGCACACATTCTATAGCCTAAAGCCGAGCGCGCACAAGAAAATTTCGGCGCGTGGTTTCAGGCTTTGCGGCGTTTTGTCCCGTTAGCGCTACGCGCGGGCGCGTGGCCGTTGCCGTTGGCAGGGAGCAGAGACTTGAGGGCATGGCCGGTGTGTGAGCGGCGAGTGCGCGCAACTTCTTCGGGCGTGCCGCAGGCTATTACGCGCCCGCCGTGAGAGCCGCCTTCGGGGCCAAGGTCTATGATGTGGTCAGCGCTCTTGATGACATCCAAGTTGTGCTCTATGACGAGGACGCTGTTGCCCAGAGAGACAAGCCGTTGCAGCACGTCCAATAATTTATGAACGTCCGCGAAGTGAAGGCCCGTAGTCGGCTCGTCCAGTATGTACATGGTGCGGCCCGTCGCGCGCTTGGACAATTCCTTGGCGAGCTTGATGCGCTGCGCTTCGCCGCCCGAAAGCGTAGTAGCCGACTGCCCTAGCTTGATGTAGCCGAGGCCCACGTCCAGAAGCGTTTGCAGCTTCTGCTTTATCTGCGGGATGTTTTCAAGAAGCGGCAAAGCTTCTTCGACGGTCGTGTCCAAAAGCTCCGCTATTGACTTGCCCTTGTATTTGACGGACAACGTCTCGCGGTTATAGCGCGCGCCGCGACAGACATCGCAAAGCACGTAAACGTCCGGCAGGAAATTCATCTCTATGCGTTTCATGCCGTCGCCCTCGCAGGCTTCGCACCGCCCGCCCTTCACGTTGAAGGAGAATCGTCCGGGCTTGTAGCCGCGCTCTCTGGATTCGGGCAGCATGCTGTAAAGCTCGCGTATGGGCGTGAACAATCCCGTGTAGGTGGCCGGATTCGAGCGCGGCGTTCGGCCTATGGGCGACTGGTCTATCTCTATGACTTTGTCTATATGCTCAAGACCTTCTATTGAAACGTGCGCGCCCGGCTCCGTCAGGGAGCCGTAGAGGTGTCGCGCAAGCGAGCGATAGAGAATGTCGTCAACGAGCGTGGATTTGCCTGAGCCGGAGACACCCGTCACTACCGTCAGAAGACCGAGCGGGAATGAGACGTCTATGTCTTTCAGGTTGTTGGCGCGAGCGCCGCGAACCGTGATGGCTTTGCCGTTCGGAGTGCGCCGCGTCTCGGGCACGCCTATCTGCTGCTTGCCGCAGATGTAAAGGCCCGTCACTGATGCAGGATTGCACGAGACTTCATCGGGCGTTCCCGCCGCTACAAGCTCTCCGCCGTGAGCGCCCGCGCCGGGGCCGAGGTCAACTACGAAGTCCGCGCGACGAATTGTCTCCTCGTCATGCTCGACTACTAGCACGGTGTTGCCCAAGTCTCTAAGCGCGCAGAGGGTTTCGAGCAGCTTCTGGTTGTCGCGCGGGTGAAGCCCAATCGAAGGCTCGTCCAGAACGTAGAGCACGCCGCGCAGTTGCGAGCCGATTTGAGTCGCCAATCGTATGCGTTGGCCCTCGCCGCCGGAGAGCGTGGAAGACGGCCTGTCGAGCGTGATGTATCCGAGGCCGACCGTCTCAAGAAAGCGCATGCGGTTTCTGATTTCGCGCAGGACAAGCCCGGCTATCTGCTCTTCGCGCTCGTTCAACCGAACCTCGTCGAAGGCTTTTATGGCATCTTCAATGGGAAGCGCCGTGTAGTCGGCTATACCGCGACCGGAGACGCGCACGGCCAGCGATTCGGGCTGAAGGCGCTGGCCCTGACAATCCGGGCACTCTATGGGCGAAACCAGCTCTTCGAGCGCGACTCTTACCTTCTCGGAAGACGCGTCCGTCATGCGCTCGCGCAGGGTACGGACAGCGCCCGGCCAGCCCTTCTCCTGCCACGTATAAGAGCCCTGCCGGAAGGTGAGCGGTTGATTCAGGCCGTGAAAGAAGGCGTTGATTGCTTCCTGCGGCAGCTCGTTGAAGGGGCGCTTCACGTCCGCGTCGAAATGAGCTGCGAGCGCGGCCAGCGCAGAGCGAAGATAAGCGGAGCCCTGCTTGTCTGCGGCTCCCATGAACTCCAGCTTGTCGGCCTGAACGGTCGCGTCCGGGATAAGCTTCGCGGGGTCAACTTCCAGCACAGTGCCCAGACCGTGACAGCGCTTGCACGCGCCGTAAGCGGAGTTGAAGGAGAAGCTTCTAGGCTCAAGCGGCGGAACGTTGATGCCGCAGTTCACGCAGGCCATGCGCTCCGAATAGAGCTTCTCTTCGCCGTCAATCACGGAGACGAGCACAGCGCCGCCCGTCAGCTTCAGGGCCGTGCGCACGGACTCCGACAGCCGCTCGCGTATGCCGGGCTTAATCAGCAAGCGGTCAACCACCGCTTCAATTGTGTGATTGCGCCGCTTGTCCAGCCTTATCTCTTCGTCCAGCGACAACAACTCGCCGTCTATGCGAGCGCGAAGAAAGCCGTCCTTGGCAAGCTTCTCAAGCTCCTTCTTGAACTCTCCCTTGCGACCGCGAACGACGGGCGCGAGAATCATCACGCGCTCGCCCTCGGGCAGAGAGAGAATGTTGCCGACTATCTGCTCGACGCTCTGTCTGGTAATCGGAGCGCCGCAGTTGTGACAGTGCGGCTGGCCTATGGATGAGAAGAGAAGACGAAGGTAGTCGTAAACCTCCGTCACGGTGCCTACGGTCGAGCGCGGGCTGCGGGACACGGTCTTCTGCTCAATGGAGATGGCTGGCGAGAGGCCGTCCACGGAATCAACGTCCGGCTTCTCCAACTGGTCTAGGAACTGGCGCGCGTAGGCCGAAAGAGACTCTACGTAGCGGCGCTGTCCCTCGGCATAGATGGTGTCGAAAGCCAGTGAAGACTTGCCGGAACCCGAAAGCCCTGTGATGACGGTCAGCCGGTCGCGAGGAATCTCTACGTTGATGTTCTTAAGATTGTGCTGGCGCGCCCCGCGCACCGTAATCTGCTCAATGGCCATAATAATAAAGCGCGCCCTATACAGTCAGGAATCCTACAGAGCGCAGAACTTCACATTGTAGCCGAGTAGGAAACAACCGGCAAGCAGGCAAAGGAACCGATTCATTCAATCAATTCACGGATGAATAAATGGAGCGATTTCTTTGCCTTTCTTGACACTGTTCGGAGCGAGTCCTACACTCCGGGTTAATCAGAAAGCGCGATTTAATTGATTATGAGGCTCGTGAGGGCGTGAATCTTCCGAACACATTAACGCTGCTGCGCATCTTCATAGTGCCGCTTTTGGTCGTGGTGCTGTTGACGCCGCTTTCGGAGAACTGGCTGGGCGTGCCGCGTCACATACTGGGAGTGGCGCTCTTTCTTGGCGCAGCCTTCACGGACTATCTGGACGGGCACATAGCCAGAAGCCGCGACCAAGTCTCGCGCCTCGGAAAGCTTCTTGACCCGATTGCGGACAAGCTGCTGATTTCGGCCGCGCTCATCTCGCTCGTGGAGAATCAGCTTGCGCCAGCGTGGGCCGTGGTCGTCATCATAGGGCGCGAGTTCGCCGTGACGGGCCTGCGCTCGATTGCGGCAGCCGACGGAGTGGTCATCTCAGCCTCTCGCATGGGAAAGTTCAAGATGGTTTCGCAGGTCGTGGCCGTAGCGCTGCTAATCGCTTCGAGCGCGCCCGGTCAACCCGAAGTCTCGAACTTTCGCCAACCGTTCCCGGCCATAAAGTTCTGGACTGTGCCTGAAGTGGGCACCGCCCTTAACCATCTTAAGGGCGCAGGCATAATGACCACTAGCGACTGGCAGGTTCTTTTCTACACGGCGGGACGCGCTACGCTGTGGCTCGTAGTGCTTTTGGCCTTCATCTCCATGTACGAATATTTCCGCGCCTTCTACCGCACGGTCAACGAGCGCGACCGTTTCGAAAGAGACGCCAAGCGCTCCCCGGCCCCTGCGAAATAATAAACGGGTGACGGGTGTCAGGTGACGGGTGCCGGGGAAGAAAGAGAACTTGATTTTCTTTCCCCGGCACCCGTCACCTGACACCCGTCACCCGCTTTTGTCTTCTCTTACTGAAGCTCTACGAAGTCGCCCGTGTGGACTTCCTGCGCGACGCGTGTGATGACGGCTGTGGCCGTGCGCTGCTGTACGCTGAGGACTACGATTTCGCCTACAACCTTTCGCGGCATGCGCGGGCGTCTGTCCTTAACGTCGGGCGTCGTAATCATAGGGCCGTAGACGCCTGTGTTGTTCGGGTCTTGTACGCGCTGCGATTTGTTGGAGAATTTGCCTCCCTTGAAGCGCTCGCTCTCAAAGCCGGAGTTGGCAGTCGGCGTAATCTCTTCATCCATAAGAGAGCCGGTTATGTTGCCTCTGCCCAACGGGCGATAGACGGTGAAGTAATCGCCGGGCTTGATGTTATCTTCCGTGCCCAAGTCTATATAGATTATGTCGTTGACCGTTGGAGCTTCGCGCCCGTCGCGCGCGAGGACAATTCGCCCCCTCTGCTTTCCCGTGGGGTCGGAAAAGCGGTTGAGCGCCGTTTCGTTGCGCGTGAAAGGCGCAACGCGCTCGTTGGCCGCGCGCAGCATGTCTCCCAAAAGCATTGTCTCGCAAGAGTGCATGACGCGGGCAACCGAGACGCGCTCCTTAACATCAACGACACGCAGCCGCCCAAGCTCCTGCGTGTAGACGCCCAGATAACCCTTCTTCCTGCTGAAGTCCGAGGTGAACTGGCCGCGCGGGCGTACGACCGAAAATTCCTGGCCGACTGTCACGCCCTGATTTGAACCGGCGTTGATAAAGACTAGGTCGCCTTGCGCGTAGACGCGCTGCTCCTGCTCTTCTTCGCCGCCGACTATCTGTAGATTATTAGGAGCGGGCGCGTACTGTATAAAGCCGCCGCAGTAAAGCTCGTTAGCTCCGGCGACGCGCGGGGCGGCTTTCGCTTCGGGAAGCGTGACCTGTATGGGCGTCGGCTGCTGGCGTGCGGTGTTGTCGGATGATTGAGTCGTTTGCGCGCTCGCCGGAGGGCTGTAGATTGCGCAGGCTATGAGCATAAGCGAGCCGCTCAGGATTCTGAATATCAGGTTGCTGGTACGCACGAAGGTTCTCCTTGAAAAGGTTTGGAATTGGTCGCCAAGGTAAGTCAAAAACAGTCGGCCTATCGCTTGTAAGAGGCGACTCCAACGGTTATAGCGGCGAGCGGGAGGGAATTTTTCGAGCCGTGGCGCAAAAATAAGCCCACAGCCCGGGGCCATTACAATCCTACTCGTTGGCACAGCGCGCGGTCAATATAAATTTTTGCAGTGTTAAACGGGATGCGCTCGACCATGCCGGTGGGACTAACCCCTTCTGCCCTTGCGTTTTGATAATCTGCTTGGTAGTATCCACGTTTTGCCGGATACCGCTCTAAGGAGTCTATGTGAGCCGGCGTAGCTCAGTTGGTAGAGCATCTGATTTGTAATCAGAGGGTCGGGGGTTCAAGTCCCTTCGCCGGCTCCAGCAATTTTGACAACGAACGTGCAGGGGTGGTCGAGTGGTTAATGGCACCGGGCTGTAAACCCGGCGGGCTAACGCCCTACGTAGGTTCGAATCCTACCCCCTGCACCAGCAAGAGCAATGCGGAAGAGAGAGTGCAGAAGTAGTTCACCATACTGCATTCATACGGCATCGTTTTCTTCGGGCGGGAGTAGCTCAGTTGGTAGAGCATCAGCCTTCCAAGCTGAGGGTCGCGAGTTCGAGCCTCGTCTCCCGCTCCAAATTTTTAGTTTGAGTTCGTAGGGCTCACGCGGCCCGAGTAGCTCAGGGGTAGAGCGCCTCCTTGGTAAGGAGGAGGTCACGGGTTCAAATCCCGTCTCGGGCTCCATCTGACACCTAGATATATCTTATATTTGAAGAGGGCATCCAAGAATGTCGAAAGAGAAATTTGATCGCAGTAAGCCGCACGTCAACATCGGCACCATCGGCCACGTTGACCACGGCAAAACCACTCTCACCGCCGCCATCACCAAAGTCTTGGCCAAGCATAACCCGAAGATTACTGTCCGCGCCTTCGATTCCATTGATAACGCGCCGGAGGAGAAGGCCCGTGGCATCACCATCGCCACCGCCCACGTCGAGTACGAGACTCCCAACCGTCACTACGCTCACGTGGACTGCCCCGGCCACGCCGATTATGTCAAG
>DASVQI010000029.1:0-233464 GCA_036389255.1 Pyrinomonadaceae bacterium
TTGATAAAAGCGATACTTTTATCAATCATCCCCTGACGCGACTTATTACTTTATCTCTTCGACTTCCCTCTAAATATACCCTTGGCAAAGCTCGCTCCGGCAGCGACAGGTGAGCAAGCCCTCATGATGCGTCTCGCCGTAATTGCAGGTCAGCTCTTCGCCCGGACGAATCTCCCTGAGCGAGTAGAACTCCAGCCGCCCGTAAGCCACGCGCATGTAGCCGTTGGGCTGGCAGGAATGGTTCACGTACTTGAAATGATTCCCGCCGCGTGAAGCGTCTATGGCTGTGCCGTCGCCCAGCTCCACTATCTTTATAGAGTGGTGCCGGCGTGCGCGTCTTCTGGCTTCCGATTGCGAGATGACTTCCCCGCCCAGCTCTCCGACCTTGCGTCTGGCCGGGATGCGGGAGAGCGCGAAAAGCCCCCTGCCGTGAATGCTGCTCGGCCTGACCTCGAATTTATAATCCTTCATGCCAGCCAATTGTAATAGTCAAAGGGGAGAACCGGAAAGCCTTAATTTGACGGGTGCGTCCTAAAAAAAGAAGAGGCGCAGCAGTTTGGCTGCCGCGCCATCTTCAATTGTGGCGGTCACTGTCCTCACCCCAGCAACCGCTCTGGCATTTGGATTCACCGCATGCCTAGTTGACTCGTAATATATATGATTTGCCCGGCAGAAGCAAATCCTTTGATAAAATTTCTGGGCCAGAAAGCTCATCCCGCCCGAACTCAGGGCGGATTTGAACAAACAGGCCGGATTGAGATAAATCTCTGAATCACAAGAAAAGCCGCGCCATTATTGAGCTTTCGCGCCGCTTTACCTGCGAAAAAAGAGCGAGACGGCCATGGCTATGCCTATGAAGATGACGAGCCTGCGCACCGTCCGCCTGCCCATCCGTCGCGCGACGCCCGCCGCGAAATACCCGCCCGCTATGCTTGCCGCAGCCATCAGCAGCACGTCCACCCATATGACCGCGCCGGAGATTATGAAGTAGAGGGCGGCGACCCCGTTGATGAAGAGGGCAAAGAGATTCTTGAGCCCGTTCATCTCGTGTATGTCCGTCAAGCCCAGAAGCCCCAGCGCCGCCAGCATCAGTATGCCTATGCCCGCGCCGAAGTAACCGCCGTAGACGCCCACCAGAAATTGAAAAGCAAGAGCGCCAGCCCACCAAAGCCGCGTCGGCCTCTCCTCGCTCGAAGAGAGCCGCAGCCTCCTTGTTATCTGGTCTTGCGCGGCCATGAGCAGGGTGGCTCCCAGTATCAGGTAGGGCACTATGGCCGAGAAAGTCTTTGAAGGCGTGCGAAGCAGAAGATACGCGCCGAGCGCTCCGCCCAGAAGCGAAGGCACTCCCAGCCAGAACACCCATCGCTTGCTCTCGCGCAACTCGCGGCGGAAGCCGATTAGCCCGCCGAACGAGCCGGGCCAGAGCGCGACCGTGCTCGTTGCGTTTGCAATCACAGGGTCGCGGCCAATCCAGATGAGCGCGGGAAAAGAGAGCAGCGTCCCGCCTCCGGCCACCGCATTAATCATGCCCGCTAGAAAGGCCGAAACGACCACGACTATCTCCTGCCAGATGCTCATAGAATCTCAGTTCAGAGTTGACACTCCTGTTTGACTGACGCTTTGATTCTTCTGTGATAAGGTTTCAAGCATATCATCTTGAGATATTTTTTCAGGCACGTGATTCGCAAGACTTAATCGTGGGGACTAATCATCATTTATGAGTGCGAGCATAAGGGTAAGGAAAATTCGGCTTGGAGACGAAGTGGCGGCGCAATGCGGGCGGTGCAAAGGCGAACGAACGCATCAGGTCGCTGCCCTGAATCAGAACGCCACGCCCGCCATAGTCATCTGCATGACCTGCGGCGGTCGCCACAACTTTCGTGATAAGAGCGCCGGTGCCAGCAGAGCATCCACGGCCGGGAGGCAGCGCAAGAGCGAGACTGTTTCCACGGCTCCTAGAAAACCTGCAAGGAGTTATTCTCCGCGCGAGGCATACAGCGAAGGAGAATGGATAGACCATCCGAAGTTCGGTCAGGGCGAAGTCGTAGCCATGCGCGGCGGCAAGATAGAGGTCAAGTTCGGTACGGAAAAACGCGTTCTCATTCATGCTCACTGAGCGGAAACGGGCGCATCAATAGCCGGGCCGGACGAAAGCACGAGTGGCTTTCGTCCGGCCTTTTCGTTTATACCTCTAAAACTCTTTCAGCTCCCGGCCCTGCTCTCCTGCAATTTAGCCCACGGCCCGCTTCTCCAAAAGAGGTTGAAGCGGGCCGTGCTTCTGTGTAAGACTCGCTGCGAATCTGGCGTACCTACCTTAGCCGTTTTGTCTTGCTGACCCGATTTTATGAGACCTGCGGCGCGTTTAAGAAACTTCTATCTGTATCCGGTGTTGATTCCCTGCTTGCTGCTGTTTGCGCGGGCGGAGGTGATGCGCGCCGAGCAGCTTCCGGTCACTCGCTACACGACCGAAGACGGCGTGGCGCACGACCGCGTAGAAGCACTGGTCAGGGATTCGCGCGGCTTCCTCTGGCTCTGCACTGCGGACGGCCTGAGCCGCTTTGACGGCTCAAGCTTCACTACCTACGGCACGAAGGACGGGCTGCCGTCCGCGTATGTCAACAACATGATGGAGAGTCGCGGCGGCACCTACTGGATTGCAACCAACGGCGGGCTCGCGCGCATGAACCCTTACGCGACATCCGAGCCCACTACAGTCAGCCGCAGCGATGCCGTACAAAACGGCGGCGTCAACAATCTTCGCAGGCTCTTCGTGGCTTATCGCGTGAGCGACGACCCTCTCTCCAACCGCGTTGATACTCTCTATGAAGACCGCAACGGTCAAATCTGGGTAGGCACGGACGGCGGGCTGTTCCGGCTCATCTCGGAAGGCGAGGACGTCAGGTTCGAGCGCTTCGAGCTTGAGCCGGAGCCGGAGCAGAATCGCCTGATTGAAATCTGGCAACTGGTGGAAGACGCGGAAGGCAGTCTATGGATTGCTACTAGCCGGGGCGTCTACAGGCGGCTGCCGGATGGCCGTTTGATTCATTACTCGATTCATCCGACCGAGGGCACGGATTACGTCTGGGCGCTTCTGATAGGCGAGTCCGGGAGGCTCTGGGCCGGAAGCCGCACGGGGCTGATGATAATCAAGCCTGAGCCCGCATCTTCAGTCCCGCCGGAGCGCGAGGGAAAGCTCAAGCTGCTGGCGGGCAACATTGAGACAGAAGGCAACCCGCCGCAGGGCGCACGCTTGCGCCTGCCGGAAGCTGCGGGCGAGGCGCGCTGGTACACGACCGAAGACGGTCTTGCCTATAACTACGTGCGCGGCTTCGCCACAGGGCCGGACGGTCACATCTGGATGGCTACACGGCGCGGCGGCGTGACGGAGTTTGACGGCAAGAGCTTTCGCACCTACACGAAGACGCACGGGGTGACGGAGCGCACGGACAAGCTGGCCTTCGACATGGACGGCAATCTCTGGATTGGCTCCAACTACGAAGGCGTGATGCGCGTGGCCCGCAACGGATTTTTGTCTTACCGGGAGGCGGACGGCCTCGGCAGCGCAGACATTATCTCCGGCTTCGCCGGGAAAGCGGGCGAGCTTTTTTTCATCAGCGACAAGTGGAGCATCAACCGCTTTGACGGGACTGCGTTCACTTCCGTTCGCCCGCTTCTGCCCGAACAGATTATGAGCTCCGGCACGCACATGCAGGCCATCTTGCAGGACTCTGTGGGCGAGTGGTGGGTTTCTACTGCCGAAGGTCTTTACCGCTTCCCTTCCGTCGCTCGCGCGGAGGATTTGGCGCGGACTCTGCCGAAGGCCGTCTACACGAAACGAGACGGACTGGCCGACAGCAACATCTCGCGCCTCTTTGAAGACTCGCGCGGTGACATCTGGATAGGAAATTACACGGGGCCAGTGACGCTCACCCGGTGGGAGCGCTCCACCGGCACCTTTCATCTTTACACCGAAGCGGAAGGGATGCCGCACCTGAACTGGGTCAACACCTTCGCGGAAGACTCTGCCGGCAATCTATGGATGGGCATGCACAACGGCGGGCTGGCGCGTTTCCGGCAGGGTCGCTTGCAGTTCTTCGGAGAGGCGGAAGGAGTTCCTCCGGGGCTGGTCTTAAGTCTTTATCCGGACAGCAGGGGCCGCCTCTGGATAGCCAACCGGGAGAAGGGCGCACTGCGGCTTGACGACCCTGCGGCTGAGCGGCCGCGCCTCGTGCGTTACTCGACGGCGGAGAATCTGTCTAGTGACAACGTGCGGTGCTTTGCCGAGGACAGGTGGGGGCGAATCTACATAGGGACGGCGCAGGGCGTGGACAGGCTTGAGCCCGATAGCGGGCGCATAAAGCATTTCACGAGCGGCGACGGCCTTATAGGAAAGGAAGTGAGCATGGCGTTTGCCGACCCGAAGGGCGCGCTCTGGTTCGGCTCGCACGAAGGGCTATCGCGCCTCTTGCCCGAGATGGACGCGGTTCAGCAGCCGCCCGCAATCATGATTAATCGCCTCTTCATAGACGGCATACAGCGCCCCATCTCGGAGCTTGGCGAAACGGAGCTTGCGGGGCTCGTGCTCGACCCGAATCAGAATCAGATTCAGATTGATTTTCTCAGCATAGATTTCAGCGCGGGCGGCGCGGTGCGCTACCAGTACAGGCTGGAAGGTGCGGACGGTGAATGGAGCGCGCCCATCAGCCAGCGAACCGTCAACTTCGCCAATCTGAGGCACGGCTCTTACACCTTCATGGTGCGCGCCATAAACAGCGACGGGACGGTGAGCGAGCGCGCAGCGAGGCTCTCTTTCATGATTCTGCCGCCCGTCTGGCAGCGCTGGTGGTTCATCGCGCTCGTCTCTCTCGCGGCCTCGCTCGTCATATACTTTATCTATCGCTACAGGGTGCGACGGCTGGTGGAGCTTGAGCGGGTGCGCACTCGCATCGCTACAGACCTGCACGACGACATAGGCGCGAGCCTCTCGCGCATGGCAATCCTGAGCGAAGTGGTCAAACGGCAGACCGGAACCAACGGCGCGCAATCCTCAGCCATGTTGACCGAGATAGCCGATTCCGCGCGCGGGCTCGTTGATTCCATGAGCGACATAGTCTGGTCTATAGACCCGCGCCGCGACGATTTGAGAAACGTCGTGCAAAGAGTACGGCAGTTCGCCTCCGACGTGCTTGAGCCTCGCGGCATAGAGTGGAGCTTCAGCGTGCCCGAAGAGCTTTATCGCCTGCGCTTAGACCCGGAGCAGCGCCGCCACCTTTACCTGATATTCAAGGAGGCCATCAACAACATCTCGCGCCACGCCGACGCCAGCCGCGTCTCGCTCTCCATTGCCTTTGATTCCCGCAGCCTCGTCTGCGAGATAAAGGACGACGGGCGCGGGTTTACGCCAAGGGCTTCTCAGGAGCTACCCTCGAACGGACGCGGCGGTCACGGCCTCCCCAACATGCAATCACGCGCACGCGAGATAGGCGGCGAGATGAAAATAGACTCGAAGCCCGGCGGCGGCACAGGGCTGCGGCTCACAGTCCCGCTCAGAAGAGCGAGCAGAAAAATCGGGATGGCATGAATATGCTCTGTGCGGGCGGCAGGATTTGAGTTAATCTCGCTGCCGGAATCGGGAAGGGAGTATCGCGTTCACAATGGAAACAAACAATTCAGTGCAGGTGGTTATAGTAGAGGATGACAGAACCGTGCGTGAAGGTTTGGGTATGATTATCAACGGCACGCCCGGTTTTAGCTGCGGCGGAACCTATCGCTCCGTCGAAGAGGCGCTGAGCCTCATGAAGCCCAAAGACCCGGACGTGATGCTTCTGGACATACACCTGCCGGGGATGCTCGGCTCGGACGGCGTGCGTCTCTTCCGCGAAAAATATCCTTCGATGCAGATTCTGATGCTCACGATTTACGACGGGCAGGACAAAGTTTTCGAGTCCATCTGCAACGGCGCGTGCGGCTATCTGCTGAAAAAGACGCCGCCAGCAAAGCTTCTGGACGCGATACGAGAAGCGCACGAAGGCGGCGCGCCCATGTCGCCCGAAATCGCTCGCAAGGTGGTCAACCTGTTCCAGAGAACGGGGCCGCCCGCGAAGCCGGACGAGAATCTGACGCCGCAGGAGACGCGCCTTTTACAGCTTCTGGCCGACGGCTATAGTTATCAGGCTGCGGGCGGGCAGCTTAACATCAGCGTCAACACCGTACGCAATTACATACGCAGCATCTACGAGAAGCTGCACGTCAACTCCAAGTCGGAGGCCGTCAGCAAGGCTCTTAGAAGCCGATTGATACATTAATCGTCACCCGTTAATCCTCACACTCAACCCGGCTTCGCCGTCTCAGGCCGGCCCGTCTCTCTCATTAAATCTCCAGCTTAAAAAAACGCATATTCATGCTCTGCCGCCGGGGCTTCGCGCCAGCTATTCTCCGTACCAATAGTGATTGGCCCGGCATAAGGATGCCTCAAGGCCGCCTTGAATTTGAGTTGTGATTGATAATGGAGATTGAAAAGATTATGAGCTACCGAAAGACTTCCGGCATGAGAGCAACGCTTAGACTCACGCTGGCCCTTACAGCCGTCGCAAGCCTTGCGTGGCTGACGCTTCCCTCCTCCGTCTGGAACGGGCTTGAGCCAAGAGCCTCCGCCGCCAGCTTTGTCGTCACGACCGTAGACGACAACGGAGATGACGCCAATCCTACCCCCGGCTCCTTAAGGAAGGCCATCATTGACGCCAACGCCTCGGCCGGGGCGGACACCATCACTTTTCAGATTGGCTCGGGCTTGCAGACCATACAGCCCCTTTCGGCTCTGCCGACTATTACAGACCCTGTCACGATAGACGGCACCACGCAGCCCGGCTTCTCCGGTGCGCCTATCATAGAGATTGACGGCTCTAAAACGGTTGACAGCAAAGGGCTCTATATTTTAGCCGGGAACAGCACCGTCAGGGGTCTGGTGATAAACAGATTCCGATACGCCGCCATATATTTCTGGAAAAAAGGCAACAACAAGGTTGAGGGAAACTATCTGGGCACGAATGCGAGCGGAACGGCGGCTTTCCCGAAGCCCAATAACGGCATAGGCGTTGTCCTTGAGTGCGATAATAACGTTGTCGGAGGAGACACCGTTGCCCAGCGAAACGTGATTGCCGGCAACATCAACGATAACGGCAGCGCAGGCATATTGATTTACAGTCACAACAACAAGATAGTGGGCAACTACATAGGGACGGACGTGACCGGCATGCTCCCCATCAGACATAACAGTAGCGGCATCACTATGAGCGGCTCGAACAACATAATCGGAGGGCCGACCTCAGCCGAGCGCAATATCATCTCGAACAACAGCACGAACGTTAACCTAGCGGAAGCGGCTCACGACAATAAGGTGCAGGGTAACTGGATAGGTCTTAAGGCAGACGGCACCAGCACTGAACAGGGTATTTACGGCGTAGCCTTAAGCCAAAACGCACACGACAATATTATCGGAGGCACAAACTCCGGCGAAGGTAATGTCATTGCTTATAACTCCGGCGTAGGCGTTCGGGTTGCTTCGACGACGACCGTCCGCAACTCCATCTTGGGCAATTCCATCTACCTTAACCAGTTCGGTATTGACCTCGGGTTGAACGTGGTCACGCCTAACGACTACGGCGCAACGCAGAACGACCCGAGTGACGCCGATATTGGCCCGAACAATCTACAGAACTACCCTGAGATAACGTCGGTCGCGGCCAACGGGGGCGACACAATCATAGACGGAATTCTACGAAGCGAGGCCAACAAGAGCTATCGAATAGAGCTTTTCTCCAACACAAGCTGCGATGTGACGGGCTACGGGCAGGGCAAGTCCTTCGTCGCCGCTACCAGCGTGACAACAGACTCAAGCGGTAACGCCAACTTCAATTTCACTGTCCCCACGGCCAACATCGCCGGCGCTATCTTTACAGCGACGGCCACCGACCCGAACCACAACACTTCAGAATTTTCGCAGTGCAAATCTTCGGCTGTGGCAGCCGCCGGAACAATTCAGTTCGGGGCGGATTTCCTGAGCGTGAATGAGAGCGCGGGGACAGTGGACGTAAACGTGACGCGCACGGGCGGCAGCACTGGCGCGGTTTCCGTCAGCTATGCCACGTCGAACGGGACTGCGACGGCTGGCTCAGACTACATGAGCAAGACGGGCCAGATAAATTTCGCGGACGGGGAGACGGCAAAACAGATAAGCATCAACATCTCGGACGACCTTACCTCAGAGCCGAACAAGAATTTTCTGGTAACGCTTAGCACCCCTACAGGCGGAGCCACGCTTGGCCCGCAGACACAGGTAAACATCACCATAGCCGACAACGACGCGCCGAGCATCACTATCAGCGACGTGCAGGTGCAGGAAGGAAACTCCGGCACCACCAACGCCACCTTCACCCTCAGCATCAACGTGCCCCATTACAAGCAGTTCAGCGTTGAATACGCCACGGTAGACGGCGGCACCGCAACTTCAGGCGATGACTACCAACCAACAAGCGGCACTCTGACTTTCGCCACAGGCGAGATTTCAAAGCCGGTCACGGTACTCGTCAACGGCGACCCCACGCAGGAGCCCAGCGAGACGTTTCTGGTTAAGCTCAGCAACAACTCAGACCTGTCCATCAGCAAAGGCACTGGGACGGGCACGATTATCAACGACGACGTGCAGAGCGACACCATAGAGCTGAGCAGCCCCACCTACACGATTAAAGAAGGAACCATAAACACGCCGCAGGGCTTCACCTCCCTGACCGTGAACGTCACGCGTAGCGGAAATACTTCCACTGCGGCCAGCGTGCAGTACTTCACTTCCGACCAATCGGGCGGCAACGAGTGCGACCAAGTGACGGAATTCGCATCGCAGCGCTGCGACTATACGACCGTGGCAGGAACTTTGAGATTCGCCGCAGGTGAAACCTCAAAGCAGATACGTATTCCCATCATCAACGACGGCTACGCGGACGGCTCTGAGGTCTTCAAAATCAGCCTTCAGAACGCCGTGGGCGCAGCCCTTGGCGCAATCAAAGAAGCCAAGATTACCATCACGGATAGTGGTATTCCCGCGACCATAAGCGCGAATAATCCGTACCTGAATAACGAGTTCTTCGTGCGCCAGAATTATCTGGACTTCCTTGGACGCGAGCCCGACGACACGGGATGGAATCCGCCCACGGGCTGGCCCGTCGTCCTTGGCAACTGCGGCCCGGAGGAAGGCTTCCTTGGAGCGCCTAAGAATTGCGACCGCGCGCACGTCTCGCACGGCTTCTTCGCAAGCCCTGAGTTTACTGACAAGGGATTCGCCATCTACCGCCTGTACGAAGTGGGCATGGGAAGGCTCCCGCTCTATGCGGAGTTTATACCGGACATGGCCACCTTGAGCGGCTACGGCATCCCTGCGAATGTAGAGCAGCAGAATCTACAGGACTACCTTGAGAGCTTCACTCAGAGGACGGAGTTTATCAATCGCTTTCAGGGAGCGCTTCAGACTAATCAGGCCGAGCAGTTGATTCTCAAGCTGGAGCAGACGACCGGGATTACTTTGCCCGCGACAGCCGTTACCAATCCGGGTCAGCCGACCCAGTACGGCAGAAACGAGCTGATACAGAAGCGCTCAATCGGAGCGTTCACAGTGGGTCAGACCCTGAAGGCGTTCATAGAGCAGCAGGCCGTTTATGACAAGTTCTTCCCGCGCGGGTTCGTCACAATGCAGTATTTCGCGTACCTGCGGCGCGACCCGAACCTGAATGACCCGAATATGTTGGGATGGAACGACTGGGTAGACGTCTTTACTAACGGCAAACCGAGCGCGGGCATCCAGCCCAAGGACTATCACCATTTGATATTCGGCTTCATCTACTCCACCGAGTACAGGAAGAGATTCGGCCAACCCTGAGAAAGCCAGCTCAGGAAGGCCGCAGCGCCGCGAGGATGAATGTTTTTCTTTAATTCATCCTCGCGGCGCTGCGGCCTTCTGCATTGCTTTCCGGGCTGTAAAAATCGCTGCGAAAGCGCTAAGCTTGCGGCATCGGACATCTCTTTCGCCATCATTTGCCATCTCTAAGGTGTCTAAAGATATACTGGTATGACCTTGCAGGATGAATGGAGCCCGGCATGAAGAGAAATCAAGCCTCTTACGCTTGCCTGTTATCTCTGGTTGTCCTTGTCACGCTCACGGCTTCGACCGCAGCTTACGGCCAGCTACGCGAGCCTGCACAGGACAATTATGTGGATTTGGGGAACCCCGGGGACGAGCAATTCCATGAGTTGCGTGGGTGGAGCGGCGTCAACGCTACTCTGCCGAAAGGGCTGGCCGTTGACCGCACCTCAAGATACCAGTCCGTTCGCGGCTCAAACTCCGTCAAGCTTTTCATCTCACAACCTGCCGTGCCTTACAATTTGACCATAAGGTCTGAGGCGGGATTGTGCGATGACAGCTTTGAAGTCTACGTGAACGGCAACGGGCCCCTGTATGTTTACAAGAACAAAGAGGCCGTCAGGATAAAGGCGCTTCATCGAATCAAGCTCGACGCATCCGTTATCAGCGACACGACCGTAGAGGTGACTTTCAGGAACATAGCGGAAGACTCCTGTGGGCGAGCCGCCATCAGCTACGTGCTGCTTGAGCCGTCAGACGAAAGAGGCGGGCCGGAGCAGTCCTCGCTCAGCCAGGCTCCCATCAAGCTTGAGCGGGCCCTTGAGGTCATGCGGCTCTTCATAGACCGCGAGCAAATAGACATGACCGGCTACACCCTGACGGAAGCAAAGCTCACGGGCGACGAGGGCCAAAAGCACTGGAAGCTGCTATGGGAAAAGAGCGGGGGGAACCGCGAAGAATATCTTGAGTTCAGGGTATCCATGGACGGCATGGTTTCCCATCGCTTCTTCAGGTTCGTTGATTTATCGCCTCATCAAATCAATGAACCGTCGAATCAATGAATCAACTCCTTCCATCCATCCATCCGAATTGACAGGCCGGGCGTTTTGGAATACAAGTTCTCTGCTCTCTAATTCTCCCGGCCCCCGGACAAATTGAACAACTTTTGCGGATTAATCCACAGAATCCAAGGAGATTTCTCTCTATGCGAAGCCTTAAGAAGCTCTGCCTACTCGTGGCGATGCTGTCGCTTGTTGCCTCAAACAGCGTCGTCGGCTTAGCCGAACCGAACATCACGGAACCTTTGCCTGAGTCGCCCCTTGGCGCGCAGGCTCAGCCCAATCTTAATTTTGAAAAGTATAAGCTGAAGAACGGCCTTGAGGTCATACTGCTTGAAGACCACAGGCTGCCGATGGTGGCCGTCAATCTCTGGTATCACGTAGGGCCTTCCAACGAGCGACCGGGGCTGACCGGGTTCGCGCATCTCTTCGAGCACATGATGTTTCAGGGCTCAAAGAATATAGGCGACGACCAGCACTTCAAGCTGCTGGAAGGTGCCGGAGCCTCCGACATCAACGGCACGACCGACTTCGACCGCACAAACTATTTCGAGACGCTGCCGTCGAACCAGCTTGAGCTTGCGCTGTGGCTCGAATCCGACCGCATGGGATATCTGCTAGACACGCTGGACGCCAAGCGCCTCGCCAACCAGCGCGACGTGGTTCGCAACGAGCGACGACAGGGCGAGAATGCCCCGTACGGGTTGGTCGAAGAAGAGTTGTTTCACCAACTCTTCCCCAAGGGCCATCCCTACTACGCATCGGTCATAGGCTCGCACGCCGACATAGAGAGCGCTCGGCTGAAAGACGTGCGTGAGTTCTTCAAGCTCTACTACGCGCCCAACAACGCCAGCCTCGCAATCGTCGGTGACATAGATAAGGCCAAGACGAAGGCGCTCGTTGAGAAATACTTCGGCCCACTGCCTTCGGGCCAGCCGGTTCCGCCCATTGACGCCAAGACGCCGCCCATCACAGCAGAGAAGCGCGCAATCGTCACAGACCAGGTGGAGTTGCCGCGCGTCTACATGGGCTGGATAACAGACCCGATATATAAGCCGGGCGATGCCGAAGCGCAGATGCTGGCCAGAATCCTCGGCGGCGGAAAATCAAGCCGCCTCTACAAGCGGCTGGTCTACGACCGGCAGATTGCTCAGGACGTGACGGCCTTTCAGTATTCGCTGATACTCGGCTCGGTCTTTCAGATAACCGCTACGGCCAAGCCCAATGTTAAGCCCGAAGAACTTGAGAGGGCTATTGACGAAGAGCTTGACGCCATACGAAAGGAAGGCCCGAGGCCGGAGGAAGTCGAGCGAGCGCGCAACCTGATTCAGAGCCAAATCGTGCGCGGCCTCGAAGTCCTTGGCGGATTCGGCGGCGTCGCAGACCGTCTTAACCAGTACAATCACTATCTGGGCGACCCCGGCTTTCTGACCCGCGACCTTGCGCGTTTCGATAACGCCACGGCTACCGGCATCCAGAAGATAGCGCAGGACAGGCTCACGAAAAACAGCCGCGCGATTGTCTACGGCGTGCCCGGCAAGAAGGTCGTGGATGACGTTCCGAAGACGACCGAAGAGGAGAAGAACGAGGGCGCGGCGGGCGTAAACATACCCGGTCAAGAGTGGAGAAAGCAGCAACCTGCGGCGGGCGCCGCGAGCGCTCTGTCGCTTCCCGTGCCGCGCAGCTTCAAGCTGCCGAACGGCCTGACGGTGATGTTCGCGGAGCAGCACAACCTGCCGGTCGTCTCCGCCAACCTAGTAGTCCTGTCCGGCAGCGAGCGCAATCCCGCCGACAGGCCGGGCCTTGCTTCCTTCACCGCCGACATGCTGGACGAAGGAACCAACAAGCGCTCCACCTTGCAGATTGCAGACGACGTGGCGCAGATAGGCGCTGTGCTTCAGACCGGCTCGACCAGCGACCAGTCCACCGTCTCTACGCGAGTGCTGAAGAAGAACGTGGACGCGGCCTTTGACTTGATGGCTGACGTGGCCCTGAATCCTGCCTTCACGGAGAAGGAGATAGAGCGCGTGCGCAAGTCACGCCTCACGCAGATTCTTCAGCAGCGCGACAATCCGAACGCGCTCTCGACACGCGTCTTCTACAACGCTGTCTACGGCGACCGTCATCCTTACGGCTTCATAGAACTGGGCACGGCTGAATCTACGAAGTCCATTACGCGCGACGACATGATGAATTTCTGGAAGACCGGCTACGTGCCGGAGAACGCGGCGCTCGTAGTGGCGGGCGACATAAGCGAGCGGGAAGTTCGCGCGCTCGCTGAGAAGTATTTCGGCAAGTGGGCGGGCAAGGGTACACAGACGACCGTGCCCGATGCGGCAGCGAGCGCAAGCCGCAGGCTCATCATCGTTGACAAGCCCGGCTCGCCGCAGACAGTCCTGCGAGTCGGACAGGTCGGCGTGGCGCGCTCGAATCCCGATTACGTTCCCATTCAGGTGATGAACACGGGCCTCGGCGGTCTTTTCTCAAGCCGCATCAACATGAACCTGCGCGAAAAGAACGGCTACACCTACGGAGCCTTCTCAAGCTTCGTCTTTCGCAGGGGCGCGGGGCCATTCTTCACGGGCGGCTCAGTCCGCACGGATGTCACAGCGCCCGCGACGCGCGAGATATTCAACGAGCTTGAGCGCATGAGGGCGAGTGAGATGACGGCGGACGAGTTGACGACGGCCAAGGATGCTTTCGCACGCTCGCTTCCGGGGCTCTTTGAGACGACCGCGCAGACGGTGGGAAGCCTCAGCCAGCTCTTCGTCTACAACCTGCCTCTGGACTATTACCGCAGGCTGCCCGCGCAGATTAACGCCGTCACTGCGGCAGACATCCGCCGCGCCGCCGAAAAGTACCTGTCGCCAAACAACATGGTCATAGTGGCCGTAGGCGACCGCAGCAAGATAGAGCAGGAACTTAAGAAGCTGAACCTTGGCGCTGTAGAAATACGCGACCTCGAAGGCCAGCCCGTCAAGTAGAAATTTAAAACTCTCTCTCTGCGCGTTCTCTGCGTCTCTCTGCGTCTCTGCGGTGAATAAAGTTCAACTATCATTCACCGCCGAGACGCAGAGAGACGCGGAGGGGGCGCTGAGAAATGGTTTTCAGAATACTACTCTAGCTTTCTTTTCCTTGCAGATGCTTTCCCGATGCGCTATAAGTGCGGCTGCCACGTCTAGCACGGGGGACGGCATCCGGGAATGCGTCATAACATGTCGGCGCGGCGGGTCTGGTCAGAAGGCCCGCTCTCTTTATCCCTTTTAATCTATGGCGAGCCATACGCTGGCGACCACTCCAGCTTAAGACCTCGTCCTCTCTGAAAAAGAAGCCTCGCTAAAGCTTGACCCGAGCGCTCTCGAACGCTTAGGGCTGACTGTCTACACAGAGCGTGCGCGCCCGAGTCTCTTTCCCGATTGCGGAAGACCTGTACCTGAAAGCCACCTGTAACTGCTCATCTTTCTAAAGGAGACCGGAGATGAAAAGGAAACTTTGCAGCCTTGCTTCAGTTGTCATAACGCTCCTGACGCTCTCGCCCCCAGCGCTCGCGGGAGATACTGCGAGCCTTCTCAAAGAAGGCGGCCACACCTTGTCTCTGGAATTGAAGTTCAGCAGGAAGGAGCAGAACCCGCTTCAACGCGTCCTCTCTTTTCTTGAAGTGGGGCCTAACGGATACGCCACGGGATTTCTGGTTGACGACGACCTGATGATAACGGCCTATCACGTGGTGTCGGGCGACCTGAGCGCGTCGAAGAAGGCGCAGCTTGGATTCGGCGCGAAGGATCAACTGGAAGTAAAGGTCTACGTCAACGGCTGTCAGGCGACGCTGCTCAAGGCGGACGAAGAGGCGGACATCGCGCTCTTGCGCGTGTGCCGCTACTCGAAACAGATTGATGTCCCGACCTTTCAGGCGACGCTCAGCAAGGACGAGAAGCTGCTGCTGATTGCAAGGCCGCACGGCGGCAGAATGGTGCGACAGGGAATCTTCTACGGCCCTTACATGACAAGAGGCGTGGAGTATTGGTCTGCCAAGCTGGACGGGCGAGACGGCTATTCCGGAAGCCCTGTCTACAACCACAAGGCCGAGCTGGTAGGAGTCTTCAGTGGCTACGACTGGTCAAAGAAGCTCGCCGTCATCAGCCCCGGAGCGCGCGCGCAGAAGCTTCTGCAAGACTATCTGGACAGCACCAAATGATAAAAGAGCGTGAGATGAAAGCAGGCAACTCTCTCTCTTACTTCATCTCTCATCCCGCTTCCTGCCCCGTATGCTGATGCGAGCCTTTCTCAAAATCATAATCTGCCTTTGTATTGCCTCGGCCGGTCAAGTCCCGGCTCTCGCACAAGAGCCGGGCGTGGCTGAGCGAGAGTTTGAGGAAGCCGTCAATCAGTACACGGTAAGCTACCGCACCCTGCTGACATCCAGAGGCGTGTCACCAAGCAGGGTGGTAAATAGACGAAGAGTCTCAGAGACGGAGACTCTGAGAGAGATTTCCGATTCCTTCCTGATAAGGGCCGCGCCGCCTCTTTCCGAATATGTTCGCAGCTCTTCCCTGCCGGACATCACTGCGGCGCTCATAGAGAATTTTCCCGCCCGCACGGCTTTAATCTTTTACGCTTATAAGGGCGAGGCGCTTCAGACCTGGCTCGTCAGCCAGTCGGGCCTTGAGGCTTACAGCGCCAGAGAGGTTTCGCAGCAGAAGCTGGAGTCTGTCATTTACGACTTGAGGAACTCTCTGGGAGTTGACTCGTTGCAGGCGAGCCGCGCTCCGGCGCTGCTCAGTCCCGCGCCGCCTCAGCCCGCGACGGATGTGCGATTGAAGGTGCCTCCCGACCGCGCCATAGCCGAAGCGACCACCCTGCTTCTGCCGCCTGAGATAGCCGCGCGCTTAAGCTCCGTCAGGCATTTGATTGTTGCTCCCATACTCGGCCTTGGCACAGTTCCCTTTGCCATCTTGCGTCCATTCGGGGCGGACACTTTCCTGATAGACAGGATGTCCGTCTCAATCGTGCCGAGCCTCTTCGACATAGAGACGGATGTAAGCGCGTGGAGGCCGCGCTACGGGAACGGGCTCGTCATAGGTAATCCCTACCTGCCGCCCGACAGCAGGTGGCGTGTGCCGCCCCTGCCCGGAGCGCAGGAAGAGGCGCTCGCTATTGGAAAGATGATTAACGCGACTCCCCTTGTGGGAAGACGCGCCAGCAAACGTGCAATCATCATGAGAGCCGCGCGGGCGGACTTTCTGTACTTCGCAACGCACGGCGTTGCAAGCAGCGACGACCCTCTGACGGGAGGCTTTCTCTTTCTCACGGCGAGAAGTCTGACGCGCGGATTCTGGACTGCCAGAGAGGTTCAAAGCTCAAGGCTCAAGGCGCAGTTGGCAGTCCTGAGCGCATGCCAGACGGGCTTGGGAAGGATTCACGACGCGGGCGTGATTGGGCTCTCAAGGGCGTTTCAGATAGCCGGAGTGCCGCGCGTAGTCATGAGCCTGTGGAGCGTCAACGATAAAGCGACCGCAGAGTTGATGAAGGCGTTCGTCAAATATCTGGAGAGCAATATGCCGTCGGAGGCATTGCGGCTGGCGATGCTTGAGGTCAGGCGCGAGCGGCCTAATCCGGCTCACTGGGCATCCTTCGTCCTCTTTGGAACTCCCAGATGAAGCGCGGCCAAAGGCCGTGTCTTCGGCCTCAAGCCGGAAAGCGCGCGAAGGCTGCCGCAACCCATATCAGGCCGAGCAGGATGGCGGCGTAGATTCCAGCGAGCACGTCGTCGGCCATAATCCCTAAGCCCGACTCAAGCGCTTCCAGACGGCGAACCGGATACGGCTTCCATATGTCAAAGAGGCGGAAGAGTATGAAGCCCGTGACCGTCACCCAAGCGCCCGCGCCTGCTGGCACGAAGACGAAGGCGAGCAGTTGTCCAGCGACTTCGTCCACGACCACCGCGCCGGGGTCTTTGCGTCCGAGGAGCCGCTCTGTGCGCGTGGCCGCCCAGACGCCCGCGAGCGTGATGACGGAGATTAAGAGCACAAAGACTATCGTGCGCGACAGGTAGAGAGCGGTCGCGTCGAAGCCCCTGTCCGACATAAGCTGGTAAGCACTGAGGCTCAGCCGATGGAAAATCAGATAGAGCAGGATGCCGACCGCCGAGCCCCACGTGCCGGGAGCTAGCGGGAGATAGCCTACGCCGCAGGTGGCAATTCCGAGCGCCACGTAATCCGTAGCGCTCCTGCGCGCTGCGGGCAAAGTGCCGCCCGGCACCACCTCCGGCGGATTAAGCTCGTCGCTCGATTCCTTTATAATAGGCATGCAGACCTGAAAGAGACGATGAATGAAGGGCTCTGCCTTCATACTTCACTTTGAACCTGAAATTGCAAAGGTCATATTATTCGCTTGACTCAGAGGACGGCAAGCGTACTATCTCCTTCAAGTCGCCTGAAAACCGCTTTGAAGATAGAATGGGCAAGTCCCGGCAGGCCCGTCTGTCTGTTATAGCTTCGAAATTACAACCAACGGCGGAAGCAGAATATGAAAGCCAAACAGCAACCCGACATCAGAGCCATCACGCGTCTTGTCCCTCCCGGCGGAAACCTTGTGCAGGGGCAGAGCGAGCTTGCGATTGACCCGAGGCTGGCCGAGGCCGCAGACCGCATCATCTCCGCGAGCGGCAATCACTACAGCCCTGCCGAAGGGACGGACGAGCTACGCCGCGCCGTGGCGCAGAAGATAAAGAGCCTGAACGGCATAGAGATTGACGCGGACGCAAAGCCCCTTGAGCTGCTGATTACTCCGGGCGCGACCGGCGCGCTCGTGGCAATCGCGCGCGCCCACCTACAGAACGCTTCCGCGCTCGTCTTTGAGCCCTACTATCCCTATCACAAGCGCATTGTGGAGGAGCTTGGCGGGAGGATAGAGACGATGCCGCTCGATGCCGCGACGCTTGAGCTTGACGCGGAGGCTCTGATGTCCCGTTGCCGTGAGTTGCGCGGGCGCGGGGAGTTTCCGCTTCGCGCCATAATCCTCTGCACGCCCGCCAATCCTACGGGCAAAGTCTTTACGGAAAATGAGACGAAGGCGATTGCGGAGGTCTGCCGCGAGCTAGACCTTCTGTGCGTCTCGGATGAAGTCTACGAGCATTACGTCGTGGGCGAGCGGCGTCACATCTCAATCGCCGCGCTTCCCGGCATGTGGGAGCGCACGATTACCGTCAACTCGTTCTCGAAGTCTTGGAACATCTCCGGCTGGCGGCTCGGGTACGTTTACGGCCATAACTCTCTGGTAGCGCCGCTCAACAATCCCAACAACGTCTTCTACGTCTGCTCGCCAACGCCGCTCCAGCGCGCGCTGGCCGAAGTCCTGATGGCGAATCCCTCTTACTACGCGAGCCTCAAGGAGCGCTTTGCCCTGAAGCGCCAACGCGCCGTAGACATTCTCAAGCGGCTCGGCTTCACGATTTACGATTCGGGCTCGGCCTTCTACGTCTGGGCGCGCATTCCTGACGGCTACGCGGACGCCATGCAGCTAAACGAGGCGCTGATAAGAGAGGCCGGAGTGGCAGCCGTTCCCGGCTCTGCGTTTACAGACAGGGATGATTGGGACAGCTACATGCGGCTCTGCATAGCGCGTGAGGACGAGATATTAGAGAGCGCGTTCGGAAGACTTCAGGAAGCTCTGTCGGCTACCGCCAGATGAACGGAATAAAAGAGAATGGCTCGCCGGTTCATTGAATCAATGAACCGGCGAGCCATTCTCTTTTATCCTTTTTCAATCCCCCTGCGTTTGCTCAATCTTCTCTTTGCTCAGCTTCTCGTGGCTCATGACGGCCTGACGGACAAGGTCTGCGCGGCGTTGCGCGTCCTGCGCCTTCTTCAGCAGCTCTGCGGCGTAGCCGTTGCGCTCGCTCCCCTCGAAGTGTGACGCAAGGTGGCGCATCAAGATGACGTTCTCCTCAAGGGCGCGTATGGCGCTCCAGAGTGAGTCTTCCGTCTTGTCGGAGAACTCCGAGAGCAGCGCGTCAACGGAGTAGGCGTGGCCCGTGTGACAGCGATAGCGCATGCCGTTGCCTTCCTTGAGCTGCAACAGCACGCCGTGGCATTCGGGGCAGGCGTAGGGCGACGGCTCGCCCCACTTCATGATGCCGCTCTCAAGCGCGTTATCTTCTCTGGCAATCTTCACTTCGGTCTTCATCTCTTCGGACACTGGATAGACTCCCTTCTCGTCTGTCGTCTCGCTTGTCAGACGCGCAAGTAGCGGCGCAATCTCTTTCAGGGAAACTATGTGGTCAACCTCTACCTCCTTGACCACGCTCAGGGGAATGGCGGGCGCGAAAGCCTCTTCGGGATTCTGCACGATACAGGTTCCGCCGCGCTGTTTGACGGCCCCCATGCCCGCCGTCCCGTCGTCCAGCCAGCCCGTCAGTATGACGCCTATGACGCGCGGGCCGAACTCGTGCGCCGCAGTGCGGAAGAGAGGGTCTATGGCGGGGCGGAAGCGGTTCTCGCGCGGCCCGCGTGTGATACGCAGGTAGCCGGAAGACTCAAGCAGCAGGTGATGGTCGGGCGGCGCTACGTAGATGTGCCCCTGCTCGAACTTCTCCCAATCAAGGGCGTTAGTGACAGGCAGGCGACCCGCTCGCCCGAGTATCTCAGGCAGTATCCCTAAGGAGTATGGCGCTACGTGCAGGACTATGAAGACGGCGGCCTTCAGGTCGGGCGGAAGCTGGCCGACCAACTCCTTCAGGGCTTCTATCCCGCCCGACGAAGTGCCTATAACGATGATATCTTTTCCCTGCATTTCGTGCTCCTCGCACGTGACCCCAAAGCCGTTCGCAGACCCGAGGGTTCAAGATGGGGGCAGTGAAAGTTCGACGCTTTTATACCACGTTCCTTAATAAAACTAATCGCCGGGCCAGTGGCTGGTCAAGTTAAAAATCAATCACCGCCGAAGAGACACGTAGGCGGGCGCAGAGAGAGAGTCGAATGCTTTCTCAGCGCCCCTTCTGCGACACTCTGCGCCTGCTGCGGTGAGTTACTCGTTTAGATTTCTGACCGGCCATCTGCTCCGGTTTAGCTGACTGTACATAATAGTGCGGCTGCATTAAACTCTAGCTTCAAACGCGAATGCCTCCACCGCCACATGCCTTGAGACATGTCCGAAGTTTTAGCGGCGGGTGCATCTCAACTCCCGAGTTACAAGCGTTCCTCATCAATCAACAGGCTCATTGCACGATAATCTCTCAGTTAAAGAGGCCGTTGAGGCATTATGCAGGAGATTGAAAGTAACAACAGCAACGGCCTTATGCTAGTAGGCATCGGCGCGTCAGCAGGCGGCGTGAACGCCCTCCTGCGCTTCTTCGAGCAAGCGCCTGCGGACGGTGGACTGGCGTTCGCCGTCGTACTGCACACGATGCCAGACCACGAGAGCCGTCTGGCCGAAGTGCTACAGACGAAGACCGAGATGCGCGTCATGCAAGTCTCGGAGACGACTCCTATAGAGCGCAACTGCGTCTACTGCATCCCGCCCAATAAGCGAGTCGTTCTGTCCGGCGGTCACGTCCGTCTGGATGAGATGGAGATGACAGACGGTCAGAGCGCGCCGATTGACCTCTTCTTCCGCGCGCTCGCCAACGCCTACAAGGAGAAGGCCATCGCGGTCGTGCTTTCGGGCACGGGAGCGGACGGCTTGCTCGGCTTAGGGCGCGTGCGCGAGGAGGGCGGCGTCTCAATCGTGCAAGACCCTTCGGATGCCGAGCATTCGGAGATGCCGCGCAGCGCGATTGACACGGGCTATGTGGACTTCGTGATGCCAGTTGATGCTATACCGGGAAAGCTCGTCTCGCTCAAGCAGAACGCCGAGCGCATTCAACTGCCGCCCGCAGAAATCCCCGTCCGCACCTTCGAAGAGATAGCGCTCAGGGAACTTCTGGCTCTGCTGCGCGCGCGCACGCGCCACGACTTCTCCGGCTACAAGCGCGCGACTCTGCTGCGCCGCATAGAGCGCCGCTTGCAGGTCACGGAGTCCGAAGACTTACCCGCCTACATCGAACACGTGCGCCACCACCCGGACGAGCTGAAGGATTTGCTGCGCGACCTGCTCATCAGCGTCACCAACTTCTTCCGCGACCGCGAAGCCTTCAGGAAGCTCGAAAGCGAGGTCGTGCCGCAACTGTTCGCGGGCAAGACTTCCAGTGACCAGATTCGCGTCTGGGCGGCGGGCTGCGCTACGGGCGAAGAGGCTTACTCCATCACCATGCTGCTCATGGAATACGCCGACACGCTGGCGAGCCCGCCCACGATTCAAATCTTCGCCACGGACATAGACGAGGACGCGCTCACCGGCGCGCGCATGGGCGTCTACCCGCACACGATTGAGGCGGACGTGTCGCCCGAACGGCTCAAGCGTTTCTTCGTAAAGGACGGCCACTACTACCGCGTCAGGCGCGAGATGCGCGAGGCGATTCTGTTTGCGCCGCACAACGTCCTGCGCGACCCTCCGTTTTCAAAGCTGAGCCTTGTCAGTTGTCGCAACCTGCTCATCTACATCAACCGGAACATGCAGGAGCGCATACTGGAAATCTTCCACTACGCACTGAAGCCCGAAGGCTACCTCTTTCTGGGCTCTTCGGAATCAGCCGAAGGATTGACCGACCTCTTCAAGCCCGTTGATAAGAAGCACCGCATCTTCAAGCGCTACAACGACGGCTTAAAGAACATGCCCACGCCGCCCGTCGAAGGCAGGTGGAGCCCGCGCCCGGCCACGCTTCCACAGGTGTCGCAGTCGGGCGGAGGGGCCTTAGGCATCTCCTACGGCGAGATGCACTACCGAGTGCTGGAAGCGCTCGCGCCGCCGTCCGTCCTCATCAACAGCGACTACGACATAGTGCATTTGAGCGAGGGGGCCGGTCGTTTCTTACGCATCTCCGGAGGCGAGCCTACGCGCAACCTTCTGAAGGTAGTGAATCCAGACCTACAGACCGAACTGCGCACGCTGCTCCTGACCGCGTCGCAGGGCGGTGACGTGACGCGTAAGATACTGGTCAAGCTGGACGGCGTGCAGTCTTACGTAAGCATCAGGGTGAGCCCGCTCGACGCATCGCGGACGATGCCCGGCTTCATGCTGGTAATCTTCGAGGAGCAGCAGGAGCCCGCGACCACCGCAGAGGTCACGGCCGATGTAGAGAGCGTAGCCGAGAACAAGTCGGGCACGCTCGCGCCCGTCATAATACAGTTGGAGGAAGAGTTGCAGCGCATGCGCGAGCGGCTGTGCGCCACCGTAGAGGAGTACGAGACTTCTACCGAAGAGTTGAAAGCCTCCAACGAAGAGTTGCAGGCGATGAATGAGGAGTTGCGCTCTGCGTCTGAAGAGCTTGAGACGAGCAAGGAGGAGTCACAGGCGGTCAACGAGGAGCTGACGGCGCTCAACACTGAGCTGAGCGAGAAGGTCGAAGAGATAATGCGCACCAACTCTGACCTACAGAACCTGCTCTCCTCCACGCGCATCGCCACTATCTTCCTCGACCGCTCTTTCCGCGTCAGGCGCTACACGCCGAGCGCGCAGGAGCTTTTCAACATCATCCCCGGCGACGTTGGACGCCCGCTCGCTCACGTCACGAACCGGCTGAGCTACGACGAGTTGGTCGAGGACGCCGAGCGAGTGCTGGGCGAGCTGTTGACCATAGAGCGCGAGGTGGCGACCGTGGACGGGCGCTGGCTCACGGCCCGCCTGATGCCCTACCGCGGCATAGACGACAAGATAAACGGCGTCGTCCTCACCTTCACGGACATACACGAGCGCAAGCGTGCGGAGGAAGAGCTGCGCGCATCGGAAGAGCGCCTGCGTCTTGTGGTAGATACCGCAGAAGAATACGCCATCATAATGCTGGACTCGGAGGGGCGCTACACGGATTGGAACAGGGGGGCCGAAAAGATATTCGGCTTCAGCAGAGAGGAAGTTCGGGGGCAGTCTACCGGAATCATCTTCACGCCCGAAGACCGCGCCGGGGGCGCTCACCTTCAGGAGCTGCGAACCGCAGACCGCGCGGGGTTCGCACGGGACGAGCGCTGGCACATACGCAAGGACGGCTCGCGCCTTTACTGTAGCGGCGTGATGGTCGCTTTGCGCCTCGGGCGCGGCTACGCCAAGATTGCGCGCGACCTGACGGCGCAGAAGCGGGCGCAGGACGAGCTGCAACAGGGCTGGAAGGAGCTGGACGAGCACGTGCGGAAGCGCACGGTGGAATTGGCTTCAGCCAATTCCGCCCTCAAAGCGGAGATTGAACGTCGCCGCCGCATAGAGCAGGAGCGCATAGAGCTACTGCGCCGCGTCGTCTCCACGCAGGAGGACGAGCGCCGTAGAATCGCGCGCGAGCTGCACGACCAGTTGGGACAGTCGCTTACGGTGCTGCGGCTCAAGCTCGACGGCTTGAGCGAAGAGATAGGCAAGCGGTCTAAGCTCAGGAACAGGATTACAGAGCTTGCAGACATCGCCCGGCAACTGGATACGGACGTGGACTTTCTGGCGTGGGAGCTGCGGCCCACAGCGCTTGACGACTTGGGGCTAATCGTCGCTCTCTCCAACTATGCGAAGGCGTGGATGAAGCACTTCGGCGTCAAGGTCAACGTCCACTCGGCGGGCCTTGGCGACGCGCGCCTAGCATCGCTCATCGAGACAAGCCTTTACCGCATCACGCAGGAAGCTTTGAACAACGTCTCCAAACACGCGGGGGCCACGAACGTTGACCTCCTGCTCGAACGCCGCGACAACCAAGTCGTGCTCATCATAGAGGATGACGGTCGCGGCTTCGACCCTGAATGGGTCGAAGCCGTCGGCGATGGGCGCGGCGGCATGGGCCTTATAGGAATGCGCGAGCGAGCGGCGCTCGTAGACGGGACAGTAGAGATAGAGAGCGCGCCGGACAAGGGCACGACCATCTTCGTGAGCGTTCCCTTGAAGTCCGATTATCTGGACTCCGTCGAATCAGGAGAGTAAACCACATGAACAAGCTGCGCATCTTTCTGGCGGACGACCACGTGGTGCTGCGCGAGGGGCTGAAGATGCTCGTAGACTCGCAGGACGACATGGAGTGCGTGGGCGAAGCTTCGGACGGGAAGGCGGCGCTTCAAAGCGTGATGGAGATTTTGCCCGAGGTGGTCGTGCTGGATGTTTCCATGCCGGAGATGAATGGCCTGCAAGCGGCCAAGCTCATCAAACGATGCTGCCCGGATATAAAAGTCCTGACCCTGACGCGTCACACGGACGACGGCTATCTGCAACAGCTACTGAAGGCGGGCGTCTCAGGCTACGTCCTCAAGCAAAGCTCCTCGAACGTCCTTCTCACGGCCATACGCGCCGTAGCCTCCGGCCAGCGATTTCTCGACCCGGCCATCACGGACAAAGTCATAGGCAGCTATGTGGGCAAGTCGGCCCGGAAAAACGTGCCTTCGCCTTCGGAGCTGAGCGACCGCGAGCAGGAAGCGCTACGCATGATTGCGTGGGGCTACAGCAACAAGGAGGTTGCCGCGCGCATGGAGATAAGCATCAAGACCGTTGAAGTACACAAGGCCAACGCCATGCGCAAGCTCGGCATGCGAGGCCGCATAGACATAGTGCGTTACGCGCTCTTGCAAGGCTGGCTGCAAGACAACTGAAATCTTCCCGTCAGAAATCACTCTGGAAAAAGCGTCCGGTAAATCCCTACAAGCAGCATGAAAGAGAGAGTCTTTTCGCGTGAGGCCGGGTTATGACCCAGACTCACCTGCCGCTTCTTATTAATAAACAGGTTTGGCCCTTCCGTTTGTACGCTCAACGAGATATTCGTAAACTTTTCCGGCAAAGCAGCTTCCGCTTGAGAAGTTAAGGCATTCCCTGCCGCTCAATCCTTTAACCGATTAGGGTAAATCCTTACCGCTTCGACGCATCTTCCCGATATTCAACCTTTACAGGACGCTTTATAGTATGCATGCCGATTAATAAGATGGCTACTCTCTGTAGCTTAATCTTCCGGATGCGGGCCGTGCGGACTGCATCTCTCGGTAGTTCAGCCAACAACTGAATGTAAAAAGTGGTTAAGGGGTTAGTTTCAAAACGGGCTCACTCCTTTTATCGCTCCTTAGGATTTAATAAGCCTCATTCATGAATTGCGGTTCTGGTTCCCGCTTTTCTCTTACACATCATTACTATGAATGCTTTTGTTATAGAGGCCGGGATGGACGCATCGCCGCGTGGCGAAGAATCCCCGAATGAAGGTAGGCCGACGGTGCTGGTGGTGGAAGACCACGAGGACACGCGCTTTCTGATTACGTACCTGCTGGGCGCGCGCGGCTGCGCCGTGAAGGTGGCTAAAAACGGAGAAGAGGCCATACGCATGGCCGAAGACGTGCGGCCCGGTTTAGTCCTGATGGACATCAACCTGCCGCGCATGGACGGTCTTACGGCCACGCGCAGGATGCGCCAGATTGCCGGGCTCAAAGGCGTCCCCGTAATCTTTTTGTCCGGCCACGCTGACGCTTCGTTCCGCGCAGAGGCGCTCGCACAGGGCGGCGACGATTATCTCGTCAAGCCTTTCGCGCTGGCCGAGTTGGAACGCCTTCTGGAAAGGTATATAGGAAAGAGCGTGGCCGCGAGTGATACCTGAGCGCTCCGGCGGCGAGAAGATTGACTCCAAACTCGCCCACATCAGAGAGCCTTAAACGCTATTCCGGCACATCCTCTGGGCTGGAATCACTGAAACGGAGAAGACCAATGAACGAAGCAATAAACAAGCACACCCTCACACGGAAAGACGTGCGCTTAGGGCAGCCCGCATCACCGGGGATTGCCCGCTTGACTGCGGGCGCGGCGGCGATTAATCAGGGACAGAGCGAAGTCAAAAGCGCCGCGTTCGGCGGCCTCCTGTCCAACCGTATGCTTGCACGTTTGCCGGGCGAAGATTTCGCGCGGCTTCTGCCTTACCTTGAGCCTGTTGCGCTCACTGCGGGTCACTACCTTTACGGCCTCGGCAACAAGGTGGATTACATCTACTTCCCTGAGACAGCCGTCATCTCTCACATGCACCTTCTGGAAGACGGCAACACCACGGAAGTCGCGCTCGTCGGCAAAGAGGGCATGACGGGACTATCTGCTGTCTTCAACGCGCCGCCTACCAGCTACTGGTCGCAGGTCATCATCGGCGGCAGCGCGCTCAGAGTAGAAATCGGAGTCATCACGGAGGATTTCTACCGCGCCGAGGCAATGCAGGGGCTGGTGCTCAATTACGCCAGCGAGCGCATAGCGCAGATTTCACAAAGGGCCGTCTGCAACGGTCGCCACACGCTACAGGAGCGGCTGGCGACGTGGCTCCTGATGATTCACGACCGCGCGGGCGATGGCCAAATGCTGCTGACGCACGAAGAGATAGCGCGACATCTAGGCGCTCGACGCGCCAGCATCTCCGTCGCCGCGAATCTTCTCAGAGACGGGCGCATCATCGGCTACAATCGCGGACACCTGCGCATACTCGACAGGGCGGCGCTGAGAAGCGCGGCCTGCGAGTGCTACGAGACGCTCGCGCGATACAATGCATAACGACGGGAGAGAATCTTAGAACCAATGTCTAAAGCGCAGTTATCATTAAGCGGAAATCGTCTGCTCGATTCCCTCTCATTGGAAGAGTACGAGCAGCTCTCGGAGCATCTGGAGCCGGTATCGCTAAGCCTGAGCCAAGTGCTCTTCCGCCCGGAAGAGCGCATACGCCACGCCTACTTTCCCACGACTTCCATCGTCTCGCTGCTGACGGAGTTGCAGGACGGGAGCGGAATGGAAGTGGGCCTAGTGGGGCGCGATGGTGTGGTGGGCATCTCGGCCGTACTCGGCGGCGAAGAGACTAAAGTCGCAACGTGTCAGGCGGAGGGGAAAGCCTTTAAGATAGATGCGACGCTCCTTCAGGAAGAGTTTCGTCGCGGCAGGCTGCTGCAAAGAGCGCTCCTGCGCTACACGCACGCGCTGATGACTCAAATCTCTCAGTCCGTAGTCTGCAACGCCAGACACAACGTCGAAGGCAGGCTCGCGCGCTGGCTTCTGATGTATCACGACCGCCTTGATACAGACGACTTCGAGATGACGCACGAGTTCATGGCGAACATGCTGGGAGTCAGGCGGCCCGGCGTCAGCGAGATAGCGAACAGTCTACAGGAGCGAGGGCTCATACGTTACCAGCGCGGCCACATAACGATTCTAGACCGCGCGGGGCTTGAGGCGCTGGTCTGCGAATGCTACGCCATCGTTAAAGAAAAGTTCGAGAGCTTTCTGCTTTGACGTTCAGGAATGTCCGGCTCTGGATACGTTGCCGCCTCTGGCCATCACTCCGTCCCAACGGCTGACTACATCCACGTGAATCCCCATCTGGTCTAGGGTGCGCTGAACGGTGTGATTGACTATGTCGTCTATGGTCTGCGGGCGATTGTAGAAGGCGGGCACGGGCGGCAGTATCACCGCGCCCATCCTTGAGAGCTTCAGCATGTTCTCAAGATGTATCTCGCTCAGGGGAGCTTCGCGCACCATCAGCACGAGCCTGCGCCGCTCCTTCAGGACTACGTCAGCCGCGCGATGAACCAGATTGTCGCCCATCCCGTTTGCGATTGCGCCGAGCGTCCTCACGCTGCAAGGCGCTATTATCATCCCTTCGGTCAGGAACGAGCCGCTTGAGATGGCGGCCCCTTGGTCTTGGCTCTGGTAGTAACTTGTGGCCATCTGCTGCACCTCTTCCGCCGTGTAAGGCGTCTCGTGCAGGAGCGTGCGCGCGGCCCACTTGCTCATCACCAGATGAGTTTCGATGCCAGTGCCTTCCAGTATTTGCAGCAGGCGCACGCCGAAGATAGCGCCGGTTGCGCCCGTCATGCCTACTATAAGCCTTCTGCCCGCTTCGTCCGTCATAGCTCTAATACATCCTTGTTTCCGTCTTGAAACAGGCTTCAACTCGTGCCTCTACACTCTGTGCCCGCCTCTTCTGATGAAGACATAGAATCACAGTCGCGGTTGATTAGCCAAGCGCCGAAAATGCTACCAATCTTAAACTATCCCGGCCCGGCTCGTTACTGTCCGAAGCCGTACACAATCTAAATGCAATCAAATCGCCACCCGATTGCTGCACACTCTTTCTGCACAATCTGTATTTTCTTTCTGTCATAACATCTGCGAAAACAGAGTTCATTGTCACCGGGTAGCATTAAACCTCGCTCAAATAAAGCTCGTTCAATTCAGCTAGTCACTCTCTCCCGACGGAGGACATAGGCATGAGCGACAACAGCCTATCTTTTAAGAACGGTAACAGCGTTCGCATCAAGCAGGGATTATTCACAGGCTACACAGGGGAAGTCATCAACACCATGACCATGCAGTCCAATCTGGGTCACTGCGTGCTGGTCTGGGTAAAGCTGGTGGGCGGAAGAGTGGACGGATTCAGCCCGGATAATCTGGAGAAGTTGCGTGGCTTCCCCAGACAAAGGGCTGCGTAAGACAGCCCCTTTTGACGCGGGCGCGAATTTAAAAGAGGCGGAGCAACGAGATGTGCGCTCCGCCTCCTTTTACTTTAACCCGCTCGCAAACTCTTTCCCGTGGCGGAAACCTTCCGCAGGTCTGGCGCGTAAATGTAGAAGCTAGACAGACACGGCTTCTCTAAATTCTGAAACTTTATTGCACTCTGGCCAATCAACGCAGGTGAACATGAGAAAATCACTGAGCCTTCTTCTACCCGTAGCGCTACTGGCGGGCATCACGGCCTATGCTGCCGTGGGCTATTCATCAGCAGGCGATAAGCGCAAGGACGAGGCGCAAATACGCGCTGTTCTGGATTCCACTGCCGCCGGGTGGAATCAGGGAAACCTTCAACAGTACCTTTCAGCCTACACGGACGAAGCGACCGAGATGGGGCCGAACGGCCCAAGGGGCGGCAGGAGCGTGATAGAGCAGACCATGCGCAACGGGTTCTGGAAGACGGGTCGGCCCGTACAGAATCTGCGCTACGAGCATGTGGTGGTTCGAATGCTCGGCAAAGATAACGCGCTCGTGACGGGCCAGTTCGTTCTCTCAGGCGGTGAAAGGCCGGACAGAACCGGCTGGTTCACAACCGTCTGGACGCGCACCAAAGACGGCTGGCGCATGATTCACGACCACTCGTAAAATTCCCGGCTCATCCCCAGCGAAAGATTGCCCGCATAAGGGGCTTGAGCCTGTGACCCTCGACGGCGTTCATAAAGAATAGCTCGTGGCTTCTTTCAGTCAAGGCCATCTGCCGCAGCCCGTCTTCAAAGCTTTTCAGGCCGAGGCGCGCGGCACACGAAGACGCCGCCTCGTAATCCTTGACGTTCCCGCTTTCGAGCCGTCCCGCGAAGTACATGGGCAGAAACCAGCCCGTCACGTAGCACGTAAGCCCAATCGTTCTGCCCGTGAGCCACATGACTATCTCCCTAATCTTCTGCGGGCGCGAGCCTAAGGACTCAAGCATGCGCCTTATCTCTCTCCTGTGCGCCCACTCTTCATCCTCTATACAGTAGACCATCTCCTTCTCAGAGAGATTCACGAGCGACTTCCAGTGTGCGCGATAGGCGAAGGCGGCGGCCATCTCGCCCGAATATGCCGCCCGAAGAATTCGCACAAGCTCTCGTCTGTCTGAGTCCATAAGCCCTCGCTTTTTTTCCAACGTCCCCGGACTCAAACAATTCAATCCTTATGCCAACCGTTTGAAGCGCCGTATTTACAGAGAAAGCGTATCAGAAAGAGTTTGCATCCTGCGAAAGCGCCCGCTAGGCTTTCGCAGAATGAAACCTCTACTGTCTCTTGCGAGCCACTAAATTCTTTCCCGACTCTATACAAATCATCTGCATCTCGCCCGGACGACGGGGCGTAAAAGGGCAGACCTCGAAGTCGCCCCACAATTCCGTCTCCCAGTTAAGCTGCCGCTCTATCTCCGCCGGAATGCTGGTGTAGCCTGCTTCAGCGTAGCTGGACGAGACGCCGAGCATCTGCCGAGTCCCGGCCCGCCACAGTCGTATCGTAGGCGCGCCGTTATAAAGCGAGAGCCTGCCGCGCACGGTAAAGCATCTGCCCACCAGATGCGGCTGCGAGCGGCAAGGCTTCTCCGGAGTTTGAGACGGCTGCCCGGATTGCCCGTTCGAGCCGCTTAGAAGGGCCATACAGAGCAGAGCGATTACAATGACGAGCTTCAAAAGACGCGCACCTCCTGATTGATGCTCTACTACTTTATCTTTCTGGCGGGCACGCTCTGTCCGTTCTGATGGAGTATGAGCTGCGTGACCTGCCCCTTCTCGTCCTTAACGAAGGTTATTTGAGCGTCTACTATTGTGATGAAGAACTCGGTTTCGGATTCTGCGAAAAGCTCTATCTTCGGCTGGTCTGAGGCCTGCGCGTAAAGCTTGTTGCCGTCTCTGGTCACGGTGATAACGAGCGCGGGAGTCAGCTCGTATTGGCCCACGTAGGCTTCCAGAATCTTCGGGTCAAGCTGTACGGCCCTGCGCTCTCTCGGCGGCTCGTATTTGGCGAGCGGGTATCTGCTCTCAAGCAGGTGCAGGCCAATGTCGTCTATGTCGCTCGCGGAGTTGGAGAGCACGACGACTCCCAGCCCCTTCTTCCTGTCGAAGCCTATGAACGAGTGATAGCCGCGCGTGCCGCCGTTGTGCCAGATTATCTCCGTCCCGGAATTGCTCAGTATGTGCCAACCCAATCCTATGCTTAGATTCGGCGTTCCAGTGGCCCTCTGCATGGCATGCGCCTTCTGCATAACAGGCAGCAGCGCCGACTTATTAAGCCCCATGTTGGCCGCCAGAAACTTGAGCATGTCATTAACGGTGGAACGCAGAGCGCCCGCGCCCGCCAGCGTGTCGAAGTCCCAAGGCGTGACGGGGCTCCCGCCCTGGTCGTATCCGATGGCGAGCCTTGCCTGCATCTGCGGCGAAAGCTTTGCGCGCGTGTTCTCCATGCCGAGCGACTTAGTGATGCGAGTCGCAACCAGAGTCTCGTAACTCATCCCTGCGCGTAGCGAAAGGATGTGGCCCAGAAGCCCCACGCCTAGGTTGGAGTACTCGTACTTTTCGCCTATGTCTCTGGGAAGCGCGTAGCCGGAGAGAAACTCGTACAACTGCGTTACCGTGTAATCAACGTAAGGATTGTTAGGGTCTGCGGGCTTGAGATTGCCCGGCAGGCGCGGCAGCCCCGAAGTGTGCGTGGCCAAATCGAGCAGCGTTATCTCCCTGCCGTTTCTAGCGGGGACTTTCACGTTCTTGGGCAGGTATTTTGATATGGGGTCGTTGAGGTTCACTTCTCCGCGCGCGACCATGTCCGCCAGCAGGATTGAGGTGAAGACCTTGGTGATTGAGCCTATCTCGAAAACCGTGTCGCCGTTTAGCTCCGCGCGGCTGTCGAGCGCGGGCTTGCCGTAGCTGATGACTCTAGTTCCCTTACTGCTGACCAGACCGACGACTATGCCCACGTTGCGCCTGCTCTTATCAACTCTCTCCTGAAGAATGTTTCGGATGAAGGCGTCGTCGGGCTCTGTCTGAGCGGACGTCTTAGTAATCAACGGCGAGAAGAGCAGGATAATTGAGACAAAGCAGGCCAGAACTTTATTCATAAAGTGCTCCAACGGGCGGACGCTATTGGACAAAGCTTTAGCACATAATGATTGAACGACGGGCGCTCTAGCAAGCCGCGCGGGCGGTATGAGGCGGGGTTGAAAGGCAGGGCTCTTTAACTAGCGCTGCTTCGAGGCAGCCTGTTTATATGCGGCTTCGACGCCGGGAGAGGCTACGTAGGTCTGGAAGATAAAGCTCTTCAACTGGCTTTCTCCGGCAAACTCTTTGCGAAACTCCTCCAGCCGGACGCTCTTTCGAGCCTGCTCAAGTGTTTCGCCGCGCCTGACGGCTGCTTCCGTCTGGTTGTTAATCGAATCGAGCAGCCCAATCATACGCCTCACGTAAGAATCGTCACGCATCACCGGGCCGTGGCCGGGCACTATGATTTTCGGCTTGAAGTCCAGCAGTCTGCGAAGCGTCGCGGCGTAATCCATGGGAAGCGACGTAGAGCCGACGAGCGGAACGGGATGCACAACGAGGTCGCCCGTAGCGAGTATGCCTTCCTCCGGAAGATAAACGATGAGGTCTGCCGGAGTGTGGCCCCGCCCCATATGCAGAATCTCTATAGTGCGAGTCCCGCGCCTCAGCGTCAGGCTCTCTTTAACGGTGAGCGTCGGCGCGATTATTTGAAGAGAGGGGATGCTCTCCAGATATCTTTCGAGCAGACCGGCGTCCTTCAGGTAGCTTGCGCTCTCCTCTTCGGTCAAATCCTGACCGGCCAGATTCTTCTTCTTCTCCACCTGTTCGCGGAAGAGCTTGATGAGCTTTGGCGTATTGTCCTGCAAGCCCTTTCGATTCTTCGCGCCCATGTCCGCCATGTCTCGTAGCGCGCTCTCGTGGCCTATGAATTCGACGCCGGGAAATGCTTCACGGTAAATCTGATTGCCCGTGATGTGGTCGTCGTGCCAGTGCGTGTTGATGACGTAGCGCACGGGCTTGTCCGTCAACTTTCTCAGAGCCGCCAGAACTTCTCTGGTAGAAGCCAGGCTGAAGTTGGAGTCAACTACGATTACGTCCCGCTCGTTAATGATGAAAAGATTGTTCGCGTCGAACATGAGCCCCGGAGGCTCGCGTCTTATCACCGCGTAAACACCGTCGCTCAGCTTCTGCACGTCGAAGCGCTGCGCTTCCCCGGCGCCGGAAGACGAGATGAAAAGAATCAAGACGGCGAAGGCCGCCGGACTATTTTTCAGCAGAGCCTTCAGCATCTTTTCTCAGCCTCGAATCCATCCGTACTGGGTGTTGGAGGGCCGCGCTCCTTCGGCGCGATACTTCTCCTTGAGGCGCGTCATGTAATCAGAGGGGATGGCGTTCATCTTCGCCTTCGCGTCTATGCCGTAGACTCTGGCGGAGTTCAGGCCGAGAATCTTCTCCTTGACCCTGTCCGTGAGCGGCTTGAAGCCGAAACGCTTCATCAAATCTTCCGGCATTCGCAGGCGGCGAAACGCCTCTATCTGCCATTGCGGGCTGCCCCACCAGATTGAGTCCGTTCCCCACAGCACGTGGTCTTCACCGAAAGCATCTATCATCATTCCCAGCAGGTACGCGCAAAGTAGCGGCTCGGTGATGACGGTCATGCCGAAGGTCGTGCCCAAGTCCATGTAGACGTTCGTCATCTTCGGCCTGCGTTTGCGAGCCTCGCACAGGTCGGAGACCCAAGGGATGTAGGGCTTGGTTTTGAAGCCTGCGGCTGCGGCGGCGCGCACGCCGGCCACTCCCTTGAAGCCCGCGTGGTAGATGAGAAAGTTCAGGTCGGGGAAATCAAGCGCGGCCTTTGGCACGTCGCGCGTGCCGCTATGCTCCAAGTCCCAGCCGGGAAGCGGAAGCCCCTTGTGAACGCAGATGTTCTTTATCCCAATCCTTCTGGAATATTCGTAGGCGGGATAAGCTACCTTTTCATCATCCATCCACCAGCCGATGCTGCCGTCGGCCAGCGGCTGGCCCGGATAACCCTTCCACGCTTCCACCTTCAGGCGCTCGTGCTGTCGCTGCATCTCTTCCATGTCGCGCTTTCCCAAATCAGGCGAGAAGAGGCCGTGCGCTATGATGCGGCGCGAGCGTGCGAGGCCGTTAATCTCCGCGCGCGTCTCAATCATCTCGGCCGGCGGCAGCACGTTGTCGGCGTCGGTCTTCGCGGGAAGCCCCGTGATGACTGCCATCACGGTGTCGCTGTCCAGAAACATCTCCTTGATGTAGTTCGCAAGATAGAGGTCTTGCCACTTGTGCTCGCGTCCCTCCAAATCCCTGTTGCCCCATGCCGCGCCAGCATCCCTGTAGCGAAGAAGCGGCGGCACGTTAATCTGTTTACCTGCGGCCACGTGATGCGTGTGTATGTCGAAGATGAACTCTTTCTTCGGAAACTTCTCTTCGCTGGCTTTGTCCTCAAAAAGCTCATCCGCCTCTACGTTAAAGAAGTTGCCGAAGACGCTGTTCATGGCGAGGAAGGCTGCGGCCATTCCTCCACCGGACGCTAGGAAGCTGCGGCGAGAGATGTTCAGTCGCTTGGCGCTACGGTCGGCTATCTCAAGCAGCCTGTGCTCCACCAGCTTCTGTTCATAGGTTTGCTCTGGCGGGACGAACTCTTCGTTCGAGATTATCTGCGTGGGCAAGGGCAGGCTCAGGTCAAGCCGGGCGTCCGCATCACATTTTCGCGTCCACTGTTTCCGTCTGTCTCGCTTCATGGCCCTCTTCTTATTCTAATGATTGGCTGGGATAGAGCGCGCGCGAATCATCACACTTTCGGGAAGCCGGGCTGAAGCTTTTTGTGACGGACGGGTATAAAACAGGGACGAACGTGCCGGTTCAGGCCAGTACCGCCCGCTAAAGCAAGCGGTACTGACCCGCACCGACGTATGTTAATTCTCAAAAGGCGCGTCGTCGGGCGGTGGAGGAAGCGGCGGCGGTTGCCTGCGGCGGCGCAGTTGGTCGAAGCGCGTGCGCTGTTCCTGTGTCAATAGAGTGTAGAGCTTGGCTTCGACGCGTTTGTGCTCGACTATCAACTCTGTGAAGGTCTGAGCCTGTTGTGCTGCGAGCACGCGCACCTGCGCCTCATCGAACTGGCCGCCTTTCGTGGCCTCATCCAGTTGCCTTCGCTCCGCGTCCAGCTTCGACATCAGAGTCTCAAGCGTCGTGCGCTCCGCATCCATCAAGGCTCTTATCTCCGCCTGCTGCGCTTCCGTCAGGTTAAGCTCGCGTGTCAGATGGTCAAGCGGCGGGAGGCCGAAGGGCGGAGGCGGCGGCGGAGGTGGAGGCGGCGGAGGCTTTATGCCCGCCCGTTGCGGCGCGCGTGGGACTCCCCCCGTTCCGCTCTGTGCCGTCACCAGAATAGAGCCGCAGACCAGCATCGCTGTGATGCAGATGGTTATCGCAATCCGTTTGTTCATCGTTTCGATTCTCCTCTTCTAGATTTTCAGGCTGCCAGCATTCCTGCTCTCTTGAATGAATATCTTAACGAGAAAGACTGAGGCTGCGTGTAAAGCTTCGGTAAAGAGAGCCGTGGTTTGTAAAGAGAAGGTAAATTCTCTCAGCCGGGCCATTCGTGCAGCCGTTTTTGGCAGCTATAATGAAGGACGATGAAGAGAGCGCGACTGAAGTCCGGCTGGCTGTTGATTGGCTGTGTAGCGTTGATGCTGCTCATGTGTGCGGCAGCCGTCATGCAATATCGCTGGATTAACCGCGCCAGCGAAGCAGACCGCCGGCAGCAGAGAGAGTTTCTGGATGCCGCGCTCAGAAACTTCGCGGACGATTTCAGGGAGAGAATCCATTACCCGCTTCCCTACTTCAGACCTTCTCCGACGGTTCCGCCCGACACTGCGTTTGAATCTTATCTATCGAATCTATTCCTTCAATGGCGCGCGACCGCCGAACGCCCGCAGGCCATCAGCTCAATCAGCGTAGGATTAGAGAGCGCGAGCGGCGTAAGCTTCAAGCGGCTGACGGCGGAAGACAAACAGTTCAGGGACGCGACTTGGCCCGAGTCTCTGAAGCTGTATCGCACCATCCTTGAGAACCGGCTGCGAATGCCCGGTGGCGAGCCGCCCCTGTTTCCCAACGGATTCGCGCTGGCCGTCTCGGAAGAAAGACCCGTGATTGTCTTCCCGCTAGTGGTGAGCAACGAACCGCCGCCGCCACCGCCTGAGCCGGAAGCGCCGCCTCCGGCCACGACTCCCGCGCCTGACGGTGCGCCGCCGGAAGGCGGGCCTGTGGGACGCATGCCGCCTTCCGGCACAGACCCCGGCGCGTTGCTTCAACAATTACGGCCCGCGCCGTCCGAGGGTCGCGTGCGCGTGCCTGAACTGAAGGGCTGGTGTTTTCTTGAGTTCGATTCGAGCTATCTGAAACAGTACCTGCTGCCTGAGCTAATCAACCGGCATTTCGGGCACGAGCCGCTCAGAGACTACATGGCTGCGGTCGTAACGGGCCGCCCTGAAAAATTCCTGTACCGCTCCGACTCCGGCCTGAGCGCGGACTCTCTTCTCTCAAGCGATGCGGAGATAATCATCTTCAGCCCGCAACTGCAACCGGGACGCCCGCCGCGCATGCCGCCGGGGGATAGACCGCCCGGCACCGGGCCTCCGCCGCCGCCACCTCCCTTTCGCGGTGCCAGAAGACCGCCGCCGCCCGACGCTCCAACTAGAAGGGCCGGGAATGTTGACCCGGATGCGTGGCGACTAATGGTTAAGAGCAGGTCTGGTTCTCTGGATGAGTTGGTGGACAGGGCGCGCCGCCGGAACCTTGCCCTGAGCTTCGGCATTCTGCTCCTGCTGGCCGGAAGCACCGTGATGCTTGCGCTTGCGACGCGACGCGCAAGGAGCCTTGCGGAGCAGCAGATGGAGTTCGTGGCCGGAGTGTCGCATGAGCTACGGACGCCGCTCACGGTCATCCAATCCACCAGCTATAATCTCTCAAGGGGCATGATTCAAGACCCTGAGCGAGTTGAGAAGTACGGCCTTGTGATACAGAGAGAAGCGCGTCGTCTCATCAATCAAATCGAGCGCATGCTCAGCTTCGCGGGCATTCAGTCGGGGCATAAGCTCTACGAGCTTCGCCCGGTTGACGTAAGCGAAATCATCGAGAGGGCGCTAGACGAATACAGAACGGCGCTCGAAGAGGGCGGGTGGACTGTGGAGAAGAGCGTTGACGAAGACCTGCCGCGAGTGATGGCCGACGCGCAGTCGCTTGAGAGCGCCGTGGAGAATTTGATAGAGAACGCGATGAAGTACGCTGCGGAAAGCAAGTGGCTGCGAGTAGCGGCGACGAGCGCGCACGGGAGGCGTGGGCGCGAGGTGCGGATTACGGTCGCAGACCGTGGGCCGGGGATAGTCGCGGCTGACCTGCCGCACATCTTCAAGCCCTTCTACAGGGGGCAAGGCGTCTCTTCATCTACGATTCACGGTTCGGGACTCGGCCTCTGTCTGGTAGAGCGCCACCTGCGCGCGCAAGCGGGCAGCGTATCAGTTGAATCTTCAGCCGGAGAGGGCACGACGTTCACGCTCCGCCTGCCCGCGATTGAGTACGAAGATGACGAAAGCAGCCCGGATTAAGATGGCAGATAAAATATTACTCGTGGAAGACGACCCCGGCCTGGTCATGGCGCTGACGGACTTGCTCTCCGCAGAAGGTTACAGCGCAGAGACGGCCTCGGATGGTCTTGAAGGTTTGGAGCGGGCTTCGGGCGAGGCGGGCTTCGACTTAATCATTCTGGACGTGATGCTGCCGGGAAAGAGCGGCTTCGATGTCTGCCGCGACTTGAGACAGCGCGGCGTCAACACGCCAATCCTCATGCTGACTGCGCGTGGGCAGGTCATAGATAAAGTCTTGGGGCTAAAGTTAGGCGCTGACGATTACCTGACAAAACCCTTCGAGCCGCTTGAGCTGCTGGCGCGCATAGAGGCTATACTTCGGCGCAGGCAGACGGAAATCGCTTCCGCCGAAGCGCCCGAAGCGACGTACAGCTTCGGCTCCGTGCGAGTAGATTTTCGTAGTACCGAAGTGCGCAGGGGCGACACGCGCGTAGAGCTTTCGGCGCGCGAGTTTCAGCTACTGCGCTACTTCATAGAGCAACGCGGCGCGACGCTTTCGCGCCAGCAGTTGTTACATGAGGTCTGGGGCTACGAGACTGCAATCCTCACGCGCACGGTTGACGTTCACGTTGGATTGCTCAGGCAGAAGCTGGAAGACGACGTTAAGAATCCCCGCCACTTTCTGACCGTGCGCGGCCACGGTTACAAGTTTGTAGCTTGAAGAGCTTCACCCTGATTTGAAAACTCTGCGAGTCCTCGGCGTTACTCTGCGTCTCGGCGGTGAGTGCTTTTAATCTTTATTCACCGCAGAGGCGCAGAGAGACGCCGAGAGGGAGCGCAGAGAGCTGAAGTTAGGATTTAATGCTTGAAGGCTACTGAATCGTCTCTGCAATCAGTAGCGCAAGCTCTCTTCTCTCTTCGTCTGGCAGAGAGAAGAAGCTTATGCCGTAGCCTTTGGGCTCGTCGTGCTGGCGCACGACCATGCCCGGCAGCTCCAGAATCCGCCCGCCGTGAAGAGGCACGCCCAGCGAAATCTTCGTGCCGGAGTCCAGCCACATGTCCGTTCTGAGAAAGCAGCCGCTCAAACTGATGTTCGTGATGGTCAGAGTGTGCGTATTGGAATGCCCCATGTATGTAGGAATATTAACGAACGCGCGAAGTTTGCGACCTGTGGCCATCTCTTAGCCTCTCTTATCGGATATGCCTCGAACCTGAACCCTTCTAATTCTCAGGAGCCGTTGATGCGGCGGTAGCGAGCTTCGACCAGCATGTAGAAGCCGTACGCGAAGAGGCCGCCCGCGACCGTGCCCAGCGTCCAGAGGCCGAACGGCCCGCTCGAAAGAGTATCGAGCACGGCGTCCAGCCCCTTAGCTTCAGACGGATTGAAGTGGCGTGCAGCCTGCACCAGAAAACCGCCGACGATGCAGAAGACGACGCCGCGCGCACAGTAGCCTACGCGGCCCGTGAGCGTGGCCCAGAACTTTCTGGAAGGGCTCATCTCCCCGAGCTTGAGGCGCTTCCGAAACTTGGCCCTTATCCCCTTGTATATCTGATAAAGCCCGAACCCTAAGACGGACAGACCGGCCAGCCCCACAACCCACCTGCCGTAGGGCATAGAGAGAAAGTGCGCTACCCAATCCTGCTGTACCTCGGTGCTGCTGTCCGGGTCGCCAACGTCAATCAGAACTTTGGCGGCTGTGAACGCAAGTCCGGCGTAGACCAACCCGCTCCCGACGTAGCCTATGCGCGCCAGTATGCCTTTGAGGTTTGTACCCTTGTCGTCCGTGTCGGCAATCGCCTGAATCCAGCGCCAGGCGACGTAGCCTATAAGGCCGAAGGCGACCGTGCCGAGCGCGAACTTTCCGAAGGGCTGGTCGTTTATGGCCCGCAGCGCGCCGCGAGTGTCGGTCGTCTCGCCTCCGAGCCCGAAAGCGGCCTTCGTCGCCAGCGCGCCGATGACCATGTAGACCACGCCCTTCATGGCGTATCCGAAGCGCGCAATGCGCTCCATCCACGGATGCGCGGCGACATCTTCTATGACATCGTCCGCCTGCTCTTTGGCCTGCTTGATGGCTGAATCGGCTCTTTCCATAAATCCCTGGTTCGTATAAGTCCCATGTCACAAGTCACAAGTCGAAAAGCTCTCTCTTTTGACTTGTGACTTCAACGCCGCTTCAGCGTTTGGCCTTCGCTGCCGCCGCTCGTCGGCGCGGGCATCTCCTTCGCCAGTTGCCTTTGGGAAGGATGCCTGACCTTCGACAGCCTTCCTTCGGTAGCCATGCGGCGATGAGCTTCGGCCCACGAAGGCAAGTCCGCATCGGGCTGCTCCCAGTTTCCAACCGAAGCCTCGTCGCACCAGTCAAGAAGCTTCGGCATGGCCTTCATGTGCGCGCCCGTGCCTCGATAAGCACGCATGGCCGCCGCGTCTTCCCAAGCGGTCAGAGTCCAGAAGGCGTTGCCCTTATCACGCATCAGCCTGCCCGCCAGAAACCCCTTGGCGCGCTCGGCCTGACGCTGCGACTTGAAAGCGTGCCAGATGAACTGCGGCAGGTAGAAGATGGAGCGAACACGCAGCCGCGTAACCGAAATGAATGGCATCAGCTTGCTGGCCTCTAATTTTTGGCTGCCTTCCAGTCCGCGAGCCTCTTCTCCAGCCGCGCCGTGTCAACTTTGTCCGCCTTGCCGCGCTGTATGGCTGCTTCAGCGACCGTCATGGCCTCGGCCTTTCGGCCCGCCATGTAGAGCAGTTGCGCTCTTGCCGCAAGGTTCTGGTAGGTCTCCTTGACCTTGATGGACTGGTCAACCCACTTGAGCGCGTCCTCCCACCTCTCATCGTTGGCGTACTGGTTGGCCACCTGTAGCTGTATTCTCCAGTCGGTCGGGTTGGCCGCAATCGCCGCGTCCACCTTTTGACGCATGAGCGCATCAACGTTCGGCACTTCGACTGTGAAAGGCACGGCGACCTTCTCCCAGCGTATGAGAACCTGCGCCGAGTTGGCTGTCACTGAGGGGAAGCTGAAGAGCATCCACTCCTGATTGTCTGCGGCCATCTGCGGCTTGACCTTGACCCGCAGCACGTCCTTCTTCTCGTCATACTGGAAGCTGCCCCACTGGCCCGCGTCGCTGTTGAAGATGACAGTCCACTCGTCGCGCCCCGGAATGGTGTGCAGGCTGTAAGTCCCTGCGGCGAGCTTCTGGCCGTTAATCAACACGTCGTCGGTGACGGTGAAGGTGGTGGCCTCGTTTGCGCCTGTGCGCCAGACGTGGCCGTAAGGGACTATGGGCGCGTCCTTCGCTCGCTCGCGCGAATCGTCGAGGGTGGCGGTGCCTGCGGCAGCCGTCGCCGGAGGGTCGCCCCAGATTTTACGGCCCTTCACGCCGGGGCGGCTGTAGGTGATGGTTATGTCCGTGACGCCAACTGTCTGCATGACCGTGGCCTTCTGGCTGGGTCGCGGAAGCCGCACGGCAGGAGCCTGTGCCTGCGCCGCGCAGACAAACAAAAGCAGAGCGAATGCGGAAGCGTAGAAGTGTTTAATGGAAATCATCAATCTTTCTCCTGACAGAATTTGAAGCAATGTATTAGCAGGACTTTGACGTTGTCAATACGAATAGCGATGACGAATGCGCCGTCGTGCCTTTATACGAATAAATGGACTGAGAGGCTCACGACAAGCCCGCGAATCCGCTCAGATATTCTCTCAATACGCTCAACCGAACGTCGCCGGAAATGAAGCCAATGTAGTTATCCGGCCTGAGCAGCAGCATGAAGTCCCGGCCCGTGCCGAAGATTTCTTCGACGCGCGAGTTAAGAGGAACCTGATGACAATCAAGCAAAGGCGCGTAGGCGCCATCAAGCTCGCCGCAAAGCTTATGATAATCGCCATCTCCCCTTGAGAAGAGCAGCAGGTGAAACTTCGGCTCGCGCAGGCGGTCGTAGACGCTCTCGCCTTCAATCAGAAAGTATGGCATGCGGTCGCCCGCCCTGACCTCAAACTCCCCGTCGCCGCTATGGTCGCTCAGGGAGCCGTGGCGATAGTTGATGCCTATCTGCGAAACCAGAGGAAAGATGGCTCGCTTGACAGCGTCGAAGCCTATCAGATACTCCGCGACCGTGGGGAAGATGGTCGTTCGTATGAAGCTCACCAGCCAGTTAGAGCCCGCGCCCAATTCGAACATGCGGTCAGTTGTCTCAAGCAGTCTCTGCGCGTTCTCAAGCCGCTCCTCGTTGTAAGTCTCCAGAAGCCTTTCGCCCGCGCGCTCCTTTATGACAAGGGCCAGCTTCCATGCCAGATTGTAAACATCCTGTATGCCCGTGTTCATGCCTTGAGCGCCTGCGGGGCTGTGTATGTGCGCGGCGTCTCCGGCGACGAACGAGCGGCCTTCGGAGAATTTGTTGACCCGCCGCGTGTGAACCTTGTAGAGCGAGAACCAGTTGACGTGTGAAATCTCAAGCTGAAGCTGGGCTTCACGTTTTATCTGCTCCTCAATCTCCTCATACAAGACCTCATTCTCGTCCTTCTCCAGACCTTCGGGAAAAGTGCCGACTATTCTGTAGCGCTTCTCGCCCTTCATGGGGAAGAAGGCCGTGAAGACATCCCGCGCCAGACAGACTTGAAGCGCGTCGTGCGGCAAGTCCCAGTCAACTTGCGCGTCCGCCACGTAAAACATACGCTCGAACGTGCTGCCTTCGAATGAAAGCCCGAGCATGTGCCTGACAGGACTCTTGGCTCCATCGCAGCCGACCAGATATTTCGCGCGTATAGCTTCGGCTTCGCCCTCCCGCGTCTTTATATTGACAGTGACGCCCTCATCGTCCTGCGAAAAGCCTTCAAGCCCGGTGCTCCACAGCACATCTTTGTCGTGGCTTTGAAGGTACTCGTAAAGCAGTTGCTCGTTTTTGCTCTGCTCTAAAATCAGCATGAACGGGTAGGGGCTGAGATTCTTTCCTATGTCCTCGAAGGGCAGCTCGGCGCGCACCTCTCCGCCTTCCAGCAGCCTGAACTTTTTGGCAATCTCACCGCGCTCCACGGCCGTCCGTGCCAGACCAAGCTGCTCATATATCTCAAGCGTGCGGGCATGAACGCCCAGCGCCTTCGAGTAAGGCGTGATGCCCTCGTTCTTCTCGACTATGACGAAATCAACGCCGTACCTGACGAGCTGGCAGGCCAGAGACAAGCCCGTCGGCCCGGCCCCTATGATGGCCACGTCCGTTTCGATTCTCTTCATGACCTCAATCCTAACACCGGGGGGACTTCAAATCTAATCTTAAGCTGCTCATACGTACTGGCCTGCGGCGTAAGCGGAAGCCCACGCCCACTGAAAGTTGTAGCCTCCTAGCCATCCCGTCACGTCCACTACTTCGCCTATGAAGAAGAGCCCCGGCACGCGACTGGCTTCCAGGGTCTTCGATGAAAGCTCGTCGGTCGAGACCCCGCCTGCCGTCACTTCAGCCTTCCCGAAGCCCTCGGTTCCGGAAGGCGTAAACTTCATCCCGTGTAGCTTCTGCGAAATCCCTTGAAGCTCTTCGACACTGTAGGACTTGAGCGGTCTTGACTCGGCGTAAAGCTCGCACCACGCGTGCGCGAATCGTCTTGGCAGCCTCTGCGCCAGAAGGTTTCCAAGCTCTATGGCCGAATCATTATTGCTCCTTAGCAATTCAAAAGCGTCCTCATCCGGCAGAAGGTTGATTGAGACGGACTCGTCGGGTCGCCAGTAGGAAGAGATTTGCAATATGGCCGGGCCGCTCAGTCCCCTGTGCGTAATCAGAATGTTCTCGCGAAACTCTTTATCACAGCAGCCGACGATTGCGTCGAGCGACACGCCGGTAAGCTTCGACAACTGCTCAAGCATCCGTCGCGTGAGCGTGAAAGGCACAAGCGCGGGTCTGGGCTCTTCAATCTTTAATCCGAACTGTCGCGCAATGCGATAGCCGAAATCGGTCGCGCCCAGTTTAGGTATGGACAGCCCGCCCGTGGCTATCACAAGCGACTCAGAGACGAAGCTGCCCCGGCTTGTCTCTACACGAAACAGCCCGTCTCTTTGCACGGACAGCACGCGGCAATCGCAGAGAATCTCCGCGCCGGAGGCCGCGCATTCAGCCAGCAGCATCTCTATTATCTGCTGCGAGCTTCCGTCACAAAATAGCTGCCCGAGCTTCTTCTCGTGATACCCGATACGATGCTTTTCTACGAGCGAGATAAAATCCTGCGGAGTGTAGCGCGCGAGCGCGGACTTTGAGAAATGCGGGTTGGCCGAGATGTAGTTCTCGGCGGTCGTATGAATATTAGTGAAGTTGCAGCGCCCGCCGCCCGAGATGGCAATCTTCTTCCCCACGCGCCCGGCGTGTTCCAGCACCAGCACCTTTCGCCCGCGCCTGCCCGCCTCAATCGCGCAGAAAAGCCCCGCCGCGCCCCCGCCAATAATTACACAATCCCATTTCGGCATGAATACGGATAAGCTTATCAAGGGATAAAGGACAGACCGGACAGTCAATAACCATCCGGTCTGTCTCTTAGCGCCTGATGCTATTGTCTGAGAGAGCTATTGCTGTGCTTTGGGGAAGCCGATTTTCCAGTCGTTGCCTTCCTTCACAAAATCCATCTTCGACCACGTTCCCCTCTCGTTGAGATATTCGAGCGTGGCCGTGTCGCCGTCAATCTTCTCGTTGCGCGTCTCAGCCTTGTCGGCCTGCGGCCTGTCGGCCAGCGCCTTCAACTGGTCGTCTAGCGTCTTCTTCTCCTCTTTGCCCATCTCCGTCAGGAAATCGAGCGCCTCTTTTGACAACACGCGCTTCAGGCCCGCTATGTCCTTGTTCTTGCGCGCCGCGTAACCTGTCTTGTAAGTTTCGGTAGGCGTGGCAAGCGAGCCGCTCGCGGCCGGGCTCTCGGATGTTCTGGCGGCTTCGGCCGGGCTGGAATTGGCTGCGGGCGGCGCGGTTGTGTTTGACGCAGAACGATTGCTGTTGGCGTTCGACTCCGCAGCTTTCTGGCAGGCCGTCATGGCTGCCAGCAGAAAAATGGTCGCTAAAATGAGGGCCGAACGATTGCTTGTAACTTTCAACTGTCGCTCCTTGAACTTATGGGGAATGTAATTGCTCTTATGAAATGTAGCATGAAGCAGTAGCATCCGCTAACGCCGCTTCCACCTCAATTCAATCTCTACTTCTTCTTCATCTTCGTGGCGCTCATACTCAAACTCTACCGTCGCGTAAGGCGGGATATAGACGCGCGCGCCCGCAATCTGTATCTCGAAGGTCTTCTCATCTTCTAAAGCATCGGCCAGACGTCGAAGCTTAGCCACTACCTCTTTGTTCGAGTATGATTTCTCAACTTCCTTGTCGCGTTCCATCGCTTGTGCCTCCTGTGAATTGTTGCAGTTGTGAGCAGGCAGACTAATTCCGTTTAAGCGGAGCTTTGTCCAGCGTCTTCGTGGTATCTTCCACGACGCTCGCCGGAACGATGTTGTCAAAGTCAGCCTGCGGTAAAGATTTTTGCGTTGAGCCTGACGGCAAAGCCTTTTCGTCCACGCCCGAATCCGCCGGAGCCTCGGCCTTCTTTCTCGCGCTCAGCTTCTTTTTGAGCCTTGAGTTGACGAGAAACCCAATGGTTTGCCATGCCGCTATCAACCCCAGAAAAATATATACAAGGTAGATGACGGTCGGAGCCTTCTGGCCCGTCTTTTCGTAAAGAGAATCGTAATAGCCGTTCAGGAATCCAAGCAGCAGACAACTGGCGAGCGTGGTTACAACGTTAATTGTCAGATTGATATTGACCTGCGTGTCAGGCTTGTTCCCGCCCAGAATCTTATTTATCAGATAAGATTTACCGGAAAAGTCTGTTAAAAACTGGCCGCAGTTACGGCAGTATGAATCAGGCGACTGTTCGCTTTTTCCGCAATTCGGGCAGAACATAAAAGAAACATAGCGTAAATATTTCAGATTGCCCAACCGGGCCATTCCCGCAGGGAGCCTGCAAGCATAACGATAAGCATAGGACATTTGTTTCCGTTGCTTCCGGACATGTCATTTCTTGTAGATTACTCTGGCGCGCTCGTGTCAAGGCGGATAGAATGAGCAGGTCTTGCTTGCCCGAATCGCGCGAGGCCGCTCAAGTAGCCCGGAAGGTTCCTTTCCTTTATCGCCATGTCCCTGTCTCCCGGTACACGTCTGGGACGATACGAAATCCGCTCCAAGCTAGGCTCAGGCGGGATGAGCGAAGTTTATCTGGCGCAGGACATGCAGCTCAGACGCTCCGTGGCCCTCAAGTTTCTTTCATTAAAGTACAGCCAGAACGAAGACCGCCTGCGCCGCTTCAAGCAGGAGGCTTATGCCGTAGCCGCGCTCAATCATCCGAACATCGCTCACATCTACGAGATTGGCGAGGCGGACGAACACCACTTCATAGCCATGGAGTATATAGAGGGCGAGACGCTGCGCGAGAAGATTCACCATCGCCGCGAGCCTCTCGCGCATCTTCTAAAATATCTTGTGCAGGTGGCCGAAGGTCTAACCAAAGCGCACACGGAGGGAATCGTTCACCGCGACCTCAAGCCGGACAACATCATGATTACGGGCGACAGCTACGCGAAGATTCTGGACTTCGGGCTGGCGAAGCTTATAGAGAAGCAGAGTGAATCGGGCGAAGCGCCTGAAGGCGACACCATATTGATGACGCAGCATTCCATGCCCGGCACTGTCATGGGAACCGTCGGCTACATGTCGCCCGAACAGGCGCAAGGGAGAGTGCAGGACATAGACCATCGTTCGGACATCTTCTCCTTCGGCTGCATACTGTTTGAGGCTGTCACCGGAAGAAAGGCTTTCAAGGGGCAGGACGCGCTGGACTCCATGCACATGATTGTCTACGCGCCCACGCCCCGCATCAAAGAGCTAAACGCCGCAGCGCCGGGCGAGTTGCAAGCGATTATAGACAGGTGTTTGGAGAAGGAGGTTGAGAAGCGCTATTACTCAATCAGGGACGTGGGGGCGGAGCTTGATGCTCTGCGTCAAGAGCTTAAGGGCGGCGCGGACTCGCAGCCGCCTTCCGCCCATTCGCTTGCGAGCAACGACACGGTGCTGCTCGAAAGCGGAACCACAAAGAGCGTGGACGCGCAGCGCACGGACAGGGAGGAGAGCCTGCGAGCGCCGCAGGTTTCAAGCGCCGAGTACATCGTAACCAATATCAGGCGGCATAAAGCCGTCTTCATCACAGCACTGCTCTTGCTGCTGACAATCGGAGCGGGCATCTCCTACCTGTACTTCAGGCAGGAGCGTGCGCCTCTGGATTCAATCGCCGTCATGCCGTTTGCCAACCAGACGGGCGACCCGGAATCCGAATACATCTCGGACGGGCTGACCGAGAGCATCATCAACAGCCTGACGCAGCTTCCAGACCTGCGCGTCATAGCCCGCAGCTCCGTCTTTCGCTACAAGGGGAAAGCCACTGACCCCATTGCCTTCGGCAAGGAGCTTGGCGTGCGCGCCGTCCTTACGGGCCGGGTCGTGCAGCGCGGCGACAATCTTTCCGTCAGCGTGGAGCTGGTGGACGTGCGCGACAACAAACAGCTCTGGGGCGAGCAGTACGAGCGAAAGATGTCAGACCTGCTCGTGGTGCAGCGAGAGATAGCGCAGGAAATCTCCGCTAACCTTCGCACGAAGATTTCGGGCGAGGTTAAAAGCCGCGTCACCAAGCGCTACACGGAGAACGCGGAAGCCTACCAGCTATACCTGAAGGGACGCTACTTCTGGAACAAACGCACGCGCGAAGACCTGAAGAAATCTATCGAGTACTTCAATCAGGCGATTGAGCGCGACCCGAACTATGCGCTGGCCTACGCGGGGCTAGCGGACGCTTACGTGCTCTTTCCCGGCTACGCCGTGAGCAGCCCGCAGGACTCTTATCCCAAGGCCAGAGCCGCGGCCCGCCGCGCTCTTGAGATTGACGACGCGCTCGCTGAAGCGCACGCCGCGCTCGGTCTTGAGCTTTTCGCGTTTGAGTGGAACGCGGCCGAGGCCACAAAGGAGTTCCGCCGCGCCATAGAGCTTAACCCGAACTATGCCACGGCGCGTCACTGGTACGGCAATCAGGTGTTGCTCTACACGGGGCGCTTCGACGAGGCCATAGCCGAGATGAAACGCGCGCAGGAGCTAGACCCGCTCTCGTTGATAGTCAACGCAGACCTTGGCGACACCTATTTCTACGCGCGCCAGTACGACAGGGCCATAGAGCAGCTTCTGAAAACCATAGAGATGGACGAGAGCTTCTACTATGCTCATTACGAGCTTGGGATGGCCTACGAGATGAAGGGCTCCTACAGCGAGGCCATAGCAGAGTATCAGAAGGCGCGTGCGCTCAATAGCGACCCGCGTGTGCTTGCGCTACTGGGCCACGCCTACGCCGCTTCGGGCAACCGTGACGAAGCCATGAAGGTGCTCAACCAGTTGAAGGAGATTGAAAAGCAGCAATATATTCCCGCATACCACTTCGTCATACTCTACGCCGGGCTCGGAGACAGGGACAGCGCCTTCGAGTGGCTGGAGAAGACCTACCGCGACCGCACCTCCCGCATGACCATCTTACAGGTTGACCCCTACCTAGACCCCCTGCGCTCAGACCCGCGCTTTGCAGAGATAGTTCAACGCGTAGGTCTGCAATAATCCTGAAAGCATCTCTATTCGCGCTCCGGTTGAATGAGTTGTTAGGCTCCGTTCAATTATGCGTCAAGTGTCGGATTTACCTTGCACCGAGAGGCGATGTCTTCACTTTCAGTCCGATTTCTCTACTACTTGTTAAGGCATTTGATTTGCAGTAAGCGGGACTGAAGTTTTACGAAGCTTACAATCCGGCCTAATTGGAGGATACATGCGCAGAAACATTGCAATACTGAATATTTTGTTAGCGGTTGCTCTAATCTACTCGCCTGTCGCGGCGGCTCAGCAATCAACTTCACCCGGAGAATGGGGTTCTGTGAAGGCGATGCCTCAAGGAACCGAGCTTAACATCAAATTGAAGAGCGGGGAGACTTTGCGCGGCAAGCTAACGAGCGTTACCGATACAACGCTGAGCATAACCGTCAAAAACAGTAAGACCGAAACTTTAGACAGGAATGATATATCTGAGGTCTATCATTTGAGACGAAAATCTGAGAAAGCGAAGTACGCTTTGATAGGAGCAGGCGTGGGCGCAGCCGTCGGCGGCGGAATAGGCGCGGCAAAGAATTCACCCAACATTGACGATGGTGAAATCTACACGATAGGCGGAGTATCGCTCGGGGCGGGCATTGGGGCGCTCGGAGGCTTCCTGTTCGGTCTGGGGCGGCGCAAGAGAGTCCTTATTTATCAGGCAAGATAAACCCCGACACCCGAATCAACTTGAATGAGTCGTTAAGCGCCTTTCGCTCACTTGCAGCTCAATGCCATAGAGTCATAGCCTCTCGGTATAACGCCGATTGCTTCGACTCGTCGCCTTAAATCTGCTGGTGCAAAGCCAACTCGTCTACGTCATCCCCGTCGCGTGTCAGGATACGAACCGAGTCGTCCTGCGCCTCTACTTCATACCCGAACCACTCGCGTATCAACCGGGCAATAGACGGCCTGTGCCCCGGATATAATAAGAGTCTATGGAAATCCGCGAATGTAATCTCATAGCCTGTATCGGCAGGGCGCGAGCCGGGCAGCGCCTTCGGTATGTTGCGGACTCCGCACTCGTCGCAGGTGACGGCCGCTCCCGACAGAATATAGGGTATGTCTATCATCGCGCCGCAAGACTGGCAGATTGTATCCATAAGCTCCCTCAATAAAGCTAACGCCCGAATCAAACCGGGCGCGAGCATACAGCATTCAGGATACGTCTGAGAAGTCGAGCATGAAAGAATTGCTATCAACAACAAGATTGGTAATATAGCTGATTCATTAGATACCATTACATGAAGCCCAATGCTAATTATACCGTCGTCGCTCTACTCTTATTTAACCTGAAGTAGTGGTTCTAAGTTAGGGCGGCGGTACGAGCAGAGGTTTTTGAAACAGGCCGGGATTGCGATTCCTTGAGCCAGTAATCAAGACCATGACGGGTGACGTCTCAGGTTATCTCCCACTCTTCTACGTCGCCTTCTATGATGTTGAAGAGCGGGTGCGGGTCGGGCTCTTTTAGCTGTTCAAGCTCGGCGTGCTTGGCTTTGTCCCTTAGCTGGAGTTTCCGCTTCAGGTGATTCCACTCGTATAGGAGCTGGCCGCGCGTGCAGTCTAACGTGCCCGAGAAGGTGGCGGGGTTAATCTTATCTTCGTTGAAGCGGTAGCCGCGCCTGAGAGCCTCCGTGTGAATTTCGCGCAGGTAACTTGCGATAGCGCCCACAGGCTGGTCGCACTCTTTGAACCTCTTTAGCTGGGGATGGTTTCTATATCCCTTTGTCCTGTCTTCGAGCACCTTCTGCGCTAGGAGCCCCTCGCGCCACGCGGCCAGCAGCCCCTTCACGTCAAGGTATCGCGGGTGGATTGTCCAAAGTCTCATACGGCCAATCTACCACCCAAAGGCAGACGGCATCTAACTGCGGAACCCTGTGGTGAGTCAAAGTGAGGGCTGATTATGTTTGCGCTTTCGGTCGGAGCGCAGCAGTCGCCGCAGCTTCATGCGGGCCTTGTGAAGTTGTGACTTAGAGGTTCCTATAGAACAGCCAAGCAGTTCGGCTATCTCGTGATGCTCGCGCCCTTCTACTTCGTGCAGGATGAAGACCAGACGATAGCCGGGCGGTAGCTGCGCTATGGCGGAATCGAGCGCGAGGCGGTCTAGTATAGCCATGCGGTCTGGATTCGCAGTCCCGGACACTATCCTCACTGGCGTCTCGCCGTCTTCCGTGACGCGCTCTCTTCTGACTCTTCCTTTGCGAAAGTGCATGAGGACGTGGTTGATAGTCAGCCGGTGCAGCCATGTTGCGAAAGCCGCCTCGCCGCGAAAGCTTCCGAGCTTGGCAAAGAGCGTGATGAAAATCTCCTGCGTGAGGTCTTCGGCTTCGGCGTGCGACTGCATCATGCGAAGGCAGAGGCCGAAGACGCGCCTGTTATATTTCACATAAAGCTGCTCGAAGGCGTGCATGTCGCCTGCGGCGGCTCTCTGCGCCAACTCATAATCGGACTCCGCAGGCGTCTCTTCCCTTTCGTCCGCAGCTTCCGTGTATGCCGGAAAGTTTTCTACGTATTCCATAAATGAAAAGGCTGGTAAGAATTCACCGCAGAGACGCAGAGAGACGCAAGAGGAAAGCGCAGAGAGTTGAATCTCCTCAGCGCCCCCTCCGCGTCTCTCTGCGTCTCTGCGGTGAAGCTGCGAAGCTTATTAATTGCTGTTAGGCGTTGAGCCGCGCTCCGAGTCGCGCTCGCGGCGGCGCTGCTCGAACTGCTGTCGCCTCTCGGCCAGCTTTGCCTTCTGCTCGGCAGTCAGCACGTTGTAGACCTGAGAAGCCAGACGCGCGTGGGCCACTTCCAACTCTACCTGCACCTGAGCCCGCGCCTGTGCCTGAGAGCGCACAGTCGCTTCGTCAAAGGTGCCGTTAAGCGCATCGCCTTCGCCTCCGCGCAGGCCGCGCATCTTCTCGCGCAGCTCTTTGGTGCTGGCCTCGAAGTTGTCCACCAACTGCTTGACCTGTGCCCTCTGCGCCTCCGTCAATTCCAGACCGCGCAGAAACCCTATGGGGCCGCCCGGGCCTCTTCGACCTTCGGGGCCGCCCGGCCCGATGCCTCTTTCACCACGCGGGGCGCCCGGCCCACCCGGCCCGCCCTGACGCGGCCCTTCCTGCGCGAAGCCCGCGATTGCCGCCAGCAGAACTGCCGCCAGAGCGGCAACGAGGCCCATTTTCTTTCTTCCGTTTAGTTTCATCACTCTTCTCCCCTTCTAAATTTTAAGACTTACAGTTTTTCTATGCCATCCGAGGCTCCTTGCTTAATTGAGTTAGACGCGCGAGTGCGGAAATGTTCGGTAAAGTTTATGCAAACCGAATGTAAAGTTTTGTAAAGCCCGTCAGGCGGGTTATCATAGGAGTATTCAGGCTCTCTTGAAGCCTTCTCCTAGAGGTGACGATGCAGGATAGAAGCGGCGCGATGCTGATAATCGGCGCAGGCCCTTGCGGGCTAGCGCACGCCAAGGCCCTCTCGGAGGCGGGCATTCCCTACGAACAGGTAGAGGCAGACCGCGACGTGGGCGGCAACTGGTATCACGGCGTTTATCGCACCGTGCATATCATCTCGTCCCGCAAGACCACGGAGTTCACGGATTATCCCATGCCGCCGGACTATCCTGATTTTCCGAGCGCGCGGCAGATACTGGACTACATGCGCTCCTACGCCGAGCACTTCAACCTTTATCCGAAGATTGAGTTCAATACCAAGGTGACTATGGTGCGCCCGCGCGCCGACGAGCTTTGGGACGTGGAGATGGCAAGCGGCGAGCGGCGCACATACAAGGGCGTGCTAGTCTGCAACGGCCATCACTGGCACAGGCGGTTTCCAAAATACGAGGGCGAGTTCACGGGCGAGCTGCTGCACTCGAAGGATTACAAGGGGCCGGAGCAGCTAACCGACAAGCGGGTGCTTGTGATAGGCGGCGGAAACTCCGCCTGCGACGTGGTGTCCGAAGCGGCTCGCGTCAGCGCGGAAGCTCACCTGAGCAGCAGGCACGGCTACTGGTTCATGCCCAAGACTCTTCTTGGCAAACCGATAGTCGAATCACCCGTCCTTTATCTGCCGGTCTTCGTGCAGCGCATGATTCTACGCGCGCTGATTCGTCTGGTGGTTGGACGCTATGAGGACTACGGGCTGCCCAGGCCCGACCATAAAATCTTTGAGAAGCATCCGACCATCAGCACCGAAGTCCTGCACTACCTGAAGCACGGGCGCATACGCCCGAGGCCGGACGTTGCCCGCTTTGAAGGAAAGACGGTTCACTTCACCGACGGCACAGAGACGGAGTTCGACACAATCATCTGCGCCACGGGCTTCTACGTCAGCTTCCCCTTCCTGCCGGAAGGCATGGTGACTGTCAAAAACGACAATCTGGCGATGCTTTACGGAAGCTGTGTGCTGCCCGAGTACAAGCACCTTTACATCATAGGCACGCGGCAGACGCGCTACGGCATCGGCCCGCTACTGACGCCCGGCTCCAAGCTGATAGCACAGATGATTCAGTTGCAGAATCAGATGGAGCTTCCCATAGGGCTGGTGATAAAAGAGTCCGGCGGGAAGCTGCCGCAGACGCATCTGGTAGACCCCATAAAGGCGCTCAGGCAGATGCGCATGGCAAAGCACACCATGCCGCTACTCTTAAAGCGCGAGCGCGGTCTGCGTAAAAAGCTTGAGCGGCCCACGCCGAAGGAGCTGGCGATTCAATCCAACCCCGACTTGCAGGTTTATTGATGATATGAGCCTGACACAGGAGAGCGTAGCCGTGGTGACGGGCGCGGGGAGCGGTATAGGCCGCGCTCTCTGCCTTCAGCTTGCGGCTGAGAAGATAGCGGGCCTCGCAATCGCAGACCTCAACCGAGAGGCGCTGGAAGAGACGGCACGGATGCTTGAGCCTTCGGGGGCGCGAGTCTCCACGCATGTTCTGAGCGTTGCGGACTATGAAGCCATGCAGGCGTTTGTCGCGGATGTTCTGGCCGAGCACGGCAGAGTCACGCACCTGATTAACAACGCAGGCGTTTCACTCTTCGGTGACGTTGAAGAAGTCTCCATTGAAGATTTCGAGTGGCTGATGAGCATCAACTTCTGGGGCACAGTCTACGGCGTGAAGCTTTTCCTGCCAGTCCTCAGACAGCAGCCTGCGGCCCACATCATAAACGTGTCGAGCGTCTTCGGGCTGATTGCGCCGCCGGGCAACGCCGCCTACAGCGCCAGCAAATTTGCCGTGCGAGGCTTCACGGAAGCCCTGCGTCACGAGTTACAGGATACAGGCGTAGCCGTCTCGTGCGTCCACCCCGGAGGCGTGGCGACGAACATAGCGCGAAGCGGGCGGCTCGCGTCCGGCGCCCACATGGCCGCGAAGGAAGAGAGCGTCAAGTATCACACGAAGGTTTCCAAGACCACTTCGGAAGAGGCCGCGAGCCAGATAATACGAGGCATCAAACGACGCTCCAAGCGCATACTCGTGGGCAGGGACGCTCGCCTCATAGACGTGATACACAGAGCCTCGCCAGAAAATTATCTGTCCGTCATGGATAGAATCTCGCACGGTCATCTTTCCAGACTCCGCAGGAAGCGCAAAGCCTCTTCAGCTTAAATCCGCATCAGCCTTCCGGCGCATCCAGCTTTGCAGTCTCTCCATATCCTTTGTCACGGTGCGCGAGGCCGCGAACAAGACCAGCGCCAGCAGCAGCCCTAGCGCCGGGATGATGTACATGGCCGTGTGAAGCCCCGCCGCGCGATATGGCTCAAGCGCTCCTTGCGTAAAGCTCACGACTCCGCCCGCGCGCGCCGCCCGCATCGTGAAGAAGTCGCTCACCACTCCCGTCCCGTACGGGCCGAGCGACGCTCCGAGCACGTACATGGCGAAGAAGTAGAGCGCCATTGCCGTCCCGCGCAAAGATGGCTCAATCACGTCCTGAATAGTCGAATAGACAGTGGAGTAGTAAGCGTACATCAGCGCGCAGCCCATCCCCATCAGAAGCATGAAGCCGACACGCTCGCCGCCCGGCCTCTCAAGCGCCAGATACAGAAAAGGCACGGAGCAGATTATGGCCAGGCTTCCAACAAGCAATCGCCCGTTCATGCGTCGCTTCATGACCGCATCGCCTATGATGCCGCCAAGGATTAGACCGGGCGCTCCAGACAATCCATATACGACCATCGAGACGAACCCGGCCGAGCGTATGTCTGCGCCGTGATAACGCATCAGAAACGGCGTCAGGAATGAACCTATGGCGTACATGTTGAAGTTGTGCAGCGCTCCCGAAATGATTAGCCAGCGCATAGTGGGAATCGAGAGCACTAGGCGATACGGCGACCCCTCGCGCTTGAGCCCGCCTATCTTATGCGCTTCGGCCGCGCCCCTCTGCGGCTCGCGTATCAGCAGCACGGCCAGAGCGCAGAGCAGCCCCGGAATCCCCGCCACGTAGAACGCAGGTCGCCAGCCGTACGAGCGCGCAATCGTCCCGCTCACGGCGAAGCTCAAGGCTACGCCTACGGGCAGGCCCAGCATGAAGATTGAAAGCGCTCTGGCGCGGCGGCTCGCCGGGAAGAGGTCACCGATTAAGGAGGTCGCGGCGGGCGCGCACGATGCTTCGCCCACGCCTACGCCCAAGCGAAGTATGAAGAGTTGCCAGAAGTTTCCGGCCCAACCCGACAGCACTGTCGTCAGGCTCCAGACGAAGACGCCTGCCGAGAGAATCCACTTCCGCCCCGTCTTATCCGTGAGGCGGCCGAGCGGGACGCCTACGAACGCGTAAAGCAGTGTGAAGGCCGTGCCGAGCGCGCCCATAGCGCCGTCGCTCATTGCCCACTCCCTACGTACGGCCTCGCCCACGGCTCCCAGTATCTGCCGGTCGAAGAAGTTCATAGTGTTGATGGCAAACAAGACCCATAAAGCAAACCACGCGCGAGGCTGCTTCTCTTGCTTCATCTGTACAGGCTCCTCCGTAGATGGGCGGTTGTCGGCCAACTTGAGAACAGAGCTTCAAGCCCGGAACAGAACTTTTGATGGAGAATGACGGTGTATGAAGGCCGGAACAAAAGCTTGACGTTTTTGCGAGCCAGTGCTACTTTACCGACCGTTCGGTAGCCATTATGCTCGACTCGTAAGCCCCGGTCAATTCCTTTAGCTCATTCGTTAGAAGCTGTCACAAGCAATAAGTATTCTGGCTGCCTTCTCGACCGTCATCACTTCCCTGTACTCTAAGGAGATAATTTCAATGAGAAGCCTGACTCATCTTTGTTTGACGTTGCTTTTCATCCTCGTCATAGGAGTCTCCACAGCCTTCTCGCAGGCGTCCAGCTCGACCGCCGAACTGCGGGGACAGGTTACTGACACGGCGGGAGCGGCAGTTCCCAACGCCACCGTCACCATTACGGATGTGGGCAAAGGCACAAGCCGCACCACGACCACGGACGCGGAAGGCAACTACGTATTTTTGAATCTTCTTCCGAGCTCTTACGAGTTGAAGGTGGAAGCCGCGTCACGTGGCTTTGCGGCAACCTCCAACCGCATAGAATTGACCGTGGGACAGCAGGCCAACATCCCCGTGCAGCTAGGCGCGCAGGTTTCGGCTACCATCAACATCGTCGGCGGGCAGGAGGTGGTAGAGACAGACCGCACTCAGCAGTCGTCCGTAGTTGACGAGCGGCAGATTACGAATCTCCCCATCAGTCGCAGGAACTATCTGGACTACGCGCTGCTGACGCCCGGCGTCAGCGACGCAGACAATATCTCGGACGCTTCGGACTTTCGCGTCGCGCAGACTCCGCAATCGGGCCTCTCGTTCGGCGGCAACAACGGTCGCGGCAATCTGGTGGCTGTGGACGGAGGCGAGACGAACACGGTTTCGGGCGGCGTGCAGACGACCGTCAATCAGGAAGCCGTGCAGGAGTTTCAGGTCTTACGCAACAGCTACAACGCGGAGTTCGGAGGGGCTTCGGGCGGCATCGTCAACATCATCTCAAAGTCGGGCTCGAATCGCTGGAGCGGCTCCGTCTTCGGGCTCTTCCGCGACGAGAGATTCGATGCGCGCAACGCCTTCGACTTCAACCCGGGCGGCAAGTCGTCCTTTAGCCGACAGCAGTACGGCGGCTCGCTCGGCGGGCCCATCAACAGGGACAAGACCTTCTTCTTCACCTCTCTGGAAAGATTCAGTCAGGACGAGACGACCTTCGTCAATCTTCTCAACGACCCGTCGGTCTTCGGCCTGACGGCTTCGCAGACCTCTCTCTTCAACTATCTGGCGGGGACGCCGTTTGCCGCGCTCGCAACCGGCTTGAGCGGAACGCTGACGACGACCGCCAACAGGTACCCGCGAACCGTCTCGCTCTTTACCAACGCGAGCGGCCAGTTCCCCTTCAACTCGAATCAGACGACTTTCACTGCGCGCCTAGACCACAACTTCAGCCCGAACGACAACGGCTATCTGCGCTTCAACCTGAACGATTCCACGTTCGAGAATCAGGCGGCGGGCGCGCTGACGGCCGTCTCGCGTGGCCGCGCGCTGGAAACTCTGAACGGCGGCATACTGCTTTCGGAGAACCATCAATTCAACGCGAACGCCGTTAACGAATTGAAGCTGCAATACAGCTATCTTAAGTTCGGCGTCATACCGAACGACCCCATAGGCCCGGAGTTTAATATAGAAGGCTTCGGCTTCTTCGGGCGCGACATCTTTCTGCCGTCCTTGACGAAGCAGCGACAGTACGACTTGCTGGACAACATCTCTTACGTTCGCAACAGCCACACATTAAAGTTCGGCGGCTCGATTTTCGCAACGCACGTGGTGACCGCCAACGAGACATTCTTCGGCGGGCGCTTCAACTTCGGCGCGGCCATTCCGCTTGCGAACATCATCCCGGCGGCGACGCTCCCAGCCCTGACCGCTTTCCTGCAAGCGAACAATCCGGCCCAGTTGGCGGCGCTTACTACGCCCATCAACGCCTTGCAGTCCTTCAACCTGAACCTGCCCATCGTCTACCAGCAGGGCTTCGGCACGGCTGAAGTCAATTCGATGACTTACCGCTACGCGCTCTACGCTCAGGACACATGGAAGGTCAGGAACAACTTCACGCTGACCTACGGCGTGCGTTATTCCATCAGCGACGAGCCGTTCTACATGCCGCTAGACAAGAACGACTTCCAGCCGCGCTTGGGCTTCTCTTGGGATCCGTGGAATGACGGGAAGACAGCGATTCGCGCGGGCGCGGGAATCTTTTCGGGCTACACCATCTACTCCGTGCCTAACGTGACGAAGACGCTGAGCGGCTTTCCGGGCGACCCCATCAACATAGTGCTGGCGACGGCCACTTCCGCAGCGCTCGGTCTGCCCAGTTCCTTCGCCGTCTATCAGACTCTGCTGGCGCAGGGCGTCATAGGCACGCGTCCCATAGTGGCGTCAGACCTTGCGCAGTTCGGAGTGACGCCGAAGCCGGGCGCGCCTCTGGAAGTTCGCTTCCGCGCAGCGCCGGATTATGAGACGCCTACGACTTATCAGGCCAGCTTCGGCATACAAAGGGATTTGGGGCGAGGCTTTTCGCTTGAGCTAAGCTACCTGTGGACGCGCGGGCTGCACATCACGCGCAACCGGGACACGAACCAGTTCAGGATGACGGGCTTTAATCCTACCTTCGGCGTGCCTTGCTTCGTGCGCTTCCCGACGGCCGTAGCGACCTCCGCAACCTCATGTCTGGGAGCGGCGAGCGACTTCATCAATCCTCTGAGATTTCAGGATAACATTTACGAGTCAACGGCCAACTCCTTCTACAACGCCGGCACCGTCTCATTGCAGAGACGCTTTGCCAATAACTTCAGCGTCAACGTGCATTACACTTACTCCAAGTCCATTGACGAGGTGACGGATTTTAACAGCGACTGGTCTGCGCAGAATCCATTGAACCTTCGATTAGACCGCGCGCTGTCCGCTTTCGACCAGCGTCACCGTGCCGTCTTTAGCGGCGTCTTCGGCAGCCCCTTCAGGAATAGGGTATTTGCCGACTGGACTTTCGCGCCTATCTTCATAGCGCAATCGGGGCGGCCCTTCAATTTACTGCTGGGCATAGACGTGAACAACGACGGGCGCTCGCAAAGTGACCGTCCCTTCGACGCGCCGCGCAACTCCGGCATAGGCGAGCCCTTCTATAGCTTCGACGCACGCCTCGCGCGCCGCTTCCCCTTCAAGGAAACCATGTACCTTGAGCTTACGCTCGAAGGCTTCAATCTCTTCAATCGAACCAACTTCACAGGCATCAACAACGTCGTCGGCAGCCTCTCGCTCGCGCAGTTGAAGGCGTTGGCCACCACGCACCCGCGCGGCAACCCGCTCGCCGCCCCGACGCAACCGCTAGGGTTTACTTCGGCAGCGCCGCCCCGGCAGTTGCAGTTCGGCGTTCGTCTCAATTTTTAAAGCACTGCGATACGGTGAAGCATCTTTCCGAGGAGAGCCTCTGCTTAAAGTCCGGGGCTCTACTTACTCTTTAAGGGACATCATTCATGCCATACGTGGAGAACGAGGGGACTAAGATTTACTGGGATGAGAGCGGCGAGGGCGAGCCGCTTCTGCTCATCATGGGGCTGGGGTCTGCGTCCGACATGTGGTATCGCCTCCTGCCACGGTTCGCCGCCCGCTACAGGACTATCTTCTTCGACAATCGCGGCACCGGCCGGAGTGATGTTCACGCGGGGCCGTATTCGATAGCCGATATGGCAAAGGATGCGGCCGCCGTCATGGATGCCGCAGGCGTTGAGAGAGCGCACGTCTTCGGCTTCTCTATGGGCGGCTTCATAGCGCAGGAGTTTGCGCTACGGTATTCGGAGAGAGTCCGCAGGCTGGTGCTGGCCTCGACTGCGTGCGGAGGAAGCGAAGTCGTGTGGGCCGCGCCCGAAGTCCTGACGGCGCTTGAGGCCAAGGGGGTGAAGACACGCGAAGAAGGATTCCGTATGACTGCGCCCTATAACTATCATCCTTCCACGCCGCGCTCGCTGATAGAAGAAGACATGGCCGTGACGCTTCGCTCGCCTCTGAAAAGAGAGAGCTATCAGGCGCAGCTTCGGGCCATCGTCACTTGGGAAGGCTCATACAGCCGCTTGAAAGCTTTGTCCAAGCGGACGCTCGTGCTTCACGGCGACAGCGACCGGTTGATTCCAACCGAGAATGGCCGCATACTCGCGCGCGTCATCCCTCGCGCAGAGCTTGTTTTGATAGGCGAGGCGGGCCACAGGTTCATGACGGACAAGCTGGAAGAGTCGGCCCGTGCCATCCTCTCGTTTCTGGAAGGCGCGGAAGCTCAGAAGCAGTCCGCCCCTTAGAATTTATTGATTCTTAGACATAGCCGGAGAGACAGAGCATGAAGAGCGTAAGATTTCATGAGTTCGGAAACCCGTCGGAGCAGTTGCGCGTGGAGGACGTGCCGCAGCCCGAGCCCGGAGCTAATCAGGTCTTGGTCAGGATGCGCGTGCGCTCCATAAACCCTTCCGACCTGCTCACGGTGCGCGGGCTTTACGGCTCGCTCCCGAAGCTTCCGGCAACGCCCGGCCTCGAAGGCATGGGCGAAGTGGCGGCCGTTGGCGAAGGCGTAGGGAATTTTCAGGTGGGCCAGCGCGTGATTCCCCTCGGCATAGCGGGGACTTGGGCCGAATACCTGCTGGCCGAAAGCACGCAGCTTCTACCGGTGCCCGACAGCATCTCTGACCAGACCGCAGCACAATTCGTAGTCAATCCGTTGACGGCTTGGATTATGACCGTGGAAGAGCTTGCGCTTCAGCCCGACGAATGGCTGCTGCAAACGGCTGCGGGCTCGACGCTCGGTCGCGTAGTGCTACAGATTGCGCGTCACAGGGGATTCAAGACTATCAACGTAGTCAGGCGGCGCGCACAGGTTGAAGAGTTGAAGTCGCTCGGCGCGAATGAAGTTATCTGCACGGAGGACGAAGACCTTGTTGAGCGCGTGCGTGAAATCACTGGCCAGGCCGGGCTCACCAAGGCCATAGATGCGGTCGGAGGCGAAACGGGCGGCGCGGTCATTCGCGCGCTCGGCCGCAAAGGCGTGATGCTTGTCTACGGGCTGCTGTCCATGGAGCCGATGCCTGTTGATAGCGGTCGCATGATATTTACATCAATGACGATACGCGGATTCTGGCTAGGCGAATGGTTTCGCTCCGCCGCGCCCGAACAACAACTGAAAGTTACGATGGAGTTGCTGCGGCTGATGGCCACAAACGAGATTGTCCCGCCCGTCGAAGCGGAATACCCGCTCGCGAACGTGCTCGCAGCCATAGAGCATTCCGAGCGCGCTGGCCGCAGTGGCAAAGTGCTGCTCGTAGGCTAAAAGATTTTCGCTTACGGCCAGCGAATAATGCCGCGTGCGCCTTCGCCGGAGGCCAGCGCCGAGAGCGCATCGTTGACTTCTTCCAGCCTGTAAGTGCGCGTGGCCAGCTCGTGAAGCTTCAGCCTGCCTTCCCTGTGAAGCTCAACCAGTCGCGGGATGTCTCTCAGGGGCTGGCCTGAGCCGTAGACAGAGCCCACGAGTCGCTTCTCCTGCATCACGAAAGGAAAGAGCGGGAAAGCCGCACGCGCGTCCGTGCGCGAGAGCCCTGTGAGTACGACCGTGCCGCCTTTGCGCGCAAAGCGCAGCGCCTGCCCCAGAGTCTCCGGCATGCCCACAGTGTCGAAGAGGTAATCAGCGCCGCGCCCGTTCGTCAGCGCGGCCACCTGCTCCACTATGTCGTCTGTAGATTCGAGCGCGTCAGTTGCCCCGAACCCAAGCGCGAGTTCCAGAGGCGCTCGCCGCGTATCCACCGCTATAATCTTTTCACAGTCTGCGAGTCTTGCGCCCTGCACTACGTTCAGCCCCACGCCGCCAGCGCCTATGACAACCACGCGCGCTCCGGCCTCTACGCGAGCGGCGTTCATCACAGCGCCCACGCCTGTAATGACCGCGCAGCCGAGTGTGGCCAGCGCCTCGAACTCCACATCAGCCGGGACTGCCGCCGCGCCCTCTTCCGCCACCACGGCGAAGTCCGCGAAGCAGGCCGTGCTGTTGAAATGCGCGACGTCCGTGCCTCTCGCACGCAGTCGTGTGCCGCCCGCCGGAAGACGGTTGCGAAAAGTAGTCTTCTCAAGACGGTCGCAGAGAACGGGGCGACCTTCCAGACAGGGCGGGCACTGTCCGCAGGGAGGAGCCCAGCAGAGAACTACGTGGTCGCCCTCACGAAGTCGCGTGACGCCTTCGCCTACCTCGCGCACAATCCCTGCGCCCTCGTGGCCCAGCACGAGCGGAGTCCGGGCGGGCCAGTCGCCGCGCGCCGGGTGCAGGTCGCTGTGACAAACCCCTGCCGCTCTGATTTCAACCAGAACTTCGCCCGCACGCGGCGCTTCCAGCTCCGCCTCTTCAACCGATAGCGGGCTGCCCTGCTCCCACAGAATCGCTGCGTCAATCTTCATAATTGCTTCAATTGAATGAAAAAAAATGAATAAATACCCTTCAAGCCTTTTCAGCAAGCCCGGTGGCGATGTCGGCCAGCCAGTTGACGCGCTCGCCTAAACTGGCGAAGCGCGGGTCGTCCGTCTGCCCCCTGTGATAGCGATAGAAAATCTGCTGAAGCACAACCGCCAGTTTGAAGACCGCGAATACTTCGTAGAAGGTTATGCGCGAGAGGTCGGCTCCTGTGCGCTCTTGATAACGCTCAAGAATCTCCGCGCGCGTGAACCAGCCTTCGCGCCGTGTGACCGTCGAGACGGCGTCCGTCTGCTCCGCCGCAGAGACGTGCACCCAGTAGGCCAGCAGTATCCCTAAGTCTATGAGCGGGTCACCGACCGCCGCCATCTCCCAGTCGAACACTCCCACAAGTCGCCCCACGTCCAAGGCATCCAGCATCGCGTTGTCCAGCTTAAAATCACCGTGTACGAGCGTATGCCTTTCAGCTTCAGGCGGGAGCCGCTCAATCAGCCACCCTGCGAGCGCATCCATCTCCGGCAACTCGCTCGTCTGCGAGCCGCGCCAGCGCTCGTTCCAGCCTCGCACCTGCCGCTCCACGAATCCCGCAGGCTTGCCTAAAGCCGAGAGGCCGTGCGTGTTGATGTCAACATTATGAAGACTTGCCAGCGCGTCTATCATGGCGCGGCTGGCTCTCCGGCGCTCTGCCGGGCGGCCAGCGAGTTCCGGCGGCTCGTCTACGCGCACCACTAGCCCGCGCCTGCGCTCCATCAGATAGAAGGTGGAGCCAATGATGCTCTGGTCTTCGCAGAGCAGGAAGGGACGGGGCGCGAGCGTGTAGACCGGATGCACGGCTTCCAGTATTCGATACTCGCGCGCCATGTCGTGCGCCTTCGGCGGCACAGGCCCGAACGGCGGACGCCGCATCACGAACTCCTGCTCTCCGAAGCGCAGTAGATAGGTCAGGTTCGAGTGGCCGCCCGGAAACTGCTCTACCGTCATGGGGGCAGTCGAGTCGAACTCTTCGCCCAGCACCTCTCTGAGCTTTTGGCGCGCGAATCCGGCGAGCGCGTCCCATTCAAGCTGTTCGCTCGGGCGTACCGCTCTCGTATCTGATGAATCGGTCGTCACGCGTTTCTCTTCAATCAGGTACGGAAGATGATGCAGGTCGTCGTGCCGTGCGCGTAGAGCTTTCCCTGCTCGTCCACGACTCTGCCTTCGGCTGTGGCCGTGCGCCCGCCCACGTAAATCACCTCCGCCTCGCACCTGACGGTGCCTGTCTCAGCCTTTATGGCGCGCACGAAGTTCACCTTTATCTCAAGCGTCGTGTAGCCCGCACCGGCAGGCAGCATGGAATGTACGGCGCATCCCATAGCGGAATCCAGAAGAGTCGCCGCCAGTCCTCCGTGAACTACTCCAATCGGATTGTAGTGATACTCGGCGGGCTCTACTGTGAAGACGGCGCGGCCTTCCGAAAGCTCCGCGATGTTAAAGTTCATCAGCGAGCCTATGGGCGGTCGCGGCAACTCTCCGGTCACGATTTTTTGCAGGTACTCAAGCCCGGACAACTTGCGCCCGGCTTCCGCCAGCGCGCGCGGGTCTTCCCAAGTGATTGTTCTGGTGCGCGTCTCTTTATGGTCGCTCATAGTCTCCTTAATCCGATTGAGCCTATCCTTTGCCGCCGAATACTGCCTTGCGCTTCTGGACGAAGGCCGTGACGCCCTCCATAAAGTCCGGCGAATGAAAGCAGGCGTCCTGACTGACCGCTTCAAATTCGAGCGCAGACGCAAGGTCGCTGTGAGCGCTGTGGTTGAGCGCGGCTTTTATCTTCGCCAGAGCAATCTGCGGAGCGGAAGTTAAACGCGCGGCAATCGCGTCAACGGTCGCGTCCAGTTCCGTAAACGGCACTACTCGGTTGACCAGCCCGAGGCGCAGGGCTTCCTCCGCGCTTACAATCTCACCCATGGTCATCAGCTCAAACGCTTTCTGGTAACCGACCATGCGCGGCAGTATGAAGGTGCTGCCGCCGTCCGGCATCAAGCCTATCTTGACGAAGACCTGTCCGAAGAGAGCCTGTTCCGAAGCTATAATCATGTCGCAGGCCAGCGCGTAGTTGTGGCCCACGCCGACCGCGTGGCCGTGTACGCGCGCGATGATTGGAACCGGCAGATTTCGCATGGCCATGATAGTCGGATTGACTTTTTCACGAATCGCACGCGTCACATCATAATTGGCTATGTCTGTCGCGCTCGTCGCCGCGAGGTCTGCTCCGGCGCAGAAGGAATCGCCAGCGCCCGTCAGTATAACGACGCGCGTCCCGTCCGCTTCGGAATTTTGCATGGCGTCGCGCATCAATTCAATCATCTCGTGGTCAACAGAGTTTCGCCGCTCGGGGCGATTGATGGTGATGCGCTTGATGCCGTCCTGAAGTGTCACGAGCAGCTTCTCTGCACGGTCTGTCATTATCTTTGCTCCTGTGGAAAAAGTGAGCGAGCCCGCCGGTAAAAAGCTTTACACCGTCAGGCTAGCTCAAGGCTTAACGCTTACACGTAATATCGTACGAGCCATTCGGCCACGCAGCAGGGCTTGTCGCTGCCTTCGCGCTCAACCGTCGCGCTCCATGTGGCCTGCAAGCCTCCGTCAATCTCTTTGACTTCCGAGAGGGTGAAGCGGGCGCGTATGCGTGCGCCTGCGGGCACGGGACTGACAAAGCGCACGCGGTTCAGGCCGTAGTTGATTCCCATGCGAAGTCCCCCGACTACCCGCGCCCGCTTCATCAATTCACTGAGGAGTGAGAGGGTCAGGAAGCCGTGCGCGATTGTCGTCTTAAAGGGCGACTCGCGCTCGGCGCGCTCCGGCTCCGTGTGAATCCACTGCCGGTCTTCGGTCGCTTCGGCAAAGAGGTTTATGCGCTCCTGCGTTACCTCGAACCAGTCGCTCGCGGCCACCTCCTGACCAACGCGCTCCCGAAGCTCATCTAAATTCTTAATCTGCGGCGCAGCCATCGAATCTCTCCCTTACATTCTCTCTTTATACTTACCAAGCTCCATCCTGGCGATTGATTCCAGGTGAACTTCGTCCGGGCCGTCCGCGAGCCTGAGCGTGCGGGCGTTGGCCCATGACGAGGCGAGGATAAAATCTTCCGAGACGCCGCCGCCGCCATGAGCCTGTATGGCTCTATCCAGCACGCGCAGCGCAAGGTTCGGCGCGACAACTTTTATCATGGCTATCTCAGAGCGCGCGGCCTTGTTGCCCACGGTGTCCATCATGTAAGCGGCCTTCATAGTCAGGAGTCTGGCCTGTTCAAGCTCTATGCGGGAATTGGCTATGTCGGCGCGTATAGTCCCCTGCTCTGAGAGAGTCCTGCCGAAGGCCGTGCGCTCCAGCACACGCCTGCACATCTCTTCGAGCGCGCGTTCCGCGATTCCAATCAGCCGCATGCAGTGGTGTATGCGCCCCGGCCCAAGACGGCCCTGCGCTATCTCAAATCCCCGCCCCTCTCCCAGAAGTATGTTCGACGCGGGCACGCGCACGTTATCGAAGATTATCTCTGCGTGGCCGTGCGGCGCGTGGTCGTAGCCGAAGACCGTCAGCATCCGCACAACGTTTACGCCCGGCGCGTCCATTGGCACAAGTATCATGGTCTGCTGGCGGTGTTTGGGGGCGTTCGGGTCTGTCTTGCCCATGAAGACAGCCACCTTGCAGCGAGGGTCGCCAGCGCCGCTCGCCCACCATTTGCGACCATTGATGACGTACTCGTCGCCGTCGCGCACTATGCTTGAGCGAATGTTGCTGGCGTCCGAAGAAGCCACGTCCGGCTCCGTCATGGCAAAGCAGGAGCGTATCTCGCCTTCGGCCAAGGGTCGAAGCCATTGCTTCTTCTGCTCCTCTGTGCCGTATCGCGCAAGCACCTCCATGTTGCCGGTGTCGGGCGCGCTACAGTTGAAAATCTCCGGCGCGAAGGCAGTGGAAGTTCCCATCAGCTCAGCCATCGGAGCGTATTCCAGATTCGTCAGTTCAGCGCCGTACTCGCTCTCAGGCAGGAACAGATTCCAGAGCCCTTCCTCTCTGGCCTTCTCCTTCAGCTCTTCCATAAGGGGAATCGGCTGCCAGCGCTCGCCCTGCTCTATCTGCTCGTGAAAGAGCTTCTCATTCGGGTAGACGTGCTCCCGCATGAAGGCGCGCAGCCTGTGATAAATCTCTCTCGCGCGCGGGCTGACAATAAAGCCAAGATACGGGTCGTCCGGTTTCATCAGTAGCTCCCTCGCAGTTGCCTGATTACCTTTCGTCTCTCTTTCTCACGACGCCTGTGGCTTCGCCGCTCATGACCTCTTTGCCGTGCTGGTTGCGGCAGCTCCATCTTGATTTCAACTGGTGAAATTGCTCAGCCTCTTCAAGCTCCACAATCGTCACCTCGCAGCGCACAGTGTCGCCAGCAAAGACGGGCCTGTGAAAATGAAAGCGCATCTCGCGGGCTATGAAGTTTATGTCGCCGCCGATTTTAGTCGGCAGCGTGGCGGTCAAGAGCCCGTGTACCATGAGGCGGCCAGCCTCATCCGGCATCATGTGATGAGTCCCCTCGTCGCCCGAGAGCTTGCCGAAGAGACGTATATCGTCCTCCGTGAAGGTTCGCTCCCATGAGATAACATCGCCGGTCTTCATCACGCGGTCTTCCACTTTCGCGACTCCATATTATCAAGCGCGGAACAGCATGCAGGTGGCTGTGCCGTGCGCGTAGAGCTTCCCCTGCTCGTCCATGACGCGCCCCTCCGCGTAGGCCGTGCGCGAGCCCGCGTGTATCACCCGCGCCTCGCAGCGCACAGTTCCGGCATCACCCCTTATAGGCCGGACGTAATTTATCTTCATCTCAAGCGTGGTGAAGATTTTGCCCGCAGTCATCATGGTGTTGATGGCGCAGCCGGTGGCGGAATCGAGCAGCGTCGCGGCTAGGCCGCCGTGCGCTATGCCTATGCCGTTGTGGTGACGCTCGTCCGGCACTACAGTTACGACTGCATAGCCTTCGCTCACCTCCACGATTCTGAAGCCCATCAAGCGGGCCATGCCTGATTGCGGCAACTCGCCCGCCGCGAGCTTCCGCATGTACTCTAGCCCGCTCATGCCGCTCCGGGCTTCAGCTTTATCCTCGGATTGCTCTTCGCCTTTTATGCTTGTCATCTTCCTCCGGCCCCTACGCGAAAATCTTATAGCCCGCCCGTTACTTCAAGCACCTGCCCGGAAACGTAATCGCTCAGGGGAGAGGCGAAAAAGAGCACAGCGCCTGCGGCCTCTTCCGGCGTGCCGCCGCGCCCCATAGGAATCATGCGGAAAGCAATCTCGCGGTTCTGTTGAGGGATGCCGAGGCTTATGTCCGCCGACTCTCTTTGAAGCCGCTCGCCCGCTTCCTTCGCCTGAGTCAGGCGCGTTTCTATAAAGCCGAAGGCGACGGCGTTCACCTGTATGTTGAACTGGCCCCACTCCTTCGCAAGCGTCTTGGTCACGCCGATTATCCCGGCCTTACCGGCAGCATAGTTGGCCTGCCCCGCGTTGCCGCGCGTGCCTGTAGTGGAGCTGACGTTGACTATCTTTCTTGCGAGGGCGCGGCCCTGCTCCTCCTTCTCTCGCTTGGCAGTCTCGCGCAGGTATTCTGCGGCGGCGCGTATGATGCGAAAAGGCGCTGTCAGATGAACCTCCAGCATGGCCTGCCACTGCTCGTCAGTCATCTTGTGAATCACGCCGTCCCAAGTGTACCCGGCGTTATTGACGATTGCGTCAACCCGCCCGAACTGAGCGAGCGTCTCCTTAATCAATCGCGGCGCGAAAGCGCTGGCCGTCACGTCGCCGGGCACGGCCAGCGCCTCGCCGCCCACGCCCGTAATCTGCTCCGCGGCCTCTCGCGTAGGATTCTCGTCAATATCCGAGAGGACTACGCGAGCGCCGTGAGCGGCGAACAATTCGGCACAGGCGCGACCGATGCCCCGCGCAGCGCCCGTGATAATCGCCACCCTGCCTTCCATCAGTTGCATAAGCTCGTCTCGTTTCTTTGCTACTTATCCTTAGCTAGCTCTTCTTCTCTCAAGACGCGGTGCAGAATCTTGCCGACGGCTGTTTTCGGCAGGCTCTCTCGGAACTCCACTAGGCCCGGCACCTTGAACTCCGCGAGCCCGCGCTTGCAGTGCTCCATCAGCTCTTCAGGGGTGGCGGTCGCGCCCTGCTTGAGCACCACGAAGGCTTTGACGGCCTCTCCCCTGTAAGCGTCGGGGATGCCTATGACTCCCGCCTCCATCACGGCCGGGTGCGTGTAAAGCACGCTTTCGACTTCGGAGGGATAGACGTTGAAGCCGCTCACTATAATCATGTCTTTCTTGCGCTGCACTATGTAGCTGTAGCCGTCTTCGTCCATGCGAGCAACGTCGCCCGTGTAAAGCCACGTGCGCCCCGCCTCGTCTTTGCGGAGCGCAATCTGTGTCTCGTCCTCCCTGTTCCAGTAGCCCTTCATCACCTGCGGCCCGGCTATGCAAAGCTCTCCTTCTTCACCCGCGCCGACTTCGCGCGTGCCCGTCTCAAGGTCAACTATCTTGATGTCGGTGTCGGGCATTGGAAGACCAATGCTGCCGGGCTTTCGTCGCGCGAGCATGGCCGTCGAGTGCGTTACCGGCGAGGCTTCCGAGAGCCCGTAGCCTTCGTTGAGAGTGCCGCCCGTGACTCGCTCGAACTGCTCTATGACTTCCACCGGCAGGGGCGCGGAGCCGCTATTGAAGGTGCGTATCTTTCCTATGCCGTACTCTATGGCCTTCGGGTGGTTGAGCAGCGAGATGTAGATTGTCGGAACCGCAGGGAAATAGGTCGGGCTATAGTCGCGTATGGCATTGAGCAGCGCGTCCACGTCGTACTTCGGTATGAGCACCTGCTGCGCGCCCTGCCACGTGCCCGACATCATGCCGACCGTGAAGCCGTAGATGTGAAAGTAGGGGATGACCAGCAGGTAAGTCTCTTCGCCGCGCCGGGGGCTGCGCTGCGCCCACGCCTCAGCCTGAATCACGTTGGCGAAGATGTTGTAGTGCGTGAGCATGGCTCCCTTGGGGACGCCCGTAGTCCCGCCCGTGTACTGCAACACGGCCACGTCTTCATCAGCATTAATCTCTACGCGAGGCAGTTCCGGCTCATTGACTCCCGCCATCAGGTCGGAGAGCCTGAGCGTGCCCTCGACCGGCGGGCAAGGAACGGCTGCCGCCGAGTATTCAGCGGCAGAAGTGATGATGACGTTCTCAATGCCGGTCTTATCGCGGACGGCCAGCGTGACGGGCGCGAGCAGGTCTAAAGTCAGCAGGGCTCGCATGCCAGAATCCTGTGCGACGACCAGCACCTCTCGCGGCGTGTAGAGCGGGTTGACGTTCACCACGATTGCGCCGAGTCGCAGGATGGCGAAGGTGGCCACTACGTACTGCGGGCAGTTGGGAAGCATGATGCCGACACGGTCGCCCTGCTTGATGCCCAGCCGTAAGAGAGCCGTGGCGAATCTGTATGCCTGCTCTTTTATCTGGCCGTAGGTCAGTTGCGCGCCCAGAAAGGCTGTGGCCGGTTTGTCCGGTACTTCTGCGGCCGTCACGCGCAGGATTTCATGAAGCGGCCTGCGCGGGTAGTTCATGTGCGGCTGCACCCAGTAGTCATAATGGTTAAGCCACGGGCGGCTGGCGTAAATGGAGCCCTCCGTCTCTTCAGCTACTTTGACTTTCGTCATCAAACATCTCCTCTAGACTATTGTTCTTCCCCCATCCACGACGATTGTCTGGCCGGTGATGTAGTTCGAAGCGTCGGAAGCCAGAAAGACTGCCACACCTTTCAACTCTCCGGCTGCGCCCACGCGCGGGATAGGGTTGCGCGCCTTTATTACAGGCTCTGCATATTCTATGGCGGCGTCGGCCAGTCGTGAATGAAAGAAGCCGGGCGCGATGGCGTTGACGCGTATGCCCTGTCGTCCCCAGCTTGCCGCAAGGTCGCGCGTCAGGCCGAAGAGCCCCGCCTTGCTGGCCGCGTACCCTACGTAGTGCGGCCCGTCCGCTGACGATTGCAGTCCCGAAACGGAAGAGACGTTGACGATGCGCCCGTACTCGCGCTTGAGCATCTCACGCCCGGCGGCCTGCGCGAAGAGGAAAGCGCCCGTCAGGTTGATGTCAATCACCTTCTGCCATTTATCGAGCGGCATCACCTCTGGACGCTCGCCCCACGAGACGCCCGCGTTGTTCAGTAGAATATCCACTTCGCCGTAGACTTCAATCGTCCTGTCAACGACGCGCTGCACATCTTCCGGCACGGACACGTCGCAAAGCTCGCCTTCGACTTGAAAGCCCTCTGCGCGCATCTCCGCTATAGTCGGCTGAAGCCACTCCGCGCGCCGCGCGCAGAGCATGAGCGAGGCTCCGGCCTCCGCCAGTCCTTCCGCCATCTCGCGCCCCAATCCCCTTGAGCCGCCCGTGACAATCGCCACACGCCCCGACAGGTCGAACAGCTCTCTCACATGTGCCGTCATCTTTTGTCCCTCGCCAGCCGCGCTTCAATCCACTACAAGCCGGGCTATGCGCTCGCGGTGAAAGGCGGCGTCGCCAAAGAGCGTCTCGCTGGATTTGCTGCGCTTGTAATAGAGTTGCAGGTCGTGCTCCCACGTAAAGCCCAGGCCGCCGTGCACCTGCACGCCGCGATTCCCTACCTCCCTGTAAGCGTCTGAGCAGTAAGCCTTGGCAACAGAGACGGCGAGGCTCGCCGCAGGGTCGTTCTCCGTCAGGTTCCACGCGGCATAATAAGCGGCCGAGCGTGCGCTTTCAGTCATCAGAAGCATGTCCGCGCACTGGTGCTGCACGGCTTGGAAAGAGCCTATCGCGCGCCCGAACTGCTGTCTGGTCTTAGCATACTCGACGCTGGTATCCAACACCCACTGCATCCCTCCGACCATCTCCGCGCAGAGGATTGCGGTCGCCACCTCCAGGGCTCTGCCGAGCGCGCCATTCGCGTCGCCGTCCGCACCGAGCGCATCTGCTTCCGGCACGCGGACGCCCGCGAAAGTCACCTCATAAACTTTACGCGTCTCGTCCATAGAAGGCATAGGCTTGACGGCAAGACCGTCGGCACCGCGCTCGACAGGCAGAAGCGCGAGGCCGTCCCCGTCACGGGCCACGCAGATTAAAAGGTCTGAGACGGATGCGTCCGCTACGAAAAGCTTCCTGCCGGTCAAAGAGAAGCCGCCGCCCGCGCGCTCGGCCTGAAATTTGACAGCGCCCGTATCCCACGAAGCGCCGTCTTCAAGCAGCGCGACTGTCGCCCTTAGCTCTCCGGCCGCCAGAGGCTCCAGATACTTTGCGCGCTGTCCGGCATCGCCCGCGCGCTCTATGAGAGCGGCCGCCATCAGCGTGGAAAGAAGAGGGCCGGGCAAACATGCGCGCCCCATCTCTTCCGCGACCGCAGCCATCTCAACCAGCCCGAGGCCCAAGCCCCCGTGCTCTTCCGGCACGAGCAACCCAGTCCAGCCCTGCTCTGCAATCGCCTGCCACAATTCATCATCGTGCGCCGTCTCGCTCTCTGCGAGCGCACGCACGCGCTCAGGCTTACACTCGCGCGCCAGAAACTCACGCGCAGACTCCTTCAAAAGCTTCTGCGGTTTGTTGAGATCGAAGTCCATAAAACTCCAGTGACGAGTGATGAGTGACAGGTGACGAGATACTCTCGCTTGTCACTCGTCACTTGTCATTGCTCTTAGTAGCTCTTCGGCAGGCCGAGCACTCGTTCGGCTATGATGTTTCGTTGGATTTCGCTTGTGCCTGCCTCTATGGTGTTGCCGCGCGAGCGCAGGTAGGCGTATTCCCACATCCCGTTGTCGAACTCTTTCAACTGTCCGTAGTGGCCCAGAATCTCCTGCGCCGTCTGCTGCGTGCGCTGGTTCATCTCGCTCCAGTAGAGCTTCAGCGTGGAGCCTTCCGGCCCCGGAATGCCGGTCTTCGAGAGCGAGGTCAGCGCTCGATTCGTGTTCAGCCGCAGGATTTCAAGCTCAAGGTAGGCTTGCGCCAGCTTTTGTCTGACGAGCGGGTCTTCACTGGCGGGGCGGCCATTGCGCTCTACGGTGCGCGAGCGCTCAATCAACGCTTCAAGGTTGCGCTTGAAGATGACCTGAACGCCCGTGCCCAGATTCGCGCGCTCGTTCATCAGAGCCGCTATGGCGGTCGTCCAGCCCTTGTTGATTTCGCCCAGAACTTGCGTGACCGGCACGCGCACGTTCGAGAAGAAGAGCTCGTTGAAGCCTGAATCGCCGGACATCTGCCTGAGCGGGCGCACAGAGACGCCCGGCAGTCGCATGTCCAGAAGCAGGCAGGTGATGCCCTTGTGCTTCGCGGCTCCCGTGTCCGTTCTCACGAGCAGCAAACACCAGTCGGCAATCTGCGCGAAGCTCGTCCAGATTTTCTGGCCGTTGATGATGAAGTCGTCGCCCTCAAGCACTGCCTTTGTGCCGAGCGCGGCCAAATCGCTCCCCGCGTTCGGCTCCGAAAATCCCTGGCACCATATCTCTTCGCCGGAGAGAATTTTTGGAAGATAGCGCGCCTTCTGCTCCTCCGTGCCGAGCGCTATGATGGTAGGGCCAACGAGCGAGAGCCCTATCGTGCCAATCAACTGCGGGGCATTGGCCCGCGCCATCTCTTCCTGAAAGATGGCCTGCTCCACGAGCGCAGCCCCGCGACCGCCGAAGGCTTTGGGCCATGAGATGCCCGCCCAGCCCCCTTCATAGAGCGTGCGCTGCCAGTCGCGCAGGTACTTTATGTAATCCTCTCTGTCCTCGCTGCCTATCCCGCCGCCAGTCCATTCGGGCGGAACATTCGCCTTGAGCCACGCGCGAAACTCGTCGCGGAACTGCTGCTCGTTCGGATTTAAGTTCAAGTCCATGACGCTCTACCTCAGCCTGTTTTCTACACGCCCTGACCGGGCTTCGTCGCTTCCCAGAGCAGTTCGGAAACGTCCATCACTTTCACTTCACGCTCGCCTTTGCGGGCGTTGATGCCGTCTTCCATCATAGTCATGCAGAAGGGACAGCCGACGGCCAGCACGTCCGCGCCCGTCTCTATGGCTTCACGCGCGCGCTCTTGATTGACGCGCTTGTCGGGCGGCTCGTCAACAAAGCTCATGCCGCCTCCGCCGCCGCAGCAGAAGCTCTCGGCGCGGCTGCGCTTCATCTCAACGGTCTTCCCGCGCGACGTGGAGATTTGCACAAGCTCTCGCGGCGCGTCGTAGACTCCGTTCTGCCGCCCCAGATAGCAGGGGTCATGAAAAGTAACCTTCTTATCCAGAGGCGCGAGCGGTTTGAGCCTGCCTTCTTCAACCAGCTTTGCCAGATAAGCTGAGTGATGATAGACCTCGAAGCGTGCGCCGTACTGCGGATACTCGTTCTTGAAAGTGTTGAAGCAATGCGGGCAGGCCGTGATTACCTTCCTGACTTCGTAGCGGTTCAGATTGCTGATGTTCTCTTTCGCAAGCTGCTCGAAGAGAAACTCGTTGCCTATGCGGCGCGCGGGGTCGCCCGTACATTTTTCGTCGCGCCCCATGACGGCGAAACTGACTCCGGCCTGCTCAAGTAGTTGAGCGGTGGCGCGCGTCACTCTCTGATTACGCTCTATGAGAGCGCCGCCGCATCCGACCCAGAGCAGGACTTCCGTCTCCCTTGCCTCGCCAGCGTGCCGCACGTTCAAGCCTTCGGCCCAGTCCATGCGAGTCGCCTGCGTCCCTGTGAAGGGATGACCGCGCCGCTCAAGGGACATCACAGCCTCCTGCATGGAGTCCGGGAAATCGGCCTCTTCCATCACAAGGTAACGGCGCATGTCAACTATCTTCGGCATCTGCTCTATGAAGACGGGACAAGCCTGCATGCAGGCGGCGCAGGTCGTGCATTGCCAGAGCGGCACGGGCGACGTGGCCGGGACTGTGCCGATAATCGCCAGAGGCTTTCGCGCTTCCATGTCCGTCGTAGGCTCCTGACTGGCGGGCGTTGTGCCTGCGTCCGCCGTCATTGACACGTCGCCGTCCACGGCTATGAGCCCGAAAGCCTCGCGCGGGCGTTCGTGCATGAAGTCTCTGAGCTGAAGAATAATGTCGCGCGGCGAAAGCTCTTTGCCGACCGTGTGCGCGGGGCAGACGGCTGTGCAGCGACCGCACTCGGTACACGCGTCTAGGTCGAGCAGGTCTTTCCAGCTAAAGCCCCCGAGTGAATTGACGCCGAAAGATTCCGTCTTCTCAAAATCTATAACTTTGAGCGTCGCTCCGAGCGGCGCAAGGTTCGCCGTGTAGATATTTAGCGGCGCAGTCAAAACGTGCATCATCTTCGTGTACGGCAGCCACGCCAGAAATGCAAACGCGGTCACAAGATGAAACCACCACATGACTGAGTGCGCCGCTCGCATCTGCTCTGCCGTCATCAACGCCCGCGAGCCGCGTGCAACCAGATTACCGAAGGGTGACCATGCGGCCCACGGGTCGTTCGTCACCGCCATGCGCCAGCCTTCGGCCAGAAATCCTTGCAGGCACATGAGGAAGATGGCCGCCAGTATCAGCGTGGCTTCATTCGTGTAGACGAGCCTGCGCGGACGCTTGATGTAGCGGCGCGCGGCCGCCATCAAAACTCCCAGCATGACCAGCGCGCCGAAGAGGTCTACTGTGAATGACTGGAAGTAAAGATAGAAGCGCCCGCGCATAATCGTCGTGCCGAAGTCCGCGTCGAGCGCTACGACCGTAGTCGCTATGGTCAGCACCACGAAGCCGTAGCTGATGAACTGGTGAAGGAGCCCGGCGTAAAGCTTTCGCGCCGTGCGTCGCTGGGCCACCGCGTGCTTGAAGACCAGCCTGACCCTCTCAAGCGGACGGTCAAAGCGCGAGACGGGCAGACCGCGCCGCCAGCGACTGAGGTGACGATAGAGCCCGAAGCCCGCGACGCCTGCCGTCGGCACGAGCAGCGCGTACATCACCCAGACCTGCGAGACGTTCCAGTAAATCTGTCGCGTGGCTTCCTGTAGATTCATATTTGCGATGGCTTCATCTCAGGGACGGAGCTTGCTAAAACCGGACTCTATTTCTGAAGCGCGGCCAGCTTTTCGCGCAGGATAGGCACAACCTGTTTGTAATCCGCCACGATGCCGAAGCGGCTGTGCTTGAAGATAGGCGCATCCGGGTCTGTGTTGATGGCTGCGATTGTTTTAGCCTCTGAGATTCCGGCCATGTGCTGGCTGGCCCCTGTGATGGCTATGGCCAGATATAAATCGGGCGTCACCTTCTTGCCCGTCTGTCCAATCTGCCATGTAGGCGGAACCCAACCGGCGTCGCAGGCTGCACGCGAAGCCGCCATCTGCGCGCCCAGCAAGTCCGCCAGAGGCTTCAATTCCGACTCGAACGGCTCCGGCCCGCCTATGCCGCGCCCGCCTGAGACAATCACGCGCGCCTCTTCTAGCCTTGCTTCGCCGCCCGCCTCCCGCTTGCGCTCAACGATACGGGTGCGCGCGTCAGCTTGAACATCCAGCGTTACGCTCGTGACGGCGCAAGCTTCCTGACGCGGCGCGGCTGGCGCGAACGACCGGGCGCGCAGCCACACTACGGCGGGCCTTCGCTTCAATTCTATGACGGCCTGCGCCTTGCCGCCGTAAACCTGCCGGCTCACCAGAAGCGCTTCGCCTTCGATTCTAACCTCCACGCCGTCGCCTACTGAGCTGCCGCCCAGCCGGTATGCCAAGCGCGGCGCAAGCTCCTGACTGTAGGTGTCGTTGGCAAAGAGCACTGCGCGCGGCAGTCGCTCGCTGCACAACTGAAAGAGCGCGCTCAGGCAGGTTTCAGTCTGGTACTCAGCCAGCTCAGGCTGATTCGCCACGGTCACGGCATCGGCCACGCGCGCGACTTCCTGAGCGAGCGCCTCGGCCTCAGCGCCTAAGATTATGGCGTGCAGCTCGCCGCCAAGCTCCTGTGCGAGACGACGGCCCGCGCCCGCGAGCCCCTGCGCCGCCTTATCAAACCCTGCGGACGAGAATAGAGAGATGATTACGTCGTTCATAAAAAAGTAATCAGTCTTCAGTTTCCGGTTTCCAGTTAAAACCGGGCAGCGTCTTCTTCCCGGCTGAAAACTGAGAACTGAAAGCTGTGTTTACATTGCGCCTGTGACTTCGATTATGCGGCGTGCTAAGGCTTCGACTTTTTCGTCCAGAGTGTCGCCGCTCATGAACTCGCAGCGCGTCTCCTTCTGCGGGATAAAAAGCTCCCTGACTTCGTAGTAACTGTTACCGGCGCGAGCTTCGCTGGCGTCAATGCCTAAATCTTCGAGCGTCCATTTGGTCAGAGGCTGGCGGTAGGACATCATCACGTCCCGCACCTTGGGGATGCGCGGGACATTGTGCTCGTCGTTGGTGACGGTGACGACCACGGGAGGCTGCGCTTCCAACAGTTCCCAGCCGGTGTCCGTCTGCCGCTTGAGCCTGAGCCCGCCGCTCGCTGACTCTATGCTGTCAACGAAGGAGACGCAGGGCAGCGCAAGCTCTTCCGCTATGAGAGCGCCCGTCTGCCCGGTGCCCCAGTCGCCCGCCTCGCGCCCGGTCATAATCAGGTCGAAGTCGCCAAGCTTACGTATAGCTGCGGCCAGCACGCGCGCAACAGCGAGCGGGTCTGGATTACTGTCTCCCTCGGCTATTACAAGCGCGGCCCGGTCAGCCTTCATCGCCAGCGCCTTTCGCAGAGAGTCTTCCGCAGAAGGTTGGCCGTAGGAGAGCACCGTTATCTGCGCAGCGCCCGCTCGCTCGCGTAGCTGCAAGGCCGTTTCGAGCGCGTTCTCGCAGAAGATGTTTGTGACAAGACTGGCAGAGCCCTGCTCCGCCTCGCGCTTCGTCGCATCAATGCGAAAGTCGCGCGACGGTATCTCAGGGTCTAGAATCTGCTTGAGACAGACGAGTATATTCATGATGACGATTTTTGTTCGCGGGCTTACTTGACCGCCCGCAAGCCTCTCTTTGAGGCAGGTGGGCCGGGGCGCAGCAAACCGCCCAGCGCTATCCTGACTATCTGCGACGCAGCCTGTTCCGCCGTCAGGCTGCCGCCCTGCCGGAACCACCGCGACAGCCAGTTAATCATCCCCAGAAGGCAGAAGGTCGCGGCCGTCGTGTCCACGTCTTGCAGCCTGCCTTCATTCTTCAATTCATCCAGCAAGCCGCGCATGTAATCGAAATACTCGCGCTTTCGACGCGTGATTTTTCTACCCTGAGCGGGCGTGAGCGCCGTCACTTCGTCAACGAGAATGGTGATGGCCCCCTGCCCTCTGGTCACAAGCTGCGCGTGGCTGGCTATCATGAAGCGCAGCCGCTCCTCCGCATCAAGTATCTCTTTGGCCGGAGCCGCCACTTCCTCGTCCAGCTCGTCCAGACCGAAATTCATGATGTCGAACAGCAGCTCTTTCTTCCCGCTTATGTAGTGATACAGCCCCGCCTTGGTCATCCCCAGCGCGTTGGCTATGTCGTTGACGGAGGTGGCGTCATAGCCTTTGCGTAATATAATCTGTGCGGCCGTTCGATAGATTTCGGCCTGCCGGTCGTTATTAGGGGCCGATTTTTTTTGTGCTTTCATCCCTGATTCTTCGAATTTGACAGTCTTCGTGAATGGCTTGTCGGGCGAGCCGCCATGATGCTATGTTACCGACCGTCCGGTAGGTTGCTGTTATACATCCGAAGCACTCTTCGCGTCAACAAATTGAGCTCGTGTGCGAAAGATTAGCCTTGAAAAAGAGCTATTAGATGATGTCAGCCAAAACAGACGCTATAAATTCGAAGGGCGGCCGGTTCCTCTACGACCAAACGAGCGCTGAGGAAGTCTTCACGCGTGAAGACCTCTCGCCCGCGCAACAGATGTTCGGCCGCATCGCGGAAGATTTCATGCGAGCGGAAGTCCTGCCGCACGAGGAGAGGATTTACGACAAGGACTGGGGGCTCACGCGCGAACTGCTTGTGAAGGCAGGCGAGCTTGACCTGCTGCGCGTGGACATACCCGAAGCTTACGGCGGGCTCGGGCTGGACAAGGTAAGCTCGGCGTACGTCAGCGAGCAGATGGGCGTCATGCCGTCCTTCGCGGCCTCGCTCGGCGCACACACAGCCATAGGCACGTTCCCGCTCGTCTACTTCGGCACTGAAGAGCAGAAGGCGCGATACTTGCCGCGCCTTGCATCCGGCGAATGGGTGGCGGCTTACGCCCTGACCGAACCGGGCTCCGGCTCGGACGCACTGGCCGCGCGCGCCCGCGCCACCTTAAGCGAAGACGGCACGCACTACGTCCTGAACGGCCAGAAGATGTGGATAACCAACGGAGGCTTCGCAGACCTCTTCACCATCTTCGCCAAGGTTGACGGCGAAAAGTTCACAGCCTTTCTGGTCGAGCGCGGGATGGGCGTAGTGAGCGGGCGCGAGGAGCCCAAGCTCGGTCTGGACGGCTCGTCAACGACGGCGCTCATTCTTGAGAACGTGCGCGTGCCGGTTGAGAACGTGCTGGGCCGCGTGGGCGAAGGCCACAGGGTAGCCTTCAACATTCTGAATCTGGGCCGGCTCAAGCTGGGCACGCGCAACATAGGGTCGGCCAAGCACGCGCTGACGCGCGCTGTGCGCTACTCCACGGAGCGGCATCAATTCGGGCGCGCCATCAGCGAGTTCGGAATGATACGGCAGAAGATTGGAGAGATGGCCGTGCGCTGCTTCGTGGGCGACGCGATGGTCTATCGCACGCTGGGCGACGTGGACAATGCGCTTGAAGCTATTGCGCCGCAAGAGACGGCGAGCGTGCTGAAGGCCATAGAGAGCTTCGCTGTGGAATGCTCCATCAACAAGGTCTGGACGAGCGAGGCGCAGGGCTACGTCGTGGACGAGGCGCTACAGGTCTACGGCGGCTACGGCTACTCTAAGGAGTTCCCGGCAGAGCGGGCCTACCGCGACGCGCGCATCACGCGCATCTACGAAGGCACTAACGAGATTAATCGCCTCATAATCCCTACGCGTCTTTTGAAGAGCCAGCAGACGGCGCAGCTCTTTACGAACGAGAACGCGACGGCCGCTCTGGAAGACGCGCCTCCTTCATCAACCGGCGGGGACGCGCCCTTTTATGCCGAGCGGGATTTGCTCTCCGGCATCAGGCGGCTAATCATCTTCGCGCTCGGTCGCGCCAGAGAGAGATACAATGATGCGCTCGCAGCCGAGCAGGAAGTGCTTGGCCACATAGCGGACATCATCATAGAGTTGTACGCCTTAGAGAGCGCCGTGCTCAGAACCGAGAAGCTGATTAAGGCAAAGGGCGAAGCCGGTTCCGTAACTCAGATTGACATGACGCGCGTTTACGCGAGCGACGCTGTGGATAGAATCTGGCACTCTGCCAAACAGGTCGTAGCGGCGCTGGCTGAGCCCGATGAGACGGCTAGTCTTCTGGAGACAGTGCGACGGTTGACGAGCCACACGCCCTGCGACACGGTCGCCGCGCGACGACGCATCAGCGATGCAATCCTGCGCGCGGGGCGCTATCATTTATGAGCGCCGTAGCTCGCTCTACTTAATATCACCCGAAAGGTTTTTATGAGGACGCAGACTTCTCCGCCCGGCCCAAAAAGTTTTATACCCGGCCTACAGTTGCTGGCCTTCAGCCGAGGCCCTTTGGAGTTTCTGACGAACGTGGCGCGTCGCTACGGCGACGTGGCGCGATTTACGAACGGCAGGCAGGACTACGTCATTCTCAATCATCCCGATTACATAAGGGACGTGCTCGTCACGCACAACTCCGATTTCATGAAGGGTCGCGGGCTTCAGCGTGCCAAGCGCCTGCTTGGCGAAGGTCTTTTGACGAGCGAGCCGCCGCTACACCGACGCCAGCGCCGTCTGGCCCAGCCTGCCTTTCACAAGCAGCGCATAAACACTTACGCATCCATGATGGTAGATTACACGCTTCGCATGGAGCGCGAGCGCTGGCAGGACGGGCAACAGCTAGACATTGCTCAGGAGATGATGCACCTGACGCTTGCCATCGTAGGCAAGACGCTCTTTGACACCGAGACGGATACGGAGGCCGAAGAGGTGCGAGAGGCTTTGACGGCCACAATGGAGTCCTTCACGCGCTTCATGCTGCCGTTTGCGGAGTTGCTCGACCGTCTTCCTTTGCCTGCCACGCGCCGCTTCGAGCAGGCACGCGCTCGGCTAGACGCAATCATCTATCGCATGATTAACGAGCGGCGCGTGAGCGGCGAAGACCGTGGCGACCTGCTCTCCATGCTCATTATGGCGCAGGACGAAGAGGAAGACGGCGGCGGCATGAGCGACGAGCAGTTGCGTGACGAGGCCATGACAATCTTTCTGGCAGGGCACGAGACGACGGCGAATGCACTGAGCTGGACATGGTATCTGCTATCGCAGCACGCGGAGGTCGAGGCAAAGCTACACGCGGAAGTAGATGCTGTGCTGGGCGATAGGCCGCCTGCGGTGGAAGACATGCCCAGCCTTCGTTACACGGAGATGGTGCTGGCCGAATCCATGCGCTTGTATCCGCCAGCGTGGATACTGGGCCGTCGCGCACTCAAGGACTATCAGGCCGGAGGCTTTCACATACCGGCCGGCTCAATAGTTATCCTTAGCCCGTACGTGATGCACCGGGACGAGCGCTATTTCCCTGAGCCTGCGCGTTTCGACCCTGAGCGCTGGACGCCCGCAGCCAGAGAAGCACGACCGCAGTTCTCCTACTTTCCATTCGGCGGCGGCCCGCGTCGCTGCATAGGCGAAGGCTTTGCATGGATGGAGGGCGTGCTGGTCATAGCCGCGCTGGCCCGTCGCTGGCGAATGAGGCTCGTTCCCGGCCACCCTGTGGAGACGCAGCCGGTGGTCACGCTCAGGCCCAAACACGGAATGCGAATGACGCTCGAACGGCGAAAGGATTAGAAGAGAGAAACACGAAGCGGCACGAAAGAGCTGCTTTCTCTTCGCGCCGCCTCGACTGATTTAATGCTTTCCCCGGACTACCTCATCCCTGCTTTTGAGACGGGGCCTTGCCTTGCGCCCAGCGCTCAAGGAGCCTGCGGCGATTCTCAAGCTTTCTTTCCACGTCGGGGATTCTCATCACCAGCCGCTCCAGATTCAAGAGGTAGTCGGGCTCGCCTATGGCTTCCCTGATTTCGTTCAGGAAGGGCTGTAACTTGGCGAAGACGACTACGTGCTCCGTGTTGCCTTCAAGAAAGAGCTTCTCGTCTATGCCGCCGTTGTTGACGAAGGAGGCGGCCACGTCCCAGTGCGAGACGACCATTCGGTAAAAGGCGCTTTCACGCTCGCCGCTCAGCATCAGGCGGACTATCTCTTTGCCGCTCTGCGGGGCGAACTCCGTGAAGAACCACGAGCGCGCCTCGCGCATACGGGCCTCGCTCCTCATCTCGTAAAGCTTCAGGATGGCTATTACGTCCAACGGTCTTGTCTCCATGAGCATTCATCCTCCGGGGCAGCCTATCGCGTTAGCACGAAGGTCGAGTCCGTGACCTTAAGCCGCGCGAAAGCCGTCTCTGTCTCTCGCTTAATCAGAGCGCGGCAGAGGCTCAGGTTATAAGCCGCGTCGTCAAAGCCTGTGCTGGCTTCCCTGAGCGCAAGCTCAAATTCGCGCTCCGCGTCGGTGATTCGACCGGAGAGCGCCAGCATCACTCCTAAGTTGTTGTGCCCGGCAGGAAACTTCTCCTTCGAGCGCGTTATGGCTTCTCTGAAAAGTTTCGCTGCCCCTTCATAATCGCCCCCGCGCCCGGCCAGCATGGCTAAACGATAATGAGCCACGGCCAGCCCTTCTTCCGTGTACCTGCCTTCCGAAACGGCTATGGCTCGCCTGTAAGCGTCGCCTGCTTCCTGTAGTTTGCCTGACACTTCCAGCGCGACTCCGAGAGCATAGAGCGCCTTCGGGTAATTGCCCTCACGCGACTCAACCGCTCGTCTGTAAAAGGCTATGGCATCATCCGTGCGGCCAAGCTCGAAATAGCAGACGCCCGTGTTATAGAGCGACTGAGCGTAAGCCTCAGTTCGTCCAACAGGAACCCGCCCGTATTCTTTGATGGCCGCTTCGTACTGCCCGCGCTCGTACTGCGCGTTGCCGCGTTTGATAATCTGGTCTACACCCGACTGGGCCAGCCCCACGACGCCTGAGAACAGAAGCAGCAGGCCCGCCGCCATTAATCTCTTTTTCATAGCCTTCTCCCTACTCCGATTTGGAATTTCAACGTTGGAGCAGAGGATAAAGGCCGCGCGCGTGTCAGGTCTTTCCCGTTATTGCTGGGCGTTGACTAATCTTGCTACTCGCTCCACGAGCGCCTTGAAGCCCGGCTTGCAGGCTAGCTCTGAAACATCAGGCGATAAGAGAGCGGCGTGGTGCCCGTCAGCCTGCGAAAGAGTCGGCTGAAGTGGCTCTGGTGACTGAAGCCGGAGCGAAAGCCCACTTCTACTAGCGGCATCTCGCTTTCGGCCAGCAACGCTTTTGCGCGCTCCACGCGAAACTTTATAAGGTACTGATGCGGCGTAGTGCCAGTGGCCCTCTTGAACTCGCGCGCGAAATGGAAGGTGCTCATGCCTGCCGCCTGCGCAAGCTCGGTCAGGCTCAAATCCTGCTCGTAATTATCGGCAATGAAGTCTGTCACGGCGCGCAGCTTCTGTCCCGAAAGGCCGCCCGTAAACTTCTGCCCGCCACCATCGGCGGCCGTGTAATGCCTGAGCAGGTGAACCGCCAGCAGGTTGGCGAGCGATTCGGCGTAGAGCCGCCCGCTCAAGCCTTCCGAATCAAGCTCTGCCAGCAGGGCAAGGCCGACGTGGTTGATGACAGGGTCGTCCATAGAACATTTCTCTATGACTTCAACGCCGGACGGCGCACGCGACTCCGAGGCCGCGCGTATGACCAGCGACGGCTCAAGATAGATGGCCAGATGCTCAGCTTCGCCTTCAAGTCTGGCCGCAAGCGACTGGCCCGATGGAATCACGCAGGCGCTGCCCCTAGTGCTGCCCTGCACGCGAAAGCCGCTCGCGGTTCGTATCTCGCCATTACAGCTTTCGCTCAGGGGCATGATGACCAGATGCTCTTTATGTACGTGCTCCGGCAAGTGGCCCGCGCGGAAGCGAAAATGCTCAAGGCGTATCCCTTCCCACGCGGCTCTTCTCTTAAAGAGAATCGAAGGCGATGAATGATTTTCTGTGAATGCCTGCATAGTTTGAGCCTCACTTTGATGCTGTAACGCGCCCCTTTTTCCCCTTTGACGGGGAAGCTAGCACAGATGCGCCGCTCTTCGTAGCGTGACGCCGCAGCCGCTCAAGTATGGCGTCACGCGCACGCGCGAACGCCTGCCTGTCGCCGTACAACTGGAAAGCCCAGTTGGCCCCAAGCTCAAGCGCATTGAACTCGAAAGCAAGCTGCGAAGGGTCAACGCTCTGTTCAAGCTGGCCCTCGGCTTGCGCGTCCATAACCGCGCGCCTGAGCACAGCGAGCCATTCCTTCATGATTTCAGCTATGCGGTCGCGGACAGGGCCGGGGCGGCTGTCGAACTCCGACGCTGCTGCGGCAAAGAAGCAGCCGCCGCGAAACACTCCGTCGCGCACGTAGCCGAGCCAGATGTCGCACAGCTTCCAGAGCCTCAATAGCCCCTCTTTCGTCTCGAAGGCAGGGCGAACAACTTCGCGTATAAAGACCTCGCGCGCGGCATCAACGGTGGCAAGCTGCAACTCCTCCTTCGAGCCGAAGTGAGCGAAGAGCCCGCTCTTGCTCATCTTCATCTCCGACGCCAGCCGCCCTATGGTCAGCCCCTCCAACCCTTCTGCCGAAGCAAGGTCAACGGCCCGCTCCAGAATGCTCTGGCGCGTGCGCTCGCCGTGCGCCTTGCGCGCCCTAGCGGCTGGCCTTGCAGCTACCCCTGAACTCATTCGAATCTCCTGCGCGCTAAAAATCGAGCCGTAATATAGCACGAACGTTCGTTTCCGCCAACACTCAATTTATACTGGTGCGGAGATGTCCACGGGTGCTGTTCGTCCTCGCAGGCTGCCTGTTTGTCCTTTCATGCTACCCTCTCATCACATTTTGGAGATAAATTCGTTCTCCTGTAATAGTCTGTGGAAGCCGCACGCGTTTCACCAGCTCTTGCACTTTAATTTCGGCCACAGGGAAACCCTATGAATCGAAAGCCAATGGCTCAGGCAGCGATTTTGTGCCTCTTAATATTGACCGTCTCATTCTGTTGTCCGGCGCAGCCAGCCGTCAAAACAGGCGCGGACGCGCTGCGTCAGAAGCTTCAGGAAAAGCTTAACGAGCTTCATTCGGGCGGGAAATTTCCGGGCGCGAACCTCGGCGTAGCTCTCGCGGACGGAACCGTTATGGGATTGTCCGTAGGGCTTTCCAACGCGGAAACGAAGACGCCCATGACGCCGCGTGACCTCATGCTGCAAGGCAGCGTAGGGAAGACTTACGTAGCCGCAGTCGCTTTGCAGCTCGTAGCGGAGAAGAAGCTTGGCCTTGACGACCCTATAGAAAAATATCTGGGCGGCGAGAAGTGGTTCCGGCGTCTGCCGAATGGGCGCGACATCACGGTCAGAATGCTCATGAATCACACTAGCGGGCTCGTGCGCTACGAGTTCAAGGAGCAGTTCACCAAAGACTTGACGGCGAGCCCTGAAAGGGTCTGGAAGCCTGAGGAGCTTGTCTCTTACATACTGGACACCGCAGCGCCTTTCGCCGCCGGGAAGGGCTGGGATTATTCCGACACCAACTACATCGTCCTAGGCATGGTAATAGAGCGCATCACGGGAAGCTCTTATTACAGGGAGCTTACGCGCAGGATTCTCGTGCCGCTTAACTTGCGTGAGACTGTGCCGTCCGACCGGCGCGAAATCCCGCGTCTCGCACAGGGCTACGCAGGTCAGGACAATCCCTTCGGCGGCGCGGACGCAATGATTAATGGCGGCAGGATGATTATCAACCCGCAGTTTGAATGGACGGGCGGAGGCATCGCCTCGACGGCAGAAGACCTTGCGCGCTGGGCCAAGCTGCTTTACGAGGGGAAAGCGTTTGCGCCTCAGCTTTTGCCCGCGATGCTTGAGGGAGTCCCGGCGCGGCTCGGCCCGGAAGCAAAGTACGGTCTTGGCGTCATCATACGTCCGACCGCGCTCGGGCTTGCTTACGGCCACAGTGGCTTCTTCCCCGGCTACATCACAGAGATGATGTACTTCCCAGAAGCCGGAGTCGCCATAGCCGTGCAGGTCAACACGAGCGTCCCGCGCGCCACGGGAAAGCCGCTCAGCCGATTCATCACCGAACTGGCAGAGATAATAGTCGGCCAGCAGAAGGGAGCGGGCGAGGCGGAGGTGATGAAGAACGTCAATCAACTGTTCGCAAGCATGGAGGCCAGAGAGTTAGACGCGCTTCGCGGCCTGTTCATCCCTGAAGGCCGACTTGTCTCAACAATCACGCGACAGGGGCAGCCTACGGTGCGCCTGTTGACACTGGATGACTTCGTCAAAATGGTAGCGGAGTCTAAAGAGCCGTTTCGTGAGCGAATGTTCGACGCAGAGGTGCGCGTGAGCGGCGACATGGCTACGGTCTGGGGACGCTATGACTTTCACGTGGGCGAGCGGCTGACCAACTGCGGCTACAATTCCCTTCAACTCGTGCGCGTCCGGGGCGAGTGGAAAATCGTCAGCATAGCTTCCACCATCATCACTCAAGGCTGCCGTGAGGCCAGATAGATGTCCTTCAGGAAAACTTTTACACCTATGACCGGAACAACAGAGCGTCGCACAGCTATACTCGTATTACTGTTCGTCGCAAACGCGCGCGCGGAGAAATCCTGTACATCTTCGACGGGCTGTATTCGGCAAGGCGACAATAGCTACTTAATAGTGATTCCGCTCATGTCGTCGAACATGGCGCGTATGCCCCAGCCGCCGAAGTTTTCCGTGACGGCCATCCAAAGCTCGTTGTCACCCTGCTTGAGCGGCAGATAAAGCTCGTCGAAGAGGCCCGTTGTTCCAAGGAAGCGATAGTCTCTGGACTGGTATATGTCGCTGCCACCGTAAAGCAGCCGGTCGTTGAAATAGACTTTCACCGCGTCGCTGAAGCCAAAGCGTATCTTCTTCACCTGCTCGCGGTCGGACTGAATTACGAGGCGTGCGAACACGGTGTCTCTGTCTTCGGTGACTCCCTGCAATCTTGCGAGATTGCAGATGCCCGTGCTTTCAGATTCCAGCCTCTTCCACGCCAGCTTATCTTTGTCTTCGGCCGTAAGCCTGTACTTCCCTTCCAGAGATTTTCCCGCCACAAGACCCGATACCATCCATGACGTGACGGTTCCGGCGGGCGCGGGCGTGGCAGCTTTCGGCCTTCCCTTCAACTGCACATTGTTCATGGGCGAGAAGCTGAAGTTGGAATAATAGCCGGGAGCAAAGTTTCCCGCGCTCAGGCCGACGCGTCCCTGTTTGACCTCTCGCTTCAGCTCGCTGACAAAGAGCGCGGGCGCGGTCATGTCCTTGATGTAGATTTCCGCGTTCCCGCCCGAGACTGCAATCCTGACGTGAGTCCACTGGTTGAAATCATATTTGACGGGAGCGCCGTAGCCTTCGCCGTAGTACAACTGCCACGCGGCCACGCCGTTAAAGACCGGCTGATACTGATTGGCGTCCGGGTTGCCCGACTGGTGCGGCCTCAGGTAAAACTCTTCGTAGTTCTCGAAATCCTGAAGACGCCATACGGCCCCCATAAAGCCCCTCTCTTCCGTAAAGGCTATGTCGAACTCTATGACTCCGTCCGTGAACCGGGAGCCTTTGACCGCAGCCACGCCGCCTTTCAGGTATAGCGCCTTGCGGCCCAGATGGTCTACCAGCTTGCTCTCCTTTGCCTCTATCTCCCAACGGTCTGAATCAAGAGGCACTACCTGAGCGTGCGCGTTGGAGGCGAGCGACCAGAGGCTCAAAAGAGCCGCCGCCATATAGATTGAGCGTTTAGCCATAACCTTCAATCCCGTATTTAGTCGAGCATCAAAGCTTACCTGCCCCAGACTTCGGCGTAGGCTGCGGTGACGACGCCGGGCAGGCTGAAGCTGTCGAAGAAGGCGCGATTCTCTTCGTCGTCGCCCGCGAACTTTTGCCGCCACGCGTTGAAATCAATCTCCTTCTTCATGGCTTCGCGCACGGCTTCGAGATTTCTGGGGCCGTTTCCTACAAGGTAAATCTGACGACTGACCTCGGAGACTATCAACTGCACGAACTCAATCACCTGATTCAGATAGGCTCTGCCGTAGCTGCCCTGTAGCACCTCGCCGTGGCCCGGAACGAAAGTCAGCGTGTCTATCATCGCCATCTCTCTTAACGTCCTGACCAGCTCGGAAGGATAGCCGCCGCCAAGATATGGCACGGGATGGTCTAGCAGGTCGCCCGCGATTAGAATCTTCTCTTTAGGCAGGTAGACAATCGTGTCTCCGGCGGTGTTGCCGCGCCCCAGGTGTTTTATCTGCACCTCCCTGTCTCCGAGGTTCACGGCCATCTCGCGGTCGAAGGTCACGTTGGGGAAGCGGTCAACCAGATTCTTGAACTCCGCCTGTACGGGAGCTATTCCGGCGATGGCTTTTTCAAACTCTCTCTTTTCCGTCTCGGTCAGGGGTCTGCCGTTGGCATCCTTGCCGCTCTCAAGCCTCTGCCGGAAAATCTCTGCGCGGCGCGGAAAGCGCGCGAACCAGCCGGGGTTGTAGCCTTCAATCTGCTTTCTAGTCTCGGCCTGCGCGATGATGGAAAGGCCCGGAAAAGCCTCCGCGTAGACGCCGTTGCCCATGGTGTGGTCGTAGTGCCAGTGCGTGTTCACAAGGTAACGGACGGGCTTAGTCGTCCACTGGCGAATCTGAGCTATGTCCTCGCGCGCGCTCGACGGCATATAGCAGGAGTCAATCACAAGGACTTCGCGCTCGCCTATGATGACGGTCGTGTTTCCCTGCGGAAAGGTGTCGGGCGCGTCCGGGTGGCGTATCACGTAGATGCCTTCGGCCAGCTTCGTCACAGAGCGCTTGCGAGTCACCACGGAATCCGCGAACAGTTGGGACGCGCTCAGCACAAGAACAAAGAGAGCCGAAGCAACTCGCAACAACAAAAATCTAAATGACATGAACTCTATCTCCTCTTTCTCAGCGCCCCCTCAGCGTCTCTCTGCGCCTCTGCGGTGAATATAGATTAACCATCATTCACCGCAGAGGCGCAGAGAGACGCTGAGATTAGCGCAGAGATAATTCTCATTTACTCGTACCTGAGGGCGACCATCGGGTCTACTTTCGCGGCCCTGCGCGCGGGGATGTAGCTTGACAGCAGAGCTATCGCGGCCAGAAGCAGCGAGAGCAGAGCGAAAGTCAGTCTGTCCGTAGCGCTCACGTTGAACAGCAGGCTGGAGATAATCCGCGTCAGGGCGAGCGCGCACACGAGGCCCGCCGTTATTCCAATCGAGACGAGTATGAGCGCCTGTCGTATCACAAGGCGAAGGATGTTGCCGGGCTGCGCGCCCAAAGCCATGCGGATGCCTATCTCGTGAATCCTCTGGCTGACCCAGTAGGTCATGACTCCGTAGATGCCAATCAGCGCGAGTATCAGGGCCACGGCGGCGAACAGGCCGAGCAGCATCATGGAGAAACGCTGGCGCGCCAGTGAGTCATAAAGGCGCTGCTCCATTATGTTGACATCGAAGACAGGAAGCTCGGCGTCTACAGCCTGAATCTCTCTGGTGACGGCCCCGGCCATAGAAGACGGGTCGGACGTGGTGCGTACAAGCAGATACATGTTTCTGGCCATGTACTGCTCGTGCGGGTAGTAGACTGTGATGGGCGGCTCCTTCTCCGTGCTGTACTGGCGGGCCGAGCTTATGACGCCCACGATTGTTCGCCACGAGTCCGGCTTTCCGCGCTGTTGCAGACGCTTTCCTATAGCGCTCTCGTTCGGCCAGAAGCGAGCGGCCAGCGTCTCGTCAACAATCACGGCCTCGGGCTCGCCCGCCCTGTCCTGCTCGTTGAAGTATCTCCCCTTGAGAAGCGGAATCTGCATCACTCGAAAGTAGTCCGGGCTGACGATGCGCGTGTTGGAGATGATGGAGCTGGTGCTTGAGCCGGGAGGCTGGTAGCCCTCTATGATGATTGGCTCCCACGCGAAGGCAACCGTGCTCATGGGCAGGCTGTAGCTCAAGCCGACCGCTTCGATGCCGGGAAGCTGCTTTATTCTTTCGTCAACCTGCCGGTAAAAAGCCCCGATTGTTTCCGGCTTGGGATACTTTGAGGCGGGAAGCGCCAGTCGCAGCGAGAGAACATTTCGCGGGTTGTAGCCGGGATGAGCGCTGACAATCTCCCTGTAGCTGCGAACGAGCAAGCCCGCCCCTATGAGCAGCACCAGAGAGAGCGCGACCTCGGCTATGACTAGCAGATTACGCAGGCGATGATGGCTCAGACCAAAGGCCGAGCCGCCCACGGTTTGGCTTCGGCCTCCCTCCTTCAGCACTTCGTTCAAGTCAACTCTTGAAGCCCTGAGCGCGGGGACTAGCCCAAAGACGATGCCCGTTATGAGCGAGACGAGGAAGGTAAAGAGAAGGACGCGCGTGTCCACGCCCACTTCACCGAGGCGCGGAATATTCTCGGGCCCGTAGGCCCTTAGAAGCCTCACGCCCAGATAGGCTATCAGAAGACCGAAGATGCCTCCGGCGAGCGAGAGCAGGACGCTCTCCGTCAACAGTTGTCGCAGAATGCGCGAGCGGCTTGCGCCGACAGCCGTGCGAATGGCTATCTCCTTCTGGCGGGCTGCGGCGCGGGCCAGCAGCAGGTTGGCTACGTTCGCGCACGCAACCGTCAACACAAATCCCACCGCGCCGAAGAGCACGTACAATATCAATCGAATATCGCCGACGACCTCTTCCAGCAGAGGAACGACGCTGAAGGTGAGGCCGCCGTGCGGCGGGTAATTGTCAGGATATTGCCGCTTGACGCGCTCGGCTATCACGTCCATCTCGGCCTGCGCCTGCTGAAGAGTCACGCCCGGCTTGAGCCTAGCGAAGATGTTGTAGTCCTCGTGGTCGCGGTCTGTTCTGCCGCCCTCGTTCATGGGCAGAGGCAGCATTACGTCCGCCCGCTCTATGGCGTTGACCGTGAGCATGACCTCTTTGTCCAGAGAGAAGTCCGGCGTCATCACCCCTACTATCTCAAAGCTGTTTCCGTTGAGCGTGAGCGTCTTGCCCACCACCGAAGGGTCTGAGCCGAAGCGTCTCTGCCAGAATCCGTTGCTCAGGATTACGGTCTGCGGCCTGCCGGGGCTGTCTTCTTCCGCAGCGAAGACTCTTCCCAGAGAGACGCGAGCGCCCAGAAGAGGAAAGAGCGAAGATGAGACACGCGCTCCGTCAACTCGTTCGGGCGCGCCCTGCCCCGTCAGGTTAAAGCTTCCGCCTAAGGCTATGGCCGTGTCTTCAAAGACGTGATTCTGCGTCTTGATGTCGTGATGCTGCGCGGGAGAGAACCAGTCCTGTGCGACGCCTAAGCCCGGCGAGCGGTTCCAGAGTATGACGAGCCGGTCGGCGTCCCTGTATGGCAGAGGGCGCAGCAGGATGGAGTTGGTCACGCTGAAGATGGCGCTCGTGGCTCCTATGCCAATCGCCAGTGACAGCACGGCTATCAGTGTGAAGCCGGGATTCTTCAAGAGCAGCCGGGCGCTATAAGAAAGGTCTTGCCGTAGAGTTTCCATCAACGATGTCCTTGCGAGCTGTGACGGCTCGATTCGGGATTGAGTCTGAAGAAGCCTGACGTTCACCGCAGAGACGCAGAGGGACGCAAAGGAAGCGCAGAGAAAAAGCTCAACTCTCTGCGTAAACTTCAGCGTCTCTCTGCGACTCTGCGGTGAGCCTTAACATTCCCTGTCCTGACCATACATACTTTCGTAAGGGCGGGAAACAGCTATGGGACTAATTGCGGAGAGGTTGTGACGAAATACTTTAAGAGCGTGACAAAGCGGCGCGTTCGTGTGAAGCGCGTACGCGAAAGCGGGAAGCGTTCGTGCTTAATCAACCCACGAGCGCTTCCCGCTCTTTCGGTCTTAAACCGCTTCGGATTGCGAGGTGAACTTGAAGGCTTTGAGTTTCAGGGCGGGCAGAAGGGCGGCGCTTCCGCCCTGTCCTTCGCTGCTTCCGACGCGCTCCGGCGTGCCTATCATCTCGACGTTGCCGGGCGCGAGCATCTGTATAATGCTCTGGTTGAAACGGAAGTTACGCACTGGATATTGAATCTTTCCATTCTCTACGAGCCACACGCCGTCGCGCGTGAGGCCCGTGAGAGTCGCCGTGCGCGGGTCAACGCCGCGTATGTACCAGAAGCGGCTCACCAGCAGGCCGCGAGTCGTGTTCTGTATCATCTCTTCTACGGTTGATGGCTTGGCGCTGGTTTCCATGATGAGGTTGACGGGGCCGGGCGTGGGCTGCCGCTCGCGCTTCTGCGCCCAGAAGCGCGAGTAGACCAGATTCTCAAGCACTCCATTTCGCACGAGGTATACGACCTCCGCCGGAAGTCCCGCCTGCGTGGATTGAGAGCCGGGAAGGTCTGCGCGCCACGGGTCGCTCAAGATGTTTATGCGCTCGTCGAATATCTTCTCGCCGACTTTGGTCTTTCCGCCAGCAGCCGAATAGGCGCTTCGTCCCTCTTCTGCGCTTCGCGCGTCGAAGCCGAAACCGAAACCGCCAATCAGGTCTGCCACGGCCTGCGGCTCCAGAATGACTGGATAGACGCCCGCATCCAACACGCGAGCGTTTCTGGATTCGAGCGCGCGCCGGATGGCTTCGCGCGAGATGCGCGCCGTGTCCAGCTTGCTGATGTCGTAGTGGCTGCGAAGAAAGTAGCCGGAGCCCGCGCCGTCCAACGTGCGCGCAGTCATGCCAAGGCTGACTATGCTCCTGCGCTCGTAATCGAAGTTGCCGTTCTTTGTAGCCTGCGCGGCGGCGGAGGCTTGCGCCTGATGAAAGCCCGCGCTCAGGACGCCCGCCTTCTCCGAAGCGGTGATGATGTCGCCCACGGCCTTCGCGCGGTCTACTAGCGGAACGTTGGCAGTAGCTTCTGCATAACCGAGCGAGGGCTTGTAGGTCTGCGCCTTGAGCGTCGGCACGTACTCGACATCTACGGGCGAGATGTTCGCCAGCCGCTCAGCCTCTTCAACGGCAGCCTTGAGGCTCGCGTCGTCAAGGTCGTTCGTAGAAGCCGCGCCGCGCTTACGGTTAATCCAGACGACCACGTTGGCATTCATGTTCTCTCGACGGCCGCTCGTCAAAAAGGAGTTGGCGGCGAAGCGCAGGTGCGAGTAGGTTTCGCTCGTGACGCTCGCGGACGCGTCGTCTGCCTTCGTATAGCCGAGCAACTTTTCCGTAATGGCGCGTGCCTCTTTTTCTGTCAGTAACATCGCTGGAATCTCCTCTAGGCTGTGCGTACGGCTGTGTTGAGAACGTTGATGCCGCGAAAGCGCGCGATGGGGCAGCCGTGGCTGACCGCGTTCGACTGCGTGGGCTCGCCCTTTCCGTCGTTGAAGCTGCCGCCCAACTGATAGGTGTCCGGGCCGCCGAGGCCGTCGCACGCTCCCCAGAAATCCGTAGTGCGCGATTGATAGGCCACGTCGCGCAGCATCCCCGCTATCTTTCCCTTCTTAACTTCGTAAAAGGTCTGGCCGCCGAACTGGAAGTTGTAACGCTGCTGGTCTATGGAGAAGCTTCCGTTGCCGTAAATCAGTATGCCGTTTTCGACTTCGCTCAGCAGGTTGTCCAGCGAGACGGCCTCTTTGGCAGGCTCAAGCGAGACGTTCGGCATGCGCGGGAAAGGTACTGCTCCCCATGATTCGGCGTAGAGGCAGCCGTAAGATTTGTTGCGGCCTACGAGCGGAGCAAGGTCGCGCGTCGTCTGCCAGTCAACGAAGACGCCGTCCTTCACCAGATGCCACCTCTGCCCCGGCACTCCTTCGTCGTCGTAGCCCGTAGTGGCGAGCCCCGCAGGCTGCGTGCGGTCGGCCACGAAGTTCACAATCTTCGAGCCGAACTGAAGCTTACCCGTCTTGTCCGGCGTCAGGAAACTGGTTCCGGCGTAATTGGCCTCCCACCAGAGAGCGCGGTCTAGCTCCGTCGGGTGGCCCACGGACTCGTGAATCGTCAGCCACAGGTGCGAGGGATGAAGCACAAGGTCGTACTTGCCCGGCTCAACCGACTTGGCCTTGAGCTTTGCCACCACTTCGTCGCCCGCCTGCTCGGCCTCGACCAGCCACGGGTATTTTTCAAGATACTCGTAGCCCATAGCCTGCGGCCCGCCCAGAGAAGCACGCGTCTGGAAATCGCCCGTCGCGCGATTGATGGCCGTGACCGTGAAGCCGGGGAAGCTGCGTATCAGGTATTGGTCTATGCGCGAGCCGTCGGAGGTGGCTAAGAATTTCTGCTCGTTGACGAAGAACATGGAGGAGTTGACGAAGCCTACGCCCTGCGCCTTCATGGCCGTCTGGTTGAGCTTCAGCAGAAACTGTATCTTGTCGTCAATCGGAACGTCAAAGGGGTCTTTCTCGAAGGAGCTTTTCCAACTGGCCACGACCTTCGGGGTCGGCACAATCTGAATGGGCTTGCGCTGGAAGACTGCGTTGGCGCGAGCAATCTCCACAGCCTGCCCGGTCACGCGGCGCACTTCCTCCGGCGTGACTATGCGGCTGGAGGCGAATCCCCACGTTCCTTTGACCAGCGCCCGCACGCCGAAGCCGAAGCTATGGCTGCGCGAGACGTTCTGCACCTGCTGCTCGCGCGTGCTCAACGATTCAAAGCGGTAGCGGTTGATGCGTATGTCCGCATAGCTGGCCCCCAGCCGCTTTGCCGTCGAGAGCGCCACGTCAGCCAGCCTGTTCTTATCAACATTTACGTCTGCGGCTGCTTCCGCCTCGAAGACCCACGAAGGAAGTGTCACAGCGCCAAGGGCCGCGCCCGTCACCTTCAAAAAATCGCGCCGAGAAGTTGTCATGATTCGCCTCGCTGTTGATGTATGTAAGCGCCGCGCGGCGACTCTTTTTCGGTCACCGGCGACGAAAACCATAGATTGTCGTATTGAACTTACGCGGGAAGGCTAACTCTATTACAGAGAGGAAAATTGTCAAGACAAAATTTAGTAGTGTCCTAAATACAAATCTCTGCGCCCCCTCAGCGTCTCTCTGCGTCTCTGCGGTGAGTGTCTTATATAGTCATTCACCGCAGAGACGCAGAGAGACGCGGAGACGAGCGCAGAGAAAAGGAAAGACAGGCTTCCCCGACAAAAGCCTGTCCCTCCTCCAACTCACCCGGAATGAACGCAGGTGAGAAAATCAATTGAGCGCTGTGACCGAGACGGTCTTCGTGAGCGGATTGACTGTGAACTTCAGCAGCTTGGCTCCGCTCAGGATTTTACTTCCCGTGGAGCTTGTGCCTGTGCCGCTCGTCGTCGTGCCGCCGGTGGTGCCGCCCGTCGTTGTCCCGCCGGTCGAGCCGCCCGATGTAGCTGCGGCCGCGCCTGTGGGAAGGCTCGCCATGACGCGCGCCGTGAAGGTGAAGAGAACCGTGTTCGGGTTGCTGAACTTGATGGCGCGGGTAGCCGTCTCTTCATTCGGCAGAAGGTCTGCGCCGACAAGCTGCGAGTAGTCGAAGATGGCCGGAGCCGAAACGCCGTTGCCGTTATTGTCCGCGTTGGCAACCTTCACAGCGCCGTCCGATGATTCGACCGAGACAATCTCAAGGCGGGTCGTCGGATAGAAGGTCGTGCCCGATTGATTCCTGAGCGCGGTCGTCAAATCGGTAGCGCCTCCCGCGAAGACTATCGTCTTGTTCACAGGCGAAACGGAGCTTGTAGCATCAACCAGCGAGCGACGCGCGACCGTGATGCTCTCCACGTTGCTCGGCACGGTGACGAACTTGCCTATGCGTCCCGGCGTGATGGAGCGTATGCGGTAGCTGCGCGTCCCATCGCCTATGCTCGTGAACTCCGCGCTCGTAGCCGAGCCACTGACCGTGCGAACGACAGAGAAGTTCGTGCCGTCCGTGGACTCTTCTATCTCGTAAGCCTCGACCGTGCCTTGCGGCTGCCAGTTGAGCGTATAGGTTCCGTCGAAGTCGAAGCGCTGTGTGCCGAGCGTAAAGTCGGAACCGATGGCCTGAACGGCAGGCGGCGCTCCGCCCTTGAGCTTGGTGCTCTCTATGCGGAACTCCGTCGGGCCGTTGGCCCAGCCGTAGACGCGGTAGATGTATGTGCCCGGAGTGGCCGTGTCGGCCGAGACGTGCTCAGGGCCACTGCTGTTGCCGGAATCGTCTATCTGATTTCCGTTCGGGTCAAGGAGTAGGAAGTCCATGTCCGGAAGTCCCACGCCAGCCGCCTCTACGTTCGTGTAATCCCAAGTAAGCGTGCCTTCCAGCTTGAGCGTCGCGGCATCCACCTGAACCGGAACGTCAACGTAAGAAGTGCCTCCGGCGACATAAAGCTCGTTGTCTCTCTGCACGCCGGCGTCGCCCACCGTCACTGTGCCTGTGAAAGTTTCCGTCTCGGCGCTGGAAATCTCGTTCGAAGGCAGGCTCGGCGTGGCCCGCAGGTACATGGGCATGCGAAGCTTGTCCGTGCTTCCGGCGCGCTCGGCTATGACGTACCACTGCAACTGCTTGATTGCTGTGTCGCGCACCTGATTACCGTCAAGGGTTACGCGAGCGCTGAAGGTGGCCGTGCCGCCTGCCGGAACAGTTACGCTCGACGGGCTGACGCTGGCGCTGATGCCCGGCGTATCAAAGAAGCGGTTGTTGGCCGTTGACAGGTTATAGGTTCCGCCCTGACCCGAAAGGTCTTGAATCGTGACCGTGACTTCGCGCGTGTTGACGACGCGGTTGTTAAGTATGGCCTCTTCACCGAAGGAGTGGCTGCCGAGTATGCCCGGCTGGTTGATGCCGTCACCGGCGACGCCCATCAGGGCTTTAGTGTTGACGGCAGCTTTAACGTCCACGAGGCCGCCGCCTTGGTCAATGATGGAGTCCGACTGCGCGCCGTCCGCACGCGGCGTGCCGTTTGCCGAGCGCATGTTCGTGGCCGTATTAATCATGGCCGTGCGAATCATGTCCGGCGTCCAGTCCAGATGCGCCTGCTTGATGAGAGCCGCCACGCCGGAGACGTGCGGGCCTGAAAAGCTGGTGCCTGTCGCAAGCGTGTAGCCCGACGGGTCGAACATAGTGCCGCCTTGAGCCGTAGCACCGCCCGCCTTGACCGTGGCGCTCAGTATGTTGATACCGGGCGCGGTCACGTCCGGCTTAATCTGGCCCAAACCCTCTACCGGGCCGCGCGAGCTGAAGCTAGTGGTTGAGCCGTAGAACTCGTCATCCAGATAGGGATTCAGTCTGATAGGAAGCTCCGAGATAGCTCCGTTCGCAGGGTCTACGTTGTTGTTGTCGGTTGATGAAATAGCGTCAACCAGAATTTCCCCGTCAGCCGGAGAGACTATGGCGGACGGGATAGTGCCCTTTACTGCCGTGGGATTCGTCGTCGTGCTGATTAGGATGCAGCCGATTGCTCCCGCCACAGCCGCCTTGGCGCAGGTGTCAAAGAAGGTGGCCGAAACCAGTCCGGAGTCTTTGACTAGAGCTATGCGGCCACTGACGGCGGCCGGATAAGGGACACCCACGGGGTCGTTGACCAGCACGTAACGCTGAGCGACTGAGCCAGCCGCAGGGTCTGGCGTGCCCGCCATGGGATAGAGCTTCAGGCGGTCGAACCCGTCCGCCTTCGGAAGAGCTTTGGCAGGCGTGACTGCGCCCACCTGAGTCTGCGGAACGGCAGAAGCCTTAAGGACATCCACAGACCAGTTAGCGTTGGCCGCGCCCGGATGAGTCGTGGCCGCGACGGAGATAACGTGACGCCCTGCGGAAGGCGAGCCGACTGTGCCTTCGCCCGGCCCTGAGTTGCCTGCGGAAGCTACCACGATGGTTCCCAGCAGAGCGGCGTTGCTTGCCGCGACTGCTGTGGCATCGTCGGGGCTGCCCGCGCCGCCCAGACTCATATTGATAACGTGCGCGATTGGCTTCGGCTGCAACGTCAGGGTCGTGGGCGAGACGGCGTCCTCGATTCCCAGAATGGTAGAAGCGCTGACGCAGTTTCCAGTTCCCGTGCAGACCTTGTAGCCCATGAGCTTGGCCTGCGGAGCTACGCCGTGCACGCGAATGTCGTCGGCAGTGCCGGGCAGACCGTCCGGGCCGGGAGCCATCGCCAGATACCCTGCCGCGTTTGACGAAGCCGCAGAGCCGTGGCCGAAGTCGTCAATCAGACCGCCGGAAAACGACATGTAATAGATGACTTTCTGATTCGAGTTGGCGGCTGCCGTAGGCGGCGCGACGCCCAGACGCGGCGGTGTAGGGTCGCCGCCGAACATGGGATGCGTCCAGTCAATGCCCGTGTCCAGCACGGCTATGTTGATGCCCTGCCCTTCGTAGCCTTCGCGGAAGTTATCGAACGGCGTCAGTTCCTGATACTGGCCATAGACCGCAGGAGCGTTGATGTACTTGACGCTATTGTTCAGGCTGATGCTCAAGACCGTGTTGGGGACTACGCGCTTGACCTGCGGCATAGCCTCAATCATTTTGGCGGCGGCCGGAGAGATGTTCAGCGTGATGCCGTTCATCACAAGATTGAAACGAAAATCGGCGCGACCAACGGTTTGGCCCGCGAAGTCTTTGAGGTCAACGCCGTCAACTGTGTAGCTGATGCCCTGTGCCTTCAGTTGCTCAAGGAACTGGTTCTGTTCAGCCGTGACGGAGTTGCGATAAGCCTGTAGCTGCTCACCCGAAACCGACTGGCCCGACTTCTCAAGCTTTGCCTTCCAGACGGCGGCGGGGTCGGTCTTGAACTCTATGATGATGGAGCGCGCGATGCCGGAGGCTTCAGTTCTGATGAAGCCAACGAGCATGGAATTTATAAGTGCCAGCATTATTGCCAGCGCGCAGACGGCTAAGACGCGGCGGGCCGTGTGGCTGCGCCCGTGAACGCGCTGCGACTTCTCTTTATTGCTTCTCATTAATAATCTCCTGATGGTCTGATAATTTTTTGCGACCGCCGCGCGTTCAGCTCTTCCTTCCGGAAATTCCCGCGTTGTCGCTTACATCTTGAGAATAGGAAAGGGGGGTTGAGAAGACCTTGAGCCAGACTTGAGGTTTTCAGGGAGATTAGTTGAGGACTGTATGGAGAGCGCACCTAAACGTTGTGTCTGCGGGCGTTTACAAGGCGGCCGGAGAAAATTTTCGGGCGCGAAAATATTTTCCCGGCGCTAGCGCCAAAGACTTGAGGCCGGTTGCAAGGGAGGCCAAACACTATTTGAGCAACGAGCTTGAGCAGACCCTAGCCGGCCCCGCGTTATTCCCCAGCAGGTGAAGCTGCCCAGCCTCAAGCCTTCGTAAAACCTCTTCCCGGCTGGCGCGTAGCACAAGGGCCGTCTCGTCCACGGTGAAGGCGGGCATGAGCTTAGCGCAGGTCACGCACCAGAAGATTAGGCTTTTAGAACGGCTGCTGATTTGTACTATTCTTTCCGTCTCGATGATAATCTCCACCCTTTTTATGGTCACGACAGCGCCCCTCTCTATTTTCAGTCGCACGTCTTAAGGGTAGAATGAGCATCCATGGGGTGTTCAGGCTACCGATGCTATTCGGACGACGCTAGACTCTAAGGCGCGCGGCCTGTGCCAGTCCTTAGAAATCTATGAAGTTTTTCTGAGATTCTCTTTCAACAAACAGCGATGATGAGAGATAAGGTCAAACGCTTCTACGTCTTCGGCGTCTTTCGCTTAGACGTTGAGGAGCGAGCGCTGTACGGAGACGCGGGAGCTATTCAACTGACGCCGAAGGCGTTCGACACGCTTTTGGTGCTGGTGGAGAACGCCGGGCACGTCCTCTCCAAGGAAGAGCTGATGCAGAGGGTCTGGCCCGACAGCTTCGTAGAGGAGAATAATCTGGCCCAGAACATCTCGCTGCTGAGAAGGGTGCTGGCCGAGCGTGGGGCTGGCGGTGGCAAGTACATTGAGACGGTGCCCAAGCGCGGCTACCGCTTCGTAGCCGACGCGCAGGAGGTGGTTGAAGAAGAGCCCGACTTAATTCTGAGAGAGCGCACGCGCACCAGAATCGTCATCGCGGAGGAGACAGGCGAGGAAGTGACGGAGCCTTGGTCGCAACAGCCCCAAAAGCGGGAGAGGGCGCACGCCGTGATAGACCTCCCGCCCGGCTCCGGCAGGACGCTGCCGCCCGCGCGCACTTTCGAATTTCCGCTTGAGCGTGTGCCGGAAACGATGTACGCCAGAAGCGGCGATGTCAACATAGCTTATCAGGTCATAGGGGATGCGCCGCTCGATTTGGTCTTCGTCATGGGATGGGTTTCGCACATGGAATATTTCTGGCGCGAGCCCGCTTTCGCTCGGTTCCTTCTACGGCTTGCTTCATTCTCAAGACTGATACTTTTCGACAAACGCGGGACGGGACTTTCCGACCGCGTGCCTATCAACGAGTTGCCCACGCTGGAGCAGCGCATGGATGACGTGCGCGCCGTGATGGATGCCATAGGGTCAGAGCGCGCAGCCCTGTGCGGCATCTCGGAAGGCGGCCCTATGTGCAGCCTCTTCGCCGCGACCTACCCGGAGAAGACAATAGCGCTCGTCATGATAGGGACTTACGCCAAACGCCTGCGCGATGAGGAATATCCTTGGGCGCCCACGCCTGAAGAGCGCGCTCACTTCTTCGAGGAGATAAGCGCGCACTGGGGCGGCCCCGTGGGCATAGAAGAGCGCGCGCCCACTATGGCTCAAGACGCGCAGTTCCGCGAGTGGTGGGCGACCTACCTGCGGATGGGCGCGAGCCCCGGCGCGGCTCTGGCGCTCACGCAGATGAACGCTGAGATAGACGTGCGGCAGGTTCTGCCTTCGGTGCGAGTCCCCACGCTCGTCATACACAGGACTGAAGACAAATGCCTGAAAGTGGAGGAAGGGCGCTTCGTGGCGAAGAGAATCCCCGGAGCCAAATTCGTTGAGCTGCCCGGACAGGATCACCTCCCATTCGTAGGCGATCAGGACTCGATTCTGGATGAGGTCGAAGAGTTTTTGACGGGCGTGCGCCACGGCATAGAGCCCGACAGCGTCTTGGCCACCGTCCTCTTCACGCCTATTTTGGGCATGAAGGAGGGCGGCGAGAAGCCGGGCGAAAAACGATGGGAAGAGCTTATTGGTCGCCTGCGCTCTCACATAGGCAAAGAGATAGAGTGGTTCAGAGGGCGAGAGATAGACATGGTCGGGAACCGCCCGCTCGCCATCTTCGACGGGCCCGCGCGCGCCGTACGCTGCGCCGTCGCCATAGTCGAGTACTGCTCGCGCCTTGGCGTACAGATGCGCGCGGGACTGCACACCGGCGAGTGCGACATAGTGGACGGGAAGGTCGGCGGCCTCGCGGCGGAAATCGGCGTCGAAGTGGCGAGTAAGGCCGCGACGGGAGAGGTTCTGGTTTCAAACACGGTCAAAGACTTGGTCGCGGGCTCGGGAATCACCTTCGAAGATAGAGGGACACACACGCTTTCCGGCGCTCTGGGCGAATGGCGGCTCTTCAAGGTGTGCCAGCCGGGCAGAGTATGAGACTCAAGCCACGGGAGCTAATTAGCCATAAGATGTTTTAGCGCTCGCCCTCCAAGCCTTATCAATTCAGGCTTTTCCATTACCGTCACCCGCCCCGCACGGGGCTCTCTACAGACCATTCATAAATCTTTCAAAAGAAATTCAGAGCCCTCTAAGGACTCCTTACGGGTTGCGCGGGTATCGTGTACCCGTTGAGCAGCAGGCCCGATTTGAAAACACGAGTTTTGGTGGAGACGCCCGGCAGAGTTTCCATTCGAAATCAACCTTGCTGCAAGAGGATTGACCTTCTCTTCTTAAAGGAGTCCCTAGATGAAGTCCAAAGTATTTACCTCGATTCTGGTCTTGTTATTGCTTGGCGCGTTCGGGCAGTCCCGAACGAACGCTCAGACAGTAGATCAATACGCCAGAGGAACCTACCAGTTTTCCTTCGACGACGGCTACACGAAGTACGTCGAGTTCGACGCTCGCGGCTCCGGCAACGGAAGCGCAGTCGGGCAGGTGTTCATAAGCGACGAAGCCCCCTACTCCACGCAGGACGTAGACGGCGCAGGCGAGCGCCCCGAGTCCCAAAAGGGCTTTTACATTAAGGCGCAATTCGACAGTCTGCTGGTGAATAAGAATCAGGCGGTGATGGCCGGAGTCATAGACGATTCCAGCATCAGAAGCCTCATAGGCCAGCGAGTATTGCTGACGGTAGAGGACAACGGCGATAACACTCGCGTCCCGGACAAACTGACGTGGGGCGTCTATAAGTCCACCGAGATAAGCTGGACGCCTTCTGACGCCGAGCGGAAAGAGGATGAGGGAGTCGGCCTGCGCTGGGTAGCGACGGATGCCGAGCGCAAAGACGACGAAGGCATCGCCATGCCCAGAGACGAATCTATAAACACGAGTAGATTCCCCGTTTCTTCGTACTCTTTCGTCGAAGCAGAACGCGCAGCAGGAGACATTCTGGTTCAATCCTAAAATCCCGAATCAGAAAAGAGTCGCTCTTTTAAATAATAGGCGGCGCTCAAGCAAAAAAGAGCATGCGCGGCGTCGCTTCACAAGCAACAGCCAATTTTGTAAGGAGAATCCCAATGAACAAGCTGTCCATTATCTTTAAACTTCTAGTATCCGTAGCCTTCACGCTTGCCATCACCTCGATTGCACAGGCACAGGCTACACGCACTTGGGTCTCAGGCGTCGGCGATGACGTCAACCCTTGCAGCCGCACCGCCCCCTGCAAAACATGGGCCGGCGCTATCTCTAAAACCGCCGCAGGCGGCGAAATAAATGCTCTCGATCCGGGTGGATTCGGCACGCTGACCATCACCAAGTCCATCACGGTAGACGGCACACAGGGTCAGGGCTTTGGCAGCACGCTTAACTCCGGCGGCATCAACGGCTTCGTTATCAACGACTCTCTGGCCGCCTCTCCCAGAACCATCAACGTCACCCTGCGCAACCTCTCCATTGATGGAGCAGGCTCTACGCTCGGCCTCAACGGCATCAGATTCATCAGTGGCAGAACCCTCAACGTAGAGAATGTACAAATCTTCAACCAGTCCAATAATGGTATAGACGTTGACCTTAGCGGCGGCGTGGCTTCGGATAGAAGCAGGGTGTATCTGAGGGACGTAGACATCCATAACGTCACCGGCATAGGCGTCAGGATGCAGGCATCGGCTGCCTATCTAGGCGTCTACATGCAAAATGTGCGTGTGAAGAGAGCGGCCACAGGAGTCTCGGTTGGCAACAACTCGTTCGCGACCATTAAGGACTCTATGTTCAGTGGTTTAACAACGGGTGTGCTGATGGTCAACAACGCTTCGGGTGCTCCCGTGGCGCTGCTCGACGGCGTGGACATGTCAGAGAACACGACGGGCCTCAGCGCAGGTACAGGAACGAAGGCAATCTTGACGAGGTCGAACATCACAGTGTGTACGACAGGGATTTCAGCACTGGGCGGGACAGTCCAGTCATCCGGAAATAACACTATCTTAGGCAACAGTAGCGACGGCTTGGTGCCGACTATAATCCAGCCTAAGTAACCTCTTTATCCTTAACTTAGAAAGCAACGGCGGGGTGAATATACCCGCCGTTGCTTTTTTCAATGCGGCAGGTGTCGCGGATTGCCCATAACAGCCCCGCTCACGATATCATCTCCCTTTGGCAGGAAATTCCCGCTTTAATCCGAAGGATGATATAGTTGATTCATGATGAGCGAACAAGAGGATGACAAATGGGCATTCAATGAGCGCGAGTGTGTTCATCGCGGTAAGAACGCGCGGGGCGATTATTACACCGGAACAAACTATATCAAGGCGCTACAGCGCCTTCCGGGAAGCGAAGCGATGAGGATGGCCGGCAAAGTAGGGGCATTCTTCTGGTCAGACGCGCCTAAAACAAGAGTCTGGCTGTGCGAAGATTGCGCTGCCGAAATTGGCCTTTGAGGCACATGCCGACCCCCACGCCCTTTTTTGAGCACGCACGGCCGCCTTTAGCTAATGCATCCGGAAGGGGCCGCCCGCAGGCTCAGGCTCCAAGTCCGGACGTGTAGAATCCTGCAAGACCTCGTGCATCTCCAGCACATTCGCCTTTGGAAAAGCGTCCTTCGGCAGGGTGCCCGACTGAGAGTGTCCCTTGACGAACTCATCGGAGCGAACCCAGTTGAGGAAATCTTCGCGGCTGCGCCAGACGGTGAAGACAACATAAGGGTCGCCCTCGTTGACGGGACGCAAAACCTGATTTGAGATGAAGCCGGGCATCTTATCCACAAGCTTTGCGCGCTCCCTGAACCTCTGTTCGAAGCGCTCCCGGTACTCATCCTTGACGTAGATACGATTGGCGACCGTTATCATTACTATCTCCTTTCCCATCATAATAGCACCATCCATCAATCACTTCCCTGCTTACTATCAAGCGCAGAATTGCCGATAATCTTCGGCTCGGCTATAATTCAATTCATATGGCGGGGTAGCTCAGCCGGTAAGAGCGCGGGATTCATAACCCCGAGGTCGGGAGTTCAAGTCTCCCCCCCGCTATTTCCTTCAACTCAGCAATGAGCTTATCCCAGCTATAGTCTGCTGAATAAATCTTGAAAAGGATTGAGTGCTTAGTATGCATGATTTGATTCATCGCCCGCGCAGGCTGAGGCGGCGCGCTCCCCTGCGTGCGCTGGTGCGTGAGACGCGTCTGGCGCGCGAGGATTTTGTGCTTCCTTTTTTCGTTTGCACGGGCGAGGGCGTGCGGCGCGAGGTGCCGTCCATGCCGGGCGTGCATAATCTCTCGGTAGACCAGTTGGCGCGGGAAGCGGCCGAGGCTTTTGAGCTGGGCATTCAGTCTGTGCTGCTCTTCGGACTGCCGGAGAGCAAGGACGAGACGGCGACGGGAGCTTACGCCGAGGGCGGCATTGTTCAGCAGGCTATTCGCGCAATCCGCCGCACAGCGCCGGAGATGATTATCATCGCTGACACCTGTCTCTGTGAATACACTTCGCACGGCCACTGCGGCGTGATACGCGAGGGCGAAGTCCTCAACGACGAGACGCTCTCGTTACTAGCGCGCACGGCTGTCAGTCAGGCCGAGGCGGGCGCGGACATCATCGCGCCATCCGCCATGATGGATGGGCAGGTCGCGGCTATAAGAGAGGGTCTGGACGACGCGGGCTTTGAGCATCTGCCGATTATGTCTTACGCGGTCAAGTACGCTTCGGCCTTCTACGGCCCGTTTCGAGAGGCCGCAGACAGCGCTCCGGCTTTCGGTGACCGCCGCGCTTACCAGATGGACGCGGCCAACGCGCGCGAAGCCATGCGCGAAGCCGAGCTTGATTATGCGGAAGGCGCGGACATGCTGATGGTTAAGCCTGCCGTCGCGTATCTGGACATCCTGAAGGCCGTGCGCGACCGCTTCGACCTGCCTCTGGCGGCTTATCACGTATCGGGCGAGTACGCGATGATAAAGGCAGCAGCCGCGAGGGGCTGGATAGACGAGGAACGCGCCATGCTTGAGACTCTCACCAGCATTAAGCGCGCAGGCGCAGACATCATCATCACCTACTACGCACGCGAAGCCGTAAGAGCAGTGACGCGCGACAAGTGACGGGAAAGAACAGTTTTCAGTTTTTAGTTCTCAGTTTTCAGCAAGAAGACGCGGCTTGCTTTTTCTGAGAACTGAGAGCTGAAAACTGCGTTTCTCACTATCTTATCTCTACTTCAATGGGTCTGGCTCCGCGCGGGTCGTAGCCTTCGGGCCAGTTTGAGATGTTGAGGCCGAAGGGATTCTTGGCTTCCGGGGTGACGGCGAAGCGTATGTGAAGCGGTCGGCTGCGCGAGGCGCTGAGTAGAACCAGCCACGAATCAACCTGCCATTCGCGCACTTCGGCCTGACCCTTTGCTTCAACCGGGACTGGCCGCGAGCCGCAGTTTCTGCCGTTGATGAAGAGCGTCACTTCCGTAGATATACCCGCAGGCGATACATCATGCGGCACCACGGGCTGCACGTGCGCTCGCACGACAATCTTTTTTGCGCGCCAGCCGTTTTCCGAAGGCGGCACGATGTATTCAAAGAAGCCCATGCCGTAGCCCCAGATGTAGCCCACGCCTCCGCCCAGCTTTTCAAAGCGGCCCGTGACAGCCTGCTCCGGCTTGAATGTATAAAGCACGGCCCCGTCCTGAAGAGCGCTCGCTTCGGGCTTCAAGCTCTCGTCATCAGCCGGTCGCGTGAAGGCGAATTGATGCGGGATAAGATGGCGGCTCGCATCCAGAAGACGCGAGGGTGGCGGCCAATCGTATTGAAGCTCTTGAAAGAGCGCAGCGCCGCGTCTTATCTCCGCGCGCAACTTGTCGTCGCGCTCCGTGGTGTACGAGACGCCGTAGCCTCTCTTCGGGTCGGGCGTCAGTATCCAGTAGATTGCGCCGCTTATGCCTGCGCGCGCGGACGATTCAAGGTAGGCGCGGAACCACTCGGCCTGAGAAAAGCCGTTGTAGCCCTCAGGCCCCATGCCGAACTCGCCCATCACGAGCGGTTTTCTTATGGAGTATGAAGCGGCTGCTCGATTGTCTATGAACCGCTTCATGGCGTCGGGCGAATCCACGAAGCTGTCGAGGTCATCGCGCGGGTAGTTGTGAACGTCGCAGAAATCAATCGTTCGCAGGCTGTGCTCTTCCAGCCACGCGCGCCGCTCCCACGAGTTTCTATAGCCCCACGTGCCGGGCGTCACCAGATGATTCGGGTCTAGTGACTTGATGAAAGCGCTCATCTCAGCGACCCACGCCCGCCGCTCGTGCCAGCGATTCGTAGGAGCCTGCGCTTCGTTCATCAACTCGTAGCTCATGATGGTAGGGTCGTCGCGGTAGAGACGCCCCGTCACTGTGTTGCGGCGAGTGACGATTTTCTCTACGTGCTCGCGGAAGAGCTTGCGCGTAGTTTCGTTCGTGTAGAAGAGCATTGCGCGCTCAACGTTTATGCCGAAGGGCTGCCGCTCGTCAGCAGCTTCCGCGATTCCGGCCCAGCGCAGGTATTGAGTCACGCCGCCCGTGTCCCGCCACCAGTTCACCAGACAGAGTTGCACGCGCAGGTTGTTGCGCTCGGCCTCGGCCAGCACCTTGTCCAGATGAACGAAAGCCTCTTCGTTCCACTCGCCGGGCTTGAACCTGAAGGGATGCTTGCGCGGCCAGTCGTTACGATCTCCGCCGACCGGGCCAACGTCTGCCTCGCCGCCTTCGCCGTACGCCCAGACGCGTATCACCTTGAGCCCGTCGCTCGCTGCGGCCTTCAGAGTCTTAGGCATACGCGCCCTGTCTTCGTCCTTGAACATGATGGCGACGTTCGCGCCTGCGAAGCGAAAGGGGCGGCCGTCAATGAAGAAGCGGGCTCCTCGGGTGGTGACGAAGCCGCGCGGGGGCTGGCCTGAAGCTGAGCGAAGCTGCGACGCAAAAAGAATCGCCGCGCCCAGCAGCAAGATGATGAACGCGGCGATTAAAAGCTTTCTCTTTCCCATTTGATAAAGAGCTTGAAAAAATTTCCGGCGGTGACCGGGCGCGGCTATTCCGGATTCGTCAGCTTGATGAACCCCATAATCGCGCAGATGGAGCCGATTACTACGAAGAGATTAAAGAACGCGCCGAGGTTAAGCACCATGTCCGTGTTGTTCTGTACGACTATGAAGAGCGCCAGCAGGACAAATTGAAGATGGTAGATGAGCAGGCAGATGGCCGCGTAAGTGAACCAACGGGCCGAAGGGCCGAAGGCGCGTGCCCTTTGAAAGCCTAGCACCATCGCTATCAACCACCCTAGAGCGCCCGCAACGAGCAGTATCAGGAAGATTGGCTTGAAGAAGCTGGGTTCGTTGGCGCGTGTCTCGGACTGCAAGAGCAGCAAGAGCGAAGCTAGAAGCATTGCGTTTGGTTTCTCCTGAGGATTTTCAGCTCTGTTTTCGGGACGAGCAATCAAATGCGCCGCCTGCGCGCTCTTCGGAAAGCAAGTCTCGAAAAACGCAGACGGCGCAACTCTTATTCACGAGCGAGGAGTTCGGCCACGGGTTCGGGTCATCCCAAAAGACCTTACGGCGCGGGCGTTTCCTCTATTTAACATGGCTCGTGGATGCAGATTTTCATAGGAGGGCACGGGACTGCCGCAATCGGCCCGGACGACGGCTACCAAAGCGTAGCTGAAGCCAGCGACTATTGCGTGATGTGAATCTCCTCCTCTTTGTTGACGCGACCTGCGAAAAAGATGACTCCGCAGATGATGGCTACGACCGCGCCGACACCCGCGAGAATAGCGTTAGTGGTTCCGCTTTGCGCTCCGGGAGTCCTCAGAAACACGATGAACTCGTAGATGGCAAAGATAGCTGCGGCGAGACCTACAACCAAGCTTAGAATGTCTTTCAGGCTACTCATATTGAACCTCCGGCGTTCGCTTCTGAAATCGAGAATGATGACGCTTAAAAGCCTTAAAGTGCCTGCGATACTGCTTCCGTGAAAAGAACGGTGTCGGGTGCAAATCCGCAGTCGAATCCTGAAAGGATAACTGCGCCGCTCTCTTATCTGTTTTTACGGGAACATGTTAACGCTTAGGCGTGCAAAGGTAAAGAGCAAATATGAGATTTTCGGGAATAGGCGGCGGCGTAGCGGGGCGGGCAGGCCGCTTCGTAAGAGCGCCCGGCAGGCGTAATCTTCACACGGTTTTACGAGAGATGATGCGGCGGTCGCCCGCGCGCTGCGTGATGCGCTGGCGGTCTAAATACTCCAGAAGCGGAATCGCGTACTTGCGAGAGACGCCCGCCAAATCCTTGAAGGTTGCGACATCAATCAACCGTTCAGGCGCGTGCTCGTCCGCGTACAGCCTGAGCTTCTCAACCAGCCGGTCTAGCGCTTCATGATGAAAGAGCAGCTCTGCCGAGACGCGAACGAGCGTTCCAGCGTCCAGAAGGAGTTGCAGAATCTTTCGCGCGTGCTCACGCGTAATCTTCTGCCGGGCGGCGCCTGAGAGCGCCTCTTCGAGCGCAGGCGCTTCCAGCCCTGCCGCCTTGTAAATCTCCTCCAGCCGACCTTTGAGCGCCGCGTCCTCGTCCGACAAAGTCAGGCTATGAGAACTGTCAAGCACAAGCTCTTTTTCGGAGCGCAGAGCGCCCGCGCGCTCCATGTGAGAGAGAACAGCGCGGAAGATTTCCGGCGGGAGATGAGCAAAGCGCCTCTCGCGCAGAGTCTCGCGCGAGAGGCCGCGCGAAAGCGGCTCCCGCTCGTGATGAGAGCGAACCTCTTCGAGCGCGCCCGCAGCCAACCGCTCAAAGCTCTTGCGCGCCATGTAAACGCCTTCGGCTTCCACGACGCTGCCGCGTTTCCCCGCAGCCTCTTTCAAAGCATCTTCCAGAACCGGGTCGCGCCAGCCCGTGCGCGCAAGCAGTTCTGCCGGGCGCATCCCGCGCTCCGCGCCGCTCTCTATGAAGGCAATCAGGCGCGCAGTCCTGTCTTCGCTCATAAGAGCTTCGAGGCGCGAGCGCGTCTCGTCACTCATGCGCCCGCGAGACTTGGCAGCGTGCGGGTCAAGCACGCGCCCCCCCGCGACCGTTAGCTGCGGCGAGTAGGAGCGTATGATGAAGCGCTCGCCCGAGACGGAGACGACGGGCGATTCCAGCCGCAACTGTACGAAGCCGGATTGTCCCGGCTTAATCTCGCCCGCTTCGTCAAGCACTCGGAGGCGGGCCAAGACCTCAGCCGCTCCCAAGTGAACGCGCAAGCGTGCCCGCGAGCGCAGAGCGCGCGGAGCATTCTCAAGCACGCTCAGGTAAGCGTCTATAATCTGCGTGGGACGCAAGATGCCGGCAGGCGCTAGCACCATGCCGCGCTCAATCTCACCCGTTTCGACTCCGCCGAGGTTGACGGCGGTGCGCTGGCCCGCGACGGCACGCGCCACCGACTTGCCGTGAACCTGAAGGCCGCGCACGCGCACATGCTTTCCGGCAGGCAGCAGTTGCATCTCCTGACCTTCCGCAATCTCGCCTGAGACGAGCGTGCCGGTGACGACCGCGCCGAAGCCTCGCATGCTGAAGGCTCTGTCAACCGGCAGCCGCGAGCTGAACTCAGACGAGCGTGCGGGAACTTTTAGAGCGGCCTCGCGCAACTCGCGCTTCAGCTCTTCCAGCCCCTCGCCCGTGCGTGAGCTGACGGACAGCATAGGCGCGCCTTCAAGAAAAGAGCCGTTGACAAGCTCCGTCGCTTCAAGCTCCACCAAACTCAGCAACTCTTCGTCAACCGCGTCGCGTTTGGTGATGACGACGAGCCCCGCCCTCACGCCGAGCAGTCGGCAGATGTCGAAGTGCTCTCTGGTCTGCGGCATGACGCCTTCGTCGGCGGCTATGACGAGCGCCACCAAATCTATGCCGTGCGCCCCGGCCAGCATGTTCTTGACGAAGCGCTCGTGTCCCGGCACGTCAACGAAGCTCAGGCGCACGTCTCCCAAATCAAGCTCGGCAAAGCCCAAGTCAATAGTGATGCCGCGCCGCTTCTCTTCCGGCAGCCTGTCCGCGTCCACACCCGTCAGAGCGCGAACCAGCGCGGTCTTCCCGTGGTCTATATGTCCGGCTGTGCCTACGATGACAGAATGCATAAGAAGGTGGGGGATGGGGGCCGGGGGTTAGGGGATGGTAAAAGAAAAACAACCGGCTTTCTTTTCACCAACCCCTACCCCCTATCCCCCATCCCCTATTTGACTATTTCAAAATCTATCCACTGTGTGGTCGTGCGTCGTTTGATGTCTTTGGCTAGGAGGTCTGTGACGACTACCTGTAGCACGTAGTCGCCGGGCGTCATGTCCGTGCCAAGGCGAAGTGCCCCGCCTGCCGCCAGCCGCGCAAGGTCTGTCTGCCCGTTTCCATCCAACGGCTGCACCTTTCCCGTAAAGATTGGCTTGCCGTCACGGAACAGCCGCACCTGCGTCTCAAGCTGCGGGCGGCGCGTCTGCTTGTCCAACTGCGCGTTGTAAATGATGTAACCGTAATTCATTATCATGCCGTGACGGAAGCGCCGCATGGCCGCGCCCGCCTGCGGGTCAAGCTCCTGCTGCACACCCTCCGCGCCGCTCATGGCCGGTTGCGCGCCGGATGAAGACGAAGGAGCAGTCGCGCCTGCGGCGGCCTGTCCAGCCTTCTGCTCGTAACCGTTGATGATGAGGCCGGAGAGCGCCAGACGATTCTTCTTCAAGTCAGGGACTTCTATGAACTGGCTGGCCGAGCCTATCTTCTCGTTTGAGGCGTCGCGCACGGCCACTCTCAACTGATAAGCTCCGGCCTTCTTGATGGGCACGTTCAGGAAGAAGACGAGTCCGTTCTTGAGCACGTTCTGAAAAGTCGCCCCGCGAATGCGTATGGTCTGCGTCCGGTTGACGTGGTCAATCACCTGCCCGTTGTCTCCAAAGGTCAGCGCGAGAACATCCATCACCGCTTTATGCCAGCCGTCGGCCTCTTCCGTAAAGCTCAGGTCGCTCGCGTCTATGTAAAGGAGCGAGCGCACGTAGGAGCCCTCGCGCGGGTCGTTGCCGAAGAGAGAGGTCAGCCGCAGGTCAACCGCGTTGGTGTTAAAGGGCGAGATGATAGCGCCTATAAGCTGCTGCTCTCGCGTGCGGCGGACTGCAACCGCCCGCTCGTCAGAGATTCCGTAGAAGCCCGTGCGGGAGCGAACCTCAAGACCGGGCCGTTTTACCTTGACGCTGATTTTATGAAAGCGGCGCTGTCCGCTCTTGGCGTCGAAGGTGGATTCGTCGGGCCTGTAGCCAATCAGGTAGTAACCGCTCTGGTCTTCAATCACCTTGCGTATCCCTGCGGAGAGGTCGTTGTTGTTGCGAACGTTGAAGCCGCCCGTCTGACGGGCCAGATAGATGAGGCCGGTCTGCGTGTCGAACAGCTGGTTGCGCCGACCCGTCAGGCTCTCTTCAATCTGCTGGGCAGTCATGCCGGAAACGTCGTCGGAGGCCCTGAGCCCCAGAGTTTGCAGCCCGCGCGCATCCATCGTGTAGATGACCACTGAAGCGCGGTTGGCGAGGTCAGTCAAACGCTGCAAAGCTTCCATGACTCTGCGGCTGTCGTTGTTGGCGCTGAAGAGACGGAAGCCGTCCGAGATGAGCAGCACCGATTTACGCCCGGGCAACTCTCTCAGCCCGCGTACTATGTAATTAACAGCGCCTAAGGTTCCGACGGCGAAGATTTCCGAGCGGTAATCGTCATCCGAGCCTTTCCGGCTATCGTCGTCACCCTGCCCTCCTATATTCCGCTTGCTGTCAGCAGTCGTGTTGCCATCAATGGGGGAGAACGCGCCGATGCTTGAGCGCCCCATCATGTTCCAGCGTATGCGCTCTATGGCCGCGTAAAGCTGTCGCTTGTCGGAGGTGAATTGCTGAAGCACGCCAATGCCGCCGCCCGTGCGAATGATGGCTACCATATCGCCCGGCTGCATCTGCTCGTCCACATATTTCCTGAGCGCGCGGCGCACGTGATGAATGCTCTCGAAAGAGAGGCCAAGGTCGTCTACTACGAGCGCCATGGTGCGGCGCACCTGCTCCGGCTTGAGGGGCACGGGCGGGGCAGGCGGCGCGTTCTTATCCTCCACGACGGGCTGCTCTGCGGGCGCGGCAGGCGGAACAGGCGTAGAGATGTAAGAGAGATTTGTCACCTGCTGCGCGCGGCCGTCTTCGGCAATCTCGAAATCCTCCGCCTTGAGGTCTGTCACCTGACGCCCCTTTTTATCCGTCACTACAACGTCTACCTGCACCAGATTGGTGGTGATTCGCACCACGTCGTCCTGCTGGGGCTGCGGCTCACGCGCCTGTTGTCCGGTCGTCTGGGCGAAGGTTGTAGCTACGATGGAGAGTATTAGAAGAAGCGCAAGCGAGGAATGTTTAGTCATTTGTGGCTCCTGACTTTCTGTAGCTCTCAGCCGCCTCAGCCGTCAGGTGAAGTCGGCTGGATTTTTCCAGTTTGATGTGCGATGCTTTTAGCTTAATCAACAACAAGCTGGAAGGAGTAATAATGCCAGAGCAAGCGAAAAAAGGCGACACGGCATCCGTTCATTACACGGGCAGACTGGAATCCGGGCAGGTCTTCGATTCTTCCGAGGGCGGCGAGCCGCTTGAGTTTGAAGTAGGCTCGGGACAGGTGATACAGGGCTTTGACGAAGGCGTCAACGGCATGAACGTAGGCGACGAGAAGACCATAGAGATTGAGCCGTCGGACGCTTACGGCCAGCGCTCGGACGCGCTCGTGCAATCCATCCCGCGACAGGGAATAAACTTAGACCGCGAGCCCGAAGTAGGCATGCGGCTGGGGCTGCAACTTCCCGACGGCAATGAAATCCCCGTCACCATCACGGAAGTCACGGACGAGTTCATCACCATAGACGCAAACCACCCACTGGCAGGAGAAAAGCTTATCTTCGACCTCAAGCTCATAGATTTAAAGCAGTGAGAAAAGCTGTTCTCAGTTTTCAGCAAGAAGACGCGGCTTGCTTTTTCTGAAAACTGAGAACTAAAAACTGAAAACTGCTTTATTCATCTTCTTCTACACCGAAGTAGCGCATCCAGCTTTTCAGCTCCCCGTCCGCGCCCGTCTCATTCTCTTCGACGGCTGGCGCGGACTCTTTCTCTAAAGCTTCATGTAGCCTTTGGCGGAACTCGCCGGAGCGTAGCGTCTTCGCGCCGCAGCGCTGCACGTAACTGGCTAGAGCGCGGTCTGAGGTAACGACGATGAGCGTGCGCCGCTCGCGTGAAGCTTCTACCAACTGTTTGATGCGCTCGTCCGCGTTCGACCCGCGCTCCGCGTAGAAGACCTTTACTCCCTTGTAGCTTGAGCCGTCCCCGAAGAACTCTTCCGGCGCGCCGTCAAAAACCGCTGTCACGCGCACGCGCCTGACGCGCGCAAAATCCGCCAGCTCGTCCAGCAGCCCGCGCCTTGCCGCACCCTTGTCCCTGTGCCACCCCACGCGCTGCGCCATCACGTTGTTGCCGTCTATCAGATAAGACATGAGCCGTTTATATAACCGTCTGGCCGTAGTCGCAGTATTCGACTATGGGGCAGCGCTCGCAGAGGGGCTCGCGCGGGCGGCACAGTGCGCGACCGTGTCGAATCAGGTTGACGTGGAAGGAGTAGAACTTTCCCTTCGGCACTGTGCGGTTCATGATTTGATGCGCGCGCTGGTCTGTGCATTTCTGCGGTATAAGACCTACGCGGCGCAGCACGCGGAAGATGTGCGTGTCGAGCGGGAAGACCTCTTTGCGGCAGGCGAAGAGGAGCGTGCAGGCAATGGTCTTGGGGCCTATGCCGCGAAACTGTTTGAGATAATCGGTGGCCGCCTCTTCATCAAAATCATGGAGGAAGCTCAAATCGAGCGTGCCATGCTCTTGCCGAATCTGCCGCAGTATCTCTTTGATGACCTGCGCCTTTTGATTGCTGAGGCCGCCCGAGCGAATCGTGTCCGCGATGGTAGAGGCGCGCGCGCGAAGGGCAGCGTCCCATGTGGGGAAGCGTTTCTTCAGCGCGGCGAAGGTGCGGTGGCTGTTGGTGTCGGAGGTGGCCTGCGAGAGAATGATTTTGACGAGCATGTCCAGCGGGTCTGACGAGCGGCTGTTTTCCGGCACGCCGTAGACGCGCTCAAGGTTCTGCACTATGTAATGTACAGGCTTGTCCGTGCGGAACTCTTCCGCCACGGGCCGCGCCGCTTTAGCCTGCGAGGATGCGCTCATAAAATTCCACGTACTGAGGAATGACCAAATCCGTGCTGTAGCGAGAGACGGCTGACTCTCGCGCTCGTCGTCCCATCTCGCGTCTTAATCGCTCGTCCTTCAAAAGCATAGCCGCGTCGTCGCTCATCTTATCCACATCGCCCGCTTCGCTCAAACAACCCGTCTCGCCGTCGTCTATGACTTCGGGGATGCCGCCCACGCGAGAAGCTATAACGGGAACCTCGCAGGCCATCGCCTCAAGCGCCGCGAGGCCGAACGATTCCTGCTCCGATGGCAGCAGCAGCACGTCCGCGACCGAGAGGTAATCTATAATCTTCGGCTGCTTGCCGACGAACGAGCAGTGCTCTGAGACTTGAAGGCAACGGGCGCGGTGCTCTACGTTGACGCGCTCCGGCCCGTCTCCGACCATCACGAGGCGCGCTCGCACGCCCTGCTTGCGAACGCGGGCCAGAATCTCCACGCAGTCAACGGGGCGCTTGACGGGGCGAAAGTTAGAGACGTGCGTGAGAAGCGGTTCTCCGCCGGGCGAAAGCTGCGCCCGCAATTCCCTGTCGGGCCGTCGCTGGTAGTCCGAGCCGCAGATGAAGTTCGGTATGACCTCTATGCGGTCGAACTGGAAAGTCTCTATAGTCTCGCGCTTCAGGTAATGAGAGATGGCTGTCACGCCGTCCGACTGCGCTATGCCGTAGCGGGTAATCGGCAGGTAAGAACGGTCTGCGCCTACGAGCGTGATGTCCGTGCCGTGCAGGGTAGTTATCACCGGCAGCCGCCGCGCAGGCTTCAGAGATTCTCTGGCGAGTATGGCGCTGATGGAATGCGGTATGGCGTAGTGAACGTGAAGCAGGTCGAGCTTCTCGTGTTCCGCCACGGTGGCCATCTTGGTTGCGAGCGCCAGCGTGTACGGCTGATGCTCGAAGAGCGGGTAAGACATCATCTCGACTTCGTGAAAGCGCACGCGCTCGTTCAGCTCCGTCAGCCGCGTAGGCAGCGAGGAGCTTATGAAATGAACCGTGTGGCCGCGCGCCGCAAGCTCCTTGCCAAGCTCCGAGCCGACTATGCCGCTCCCGCCGTACGTAGGATAAACAGTGATGCCTATGTTCATAAAGACAGTTTTGAGTTCTCAGTTTTCAGTAAGAAGAGCGACTTGCCCTTTGATGAAAACTGAAAACCGGAAGTTGTAGTTTACCAGCAAGCGCGTGCAGAAGTCCTCGGAAGGCGGGGGAGGGCTTGAGTCGGAGGCAAAAAAAATCGAGAGGCAGATAACCCTCGCAATCATCTGCCTCTCGTCCTCAACTTGTCTCACCTGTAAAGGGGGGTCAAGCAAGGGGCTTCATTGTAGTTTCCTGCGGGCGCTTTTGCAATACACCCTTTGGGGGATGTATAGAAGAGGTGATTTATAAAGGCTCTTCTGCATCTAAAATAGTTAGCCGGTGCTCGTGCGCTGCAAAGGTGAGAGAAACAGGGTATAATTGCTCTCTTTATATAACGCTTAATATGCCGCCTGTAGGGTGGCTACCAATTTTGTGGAGGTTTTATGCCGAAGATTAGTGACATACAGGAAACGCCGAATCCGAACGCTGTGAAGTTCATCTTGAAGGAGCCTGTGACGAACGGGACTGCGCGACAGTTCGCCTCCTTCGCTGAGGCCGAGAGCGACCCGCTCGCAAAGTCTCTCTTTGAAATAGGCAACGTGGTTTCGGTCTTTTACATGGACAGGATGCTGACGGTCGAGAAGACGGACGAAGAGGATTGGGACGAGTTGTTGCCGAAATTGGCCGTGCCGATTCGCGCGGCGGAATCTACTCTGTCGGCACAGCCGGGAGCAGCCGCAGCAGCAGCCGTGGGCGGCGCTATGGCAGCCGTCACGAGCGGCGACCCTAGACTCGTACGAATCAACGAGATTCTGGACGAGAAGGTGCGTCCGGCTCTGGCGGGCGACGGCGGCTGGCTTGAGGTCTTGACTCTGAAAGACCACACGCTGGCGATACGCTATCAGGGCGCGTGCGGCAGTTGCCCAAGCTCTCTGACGGGAACTCTGATGGCCATAGAAGGGATGCTCCGCGAAGAAGTAGACCCGGACATTGAAGTTGTAGCCGTCTAGCTTTTTCGTGGAACTAATTTCCGTCTGAGGGGAATTAACAGAGAAAAGACGTTTGGATGAAAGTTGCTTTTGCTCGGATGAGGCTGGCTAAGATTTTAGCCAGCCTCATCCTTTTGTTTTATCCTGCGATGGTAGCCCTGTCGGCGGCGATAGCTATTCTCACATCGTTGATGAAAGATGCAGCATCTTTATCAACCCGTGGAGCATCGGTCGCTTCGTTAAGCAGCTTTATGCTTTTATTGTCAACCAACTCGAAGCTGCCCTTATTGTTCACAGCATGATAAGCACCAGTTGTTGGAATATATTTCAGAAAGAGCAGATAACGTCCGCCGATTGCGAGCGGCTTGAAAACCCTGTCTGTCGCGGTCACGACCCGGCCTTCAAGTAAGATTTTGCCGCCCGGCCTAGTTACCGCGATGCTGCTTTGTGACTGAATGTTATTGCTGCTGTTGCCCTTCAATACTTCTTCAACCGCGAGATCGTAGTCTGTAAAAACAAACGCGCCGTTCTCAGTAAGCTGAGAAGACTTATTCGTGACCCTGCCGATTACAACGACATCTGCATTGCTTGCGAGATTTTTAAGGAAAGCCTCTGACAATGAGGGGCGTCCTCCGGGAGACAGTTCGGGTAGGGGTGGCATCACCGTGATTATCAATTCATTAGTCGTATTGTTCTCTTCTTTGTTAAGCAGGTCGAGTAACTTTCCATTGCCCTTATAATCCTTATACAGCTTACTATGTTCTTTTTGTTGAGCAGACATAACTCCCTGCTGCACCGGCGTTGCGGCTTCTGCCTTTGAGCCGGAAGCTCCCTGCCCCCGGCTACGCAATGAAGTGATAGTGACTACCCCGGCTATAGACAATGCTGAGACGAGAAAGAGCAAACCTTTTTTTCGCATATAAGCCTCCTTAGGTGGCAGAGCTTATCAATGCAAGACCATTGAGCGAGGATGGCATTGGGGAGAGCCAAATGCCAACGGAAATAGGAGCATTCTCAAGATATGAAAATAGCAATCAACGAGTTGCTATATACGCCCCTTCAACATCCCTGTCAACATAATTCTATTGGCCGATTCGGGGATTTGGAACTACTATGGCGGCGGGGCGTGTAACGTTCCGTAATAGTCCGGCGATTTCCCTTACCGAAAGTTAAAAGGAGTGGAAAAGATAATGCCTCGTGCTCTAGCTCTCTTCGTCGCTGCGCTCTGTTTCATCTCTGCGCCCGTCGTCTCTCACGCGCAGACGGAGACTTCAAAGCCCGCAGCAACGCCGTCGAAGCCCGCCGCTCGCCAGCCCGCAAAGCCTTCGCCAACGGCTTCCGCAGACCCGCTCGCGGAATCTCGCCGCTCCATGGCCATCTCGTCTGTGATTACGCTGGCGGACGAGGCTCGCGCCTTTCGTGACGGGACGCTGGCCGCGCGTGTTCAGATGCGCGCCGCAGACGCTCTCTGGGAGGCGGATAACGAGAGGGCGCGCGAGCTTTTCCGCCGCGCGTGGGACGCGGCTGAAGCGGCAGACAGCGAGGCTGCGCGGCGTGAGGAAGAAGAACGTCGCAGGCAGCAGGAATCCACAGGAACCTACGCGCTCTTTTCCGCTCCGAACCTGCGGGCGGAAGTCCTGCGGCTCTCGGCCCGGCGCGACCGCTCGCTGGGCGAAGAGTTTCTGGCAAAGCTGGACGAGGCCAGAAAGAGAGACTCCGACGCGACCGCGCCCAGAGACGATTCGGCGCTGACGCGTCCAGACCCTACGAACCCATCCCGCTCTCAGAAAGAGCGATTGCAGCTTGCGCGAAACCTTCTGTCGGACGACCTTGAGCGCGCGGTGCAGTTCGCAGACCCAGCGCTCACTACCGTCACCATGCAGGGACTATATTTTCTCTCGGCCCTCAGGCAGAAGAACGCGAAGCTCGCGGACGAGCGCTACGCCGCAATGCTTTCGCGCGCCGCGCTAGACCCTGCGTCCGACGCCAACACCGTCTCGCTTCTCTCTTCATACATCTTCACCCCCTCGCTCTTCATCACGGTCGAGCCCAAGGGCGGCGTCAACAGCAGCCGCTTCAATGACGATAGCGCGCCTGCGGACATGCCTGCGGCTCTGCGCACATCGTATCTGAACACGGCAGCGCAGATTCTGCTTAGACCCTTGCCGCAGCAGGACAACACGACTTCCGGGCGAGGCGGCCTTTACTTCATCATAGCCCGAGTGCTCCCGCTCTTTGAGCAGTATCTACCGCAGAGGGTTCCGGCGCTGCGCGCACAGTTGGCCGCTCTGGCTCAGGACATCCCGGACGACCTTAGAGGCGGAAAGAACCAGTGGCTGACGGAAGGGCTTGTGCCTGAATCCCCAGACGCTAATGAGGATGAGAAGGACGCGCTGGACATTGCCAACAGCGAGGCCGACCCCGCTAAGCGTGACCGCGCCTTTGCAAGAGCCGCGCTGGGCGCAGCCCGTCGCGGCGATGTGCGCGCGCGAGAGTACGCGGACAAGATTGAGGCAACGAATATACGCAAGGCTGCGCGCGCTTACGTGGACTACGAATTAATCAACTCGGCCATTAGCCGAAAGGACGCGCAGGAGGCTGCGCGGCTGGCTCGCACCGGAGAGCTGACCCGTATTCAACGCGTCTGGGCTTACACGGAAGGCGCGGGGATTCTGGCCAAGGCCAATCCCGCGCGGGCAGTCGAGCTTCTGGAAGAAGCCCTTCAGGAAGCCAACCGCATAGGAGCTTCCGACGCTGAGCATGCGCGGGCGCTCGTGGCCGTTGCGACTCGCATGTATCAGGTCAACCCGGCGCGCGGCTGGGAGATTATGGGCGATGCTGTCAGGGCCTCTAACTCAGCCGAAGGATTCACGGGAGAGGACGGGAGAGTGACGGCGCAATTCGCCATTCCCGACTCCGTTTCAATGTCTAGCTCAGGCGTGCCGTCCTTCGACCTCGCGGGCATCTTCGGCTCGCTTGCCCGAGACGATTTCAACCGCGCCTTACAGCTTGCCAGAGAATTCAAGACCGAAGCGCCGCGCGCCGCCGCCACCATAGCCGTCGCGCGAGCGATTTTGGCGGAGAGACGAAGATAACAGCCTATTAAGAGTAAATGTTCATAGGGCGTGTCAGCAGCGCGAAGGGGTCTTCAACGTTGAGGGCTTCGCGCACGAGAAAGGCTTCGCCTGCGGCCACGCCAATCAGCGAGCCGTAGTAACGCATGCGGTACTCTATCTGCGACAGGAAGCTTTTACTGCTGATGCGCGTCTCTGGCTCCTGTGTATCTTCACGGTAGAACTGCGAGGCGTGCGCCCTGATAGCCCTCATCTTCTCTTCCACGAAATCCGAAACGTCCACTATGAATGAAGGCGGCACGTTGCGAGAGTAGACGGAGTGCGCCAGCGCTGGCACGGGCACAGCATCCAGCCCGGCTTCTTCGTCATAGCGACGCATGCTGGCGAGGCGCGCAGCCTCGCGCGCTATGCGAGCCGTGGCCGCATGGTCAGGGTGCGGGTCGTCCCAGTGCGGCGTGAAGATGACGCGCGGCTTGTGCCTGCGAATCGCTCTCACCATAGCCGTGCGGGACTCTTCCGTCAGCCAGACGTGGCCGTCCGGCTGCTCAAGATTAATCCGCACATCCAGCTTCATTATACGCGCGGCTTCGCGCGCCTCTTCCGCCCGGCCTTCAGGCGTGCCGCGCGTCCCCATCTCGCCGCGCGTCATATCGCACACGCCCGTCCTGTAGCCCAGATGCTTTAACTTGAGAAGCGTGCCCGACACGGTCAGCTCCGCATCGTCAGGATGCGAGAAGACCGCCAGCACGTCCAACGTCACCGGCTCGTTGCTCATTGTCTGCTTTCGGCCCACGGCCTGTAAGGCTTAGGGCCGCTTTCTCCCCCCTCGTTTAGCGGTACGCGAAAGACTACGTCCTCTTTATCGCCCGTGTCATAGATGAGCGAAAGATTATTAACCGTCACCTGCTGGTTAAGCTCAAGCGTGCAGAACTTTCGCACAATCGCTGCCAGCACTCTCTGCGTCAGGTCATGATGCGCCAGCTTGATGTGCGGCACCCAGCGCGCTGGGCGATAAGAGAAATCCAGACCGCCCGCAGACTTTGTCAATTGATGCCACAGCTCGTGCTGGAAATCAGCCAACTGCGGGCTCCGCACTATGGGGATATAGAGCGACGGCTCCGGGCCAGTGAACACGCCAAGGCCGCAGCACTTGACGCGGAAAGGCTTGGTGTGGCGCGCAAAGACCTGCATCACGGTCTTGACCTTTTCCACGTCGTACTCGCCGCACACGTGATAAGAGATATGGGGGAAAGGAGCCCTGTATACGCCCCGTATGCCGAACTCCTTCTCTATCGCGGCCCACAGTTTCTCCACCATCCGACTACTATTATCATCAAGAAGGGAAACGACGCCGTGCATCGGTTTTCAAACTCCTCCTCTCTAGAGGAATCTTTACGAGGCATATTCCTTCAGATGTGTGTATCTTAATGCACGAGCCAAGGTCAAGAGTGGGGGATGGGGGATAGTAAGAAGAAAGAGAGCTTGCTTTTCTTTCACCAACCCCCAACCCCTATCCCCCCATCCCCATTCTTCCCTTTTGCCTTCTTCTTTAGTAGCCTGTCTGCCCGGCAGGATAAAAGAAGATGCGGCTGACAATTCTGGGCTCAGGCACGGCAGTTCCTCATCCTAGACGCGCATCCAGCGCGCACTGGCTTGAGACTGCGGGCGGCTCTGTCCTGCTGGACGCTTCCGCCCCTTCGATACACCGCATGGCGGAAGAGAAGCTGGACTGGGCTGGTCTGGACGCTGTCTGGATAAGCCACTTTCATCTGGATCATGTCGGCGGGCTCGCGCCTTTTCTCTTCGGCACGAAGAACGCGCCGCAGACGCGCGAGCGCCGCAAGTCGCTCAGAATCTTCGGCCCGCACGGGCTGGAAAAGCTCTTCAGGAGTTTTGACGAGGCGAATAACTACAGGCTTCTGAGGCAGCCTTTCCCCGTGGAGTTTCAGGAGGTCGCGCCGCTTGAAGAGTTTCAGATTCTGCCGGGCATTCGAGCGGAAGCCTTTTCCACGCCGCACACGGCCGAGAGCCTCGCGCTCAAGGTCAGTGATGAAACGGGCGCTACGCTCGTTTACACGTCCGACACGGGCTACACGGAAGCGCTCGCGGGCTTTGCGCGCGGAGCAGACCTTTTCCTGATGGAGTGCTCTTTCCCGCATTCAAAGCCTGCGGGAACCCATCTGGAATTGAAGGAGGCCATGCTTCTGGCAGAGTTGTCGAAAGCGCGACGAGTTGTGCTCACGCATCTTTATCCTGAGTGGGACGACGTAGACCTTTCGGCCGAAGCGAAAAAGCTCTGGCCGGGCGAAACATTGGAAGCAACAGACGGACTCAAGATAGAAGTCGGAAAAAGTTAAAAGGAAAAAGTAGAAGTGAAGAAGACAAAGACAACTGCTCATTCTCTTTTCTGTTCTTCATCTATAAGACAGCTCGCGGCCTTATTTGTTTTCGTCCTTTGCCTTTTTACTTTGGCCTTCGCTCAGGGCGCAGACCCGTTGCTTGAGACGGGACGGGCCGAGCGCTTGCAGACGCCTGCCCCGGCTCCTTCGGAAATCAAGATTGTCTCATACAACATGCGCTGGCGTAGCGGCGAAGACCTGCGGGGGATAATAGAGCATCTGAAGAGCGACCCGGAGATAGGCGGTGCCGCCATCATAGGGCTTCAGGAAGCCGACAGAAACAAGAAGCGCTCGCGCAATACGAACACGGCGCGGCTGATTGCCGACGAGTTGGGGATGTATTACGCGTGGGCCGCGCCGCCGCTCGCGGAAAGGAGCGACGAGCGTGAAGAAGAGACGGGCGTTGCTATACTGAGCCCTTACAGATTGACGGAAGTGGTGCGGCTGGTGCTGCCGCACGAGGGGCCGGGCGGGCGCAGGCGCGCAGGGATAGGCGCAAGCCTTCGCATAGGCTCTCACCTAATACGCGTCTATTCGCTTCACAGCGAGACGCGCATCTCCACACAGAAAAAGCGTGACCAGCTAGAAGCCGCCCTGATAGACCTGAAGAATTACCCGAGGGCCACGGGCGCAGTCGTCATGGGAGACTTCAACACGCTTGAGCCGCAGGCCATAGAGAACACCACACGGCTCTTCACGGAAGCGGGCTTCGAGACGCCGTTCCCCAATCACATGAAGACGTGGAAGACGCTCTTCATAGAATTGAAGCTGGACTGGATTTGGCTCAGGGGACTTCGCCCCTCGGACTACGGCGTGGATAAAAAGGTCAGGTACTCCGACCACTTCCCGCTCTGGGTCAGGATTAACCTTGACGGCAAGGCTCCCGGCAAGGCCGACATAGAAGGACGAATCAAGCAGATTACCCGCGCTTCGGATGCACAGCGCGCGAGTAACCGCGAGGCTCTCGGAACCGTCTTGATTGAAGGAAGCACCAAAGACAGCCCCAGATTCGACAGGGCAGTCGTCAGCGTAACTTCCGCCACTAGCATCAGTCTCATCACCGTAAAGGAGCGCGGGCGGGCTGTCTCATTCGATGAGCTTCGCGTGGGCGACCGCGTCAGCGCGCGCTTCACACACGGCCCCGTCCTGATGTCCTATCCGGTTCAGGCCGCAGCAGCCGAAATCACAATCAGAAGAGATTGATTCGTTGATTCATCGCTCCATTGAATCAATGAATAAAATTTTGGAGGCCGCGAAGCTTCGCCCCAAAGCTTTCGCGGCCTCCTTGGTCGTGACGGTGCGTCAGACAGGGGAGACGAGCTTTCCGCGCAACACAGTTCACGACGCAACTATTTCTCTATCTCTAAAATCTTCGCATAACTCCTAACGCACGCTGACGGTCACGTTATTGGCTTCGAGCGCGTTGCCGGTGGCGCGCTGCAATTCCGCTATTGATTTATTCAAGTCCGTCTGCGCTCGCAGCTCGTTGCCGCGCGCAGTCGTCAGAGCCGTCTGTCGCTCAAGCACCAGAAAGAGCGTAGATTGTCCGGCGTCGAATTTACGCTGCTCGCTCTCGTACTGTTGCTCGGAAGCCTGCCGCGCAGAGGCGGCCGCGCGCAGCCGGGATTCGGCCGTGCGAACGGCCTGAAGCGCGTTTCGGACGTCAATCTGAATCAACTGCTCAAGCTGAGCGCGCTGTGTTTGAATGCGCTCGCCTTCTACGAGCGAGCGCCCGAGCTGCGCTTGAGCCGTGCGGTTGCGAAGCGGCAGGTTAAGCTGCACGCCCACGCGGAAGTTGTTGTAGCGGTTCGCCCCCAGATTCAGCAGGGACTGCGGGTAGCCGCCCACCAGATTTTCAGGAATCGTAGCCTGCGCGGGCGGCGATAGTTGCGGCAATCCCTGAATCGCCAGAAGCTGGTTGAGCCGGTCGCGTATCTCTATGTTCGCGCTGGTCAGTGGATTCGCGGTCGGGTCTGTCACGTTGAGCGACCCGGCGTTTCCGACCACGCCGTAGCTTCCTATCAAATCAACCTGCGGCTTCGTCTGCTCACGATAAAGGCGCTGGTCAAGCTCGTTTATGGCCAGCACTAGGTCGGACTGCTTCAGTTCCGGGCGGTTGGCTAGCGCCGTCTCTATGGCCTGCGGCAGAGCCACCGGCGGGGCATTCAAATCAACTGGGTCGGTCGGAATCAGCGAGACGTTCCAGAGCAGCGACTCTCGATTCTCTACAATCAGGTTCTTGAGATTATTCTCAAAGCGATTGACATCTTCGAGCGCAGTATAGACGCTCTGCTCAAAGCCTGAGACTTGCGCTTCCGCCGCGACTACGTCAATCGGCGCGAGCATGCCTTCTGATACCAGCCGCTTGTTGTGCTCAAGCTGCGTGCGCGCGTCCCTTACGGCGTCGCGCTGAATCTGTAGATTGCGAAGCGCAAAAACCAAGTCCCAGTAAGCGCGCTGAACATTCGTGATAGTCTCTATGGCTCGCTGGCGGAACTGCGCGTCCGTCAAACTCAAAGTCCTCTTGGCCACCTCAATCTGCCTGCGGTAGGCGTCAAAGCGCAGGCCGCGCCAGAGTGGCTGCGTGTAGTTGAAGGTGAGCGCCGTCGGATACTGCGGGTTGAGCGCCGTGAACTGATTGTTGGTAGTCAGCCTTATGCTCGAAAAATCTACGCGATAGCCGCCGCCGTACTTCGGCGCGAGCCCTTCAAAGCGCAGAGTGCCTGTCAGGTCGTACTGCGTGACGGAGCCTGTTGAGCTTCCGCTCAGGAAACTCGTAGCGGGCGTCTCCGTCCGCTCGTAATAGGAGAGCGACGAGAAGCGCGGGTCGTAGGCTCCGCGCGCGCCGAGCAGGTCGTACTCGGCTATGCGCACGTTCTGTCGCGCGACCTCTATGTCCTTGTTGTTGGCCAAGGCCATGGCTATGGCTTCGCGTATGGAGATGGGCCGCTGCTCGGCCATGTCCACGCCCACCCGGTTCAACTCCGGGAAAGGGCCTGTGCTTGCGCGAAAGCCCGGCGCAACCGCAGGCACAGACGGCAACTGGTTAGGCGCGGCGGCAGGCACGCTCTCTCGTCCGGGCTGCTGTGAAGCGGGCGGCGGCTGGACTACGGGCGCTTGCTGTTGCTGCTGCGAAGGCAGAGACTGAAGCGGCGTCTGCTGGCGGTTCGAAGCGGGAATGCCGCCCGAAGAAGGCAGGCTATCGGAAGTCGGGATAGAAGTTATCCCTGACGCTCCTGTGCCCTGCGGTTGCTGCGGCTGTGTCGCGGGCGCGGGCGTCGTGCCGCGACTCTGCTGGTCTGCCTGAGTCGTCGGCTGCACGCTCTGCTCGACCTGTCCCTGCGGCGTTAGTGGCCGCGCGTTAGAGCCAGCCGGAGCACCGGTCGTCTGCGGCTGGTTTCCGGATGGAGCGATGTTAGTGCCGCTCGTAGACGGAGGCTGCGCTGTTGTCGCCGGGGGCGTGTTGGCTGAAGGCGCGGGCGTGACGGGCTGGCTCGTTGCAGCGCCCGGCTGTGTCTGCGCCTGCGCCGCGCCGCCCGCGAGTAGAGTCAGGCACAGCAGCATGGAAGCCATCAGAACGCGAATCGTAAAAATTTGACCGGAGAGTTTCATAACTCGAATAAGCTTTTCACCGGGCGCTTTTGTTCAAGAGAGCGCGCCCGTCACCTCATTTACCAAACAGTCCCAGAAACGATGTCGTAGCAGTCGCGGCCTTGCGTCTGGCCCAACTGAACGTGCCTCTTACTCTTGAGCCGATTGCGCCCCACACGCGGCTGCGGCCGAGGTCGTCAAAGAGCGAGTAGAAGACCGGCACGGCCAGAAGCGTTAAGAGCAGACAGAGGCTCTGCCCGCCGACTACAAGCACACCTATGGAGCGATTCGTGCCCGCGCCGGGGCCGCGTGACAGCACGAGCGGCATCATGCCAGCCACGAGCGCTACTGTCGTCATCAATATGGGGCGCAGGCGGTCGCGGTTCGATTGAATAATCGCCTCGTATATGTCCATGCCGCGCGCCCTGAGTTCGTTCGTGTGGTCAATCTGCAAGATGGCGTTCTTCTTAACCACGCCGAACAGCAGCAGCAGCCCCAGACCGGAGAAGATGTTCACGGTCTGGCCCGTCATAAGAAGGCTCAGGATGCCGAACGGAATGGCGAGCGGCAGCGTCAGCAAGATAGTTACAGGATGTATGAAAGACTCGAACTGCGCCGCCAGCACCATGTACATGAAGACGAACGAGAGGACTATGGCCAGCAGGAAGTAGTAGCCCGCGCGGCCTAGCTCCTTTGAGCGCCCGGCCGTGCCAGTCGTATAAGCCGGGTCTACGTTCAGCTCGCGCACGAACTGATTCATGCGCTCAAGGACTGCCGCCTGCGAGCCGCCCGGTCGCACGTTAGCCAGAAGCGATACCTGTCGCTGGCGATTCAGCCGGTCAATGGCGGAAGGCCCGGTGCCCTCTTCTATACGCACCAGATTGTCCAGAGAAACCCAGCCGACTTTAGCCGAAGGCACAATCATGCGGCTCAAGCCTTCAACACTCGTGCGAAACTCGCCTATGGCTCGCACCCGCACGTCTCGCTGGTCTGTGCCTTCGTTGAAGGTAGTGACTTCCTGACCGGCTACGAGCGTGTTCAGAGCCTGCGCTATGTCGCCTACGCGCACGCCCAAATCAGCGGCGCGAGCGCGGTCAATCACCACGCGAAGCTCGGGCTTGCCCAGGACAAGCGTGGAGTCCGCGTCCACCACGTCGGGAATAGTCCTCATCTTGGCGAGCAGTTGTTCGGAATACTGCGTCAGCTTATCCAGCTCAGGGCCGCCTATGACGTATTGAATATCGGCGTTGCGGAAGCCGCCGCCCGAGATGGCCGCCACCTGCTGGACGCTCGTCCGCAGCTCCTTCGGATAGTTCTCAAGAATCTTTCTAGCGGCGACCATCAACTCGTCCTGTGTCTTGTCGCGCTCCTTAATGTCCTTGAGCTTGATGTAAATTGATGCGTTGTTGACAAGCTGCTGCTGGCCGCCGCCAATGGTCACGAGCGTATCTGTGACGCCGTCCAGCCCCTTTATCTCGCGCGCTATGCGCTCGACTATGGCGTCCGTGGCCGCCAGCGTGTAGCCTTCCGGCGCTCGCACGCTCACCTCAAACTGCGACTGGTCGTCTACGGGAAGAAAGTTCTTGCCGACCAGCATGAAGAGCGGGACGATGCTCACGATGACCAGCACGCAAAGACCGACGACCATCCAGCGATGAGCCAAAGACCACCTGAGCATGGCCGTATAGGTTCTATCAATCGGGCGATACCAGCGAGACTCTTTTGAAGAATGCTCGTTTCTGGGCACGTCCGGCTTGATGGATTCCACCGGCCCCGCGCCTTCCTGCCACGGGTCGTCTTCGACATTCTTTGAAGGCTCGGGCTCGCTGGCCGTAACGCGTGATTCGTTAGCCGCAACAACCAGATGCTCGCTCTCGGAAGGCTCGCTTCCGACATCAGCCGGGAGCGGGTCGTCCTTGCGCTTAATCAGGCGCGCGGCAAGCATAGGCGTCAGCGTGAACGAAACGATTAAAGAGACGCCTATGGCGAAGCTCGCCGTCAGGCCGAACGAGGACATGAAGCGGCCGACTATGCCGCCCATGAAGCCTACGGGAAGGAAGACCGCCAGCAGCGAGAGCGTCGTGGCCATGACGGCCATGCCTATCTCTTTAGTTCCCTCAATCGCGGCCTGAAACGGCGGCATCCCCTTCTCTTCCACGAACCGGTAGATGTTCTCAAGGACGACAATCGCGTCGTCAATCACTATGCCTACCATCAGCGTCAGCGCCAGCATGGTGATTTGATTCAGCGTGTAGCCCATGGCAGCCATCAAGCCGAAGGTGGCTATGATGGAGGTGGGGATGGCCAGAGCAGCTATGAAGGTAGAGCGAATGCTCCACAGGAAGATGAAGACGACGAGCGCGGCCAGTATGCCGCCCTCTATCAAGTGCGTCTCGATTGATTCTAGAGATGCCTTGATGAAGAGCGACTGGTCACCGACTATCTCCGTCTTAAAGCCTGCGGGAAGCGTCGGCGCAATCTCCCTCAGACGCTCCTTGACGGCTTCAGCGACGGCGACAGTGTTCTGGCCCGACTGCTTCGAGACGACGAGCGTCACGGCCGGTTGCCCGTTCAGTTTGGCGGAAGTTCGCTGCTCTTCCGCGCCGTCTTCCGCGTATCCTATGTCGCTCAGCTTGACGGAGTAGTTGCCGCGCGTGGCGACGACCACGTTGTTGAACTCGGCAGGATTCAGAATGCGCCCCATGGTGCGCACCGTCAGCTCACGCGCGCCTTCATCAACGCGGCCTCCCGGCACCTCAAGGTTCTGCAAGCGCATGGCTGTGGCGACCTCGGCCACCGTGACGTTGAAGGCCCGCATCTTGTCCGGGTCAACCCAAATCTGAATCTCTCGCTCGCGGCCTCCGACAATCTCCACGTTGCCCACGCCGTTGATGGACTCTATGCGCTCCTTAATCTTCTTGTCGGCTACGTCCGTGACTTCGCGCAAAGAGCGAGGGGCGGAGACGGCTATGCGAAGCACGGGCGCGGCGTCCGTGTCGAGCTTCTGCACGATGGGCTGCTCTGCCGTCTCGGGCAGGTCGGAGACGATTAGATTGACCTTATCACGCACCTCCTGCGCGGCGATGTCCGCGTTCTTCTCAAGCAGGAACGTGATGAAGACCTGCGAGACGCCTTCGACGGAGGTCGAGCGAAGTTCGTCAATACCGCTAATAGTATTAACAGCGCCTTCCACCTTATCGGTTATCTCCGTCTCTATCTCCTGCGGGCTCGCGCCGGGATTGATGACCGTTACGGTAATCGTAGGCAGGTCAATCTTAGGGAACAAATCCACGCCCAGAGATTTGAAGGAGAAGATGCCGACCACCGTCAGCGACAGAATCAACATCGTCGCAAAGACCGGACGCCGCACACAGATTTCTGCAAGCTTTTGCATGATAGATATCTATTCTTTGATTCACCGCTTCATTTTTTCGATGAGGCGGTGAACCAATTTCTTTACTGCCGGACGGGCATGCCGTCGTTCAATAGCTCCACGTTGCTGGTGGCAACGATCTCATCTGCGGCCACACCGCTTCTAACCTCTACAAGGTCGCCTTCCGTCTGTCCTAGCTGCACTATGCGCTGCTGCGCTATGCCGTCTTTAATGACGAAGACGCGGCTCGTGCCCGCTTCGGTCTTCACGGCGCGTAGTGGCACTAGCACGGCCGGGTCGCTCTGCGGCATGAGTATTCGCACGGTGGCGAATTGGCCGGGCTTAAGAAGATTGTCCGCGTTATCAACCTCGGCCTCTACAGTCAGCGTGCGCGAGTTCGCCGTCACGCTGGGCGAGATGTGATGCACGCGCCCGCTAAAGGTGCGGTCGGGATAGGTGCTCACGGTGACGGAGACGCTCTGTCCGACCTGCACGTTCGACACGGCCTGCTCGGGGATGTCTATGCGCATGCGCAAAGGGTTGGTGCGAACAATCGTGGCAATCTTTGAAGAGGGCGTGACGTATTCGCCTACGTCCGCCGGACGGTCTGAGACAAAGCCAGCGATGGGCGCTGTCACGACCGCGTCGGCTATAGCCTTGCGTGCAGACGCGACCTGCGTTTGCGCTGCGTCAACAGCCGCGCGGGCCGTGGCTACACCCGCATAGTTCTGTCTTGCCTGCGTGCGTATGGCTTCCAACTGCTGCTGTAGCTGGTCGCGCTGCGCCTTCTGCTGGTCGTAGGCAGAGCGCGACACGTCGCCCGTCTCTATCAAGCGCTCGAAGCGGCGCAACTGCTTCTCGGCAAGCTCAAGCGCGACGCGGGCTGAAGCGACTTCGGCCACGCGTTCGGGGTCGAAGCTCTGGCCCTGTCTCAAGCCAAGACGCGCTTCGGCCTGCCTTACCTGCGACTGCGCCTGAGCGACCTGCGCCGTGGCCTGATCGAGCCTTATGCGCGAGTCTCTATCGTCCAGCCGAACGAGAACCGCGCCCTTCTGCACGAAGGTTCCGAGGTCAACGCCGACCGATACGACCTTTCCGGATGTGGCCGGGGCCACGTCCGTCTGCTCGTCTGCGGCAAAGCTGCCGGTGGCTTCAAGAAAGCGCGGCAACTGTCGCATGATGGCCGGTGTCGTAGTGACTTCGACGACCGTCACCTGCTGCGTCGTGGTGGTCACGTTCTTGTTCGCCTGCGCCTTGGAGCGGTTGCAGGCTACGGCCAACAGGCTGAGGCCCGTTAAAGCTAAAAGGAGTGTTAATGCTTTTACCTGTGTTCGGGAGATCATCGTGACTGTTTCTTCTTAATCCTTGTCTGGTTCAGGTTCGTGCGGCGAGCCGTACGCTTCTTCTCTACATCGGGAACGGTGATTCCCTTCAGCAGTACTTCGGTGAAGGAGCGCGCGGCCTCTTCGTTTGAAATATCAAGCAGGCGGCGCTTCGTATCCCAGAGGTTGTTGTTGAGCGAGTGATGTATGAGCGTGCCTATGAAAGTGCGAACTACCACACGCGGCTCTATATCAATCATGGCGCCGTCACGCTGCCGCTCCTCTATATAAGCGCCCAAAAATTCGTAGAACTCCGTGACGGTTCGCTCCCAGAACATCTGCGCCAACTCGTGCCCTTCGAGCGCCGCGTAGAGCAGCAGTCGCTGAAACTCCTTGTCGTCCTCGTGATGCTGAAGAGCATGAAAGGCCAGTCCCTCGAAGACCGCGCGGTCGTCCTTGCGACGTATGGCGTCACCGACTATCTCGCTCGGGTTGTCTATGCCGCCCTCGCAGGAAACGTGGTCTATGATGGCGCGGTAGAGTTCTTCCTTGGTGGCGAAGTGGCGGAAGATTATGGCCTCCGAGACGCCTGCGGCCTGCGCTATCTCCTTGGTAGTGGTGCCGCGAAAACCGCGTTGCGAAAAGAGCTTGACGGCGACGCGAACGATTTCGCGGCGGCGCTCTTCCGCAGACAGGCGTGCAGTGGCAGCAGCCGGCGCTGCGGGCACACTCTTAGAAGGGTTCAGTTCTTTACTCATTAAATATTCTCTGGCGGCGATTAAAGTAAGTACTTACTTACCATCTTCGATGTACGCTGTCAAGCGAGCAAGGGTTTCAAGAAAATTAACTTTGCTGCGACAGTAATTTGACGAAAAAGCCTGTACTGTTCCCGACCTTTGCGCTATCTTTACACGTACCTTTTCGCAACAAAAATGGTAAGCGGCGCATCCGGCCTTCTCATTAGCGAAAGCGCTCTTTTATTCGCTTTCGGTGTGGGCTGGGCCGCATCGGCACATTGTTTGCTCTCAAATGGCGGGAATGAGCCGTTTTCTTCCAGACCCTGTGCGCTCTCTTTGGTGAGGACGATGCAGAAGGTCGGGGGATAAATTTTAGAATTTTAAGGAGAAGAGAAATGTCACAGAACTATTCGTCAGGTGGATCAACCCCCGGACAGGGCACAGGCGGCGCTGGCACAGGCGCGACCGACGCCGGAACAACGCGTGATACCAGCACCGGCGCCGGCGGAACAGGCGCAGGCGGTACGGGCGCGGGTGGAACGGGCGCGGGACAGAGCATGACCACGGGCAGTGGCGGCGGCGGACAGGGCGCGGGCGGCGGAACCGGTGCTGGTACGGCTGCGGGCCTCGCGCAGACCGCACAGGAATACGGACAGAAGATTGCGGGCGCGGCCTCCACGGCCAAAGATTACGTCTCGGACAAGGTGAGCGTGGTCGGGGACAAGCTGGGCGAGCTGCGCAACAAGGATTTCTCGGAAGTCGCCACGGAAGCCAAAGAGTATGCACGCCAGAATCCGGGCCAGGCGCTGCTTATCTCGGCCGCAGCAGGTTTCGTGCTGGGGCTGTTGATTCGCGGAAGCAGACGATAAAAGCAGTGACAAGTGATAAGTGACGAGTGACGGGCCTCAAAAGAGCTTGTTCTTAACTCGTCACTTGTCACGGAGTCACTTATCACCATTTTCATAAGGGAGGCACAAGCGATGGCCGATTTAGAGAGAAGCACGGCGACCGCGCCCGCCCCTAGTGCGACGAGCGAGCTTGAGCAGTTGCCGTCGCTTTTCGGGCGTCTGGGCGACGACGTGATGAAGCTGCTGGACACCAAGTTCAGCTTGCTGAAAGTCGAGTTGTCAGAGGATATAAGCGTTTATGCGCGCGGCGCGGCCTTCATAGCCGTGGGTGGGTTAGTAGCGGCTATAGGTTTCGCGCTTCTGAACATAGCGCTGGCGCTGGGCATCTCGGCATTCATGCCTGCGGACTGGCAACAGGCATCACGTTACGCCGTCGGCTTTGTCGTCACGGGCATCCTCTATCTTATCGTCGGCGGCATCATCGTCATGGTGATGAAGAACAAGCTGGCGCATAGAGACCTTGTGCCGGGCAGGAGCGTTGAAGAACTCAGAAAGGATAAAGAATGGCTGAAGAAAGAAATGTAGGCGTGGCGCGCGCCCAGGAACCGGGCGACACCGATTCCACCAAAGCCGAGCTTCAGCGCCGCATGGAAGAGGCGCGCGAATCCATCACACAAACCGTTACGGAGATCAAGGACACAGTGACAAACCAATATCAAGCGGTCAGAGAGACGGTGTCGGAAGCCCTAGACTGGCGCGAGCAGTATCGCAAACGCCCCGTGGCCTTCTCACTTGGGGCTCTCTCAGCCGGATTCTTACTGGGCTACACGGTCGCGGGAACCTTTAAGGGCGGCGGCGACTATACGGATGAGGCTGATTACGCCGACTACAGGGAGTCGGACGCCTTCGCCACCACTGGCGCAGAGCCTGCGAAGCTTTCGTCTTCGCCTTATGCCGAAAGGAGACTGGCTAGACCGGCCATGTCCGCGCCCGACCCGTCCCCTGTGAGCGCAGGCACGACGGGCTCTTCTGCCAGCTATGCTTCCGGCTCCGGCGGCTACGGGCAGTCGGGCTCGATTCAGGCGCTCGCAGAGACTGGCTCCCAGTCGGGTGATGCTGAGCCGGACAAGCCCGGCATCATTGACCGGTTCAAGGAGACACGCGCTTACGACAAGCTACAGCAGGAAGTCTCCGTGCTGGGCGACCGCTTCATAGAGGAGCTGTCTAGCGTAGGGCGCAACGTAGTTCTGCCTGCGCTCTTCGCCAAGGTCAAAGACCTCTTCGGCGTAGACCTAGCCAACAAGCAGCAAGGCACGGGCGGTCAGAGACAGACCGGCACCACGGGCGGCGCGGCTTCAGGCGCACAGGGCGCTTACGCGGGCGGAAGCGGTCAAACGTCCGGCGGCGGCACGAGCGGCGCTGCGGGCGCATCCGGCACAGGGGGGACTGCTGCCGGTGGCGGCCCTTCTTACGCCACCAGCGAAAATCGCGGCTACTAGACGCCGGTTCGTAGAAGGTGCGCTAGGGCATCACGGGTGGCCCATTCAAGGGCCAGACCTGTAATCGAGGGCGAGCTTTAGTTAGTTCTGAGGCTCGCCCTTTATGACAAATGGCGCGCGGGCCGCGCTTTCGTCTTCGCGCACCATTTCAAAGTAGAGAGTTCAGGCTTCTAAGCTCTTTTGATTTCATCTTCCGAAAGTGTCTCTATGCCCTCGCACGCAGCCGTCATCATTAACGCAACTTCGGGCGCGGGTGATAAAGAAGAGGTGCGCGAGCGTCTGACGGACTTCTTCAAGTCGCGGGACTCGCGCACGCAAATACTGTTTGCCAGAAGCGGCGGTGAGATTGAATCTCTGGCCCGCCGCGCCATAGAAGAAGATTGCTCGCCCGTTATAGCCGGAGGAGGCGACGGGACAATCAACGCCGTAGCCTCGCACGTAGTAGGCACTGGCCGCGTGCTGGGAGTCCTCCCTCTGGGCACGCTCAACCATTTCGCAAAGGACATGAACGTTCCGCTTGAGCTTGAAGAGGCCGCGCGCGTCTGCGTGGAAGGCCGCGTCGCGCAGGTGGATGTTGGCGAAGTCAACGGGCGCATCTTTCTCAACAACTCAAGTCTGGGTCTTTATCCGAGCATCGTCAGGGAGAGGGAGAAGCTTCAGCAGCGTCTGGGGCACGGAAAGTGGCGCGCATTCTTCTGGGCCTCTTTATCAGTCCTGCGCCGTTACCCTTTCTTGAGGGTTCGCTTGAGCACGGATGAGAACGAGCTGGCGCGCACTTCGCCCTTCATCTTCATAGGCAATAATGAGTACGAGATGGAGAATTTCAACATAGGCTCGCGCTCCTGTATAGACAAGGGGCAGTTGAGCCTCTACATAGCACAAAGGACTGGAAGGCTGGGGCTCGTCCGGCTCGCATGGCGGGCGCTCTTCGGCGGCCTTCGCAACGAAGAGGATTTCGATGCCCTCTGCACCAGAGAGATTTGGATAGAGACGCGGCGGCCGCGCCTGCGCGTTGCCACGGACGGCGAAGTCACAATCATGCCTACGCCGCTTCATTACCGCGTGCTTCCGGGCGCGCTCCGCGTTCTCGTCCCAGACACAGTGACGAGTGACGAGTGACAGGAAAAGAAATTGTTTTAACTTGTCACAGAGTCACTTATCACTGTTCTTAAAGTTATGCGCAGACTTGTACATCTATCGGACTTGCATTTCGGGCGTGTTGACTACGATGTGGTCGGGCCTCTGATTTCGACTGTGAACGAGATGAGGCCGGACGTGGTAGCCGTCTCAGGCGATTTGACCCAGCGTGCGCGCAGTCACCAGTTCGTAGAAGCGCGAAAGTTTCTGGACTTGCTGCCCGAGCCGCAGATAATCGTCCCCGGAAATCACGACGTGCCGCTCTACAACTTCGTGGCGCGATTTACGCAGCCGTTGACGAAATACCGGCGCCACATCACGAACGACCTTGAGCCCTTCTACGCAGACGATGAGGTGGCAATCCTCGGCATCAACACTGCGCGCTCTCTCACCACCAAGTACGGTCGCATCAACGAGCGACAGATAGAGGCTATACGCACGCGCATGTGCTCCTACAAAGACGAGACGACCAAGATTATCGTCACGCATCATCCCTTTGATTTGCCGGAGGGCCACGACCCGGACGAGCTTGTAGGACGCGCCGAACTGGCAATGCAGGCTCTGGCCTCATGCGGCGCTGACGTTCTTCTGGCCGGACACCTGCACGTAAGCCACACGGGGCAGACAGCCAAGCGCTACAAGATAGAAGGGCATAGCGCGCTCGTCATCTCGGCCGGGACGGCAACCAGCACGCGCGCTCGCGGCGAAACCAATTCCTTCAACCTGATACGCATCAATCATCCCTACATAAGGGTCGAGCGCTTTAGCTGGCAGCCGGAGGCGGCAAGGTTCGCCCCTTCTCTAGCGGAGAGCTTCGAGCATACTAAGGGCGGCTGGAAGCGTCTCTCGGACGAGGTGGCTGCGGGCCTTACTTTCGCGGAAGAATCAGACGGGCTACAGCCGCACATCCCTTCCGAAAATTCGTAGCGACGGGCCGCGCCATCTTGTGCAGACCAATAGAAATGGGCGTTTGGCCCTCGCCCTCTTATCCAAAAAATGCAGTTTATGGCCTCCGGCTTCGTTGACAAGCGCGATTGACCAATCATAGACTCGCCCTGCGCTCTCTACTTATAAGATCTTCCCCAAGCCAAGAAAAATCTTCAAGAGGAAACTTTTCATGCTCAAATATGCTTTCAACTCGCGGCGCAATCTCATGGCCGTCGTGTGCGCGAGCCTGACCGTCGCGCTTATGCTTTTCGCGCCGCTCAGCGCTGCGGCCGGGACACAGTCCGAAGATTATCAAGCGCGACGCAAGCGCGCTTTCGAGTTGATTGACCAGAGCAAATTTGATGAAGCGCGACAGATATTCGAGGCGCTATCGAAGGAGAACTCGCAGGACGCCTCTGTGGCCTTCGGGCTGGGGTTCACCACCTTTGCGGTATCCAAGAGCATTAAGGACGCAGAGGAGCGCCGCAAGGCGCGTATGCGTGCGCGTCAGGCTTTTGTTCGTGCCAAGACCTTGGGGTTCGAAAACGAGTTTCTGGACTCGCTGATTAGCGTCATCCCGCCCGACGGCAGCGAAGGACGCGAATCAACCTTCTCCGAGAATGTCGAAGCCGACAAGGCCATGCACGAAGGCGAAGCCTTGTTCACGCGCGGAGAGTTGGACGCGGCCATAGCCGCTTACGGCCGCGCCTTCAAGTTAGACCCACAGTTGTACGAAGCGCCGCTTTTTATAGGCGACATGTACCGTCGTAAAAAGGATGTCGAGAAAGCGGGCGAGTGGTTCGCTAAGGCTATCGCCATAGACCCGAACCGCGAGACGGCCTACCGCTACTGGGGCGACATACTGATGTCAGTGGGGCGCATGAAAGAGGCGCGCGACAAGTTTATAGAAGCTATCATCGCGGCCCCTTACAGCCAGATGACATGGGAAGGCGGTCTGATACGCTGGGCAGAGGAAGCGGGCGTGCGGCTCGGCCACCCGAAGATAGAAGTCCCGGCTGGCATCTCGTCATCAAAGCAGGGCGAGGTGAACATCACGATTGACCCGAATATGCTGGGAGGCAAGGAGGACGGCTCAAGCGCTTGGCTCGTCTACAGCATCACGCGCGCCAACTGGCGCACGGCTAAGTTCGCCAAAACATTTCCCAAAGAGACGGCCTACAGGCACAGCTTGGCGGAAGAGGCGGACGCCCTCAGCATGGTCGTGGCGAGCGTCAAGGCCGATAAGAAGATTAAGTCTATGCAGGAATCGCTCGCCAATCTGGTCAAGCTCAATGATGCCGGGCTGCTTGAAGCCTACATACTGCTGGTAAGAGCCGACGAAGGAATAGTAAAGGACTATGAGGAATACCGCAGAATCAACCGCGACAAGCTGCGCAAATACCTGACGGACATAGTCGTCGGCCCATTCAACCGGCAGGGGACATTTTAAGACAACTGCAAAAGTGATTGATTCACCGGCGCATTGATTCAATGAATCAATGCGCCGGTGAATCAATTTTTATCTTCCCGCGACCGTGGTGGACTTTCTGGGCAGGCGCTCGTTCATGGTGGCGGCGTTGTAGATGAAGGCGGCCATGATGGTTGCTGCCTGCATCATGTCTTCAGGTTGTATGCGGTCATAGACATCCTGATTAGAGTGGTGCGTGCGCGTCTCGTACTCTATCTCGTCCTGTATGAACTGGAAGCCGGGCAAGCCTATGGCGTCGAACGCCTGATGGTCTGTGCCGCCCGTGTTGGCGATGGTGAGCGTGGCGGCTCCCATGTCACGAAACGGGGCCAGCCAGCGACGAAAGATGGGCCGCACGGCCTCGTTGCCTTGCAGGTAAACTCCCCTTATCTTCCCAGTCCCGTTGTCCAGATTGAAGTAGGCTTGAAACTTATCGTAATCGGGCTTGGGGGTGACGGGCGGCGTCCGCCCCTCAGCCGTCGAAGCCGTGCCCTGCGCGGCGTCTCCCAGTTGCCCGAAGTGCTGCGCGACGTAAGCTCTTGAGCCCAGAAGTCCCTGCTCTTCCCCAGACCAGAGCGCTATGCGAATCGTGCGGCGCGGCTGCAAGTTGAGAGCCTTAAGTATGCGCACGGCCTCCATAGCCACGGCCACGCCTGCGGCGTTGTCGGTCGCGCCCGTGCCAGAGTGCCATGAATCCATGTGCGCGCCAATCATCACTATCTCGTCTTTAAGGTCTGTGCCGGGAATCTCCGCGATGGTGTTGTAGCCCATGAGGTCTTTGTCCTGATACTCGACCGCAAGGTCAACGCTCATCTTGAGGGCTACGCCCTGCCCAATCATTCGCACCATTCGATTGTACTGCTCGCTTGAGACGACAATCTGCGGCGGCATCTTCGGGGCGCTCTTGTCCCACGGCGAGATGCGTCTTCCTTCGGATGGATTTTCAATGAAGGGCTGCGGGACGCTGGCAGACTGCACGAAGATTGTCCCGCCGTCGCCGCGACTCGTATCAACCAGCAGAGCCGCGCCTTCATCCATGACGAACTGCAACTTCTTGGCGGCAAGCTGAGAGGCGGCTCGCTGCTCAGGCGTTAGCTGAAAGCGGCGGCGCGGCGTGCTGCCGGGCTCCGGCGCGTCGGCAAGACGCAGCAGCTCTTTCTCCGATAGGCGCTCGCCCAGTGGCTCGAAGCTGGCCTTAATCTCGCGCGGCCCGCTCATCAAAACAATAGCGCCCTTTAGCTGTCCCCTGTACTTCTCAAGCCCCGCTTCGTCCTTCACATCCAGATAGACGACCGGAGCAGTGATTGCGCTTTTCAAACCGGGCGACCACGCTTTCGGATAGGCTATGAGCGGGATTGCCTGCGGCTCCGTGACCTGCGCGGAAAATCTCTTGAGCGTCCAGCCGCGACCGAAAGGCCCCCACGCCTCAAGCTGGGCGTTCTCCAATCCCCAGCCCTTGAGCCTGTCGCGCGTCCATTCGTTGGCGCGCATCATGCCGGGCGAAGCTGTCAGGCGCGGCCCAATCACGTCCGTCAGGTAAGAGAGCGTCTGCATCACCTGCGAGCGCTTCATGCCCTCTTCCTTGATGCGTACGATTGGGTCATTGGGGTCTACGGCTGCGGCCTGAGCGCCACGGCCTTGACCCTGCGCGGGCGCTGTAGTTGTAGGCTGTGCGGGCTGCTGGCCGAAAGCAACGACCGGCAAAAGGAGCGAAGATACGAGCAGAAGAGCTGCAACGCGGCGTCGAATCATTAATCTTTAATCTCCTAAAACGTGTTGTGATGAAAGCCCGGCTCCCGGCCCGAACGGACAAAAGAGCCCGACTTCAATGAAGAGGGATTTCTAATACTGCTAAAAAAGAGGAAAGGTTTCAAGTACTGGCAAGACCAAATCATAAGGGCGGAGGACAAGTCCTCCGCCCTTAAGCTTATCTAACCGCTCTTCGCTCGTCGCCGGAAGTCTGAGGTGTGCCAACGACCGGCTGTGTGCGGTAGCCGCAGCCTTCCTTGGCGCAGTAGAGGAAAGTCCCCTCTTTCTTCGTAGTCTTCTCAAGCAGGAACGGAGCCTTGCACTGAGGGCAGGGTTCCGCGACCGGCTTGTCCCAGAAAACCACGTCGCACTTGGGATACTCCGAGCAGCCGTAAAAGGCTTTGCCGCGCTTCGATTTCTTAACCACTATCTCGCCGCGACAGCCCGCACGCGAACAGGGCACGCCCGTCGTCTCGCGCTTAATATAGGTGCATTTCGGATAGTTCGAGCAGGAGATGAACTCTCCGAAGCGACCGTGACGCCGCACCAGATTCGCGCCGTCCACGGGACACTTCTCATCCAATTGCACCGGCGCGGGCGCGACCGCTCCGCTCTTGGCAATCTTTCTTATGTTGCGGCATTCCGGGTAGCCCGTGCAGCCTAAGAACTGTCCGAACCGCCCGCGCTTCAAAGCCATGGGCTTGCCGCACAGCTCGCACGACTCTTCTTCCCCTTCTGCGCCGGCTTCCTGCTTGACGCCCGCCGAATCGCCCTGTCCTGTAGCAGAGCTTTCAGTCTCTCCGTTCGAAGAGCGCGCAATCTCGCGCGTCGTGCGGCACTCTGGATAATTGGAGCAGGCCATGAACTGGCCGAAGCGACCGAACTTGATGACCATCCCTGCGCCGCAGTTCTCGCAAGTCTCGTCCGTGGGGATGGCCTGCTGCTTGGCCGCTCTCATCTGCTTCTCCGCGTTCTTCAAGTCCTTGGCGAACTTTTCGTAGAACTCGTGAAGCGCCGTAGTCCAGCCGAGCTTCCCTTCCTCTATCTCGTCCAGCTCCTCTTCCATGCGCGCCGTGTAAGTCTCGTTGAAGAGGTCGTCAAAGCTAGCTACCAGCAGGTCGTTGACGGTCGTGCCCAGAGCCGTGGGGTGAAAGCGCCCTTCGACTTTTTCCACGTACTCGCGGTCTAGAATCGTAGTCATGATGGCCGCATAAGTCGAAGGACGGCCAATGCCCTTCTCTTCCAGAGCCTTGACCAGAGTGGCCTCTGTGTAGCGCGGCGGCGGCTCCGTAAAATGCTGTTCGGGCTTGACGGCGTTGAGCCTCAAGGCTTCGCCCTTTTCGACTAAGGGCAGGGTGCGCTCCGCCTCTTCGTCATCTTCGGGCTTTTCGTCTCTGCCTTCCTGATAAACCTTCAGGAAGCCGTCGAACTTCTGAACAGAGCCGGTTGCGCGGAACGTGAAGCGCCCGGCCTCAATATCAATCGTCGTCTGGTCAAAGAGGGCCGGTGTCATCTGCGACGCCACGAAGCGCTGCCAGATGAGACGATAAAGCTTCAGCTCTTCCTTGTTGAGATAACTCGACAGGGCGTCGGGCGTGCGCGCCACATCGGTCGGGCGAATGGCCTCGTGCGCGTCCTGCGCGCCCTTCTTGGAGCGATAATGCACGGCCTTTTCAGGAAGGTAAGGCTGGCCGTACTGCGTGCCTATAAAGTCGCGCACCTCGTTGAGTGCAGCATCCGACACGCGCGTAGAGTCCGTGCGCATGTAGGTGATTAGACCGACGGAGCCTTCCGCGCCAAGCTCAACGCCTTCGTAAAGCTTCTGCGCGAGCATCATGGTCTTCTTCACAGCGAAGCCCAGCTTGCGCGAAGCCTCCTGCTGCAACTTGGAAGTCACAAACGGCGGCACGGGATTTCGCTTGCGCTCTTTGGTCGTGACATCCGCGACCGTGTAGCTCTGCTGCTCAGCTTCCCTGACAATCTCGCCAGCTTCCGCCTCGGTTCCAATCAGGACTTCATTCTTCTTCAATTCCTGATCGAAGTTAGAAGTCTTGACCGTCTTCTCTTCAACCTTAAAGAGGCGCGCGTCGAAGGCCGGAGGCAATTTGGAAGAGAGGTTCGCAAGGATTGTCCAGTATTCGGTTTTGACGAAAGCCTCAATCTCTCGCTCGCGCTCTACGACCATGCGAAGCGCCACGGATTGGACGCGGCCCGCGCTCAATCGCCCGCCGACGGTTCGGCACAGCAGGGGCGAAACCTTGTAGCCAACCAGACGGTCTAACACGCGCCGAGCCTGTTGAGCATCAACGAGATTCCTGTCAACCTGCCGGGGCTCCTTGAAAGCATCCTGCACGGCCCGCTTCGTAATCTCGTTGAACATCACGCGGTAGGTGGGCTTCTTAGGACGCTTCGGCACAATCTCTTCTTCGAGATGCTGGCAGATGGCCTCGCCTTCGCGGTCAGGGTCTGCCGCGAGAAAGATTGCGTCGGCCTCTTTCGCAGCTCTCTTCAATTCCGTGACTATCTTCTTGTTGTTGCGCTTCTTCGAGTCAGGAATCAGCTCGTAGGTAGGCTCGAAATTCTTTTCGACATCAACGCCCAGCCCCTTGGACGGTAAATCCTTGATGTGGCCTATGGAGGCCATCACTAGATAATCGTTTCCCAGATATTTATTAATCGTCTTAGCCTTTGCAGGCGATTCGACTATAACCAGATTCTTTCCCATCTTATTAACCTGTAATATTATCCTTTATTTATCCCTATTTTTGATGCGCCAGCCCTCCGCACCGGACGCTGGCAATATATTAAAGAGCAGTTTTCAGCTTTTAGTCTTCAGTTTTCAGAAAAAGCAAATTTGTCTTCTTGCTACTGAAAACTGCTCTTGTCACAGCTTTCTCACAAAACACTTACCCGGAAGCTGGCGCACGAGCTCTCTCATTTCCAGCGCCAGCAGAGCGCCGGTCAGCTCCGGCACCGCCAGCCCGCTCTCTTCCGCGAGCGCATCAATATGCACTGGCGAGTCTGCCGAAAGCAAATTCCAGACGGCCCGCTCGGCCTCCGACAGGTCGCCCGGCACAAGCTCAAGCTGGCGGGTCAGAGTGCCGTCTGCCTCCCTTTCTTTAGTCTCAGGCGGCAAAAGGCGCGCGGCCGTTTCGGGCGGAAGCTCCGAGGCTATGTCCTGCCACTGTTGAACCAGCTTCGCGCCCGCACCCTTTATCAAATAGTTAGTGCCGAAAGAATTCCGCGAAGTGATGTTACCGGGCACCGCGAAGACTTCCCGGCTCTGCTCAAGAGCAAGACGCGCCGTTATCAAAGAACCGCTATTTTCCGCAGCCTCTACAATCAGCACGCCAAGGCTGAGGCCGCTTATAACGCGATTGCGGTACGGAAAGTTCTGCGGAGCGGGCGGCGTCTCCAGAGGAAACTCAGAAACCAGCGCGCCGCCTTTCTCTAAAATCTCTTCCGCAAGCTTGCGGTGGTCGCGCGGGTAAACTGCGTCCAGCCCCGTGCCCATCACAGCAACGGTGCGTCCCCCGGCTTCAAGCGCCCCCTTGTGCGCCGCAGCGTCTATGCCCCGCGCAAGACCGGAGATAATCGTCACGCCTCGACCGGCCAGCTCGCGCGCCAGCATCACCGCAGCGTTCTGCCCGTATGTAGAAGAGCGCCGCGAGCCTACAATCGCCACGCACGGCTGCTCCAGACAGAAGGCCCACTCGCCCTTCACGTAGAGCGTAATCGGCGGGTCGAATATCTCGCGCAGAAGCGCTGGATAAACGCCGTCGTCAAGGAGCAGAATGTCCGCGCCCATTTCGCGCACCCGCTCGACTTCTTCCGCAGCCCGCTCAAACAGGTCGCGCGCCATGATGCTCTCTATGGCTTCCGGCCTGAGCCGCAGGTGCTCAAGCTCTGCGCGCGTGGCTGCAAAGACGCTTTCGGCAGACCCGAAACGCTCAAGGAGCTTAGTGGCCGCACGCGGCCCGACTCCCGGCGTCATATTCAACGCAATCCACTCTCTCATAAGTAAAAAGGTAGAAGGCAAAAGGCAAAAGTGAGGCGCAACTTTTTCCCTTTACCCTTTTACTACTGGTTTTCAATTTGGCGGAGGCGTGTAGGAATCGAACCTACCTGAGCCTGCTCTCACAGGCTCACAGACGGTTTTGAAGACCGCGCCATTCACCAGAACAGATGCGCCTCCGCTCGCCCCTTTCGGGCGAAATAACCGGAAGAACCTACGCGCCAACCGCTTCACCTGTCAAGCGCGGCGGGCGACGAGGCTTTCAAGACCGGAGCGTAAGCCTTTGAAATTGTATAATTTAATAGCGACAAGTCGCGCTTTAATAGGGGCTTGCCCGCGTGGCTTGACGAAAAGAAGCCTGCCGGTTATGATGTTTTTCGAACGAACGTTCGAACCGCCGGAATAAGCTGGAAACTTCAGGAACTCCGGTCAAAAATTTTGTGGGAGTCAGGGGATTCGATGGTCAATTTTGAAACGTCGCCGGACAGGTACAAGCACTGGAGGCTGGAGATAAACGGCCCGGTTGCAACACTTTCGATGGACGTGCAGGAGGACGAGACGCTCGGTGAAGGCTACAAGCTCAAGCTCAATTCCTACGACCTTGGCGTAGACATAGAGCTGGCCGACGCCGTGCAGCGCCTGAGATTCGAGCACCCGGAAGTCCGAGTGGTCGTCATAAAGAGCCTCAAGCCGCGCATCTTCTGCGCGGGCGCAAACATTTACATGCTGGGCACAAGCTCGCACGCCTTCAAGGTCAATTTCTGCAAGTTCACCAACGAGACTCGCTGCGCTCTGGAAGATGCCTCAGCGCATTCGGGGCAGCGTTACGTGGCCGCCCTTAACGGCACCGCTTCCGGCGGCGGCTACGAGCTTGCAATCGCTTGCGACGAAATCTTTCTGGTGGACGACGGCAATTCGGCCGTCTCCCTGCCGGAAGTTCCGCTCCTTGGCGTGCTGCCGGGCACGGGCGGGCTGACGCGGCTGGTGGACAAACGAAAAGTGAGGCGCGACCGCGCAGACGTTTTCTCCACGCTGGCCGAAGGATTAAAAGCGAAACGCGCAAAGGAGTGGGGACTGATTGACGGCTATTTCCCTACCAGCAAGTTTGACGAATCCATCAACAAGCATCTGGAAGAGATTGTCCAAGCAAGCGGCCCTGTGAGCGCCGCTTCGGGCATCAAGCTCAATCCGCTAGAGGTAGAAGCGACCGCAGACGGGCGCGAGTACAAGTACGTGAGCGTTCGCTATAACCGCGAGAGGCGTTATGCGGATTTGACCGTGCGCGGCCCCGAAACAGAATTGCCGGCGACGCCGGAAGAGATAGAGAAACTTGGCGACTCGTATTGGCCGCTTCGCGCCTACAGAGAGTTGGACGACGCGCTTCTGCACCTGCGCGTCAACGAGCTTGAGATAGGACTGGTCTGCCTGCGCACTACGGGCGACATAGAGAAAGTGCTCTCCGTAGACAGAACTCTGCTGGCGAACCGCGACAACTGGCTGGTGCGGGAAATCGTGCTGCACATGGCGCGCGTGCTTCGCCGTCTTGACCTGACGGCCAAGAGCTTCTTTGCCATCATAGAGCCCGGCAGTTGCTTCGCTGGCAACCTGCTTGAGCTGGCCTTGAGCGCAGACCGCACCTACATGCTGAACAGCCCCGAAGAGCGTGTGGAGATTGCCACCTCTGAATTGAACGCGGGCGCGTTTCCCATGAGCAACGGGCTGACGCGCTTGCAGTCCCGCTTTCTGGCCGAGCCTGAGAAGGCGCTTGAGGCGCTCGCGCACGAAGGAAGATTCGACACGGAAGAGGCCGAAGAGGCGGGTCTTGTGACTTTCGCGCCCGACGACCTAGACTGGGATGACGAGATTCGCGTCGCCATAGAAGAGCGCACGTCGCTTTCGCCCGACGCGCTCACGGGCATGGAAGCATCGCTTCGCTTCGCCGGGCCGGAGACGCTAGACACCAAAATTTACGGACGCCTGACGGCATGGCAGAACTGGATTTTCCAGCGCCCCAACGCCGTCGGCGCTCAAGGCGCTCTAACCAACTACGGCAAGCCCACGCAGCCGCAGTTCGATTACAAGAGGACGTAAAACCGGAGTGAGCTAATGGACTTATACGAGAGGATTCCTAATAACGTTAATCTTTCGGGAGACAAGCGGCTTCAGCGAGCGCTGGAGAAGTGGCTGCCGAACTATTTGAGCTGGTGGCAGGAGATGGGCCCTGAGGGTTTTCAGGATAAGGAAGTTTACCTGCGCACGGCCATCTCGGTTGAGCCTTCCGGCTGGGCACACTTTGATTACGTGAAGATGCCGGATTACCGTTGGGGCATCTTTTTGAAGCCTGCCGAACCGGACGCGAAAGTCGGCTTTGGAGATAACTTAGGCCAGCCCGCTTATCAGGAAGTGCCGGGCGAGTTTCGTAACTCTCTGCGCCGCATCATCGTTACTCAGGGCGACACCGAGCCTGCATCTGTAGAGCAGCAGCGACAACTCGGCAAGACCTGCCCGTCGCTTTATGACCTCAGAAATCTCTTTCAGGTGAACGTGGAAGAGGGCCGTCACCTGTGGGCCATGGTCTACCTGCTTCACGGCTACTTCGGGCGCGACGGGCGCGACGAGGCGGACGCAATGCTTGAGCGCAGGAGCGGCAACCCGGACAAGCCGCGCATACTTGAAGCCTTCAACCAGCCGTGCGACGACTGGCTGAACTTCTTCTGCTTCACCATGTTCACAGACCGAGACGGCAAGTACCAGTTGGCCGCGCTGGCGGAGTCCGGCTTCGAGCCTCTGGCGCGCACCTGCCAGTTCATGCTCACCGAAGAAGCGCATCACCTGTTTGTCGGAGAGACGGGCGCGGGCCGTGTGGTCAAGCGCACGGCGGAGCTGATGCAGCAGGCTAAGAATGGTGAGGTGCGTGAGCTTGGCGGCATCCCGCTTGAGATAATTCAGAAGTACATAAACTTCTGGTTCAGCTATTCCTTAGACCTCTTCGGCGGTGAAATAAGCTCCAACTCGGCTGACTTCTACGCTGCGGGGCTTAAGGGACGCTATCAGGAGCAGAAGAAGTATGAAGACCACTTGCTGAAGGACGACGTGTTCACGCTGACGGTGGTGGAAGACGGGCGGCTCGCACAGCGCGAGGTGCCTTTGAGGAACGCGCTCAACGAAGTGCTTCGCGGCGAGTACGTCTCGGATTGCGAGCGCGCGATGGTTCGTTGGAACAAGTACCTTGAGGACGCGGGGCTCGAAGAGCGGCTTTACCTGCCCAACACGCGCTTTCATCGCCACGTTGGCGAGTACGCGGGCCATCACTTCGACACCGACGGCAAGCTCATCACGGCCGACGAGTTCGAGAGCCGCAGGAAAGAGTGGCTTCCATCTATAGAAGACCGCGAGTACGTGCGCAGCCTCATGCACCCCGTGACGGAGCCCGGCAAGATAGCCAACTGGATAGCACCGCCGACAGCCGGAATCAAGGGGCTGCCCTTCGAGTTCGAGTACGTGAGGCTCTGAAGAATTTATTCATTGATTCACCGGCCCATTGAACAAATGAGCCGGTGAATCAATGAATCAGTGAACCGATGAATCAATCCTTAGACTTTTCTCGCTACGACCAGAAGCTGGAGTTCATCCTGCGCACCAGCGCGCGAATCTTTGCCGAGAAGGGTTATCATTCGACCTCTATGCGGGACATTTCGCGCGAGACGGGAGTGTCGCTCGCGGGGCTTTATTACTACTGCAAGTCTAAAGAAGAACTGCTCTTTCTGATTCAGGACAACTGCTTCGGGCGCGTTCACGAGCGGCTTGAGGAGCGGCTTAAAGAGACTGCCTCGCCCGTAGAGAAGCTGCGCGTCGTCATAGAAAATCATCTCTCCTTCTTCGCCGCCAACATGAGCGAGATGAAGGTGCTCTCTCACGAGGCAGACTCACTGGCGGGTGAGATGTACAATCACGTCTCCGGCCGAAAGCAGCAGTACACGCGGCTGGTTCGCCAAATCCTTTCGGAAGTGGAGCGCGAGCAATCGGACGCCAGCCGACGCAGGATTGACCTGACCGTCGCAACTTATGCTCTCTTCGGCATGATGAACTGGATTTATAACTGGTACGACCCGCGCGGGACTCTCTCCGTAAACGACCTTGTTGACAACATCACGCGGCTCTTTCTCTCCGGCTTCCTGAGCGGCGGCGAAGGCTCGCTTCCCCATAGTCGAAAGTCAGCCAAGGCGGAGCATCTCAGCGTCTGGCGCGCAACCTGATAAATTGCGCGGTTTGTAGTTGAAAGTAATCCTGCCTGCCTGCTAGAGTCAGTGCCAACACATATCCACCCGAAGCGGAGCAGATTACAGATGGCGGAAGCAAAAGTTCAAGAATCACAAACTACCGGCAATCTTGTAGAGTACAGGGCTGAGCAGGGCGTGGCTTTTTTGACGCTCAACGACCCACCGGCCAACACCTACAGTTACGAGATGATGCAGGAGCTTGACCGCGCAATACTTGCGGCGCGCATGGACGAGTCGGTGCAGGTTATTGTCATCACAGGCCGTGGCGAGAAGTTTTTCTGCGCGGGCGCAAACATACAGATGCTCACAAGCGTTACGCCCGAATACAAATACTATTTCTGCCTGCACGCCAACGAAACCCTCTCAAGGCTTGAGCAGACGCCGAAGCTCGTGATAGCCGCCATCAACGGCCACTGCGTCGGAGGCGGCCTTGAAGTGGCCATGGCGGCAGACATACGCATAGCGCGACGCGCGGCAGGCAAGATGGGATTGCCAGAAGTCTCTCTGGGCGTATTGCCCGGCACGGGCGGCACACAGCGTCTGGTGCGAATCGTAGGAAAGTCCCGCGCCATAGAATTGATGACGACGGGCGAGCTATTCGACTTCGAGCGAGGGCAGGAGCTGGGGCTCTTGAACGACATCTACGATGCGGAAACGAGCGATGCTTTTATCGCTCAGGTTGTGGAATACGCTCGCCGCTTCACGCTGCCGCACAAGGCCGCTCGCGCCGTGGGCCGCATCAAGCGCAGCGTACAATCCGGCGCAGAGATTCCCTTCGAGTACGGTCTGGCGCTTGAGCGAGAGTTGCAACAACAGCTTTTCCAGTCCGAAGACGCGCGCGAAGGACTCGAAGCCTACGTCAACAAACGCAAACCACAGTTCAAAGGAAAATAGTTTTTCAGTTTTGAGCCAAGCCAAGCCTTGCTTTTAACTGAAAACTAAAAACTGCAAACTGCTTTTACCATGTACGACAATATCAGAGTCACAGTCGAGAAGTGCATCGCCACGATAGAGCTTAACCGGCCTGAGAAGCTGAACGCTTTCATAGGCCACATGCGTAGAGACTTGGCGCAGGCTTTGGAGCGGGCCGCCAGCGACCGTGGCGTGCGCGTGGTGGTGGTGACGGGCGTGGGGCGCGGCTTCTGCGCGGGGGCCGACGTGGCTTACATGGCCGAGTTGATGGAGCGGCAGGACGTGGAGGAGTTCGCGCGGCTGCTGGGCGCGGGGCGCAGAGTCGTGACTACCATACGGCAGATGACGAAGCCCGTCATAGCCTCCGTCAACGGCGTGGCCTACGGCGCGGGCTTCAATCTTGCGCTCGCCTGCGACATACGCGTCGCGGCGGAAAGCGCCACCTTCAGCCAGTCATTCGTCAAAGTCGGCTTGCACCCGGACTGGGGCGGAACCTACTTTCTGCCGCGCGTGATACCTTCCAATCTGGCCTGCGAGATGTTCTTTCTGGGCGATGCGATTAACGCTGAGCGCGCGGCCCAGCTTGGAATCGTCAACCGGGTCGTGCCCGACGCAGAGCTTCGGGCGGAGACTCGCCGCTTGGCTGAGCGACTGCGCGACGCGCCCTTCAAATCCATCGCCGCCGCCAAGCATGCCGTCTACATGAGCGAAGAGTCGAGCATAGAGCGCATGCTACAGTACGAGACGGAAGCTCAGCTTCAATGCTTCCAGTCGAAAGAGGCCAGAGAGCGCGTGCGCGCCTTCGTGGAAAAACGCGAGCCAAGACTCGTGAAGGCTTAAGCCCCGGACTTTGACTTGAGATTAAAAGATAGAATCGCATTGATTACGGGCGGGGGGCGCGGCATAGGCCGCAGCATAGCCATGACGTTTGCCCGCGAGGGCGCGAGCGTCATAGTGGCGGCGCGCACCATGGAGCAGGTGTCGCGTGTCAAGGAAGAGATTCAGCGCGAGTTCAACTCATCTGCTCATGCCGTCTCCTGCGATGTCGCGGACTCGCGCGCAGTCTCGCTCATGTTCGATGGGGCGGGCGCGCTCTTCGGGCGCGGGCCGGATATTCTCGTCAACAACGCGGGCGTAGCAGAGAGCGCGCCGCTTCTTAAAACGACCGACGAATTTTGGCACAAGCATCTGGACATTAACCTTTCCGGCACCTTCTATTGCACGCGAGCGGCGCTCTCCCAGATGGTTGAGCGCGGCTGGGGTCGTATCATCAACATAGCTTCGATTGCCGGGAAGACGGGCGCGCCCTATATCGCGGCTTACTCGGCCTCAAAGCACGGCGTGCTTGGGCTGACTCGCTCCGTGGCGGTTGAGGTTGCTACGCGCGGCGTCACCGTCAACGCAATCTGCCCCGGCTACGTAGAGACGGAGATGACGGAGCGGGCCATTGAGAACATCACGAACAGGACGGGCCGGTCTGAAGAGCAGGCCCGCGCCACGCTTGAGCAGATGAGTCCGCAGAACCGGCTGGTCACGCCCGAAGAGGTCGCGGAGATGGCGCTTCTGCTGGCAAGCGAAGCCGGGCGAGGTATCACGGGCCAAGCCATAAACATAGACGGCGGAAGCCTGCTTTATTGATTCAATGAATCAATAAAGCGATGAACCGATGGACAAATCTTTCTCTTTTATCAACCCGGATGCTCTGGGCAGGCCGCGCGGCTACTCGAACGGAGTGCTCGCGCCTGCGGGCGGGCGGCTGCTGTTCGTCGCGGGGCAGATAGCATGGGACAGTGAGCAACGCATCGTCAGCGCGGATTTCGTAGAGCAGTTTCATCAATCGCTGGCAAACCTTCTGGCGGTCGTGAGCGAGGCCGGGGGCACGCCCGCCGCCGTAGCGCGACTTGTCATTTACGTCACGGACAAGACGGAATACTGCGCCCGCACCAAAGAGATTGGCGAACGCTGGCGCGAGCTTATGGGACGCCACTTCCCCGCCATGGCGCTCGTGGAAGTCAAAGGGCTGCTTGAGCCGGACGCCAGAGTAGAGATAGAAGGCATAGCCGTCATCACTGATTAATGTGTGGCGCGCGCGTTAAGAGTACAGATTCTCTAAAGCTTCATACATTAAGAGAGAGTGAGGGTTTCAAAGCGTGCCTGCTGCGCCGCGAAAGCAATCGCCGCTACTGCTTGGTCTAGTGCTGTTGCTCTTCTCGGGCATGGGCTGCAACAGATTGTTCACGCGGCGGGAGCCGCAGGATAAGGGCGGCCTCCTTCTGGTCATAGCCGTCAAGGCCGCAGGCGACCAACTGGAACAGTATAAGCCCTGAGCTTCTTCAGGGCTGCTTCAGGAATCAACAGCAGATATGATTAATCCCAAGAGCTTCCTTTTTGAGGTGCGCGAGCGCGTAGGGTGGATAACGCTCAACCGCCCGGAGCGTCTCAACGCTTTGACCTTTGAGGTCTACCGCGAGCTGACGGACACGTTCGCGGCGCTGCGCACGGAAGAAGAGGTGCGCGCGGTCGTCATAGCGGGCGCGGGGCGTGCCTTCTGTTCGGGCGGCGACGTGCGCGAAATCATAGGCCCGCTCTTTGAGCGCGACATGCAGGGCTTGCTGGAATTCACGCGCATGACCTGCGAGCTTGTGCGAAACATACGCGCTTTGCCCAAGCCCGTCATAGCCAGCCTCAACGGGACGACTGCGGGCGCGGGAGCCTGCATAGCGCTCGCTTCAGACATTCGCATTGCGAGCGAAGATGCCAAGATTGCTTTTCTCTTCGTGCGCGTGGGGCTTTCGGGCGCGGACATGGGCGCGGCCTTCCTGCTTCCGCGCGTGGTCGGTCTGGCGAAAGCTACGGAGCTGCTCTACACGGGCGACTTCATAACGGCGCGCGAGGCCGAGCGCATAGGTCTTTACAACCGCGTCGTACAGCCAGCCGAGCTTTCGAGCGTGACGGCTGAGCTTGCTACGCGGCTGGCGCGTGGGCCGGGCTTTGCGCTGGCTATGACGAAAGAGATGCTCAACCGCGAGATGGAGGTTTCCCTTGAGACAGCGCTCGAATGGGAAGCGCAGGCGCAGGCCACCTGCATGCAGCACCCTGACTACCGCGAAGCCTACGAGGCTTTCGTAGCCAAGCGAGAACCCAATTTTAAATGATTGACAACTTCGTAGAAGAGATGCCGTTTTTCACGAACGAGCAGCGTAATCTAGCCGCTCGCGTGGCGGACTTTGCCGTGCATCAGGTAGAGCCGCGCATGGAAGACGAGGAAGAAGGGAATGTTGACGAGCAGTTTCGCGCTCTCTTCGCTCTGCTGGCTGATGCCGGGCTGCTTCGTTACGCCGTGGCCACGGGCGGCTCCAAGCTGGACGTGCGCTCGCTCTGCCTGATACGAGAGGCGCTCTCGTACTCGTCCTCTCTGGCAGACCTTGCCTTCGTCATGCAGGGGCTGGGGACTTATGCCATCAGTCGCGCGGCCACAGAGCATGTCAGAGAGTTCTGGCTTGAGCGAGCCGCGACGGGCCGCGCCATAGCTGCCTTTGCTTTGACAGAGCCGGACGCGGGCTCGGATGTGGCAGCCATTCAGACACTGGCGCGGCGCGAAGGCGAATGGTACGTGCTGGACGGCCAGAAGCGATTCATCTCAAACGCGGGGCTGGCAGATTTCTACACGCTCTTTGCCAAAACGGGCGAGCGTGAAGACGGGCGGCCCCTGATTTCGGCCTTTGTCGTGAGCGCTCGCATGAAGGGTTGCACCGTGACGAAGCGCACCGAGATGATTTCGCCGCACCCTATAGGCGAGATTGAGTTTCGCGGCTGCCGCGTCCCGGCCGAAGACCGCATAGGCGAAGAGGGCGACGGGTTTCGTCTTGCCATGCAGACGATGGATGCTTTCCGCGCGAGCGTTGGCGCGGCCGCGTGCGGCATGGCAAGGCGCGCGCTTAATGAAGCCATCGGGTACGCGACTAAGCGCAAGCAGTTCGGGCGGCTTCTGGCCGAGCATCAGTTGATTCAGGAGAAGCTGGCGGAGATGGCGACCGAGCTGGACGCCGCGCGTCTTCTGGTCTACCGCGCCGCTTACTTGAAGGACACGGGCGTCGAGCGCGTGACGCGCGAAGCAAGCGAGGCGAAGTTCTTCGCCACGGAAGCCGCAGGGCGCATCATTGACCAGGCGCTTCAGATTCACGGCGGCGCTGGCCTCGTGCGCGGGAGCACCGTCGAAAGACTTTACAGGGAGATTCGCGCGCTGAGGATTTACGAAGGCACTTCCGAGATTCAGAAGCTCATCATCGCCGGTCAGCTTCTGAAAGAGTAGATAAAAGCAGTGAAGATTAACATTATAGGTGGCGGGCCAGCCGGGCTCTATTTCGCCATTCTGATGAAGAAGCAGGATGCCGGGCGAGAGATTACTGTCTACGAGCGCAACGCGCCGGATGACACCTTCGGCTGGGGAGTCGTCTTTTCAGACAAGACGCTCTCGTATCTGAGGGACAACGACGAAGAGACTTACGGCGAGATTACCGGCAGCTTCGAGACATGGGACAACGTGGACGTGGTTCACCGCGACCAGAAGATTACGATTCGCGGCAACAAGTTCTCGGGCATAGCCCGGCTCAGGCTGCTACAGATTCTTCAGAGGCGCTGCCAGTCGCTCGGCGTCGGGCTGAATTTTCGCACGGAGATTGGCGACGTTGAGCGCTTTCGGGCCTGCGACCTGCTGGTCGGCGCGGACGGCATCAACTCCGCCACTCGCTCTAAATACAGCGAGCAGTTCAAGCCAGACCTCAGTGTCCGCACGAACAAGTACATCTGGTACGGAACGCGCCAGTTGTTTCACGGCCTCACGCTGACCTTTCACGAAACGGAGGCGGGCGTCTTCGCGGCCCATTCCTACAAGTTCAACAGGGAGATGAGCACCTTCATAGTCGAGTGTGACGCCGGGACGTGGGCGCAGGCGGGCTTCGAGCAGATGACGGACGAGGCTACGCGCGATTACCTTGAGCGGGTCTTTGCTAATGACCTGCACGGCCACGAGCTGATGTCGAACAACTCCAAATGGATAAACTTCGTCAACGTCAGGAACGAGCGCTGGAGCCACGACAACGTGGTGCTGATTGGCGACGCGCTGCACACGGCTCACTTCTCCATAGGCTCCGGCACAAAGCTCGCGCTGGAAGACGCCATCGCTCTCTCTAAATGCTTTAACGAGACGAGCGACGTGCGGGAAGCGCTCTCCGAGTTCGAGAGAGTGCGAAAGCCCGTGATTGAAGAGTATCAGGAGGCCGCGCACGAGAGCCTCATCTGGTTCGAGAACGTCAAAGACTACATGAGCCTGAGCCCCTTGCCCTTCGCCTACAGGCTTATGACCAGAAGCAAGCGCATAGACTACGAGAACCTAAAGAGCCGCGACCCGCAGTTCATAGCCGCCTACGACCAGTCTGGAAGTTAAGCAGGCGTTAGCCAGCAGTACAGCCCTGTTTCTCGCTTCGCCGCACCTGTTCCTTTAACAAAAACAGAAAAATTTCTCACCGCCACACAAAAATTTTCCACCGCCGCGCCTGTTTTTCTAGTTGCCACACGTGTTTTTCCGACTGCCGCACGTGTTTTTCCGATTACCACGCGTGTTTTTCTCATCGCCACACGTGTTTTTCTGATTGCCGCGCGTGTTTTTCGCAAAACCTCGCCTGTTTTTCCGATTAGCTCACGTGTTTTTGGCAAAACTTCGGCTGTTTTTCTCGTTGCCGCGCCTGTTTTTCTGACCTTTGCGGGCTGTTTTGGCCTTTTTGCGCAGTGATTTAGCGTGGCGACCTTATTTATAGACCGGGTAGGCAGGGCGCTGCGGCGGCGGATATGGCTTCGCCGCCATCTGCTTGAGGGCAATCTCAACGGCCTTCTCAAGCTGCGGGTCGCGGCCCGCGCGCCAGTCCGCGAGAGTCGCTTCTATCTCTACGTCCGGGGCTACGCCGTGATTCTCTATGTCCCAGATTCCCTTGACGGGATTGTACCAGCCCCAGTCAGGGACGCTGACACGCCCGCCGTCAATCATGTCCTGACTCGACGCTCCGACGCCTAGCCCGCCAGTTCTTTTACCGACAATCAATCCCAGCCCGGCCTGTCTCCACATCCACGGAAGCGTGTCGCCGCCCGAGCCGGACATCTCGTTTATGAGCATCACCTTCGGGCCTGTGAGCATGCCTACGGGCATACGCACGTCCGCGCCGTCTCGGAGGCGGGCCGACTGCAAAGGCGCGCGTCTTAGAAGCTCTATGATGTAATCGGCGGCGACTCCGCCCTGATTGAAGCGCTCGTCAAGGATTAATCCCTGCTTATCAAGCTGGGCGTAAAACTCGCGGCTGAAGATTTCGTAGCCGCTATTGAATGTGTCCGGCAGGTAGATGTAGGCGAGCCGCCCGCCCGACAGCTCTTCGACCCTGCGGCGATTGCGCTCTATCCAATCGTACTGGCGTATGGCGTACTCGCTCGCAAGCGGCAATACACGTATCGTGCGCGCGCTCTTTCCTTCAGGCTCGGACGAGACTCTAAGCTCAACCCGCTTGCCAGCCTTGCCTATGAAATATTTGTAAAGATTCTCCGCCGCGCTTATCTCCGCGCCGTCAACCGAGAGCAGGTAATCGCCCTCTTTGACGTTCGAGCCGGGCTGTCCGAGCGGCGCTTGCAGCCCATCAACGGCAGGATTCCCGCGATAGATGCGAGTGAGTTTGTAGCGGCCCCTGTCAATCTCGAAGTCCGCGCCGAGGAGCCCTATCTTTTCGTCTTCGCCTGCGGCGGGCGCGTCGCCTCCGGCTATGCCCGCCATGTGGCTGACGGAGAGGTGCGAGAACATCTCCATCCCAAGCTCGTTCAAGCCTTCGCGCGTCACCACGTTCGGCAGGTAAGCCTGATAATGCGCGCGAAGCTCGGCCAGATTCTGCCCGTGCATGTTGGGGTCGTAGAAATACTCGCGCATCAGCCGCCACGCTTCGTTGTACATCTGCTGCCACTCGGCGCGCGGCTCAATCTGTATCTCTACGGATTTCAGAGAGAGAACGCCGTCTTCAGGCTTCGGCGGCGAGTCCGTGGATATAACGGCCCAGCCCCCGCGACGACGCAGGAGCAGCCTGCTTCCGTCGCCGGAGATGCGGTAGTTGCCCGCGCCTTCTATAAACCTCTCCGCCTTATCCGCCCCGACCGTGTAACGATGCAGCGTCCCGCCTTCTACTATGAAGAGCCGCCCCTTCCGGCCCGCCATCAAACGCTCCGCATTGCGCCCGTCAAAAGGCACGCGCACCACACGCTTGCCTATAGCCTCAACGTCTATGGCGAAGGCTTTAGTCTCTTCTCTGTCTGCCGCCACGAGCGGCGACACGCCATCCCTGCTCAACACCACGGCATAGGCGCTGCGCGTCACCTGATTGTTGAAGGGCATGGCCGACATGCCGTACTTGACCGGCCCCATGTTGGTGCTGCCGGTAAAGTATAGATAATTGCCGTTCTGGTCGAAGATGGGCCAGCGCGCGTCCATGTCAGGCGAAGAGACCTGATAGCTCTTTCCGGTTTCGAGCGCGTAGAGGAAGATTGCGCGCTGACGGTTGGGCTGGTATTTCGAGTAGGCCAGCCAGTTCGAGTCGGGCGACCAGACGGGCTGAAAGTATTTAGTCCCGTCGGAGAGAAGCGCCGTGTCCGCCTTACGAGCCTGAGCGCCTATTTCAAGGTCTACGTACCAGAGATTTAGGTGAGCGTCGGAGAAGGCCAGCTTTCTTGAATCGGGCGACCACGCAAGCTCGCTGTAAAAAGAGGGCTGCTTCTCAATTCGGATGCGCCGCACGCTGTTGTCGCTCAGGGAGCGCACGTTTAGCTCGTTCTCTCCAGACTCGTCAGAAAAGTAGGCCAGCAATCGCCCGTCGGGCGACCATGCGGGGAAACGCTCCGCCGTGCCGGATGTCTTGGTCAGATTCACGGCCTCGCCCGTCTTGACGCTGACGGTCAGGATTTCGCCCCTAGCGCCGAAGAGAATCTTCTCTCCGTCCGGCGATAGCGTGGAGATGCCAATCCACCTGAGCGCGTCAACAGTGCGCGGCTTGGTTTCAGGAAAATCTCCCGCCACGCTAACCTCCAGCGTGCGGGTCGTGCCGGATTTCAAATCGAAGAGATGAAGCGCGCCGTCCCGCACGAAGACCACCGCGTCATCCGAAGCCCCTGCGGATTTGACATCATACTTTTCATAGCGCGTCAGTTGCTCTACGTTTTTCGTCGTCGTGTCATAGCTGAAGAGATTCGTCGTGCCCGTCCGGTCGGAAAGAAAGTAGACCTTCTCTCCAACCCACATGGGCTCCGAGTTGCTTGAGTCGGCGGCGCGCGGAATCTCTTCTGCGCGCCCTTCGGACAAGTCTGCAATCAGAATTCTGGAGGTGGCCCCGCCCTTGTAGTTGCGCCACGTCTGCGCGCTCAAGCCCCACAGGGGCGTGTAGGCCAGCCGCTTTCCATCCCGCGAAAAAGAGGCGTCGAAGGCTGACGGCAACGGAAGCGGGACGGGAAAGCCTCCCTCCTTTGGAATCGTGTAGAGTCTGTAGCCTAGATAGGCCGTGCGCTCGCGGAAGGAAGATAAGAGAACGCTCTTGCTGTCCGGCGTCCAGCCCACGGGGATGTCGGCGTCCGGATGATAGGTCAGCCGTTTGGCCTCGCCGCCCGAAACCGGAATAACGTAAGCGTCCCAGCTTAAGGAGCCGCCCGCCGGGTTGTTTCTGGTGAAAGCTACCTCTGTACCGTCCGGCGAAAAAACCGGAAGCCTTTCGAGCGCGGGCGTGTTGGTAAGCCTGCGCGCCTCTCCCCCGGCGCGGTCAACTATCCACAGGTCGCCAGCGTAAACAAAGACAACGTGAGTGCGGCTCAGGGCGGGCGACTGCAACGGCATGGGGTTTTTCGTCTGCGCCGCCAGCGAGACAGTGACGGAAAACAGGCAGACCAATAGCGTCAACGTGCGGTTGAACATTTTCATGTTTCCGGCTCCACAAGCTTCTTGCTTAGAGATTTTGACTGCTAATAACCGGGGAGAGGCGCGAAACTATCATCCTCAACTAAAGGTAGAACACCGCGAGCATACAGTTTGTGGCAACAAATTCCAAAATCTTGAAATTAAAAAAGCAGACGCAACCGGGCCTCATATGTAGACTGAAGTTGCGTCCGCTTTTAAGTAGAGGAAGTTTGATAGCTATTTTCAGAGCGCGCCGGAGACTGACTTGGCAGCAGCCGGTGCGGGGATTGTGTTCCAGACCTGATTGGCTCCAGACCACCACATGACGGCAGAGCCGCCGGGCCTCGGATTATTCCCGCTAACCGCCCAGACAGTCCCGTCCGGCCCGACGCTGATGTCCGCCGCAAAGCTCAGCCCCGGAGGAGAAATCATGACGCCGCCGCCCTGCGAATAAAGAAGCCACACTTCGCCTTTGGAGTTGAGCACGTAGAGTGTCCCGTTCTGCCCGACGGCCACTTTGATTCCCGACGCGGGGCCGGGCAGAGTAACCCAGCTCTTGCTGTTCCGGTCGTAACGCTTGAGCAGGTTGCCGTAGTTCGGGTCTATCTCCGTGCTGGCAATCCAGACAGTGCCGTCCCTCCCGCACGAGATGTCCAGCGCGAAACTCTCTCCGGCAGGTGAAGCAAGATACCCGCCTCCGAGCGGCGCATTGATATACCAGACCTCTCCGAAGTCATTAACCGTCCAGAGGTTTCCGCTCGGGTCGCTGGCGAGGCGAGACGCCGCCACGGGCGCGGGTATGGTAAACCAGCTAACTTTAATATCAAACGGAGGCTCGCATCCCTTTATGAGAGCGCCGCCCCTCTGGTCTTCCGTGCTGACGACATAGACAATCGAGCCGGAGCCGTAAACGATGTCCTGCGCGAAGTCCTCTCCGGCGGGAGAAATCAACTTTCCGCCGCCCTGCTGATAAAGAGTCCATACTTCTCCGAACGAATTGACAGTCCAACAATAGGGTGTACTCATAGAATCTCCTTCTTAAGGTTTGCAGACACACGTTTAGAAGTTGTTGGGTAAGAGCTGAAGAATAAAGCTCTGGGCCAGATGCGGCAGGGATTGTAGCTCGAAAGTCTATGGCAAACAAAAAAAAGTTTCCGGCGGCTTTATCTCTCTCTCCAACGGGGCGGGATGAGACGACGGCGACCGTCGTGGCTCAGGGGAACGCCGGGCTCGTCCAGCTCAACCCTGTCCCAGAGCTTGCAAGTCACCTGCTTGTGCGCCTGATCCAAACCTTCGCAGTAGTTCGTGTAGGTGCAGCGCCGCACCTCGTCGCCATGACCTGACCTGACCTTTATGAACCAGTCCGGGTCTGCGAGAGCCTGCCGGGCGAGTCCTACTATGTCCGCCTCGCCGCGCTTCAGTATGGCTTCCGCCTGCTCGAAGGTAGTGATGCCGCCCGCGCCCACTATGGGAGTGGAAAAGCCGGCGTCGTTCACGGCGCGCTTTATCTGAGCGACGAGAGGCACGTTTCGGCCAAACGGCCCCGCCTCGTCCGAAATCACAGTGGGCATACATTCATAGCCGCTCTGTCCGGTATATGGATAGACGGCGTGGCCCACCTTAGGCTGTTTGGCGTCCTCGAACTTTCCGCCCTTGGAGATGGAGAGAAAATCCATACCCGCTCGCGCGAACTCCGTGCCGAAGTAGACGGCGTCCGCTATGCGATTGCCGCCGGTGATGACTTCATCCGCGAGGAAGCGCGCACCAACTACGTAATCCTGCCCGACCTGCTCGCGCACCCGGCTGTACACTTCCAGTGGCAGCCGCACGCGGTTCTCGCGCTCTCCGCCGTATCCGTCACGCCGCGTGTTTCGCGCAGAGAGGAAAGAGGCCATCGTATAAGCGTGCGCGTAGTGAAGCTCCACACCGTCGAAGCCAGCTAGGCGAGCCCGCAGCGCGGCGTCCGCAAAAATAGCGGGCAGCACACGCGGCAGCTCTCTGATGTGGGCCAGATGCGTGTCCGTGACCTGCTCACGATAGCCGAACTTGAGCGCCTCAAGCTCTCGCTCGTCCAGAATCTTCTCAATCAACTCTTCCGGCGCTTGCTTGAGAAAGTCGCGCATGATTTGGTCGCTCGCATCCGTCCATGAATCATCATTGGTCGCGCGCATGAGAGCGAGCCGGTGACGCGCCTGCGGCTCGAAGAAACGCTCGAAGAATCTCTCCTTTTCCGGGCGGCGCTTGACCGAGAGGAAATCTATAATCTGTATGAAGAGTCGCGTGTGCCCCTGACTCGCTTCGCGCACAGCCTCGACCAGCCGCTTTAATCCCGGAAGAAATCGGTCATGGCCTATTCTCAGCAAAGGCCCGGAAGGAATGTCTCTCACGCCGGTCGCCTCGACTACGATTGCGCCCGGACGCCCCTCCGCGAATCGCCTGTACCAGTCCAGATTCGCCTCCGTCACAAAGCCGTCTTCGGTTGCGCGCCACGGCACCATAGCTGGAACCCATGTGCGACTCTCAAGCTCTATGGAGCCAACGCGTACAGGCTGAAAAAGGCTCGCGGCCTCTGCCTCTTCACGCGTCGGCCAGCGCGTCTCGGGAATCTGGTGTCGCACGGGATTAGGAGGATGCCAGGTCATAAGCTCTTGAAGTGCAGCCAGTGTAACAGGTTTAAGAGTTAATGCAGAAGTAAAGAGATTGATTCATCGGCTCATTGAATCAATGAATAAATTCTTTTGACTTCTGCGTTGTCTCTCGGGTGGACTTCCATGCGTCGGGTTGAATATAGTGTCTTAAAGCAAAGAGGAGAGGGTTTTCTGTGACTGACGAGCTTTTGAAGTGGCGCGAGCGCTTTCCAATTCTGGACAAGACGGTCTATCTAATCTCGCACAGTCTGGGCGCTATGCCCCGCGAGGTTTACGATTCCATGCAGGATTATGCCGAAACGTGGGCCACGCGCGGCGTGCGCGCATGGGCCGAAGGCTGGTGGGACATGCCCGTCACTCTCGGCAACGAAGTGGCGCGCATCATAGGCGCAGAGCCCGGCAACGTAGTCATGCATCAGAACGTCTCCATCTGCCAGTCGCTCATACTCTCCTGCTTCGACCCGCAGCCTCCGCGCAACAAGATTGTCTATTCTGAGTTGAACTTTCCTTCGGTGATGTATGTCTATGAGGCGCACGCGCGCCACGGGCGGCTGCGTATCGAGATGGTCAAGTCGGATGACGGCATCACCGTTCCACTTGAGCGTTACATTGAGGCCATAGACGAAGAGACGCTGCTGGTTCCCATCTCGCACGTGCTCTTCAAGAGCGCGTATTTGCAGAACGTGCGCGCCATCATAGAGCGGGCGCACGAGGTCGGAGCGATGGTCGTGCTCGACGCGTATCAGAGCGCCGGGACAGTTCCCTTCAGCGTCAGCGAATTGAACGTAGACTTTGCCGTGGGAGGCTCGGTCAAGTGGCTCTGCGGCGGCCCGGGCGCTGGCTATCTTTACGTTCGTCCAGACCTGCAACGGAAGCTGGAGCCAAGGACTACGGGCTGGATGGCGCACGAATCGCCCTTTGCTTTCGAGGGCGGCGCGATTCGCTATGCCTCAAGCATCATGCGCTTTCTGCACGGCTCGCCGTCTATCCCAGCGCTCTACGCTGCGCGAAGCGGCTACCGAATCATCAACGAGATAGGCGTCGAGCGGATTCGCGCCAAGAGCGTGCGTCAAACCACGCGGCTCATAGAGCTGGCCGAGGAAGCAGGCTTTCGCGTCACCAGCCCGAAGAATCCGGACGAGCGCGGCGGCACCATCACGGTCGCGGTAGACCACGCCGCGTCCGTCACCAAAGAATTAATCCGGCGCGAGTTCATAGTAGATTATCGCCCCGGGGCGGGCGTGCGAATCTCGCCGCACTTCTACACCAAGGACGAAGAGCTGGACATGGTCATACGCGAGATGCGAAAGATAGTGGACACACGAGCATACGCCGAGCACGAGACGGCTGGCGCTGCATTCTAAGAACAGGCACCGGACACCTATTTATGTCTAAAGATTACGGCGAGGGCGCTCCGCTCTCTTACAACAAGTACCTGCGTGTGCCGGATTTGATAGGGCTTCAGGACTGTTTATCCGAGCCCGTGCATCACGACGAGTTGCTGTTCATCACGATTCACCAAACCTATGAGCTTTGGTTCAAGCAGATTCTTCACGAGATTGATGCCGCCATCAGTCAGATGAACGAAGACCGTGGGGCTGCGGCTGCGCGCTCGCTCTCGCGCGTGGCGGAAATCGAAAAGGTGCTGGTTGACCAGATTCACATTCTGGAGACTATGACGCCAATCAACTTTCTGGGCTTTCGTGACGAGCTGAATCCGGCGAGCGGCTTTCAGTCCATGCAGTTCCGTGAAATAGAGTTCGCTTCCGGTCTAAAGGACAAAGGGATACTACAGAACTTTCGTGACGACGAGTTCGCCTTTAAGCGTCTTGATGCGCGGCTCAACTCTCCATCATTGAGCGACGCCTTCTTCAATTATCTCAGCCGTCGCGGTCTGGACGCGCCCGTTGATGATGAGTCTCTGGCGGAAGATGAGCGGCGCGGGCTTTACGGCAAACGCACGCGCGCGGTCTTCGAAGTCATCACTCATTTCGAGACGCGGTACGAAGAGTTTCAACTGGCGGAGAGCCTGATACAGCACGACGAGCTGTTCGCGCTCTGGCGCTCGCATCACGTCAAGATGGTGGAGCGAATGGTGGGAACCAAGCGCGGCACGGGCGGCTCCGAAGGCGTGGGCTACCTGCGCACCACTCTGGACAGCAAGTTCTTTCCCGAGCTTTGGGAAGCGCGCACCTACCTGACCGTTGCCCACGGAGGAGATAAGGGTTGCCCGTTTACCAAGTCCCAGCTTTAGCGACTATCGGCTAAGGCCCGGCTTAACAATCCGTGCGCGACCATGAGACTGCCCTTATCTCCATCCGGGCGCGCGCCTTTAGGCGGCGGGTCTGAGGGCCGACGATTTAACGATACGGCTGATGTTCTCCTGAGAGAAGAATTCCCGAATAGGCATCGTGCCGGTCACCGTTCCCAAGAACCGTCCCGTCTCGTCATAATTACCCCGAAGCGCTTCAAGAAGCTGTATCATTTCGGGCGGCGGCGCGAGACTCGCCAGTTGACAGGTGTGCTCGAACATAGCTATCACCTCGTCGTTACGCTTTCGCTCGTAATCCGCCAGCGCATCCGCCATCTCCCGCCTGCCTGAGAAGCCGTCGTCCAGAGCTTCCGCTAGCATTTCTGCGTGACTGAAACTGTTGGTGATGCCTTGCGCCGTGGCAGGGTCTTTGACATACCCGGCGTCCCCCACGAGCGCCCAGCCGGAGCCATATGGCTTGCGGAAGTGGTTAGGCAGGAAGCCTGTCCCTGCGAAGCGCTCTTCACGGTGGCCTGCGCGTACGCGCTCGGCCAGCGCCGGAGCGTGCTCGTCCAGAGAGCGCATGAACTCTGCTTCTATGTTCGACCGCACGCGATTGAACTCTGCTTTCGGCCACACGACGGTAACCATGACCAGACCGTCGTTGGTCTTATCAGCGACTATCAACCGGCCGTCACGAGGGTAAAGCTCGGCCCCGTCGAGCGGCACGCCGCTCCAGTACGCGTAGTAGTTACAGGTGAGCATCCCTTTATCAAGATAAACAGGAGCCTGAACGCTGCTGGCGACAAATGAGCGCGCGCCGTCCGCGCCGATGACCATACGCGCCTTCTCCGTCACGGTCGAGCCCTTCCTGTCTCGGCCTCTGAGGCCCGTCACAGCCCCTTCGCTGCTCGTCAACTCTTCGACAGAAAATCCTTCGCGCAGCTCGGCTCCGGCCTCGACCGCAGCGTCTACTAAAATCTTGTCTAGCACCCGGCGACGCGGGGCGTAGGCTTCAGCCACGTTGCCTTCGGCAGGGGGCGGCGTGCCCACGAGCGCGAAGGGGCCGACATCGAACCTCATCTCGGTCGTCGGGGGAACGTTAGTGGCACGAAGCTTTTCGAGCAGTCCCCAACGCTTGAGTCGCGCTACGCCCGGCTGATGTATGTGGTGCGTTGAGATTGTGTCGCTCGGGAAAGTCGCCTTATCGAGCAGTAATACCCTGTAACCTTTACGCGCAAGCAGCATCGCTAGCGGAGAGCCTGCGACGCGTGCGCCGACGATAATCGCGTCGTACATATCGAACCTCCTGAGCAATAAGAACTGGAGCTATTACCTCTCCACATTAATCAACGCGTAAACCGGCGTTGAATCGTATCAACTCGCGGCAGCTTGGAACCGAAAGTTTTCTTGCGGATTACCTTTGTCTTCTGCGTTGACGTTGAATACTATATGTTTGCGCGCAGCTAATTCGGGCGACGGACGCACTCTCTGATTACGAACGGAGGATAAAAGTGTGATGAAGAGCAGAACCCGATTCACCATGTCCATTCGAGTTGTCTCGGCTGTGATGGGGCTGCTGGTTATGACATCGGCTGCCTATACGCAAACGAAGGTCGTTGAGCGCAGCCGCCCCTTCCCGAAGGCACCTGTTGAAGTGGCCGACCTTAAGAGCCGGGTGCAGCCGCTCAGCTTCGGCAAGGCTTTTGAGGGTGAGGCTGGCTGGCTGAAAGAGCTCTCCTTCTCGGTCAGGAACAGCTCGCGGAAAAACATAGTATTCATCTCCTTGGCGATTGACTTCACAGAGATAAAGATTCCGAGCATCTTCCGCCACAACATATTTCTTGGCCGCCCGACGAACACTAACTGCTGTAAGCAGCTCCCCTTGCTCAACCTCAAGCCGGGAGAAACGCTGAGCGTGCCGCTCTCGCGCGAGTATGAGCAATTCGGTGAGACGGTTGAGAGATACTACGGAGCCGATAGGGTAAGCACCATCATGATTGTTCTGGGACAGGTTCACTTCGAGGATGGCACGATGTGGGATTTGGGCGAAACCTATCGCCCGAGCCCGGAGCAGGTGGGCAAGTGGGTGCGGGTAGAGTAAAGCTAGAGCGCGACGACGGCGCGAGCTATGTCCATAAACCGCGTGAACGAAGAAGAGCGAGGTTGAGAAGTCCAGAGCAAAAATATGAAGATAGAGTTTCCTGAAAAGTTCAACATGTCGGATTACTTCCTCTATCACAATCTGGAGGAAGGGCGCGAGAACAAGACCTGTCTTTATTACAAAGATGAGACGCAGACCTACGCGGAAGTGGCGCGCATGTCGAACAGCGCGGGTCACGCGCTCAGGGAGTTCGGCGCGCATCAGGAAGACCGTGTATTGATTGTCCTGCCTGATTGTCCCGAGTTCGTCTGGACTTGGTTCGGGGCCAACCGCATAGGCGCGGTCATCACCATGGTCAACCCGCTCCTGCCTGCCGAGGACTACAGGTACTATCTGGATTACACGCGCGCGCGCGTGGCCGTCATTCACGAATCGCTCCTTGAGACGTTCGCGGAGGCGAGTCGGGGTGCGAAGTACCTGCGGAACGTGCTGGTGGTCGGGGACGAGTACGGCCGGTTCGTTCCCTTTAAGCAGGCCGTGCTGGCGCAGCCGGACGAGCTGACTCCGGCGGACACGCACCGCGACGACATAGCCATCTGGCTTTTCACCTCGGGCTCTACGGGACATCCGAAAGGCGCTGTGCATCTTCAGCACGACCTTCCGTTCAACACGGAAGTCTTCGCCAAGCAGACCATGGGCGTCAACGAAAATGATGTGACCGTCTCCGTTCCAAAGCTCTTCTTCGGTTACGCCACGGGCACGAACCTGCTCTTTCCCTTCGCCGTGGGCGGCGCGACCGCGCTCTTTTCCGAGCGCTCCACGCCCGAAAAGATGTTCGAAGTGATAGAGCGCTATCGCCCGACCATATTGACCACGGTGCCTACCATGATAAACGGGATGCTGAACATGGAAGGCGCTGAAGAAAGAGATTTATCGAGCTTGCGCTTCTGTTATTCGGCTGGCGAGGCGCTGCCCGTGGAGCTTTACACGCGCTGGATGGAGCGCTTTGGCATAGAAATCTGCGACGGCATTGGCTCCGCCGAGATGTTTCATATCTACATCACCAACCGCCCCGGAGACGTTAAGCCCGGAAGCCTCGGCCGCATAGTAGAAGGCTACGAGGCGAAGATAGTTGACACGGAAGGGCGCGAAGTTCCCACGGGCGAGATGGGGACGCTTCGCGTCAGGGGGGACTCCGCAGCGCTCTGCTACTGGAACGCGCACGAGAAATCGAAGGATACTTTCGCCGCCGACTGGTGTACCACGGGCGACCAGTTTCACGCGGACGCGGACGGCTACTACTGGTATCACGGGCGCACGGACGACATGCTCAAAGTCTCAGGCGTCTTTGTAGCGCCCGCAGAGATTGAGAACTGCCTGCTTCAGCACGAGGCCGTGCAGGAGTGCGCCGTTGTAGGCTTCGATGCAGGCGACCGGTTGGTGAAGCCCAAAGCCTTCGTAGTCCTACGCGCAGGCTTCGCACAATCTGATGAATTGGCTCAGGCAATCAAAGAGTTTGCCAAGTCGCGCATGGCCCTCTACAAATACCCCCGCTGGATAGAGTTCGTCCCCTCGCTCCCCAAGAACGACCGTGGCAAGATTGACCGCAAACAGTTAAAGCAGTGACAATGATGAGTGACGCGTGATAAGCAATAAGGCTTTTATCTCGTCACTCGTCACTTGTCACTTGTCACTGATTTTTAATGCCTTTTATCACACGCATCAAGGTGAGATTCGGTGACGCCGACCCGGCGGGGCTGGTCTATTATCCGGTCATCTTTCACTATTTCCACATAGCGCTGGAGGAGTTCTTCCCGGCTTGTTGCGGAATCGGTTACGACCGGTTGATTAAGGATGAGCGGCTGGGCTTCCCTACCGTCAAATCGGAAGCAGAGTTCTTTGTGCCGATGATTTACGGCGACGAAGTGAACGTGGAAGTCACCGTCTCGAAGATTGGCCGAAGCTCGGCCATCTTTGAATACAGGGCTGTGCGGGCGTCAGACGGCACGCTCTGCGCTCGCGCGTCTAACGTCCACGTCGCCATGAACATGGACACGCGCCGCGCCGTTCCCATACCGGATAAATACAGGGAAGCATTTCAAAGTCAGAAGTGAAGAGAGAAACCGTCTCTTTTCTCTCTTCACCTCTGCTTTTTACTTCTGCCTCAATCGTTGCGCGAGGGTGCGTATGACGCTTGAGGCTATGGTCGAGTCGTTGTTGAGTGATGTGCGGAAGGCCGTGCCGTCAAGGCGCAGCACGCGCACGCCCCCGGCTCCGGCTCTGAGCGTAGCGGAGCGCGGCGCAGGGTCAAGCACGGCCATCTCGCCTATGAAGCCACCGGCCTTTTCCGTGGCGACCAGTCGCTCGCCCGCGCCGTCGCTTTTCAAGACCTGCACTTCGCCCGCCAGCAGTATGAAGACCTCGTTGCCCGGCTCGCCTTCAAAACAGAGCGCCTCGTTCGGCCCGTATTCATCTTCGCGGCAGGCCCGTGCCAGTTCCGCTAACCCTTCCGGCGCGATGGTAAAGAAGATGGGGGCAGAGCGGAGCGCTATCATCTTCTCAATCGTAATCAACCCCGCGTGCGGATGGCCTTCGCCTTCTCCGCTCCGGGCGCGGGCCGACAGATGTTGTGCCGTCTCGCGCACCACCTCATGCTCGTCCGTGCTCATGCGCTCAAGCAGCGCGCGGTTGGCCGCGCCCCTCTCTCCCAGCGCGTATAGAGAGACGGCGCGAACGTACGGGTCTATGCTGCCGGTGCGCGCAATCAGCATGTCCGTCAGCGTGGGAAGCGAAGCTTCGAGCGCGGCGGTTTCGCGGTAAGCGGTCGCAAGTCGCTCGGCAATGACGGGCGCGACCGACGCGCCCAGCGATTCTATGACGCTCTTGCGCGCGATGTCGTCCGAGCTTAAAAGCGCGGCTCGCATGGCCTGCCCCTCTTCTTCCTGAAGAGTAAAGCTTAAGCCGCGCATCAGGCGGTCTAGCGCTCGCACGCGCCTGCGGCGCAGCAGCGCCATAAGGAAATCGTGCGTCGGTGTAGGCTGCAACTCAAGCGCCTGAATTGTCTTGGCCGCGCGCTCAATCGAGCTTATCTCTTCGGCAAGGCGGGAGGCTATCCCCTGCGAGCCTCCGAGTATCTCGTCCAGCACGGCAGCGTGCTCGTCTCGCGTCACGCGATACTCCGAGCGAAGTTGCGTAATCAGCCTGTCGTCCGGCGCGCTGTCCGAAGCAAAGACGCCTTCAAGATAATTTCTGAGCGCGTGCTCGTAGGTTTCAAGCTGCAAGCGCTTCTCCGCCGAAATCTGCTTTGAAGGGTCTGCGAACATCGCGCGCTCTTCTTCCGCGAGCGCCTCCATTACCTTGTCGTGATCCGACTTCTTTATCTGCAACTGGTTGCGCAGCGACTCCAGAAGCTGCACCTCTTCGCGCGTCACGAAGCCGTTGGCGACCGCCTCGCGCACTGCGTCCTTGTAGATTTCCAGCACCTGCGCGGAGCCCTTCGCGCTCTCCTTGCTCTTGATGGTGTGTATGATGAACGCCTCGCGCAAGTCCTTCGGCGGCGTGATGTCCGTCCACTCCCAGCGCTTGATGATGTTCTTGGCCAGCGTCTCTTCGGCAAAGGTCTTCTGCGTGCGGCGTAAGCGTCGAGCCAGAAAGAGAGTCGCCGTCAGAACCACTGTGATGATGAAAAGCTGCGGGACAATCCATGGAGCCTTCCAGAGCGTCGGCGCTCCGGCGAAGCTGTAGAAGGTGACAAAGGCCAGAAACGCGGCAATCGAAAACATCACGTGACGCACCCGGTCGTCATCCGTCTCCGTGTCGCGTCGCTTGAGCCAAGCGCCCACGTACCTCTCAGCCACCCTGAGCAGGAAATAGGTGGCGAGCGCACACACTGCAAGAGTCAGAATCGAAGCCAGAGCGCGCGGCACAACCGGCAGAAAGAAGAAGCCTGCCGTCTGCGCGTTGTGGCCCGGCATGAAGGCCCAGTGAATCATCATGGGCTCGTTGACCCAGCGAACGCCTTCGGGCGTGCCGAAGTAGTAGCTCCAAGTCCCGGATTGCAGGAAGTAGTAGAAGTAGAAGCCGAAGACCACGCCCGGAAAAGCGAAGTAGACGAAGCGCTTCGGGTTCGATGCTATCTCTTTCCAGTAGCCGTTCTCTTCGTTGATGTCCGGGCAGAGCTTCTTACAGGCCGTGCATTTGGCGCACTGAGAGTTCTGCGTCTCACGCAGCCCGTGCGGCTCCGTGTAAATCTTCTCTATGAAGGAGAGCGGGCAGATGTAGTTGCACCAAGTCTTGCCGGTGTAGAACGCGCCGAAGATGAGCGCGGCCATTGCTATCAGCACGAAGAAGGCCGCGATTGCATGGCCGTCGCCGTTCGTGGCAATCAGACGAATCCAGAGCGAGACGAAGAAGATTACGAAGGCCACGTAGTAGTAGTTGGCCTCCAGCCAAGCAGAAGCCTTCTTCACGCCCGGACGGCGCAGGCGAACGGGAATCTGTGCGAAGAAGGCCAGAGGGCAGATTCTGCGCCAGCGATGATAGCCGATTAAGACTATGAAGAGCGGAAGCGAAGCGACCACCATAGTCCACACGATGCGCCCCGCGTAGGGCTGCATCACTTCCAGATGCGCGAAAAGGGGAACGGCCAGAAAGACCACCAGCGCAATCCACTTGAGAATCTCCACCCATAACTCTACGTTTGCCTCCTCCCGCCGCTTCGAAGCGACGGGCAGCGTCTTTGTAGTAGGAGTCGCGGGTGTTCTAGGTGCAGCTACAGCCATGATAAAAAGTAATCGGCAGTCAGTCGCCGGCAACCAGTAAAAGACGGAAAGCTTATTACTGATTGCTGATGACCGACTCTTTTTTCAGCTTCTCCCGACGCGCGTGTTGTGCGGCCAGTTCTGTGAGAGCGGTGAATCTATGTTGACGTTGACCTTCAGGTAATCGCGCATGACGCCCTTGAGATTGCCGACCTGCTCCTCTTCGTTGCGGCGAAAGAACTCGCTGCGCTCTTCGTCCGGCGTCAGCACAAAGAAGAGGCGCGGGATGTCGTTCGTCGTTCCGAAGTTCGGCCCGGCCTTCGGGTCACGAACAGCCTGATTCAGATAGTCGCCTTCATCGAAGTTGCGTACGTGGCATTGTATGCAGGTCATGCCGCGCTCTTCGAAGATGCGCCGGCGCGGGTCTTTCAAAGAAGTCTCCCGCACCATGAAGCGCTCCTTGAAGGGACGCGAGAAGGAGGAGGCGTCAATGATGGCCGCGCCCGGCGGGGAAGTCTGCTCGTCCGGAATAGCCACGTTGCCGTGGTCGTCCGCGTCAATCAGCTTGTCCCAGCCCGCGACGTACTCGGCGCTCTTCGGATTAAAGCGCGGTGCTGGGACAGGCACATAAGCAGTCCCCTGCGGATTCGGCCCTACGCTCGTGGCAAAGCCGTCAATCGGCATGTTGGCAAAGGCCAGCACCTTCTTGCCGTTTCTCTCCACGGGGATGACCTTCATCACGCCCAGCGCCCAGCCGTTGCCGCGCAGGTAGTTGCCCTTCGCGTCCAGCAGGTCATCGCCGCCAAGCCTTGCGTTGTGCGGAAGCGCGGCAAAGTTCGCCTGCATCTTAGGGTCTGCGGGGTCGCTATAAGTAACAATCTTCGTGATGAACTGCGCCAGCGCCTCGCCGTAGACGCGCTTGTCCTTTGCCATGCCGGGCTTCAAGTCCGCCCCGTCGAAGAACGATTCGTAGAAGAGGCGCGCGAACGTCTCGTTGTTCTTCTGTCTATCCTCGTCAGGGCGTCCGGGGTCTTTGCCGCGAATAATACGCATGCGCGGCATAAGGTAGACGGGCTCCGCCGCAGCCTCGTTGCGATAGACCAGCCGCAGCTCAAACACCTTCTTATTCATGCGCGGGCGCACCATAATCAGCCGCCAGTTCTCCGCATTGAACTGCTTATTGAAGCGCGGGCTGTCCGGGTCAATCTCCTCGTTGCGATGAAGGAGCGCCAGATTCTTCAGCGAGTCGCGTAAAAGCTGCGCCCCGCTAGTGGGCGCAATATTGTTATCCGGCTTAATCTGCTTAGAAGCCTCTATGGCCGCGATGCGGTCGAACAGTGCCGTGATGGGCCACTGCGCGTTGGCCGCCTGCAACCTCTCCGGGTCTGTGATGGAGATAAGCGTCTCGACCGCCAGAGGCGCGGGCGGCACAGCCGGAAGCTCCACGGGCTGAGGCTCTATAGTGATGGAGAAATTTTTCAGGAGCGTGCGGCGCGGCAGGTTCGTGGCGCGGTCAAACTCCATGATGCGAACGGTGAACATCCCCACTCTGCCGTCCGATTTCTGCGGCGTCCAGTCAACCGTCAGAGTCTTCTCGTTATACTTGGCCGACGCGGGCTTTTGAACCAGCTCGACTCGAACGTCGTCCGATTCCTCGTCAATGACGGAGAGGCCGAAAGTAATGCGCTGGCCCACGCCCACGCGCTTGAACCGCACGGGATTAAGCTCCGGCTCAAGGTTCGCGGGAGGCGCGGTGGTGGTGATGACAGGGGCGCTCTCCGCACTCCCGCTCTTTGAGCTTGCGTTTGTGCCTATAAGGCGCGGAGCCATCATTGTGCCTGCAAAGAGGGAGAAGACCAGAACACTTGCGAGTTTCAGGCGGCGTGCGGCTAGTGAGCGGGCACGTGGGCGGCTATTACCTTTTCTCATAAACCTCGACTGACTTTGTGAAGGCGGAATCTATTCTGCAAGCGCCTGTAGATGATGGCGCACATTCCACCGGAATCGAAGAGACGCTCAGGTTGCCGGGAGACGACAATCTCTTGAATTAACCATCAGTATATTCAGTCTACGCGGCACAGTTGTCAAGAAGGCAAAAACGGGTGATGGGTGTCAGGGGCCGGGTTTCGGGGAAAGAAAAGCAAGCTCTCTTTCTTTTACCAAAACCCGGCCCCTGACACCCGTCACCCGCTTTTCAGTTGCGTCTGTCCAGATTGTAGTCACGAAGGCGGCGGTAGAGAGTTGAAGGAGAGATGCCAAGGATTTCCGCCGTCTTGCCTCTGTGCCAGCCCGTTTGTTCGAGGGCGGCAAGGATTTGCTGGCGCTCGACTTCTCTCAGGGAAGCGGGAGTCTGCCCGGCGTCCGCCGCAGGGCTAGCGCCTTCGTTTGTCGAAGGCGGCGCGGCGGTGGTGACCATGACCGGCACGGGGCGAGCGGAGCGTCGAAGGACTTCCGGCGGAAGCTCGTTCAGAGTGATGCGGTCGTCGTTTGCCAGAAGCTGCGCGCGCTCAAGACAGTTGCGCAGCTGTCGCACGTTGCCGGGCCAGTCGTAGTTGCGCAGGGCATCCAGCGCCTCTTCCGTCAACTGCGGAGCGTGCGCGCCGCCCAGTTGCTTGAGGATGTGCGACGCCAGCGGCTCGATGTCTTCGGGCCGCTCCCTGAGCGGCGTGAGCGAAATCTGGAATCCGTTGACGCGGTAGAGAAGGTCTGCGCGGAACGTGCCGTCGTTCACCACCTGTTCAAGGTTGCGATTCGTGGCGGCGACAATGCGAACGTTGACCTCGACTTTCCGCACGCCGCCCACGCGATAGAAGGTGCGCGTCTCAATCGCTCGCAGCAGCTTCGACTGAAGCTGCACGGGCAGCTCCGTTATCTCGTCCAGAAAGAGCGTGCCGCCGTCGGCCAACTCTATCAAGCCCAGCTTGCGATTCTTCGCGCCGGAAAACGCGCCCGCCTCGTAGCCGAAAAGCTCCGACTCCAGAAGCGACTCCTGAAAGGCCGCGCAGTTGAGGTCAACGAAGGAGCTTCCCGCGCGGGTAGATAGACGATGAATCGCGTGCGCTATTAACTCTTTGCCCGTGCCGGACTCCCCCGTGATGAGGACGGACGCCTCGGAAGGCGCTACGCGCTCAACCAGCCGCATGACTTCGCGCATCTGCTCGGAGACGGAAACTATCTCGGGCATGGCCGACTGGCGCGCAAGCTGCTGCCTGAGCCTCTGATTATCAACACGAAGGCGGCGCTTCTCGGCAGCCTGCTTGACGAGCGCGTCCAACTCCGTGATGCGGTAAGGCTTCGTCAGGTAATCATAAGCGCCGAGCTTCATGGCCTCTATGGCGGTTTCGACGGTGGCGTGGCCCGTCAGCATTATTACTTCGGGCGGGTTCGGGCGCTCGTGTATGCGGCGAAGAAGCTCCATGCCGTCCATGCGAGGCATGTTGATGTCGCATAGAAGAACGTCAACGTTGCCTTCTTCAAGACGGCGCAGGGCAGCCTCGCCATCGGGCGCGACCTGCACACGATGGCCCATGCGTTGAAGCTCTTTCTGTATGACCAGTCGTAGATTTGCTTCGTCTTCAGCGACGAGAATGCGTGTGGGCTGTAGCTCGCTCAAGTTCCCTGTTCTCCGTCATGAACTTTAGCGGCGGGGAGCGAAATCTGAAAAGTCGTGCCGACCCCAACCGTGGATTGGACATCAAGCCGTCCACCGTGCTCCGTTACAATACCATAACAGACGGCCAATCCAAGCCCCGTGCCGCGCCCGACCTCCTTTGTCGTAAAGAAGGGGTCGAAGATTTTCGTCAGATTCTCGCTCTTGATGCCTACGCCCGTGTCGGACACTTCTATCAGCACCTTGCCTTCGCTCTCGCTGGCGGCCAGCGTCAGACGACCTCCGTCAGGCATGGCGTCTATGGCGTTGGTGGCAAGAGCAATCACTGCCTGCTGCAACTGGCCCTCGTCGCCTAAGACGGGAGAGACGGTTTCGGGCGCTTCTATGTCTATCTCTATCCCCTGCCCGCGCTTCTGATGAGCAACGAGGCGGCCCGCGCTGGTGATAACGTCGGGGATGTTGACGGGTATGTGCTCGCCCGCTCGCGCCCGGCTGAAATCCAGCAGGCCGTTCGTGATGGTCTTGCAGCGAAAGGCTTCCGAGCGAATCAGCCCAAGGTACTCGCGCAGGTCTTCCACCTCGCTTGAGCCGTCGAACGCGCCTTCACGCACGCGCGACTCAAGGGCTTCGGCGCAGGCCGAGATGGTGGCCAGAGGATTGTTTATCTCGTGAACGACCCCGGCAGCGAGGCGGCCCACTGCGGCAAGCTTTTCTGCTCGTGCAATCGCGCGGTTGGCTTCCACGCGAGCCGTCACATCTTCGCCCACCGTGATGACGTGCGAAACCTCGTCGCCGCGCTCTCGCATAGGAATCTTGCTCACCAGCCAGTGACGCGTCTCGCCTTCAGTGCTCTTCGTCTCCTGCTCAAGGCGCTCTATCTGTCCCGTCTTGAACGCTTGCTTGAACTCGCTCTCGAGCACCTCCCGGCGCTGGCGCGTCAGCACGTCGAAGATGTTGCGCCCTATGACCTGACTTCTGGGGATGCCCTGCCCGCCAAGCTCGCGGTTGCGATTCCACGCGACGATGCGATAGTCCCTGTCAATCGCGTAGAGCGACACGGGCAGGCTGTCAATAATCATCTCCGTGAAGCGGCGCTGCGCCTCGGCCTCGGCCGTGCGCCGCTCCACCTCTCGCGCCAGATTAAAGGAGGACTCACGCGCCGCTTTGTAAAGCAGAGAAACGTGCGCGGCCAAAGCCGCCTGCTGCGCGGCAGCGTCAACGAGCCGCACCTCCGTCTCGCCGTAATCCTCACGCTGGTCGAAGCAGACAATCAACGCGCCCTGCGTGATGCCATCAAAGCGAAGAGGCGCTGCGTACTCGACTGCATGAGCGTCGTCCCGCACGAAAAACCGCTCGCTCTCTTCTATGAGCGCGGAGCGAAACGAGGATTCGGACTCAAGCCACTCTTCAAGCCTCTCCATGTGAATAAGGGACGCGCCCTCCGCGCTGCCTTCACGGTCAAAGACGCAGACGACCATGCCGCGCTCGCCCATCTTCAGCACACAGGCGCAGAGAGCCGCGTTCGCGCCCTCGTAAGTCGCGCCCGCCACTCGTCGCACCACCTGATCCGGCTCATGCGCGGAGAGAAGGCCGCGCCCGAGGTCTGCTAGAAAGCTCAACTCGCGGTTGCTGCCGAGAAGGTCGCGCTCTCGCTGCGCCGTCTCAAGGTGAGCGCTGACTCTGGTGAGAAGCTCAAGAGGCGTGGAAGGCTTGACTATGTAATCGTCCGCGCCCGCGGCGAAGGCTTCGACCCTGCGGTTTTCATCATCGGAGGCCGAAAGCATCACTACAGGCAACTGCTTGGTCTTGGCCTGCGCGCGAAGCAGACGGCAGAGCGCAAGGCCGCTTACGCCCGGCATCTCTACGTCCAGAAGAACAAGGTCGCAGGGCTCTTTGTGCAGCACCCGGAGCGCAGACGGAGCATCCGACGCGGTCAGAGCGCGATGCCCTGCGGACTCGAAGATGCGACTCAAGCCCTGTCGCACACTGGGCTCGTCATCCACTATCAGAACGGTTGCGCCCGTCTCGTTGGTTATGCGTTGAGCAGCCATGCTTAAAAATCCCGTAAGACGAATTCACGACGAGAGCCCGCTGGAGGCTCAGGCTCTATCCTAACACATCAAATGGGGGATAGGGATTGGGGGTTAGGAGATAGTAAAGAAAGAATCTCTTTTACTATCTCCTAACCCCCGACCTCTATCGCCCGTCTCTTAATTGATTGCCGTGGATGCCAGATTGTCTGTGGGGATTTCTACAGGCTCTTCGACGATTTCCAGTTTGAGGGGGCTGCGCTGCCGCTCTTTGTGCGTGGACTTGACGCCGTACATGGCTTCGTCCGCCGCGATAAGTAACTGGTCTAGGGTTTCGCCGTCCGTGCCGAAGGTGGCAGCGCCGACAGAGATACCTACGCGCGCGTAATGATTTGCGCGCACGTGAAGGGCGAAGCAGGTGACGGTCTGCTCTATGCGCTCGCTTAGCTCTTCCACCTGCTGGTTGCTAATCTCCTGCACTATGGCTACGAACTCGTCGCCCGCGTAACGGGCCAGAAAATCGTACTCGCGCAGTTGCCCCTGAAGAAGCCTTGCAACTTCGCGCAGCATCTGGTCGCCGGTCTTGTGCCCGTAGGTGTCGTTGACCTGCTTGAAGTCGTCCAGGTCGAGCATGATTACCTGAAACGGCTTGCCCGTGCGGCGCGCGCGCGAGACTTCCTGCTCAAAGCGTATGTACATGGAGCGCGCGTTCGGCAGCTCCGTCAGCGGGTCTGTGAGCGCGTGCGATTCGGCCTCGGCGTGCTGCATGGCGTTGGCTAAAGCGTCGGAAGCGAGGCGCGTCACGGTGTCCAGAAGGCGCATGTGGTCGTCCGTGTAATCCTGCAAGTCAATCGAATAGACCGAGAGAGCGCCCAGCAGCCGCCCGTCTTTGACTAGCGGGAAAGAGGCCATAGCTCGATAGCGGCTCGCGGGAGCAACGTCCAGCCCCATGAAGTCGAGCTGAGGGTCTATGTGATTAATGGGGCGCAGATTGGCAAGCGCAAAGCCCGTCACGCCTTCGCCGGGCGCTACGCAGCGCTCGCGCAGGATTTCCGCGTTCTTTCCGGCAACGTGCGCCGCCACAGCGTAGCCCTTCAGCTCGTCGTATAGATAGACGGCGCAGGTATCGAAGGGAACGACGTGGCCCACCTTGTTGACCAGAATGGAGAGCGTGTCCTCTATGTTCAGCGACGAGCCGAAGGTGCGCGCAATCTCGTAGAGCGAGTAGACTTCCCTGTGCGCGTTCTTAATCTGGTCGTAAGCGAAGATTGCCTCGTGCTCCCTGTCTCGGAAATCCGAGGCGGCAAGCGCTCTGGGCTCGCACTCTTCGTCCGTTACGCCGTGCATGTCCAGACCCTGCGTTTTAATCTCTTCGTCGAACTTCCTGAGGTGTTTGAGAAAGAGGTCAATGACCTTCGGGTCGAAGTGATTTCCCGCGCCGCGAAGCAGAAGCGCGCTCGCCTCTTCTCTGGTCATGCCGCGACGATAGGGGCGGTCTTCGCGCACGGAGTCGAAGCAATCTACGACGGCGAGTATGCGCGCAGTCATAGGAATCTCTTCGCCTTTGAGCCCGTCCGGATAGCCCTTGCCGTCCCATTGCTCATGATGGTGTCGCACAATCGGCACAACCGGGTATGGGAAATCTACGCGCTTCAGGATTTCGGCTCCGACCGTCGTGTGAATCTTCATCTTCTCGAACTCGGCTGCCGAGAGGCGGCCGGGCTTGTTCAGGATGTGGTCGGGCACGGCCAGCTTTCCTATGTCGTGCAGAAGCGCCCCGGCCTTCAAAGCCTCTATCTCTTTGTCCGAAAGATTCAGGAGCCTGCCCATGCCTGCCGCGTAGATTTGAACGCGGCGCACGTGGCAATGCGTCGTCTGGTCTTTGGCGTCAATGGCCGTGGCGAGCGCTTCAACCGTTGCCAGATGCAGGCGGCTCATCTCCGTGGCTTCGCGCGTCTTCTCGTTGACGCGCTCGAAGTAGACCTTGTAGGTCGCGTAACTCGCGGCCAGCACGGGCGCGCTTAAAATCATGTAGAGGAAGCCGAACTTTGTGAGCGCGCCGTAGATAAGAGCGCAGGCCAGCCCCGCCGCGAAGAACGTCCAGCTCGTCCAAAGATAACCGTCGCGCCAGAACTTCCAGATGGAGCGGCGGCTCTTCAAAGCCATCATGGTCGCCACCGACAGACCGTTCAGGAAGTATTGCAGGAGCGTCATCAACAGAAGCGGCACGATTAGATAATCCAGCCTCGCGGGCATTGTGCGAAGCGGCTCATCCGCCAAGTGAGCGTAAGCTTTAAGAACGTAGTAGAAGGTCGAGCCGGATACGAAGACCGTGATGGCCATCATGGCGGGCGAGCCGAGCCAGCTAGTGACGCGCCGGGTCGTGCGACGAGAGCTGACGAAAGAGTCAACGACGCCTATCACGATTCCCGCAGGCACGCCTAGAAAGAGTACGCTTAAGAAGATGAAGGTGTCGCCCGCGGTGACGCTGGCGCTCGTGTTGGGGATGCGAATCGGATAAGAGCTTGTGATGAAGACGAGGCTCAGCAGCGCAAGGAATTCCGCCCACTGTAGCGGCGAGAAGGAGAGACAGTTGTAAAGCCCCCAGGCCGCCACAAAAGCGCCGCCCGCGACCATCACCGACCAGTAGATTTTGGCCGCGCGATTGTAATCACTCATCTCTATGAGTTTCACTCTTCTCTCTCTCCGAAGCTCTCTGAAAGTTTGCTCTTGCTGAAGGCCCCGGCCGGGGGTAAGGGGCGTAAAGCTTTTGCCCCTACCCTCTGCCGGTTTTCACCTTCCTTGCTGTTAAAGCCTGCCGCGTGTTCCCTTATGTTCCCCGCTTGTTCTTCGGTTGATACTCGAAATTCGTATGTGCCTGCCGCCGCAAGTCGCAGCCGGGAGCAAATCGGCATTGCGACTTACGGCAGGGTTTAGGGCAAGCGAGCGCGTACGCTATACAGGCACTTTCGCGGTACGCACCCATTCAGGGGTGAGAGCTTGTTGAGAAAAGGCGTTACAAGCGCACGATAACTTCCCTTTCTACCGAACCGAGCTTGTGCGGCTTCGGGCTCCGTGCGGTGAGCCCGGGAAGCACATCCCGCGTGGGCATAGCCTCCGCGCCGCGCCTTCTCAATTAACAAGACGCGTGCCGCGAGCCGTGGATGAAAGCGGCTTTAAGATAACTCCTTCTCTGTCGCGCTTTTAACGGAAAGCTAGCGCACGCCGGCACTTTATGCGGGTTGCCCCGCCAGTCTAACTGACGCGTCATAATGATGAATCGGTCAATCTTTGAGCGTAAACACGAGTTGACAGCCGTGAGCGGGACGGTGCAACCTCAAAGCTTTAACTCTTTGCAACGGGGCGGGAATCGTTTGGGCGAATCTGTTGGTGAAGGCGCGGCGGTCAGAGAAGCCTCAACCGGCTATGTTGAGCTACTGAGGCGGAACCGCGACTTTCGCAGGCTTTGGCTGGGACAGGTCGTCAGCCAGATGGGCGATTGGTTCAACACCATAGCGCTCTATACCATCGTGCTTGACCTCACGGGCTCAGGCCGCGCAGTCGGCCTTGTGCTGGTCGCGCGCTTTCTTCCGAGCGTCGTAGCAGGCCCGGCTAGCGGCGTGCTGGCAGACCGCTTCAGCCGCCGCTCGATTATGATTATCTCGGACGCCCTGCGCGCCGTGGTGGTGCTGGGCTTCCTGCTGGTGAAGAGCGCGGAGCAACTCTGGATGGTCTACGTCCTGACCGTCATGCAGCTAGTCTGCTCCACCTTCTTCGAGCCAGCGCGCACAGCCGCCATCCCATCCATAGTTGAGCCGCGCGACCTCATAGCAGCCAACGCAATCTCTTCCGCCACTTGGTCGGCCATGCTTACACTGGGCGCGGCCATAGGCGGGTTGATTACCGGCTGGGTCGGGACGGACGCGGCCTTCATACTGGACTCGCTGAGCTACGTTTTGTCGGCCGTGTTAATCATGACGGTGCGACTGCCTCCACGCGAGCCGCAGGAGAAGAAAGGGTTTACTCTGATGAGCGCCCTTGGCTTGACGCAAACCTTCGAGGGCATGAGCTACGTCAAACGCCGCCCGCGTGTCTTTGCGCTGCTGATGGTCAAGCCAGCGTGGGGTTTGGGCGGAGGCATACTCGCGCTTCTGGCGGTCTTCGGTGAAAAGATTTTCCCGGTCGGACGAAGCACGGCAACGGGGATAGGCGTGCTTTATGCCGCGCGCGGGATAGGCACCGCGATAGGCCCGTTCGCGGCCCGTAGGTTTAGCGGCGAAACCAGAGCGCACATGCAGACCTCCATTGGAATCTCTTTTCTAATCGGCGGCCTCTTCTACATAGCCTTCGGGAGCGCGACCAACTTCTTCTTCGCCATCATAGTGCTTGCCATAGCACACACGGGCGGCAGTATCCTCTGGGTCTACTCGACAGTGCTGTTGCAGCAAAGCGTAGAGGACAGCTTTCGCGGGCGGGTGTTCGCAGCCGAGCTTGCGCTGCTGACGCTGACCATGGCTGCGTCGAATTACGCGGCGGGCGAGTTGCTCGACCGTTATCAATTTTCGCCGCGCACCGTCACTATAGGCATGGGCGTCTTCTTTCTGCTGCCGGGACTCGCGTGGTTCATCACCAGAAGGTTGTGGAATAAGGAAGAGGACGCTGAAGGGTCTGAGCAGGGATGAAAATTCTATGAAGATAAAAATCGGGGTCATGGGCTCGGCTGACGATACTTTGCCGGGAGAGGCGCGTGAGGCTCTGCGCGAAAAGGGCGAGGCTCTCGGCCGGGCCATAGCCGCGCACGACGTGGTGCTGCTGACGGGAGCTACAACGGGCATCCCGTACACTGTGGGCCGCGCGGCGCACGAGGCTGGCGCTTTTCACATAGGAGTGTCGCCCGCAGAAAATTTACGCGAGCACGTAGAAGGCTTTAAGCTTCCGACGGACGCCTGCGACGCGATTATCTTCACGGGCTTCGGCCTGAAGGGGCGCAACGTGGTGCTCGTGCGCTCCTGCGACATAGTGCTTTTCATAGGCGGCTCTATCGGCTCGCTCAACGAGTTCACGATAGCCCACGACGAGGGGCGCGTCATAGGCTGCCTGACTAGGACGGGCGGCGTGGCTGACGAAGCCGAGAGATTGATGGAAATCTTCTCTAAGAGGACACGCTCGGTAGTGCTGCACGGCGACGACCCCGTGCGGCTGGTCAACGCCTGCATGGAAGCGCTTCGGCAGATGGAAGAAGATTGAGTTATGAACGAGGCCGGTAGAGAAAACATTATCAGCGTGCTCCGGGTGAGCGAGGAGATTCCCGCTCACGACTTTTTTCATGCCGGGTGGGAGAGGGCGCGGGGCGTGAGCCTTACGCGCTACTGGTCTGGAGAAGCCGCGCCGCCGGGGCGTCACGCGGAAGCCAGCCTCGTATGGTCAAGCGAAGCTCTGTCCGTGCGCTTCGTCTGTCGTCAGGAAGAGCCGCTCGTGATAAGCGATGCGCCGCAGACGGCGGAGAAGACACAGGGGCTGTGGGAGCGCGATGTGTGTGAAATCTTCGTCGCGCCGGACAGGGATGAGCCCATGCATTATTTCGAGTTCGAGGCCGCGCCGACCGGCGAATGGATTGACCTAGAGATTAGATACCGTGGAGCCGAGCGCGAAACCGACTGGCATTACCGCTCGGGCATGACGGCTGCGGCCAGCGTCGAAGAGGGACGCGTCCTGATTGCCATGCGCCTCCCGTGGGAGGCTTTCGCCCGGAAGCCGCAGGCGGGAGAGATTTGGCTCACGAACCTCTTTCGCTGTGTCGGGAGCGGCGAAGATAGAGGCTACCTCACGTGGCGGCCAACGCGCACCGCCCGCCCAAACTTTCACGTCCCCCGGGCCTTCGGCCTGCTCAGGTTCGAGGAATAAGTCACAGGTCAAAAGAAGGGGTCTCGGTGATGGGTCAATTTCAAAATCAATCACCGCAGAGACGCAGAGAGACGCGAGAGGGGGCGCGGAGAAAAGCATTCAACTCTCTGCGCTTTCCTCTGCGACACTCTGCGTCTCTGCGGTGAATTACTTGTTTAGATTTCTAACTGACCCACTACTAGTTTTTCGACTTGTGACTTTATTTGAGCAGGGCCGTGTAGCGTGCGCGGTCTTCCGGGCTCATCTCCGTAATCCTGATGCCTATCAGGTAGCCTTTGTCGGCTTTTCCCTCTTCCAGCTTCTCGTAACGCGCGGAGATGCCGTAAATCACAATCGGGTCGCTTTCATCTTCTATGAGAATCTCAAGCGTGCGGTCTTCGCCCATCAGATAGATGTTGTTAATGCGTATGGCCGGAAGTATCAGAGCAAGGCCGGTAGAGCTTACGTCGCGCGTGTAGCCGTAGAGCGCGTCGCCGTCGGTCGCCGAGACGCGCGCGGGCCGCGCGGCTTTCACGGGCGAAACCCTCACGCTCAGGCGTATCGTACGGCGCGGAGCGCGGCGACGATTGCCCAGATATTCTCTGAGGTGCGCGGCGATGGAACGTATCAATTCGGTCATGGCTCACGGCTTACTCGCGGGCGCAACCAGCTCTATGGTTTCGCTGCCGCCTGCCGTGAGTGTAACAGACTTGGTGCTTCCTGAGCGCGCTCTGATGAAAGCTTCGTTGATGGAGCGCAGATTATCGCCCTCTCCGAGGATTACCACTTGATAAGTTCCGGGCGCAGCCGTGACTTTGAAAGTGCCGTCCGCTCCCGTGACCGCAGGCAGAAAGGAGCGCCAGCGAGCGGGGTCTGAGGGTACCAGCAACAGGATTGAGCCGCGCACGGGCTTGGCGTCGCTTGCCGAGACTACACGGCCTTGAAGCGTAGCCACTTCGGTCGAAATCGTGATGCGAACGTTCTCGATGTTCGTGCCGGAGCCTATTCTGACAGGCTCGCGCAGGAGGTCAATGCCGCCAGCCGTGGCCGATTTAATGTAGAACCTCTCGCCCGACTGCTGCACGGAGAGGTAGAACTCGCCGGGCGGAACTTTATCTATAGTGAAGCTGCCGTCCTGCTGTACGAAGCCGTATCTTATTTGCCCCGCGAGGCTCATGTCGCGCGGCAACAGAGAGACGTTCAGGCTCTCCTGCGTAGAGGGCTTGCCGCCTTCTATTATAATCGTGCCCTGTAGACGCCCGCCTTCGCCAAGCTCTATGACTATGCCTGAGAGGTCTGCGCCGGAGACGGTCACGTCCTGCTGGCGCGTCACGAGCGCGGGTTTTCTGGGAGCGGCCGGAGCGGCCGGAGCAGTCGTAGCGGTACGCTCGTCGCGTGCCTCTGCGGTAGCCTGCATGGTTTCTCGAACATCCCCCTCCGAATCGTCGTCACCCGGGTCAACCTTAATCGTGTAGCTTCCGTCCGGGATGTTGGTAAACGACCAGCGCCCCTGCTCGTCCGTGGCGGTGCTCGGCCCGGCGTCCATAAAGGGCAGGGCCACAGCTTCCGACTTACTTTGAATCGTGACCTGTGCGCGCACGGGCGTTCTGGACTGGCGAGCTACGACGCTGCCGGATACGGTGTACAAAGCTCTCTCTATGAGCGTGATATTTATCTCTGTCGCTTCCTGTCCGGCTTCGACTTTGACTTTCGTAGCCTGCTTGAGGCTAGTCTCGTTCTGATAGTAGCTGATGCTGAAGTTCGAGCTGCCCGTCAGTCCCATCATGGCGTATTCTTCGCGCACGTCTTCACGCGTGTTGCTTTCAGACGCGCCCAGCACATACTCGCCCGGCGGCAGGCCCGCTATCCGATAGATGCCCCGGTCATCCGTCCTCAAGCTCAGCATGCTGTAGGGAGAAAAGCTCGTGATGAATCGAATCAGACGATTATCTTTTTTACGCAGGATGATTATCTGCGCGCTCGTCACAGGGTCGCCGTCCTGATAGGTGATGCGGCCAGTGATGACGCCTCCGCGACGGGCGCGAATCTGCACGTCAACCCTGTTCGTGCCGTTGACCGTAACCTCTTCAAACTCTTTTCTGACGGCGACGATGGCGGCTCTTTCGTCCATGCCGTCTTCCAGCTCTATGCTGCTTAGGGGTGTAATGATGCCCGGCGAGTCTACCATTATGAAGTAGGAGCCCGCCGGGATATCCTTCACCTGAAACTCGCCGCGCTCGTTCGTCACACCGCCCTTCTCCATCCCGCCGCTCCCGTCCGACTTGAGAAGCAATATGCGAGCGCGCCTCACCGGGCGATTCGTGTCGTCGTAGATGACACGCCCGCGCACCACCGATTTCGCAGGCCCGGCAGGAGTCGGCTGCGGCCTCTCCTCCTGCTGCGTCGTGACATCCGTCTGGGTCGTAGTAGTCGTGCCGTTATCCTGTGCGCGCGTAGTCTCGGCGGCTGCGATGATGAAGAGGGAGAGGAAGAAGAGGGCCGCGCATGATGTGGCTTTGAGATGTCGCATAATTGGCCTGTAGGGTCTTGAGTTCACTTCTTCGGCACGTACGGTTTCCCGCCCGTGTCCGCCTTCTTGATGCCGCTCGGATCCATGTAGAAGGATTGCAGCCCCGTGCGGCCGTAGACGGCGGGCTCCGCCCCTGCCGTGTAGCTCTTCCTGTCCGGGGAGAGCGTGATGTGAAATTTATAGCCGGTTGATTGAGATGAAAGCACGTCTTCGGGCAGCAACTCTTCTTTCACAAGCGTCTGCAAGTCCGTGAAGACGCCGTTGTGTTGCAGGCTGTAAACGAGCTGCTTCTGCGCTATGTTCATGAGCATGTTCTGCGCGTCCAGCTCGTGCGTCTCTATCCGCAGCTTGAAGAAATATTTTGTGCCGTCGCGCTTGGCAGCCTGCTCCACCTGTTCGTTGAAGGTGACAATCCAGTTCCCCGAAACCCTTCGCACCAGTAGCTCTATGGGAGGGTCGCCGGGGCCGTCGCTGACGAGCTTGACGAAGACGGAGGCGCGGTCGCCGCTAATCTGCTCGCCCGCCAACTGAATCTTGTCGGCGTCCGTCGCCATGCCTTCAAAATCGCGCCGCAAATCCTCAAGCTCAGAGGCGCTCAGATTCTCCACTGCGGGCCTGAGCGCCGTCGCCATCAAAGCATCACGAAATCGCTTTTCGCTCAAAGCCTTGTAGAAGCGGCGCACGGCGTCGGACGGAGTGGAAGCAGCGCCCGTCGCCGTGTTGCCGGAAGTCTGCGCCGTCGCGTCCGAGAGCGCGCCCGAGACAACTAGCAGGAAGGCTGCAAGGAGCGGGCTGGCTGAGTTGTATGCTTTCTTAAATCTGAGCTTGAGCATCGGATGAATCTTCCTCGTATGAAAAGTGAGGCGCGCCCAACCTTGTAAACCGGTCAGAGGAGCGCGCCTCAAGAATAATAGAAGCAGCAAAAGCTGTAAACGTTGGCCGCCTCTAGGTGTCTCTGAACGAACGGGACGAGGGCGGCGCGGAAGCGGCATCGCCCGCTCCGGGCCTGCCCGAGAGCCACCATTCGCGCCCGACTATGTACAGGAGCGCGGTCAGTATGATGAACGGAATTAGCCCCAGCACGTCAGACCAACCGCCGTAGCCCGCGTCAAATAACGGGTTATGCGCCGTAGACCATTCTTCGTAGCCCCTGAGCCGCGCGGCTACGGAGTCGCTCAGGTTCAGGAAGGCGTAGACCACGCCCGCCAGCGTGCCGCCCGCTATGTAGCCCGAAGCCAGCAGCACGCCCTGACTCTTGTCGCCTTCTGCCACTAGCTGCTCTTCCGTCATCTTCTTGTTGGCGAACTTGCGCCGCAGGTACTTGTCAACGGCCCACCGAATCATGCCGCCTACGAAAATCGGGGCCGAGACGGAGATGGGAAGATACACGCCCACGGCAAAGGCCAGCGAGGGAATGCCTGAAAGCTCAAGCACGACTGCTATGAAGACCCCTAGCAGCACAAGGCCCCACGGCAGTTCTCGACTCAGGATGCCCTTGATGATGTAGGACATCAGCGTCGCCTTCGGCGCTGTGAACTTCTGCACGGTAGAGCCGTCAGCGCGCTTGTCGTAGATGCCGTTGATGCCGGGGTCTGCCAGATAAACCGGCACGCCCTGCTCGTTGACGAGGTAACGACCGGCGGGGCCGTTCTCAGGCGTCGTCTTGTGCCAGACGTAATAGTTGTTGGTGTCGCCGCCCGCCTGCGAGCCTTCCAGTCTTTCGCGCTTAGGCTCGCTGCCGCTTCGCTCGTAGTCAGCCGAGTTGGCGCGGAAATCGGGCGCGAAGGTGAAGTCCTTGTTGTTGGCGATGGGGACGTAGACCGTGCCGGACTGATTCAGTTGCAGCAGTATGGGCCCCAGCACGAGCGCAGAGACGAGAGCGCCCACCAGAATCGCAATCTGCTGGTACTTGGGCGTTGCGCCCACCAGAAAGCCGGTCTTCAAGTCCTGCGAGGTCGTGCCGCCGTTCGACGCCGCGATACAGACGATTGCGCCGATGGAGAGCGCCGTCACGTAATAGGGCGGCTGAGTCCAGCCTATGATGAGAAAGACTAGGCTCGTCAGGAGCAGCGTCGCCACCGTCATGCCGGATATCGGATTCGAGCTTGAGCCGACTTCGCCCGTCAGGCGCGACGACACAGTGACGAAGAGAAATCCGAAGGCGATTATCAGAAGCGCTCCCAGTGGGTTCCATTGAAGATTGAGCGCGCGGCTGGCCATGATGGCTATCAGCAGGACGACTATGCCGCCGATGACGAAGCGCATAGAAAGGTCTTGGTCGGTACGAGGCGCGTTCTCCGACGCTTCCTGACGCCCGCGCAAATCGCTCAAGCCGCCCTTGAGTCCCTGCCAGATAATGGGCAGAGAGCGAAAGAGACTGATGATGCCTCCGGCAGCGACCGCGCCCGCGCCTATGTATAGAATGTAAGTCTTCTGAATCTGCGACACGCTCATGGCGCTAATCAGGTGCGCCGTTTCGGGCGCAAGCGGCGTGGTCAGCCCGCCCCCGAAATACTTAATCGCGGGAATCAGCACCAGATAAGCAAGCACACCGCCTCCGACCATGATGGAAGCTATGCGCGGGCCTATGATGTAGCCTACGCCTAGGAGCGCCGGATTGTTTTCCAGAGAGACGGAGCCTCCCGTGAACGGCGGGCCGAACTCCTTGGTCGGGTACTCTTTCCAGGTCTTGAAGACCTGCATCAGCCCGTAGTAGAGGAAGCCTATGCTGAAGCCTGTGATAATCGTCTTGCCGCCCGTCGCCGCAGCCTCCTGCGTCTCGAGGCCAAGCTCTTCGCGCGCGTGAATCGCCGCCTCCCTTGATTCGGCGCTCGCGCCCGCCTTCAATACTTCGGCGCAGGCAGTCCCTTCCGGGTACTTCAGGATTCCGTGCTGCTGTACGATGAGCGCGCGTCTCAGGGGAATCATCATCAGGATTCCCAGAAGCCCGCCCAGCACTGCCACCAGCATGACCCGCGTGAACTCAAGGTCGAATCCCAGAATCATGATGGCGGGCATGGTGACGCCTATGCCGAAGGCTATACTTTCGCCCGCAGAGCCCGCCGTCTGCACTATGTTGTTCTCCAGAATGGTCGCGTCGCGCAGGCCCATCTTCGAGAGCAGGCGAAAGAGCGTGATGGAGATAACGGCTACGGGTATGGACGCGCTGACGGTAAGGCCGACCTTCAGCACCAGATAAAGAGAGGACGCGCCGAAGATTACGCCCAGCAGCGTTCCTATAATCAAGGGCAACGGCGTCAGCTCGCGCAGCCGCACGTTGGCAGGGATGTATGGCCTGAACGCGGCGGCCAAAGGGTTCTCCGGCCTTGTTCCGACAACATCCGGGTATTCGTTACTTGGCTTGGTAACCTCGACGACTCCACCTGACATGGAAATCACCTCCGACAGTTTTTCTAAGTGCGGGGAGTGCTAAGGGATTTGCAGCGCTACTTTACCGCGCAAGGGCGAGCCCGCGCAAGTAACTTTGCTTCCAGCCTTTCTACTTTTGCCTTCCTCTTGTTACACTTCGGCTGTTTCGGTTGCTGCCAATCTATTCCTTGAGACATATTTCGGAGCCCTTCAATCGGATGCGTAAGTCTACGCTCGCATTGCTGCTTGTCGCAGCTTTTTCACTCCCGCCCGTCGCCGGAGTATATGCGCGGCCATCATTTTCTGATTCTCCGAATGAGCGATTAAGCGCGGCGGTGCCTGCGCCGGAAGAGGTGCTGGGCTTTCGACCGGGCGACGACAGAAAGCTGGCAAGCTGGAATCAGGTGGTTGATTACTTCGGGAAGCTCGCGGCCTCATCCGAGCGCGTGAGGTTCGAGCGGCTTGGCAAGACTACTATGGGCGCGCCGTTTGTCATGGCCACCATCAGCGCGCCTGAGAACCTAGCGCGGCTCGAAGAGTACAAGAGGATTCAGCAGAAGCTCGCAGACCCGCGCACTTTGGGCGCAAACCGCGAGCGACAGGCCGCCGGGCTCATCTCTCGCGGCAAGACGATTGTGCTCATCACCTGCGGCATACACTCCACGGAGGTCGGCTCTTATCTATCGAGCATGCTGATAGCGCACAGGCTCGCTTCATCCAACGAGCCCGCGATTCGTGAAATTCTTCGGAACACGATTATTCTTCTAGTACCTTCGCTTAATCCGGACGGCGTGGACATAGTAAAGAACTGGTACGACAAGACTCTGGGCACGCCCTTTGAAGGCACAGAGCCGCCGGAGCTTTATCACAAGTACACGGGCCACGATAACAACCGCGACTGGTACGCCTTCACGCAGGTAGAGACGCGGCTCACCGTTGATAAGATTCACAACGTCTGGCACCCGCAGATAGTCCACGACATACACCAGCAGGGCGCATACGGCCCAAGGCTTTTCCTGCCGCCGTACATGCAGCCCGTGGAGCCGAACGTCCCCCGACAGATTGTAGAAGGCTACACGGAGCTGGGACTGGCCATGAAAGACGAGCTAAGCGCGGCCGGGCTCTTAGGCATCACGTGGGATTCGACCTACGACGCGTGGACGCCGTCACGCGCCTACTCCCATTATCACGGCGGCGTGCGTATCCTCTCCGAAACGGCGTCGGCAAAGATTGCAACGCCGGTTTCCGTGCGGCCTGAAGAGTTGCGACCGGGGCTCGGCTACGACGCGCGCAAACGGTCTGAGAACTACCCTTCGCCGTGGCCGGGCGGCGAGTGGCGCATGCGCGACATCACCCGCTACATGACCGGCGCAGCCTTCTCTCTTCTCAGTCACGCGGCGAAGAATCGTGAAAGATGGCTCAGGCGTTTTTACGAGATAGGCAGCGAGGCCGTGCGCCCGCGCCGCAACGGAGAGCTGTTCGGCTTCTTGATTGATGACGCAAGCGCGGCTGCGCCGAACCGGCGGCGACTCTTTGAGATTCTTGAGCGCGGCGGCGTCGAGATTGAGCATACGTCTCGCGGCTATCTGGTACGGATGGAGCAGCCCTACGGCGCTTTCGCCAAGGCTCTGCTCGAATCTCAGAAATACCCAGACCTGCGAGACGCGTCCGGCCGTCCCGTCTCGCCTTACGATGTCACGGCGCACACGCTCTCGCTTTTAATGGGCGTTAAGGCCACACCTGTTTATGCTCCCTCCAGATACAGGAATATTGACGTACCGATGCTCGTCAGCGGCGGCGGCGACCTTCAAGAAATCAAGCGGCTGGCTCTTTACAGGTCGCACGTTCCGGCGATGGATGAAGGCTGGACGCGCTGGGTCTTGGAGCGGGAGATTTATAAAGGCACGCGCTTTTCGCCTTCGTCCGTGCGGGACGCCGAGTTGCGCGGCGGGAACCTGCGAGCCAAATACGACACCATCATTATTCCAGACCAATCGCCCGCAGCGATTCTGGAAGGCTACAAGCCGGGCAGGATGCCTGCCGAACTGACGGGCGGGATAGGCGCTGAAGGCGTTAAGGCGCTCAGGGAGTTTGTAGAAGCGGGCGGCACGCTCGTCTGCCTGAATCGCGCTTCGGACTTTGCCATAGAGCAACTACGGCTTCCCGTGCGGGATGTCACGGCTGGACTGAAGCGCACGGAGTTCTACGCGCCCGGCTCGATTCTAAGAACAGAGATTGATACGGCTCACCCTCTGGCCGCAGGGATGGAGCGAGAGTCTGTCGCATGGGTCGAAGACTCGCCTGTCTTTGAAATCAGCGATGACGGGGACGCCGGGCGCGTGCGAGTCGTCGCTCGCTACCCGTCCGGCTCAGACCCTCTGCTCTCGGGTTGGCTGCTTGGCGGCGAGCGCGTGCGCGGCCGCGCGGCCCTCTTAGAGGTAGCTATGGGACGCGGGCGAGTGATTCTCTTCGGCTTTCGCCCACAGTATCGCGGGCAGTCTCTTGCGACCTACCCGCTCTTCTTCAACTCCATTTCGGGGCGGGGTTTCTGACCATCTAGCGCCTCAGCCGGGCGCGGGCCACGAAAAAAAGAACCCTGCGCGCGGAACTATCGTATAATACATGGCGGTCGGATAAGCCCCGGCAGAAGTGCAAAACCTTTGGAAAGCCAACGCACAGGGCGAATCGGACACAAGGCCTAAATGGTCACCGTTCTCATCACCTCTTTTCTTCTATTAGCCGCAATCATCTACGTCGTTTACCGGCGGCAGGAACGACTGCTCGACCGAAAGGCGCGAGCTGACGGCCTGCTTCCGCCGCCGCCGTCGCCCGACTGGAGCGGGTTATTCGGAGAGGAAACGGCCAAACAACATAAGCAGTTAGCTCAGGCCGCAGAGGCCGCCGAAGCTGAGAGGAGCCGCGTAGACATCCTCGCGCGCGCCTCCGTGGGAGAAAGAAGCGCGCTGATTGAGGCGCGCGCCGACGGCGACCCCGCCTTTTACGACGAAGTCCTTAACAGGCTCGTAGAGCAGGCGGATTCGGGCAAAAAGCTGCTCGCGCTTGTCTCTTACATGCTGCGCGAGACGCCGCCCCTGAAGGTGAATCGCCGCGTGGCGCAAAAGTTCATAGAAGCTTGGAAGCCCTCGCCCGACAGGGGCTCTACGGCCAAGATGCTGCACGTAGCCGCGCTCGCGGACGACGCCTCCTTTTACCGTCAGGCCGTCGAAACGGCTCTTGAGTTCTGGCGGCAGAATCACATTGACGGCCTTTCGGCTGAAGAGCTGCGCCAGCTTTGCGAGAGCGAATACTGGGTATTGTCGCAGAACGAGAGAAGCTCTGGACAGGGCTTTCTCTTGAAACTGAAACTGGCCGCGCTTCGCCGCGAACTGGCGCGAGGCGCGAACATCAGGGGATAAGTGATAGTGAAAGAGACTCTTTCTTTTCATATCCCCTCGTCCCCTACTTTGGAAAGAGGATTGCAATGGAAAACATTGACCTGTGGGCTCTAGTTCCCATAGCTGTAGTAGCCTTCATAGCGCTCATTGTGCTGATAGTTATCTTGAGAAAGGTAATGGTCAATGTGAGCGCGACCGAGATTGCTATCAAGGAGCGTAGATACCTTGGCGCGAAGATGCCGCCCGGACGCGTCGTTGCTACGGAAGGCGAAGTCGGCATTCAGGCGGACGTGCTGAAGCCCGGACTGCACTTCATCAAGTATCCCTTCGAGCGCGTCGTGCGCAAAGTGCCGCTCATAGAGATAGGCTCGGACGAGCTTGGCGTCATTGAAGCCATTGACGGAGAGCCCATGCCGCCGGGCAGAATCTTTGCGCCCGACCGGGCTCAGAACGCCCACAACAACTTTCAAGACCCCATAGCCTTCATCAAGCAGGGAGGCGTCAAGGGCATACAGCTTCGCACGCTGCCGCCGGGCCTGTGGCCGATTCATCCATACCTGTTCCGCGTCTCCGTCTCTAAGGTGACGGTCGTGCCGCCGGGTAAAGTCGGCGTCATCACGGCTGCCGACGGCTCGCCGCTCGACGCCGGTCGCCTGCACGGCAAGGCCATAGCCGGACACCGCAACTTTCAGGATGCGGAGCAGTTCATAGCCAGTGGCGGCCAGAAGGGGCCGCAGGTGGAGATACTGACGCCCGGCACCTACCGCGTGCTGACGAACTCCGTTGACATAGACAACAACAACGCCATCAAGCCCGGACTCTTCCAGATAAGGCTTTTTGATGCGACCGTCATCTCGGAGAATCAGATAGGGCTGGTGGAAGCCCTCGACGGCGCGCCCTTAGACCCGCGCGATTATGTCGCCACGCCCGTAGAAGGCCACGACAATTTTCAGGACTGCAACGAGTTCATCACTCGCGGCGGCCAGCGCGGGCCTCAGAAGGACATACTGCTGCCCGGCACCTACTACATCAACCCGCTCGTCTTCAAGGTCATTCCTGAGACGGCCAAGGAGGTCGCGCCCGGCGAAGTCGCCGTCATCGTCTCCAACATCGGCAAAGACCCTTCGGAAGAGGTCAGGCGCGAGATGGCCAACAAGGTGCGCGAAAGGATGGAGCGCGAAGAGCAGGAGCACGTAGAGCAGGCCGCAGCGCGGCTAGACAAGCTCTCCGACGCGCGCAACGTAGAGGAGATTCAGGAAGATTTAATGTCGGGCGACCCGGCAGACCGTCGCTTAGACCAGGGCGCGCACGAGGCTTACGTTGTGCCCGAAGGCTATCGCGGCATACAGGAGACGGTAGTCGGGCCGGGCCGCTACTACGTCAACACGCTGGCGATTACGCCCATAGTCATTCCGACCACGAACCAGACGGTCGAATGGACTGCGGGCGAAGTCAACCAGTCTTTCAATCCCTTCGAGGTCATCTCAAAGGACGGCTTCACCATGCAGCTTGAGGTGCGCGTGGTCTTCCGCGTCAAGCCGGAGGACGCGCCCTTCATGGTCGCTAAAATCGGCTCGATTGATAAGCTGATTCAGAACGTGATGCATCCTCTGATTGACTCCATCTTCCGCAATCAGGCTTCCGAAAGCTCCGCCATGGCCTACTTGCAGAACCGTCATGAAGAGCAGGAACGCGCGGAGGCCAGAGTTCGCGCGCACCTCTTGAAGTACCACGTTGACGTGGTGAACGTGCTCATCTGCCACATACATCTGCCCGCCGAGCTGATGAAGACGCAGACGGAGAAGATTCTGGCAGAGCAGCGCCAGAACATGTTCGACGCTCAGCGCGAGGCCGAAGAGAAGCGCATACAGCTTGAGAAGATAACCGCGCAGGCCAACAACCAGAAAGACCTTATGGCCGCGACCGTAGGCGTGGAAATCGCTGGCAAGCGCGCGGAACAGCGCAAGGCCGAAGCGGAAGGCGAAGCGCACTACATCCTCTCCACGGGTCGAGCCGAAGCGGAAAAGGTCAGGCTCATGGGCGAGGCGCAGGGCGTCGCCTATCACGAACAGGTCAACGCGCTCGGCGCACAGGGCGTGGCCCTAGTCGAAACCCTCAAGGTCATAGGCGAGAAGAATGTGCGCATCACGCCCGACGTGATGGCGTCCGGGTCGGGTGACGGCGCGGGAGGCGGCTTAGGCACGCTCCTGCTCCTCAACCTCTTCCGCGACCGCCTGAACCTGCCGGCCGAGAACGGCTCGAAGGCGAACGGGAAGTAAGAAGCGCGGGCTGTAATCAAGGGGACGGAGCGGGTCGTTAGTCGTGACTGATTAACGGCCCGCTCTTTTTTTGTCAATCGAAATTTCCAAGTGATACTTTCAGGCGGTTCGTGTTATATGTCTCAAGGTTTATGAAGCAAGTCGGGCCGCCCGCTTGGAGGTACATTTCCGAGATGCGTAGAGCTTTGTTTGTCTTATCTCTTCTGGCCCTGTCATTCAGCAACCTGCCTCTGGCGACCGCCAATGCCGACAGAAATCTGGACGCCATGATTGAGCGAGAGTTGCCGGCGCTCGTCTCTACCTACAAGGCTCTGCACTCTGCGCCGGAGTTGTCGCATTACGAAGTTAAGACCTCCGCTCTCTTGGCTCAGGAGCTTCGCTCGCTCGGCTTCACGGTGACGGAGCGCATAGGCAAGTACAGGCGGGCGGAGTGGAAGGGCTACGGCGTGGCCGGAGTGATGAAGAACGGCGACGGCCCTGTGGTGCTGGTGCGCGCAGACATGGACGCGCTGCCCGTGGAAGAGAAGACGGGCCTGCCTTACGCAAGCACCGTCCGGGTAAAAACGGACTCCGGTCAGGAAGTAGGCGTGATGCACGCCTGCGGCCATGACATACACGTCACGTCTCTGATAGGAACGGCTCGGATGCTGGCAGCGCTTAAAGCCGAGTGGCGCGGAACCGTTGTTCTGGTCGGGCAGCCTGCCGAAGAGACGAGCGACGGAGCAAAGGCCATGCTGGACGACGGGCTGTACAGCAAAATACCAAAGCCCGATTACGCCATAGCGCTGCACGACCAGGCCGACATTGAGGCGGGAAAGGTAGGAATGACGCCGGGCTATGCGCTGGCCAACGTGACCTCCGTAGACATCACTGTGCGCGGCATAGGCGGCCACGGCGCAAGGCCCGAAAGCACCAAAGACCCTATAGTGCTGACGTCTCAAATCATACTGGCGCTGCAAACAATCGTCAGCCGCGAGAATTCACCGCTCGACCCGGTGGTCGTCACGGTCGGCTCGATTCACGGCGGCTCGCGCTACAACATCATCCCGGACGAAGTGAAGCTGCAACTGACCATTCGCTCTTATAAAGAGGAAGTACGGCGAAGGATTGTGGCCAGCATAGAACGCATAGCCGCAGGCATAGCACAGGCTGCGGGGCTTCCGTCAGAGCTTGCGCCCGTCGTTAAAGTAAATGAGTTGGAAGGTACTCTGGCCACCTACAACGACCCGGCGCTCACGGGGCGGCTCTCCGCTCTCTTTTCAAAGACGCTCGGCGCTGACAACGTAGTGACTTATCCGCCCGCCATGGTGGGAGAAGACTTCGGGCGTTTCGGGCTTGAGTGGAATCAGATTCCGGCTGTCATCTTCTGGGTGGGCGCTGCCGAAGCTTCAAAGGTCGAAGAGAGCAGGCGCACGGGAAAGCCGCTCCCATCACTTCACTCGCCGCTCTTTGCGCCCCTGCCTGAGCCGACCATCAGAACCGGAGTCAAGGCCATGACTTCCGCCGTACTGGACTTGATGAAAAGGTAGCTTTGCGCCTCTCTCTGTGCGGGTAAAGATATGAAGGTCGGGCGACGATTCACGAGCGACGTTCTTGAGGCTGTACGCGACGGCAAGATTATAGGCATACGCGCTGGCACAGCGCCGCATCGCTTTATAGGCATCTGGGCGGTTGTAGTCGAAGGCCGCGTCTTCGTTCGCTCGTGGAGTCTTAAGCCGAGAAGCTGGTACAGAACTTTTCTTCTGGAGCCGCGCGGTGCTATTAAACGTGCTTGACCGGGAGATTCCCGTGCGCGCCGTTCACACCAGAAGCGAGCGGCTCAAGCAGGCCGTCAGCCGCGCTTACCTTGAGAAGTACAATACGCCCGGCTCCATCAAGTACGCTAAAGACATGGGCCGGGCGAAATCCCGCGACACTACTACTGAGCTTGTGCCGCTCTGAAATCGGGTCGCTCATTTAACCCCGGCCTCACTCGGGCTGTAAAAAGATAGACCGCCATGCTTTTTACATGACGGTCAACCTCAATTCCAGCACACGAGGTTTGTGTTGCAACGGATGGAGCGAATACGCTCTATCCATCAAGCACGCTGGCTCAGGAAAATCTTACGGCCTTCTGTTGGCGTTGGCATTATTGGAATTGCTGCCGTTGGAATTGCCGGTGTTGGCATTCCTGACGCCTGCGGTGTTGTCGTTGCCGTTGTTGTTGGTCACGACCGCAGTATTCGAAGGCACCGTGTTGCCGTTGGTATTCGGCCTCATGTTGCTGTTGGTCTCGACCACACCGTTGCGCGTAGCGTTGCTGTTGCCGGTATTAGCCGTGTTGCCTGAATTCGTATTGCTGTCGCCACCGCAAGCGCTCCACATGCCAGCTGCCGCCAGTAAGCAGAGAGTTGCTATTGTTCGTCGCATATTTGCTCCTTCTAATCCAGATTGATGTTCTATAGAAAAACCTTGCCAACCTACTTGTCCTACATTCTACACTCTTTCTGCATGTCATTAGCACACTCAGGCGCTGAAAGACCCGCGCAGATGTACGGTTTCCATATTACTTCGGAACAGCTTTCGTCCTTTTCATGATGTTAAGCAAAGCCCTTGCCATAGTCAGGCCGGACATGCTTAATCTCAAAACAAAAAGGGATACACATCTATCCACACGCTCTCGATTCAGTTTGGAGCGACACCATGCGCCTTCCGTCTACGTTGTCAGTTAGGCACGAACTGCCTGTAATGGTCGTAGCGCTCAAGTATAAGCGTGACGTAGTTGACCGGCTCAAGGCCCCTACAGAAACCGAACTTAACCACGGGGTCTGTGGAATACTGCTGCGTTGATTTCTGCAACAGCCAGTAGGAAACGTCCGTCCAGACATTCGGGTCGCCCCCGTACTTTTTGGCAAGGCGCTGCGCGTCCTGAACGTGTCCCGCGCCCGTGTTGTAAGAGGCGAGTATGAATTTAAGCCGCTCCGCATCATCGGGAATCTCGTCTATCCAGAATTCATTCAGCCATTTCAGAAAGCGCACGGCTCCCTGAATGTTCTCCTCCGGGTCGAGCGAGTTGTGTACGCCGTACTGTCTTGCCGTCGCGGGCATCAGTTGCAGCAGGCCGCTTGCGCCCGCCCAGCTTCGCGCGTCCGGCTTGAATCGTGATTCCTGAAACGTCTGCGCGGCAAGCAAGCGCCAGTCCCAGTTAAGCTCCGTCGAATAACGCTTGAGCAGGTCGTCGTACTGGCAGAGCTTCCCCGTGGTCGAAGTCAGATACTCGCTCTCCATACGCTCAAGGTACTTTCGCCGGTCAACGAAATACTTTTTATAGAGCTGGTCGAAGAGCGAGCCGTTCTTCTTCTCGTCTATCCAGTGGTTAAGCTCCGCGAGCAGCTCGCCTGCGTTTTTTCTGACCGCCCAGGTAACGCTGTGCGAGCGGCCCACTATCGGCCTCACCTTCAGGTTCTTGAACTCCGCCTCCTTCAACTGCGCCAGATTGTCCTGCATGACTGTGAATTGAACATCGCCTCTCGCCACCTTTTGAGCCAGCGCCTCGTCCTGAATTGCCCCCTCCATCTCGACCACGTTTATATCGCCTGAGATGTTGTCGGACAGCTCTACCAGCGTTCGCTTGTAAGGCGACTGCTGCGGGAGCGTGACGGTCTGCCCGACCAGTTGAGTGGGCTTTGTGATGAGACGCGCCTGTATGTCTATCTCCGGCAACTCGTCCGCAGGGCCGGGCTTGATGACCTGCTCGGTTCCCTTGCCAGCTGTTTCCGGCGCGCCCGCCTGCTGCACCAGCACTGGCTCCGTGCGGTAAAGCGCGTGTGAGAAAGAGACGTTTCCCTCGTCTTCCGGCGTCGGCACGAGGCGGCCCGCCGCTATGTCCCCGTCGCCTTTGTTGAGCAGCGAGTAGATGCTCTTGCGGTCTGTGACGACTATCATCTTGAGCGCCAGATTGCGCTCTCTGGCAAAGGTCTGTAGCAGCTCGTACTCGTAGCCGAGCGCTTCGCCCTTGTATATGAAATAGCTGGTCGAGTTGTAAGGCGCGAGAACGGTCAGCGTGCCGCGCTCTTTTATCTGGCCGAGGTCGCGCTCTATGGGCTGAACCATGGGGACATTCGTGCGGCGGTCAATCTGGTCAACCGCAGCTATGTCGGGCGCGCGATGGCGTTTGCAGGAAGGTGTCGTTAAAAAAAGCAGAGACGATAGAACGAGTAAAAGGACTCCGTGCCGGGTGCTCATACGCGTATCTTCCGTGTAGAACGGGCAGAGACTGTTCTACGCTTTCATGCGTGATAAAAGCAGAGGGGGTTTTTAGCCTGTAGGTCAGGAAAACAAGAGAGCTTTTATGCCAAAACGGGCGGGAAGTCAATCTTTTTGGCGGTCAGGGAGGAACCTCATCTCTCCTTTTCGAGGTACATCTTGGCGGCCATCTTTGCGAGCTTCCACATCTTGTTCCATTCAATGCGGCCTTCGGCGTCGCGGCCCGTCAGCTTGTCCAGAATAAGGCGGCGGAAGTGCTTGCCTTCGCGGCGCAGCATGAACTCTTTGGCGTAAGGCTTGGCCGTGTCGAAGAAGCTGAACTCGGGGTCTGTGACAATGCCTATGCCTTCGAGCGTCATCAGCGCGCGTATGACGTAGGTGAAGTTGGCCGGAAGACGAAACGGATACTCGTACATCACTTCCGCCAAATCGTAGGTCAGCTCCTTGAAGTTCACCTCACCGAGCTTGAGATTCAGATAATGCTGAAAGAGCCCTTCGACCACGGGGCGGACTGTCTCCGGGTCTACGCCGGGCTTCAGGAAGTTCAAGTCAATCAAATCCTGAGAGAGGCCGCGTATGTCTCGCTCTACGACGTGAAAGAAGGCGTTAATCATCATCGCCTGAAGCTTCGGCGTGATACGTCCCGTCATGCCGAAGTCGAAGAAGGCTAGGCGACCGCCGTCCGTCACCAGCAGGTTGCCCGGATGCGGGTCTGCATGAAAGAAGCCGTCTTCGAGCAGCTGCTTCAGGTAGGTGCGCACGAGCAGCCGGTTGACCTTGAGGGGCGAGAAGCGCTTGGCTCGCAAAGCATCAATGTCCGTGACCTTCGTGCCGCGTATGAACTCCATAGTGATGACGCGCGTGGTCGTGTGCGACCAGTGTATGCGCGGCACGTGTATGGCTCGCCACGTCTTGAAATTCTCGCGGAAGCGGTCTGCGTTCTTGCCCTCCTGCACGTAGTCCATCTCTTCAAAGACAGTCTCGGCAAACTCCCTGAGCATCCCTTCCCAGTCGGCGTTGCGGTTGGCCTCCGGCAGGAAGCGATTGATGAAGGCAACTATGCGCCGCAGGACGGCTATGTCGAAGTTGACAATCTCCGGCAGGTTCGGGCGCTGGACTTTAACCGCAACCTCTTCGCCCGTGTGCAGTCGTGCGCGATAGACCTGTCCGAGCGAGGCCGCGGCGATTGGCTCCGCGTCAATCTCCGCGTAAGCCTCCTGAAGAGTTCTGTCCAGCTCCGTCTCTATGCGCGCGTAGGCTTCTGCGGTCGGGAACTGCGGCACTTGGTCTTGCAGCAATGCAAGCTCTTTCACGTAGGCGAGCGGCAGAAGGTCGCCGCGCGTGCCGAGCGACTGGCCTATCTTGATGAACGTAGGGCCGAGCTTGATGAGATTTTCTTTGAGCCACACGCCCTGTCTTTCAAGCCTTGTCTCTTTGGCCTCCGTGCCTTCCGCGCCGCGAAAGACGAAGTGACGCGTGAGGCGAACCAGCCTGTCATAGGCTCTGCGGTCAACTTCGCGCGACCAGTGCTGAAAGCGCGCAATGCGACCCCGCGCTCTGGCCTCCTCTCGCCTGCGCTCGTACATGCGGCGGTAGAAGTTGGCCCGCACGTCGTAGCCGTCAAGGTAAAGATAGAGCGAAAGCATCCCCAGCACGCGCGCAATCTGAAACATTCGCAGCCAGCCGCGCAGGCCGTGGCCCGGTACTGTTTCGTCATCTTTAAGATGGTCTGCGTGCGCGCCGGACGGCAGCACAAGCGGCTCGTCGTCAACGGCCGCGCCCCTGTACCGCACAGGCAAAGATGGGGAAGAGGCGGGCGCGGCGTCTCCCGCCAGCCCGTCGCCCTTAATCAATGCTTCGTCCCGTTCCGTAGTTGCCATCGCTCTTCCGAGATACTAGATTGAACCCTTCACAATCCTGTCTCAAAACCCAAAAATATAGAGCCTGAAGGCGTAAGGGCCGGGTAAAGCTCAAAGCTTCAGACTCCGCAGAAAGCATCATTCGTTAGATGATTGAAAGCGAGCGCCGTACGCCGCCCGTCTCGAAATATCTAAGGGCGCGGCTCAAGTCGTAATTAATCTGGCGCTTCAAATCTTCCACCCCGTCGAACTTCTTCTCGTCGCGCAGGCGATGAAGAAATCGCACGCGCACCACATCGCCGTACAGGTCTCCCTGCCAGTCTATTACGAAGGTTTCCAGCGAAGGTTCCGCGCCCGACTCGAAGGTAGGGCGCACGCCGATGTTGGTTATGCTGCGCCGCCATTCGTCTTCAATCAGCGTCGCCGTCACGTAAACGCCGCGCCTCGGTATGACACGATTCTGCGGGCGCAGGTTCGCGGTCGGAAAGCCTATGGTTCTTCCGCGCTCAGCGCCGCGCACGACCGGGCCTTCCACGCCGTAAGGGCGGCCCAGCATGCGCCGCGCCAGATTTACGCGCCCCTCCAAGAGCAGCTTGCGAATTAGGCTTGAGCTGATGCGACGCCCTCGCAACTGAACCTCTTCTACCTCGTCTGCATGAAAGCCAAGCTCGCGGCTCACCCTTTTCAGCAGCTCTATGTCGCCCTCGCGGTCGTGCCCGAACGCGAAGCCCTTTCCCAGATAGACTTCCCTTGCCTGCAAGCGCTCGTGCACCACGTCGCGCAGGAAGTCTCCGGCGCGCACTTCGGAAAACGCTTTATCAAAGTGGACGACGATTGTCTGCTCTATGCCGAGGACGCCCAGCGCCTCAACCTTCTGGTCGAAGGTCTGCAAAAGCGGCGGGGCGGATTCGGGGTGAAGCACAGCGCGCGGGTGAGGCTCAAAGGTAATCACGGTCGGGACTGCGCGTGCGGCGCGGGCGCGCTCGACCACGGTACGCATCACGAGCTGGTGACCCAGATGAAGCCCGTCGAACACGCCCAAAGTCAGAACCGTAGGCCGCGCTATCTTCGCATTATCCGTTCCGTGAAAAAGACGCATAGGGGATTGATTCATTGATTCATTTTTTCAACGAATCAATGAGCCGATGAATCAATGAATAAATTCCTTTCATCCTTCTACCTGTAGTCCGTCGTAGGCGAATTCGACTCCCTCGGGTAGAACCTTTGAGTCGCGCTCGTGTTTGATGTCGTGCGCCAGATGCGTCAGGTATGTCCTGCGCGGCTTAAGCTCGCTGATGTATTCGAGCGCCCGGTCAACCCACAGATGCGTCGGGTGCTCTTTGAATCGCAGGCAGTCGAGCACCAGCACATCCAGACCTCGCATGGCGTCCATAGTCGCGGGCGGTATCTCGCTCAGGTCTGTGGCGTAGGCGAAGTCGTTGAAGCGATAGGCCATGACGGGAAGCCGCCCGTGTATCACTTCCAAGGGAGTAATCTGTATCTGTTCGCCTATGCAGAACGGGGCGAGCGGAAAGACCGTGTGCGGGACTACCTGCGGCAGCCCGCCGCCGAAATGCGAGGGCTCGAAGACGTAGCTGAAGATGCGGCGAATGTCTCGCCACGCACGCTCGTTGGCGTAAAGCCCGAGCGCCCCGTAGCGAAAATTGAGCGGGCGTATGTCGTCCAGCCCGAAGACGTGATCCATGTGGCAGTGCGTGATGAGAACCGCGTCGAGCCTCTTCAAGCCGTAACGCAAAGCCTGCTGGCGAAAGTCTATGGAAGTATCCACGAGCACGGTTTGGCCCGCGTGCTCTATCAGCACGGAGACGCGCAGCCGCTTGTCTCGCGGGTCATCCGAGCGGCACGTCTCGCAATCGCACCCTATGGAAGGCACGCCCGTAGAAGTTCCCGTCCCGAAAAAAGTCAAACGCATAAAAGGGAGTCTGTAGAGTCTGGAGAGTCTAGAGAGTCCTGAGAGTCAAGAGGCGTTCTTCTCTATAGACTCTCCAGACTCTCTAGACTCTTTAGGCTTCATTTTCCTCCGAGTATGTCGCGGCCCGTGAAGCGCTGTTTGGCGGAGGGCGCGGGTTGAGAGAGAGAGACGAACTGCATGCGAAGGTCTGCGAGTAAGCCTTCCAAGATTCTCTCCTCCTGATTGCTCAGGTTGCCGCGCGTCTTCTGTTGAAGCATGCCCAGCACGTCAATCCAGTGCTTGCCAATCTGCAAGTCAACGCCGCGCTCGCCCGTCACGGGATGCTCCATCATGCCCAGAGCGGCTGCCGCGTTCGAAGCTATAGACATCAGGAAATTGACGAAGCTGGCGGGGTCGTGCGCTCCCTCCACCTCTTCGTCCGGCGGCTCGGCAAGGTCTTCCGGGCTCTCTGTGCGTGTGGAACCCGCGCTCGCGGCGGCGGCGGGCTGCCCGGTCGCGCCCGAAGCGGCGGGCGGCGCGCTCGCGGCGGCTGCTTCACCCGGTGTGTTGTCTTGCACGGCCTCTTTAACGGCCTCTTCCTCGGCTGCAATCTCTCGCGGTGTGCCGTCGGCGTTGAAGAGGCGGCGGTCTGTGACCTTGAATTGAGGTTGTTCTTCGCTCATATCTTCCCCTGTTGGAACACGCCCGCAGGCCGGGCCATCCGACTTCGGGCGCGTGACTTTTTAATACGTCAAAATCTTATTGCTCTTGATAGCATGATGGTAGCACAAAAATGGGTGATGGGGGTTAGGGGCCGTGGATAGTAAGAGAAAGAGAGCTCGATTTTCTTTTACCTTGCCCCGGCTCCTATCCTCCATCCCCCGTTCTGTTTTAGACTCTGCTCATCAAACCTGAAACTTTGGAGCTTGGGACTTTTACTTATGCCTGCGAAATTTGATGATTTGGTGGCGCTGATGGCGCGTCTTCGTTCACCCGAAGGTTGCCCGTGGGACAGGGAGCAGACCTATGAGACGCTAGCGCCTATGCTTTTGGAGGAAGCCTACGAAGCCTTTGAAGCGGTGGAGGAGGCGCGCGAGGGTCATCCCGAAGAGCTTCGCAGCGAGCTTGGCGACCTGCTCTTTCAAATTGTCTTCTACGCGCAGGTCGCGAGCGAGCGCGGGGAGTTCTCAATTGACGACGTGACGGACGCCATTCACGCCAAGATGGTGCGCCGACACCCGCACGTCTTCGGGGACGACACGGCGCGCGATTCCGCCGAAGTCCTGCGCAACTGGGAGGCAATTAAGGCCGAAGAGAAGCGCGCGGCGGGTAAAGACACACAGGCCGAGGACGCGTCGCTGCTGGACGGAGTATCCGGCAAAGCGCCCGCGCTCATGGAAGCGCACCAGCTTTCGACTAAGGCCGCTCGCGTAGGCTTTGACTGGCAGGGCGTGGAAGACATCTTCGTGAAGCTTCATGAAGAGCTGGATGAGTTGCGCGAGGCCATACGCGAGCACGCGGAATCGGAGGAAGCCGACAAGGAGCGCGTGCGCGAAGAGGTCGGAGACGTGCTCTTCGCCGTCGTCAACATAGCTCGTCACCTGAGCATAGAGCCGGAAGCGGCGCTGAAAGTTACCAACCGAAAGTTTCGCCGTCGCTTCCGTCACGTAGAGCGCGGCCTGCGAGAGCGCGGGCGCACTCCCGACGCCTCCACGCTCGAAGAGATGGAAGCCCTCTGGCAGGAAGCGAAAGGCAGTAAACCGTGAGCAGCTTTCACTCGCTCAAAGAATCACTGACTCTTTCAGCAAGTCGCCTTCGCTGAATCTTTCGGGACGAAGCGGCCCGGCATCCAGTAGCCGTGCTTCGCCGTAGAGAATCAGCTCTGAGATGAGCCGACCCGTGGCTGGCGAGTGCATCACACCGTGCCCGCTAAAGCCGTTGGCGAGGAAGAGGCCGCCGACGCCGGGCGCACGCCCTATGACGGCGTGATGGTCAGGCGTCATCTCGTAGAGGCCCGCCCAGACTCGCTGCGGATTCACTTCCGCTTCGGCAAGACACGGCACGCGGTTGGCCGCCCGCACTAAAATCTTCTCTATGAAGGAGAGGTCAAAGTCTGTCTTGAAGCCCGGCGTCTCTTCCGGGTCATTCCACGCGAGCATGATTCTCCGGCCTTCGCGGCGAAAGTGAAAGCCCGTTGACATATCTATCACCATGGGAAAGCGCGAGGGCAGTTTATCAAAAGGCTCCGTTGCGACTAGCTGTCGTCGCAAAGGCACTACGGGCAGCTCGCATCCGGCAAGTCTGGCCACGTTAGCGGCCCACGCCCCCGCGGCATTAACCACGTTGCGCGTCATCACACGCCCGCGCGAAGTAGCGACCGCCGACACCACACCGTTTTCAACTTCTATGCCGGTCACTTCGGTAGAGAGCCAGAGCCTTGCGCCACGCTCGCGCGCGCGCAGCATGAATCCCATCATCACGCTGTGCGGGTCTACAAAGCCGTCCGTAGGACAGAAGGTGCCGCCCGCTATGTCGTCGCTTCTAAGCTGAGGGACAATCTCGACTATCTCTTCTCTGGACACAAGCTCGACCTCTCTTAAGCCGAGCCGCACCTGCCGCTCCCTGTTCGCTCTCAGGTAATTCAGGTGTCGCTCCGAGGTGGCTACGAAGAGATAGCCATGCGGGCGGTAATCAGCCGGATAACCCGTGGCCTCTTTGAAGCGCGAGAAGAAGTCTATGGAGTAGAGCGACATCAGAATGTTGACGGGCGTGGAGAACTGAGCGCGCACGCCTCCCATGCTTTTGCCCGTGGAGCCTTTGCCCTGATGCGCCTCGCGCTCTATGACAAGCACGTCACGGCAGCCAGCCTCCGTCAGGTGATAAGCGATGCTCGCGCCTACTATGCCGCCGCCTATGATGACCACGTCCGCAGTTTCAGTCATGACCTTTGATTAATGAGAGATGTAGATGAATCACGCGCATCACACGCGACACGAGAACGCTCTCATAATGCTACAAACCCTCGCGGGACGAAAAGAAGAGCGAGGCGGAGGCTTCCATGTTAAAAGCCTCCGCCTCGCTCTTCTTTTATGACGACGCGCGTTTTCACGCGCCCGGCTCTATGCCTTACTTTTAGCCGTTGAGACGAATCGAGTTCAGCACGGTCTGGAATGCGCGCTGGTAGGTGCTGTACTCATCTCGCGGCGCAACCGAAATCACGTAGAAGAGGTCGCCGCTCTGTAGCATGGTCGTGTAAACGGTTACTATCTCCTGACGGCCCGTCGCTTCGTTGACGTTCGAGAGCGTTATAGCCAGCGCGTTGCGCCCGTCAATCGAGCCGCGCTGATAGCCGCTCTGCTGCCTCATGTTGCCGCCCTGCATCATGGAGCGCACGAACTCGTCCGTAGCCTGCTGAAGAGAGCGGCTTGAAGCGCGTGTCACGCCAAGGTTGACGCCGTGCGTGAAGACCGAGGTGTTCTGCACGCTGCCGTAAGCGCCTTCGGGTGCGTACCAGACGGAGTTGCTGCCGGCAGCAAGCTCTCTCCAGTTAGCAGGCACGCTCACGCGGAAGAGATTCCCCTGCGTGTAGGTTCTATAGCTTGAGGACGGATACTCTACGCGGTTGTTGACGCGCCCGCCTTCGGGATAATTACCGTCGCCGCCGCCGCTCATAGGGTAACGCTGTCCGCTTCTGGCAATCTCAGCCATAGACGGCGCGCGCCCGTTACCACGAAGCCTCGCCTGAATCTGTCGAAACTCCATGTCGTTCTGCATGGAGGGCTGCTGGACTCTGAGCATCGCCGCTTCCTGATTGATGCGAGCGTAGCGATTAGCCGGGCTCGGGTGGCTGCTCAGAAACTCCGGCCCGCCGCTACCGCCGCCGGAAGTGCGCTCAATCGTGCGGAACATGTTCGCGAGGTCGCGCGGGTCATAGCCTGCGCGAGCCATTATCTGCGCGCCGAGGATGTCCGCTTCCGTCTCGTACTCGCGGCTGAACTTCAGAAAGTAAGCGCCGACCGCCGCCTGTCCTATCTGGCCCACTGCCGGGCCGCCGAGGATGGCACCGGCAATGCCCGCCACGCCCGCGAGTATGGAATACTTCTGCGCCTTGGTGGCCTGCGCCGTGCCGTGTCGAAGCGCTACGTGCGCCAGCTCGTGCGCCATCACGCCTGCCATCTCGCCCTCGCTTCGCGCGGCCTCAATCATCCCCCGGTTGAGGTACATGGGCCCGCCCGGAAGCGCGAAGGCGTTGATGTCGGATGCGTTGACAATACGAAAATAGTATCTAAATTCAGGATGCTGAAACTGTGGCGGAATGGCATCAACCAGACGACGCCCCACCTCTTCGACGTAGGCCGTTGATTGTGAATCGCGCAGCACAGGCATCTGCTGCTCAACTTCTGCCGCGACCTGCTGGCCCACCTTAACGTCGTCCGCAGTGCTGTAACGATTGCTGTGAAGACGAATCTGTGTCTGCGCCATCGCAGCGTAAGGCATGGCAAGGATGGCAAGAGCCATGAGCCACGCCGACAGCCTTGCGGCCAGACGATGATTGAATTGTTTCATTTCTTCCTCCTACCTTAGACGTGCGCGCTTTTTTGTAAAGTCCGGTTTGCGCTATCTTCCCCCTCCGGAAACTTAAAAGAGCGGCTGACCTCTCAAATCGCGTTCGAGGGTCAGCCGCTCTCTTCGACTAAAAAGTTTCTCCCCCGAACATGGAATCCAGTTAAACGTGCAGGGGGAGAGAGCACGTCAGTCTCTGCTTCTTTAAGCTTCACGCGCGTCGCAACCTAACGGCCTGCGCGCGCGAGAGAGCCAGCAATGTTTTGATGAGATAAGCAGAGGCCACGTTGGCCTTTCATCATCATCAAAGGGCCGCTCGTTTAACACTGCGGCTGCAAAAGAGCTACAGCCTCCGATAGCTTCGCCCTTTTCGGTAACGATTTTGTCCCGGTTTATTCACGAAGAGATTGATTCGACGGCTCGCGGCTACTTACGCGGCTCGACCTTCTCGTTGAGCAAGCGCGTCAGGTCGCTCAAGGGCGTGACGACGTGGGGCTCGCCCTTGTAGACGCGAATCATTGAGACGATGAAGAAGATGAAGGATATAACGTTGAAGGCGGCGGAGGCTATGGCCGGAGCCCAGCGCGCAGAGCCCGGCAGCACATCTTCCACTATGCCGCTCAACATGGTCACGGCCAGCACTATTATGTGCAGCGCAAGGCCCTGTGAGGCGTGAAAGCGTGCGCGCGTCTCCACACGCGGCAGCAGGAAAAGCAGCACGGCCGCGACGACCGCGCCGATGAAAGGAAACGGAAGATAGGGCAGCATCAGCACTACGTTCTCGGGCAGATTCATGCTGGCCACGGCCACGGGTCTGCTCGTAGGCGGCTGATTTATAGGCTGCGCTTGAGGCGTAGGTGTAGCAGAAGCGCCACTGCTAATGCCCGAAGCGGCAGCCTGCGCCGAAGGCGGCTCGTACGCCGGAGGTACGAAGACCGAAGGATAAGAGGTGTACGCTTTGGGGTTGCTGTCGTAGCGGCGCGTGGGAGCCTCCGTGTCGTAGCCCTCACGCGGCCGGGGCTGAGGCGTGCCGACAAAGTTGCGCGTCTCGCCCTGCACCTCTTCCGTCTCGGAGGCGCTCGTAGCCTCGCCTGTGGCCCGCGTAGGGCCCCACACGTCATCCGTGCGCCGCGCCACATCCGGGTCAAGCGGGTTGGTGTCGTACTTGCTCTTCTTCTGCTCCATTCTAAAAGCTACATTACGAAGGAAGAGTCCGCAGGGTTCAACTCTAAAAGCTCACTCGCCCCGGACAGTATACTCCACACGCTCCCAGCGCGACTCTCTTTCCGAGATGCGAAAGGCGCGCAGGGTCGCGCGCGTCTCGCTCAGGCCGACTATGAAATATATGGCCGAAGGATAAAAGGCCAGCCGCACGTCTCGCTCGGATGGCACGGGCTCCGGCGAGCGCGGGTGCGAATGATAAATCCCCAGCAGCATCTCGCCGCGCTCGCGCATCTCTCGCTGAACCGCGAAAAGCTCTTCCGGCGCGGCCTCGTAAGTAATCAATGGGTCGCGCGCAACGTTTCGTAAGCGGTAGATGCGCTCGGCACGCCCAGCGTCTTTGCCGCCTATGAGGCCGCAGCATTCGGCGGGACTCATCGCGCGCGCGTGCTCGCACATCTCGTCAACATGCTCACGCCCCAGCGTAATCATGATTTACTCCGTAAATCATAGGGGACGGAGGTTAGGGGCTGGGGATGGTGAAAAGAAAATAGACCTGTCTTTCTTTTACTATCCCCCGACCCCTAACACCCATCCCCCATTTATGCTTCTGCGGCGGCGCTCTGTTTGGGCTGGCCTGCTGCGGCTTCCTTAATCAGGCTCCGGCCGATTACGAGGCGCTGAATCTGATTGGTGCCTTCGTAAATCTGCGTAATCTTGGCGTCGCGCATGTATTTTTCAATCGGATAGTCTTTGCAGTAGCCGTAGCCGCCGAAGAGTTGAACGGCGTCTGTCGTCACCGACATGGCCGTGTCGGTCGCAAAGACTTTAGCCATGGCGGCCAGCTTGGAGACGTGCTTGGCCCCGGCGTCTATGGCGCGTGCCGCAGCGTAGACCAGTTGCCGCGCAGCCTCTATGCGGGTCGCCATGTCCGCCAGCATCCACTGTATGCCCTGAAAAGAGGCCACCGATTGGCCGAACTGCTCGCGCTTCATGGTGTACTCGACCGCCAAGTCGAGCGCGCCCTGAGCAAGGCCCAGAGCCTGAGCCGCCACGCCCGGCCGCGCAAGGTCTAGCGTCATCATGGCGTGCTTGAAGCCGTAGCCCTCTTTGCCTCCGAGCAGGTTCTCTTCCGGGACGTGACAATCGCGGAAATGAAGCTCGTGAACGGGCACGCAGCGAATGCCCATCAGGTCTTCCTTCTTGCCAATCTCAAAGCCTTCCATTCCCTTCTCTACGAGCAGCGCTGAGACGCCGCGCCCGCCCCTGTCGGGATTCGTGGAGCAGAAGATAGAATAGAGCGTGGCGGCGTTGCCGTTCGTGTTCCACTTCTTATCGCCGTTCAGGACGTAGAAGCCGTCGCGCTTTTCCGCGCGCGCCTTGAGCCCTCCCGCATCCGACCCGGCCTCCTTCTCCGACAGACCGAAGGCCATCAACGTCTTGCCCTGCGCCACGTCCGGCAGGTACTTCTGTTTCTGCTCTTCCGTGCCGCCGACGATGATTGGGAACGAAGCCAGAGCATTAACGGCGTAAGTCACGCCCACGCCGCCGCACGCTTTGGACAACTCCTCCACGACTATGCAGAGATTCATCACGCCGCCGCCGCGCCCGCCGTACTCTTCCGGAATCCATACGCCCATGAGCCCGGCGTCCTGCAATGCGCGCACGACCGTCCAAGGGTACTCGGCTTTTCTATCCAGTTCCGCAGCCACTGGGCGCACGTGTTTGTCAGCAATCTCTCGCGCCAACTCGCGGTACTCAAGATTCTCTTTCGTCAGCAATTCATCCACGCTTTTAATCTCTCCTCAAAAAGGTAATTTACTTCTTTCCCGTCTCGTTCTTAATGACCCTGCCGCCCTTCATGACAAAGCGCACGCGCTCAAGGACTGTGATGTCCTTCAAGGGGTCGCCTTCGACCGCTATGATGTCCGCGAATTTCCCGGCCTCGAGCGAGCCGAAGAGCGCGCGCTCGCCCGCAAGAAGGTTCGCGGCGTTAATGGTAGCCGACTGGATAATCTGAAGCGGCGTCATTCCGGCTTCGGCGTAAGCGCGAAACATCATCAGGCTGGCCGTCCCGCGCGTTCTTCCGGGCATCATGTAATACATGTCGGAGCCGGCGGCGACCGGCACTCCTATCTTCATGGCGCGGCGCAGGCGGTCGCGGCTCCCCTGAATGAAATTCTGAATCCCCTCGGTGGCCTGCTTCAACTGCTCGGGAGAAGGATTGCCGGGCTTGACGAAGATGTCAACGTAAGTCTCAAGCGGGCCGTCGGTCGGGATAAGATAAATCTTCTTCTGCGCCATCATCTGCAAGACATCGTCGGGCACTGTGTAAGCGTGCTCTATGGAATCAACCCCGGCCTCGGCCGCGATTCTGGTGGCGACGTTTCCGATGGCGTGCGCCGCGACTTTGCGGTTGACGCGATGAGCCTCTTCGACAATCGCCTTCATCTCTTCCAGAGAGACAACGCGCGGGCCCGTGTTGACGATGACTTTTATCAAATCCGCGCCGTCATAAAAAGCCTGCCGCACGGCACGACGCGCCTCTTCTACGTTGCTGACGACAACGTACTCCTGCTCGATTATCTTCTGCGTTTCGGCGGAAACATTTCCGAACTGGCCGCCCGCAGCCGAGATGGCTCGCGTCGAAGCGAACACGCGCGGCCCCGTCACCCAGCCCGAGCGAATAGCGTCGCGCAATGCCACGTCGCCGTTCAAGCCGGAGTTGCCAAGGTCGCGCACGACCGTTATGCCCGCCTCCAAATCCTCCTGTCCCATCTTTACGCCCAGCAGAGCGCGCTTCACATTCCCAAGCTGCGTGACCGTCAGAATCATGTTCGGGTCGTCGCCGCCCAGAGCGCCGTTGTAGTTCTGAAGCAGGTGCGTGTGGCAATCAATCAAGCCGGGCAGCACGGTCATGCCGCCGAGGTCAATCACCTCAGCACCCGCAGGCACAGCGACGTTTGCCCCGGCCTGCTTGACGCGCCCCTCTTCTATGAGAATGACGGCGTTGTTGATGACGTTCCCGCTTTTGACATCAATCATTCGCGCGGCTCGCACGGCCGTCACCTTTGGCGACTGAGAGAGCGCTGCGGGCGTGTGTAAAGAGAGGGCCGCGAGCGCGGATAAAAGCAGCCCTATTAAAAGGTGCAGTCCGGTTCGCCGGAGCTTAATCGTTGCTCGCATTAGTCGAAGTCTCCTATTCTTTAACAATCTTCAGCCGAAGCTCTTCCAGTTGTCGAGCGTCAACTTCACCGGGAGCATCAATCATCAGGTCGGCGGCGGAGGCCGTCTTCGGGAAAGCCATCAGGTCGCGTATGTTCTCAATGCCGGTCATGGACATCAGAAGGCGCTCTATGCCTGCGGCTATGCCGCCGTGCGGAGGCGTGCCGTACTCAAGCGCATCTAGGAAGAAGCCGAATCGCTCGCGCGCCATCTCGGGCGTCAACCCTATGGCCTTGAAGACAAGGTTCTGCACGTCGCGCTGGTGAATACGAATAGAGCCGCCTGCGGCTTCTACACCGTTGACGACCGCGTCATAAGCTTTGGCTCGCAAGCCTCCGAGCAACTCAGTCTCGCCTCCTTCGATGGCGCGGCGAAAGAGCGGCAGGTCTTCGTCCAGAGGTGAAGTAAACGGGTGATGCATGGCGTAGTAGCGCCCGTCCTCTTCGTGAAACTCGAACATCGGGAACTCCGTCACCCAGAGCGGCTTGAAGACGTTCTCGGGAATCAGCCTCTCGCGTCGCGCGACCTCTATACGAAGCGCGCCGAGTGATGCCGCGACCACTTTCGGCCTGCCAGCGATAATCAGCACGGCATCGTTGCGCTCGGCCCCGGCGCTTTGCGCCAGCCGCTCAATCGTCTCCTGTCCAAGCGCCTTCAGGAGCGAAGACGCTAACTCGTCTCCAAGCTTAATCCAGGCCAGCGCGCCTGCGCCGTAACGTCTGGCGAATTCCTGCAACTCGTCCAGAGCTTTGCGCGAAAGCTTTGCGCCGTCTTTAACTACAATCCCTTTGATTTCACCACGGCTCTCAAGCGTGGAAGCGAACGGCGCGAAGGTCGTCCCCCGAAGCTCCGCCGACAGGTCTTTAAGCTCCATCCGGAAGCGCAGGTCTGGCTTGTCCGAGCCGTAGCGGCGCATCGCCTCCGCAAAGGTGAGACGCGGGAAAGGCGTCTCCAAATCAGCGCCGACCAGCTTGAAGACTCTCTTGAACAAGCCTTCCACGAGCCGGTAGACAATCTCCGTGTTGGCAAAGCTCAGCTCAACGTCTAGCTGCGTAAATTCCGGCTGGCGGTCTGCCCTTAAATCTTCGTCGCGGAAGCAGCGCGCAATCTGATAATACTTGTCCAGCCCTGCAATCATGCAGAGCTGCTTGAAGAGTTGCGGCGACTGCGGCAGCGCGTAGAACTTTCCCGGCTGTATGCGCGAAGGCACTATGTAATCGCGCGCGCCCTCGGGCGTGGACTTAATCAGAATCGGCGTCTCGATTTCCGTAAACGTCTGCTCGTCCATGTAGCGGCGAATCTCCGCCACGGTTCTATGACGCAGCCGCAGGTTCGCCTGAAGCTGCGGGCGGCGCAGGTCAAGGTAGCGATACTTGAGCCGCGTGTCTTCGCTTGCCAGAGCGTCCGAGGAAGTTACTTCAAGCTGGAAGGGCGGCGTGCGTGCGTCGTTCAGTATAAGAATCTCTCGCGCGCTCACTTCAACGTCGCCCGTCAGAATCTTAGGGTTGCGTTGTCCCTCGGCGCGCGCGAGGACGTGGCCCTTGACGGCTATGACGAACTCGCCGCGCGCCTCTTTGGCTTTGGCGTGCGCTTCCGAAGCTGTCTCTTCGTTGAAGACTACCTGAGTGATTCCGTCGCGGTCGCGCAGGTCTATGAAGGTGAGCGGCCCGAAGTCCCTGCGGCGCGCAACCCAGCCCATCAGCACGACCTCTCGTCCCACATCCTCGCTTCTCAAAGCGCCGCACGAATGCGTGCGCTCCATGTTTCCCAGATTGTCCAGCATGGCTGCTATTTACCTAAACTCAGGCTTGTCAAATTCCGTTTGTCCAAAAGTCATGTGCCTTCCGTGTTCCTAATCTTCGTAGCCATCTCCGCGTTGAACTCGGCAGAGCGGTTGCGCGGGATGCTCAGAGTCTTCCACTCGCCCAGCTTGAAATGCTTCGCAAGCAGAACAATCTGGCCCACGTGCTGGCCGTAGTGAGAAACCTGTCGCAGGACGGCTTTTATCACCGTGTGCTCTTCGCCGCGTATCAGCACAATCTTCTCCGTGTCTTCCGGCTGCAAAGACTCTACGGCGCTGAAGACGCGGCTCCAGCCCTCTTCCCAACGGGCCAGAAGGTCGTCGCGGCTCGTCTCAGGCGTCATGACGAACTCCATGTCGCGGTTGCGGTCGGGCTTCTCGCCGTCTGTGGTCAGAAAATCCGTCCAGCGCGAAATCATGTTGCCCGTCATGTGCTTGATGATGACGGCAACGCTGTTCGATTCTTCGTCCAACTGTTTGAAGAACTCTTCGTCCTTCAACTGAGCCAGAGCCTTGTCGGCCAGAGCCTTCTGACCGCGAAAGGTTTCTATCGCTTCATCCAGAAAAAGCTTTGCTGTTTCGTTACTCATAGGCTTTATAGACTCTCTTTAATTGTTGCCGCCAGATTCTCGCGCCCGACCACGCGTTGCTCGCCGGAGCGCATGTCCTTGAGAGAGACTTCGTCGCGCTTTCTCTCTTCTTCGCCGGGAACCGCGACAAAGCGTATGCCGCGCGAAGAGGCGTACTTGAGCTGCTTACCCAGCTTGTCGGCTTCCGTGTAAAGGTCAACGCGCAAGCCTTCGGCGCGTAGACTTTGCGCCAGCGCGACCGAGTCGCTAATCGAATCTTCGCTCCAGATAGTAACCATCACGTCCGCAGGCGAGGTTGCGAGCGTCTGTGGAAACATCTCTCGCTCGGTCATGACGACGATGATGCGCTCTAGGCCCAGAGAAAAGCCGCAAGCCGGAATGTCCTGTCCCAGAAACATCCCCACCAGATTGTCATAACGCCCGCCGCCGCCAAGGCTGCCCGCGATGTCAGGCACGTTGACTTCCATAATCGTGCCCGTGTAATAAGAGAGGCCGCGCGCAAGACTAGGGTCAATCCGTATCTTCGGCGCGATGCCGCTCGCGCCCGCGTATTCTATGATAGAGCGAAGCTCGTCTATCCCGCGAGCGCCTGCTTCGTTGTCGCCCACGAACTCTACGAGGCGGCCCAGCAGCGCGGCGTTCAAGGCTTGCGCCTCAGCGCCGCCTTCTATGACAGACAACTCTGCGGCGTGTTCCAGCGAGCCCGCGACTTCAAAGAATGACAGAAGATTATCGCCCGCGTCCTCCGGGATGCCGCGCGCGCTCAGTTCCTTCACCACACCTTCGCGGCCAACCTTGTCCAGCTTGTCGAGCGCGATGAGCGCGTCCGTCTGTTTGTCTGCCGGAATGCCTGCCGCTTCCAGCACGCCCGTCAACACCTGCCTGTGATTGAGGCGTATGGTGAAATTGGTAAAGCCGAGTTTGCCGAGCGCCTCGCCCACGGCAGCGCAAAGCTCCGCTTCGACAATCATGGAGCGCGAGCCCAGCACATCAACGTCGCACTGGTAGAACTCGCGGAATCTTCCGCGCGCGGGCCTGTCTGCGCGCCACACGGGTTGAATCTGGTAGCGCTTGAAAAATTTCGGAAGCTTCTCCTTATATTCGGCTACTACGCGGGCGAGCGGAACGGTTAAATCATAACGCAGCGCTAAATCGGCCTGACCCGTCTTCTCGTGCTCTCCGCGCCGCAGGATTTTGAAGATGAGCTGGTTGCCTTCTTCGCCGTACTTGCCCATGAGAGTCTCTATGTTCTCTGCGGCTGGCGTCTCAAGAGGCTCGAAGCCGTAGCGCTCGTAGACCTCTCTGATAACGCCTATGACGTACTCGCGCCGCCGCACGTCTGCGGGCAGAAAGTCGCGCATCCCGCGCGCAGGTTGTGTCGAAGCCTTTGCCATACTGCTCTCTAGCTTAACCCCTTAACCGAAATACTTGAAACCGACGCGCAGGGATTGGAGCGCGCTCTGCGGCACGGTCGAAATCAGCACCCACGTCATCAGCCCGTGCGAAAGCCCCAGCGCCGGAAGATTCGGAGCACGCTGGTAAACTGCGGCCCAGATGCAGCCGCCCGCGAACGTAGCCGCCGCGAGCCACCAGTTAGGCAGGTGAATCAAGGCAAAGATGAAGCCCACTACGAGCACGCTCACGGCCCCGCGTCCCCAGACCATCTGCGCGCGGCGATTGAAGAAAGCCTGCAACACGTATTGCTGCGTGAGTCCCCACGCGATGCCCGCGAACGGAAGCCAGAGAATCCCTGAGCGCTTTTCCGGGAAGGCGAAGCGCAGGCTTCCCATGTACCAGCCTATGGCCGCCATCACAAGGCTCGCGCCAAGCATGGGAAGCACGAGCAGCCGCACGGCCTCCAGAAAATTGTCCGTGCGCCAGCCAAGCTCACGCGCGCTTTCACGGCGTATGCGATGAGAGAGAATGATGAAGGAGAAGGCCAGAGCGACCGGGAACAAGAGCATCCATCTGGTAGTCGCCAGCGCCAGCACGGCCCACACGGCAATCAGAGCGGTGGACGTGAGCGAGACTATCTCCCAGAAGGCGAGCGAGCGCATCTCCGGACTGCCGCTCTCATCAACATCTTGGTCTACGGTAAAGCTCATTCTCTCTTTATGAATTAAAGGCCGGGCGCTTTCCTCTTACTGATTACTTCCAGCCTCTTCCGGCGCGATGCGAAAGCGAAGGGGAACTCCTATCAGTTGCAGCGTACGGCGCGAGCCGCCGTCGCTCGGGTGAACGGCGTAGACGCGCGCCTCGTGCTCTCCGGCTGCGAGCGGCGGCGTCACGAGCCGGAAGCCGCACAACTCTGTGGTAGAGCGGCCTGCCTTGAACACATCCGGGCGCGGAAGGTTGGCCAGCCCGTCGCCCGCAAAGCGCCCGTCTATGTAGACCTGAACCTCCACGGCAGAACCGGGCGCGGCTTCGTTGATGGCCCAGCCGGAGACGACTTTAGCGTCGGCCACGTCACTCCACCCGCGAAAGTGCGGGCTGAAGGCCGTGTAATAGAAGCCAACCGCAACGACGCCTACGAAGAGCGCTTCTATGACCGACTTCGCTATCAGCAGTTGCGCGAGGCGCTCACGCTTGAGCCCGTTGACTGAATTCGTCTCGACCATAGACGGATAGAAAAGCAGTGAATGGTAGATGGCAAATGGACGAAGCCCTCTTTCTATCTACCATCTACTTCATTTAGATAATGGCGCGTGTACTCTATGTAGTTTTTCCAGAAGACGGCAAGCCCCGCGACCTCTTCATCGGTCAAAGGGCGCTTGACGCGCGCGGGCGAGCCCATCACGAGCGAGCGCGGCGGAATTTTAGTGCCCGGCGTCAGGAGCGAGCCGGCCGCCACCAGACTTTGACTTCCCACTCGTACATCGTCCATCACAATCGAGCCTATGCCTATGAGGCTCCCGCGCTCTACGTAGCAGCCGTGCAGCGTCACGTTGTGGCCTATAGTCACTTCGTCTTCCAGAATGGTGGCGTGCGTGCCGTTCGAGACGTGTATGACCGTGCCATCCTGAACGTTCGTGCGCTCGCCTATGCGTATGTAGTAGACGTCGCCTCGCACCACGGCGTTGAACCAGACGGAGCTTTCCGCGCCTATGTGTACGTCGCCTATAACTTGCGCGCTCTCTTCTATAAAGGCTGTTGGGTGAATCTGCGGGTGAACGCCGCGATACGGTCTAATCATAATGAAGCTCTGCAAGCCGGAAACGTTACGCCGAACGAAAGCGAGAACGGTAGCATAAAGAAAGTAAAAAAGGAAAAATAGGGATGGGGGTTAGGGGATGGGGGATAGAGAAAGAAAACCACTTGTCTTTCTTTTACCAGCCCCTAACCCCTATCCCCTATCCCCCATCCTTATTTCCTGTTGACAGGCGCGGAAGGCGCGTGAGAGATTTCAGGGCGTGACGAAGCGATTAATTACCGGCGCTGGGCGAGTGAGGCTGGCAGTCTCTATTACGGCAGCGCTCCTACTGTTTACGGCTGCGGGGTGCGGCTCGCTCTACAAGGTCAAGCCCGTTGTGGAAGCGCCTTTGCCTGAGACGGCCAGAGACGGTGAGGCGGGAGGCTTGCGCCTGCGGGCCGCACCACTTCTCACGGATGAAGAGAGTCAGGAGTTGTTCGAGGCCAATCTTCCGCTCGCGGGTCTTCTTCCCATAAAAGTGGAGATAACAAATCAGGGCGGCGCGCCGGTCGAGATAAAGCAGGCGCGTCTCAGACTGCGGGACGCGGAGGGGCGCGAGTGGAAGCTGCGCTCCGTTAAGGACGTTGTCTCGCGCGTGCTAAGCTCCGACAGGGTGACGCTCTATAACCCTCGCTCGCGCGCGGAATTTGAAGAGGCCGTGAGCGCCTACGCTCTGGATATAAGACGGCCGCTCGCTCCATCGGAACGGCGGCAGGGCCTGCTGTTTTTCCAGACGCCGAAAAAGGAGCAGGTCAGAAGCCCGCTCGGCCTTGTTCTCTCAGTCGAGAAGCTACAGCAGCCTCTGGAAGTCCGGTTGAACTAGACTGGAGGAGAGCGAAAGTAGAAAGGCGGAAGGGAAGAACGAGAGCTTGTCTTTCATTCTTCCCTTCCGCCTTTTTACTTCTGTCTTTGTCTACTTCTGTCTCTCTTCAATCGGGATGTAGTCGCGCTCCGTTGCGCCAAGATAAATCTGGCGCGGTCGCGCTATCTTCTGCTCCGGGTCTTCCAGAAGCTCCTGCCACTGGGCTATCCAGCCGGAGGTGCGAGGGATGGCGAAGAGCACCGGGAACATATCAACGGGGAATCTCATCGCCTGATAAATGATGCCTGAATAGAAATCCACGTTCGGATAGAGCTTGCGCTTGACGAAGTATTCGTCTTCCAGAGCGATGCGCTCAAGCTCAAGCGCTATGTCCAGAAGCGGGTCTTTACCCGTCACCTCGAAGACCTCGTAAGCCACGTCCTTAATTATTCGCGCGCGCGGGTCGTAGTTCTTGTAGACGCGATGTCCGAATCCCATCAGCCTGAACTCGCCCTCCTTGACGCGCTTGATGTACTCCGGCACGCGCTCCAGAGAGCCAATCTCTTTGAGCATCCTGAGCACGGCTTCGTTTGCGCCGCCGTGAAGCGGGCCGTAGAGAGCCGCGGCCGCCCCGGCGAGCGCCGAATACGGGTCTGTGTGCGCGCTGCCTATGGAGCGCATCGCGTTCGTAGAGCAGTTCTGCTCGTGGTCTGCGTGCAGTATGAAGAGGACGTTGAGCGCGCGCTCCAGCACAGGGTCTGGCTGGTACTTAACCTCCGTCGTCTTGAACATCATGTTCAGGAAGTTGCCGGTGTAAGAGAGGTCGTTGTCCGGGTAAGCGTAGGGCAGCCCCTTGCGATGGCGATAGGAGAAGGCCGCGATGGTGGCGACCTTCGCTATCATGCGGTAAATCTGTTTCTGGCGACAATCCTTGTCAAAGATGTTCTTCGCCTCGGGGTAGAAGGTCGAGAGAGCGCCGACCATCCCTATCAGCATCCCCATAGGATGGGCGTCGTAATTAAAGCCGTCCATGACCTTCTTGATGCTCTCGTGTATGAAGGTGTGATGCGTGATGTGCGACGTCCACTGTTCAAGCTGCGAGCTGGTGGGCAATTCGCCGTGTAGAAGCAGGTAGGCGACTTCCAGATAAGTGCTGCGCTCGGCCAGTTGCTCAATCGGATAGCCGCGATAACGCAGTATCCCACGGTCTCCGTCTATGAAGGTGATGCTGCTCTTGCAGGAGGCCGTGTTCATGAAGGCCGGGTCATAGGTCATCAGGCCGAAGTCATCGTCCGACACCTTGATTTTTCTCAAATCCATCGCACTGATGGTTTCGTTCTCAATAGGTATCTCATACTGCTTTCCGGTACGGTTATCAATAACGGTTAAAGTGTCCGCGCTCATAGGGCTCCTCCCTCGGGAATAAGCAAACTTGAAAGTCCGGCACACTTATCTCTGTAGTGTCGCGCCGGAGGAAAGCAACAATTTCTGACCGCTTCGGTAGAATCAAGTTACGCCATGCGGGGTGTCTGCTGCAAGCCGCCTCGCAGCAGATGAAGAATTATTTCCGGCGTACGGGCCGAGGGTCTTGCGACTACAGGAAAGAGTTATGGTGAGTATGAAAATCGGGACAGTGTAGAAGAGGATACGATAGCAGGAAAAGGCGGCAACAGTCCTGAGCCGTTCCATTAAGCCTCCTTCAGTATAGAGCGCTCTTTATCCTTTCCCTATCGAGGGAAATTCAAGCCCGAAACTCACACCGCAGGGGACGCTAATTGTAAATCTTCAACTATGAGGATTCGAGCCTAAGCTTAAACAAGTGAAGATTCTGTACGCGAGCGTACCTTTTAGGATTAAAAGGTACGCTCGGCCCGCTCAATACCTATCCATGCGTCTCGTGATTCGCTTTCGTTTCGTTTCGCCTTTATAATTCTCTCCTCCCGACCTGCGAGGCCCCAAGACTTTTTAGGATGCCTCACTTTGTAATGCTGGACGAATGAGTTTCTTCGCCTCAAAAATCATCAAGCCCTGTCACTTACGCTCGCTCCGGCGCTCTAAGCTTGCGGCGTGGGCGCTCGCTTTGTGCTTGGCTTGGCTGGCGCTCGTCACACTCTCTCTCTTCGAGAGCGCCTCTGCACAGTCGCAGGGTCGCGGCTGGCTCTGGCAGAACCCCCGCCCGCAGGGCAACATGATTTACTCGGTCAAGTTCGCTCAGGATAAACAGACTGGCTGGGCCGTAGGCTCCGACGGCGTAATCCTTCGCACCGAGGACGGCGGCTTCGAATGGGAGGCGCAGAAGTCAGAAGCCACGACGACGCTTTACGGTCTGTACGTCAAAGACAAGAAGCGGGCGGTGGCCGTGGGCGCGCGAGGCGTGGTGCTAGTGACGGAGAACGGCGGCGGGCGCTGGACGCAGAGGGATTCCGGCTACAGAGACCATCTATACAGCGTGACCTTCGCGCCGCAAGACCCGCAGAACGGCTGGGCCGTGGGCGTCTACGGTCGCATAGTGGCCACGAACGACGGCGGCAAGACGTGGCGCGTGCAGTACTCGGACGCGCGCCAGCATCTCTTCAGCGTCTCTTTCGCAGACAAGAAGACAGGAGCGATTGTAGGCGACAAAGGCACGCTGCTTATCACGCGCGACGGCGGGGAGACATGGACTAAGGTTGAAGCCACGGGCGAGATGCCTTTGATGAGCGTCGCCTTCATCTCGAAGGAAGTGGCTGTGGCGGTAGGCTTCGCCGGGCAAATCCTTCGCACGACCGACGCCGGGCAGACGTGGACGCCGGTAAACGCTTTCACCAAAGCCGACCTGCTTTCGGTCTTCTTCATAGATGATAAGCAGGGCTGGGCCACGGGCGACGGCGGCGTGGTGCTTAGCACGGGAGACGGCGGCACGACATGGCTTCCCTTCAATATCAAGACGAGCCCGAAGCTCTCTTCACTCTTTTTCGCGGACGCTAAGACGGGCTGGGCCGCGGGGGCGGACGGCCTGATACTTCGCACGGACGACGGCGGCCTACAGTGGCTGAGGCTCACGGAAGGCGGGCGTGACGACCTAGCGGACATCTTCTTTCTGGACGAGGAGCGGGGCTGGGCCGTAGGCTCTCGCGGCAGGATTTTGTCTACAAGCTCCGGCGGCAGGAACTGGGTCGTGCGCCTCTCAGGCACGACGGTTCGGCTCAACGCGGTCTTTTTCGCCAGCGAGGCGCAGGGCTGCGTGGTAGGAGAGAAAGGAACAATCCTTCGCACGACCGACGGCGGCATCACATGGGTCAAGGTCGTGACGGAAGCTAAAGAAGATTTGTTCGGCCTCTACTTTGTGAACGCCGAGCTTGGCTGGGCCGTGGGCGCTAGGGGGGCCATCCTCAAGACGGATGACGGCGGGCAGACATGGCACTATCAACGCTCGCAGACGCAGGCTTGGCTCGAAGCCATCCATTTCACGGACGCCAAGCACGGCGTGGCCGTTGGCTCGCAGGGCACCATCATGCTCACGGAAGACGGCGGCGAAAGCTGGACTTTCATCAAAGCCCACTTGGGCCTGCGCGAGTGGCTTTACGCCGTCACGTTCGCGGACTCCACGCGCGGCTACGTGGTCGGGGCGAGCGGCCTGATACTTCGCACGGATGACGGCGGCAAGACATGGAAGGATCAGGAGAGCGGAGTCGCTACGAATCTCTTCGCCGTCGCCACGGCCGGGCGCGACGACGCGCTCGTCACAGGCGACCAGGGGCGAGTCCTGAGAACAAAGGACGGTGGCCTAACGTGGGAGCCACAGCCTACGATTACCAGCGTGGCCCTCTTTTCGGTGGCCTATCAGGGCGGCGAGGACGCGTGGGTCGCGGGCAGAGGCGGCGCAATCCTGCGTCGCAAGGGCGATGTCGCCACAGTAAAAATCCCACGCACAGAGACAGCCAAGCCGCCCACCCTGCGCCGCACATCTCCGCCTGAGCTACAGAACACCACGGCCCCTCCCGTGCTTATTGTTGACGACGGCGACATCCCACGCGCCGTCCCACAAGACAAACGCACACAGCGACCGTAAGAAGGGTGCCGGGTAAAAGAAAAACCAATTGTCTTTCTCTTACCCGTCACCTGACACCCGTCACCCGGCACCTCTTTCTATTGCTTCAGGACAAAGTCTTTGGGGACAAACTCAAGAGCGACAGCCTGTCCTTCAAAGCCCCTGCGCGCTCCGGGCGAAGGGCGGTACGTAATTACGACCGGATTCTCGGGCTTGCGCACGCCGCAGCTTATCTCGCCGCCAACATCTGTCGTGTAAGTGCTTATGTCTATGTCTTCAAAGTTCACCGCGTGCAGCTTTATCAGCGCCTCACCGACGCGGACTGTAAAGACTATGCCCTTCGCTTCGCAGTCTATGCGTACAAGCATTCCCTGCACGCGTTTCTCGTTCGGCTGTAGTGGCCGCAGGACTTCCTGAAGCGCGGTCGAAGCGTCGTAGGGCCGCAGGTTGTTCTGCTCGGTCGTGCCGCCTCTTCCGTTTTCGGCCTTCGGCGGCTCTACATTCGAAGGGCCGCTCGTTTCAGCGCTCCTGCGGCTCTCGTTGTAGCGGGCCAGCCGCTCCTGATAATCCGCCATAGATTTAAGGAGCGCTTCGGCGCTGGCTCGCAGCGATGGGTCGTTTGTGTTCCGGGTCATGGGCATTATCAGCCTGCGCGCCGTCTCAAAATCACGCTTCTGCATGTAGAGCTGGGCCAGCACGAAGACGTAGCTCTGATTGCCGGGGGAGAGAGTTAGAGCCTTCTTGAGCATGTTTATGGATTCGTCAGCGTCCTCGCCCGCGACCAGATTGACGAAGGCCAGAATGTGATAAGACTCCGGAAAATCCGGCTTCAGCTCGATGGCCTTTTTGAGCGAAGCGCGCATCTCGCGCAAATCTCCTGAAGAGTAGGCCGAGACGGACTGTCCCTCGCTGGCATCCATACGACTAATCACATAAGCGTAGTAGTAATGGGCCAGATAATTCTGAGGGTCTGCGGCTACAGCCTGCTGCAAAGCCCCTCTTGCCTCCGCGTAGCGGCGCTGCCTGAGACGTAGTACGCCGAGCGAAGACTGCGCGCCTGACAGCTTGGGGTCGAGCGTGACAGCCTGCTGCAAACGCGCTTCGGCATCCTCAAGCCTGTTGATGTGCAGCAGCAGGTCGCCCAGCGTGGCCAGCGCCTCGACCTCCGTCATGGTGGAGCTTTGCATCTCAGCGTCGAACTCCAGCTTTCTACTGAAGGTGGCGATGGTCACGGGATAGGTGTCGCGCTGAACATACTTCTTCAGCTCCTTTTCCAGCGTGGCGAAGTCCATCTGAAACGCCTGTTGAAAGGCGGCTTCAATAGTCGCGCCCCCGCTCACAAGGTCTATGAAGCGGTTGAGCTGTGGCGCACGCTTCCCTTCGTTGCCCAGCAGAAGGTAGTGAATCAGCGCCCACGATTGAGCATAAAAGATGCTCTGCTTATTGCGCTCGTTGTAGAGCGGCGAGTCGTGGTCTACGCCGAAGAAGGTCTGAAGCGGCAGCAGCTTCTCTTCGCGCAGCAGCCTGACGTGATAGCCCTTGGGCTTGCCTACCCAAGCCTTCTTGTCGCCATCCGTCACCTCGAACGTGCTGTAATACTCGGCCAGCCCCTCGTTGAACCAGAGCGGGGTGCTCGTCAGGTTGTTGGCCACCAGCAGGTGCACGTACTCGTGAAAGATAACGTCGTAGGGGTTGTCGTCCGCCTGCTCTATGGTGAGAGTGATGTAGTTCACGTCGCGGCCCGCCTGAAAGTAGCCGGAGACGTTTGCGGGCTTTCCCTGATAAAGCGGCTTGTAGGGCTTGTAGGAGCTGCCGCTTTTGAAAACGACTACCTTCGTCGGCACGGGCGAGTTGAAGTTCGCTTTCGAGAGAAGGCGCGAAGTCACATCGCGGAACTGTTCCAGCTTCGTAGCGACCTCACGAATCTCCTTCTCGCTCGCGTTGCCTATCAGGATAAAGTTCTTCGAGCGCACCTGCGTCCATGTCTCTTTGGCGGAGACGGCGGGAGCAATGGCGATTAAAAATGTGAGCAGAAGCACGAGGACAGGCACGCGCCGTTTCATCATCTGTATTCTCATAAGATTTTGATTTGTTAAGCAGGACACCCGTCCGGCGCTTGGGCTGATGAGAGGTAACGTGTCCTGAAGTTGAACTGTAAGGCGCAACCGGTTTTCCAGTACTTTGAGGCCGCGCCCGCGCCGGAAAGGCAAGAATAAGGGGGCGCTCTCCGGCTGTCAACTCGCCGCGAATCAAGGTGGTATCCTAATTAGAAAACTCTCTGCGCTTATCTCTGCGTTCCTCCGCGTCTCTGCGGTGAATGACTATAAAAGCTACTCACCGCAGAGGCGCAGAGATACGCCGAGGGGGCGCGGAGATTTGTATTTAGGACACTACTCGAATCAATCCTTACGGCTCGTATTCTAGGTCTTCGGGCACGAACTCTATCCCTATGGCTTCGCCGTCGAACTGTAGGTTGGCAGGCGGGCGATATGTCAGCAGCACAAGGTTGGCCGGGTCGCGCTGGCCGCAGGTGATGGAGCGGCCCATGCCCGCCACGTAGCTGACGAAGGTAATGCGTCTTAGATTTTCGCTGTGAAAGCGCAGGGTGCGCTCGCCGTCCCTGACGGTGAGGATAGTGTTGCCGGAGGCGTCGCATTCTACGTTAGTGAGCAGCCCGCGCACGCGCTCGCCCGCGAAGCGCCTCTGAAGGCGCGGCTTCTGAGAGAGCGCGGAGGCGCTCGCGGAAGCGGAAGAGTTTTCAGGCAGCAGGCCGCTCGCGCGGAGCCGCGCAAGCTCCGTTTCCGTCGTGTTGATATTCTTCAAGACCTGCTCGGCGCGTATGCGAAGCTGCGGGTTGAGGCTGCGGCGCAAAGGCTCTACGACCTCGCGCGCCTTCGTCCACGCGCGCTGCCGCTCGTAGATTTGAGCCAGCACGAAGGCGAACTCCTCGCGCGCGGGAGCCATTCGCATGGCCTGTCGCAGAAGAACTTCGGCCTGCTCCAGCTCTTCGCCCGTTGCCAGATTGACGAAGGCCAGCAGGTGATAGGACTCAGGATGAGAGGGCTGCAATTCTATGGCCCGCAGAAGCTCCGCTCGCATCACCTTTGCAGACTCGGCCTCGTAGCCCGTGACAATCAGATTCTCGTCCATGCCCTGACGGCTGAGGCCGTAGGCGTAGTAGTAATGGGCCAGATAATTTTCGGGCGCAAGCTCGACTGCGCGCCGCAGAAGCGGAACAGCCTCAGCGAAATTCCTCTGCCTGACCCGCACCATGCCGAGCGAGGCGTAGGCCATCGCCAGTCGCGGGTCTAGACCGACAGCCTCCTTCAGAAGCGCCGCCGCTTCGTCCAGCCTGTTCGTGTGAAGCAGCAGGTCGCCCAGATAGTACCGAACCTCCGCATCGGAGACGGGCGCGCTCGTCAACGTGTCGGCCTTAATCTCGGTGCGCCTGTCGAAGAGCGTCACCTCTGCCGCGTGCTTCTCTCGCCCGACGTATTCCTTAAGCTCGCTCTCAAGCGAGGCAACGTCCTGCCGGAAAGTCTGCTTAAAGCTTTCCTCCGGCGGAAGGCCCTCGGCCATAAGACCGACGAAGCGGTAGAAGTCGGACTGGCGGCCTCCTGCGGCTTCGCGTCCTAGCACAAGGTAATGGGCCAGAGCCCAGCTCTGCGCGTAGAAGAGGTTTCGCGTCTGCGGCTCGTTGTAGACGGTCGCCTTGTTGTCTGCCGCCAGAAGAGTTTCGAGCGGGAGCCACGCCTCCGTGCGGAGCAATTTAAGATGGCGTTTATTGACTCTGCCGACCGTGGCCCTGCGCCCGCCGTCCGTCAATTCAAGCGTGCTGAAGTATTCGGCCAGCCCTTCGTTCAGGCAGAGCGGAAGACCGCGCAGGTTGCTCTCCACGAAAAGATGCACGTACTCGTGAAAGATTGTGCCCGACGGGCCAGCCGTGTTGCCGTCCATCGTGATGGTGATGTAGTTCAGGTCTGTGTTGCTCTGAAAGTAGCCTGCGACGTTCGCGGGCGCGCCGTCGTAGAGCGGCTTGAACGGCCTGTATGATTCGTCCGAGCGAAAGACGACGACGGTCGTCGGCACTGTTGATTGAATGGTGGCGGCCGCGAAAAGTCGCGTCAGGGCTTCGCGGAACTGTTCTAGCCGCGCGCCGATTTGCCGAATCTCTTTCTCGCTGGCGTTGCCGACCAGCAGAAAGTTCTTCGAGCGCACGCGCGTCCAGACCTCCCTGCTCTCCTTGTCGAGCGCAAGCGAGGTGCCTTCAGCCGCCAGTAGCAGACAGAGCAGCATGGCCAGACGTGACAGCGCGGATTTCATGGTGTTACGGATTTACGGATTTTTGTGCATTAACTGGACTGGTGCGCGCCCTTCTGATTAGCGCGGCCGGTAGTTCGTGCTGGACGGAATATAATCGCGCCTGCTTCCGAGTGTCAATCAACACTTTTTTTTCGCAGGCTCAGGCGGCTGGCAGCCGCTTCGTCCAACAGCCACAGAAGCTCTCCGCGAGTCGGCGAGACAAGTTGAGCGGGATACTCCCGTCCACGCCCCTCTTCTTCCAGCACGATGCGAAGCGTTTCCGCCTTCTGCTCGCCCGTCACCAGAAAGATGATGCTCGCGGCGGCGTTGATGACCGGAAGAGTCAAAGTCAGCCGGTGAGACTTGAGCTTTTCGACGTAGGGAGCCGCGACCGGATGGACGGTGTCCAGAAGGGCCGGAGAGTCAGGGAAGAGAGACGCCGTGTGCCCGTCCTCTCCCATGCCCAGCAAAATCAGGTCAAAGCGCGGCGGATTCTCATGGAGCTTCTCTAGCAGCAGTTGACCGTAATCGCGCGCGGCCTGTTCGGGCTCATCCTCTCCGCGCATCCTGTGAATCTGCCCCGGCGGGATTGGGACGCGCGAAAGCAAAGCATCAAACGCCATGCGATAGTTGCTCTCATCCGACGAAGGCGGCACGCATCGCTCGTCGCCCCAGAAGACCTGAGCCTTCTCCCACGGCACGCGCGACGCGTAAATCTCTTCGCCCAGAAGACTGTAGAGCGCTCGCGGAGTAGAGCCGCCCGCGAGCGCTACTTTGAAAGAGTCTCGTTCCTCAACGCTCTGCCTTGCCGTCTCTATGAATAGCCTCACCGCGCGCATGGGGAGCGCGTGCGCGTTAGGCCAGATTTCGACCTGTGACTTGCCTATGCTTAATCTTCTCATGCGGCACGACGCGCTGCGGCGTAATTGGCGGCTCCCATGAGCGCCGTTCTGGGCTCCATGATGACGGCCACGTGCGCGCCTTCGACCAGAGGCGAAAGCCGCCCCTTGTCCCTGTAGGCTTCTACGAAGCGGCCGTCCCTGAGCTTCTCTATAATCTTGGGCGCGATGCCGCCGCCGACGAAGACGCCGCCCGTAGCCTTGACCGTCAGCGCAAGGTTCCCGGCCTGCGCCCCGTAGATTGAGACGAAGAGGTCTAGAGCCTTCACACAAATCTCCGCCCGCCCGGCAAGCGCTGCCTGCGAGATGATGGGCGCAGCATCCTCCGACGACGCAATCTCGGCTCTCAACCATTCGGGCTCTTCCGCCAGCCCGCGCTCCCTGAAAAAGTCGTAGACGTTGACGAGCCCCTGACCGGAAAGAATCCTCTCGTAGCTGATGCGATGCTTTTTAGTCAGAAGATAACGCAGCAGCTCTATCTCAAGCTCGTTGCGCGGCGCGAAATCCACGTGGCCGCCCTCGGATGCCATGGCGTGATAGCGAGCGCCGTCCCAGATGAGCGCTGCCTCGCCAAGCCCTGTGCCTGCGGCGATGATGGCTATGTTCCCTCCGCGCGCCCTCTCGCCTTGGTGCAGCGTCACAAGCTGCTCTTCCTTCAGCGACGGGACGCCGTAAGCTGTCGCCTCAAGGTCGTTGATGACCCAAACCTCGCCGGTTCCCAGACAGTCTTGTAGAGAAGCGCTGCTGATTATCCACGGCAACTGCGTGATGCGAGAGACGCCGTTAATCACAGGCCCGGCCACGCCGAAGGCTCCGGCCTCAACCGGCAACTCGCGGCCGTTCATAAATTCCGCTATCACCGCTTCGAGCCCGGCGTAGTCGTTACTGGCAAATGTGCGCTCCTCTTTTTTTTGAAGCTCGCCGCCCGCGCCCTCATCAAAGAGCGCCAGATTCGTCTTCGTCCCCCCTATGTCACCGGCTAGAATCATGAGAATAAGTTAGCCTCTATCTGTCTGCGGATTCAAACCGAGCTACTTCTGAGTAGTGTCCTTAATTCAATTCTCTGCGCTTCCTCTGCGTTGCTCTGCGTCTGCGGCGGTGAGTGCTAGTTAAACTTTATTCACCGCAGAGGCGCAGAGAGAGACGCAGAGGTTTACGCAGAGAGTTTTCTAATTAGGACATTATCTACTTTTGTTTTCCTTCCAGAGCTTCGAGCAGGCTCGCGGCGGCGCGCACGGCCTCTTCATAGATGCGGTCGTGGCTCAGGATTTCAAGCTCGCGGCCCAGCAGCTCAGCCTCCGTTTTGTCGCCGCCGATGAGCAGGCGAGAAGCGCGTCTTTCATCGCCCGTCACGGCTTGCGTCTCAAGATAGCGCCCGTCCTCGCTTCTGGCCACGACGAAGGCGGAAATGCCGTCCGCGCTCGCGCCAAGCTCCACGCGCGCAATCCAACCGTGCATGGCTTCACGCCGCTCCACGCTCACGAACTCTAAAGTTATCGCTCGCCCGTCTCTTTCTACACGCATTGTACGAGCGCTCGCTTCCATCTCTTCACTTTGCGCGGCGGCGGCGACGCGCCAGCCCAGACGGCTCGCCAGCCAGCCCGCGAGGATAAGAGCCTTCGGCGCTATCTCATGCGGCTTATGTTCCGGCGCGACGTATTCGATGCGCACGCGGTCTATGCGCTCAAGCAGCGCGCGATACTCGCGCACGTCGTAGAAGCCAGCCAGCAGGCCGCGCCATGAAGTGAGCCTTGCCCAGTTCAGGTCGCTCAAGCCCGTGTGCGCCGCGCGCTCCTTTTGAAGAAGCGCCGAGAGCGCCAGAACATCTCTGTAAGGCTCAAGAAAATCGGCAGAGTCGAAGACGACCCTGTCCGAAGCGTGGCTGAGCTTGCGGAACACCTCGTCATTCAGTCGCGGTTGGTCGCGCCACCATAGAAAGATGGGAAGGTCTGGAATCAGCAGAGGCTCCGCCGCGCTCGGCAGCTCTACAGAGTAGCGCCCGCGCGCGCGAAGCGTAACCTGCTCGCCGCACAGGTTCCGCGTCTTTCCCCCGTCCACCGACCGGCAATAGGAAGAGACGAGCATCTCTATGTCCACATCTTCGGCCTCGCGCTCGGCCACCATGACGATAGCGCGACACGGGTGAGCGCCGGTGACATGACTCAAAAGCTCGTTGACCTCCTCCAGAGCCTCGTTCGACGCGACATAGACCAGCAGGTTGAGCACGCGCGCACGCATCAACGCGCCTTCCTCGTCGGAGGTGTCCGCGCCGCCCGCGTTCTCCATCCACAGACGGCTCAACTCGCGCTCCACGGCCTGCACGTCCAGCGTCTCTCCTACACGAACTGTTCTAGGCGTTGTGTGCGTATTCTTCATAATCAAGCCCGGAAAGTCTAGAGAGTCTAGAGAGTCCGGAGAGTCTAGAGAGTGAAAAGAAAATCCAGTTGACTCTATGGACTCTCTAGACCCTCCGGACTCTCCAGACTGTTCTTAAAGTCTTCGCCAGTGGCGGCCATCGCGCTCTATCAGCTCGAAGGCGGCTTTAGGCCCCCACGTGCCCGCTTCGTAATTCGGGAAATCGGTTGCGCTTTGTTTCCATGCTTCCAGAATGGGCGTGACTATCTCCCAGCCGCGCTCCGTCATGTCGCGGCGCGCGTAGAGAGTCGAATCGCCAAGGATGCAGTCGAGCAGCAGGCGCTCGTAGGCTTCCGGCGTGTGCACGCCGAAACTTGAGCCGTAACGAAAGTCCATGTTGACCCAGCGTATGCGCATCATCTGTCCGGGCAGCTTTGCGCCGAAGCGAAGGGTGATGCCCTCGTTCGGCTGAATCCTAATCACCAGCACGTTCGGCTCAAGCGGCTCGTCCGTGTCGGTGAAAAGCCTGTGCGGGACTTCCTTGAACTGAATCGCAATCTCCGTCACGCGCTTCGGCAGCCGCTTGCCGGAGCGTATGTAGAAGGGGACACCGGCCCAGCGCCAGTTGTCGAAATAGAGCTTGAGCGCGGCGAAGGTTTCGGTCGAGGATGCGGGCGAAACTCCCGGCTCTTCACGATAGCCCGGAACCCTTTCGCCCAGCACGTAGCCCGCGCCGTATTGCCCGCGCACGACGAACTCGTCAACAGCCTTCAAGGGGATGGGCCGGACGGCCTGCATGGCTTTTATCTTTTCGTCGCGCACGCCGTTGGCGCTCAAGTTCGCGGGCGGCTCCATGGCAATCAGGCTTGTCACCTGAAAGACGTGGTTCTGAATCATGTCGCGCACCACGCCCGCCTCTTCGTAGTAAGCGCCGCGCCCTTCTACGCCTATGGCTTCGGCGTTGGTGATTTGAACATGGTCTATGTACTGGCGATTCCAGAGCGGCTCGAAGATGCTGTTGGCGAAGCGAAAGACCAGAAGATTCTGAACCGTCTCTTTGCCCAGATAGTGGTCAATGCGGTAGACCTGCTCTTCCTGAAAGACTGCGGCCAGCTCCGTGTTCAGCTCACGCGCGCTCTCAAGGTCGTGGCCGAACGGCTTCTCGACTATGACGCGCGTCCAGCCCTCGCCCTGACTGAGCCCGGCTTGGCCCAGTTGGCGGCTTATGAGGCCGAAGAAGCTCGGCGCGGTTGAGAGATAGAAGATGCGGTTGCCCTCGGTGCCGCGCTCCCGGTCAAGCTGTTCGAGCCGCGAGCCTAGAGCCTTGAAGGCTTCCGAGTCCGCGAAGTCGCCCGACATGTAGAAGAGGCTGCTTGCGAAGCTCTCCCACACGGCTTCGTCGAAATTCTCTTCGCCGCCGTACTCCATGAAGGCTTCGCGCAGGTGCGAGCGGAACTCTTCGTCCGTCATCTCCGGCCTTGAGAAACCGAGGACTGCGAACTCCGCCGGAAGCAGTCGCTGCTGCATGAGGCTGTGTAGCGCGGGCACGAGCTTTCGCCGCGTCAAATCGCCCGTCGCGCCGAAGATGGTCACGACGCACGGCTCCGCCGTTCGCTCAAGCCGAACGCCCGCGCGCAAAGGATTCTCGAAAGTCTCTGTGGGGGATGTCATCTTGCGCTCACCAGTTTCTAAGGATTCATAGCCTGCCGTCGGCCTTTACAAGCGCAGCTTGAGGCACGCGGCTGCCGCTAATACCTTGAGCATCTTTTGGCCCTTCTACTGCTCCGGCAAAGCCTCTTCCCATTTTGTATGAATCGCGCCCAGTCCGGGCTTGTCCACGCGCTCGTAGGTGTGCGCGCCGAAGTAGTCGCGCTGCGCCTGTGTCAGATTCTGCGGAAGGTTTTCCGTGCGGTAACTGTCGAAGTAGGCGAGGCTCGCAGCCATGGCTATCGCCGGAACGCCGTGAGCCTGCGCGACAGAGAGGCATTCGCGCCAGTTCACTTGCGCGCCTTGCATCCACCGGCTGAAATCCTCGTCAAGCAGAAGGTTCGGCAAATCGGGCTGCCGCTTGTAAGCCGTCTTGATTGGGTCTAGGAAGCGCGCGCGTATGATGCAGCCGCCCTTCCAGATACGCGCCATCTCGCTCAGGTCAACGTTCCACTTGAACTCGCGCGCGCCCGCACGAATCAGATTGAACCCCTGCGCGTAAGAACAGATCTTAGAAGCGTAGAGAGCGTCGTGAACAATTCGCTTGACGCGCTCGCGGTCGGTCTTGTCGGCGGCAGTGGTCGCCGGGCCTGCTATCACACGGCTGGCGCTGACGCGCTCTTCCTTCAGGGCAGAGAGAAAGCGCGCCTCGATTGCCGAGTTGATGGTGGGGATGGCCACGCCCAAATCCAGCGCCACCTGCGCCGTCCATTTGCCCGTGCCCTTCTGTCCGGCCGTGTCCAGTATCAAATCCACCAAGGGCCTGCCCGTCTCGTCGTCGCGCACGCGGAAAATCTCAGAAGTAATCTGAATCAGGTAGGAATCGAGCAATCCCCTGTTCCACTCCGCGAAGGTGTCCGCAAGCTCTGCGGCTTCCATGCCTGCCACGCGGCGCAGTATGTCGTAGGCTTCGGCAATCAACTGCATGTCGCCGTACTCTATGCCGTTGTGAACCATCTTGACGAAGTGGCCAGCGCCGTCCGGCCCGCAGTAGGTCGTACAGGGGCCGTCCTCGGTCTTGGCGGAGATGGCTTCCCAGATGGGCCTTATCTCTTCATAAGCCGCGCTGGCGCCGCCGGGCATGAGACTGGGGCCGAGGCGCGCGCCCTCTTCGCCGCCCGATACACCTGAGCCGATGAAGTGAAAGCCCTGCTGGCTGAGGCTTGCTTCGCGCCGCCGCGTCTCTTCAAACCACGAGTTGCCGCCGTCAATCAGTATGTCGCCCGCTTCCAGGTGCGGCGTGAACTGCTCAATCGTCCAGTCCACGGGCGCACCGGCCTTGACCATAATCATTATCCGTCGCGGGCGTCGCAAGGCCGTCACGAACTCTTCCGGCGACTTTGCGGGAATAATCTTTTTATCTCTTGCTTCGCCCGCCATCAGTTTTTCAACCAATGCGGAATCTCTGTCCCACACGGCGACACTGTAGCCGTTGCGCTCCATGTTAAGCGCCAGGTTCGAGCCCATGACGCCGACCCCGGCCATGCCTATGTCTGCTTCCGCCATTAAAGTATCTCTCCGTCTGAAGCTCTCAGGCCGAGCCGGATAGAGCGTCGTCGCCTGCGGCTCTCTGTAAAAGCTCAAAGAGCTTTCTCAAGCCCTCTCCGGCATCTTTCCCCAGATGAATGCGTATGGCGCGGCGGTTTCGCTTGGCGAGCGAGGAGAAGTCGCCAATGGCCTGCGCCTGTTTGAGCGTGCTGAAGGTGTAGGGCTCGCCGGGGACGGGCAGGTCTGTGCGGTCTTCGTCCGTCAGTTGCAGGAAGACTCCCTCGTCCGAGCCGCCCTTGTGAAGCTGTCCCGTGGAATGCAGAAAGCGCGGCCCGTAGCCGGTGGTCGTAGCCACGCGCAGGGTGTCTCTCAAGTAGGTGCGAATCGCTTGCAGCAGCTCGTCGTGCGCTCGCGTCTCCTGAATGTAGGCCAGAAGCGCAACGTAATCTCCCGCCTTGATGGCTGAGAGAAGCTCCGCCATCAAGATTGAGAACAAAGTTGTTTGAGCTGCGAAACTCGTCACTTCTATGCCGCTTAATCCGTAAACGGTGAGCGGCCCTTCCGATGCGAGCGCTTTCTCTTCCGGCAGCGAGCCGCGCTCTTTGAACTCGCTGAGCAGTTGATTTGTGTTGTCCTTGCTCTCCTGCACGTTCGGCTGGTCGAAGGGATTGATGCTCATGAGGTGGCCCGCGACGGCGGTCGCAAACTCCCACGCGAAAAACTCCGCGAAGAGGTCGCCCGTGTCCGTCATCACTCGTCGCAGGACAGGATGGCCCGCCTCTTCCAGCGCGGTCAGCCTCTTGTCGGCTTCCTCGCCAGTTTCGCCCACGCAGATTGAGACGAACAGGCGGTCATCATTGTAGGCTTCGGGCGCGGCCAGTGGCTCGCCCGCGACCGGCACGATGCCGCGCCCCTCCTTGCCGGTGCTTTCGGCCACAAGCTGCTCAATCCACAGGCCGAGCGATGCTATTCGCTCGTCGGCAACGAGCGTCAGCTTGTTGCGCCCTTGAAGCGCGAGCGCGCCCATGACTGCGCCCAGCCTCGCCGCCTGATTCTCACGAACGGCCACGCTTTCGCCGCACGCGTCCATCATGCTCACGGCTCTGCCGAGCATCTGCTGAGCATCCAGCCCCATGAGCGCGGCCGGAACCATGCCGAAATATGAGAGAGCGCTGTAGCGCCCGCCTATGTCGGAAGGATTAAGAAAGATGCGGCGAAAGTTTGCTTCCCGCGCCATGCGCTCCATGAGCGTGCCGGGGTCTGTGATGGCTACGAAGTTATCGCCCGCCCTTTCATCCTTGAGAGCGCGCACGCGGTCGAAGAAATATTTGTAGAAGGAGAGCGGCTCAATGGTCGTGCCGGATTTTGAAGAGACTATGAAGACCGTGCGCCGTTTGTCCAGATGCTCCTCGAAGGAATGAATCGTGTCCGGGTCTGTAGTGTCCAGCACCAGCAGCTCCGGGAAGCCCGGACGCATGCCGAAGGTGCGGCGCAGGACTTCCGGGCAGAGGCTTGAGCCGCCCATGCCGAGCAGCATCAGGTGCGTAAAGCCCGCCTCGCGCACCTCTTGCGTAAACTCGTCAAGCTCGCTTGCGCGCTCCGTCATCATGCGCGCCACGTTGAGCCAGCCGAGCGAGTTTTTTATAACCTTCTGATGCGCTTCTTCGCTCTTCCACAAAGCGGCGTCGCCCGACCAGATGCGTGCCACCGCGCTTTCACTTTCAAGACGCGAGAGCGCATCCTCAACGACAGACGCATAACGACCCAGAGCCTCGCTCTGGCGCGTACTACTGCTCATTACTTAAACTTCCTCCCGGTTAAGCCCAAGCATACACAGATAAGCCGAAAGGTAAAAGTAAAACGGGTGCCGGGTGTCAGGTGACGGGTGACGGGGAAAGAAAATCAAGCTCTCTTTCTTTTACCCGAAACCCGTCACCCGACACCCGGCACCCGTTCTTTACTTCCGCCTTATCTTACCGGGTGGTCTTTGGCGTAAGAGTAGGCCGTGTAGGCGGCTATCACGTGGCAAATCCAGCCGAGGGTTCCGCCCGTGCCTATCCAGAAGCCGGGCGTAAGTATCAGCCAGAGAATGCCAGCCAGTATTCGCCCGTTGTAGAGCTGGCCTACGCCGGGAATGAGAAAGCTCAGGACTCCTGCCAAGAATGGATCGCGCATTACTTTTCTATCAACCTCCGCGCTCTTCTATACGCAAAGTCTACGGGCTTTGTTCACAAAACAGTCTAGGGAGTCTGGAGAGTCCAGAGAGTCAAAAGCGTTCTTCTCTACAGACTCTCTAGACTTCATTTTTGATTTGCTTTACGTCAACTATCTCGCCGCGAAAGGTTTCGAGGAATGATTGGACTTGCGGGTGCTGTTCGGCCAAGCGGCGCAGCCGCTCGCTCTCTCGCCGCTCTTCGTCGTCTCTGGATGGAGGAGCATCGCCGTCTTGGCTTTCTCCCTCTTCCTTGACGCTGATGCGTACGCCCAGGTTGCGGCCCATCAACTCGTGACAGACTTCGCGCAGGAGCTTGACGTTTTCCGGCATGGCCAGAGTGTCGCGCAGGTGCTTGGCTTCAGGAGTAAACTCCACGAACAGCTCGTCGCCTTCCACGCCCGCTCTACGCGCGCCGTCCAGAGCCGTCACGACGAACATGCGGCGTCTCTTCTCAAGCGCATTCTTGATGCTCTCAAGTAGAGAGCCGGGATGAGCCTGATGGGCGGCTGGCGCAGTAGAAGCCTTTGCCTCCGGCGGACTGTTGAAAGCCTGCGGCTTATCGCCCGGCGACTCAACGACATCCTTCTCTTGCGCGCCCGAAGGTGGCACGAGCGTCAGCACGGGCGCGGAGCGCTGCGCGTCGTCCACACGCTCCGGCGCGCCGCCGAGCACCAGAGGCTGCTCATTGGAGACTTCAGGCGCGGCGGGCTGTGCCGCGTAGCCTTCCGAGCTTGCGCGCCTTGAAGTGCCGCCGCCCGTTGTCGTGCCGCGCGAGCCAGCCGGCCCGCCGCCGGAGCTACTGCCGCCGCCTCCCGACTGTCCCGCGCCGCCTGCTGCGAGGGGTGAGCGTCCCGTGCGAAGGGCTTCTTCGAGCGCGTTCAGGCGTTCCAGAAGCTGATTGAGGGGCGCAAGCCTACGCATCTCAACCAGCTTCACCAGCCCTATCTCCAACTGGTAACGCGGGTGCGCCGCCGTGCGAAGGAGCGTCTCCGTCTGCGTCAGTTGATGAAAGAAGCGCACTAGGTCTGACTCTGAGAAGAGCGCTGACTGGCTGCGAAGCTCGGCTCTATCCTGCGCGGAAGATTCAAGAGCTTCCGCGTCCTCGCCCGAAACTTTTGCGACCAGCAGGTCGCGCACGTAAGCCAGCAGGTCGCGGCAGAAGTTCCGTAGGTCGTGGCCGCGCATGACTAAATCGTCAACAACCGCGAGCGCTTCCCCCGGTTGATTCTCGCCCACGGCGCGCACCACGCGCGAGAGCATCTCCGTGCCCGCTATGCCGAGCGCCGTCTCAACGTCCTCGACCTTTATCTTCGTCCCCGAAAAGCTAATCACCTGGTCGAAGGCGGATTGTGCGTCGCGCATGGAGCCTTCGCCCGCACGGGCTATCTCCCTGAGCGCGTCGTCAGGAATCTTTATCTTCTCGGCTTCGGCAATGAGCCTGAGCCGCTCCACGATTTTCTGCGTGGGGATGGTGCGGAACTCGAACTGCTGGCAGCGCGAGAGAATCGTGTCCGGGACTTTATGAAGCTCCGTCGTCGCCATGATGAAGACGACTCGCGGCGGCGGCTCTTCGAGGGTCTTCAGGAGCGCGTTGAAGGCCGCGCCCGACAGCATGTGAACCTCGTCTATGATGAAGACCTTGTAGCGGTCGCGCGCCGGAGAGATGGCGACGTTGCCTATGATGGCGTCGCGCACGTTGTCTACGCCCGTGTTCGAGGCGGCGTCAATCTCCATCACGTCTATGGAGCGGCCTTCGGCAATCTCGCGGCAGGAGGCGCAAGGGTCTGGGTCGTCGGACGCGCACGGGGTCGTCGTAGGCTTTTTTGCTTTATGGCAGTTGAGGGCCTTTGCAAGCAGGCGTGCGCTGGTGGTCTTTCCTACGCCGCGCGCGCCCGAAAAGAGATAGGCGTGATGAAGACGCTCGTGCTCTATGGCATTACGCAGCGTGCGCGTAATAGGCTCTTGGCCTGTGACTTCTTCGAATGTTTGCGGACGCCACTTACGGGCTATGACTTGGTAAGACATAAGAAAGCAGTGACAGGTGACGAGTGACGAGTGACAAGAAAGAATTGATTTATCTCGTCACTTGTCACTTGCCACTCGTCACTGCTCTTTGTGTGGCCAGACTCCGGGCCGACCCGCAACACACGCGCTCGCAACTACCGTTGCTCCGTTCCCGGCCTGGCGGGGTTCGTTGGAGCTAACGTTGTGCGGAGCCCGAAGTCTGATAAATTGTCAAAAATAGCTGGAAGCTGTTCAGTCGTCAGTAATCGGCAATCAGCTTAACACAGAATCTGTTGATTGCTGAGCCTCGACGGCTGAAGAGCTTTTACTGGCGGAGAGGGTGGGATTCGAACCCACGGTACGATTTAACGTACGCCTGATTTCGAGTCAGGTACATTCGACCACTCTGCCACCTCTCCGGTGCTTCGTTTGAACTCTTGGCCAGTTGAGTAGCACAAGGGTGGTCTTCAAATTCTTTTCGCTTGCTGCTGCGAGGTCAAGATTATAGCAAAGCCTGACGGAAACGGAAGAGCCAAAATGCGAAATAATGAAAAATTTCGCAATCCGCCCTTATTTCAGCCCGCCGCAGCCAACCTTTCCAAGCCGCCCATATATGGCCGCAACGCCTCGGGGATCACCACGCTGCCGTCGGCCTGCTGGTAGTTCTCCAGCACCGCCACCAGCGTGCGGCCCACGGCCAGGCCGGAACCGTTCAGGGTGTGCAGCAGTTCCGGCTTGCCGGCGGCGTTGCGGAAACGTGCCTG
>DASVQI010000030.1:0-2309 GCA_036389255.1 Pyrinomonadaceae bacterium
TAGTGTCCTAAATTCAATTCTCCGCGCCCCCTCAGCGTCTCTCTGCGTCTGCGGCGGTGAATGACTATATAAGACACTCACCGCAGAGACGCAGAGAGACGCCGAGACAAGCGCAGAGAGTTCTCAAATTAGGACACCACCCAAATTAGGACACCACCCGGGCATCAGGAGGCGCGGATTTCCGTAACAGGAAGAGCTTTGGCAAAAAAGTTTAAAGAGAACTGACCGGAGGGGGGATTTTAAGCGCGAAAGTGCCCGTTACAGAGTCGAAACTCCTCATTTACACAGCTAAAACCTCTATTTTCGGGCTGAAAATGGAGGCCGACGCCGTGAAAATGCCGGTGTACCGCGTGAAAATCTCCATATACCACTTGAAAATGGGCGTGTACCAAGTGAAAGTGCTGGTGTACCAAGCGAAAATCCCCGTGTACCAAGTAAAAATGTCCGTGTACCACGTAAAAGTCCCGGTGTACCGCCTGAAAATGTTCGCGTACCGTGTGAAAGTCTCCATGTACCGCCTGAAAGTGCCCGTGTACCGGGTGAAAGTGTCGGAGTTTTTGATAGAAATCCCGGAAAATAGCGTTGAAATTAAGCTCTTGATCGTAAAAGAGGTGCTGGCCTGAATTAAAATCGTGCAACTCGGGCTGGAAAACAGGGTCTGGGCAGGCTCAGGGGCTATAGAAAGCGGCTAACGGGCGATTTTGCGCTTGGCAGTGCGGGCGATGGGGCGTTCCTGCGTGCGGTAGGTGGCTACGCGCTTGGAGAGCGTGTTGCGGTGTATGCCTAGAACGGAAGCCGTGCGCGACAGATGCTCCTTCTGCCGCGTGAGGGCCTTCTGTATGTAGAGTTTTTCAAACTCCGCAAGGGCTTCGTCCAGCATTATCTGGCCGTCCAGCATTTCGTCTATTAAAGCTTCAAGCCGAGCACGCATCTGCATTGTTCACTCCATTGTTTGAGTCCAGAGAGTCCGGAGAGTCCGTAGAGTCTATAGAGAAGAACGCTTCTTGACTCTCCGGACTCTACAGACTCTCAAGACTCTCTAGACTTTCTCCCGTCAATAACCTGTAAGCTTCAAGGTAGCGTGCGGTGGTGGCCTCGGCTACATCCTGCGGCAGGGGCGGGGCGGGCGGCTGTTTATCCCAATCCAGCGACTCAAGATAATCGCGCACGTACTGCTTGTCGAAGGAGGGCTGCGAGCGCCCCGGCTCGTATTCGTCTGCGGGCCAGAAGCGAGACGAGTCCGGCGTCAGCGCTTCATCAATCAAAATTATCCGGCCGTCTTCAGTGTGACCGAACTCGAATTTGGTGTCGGCAATGATGATGCCGCGCGTGCGCGCGTAAGCGCTCGCTTCAACGTAGAGACGAAGCGACAGGTCGCGCAGAGTACCGGCGGCCTCTTCGCCTATGATGTCGCGCATACGCGCTTCACTGATGTTTTCGTCATGCCCCTCTTCGGCCTTGGTCGAGGGCGTGAAGATGGGCTCGGAGAGTTGGTCGGACTCTCGCAAGCCTTCGGGAAGCCTGTGGCCACAGACTTCACCCGTGCGCTTATAGTCTTTCCAGCCTGAGCCTACCAGATAACCCCTGACTACACACTCGACGGGGAAGACCTCCGTGCGGCGCGCGTACATGGAGCGACCGCGAAGCGTCTCGCTGTTAAGGCGCACGCTCTCTGGCATCTCTTCTATGTCGGCGGTGACAAGATGGTGCGGCGTGATGTCTCTGAGCCTGTCAAACCAGAAGCGCGAAAGCTGCGTCAGGACTTCGCCCTTGCGCGGTATGGGCGTCGGCAACACGCAGTCGAAAGCAGAGATTCTATCCGTCGCCACGATTAAAAAGTGGTCGTCGTCCACCCTATAAACGTCGCGCACCTTCCCGCGCTTAACTAACTCAAGGTTGCTGATTGATGTTTCCAGAACTGTAGCTGCTGCTGTCATAATGATTTGCTCGATTCAGATTTTATTAACAAGAGCCTGCCTGAGAGTGTGCGAAATTGTGATGTCGCAGAACTTTTTTGTCAAGGCCGATTCAAACAGCGTAGTGTCCTAAATTCAATTCTCCGCGCCCCCTCAGCGTCTCTCTGCGCCTCTGCGGTGAATGTTCTTCAAACTATCTTCACCGCAGAGACGCGGAGGAACGCTGAGGATAGCGCAGAGAGTTTTCTAATGAGGACACCACCTCGAACAGGGACGGCAAGATTGATTCACGGGTTCATTTACTCAATGAATCAATCTTGTCCATCTCGGTTAATTCTTCTGCTTATCCTAAGGCTTCGCGCAGGCGGCGAATCTGTGCGGCGTGGTTGTGGG
>DASVQI010000031.1:0-9544 GCA_036389255.1 Pyrinomonadaceae bacterium
CACCCTCATTACTAATGTGTTCACGAAAAACCCTATTAAATCTTCTACTTCCGCTCTGGTTCTGCCTGCGATAGGTGTGCCCACCAGCACATCTTCTACGGCAGCATATCTACCTAACAATAATGACCAGCCTGCCAGCAAGGTCATGAACAGAGTCACTCCCTCTCTGCGGCTCATCTGCCTGAGCGCTGCTGTTAAACTCTCGTCCAGCACTAGCGCCTCGCTGGCTCCTTGATGGCTCTGCACCGGTGGGCGTGGGTGGTCTGTCGGTAAAGAGAGTTCCGTCGGGGCATCTGCAAGCTGCTCTCTCCAATACTGAAGCTGCTCATCTAAGACTTCCCCACTGAGCCACTCTCTTTGCCACACCGCGTAATCCGCATATTGAATCGGTAAATCCGGCAAAGCAGATGCTTCATCTTTCAGGAAAGAGGTATAGAGAGAGGCTACTTCACGGACAAGCAGTGCCATGCTCCATGCATCACTGATAATGTGATGCATGGTGAATAAGAGGACGTGTTCTGTTTCTGATAGCCGCAGCAGAGTGGCTCTCAAAAGTGGCGCTCTCTCCAAGTCGAAGGGCAGTGCGGCTTCCGCTTTGACTAGCTGGAGAGCGAGCGGGCGGGAGAGAGAGACGGAGCTGAGGTCTATAAGAGGCAGCGTGAAGGGCGAGGGTGGCTCAATGACCTGTACTGGTTGGCCATCTATGACAGCAAAACGTGTTCGCAGCACTTCGTGACGCCTGATTATTTCAGTTAGAGTTCGGGACAGAGCGGAAATGTTTAGTTGTCCGGTCAAGCGCAGAGGAATATAGACATTGTACAGTGGCGTGCCGGGTTGAAGCTGCTCTATGAACCAGAGGCGCTGCTGCGCGAATGACAGTGGCAGCGCCCGCGTTCTCGGCACAGGCACGATAGGCGGGGTGATTAACTTTTGCCCTGTATTAAGCGCGGCTTCGATTCGCGCAGCAAAGCAATCTATAGTGGGCTGCTCGAACAAAACGGCAAGCGGCATCTCTACCTTGAAGGTGTCTCGCACCCACGAGTTCATCTGTGTCGCCAGCAGCGAGTGGCCGCCCAACTCGAAGAAATTATCGCTCACTCCGACGCGTTCGACCCCCAGCAGCTTAGACCAAAGGCTAGCTAGTATTTCTTCGGTCGGAGTGCGTGGCGCTACATAGTCTCCTATTTCCGGTCGCGTTGGATCCGGTATCGGCAGGGCACGGCGATCCACTTTACCGTTGGGTGTGAGCGGCAGCTTCTCAAGATACTCAAATGAGGCGGGCAGCATGTAGTGCGGTAGATTTTCACGCAGGAAGGATCGCAGCTTGTCCGGCGGCAGATTAGTTTTCTCATCACAGACGACGTAAGCCACTATGCGCTTGTCACCCGGCTCGTCTTCGCGCATCACGACGACTGCCTCGCGCAGCAAGGGATGCGACAACAGCGCCGCCTCTATCTCGCCCAGCTCAATACGAAAGCCGCGCACCTTCACCTGATAATCCAGTCGGCCCAAAAATTCTATACTGCCGTCGGCCAGATAACGCACCTGATCGCCGGTGCGATAGAGGCGCTGGCCGCCCTCATCACTCCACGGATGCGGCACAAATTTCTCTGCCGTCAGCTCTGCGCGTTGCCAGTAACCTCTAGCCACCCCGTCGCCGCCGATGTAGAGTTCGCCGGGCACGCCAATCGGCACTGGCCGCATATTAGTGTCGAGCACGTAAAACTCCGTGTTCGCAATCGGGCGTCCGATGGGGACAGTCACGGCGTCCGAGGCTATCTCTTTCACTTCATACCAGGAGGCATACGTGGTCGTTTCAGTCGGGCCATACACATGAAGCAGCCGCTCCAATCCACCTTGGCTAAGCACTTCCTCCATGGACTTTGGCTCGACCTGTTCGCCTCCCGTTAGAAGCTGGCGCATACCTTTGAAGGCTGTCGGAACGCTGCGCACCAACTGGTTAAAGAGAGCCGTGGTCAAGAACATAGTGTTGATTCTATGCAGCGAAATTCGAGAGCCCAATTCGTTTGGAGAGAGTGCTACGTCTTTGCTCAGGATGACGAGCCGCGCTCCGTTGAGCAATGCGCCCCACAGCTCGAAGGTAATAGCATCAAAGGAGCTGTTAGAAGCTTGGGCGACCGTATCGCCGGGGCTCAAGCGGACATAATCCGTGTTGATAACCAGACGGTTAATCGCCCTATGAGATACCGCGACGCCTTTGGCCTGTCCTGTAGAACCGGAAGTGTAGATGAGATACGCAAGGTTCTCTGCGTGAGCTTGGTTGTCAAGATTCTTCTGACTTTGTTGTGCTACCACTTCGCGGTCAGTATCCAGACACACTGTTATCACATTGCTTGCCGGGAGCAGTTCGAGCAGATGCTTATCCGTTAACAGGACAGAAATCCCTGCGTCCTCAAGCATCCACTTCACACGCGCTATCGGGTATGAAGCATCGAGCGGCACATAGAAACCTCCAGCCTTAAGAATGGCAAGCATGCCGACTACCATCTCTATGGAACGTTCCAGCGAGATGCCGACGGGCACTTCCAACCCGACGCCCAGAGATTGCAGATAATGTGCCAGTTGGTTAGCGCGCCGGTTCAGCTCGGCATAGGTTACTTGCTCATCCTCGAAGACGAGCGCAACGGCTTCGGGCGTGGCCAAGACCTGCGATTCAAACAACTGGTGAACACAAGCTTCTCGCGGGTAGCCGCTTCGCGTATCATTCCACTGAAGCAGCACTTGTCGTCGCTCTGCTTCGCTCATCATGGGCAGCTCAATCACGCTCTGCCCTAATCCCTTAGCCATGCCTCGCAACAGTATTTGCCAATGCTCAAGCATCCTCTCGATAGTTGTTTCATCAAACAACTCTGTGTCGTAGAGCAAATAGCCGCTAAGCGCGCGACCCGTTTCCTGTAGAACAAGGCTCAGGTCGAATACCGCTTTGTCGCGCTTGGTGGGTATCTGTTCCAACGTCAGCCCCGGCAATTCAAGCGACTCCACCGGAGCGTTCTGCAACATAAATGCTACTTGAAACAGAGGACTACGACTCAAACTCCTCTCCACCTGCATCTCTTCCACTAACCTCTCAAACGGCACCTCCTGATGACTGTACCCTCCTAAACTTACTTCCCTCACCGCCTTCAACAACTCCTCTACTCTCCATTTGCTCTCCCACCTCACCCTCATTACTAACGTGTTCACGAAAAACCCTATTAAATCTTCCACTTCCGCTCTGGTTCTTCCCGCGATAGGAGTCCCGACCAGCACATCTTCTACGGCAGCATATCTACCTAACAATAATGACCAGCCTGCCAGCAGAGTCATGAACAGAGTGACTCCCTCTCTGCGGCTCAGCTCTCTCAACTCTTCACTCAACTCTGCTTGCAGGCTGAAGTCGTAGCGTGCCCCGCGATGGGTTGGCACAGAGGGTCGCCTTCTATCTGTGGGCAGTGATAATTCCGTCGGGGCACCTTCGAGCTGCTCTCTCCAATACTGAAGCTGCTCATCTAGGACTTCCCCACTGAGCCACTCTCTCTGCCACACCGCATAATCCGCATACTGAATAGGCAACTCTCTTAATGGAGATGGCTTGCCAGCCATGAATGCTGTGTAGAGAGAGGCTACTTCACGGACAAGCAGGGCCATGCTCCACGCGTCACTGATGATGTGATGCATGGTGAACAAGAGGACGTGTTCTGTGGTAGAGAGTCGCAGCAGAGTGGCTCTCAGCAGTGGCGCTCTCTCCAACTCGAAGGGGCGCTGGGCCTCCGCGTCTCGTAGCTGCTGTAGCAGATTTTGTCGCGTGGTGTCGGCCAGTGCGCCAAGATCAATCAAGGGTAGATGTATGTAAGCGGTTGGCGTGATGACCTGCGCGGGTTTGCCTTCATGGAATTCAAACTGTGTGTGCAGAACTTCATGACGACGTATGATCTCATTCAACGTGCGCTCTAACACGTGAGTATCGAGCCGCCCGAACAGTCGCACGGCTGTATCCATGATGTAAGCCGTATTACCGGGGTCTAACTGTTCCAGAAACCACAATCGCTGCTGGGCAAACGACAATGGCAGATTATTGTCTGTGCCCCGTCGCTGTATGGCGGTCATTGGGGGCGCAGCTTTCGCGGACTCTTGTCGCAGCAGGAGCTCAAGCAGGCGCTTGCGCTGCGGGGAGAGGCTGGCTAAATCGGTGCGCACGTCGCTCATTTCGAACCCGTTCCCTCAAAATCAACCTGCGTATCCAGATACGACCACAACTGCTCACTTGTCACCAACTCGCGCACCCTAGAGAGGAGCTCGTTGAGTGGGAAGTCATCAAGATACTGGCCGCCGAGCGCCGATAATTTCTCGTGAAGCTGGCTGATGGTCGGGTTGAACTTTTCCTGACCGATAAAGTGCGATGCCTGATAGCAGGCTGCTACCAGAACAGAGAGAATCGTGCCGACGTTCTCGCATAGCTGTAAGGATTTTCGCGCCGAGATTAATCCCATGCTGACTACATCCTGATTCTGTCCGTTGGATGGAATGCTCTTGATGGAAGACGGAGCGGCAATGTCCAGATTCTCGGAGGCTATGCTTGTGGCGAGATATTGTCCTCCCTCAAAGCCGCACACCAGCCCGGCGCGACCGTGTGCCAGAAATGCCGGCAACTCTCCGTTCAGGTACGGGTCAAGCAGACGGTTGAGTTGTCTCTCTGCGAGGACGCCAATTTCTGTCAGAGCGATATTGAGGTAGTCAGAGGCCATGGCGACGTACTGGCCATGAAAGTGGCCGCCATGAAAAGTTTCTTCCGGCGTCTCAAACACTAGCGGATTATCGTTACAAGAATTGACCTCTTCTTCGACCAGCTTGCGACTGAATTCCAGCGTATCCAAGACCGGGCCAAGAATCTGCGGAATACAGCGCAAGGTGTAGGCGTGTTGTAGGAAGACAGGGACGTCCACCACGTCATCTGCGCTTGCCTTATGTTGCTTGATGCTCTGCATAATCTCGGCATGATCGCGTGTCAGAGTGCTCTGAGCGATGGCCTGACGCAGTGCCTGAGCGATTCTGATTTGGCCGCTATGGTTTTTCAAAGCGTGCCCGCGAGCTTCGAAGGCGCGTGTTGAGCCGCCGAGACATTGCAGCAGGTCTGCCGAGGCGATGATTTCCCACTGCAACAGTTTGTAAGCTCGTACCAGCGCGATGCAGGCGGTGCCGGTCATCGCGCTGGTTCCGTTGATGAGGGCCAGAGCTTCCTTGTAGCCGGGCTTGATGGGTTGCAGGTTATGCTCTTCCAGCACTTCCGATGAGCGGCGCGTCTCTCCGTTCACCCGCACGTAACCGTCTCCGATGAGCGGTAACGTCATGTGTGCTAAAGGAGAGAGGTCGCCGCTAGCGCCCAGAGAGCCCTGCTGCGGGATGACAGGGTGAATTCCACGGTTGAGCAATTGTCGCAGCAGTTCGAGTGTTTTCGGATTTGCGCCCGAATATCCTTTAATCAAACAGTTCAGGCGGACGGCCATGATGGCCCTCACCACCTCGTCCGGGAAGAGCGGGCCGCCCCCGGCGGCGTGACTGCGCACAAGGTTATATTGAAGCTCGCTTTTGTACTGCGAGGGGACGATGATGTGCACCAGGTCGCCAAACCCTGTATTGACGCCGTAGATGGGATATTCAGCTTCGCCCCATTCCTGAATGCGCTCGTGGGCTGTCTGCACTTTATCAAGCTTGTTCGTATCAAGCTCGACAGGCTCCCTGTGAAAAGCTATTGCATACACGTCACTAATAGACAGGTTCTCCCCGTTGAGTTTCATGATATTGTTCCTTTTTTGATGGAAGTGATGACAGAGGTGCTGCTGAGTAGGGGCTGAGCGCCCCCGTCAGTCAGCGAATAGAGTTGGTGCTTCCCCGTTTTACTTGCCTAGCCGTGGAGCGTGACTTTTAGTTCCGAAGTGTTTCTCCGGCTTGACTGAGCAGTTCTTCGACCTCTTCGTCCGACAGGTGCTTTAGTCTCTCCATGGCTTGTTCCAGTCTTCGCTCATCAATCACATGCGGCACTTTGAGCGGTTCCAGCTTCGCGGCCAGCCCCGCGATGGTCGGCGTTTCAAAGAAACTGCGCAACGGCAGTTCTATGCCGCACGACTGTCTGATTTTGTTGATGGCCTGAGTCGCAAGTAGTGAATGGCCGCCGAGTTCGAAGAAGTTGTCATGTATGCCCACGCGCTCTATGCGCAGCAGTTCTCTCCATGACGCGGCCAGCATGATTTCCAGTGTCGTCTGCGGCGCGACGTATTCCGTACTAGCCATCTCGATTTCCGCGTCCGCCGTGGGTAAGGCGTGACGGTCAACTTTGCCGTTCGGCAGTAACGGAAGTTCAGGGAGAAAGATGAAAGCGGAAGGAATCATGTGCTCCGGCAGCCGCTCCTTCAGGAATCCACGCAACTCTTGAGGAGAGGTGTTTCCGGAGACAACCAGATAAGCGATTAAGCGCCGGGCTTCGTCTTCGTCAGCGACCGTCAACGCACATTGTCTAACAGATGCATGACTGCCGAGGGCCGCTTCTATCTCCTCCAACTCTATACGCATGCCGCGAATCTTGACTTGATGGTCAATGCGCCCGGCAAACTCAAGCGTGCCGTCTGCCAGCCATCGTCCGAGGTCACGCGTCCTGTATGCTCTATCAGGATATTCCTGATGAAGTGGGTTCTGCACAAACACTTCCCGCGTCTCTCCCGGACGTTGATAATATCCGGCCGTCAGATATTTGCTGCGAATATAAATTTCACCCTTGACGCCGACGGGGCACAACTGCTTCTGCTGATCCAAGACCAAAATCTGCCGCCCGGCGATAGCGCGCCCGACCGGGATTAAATGCTTTTGGCTGTCTGCCTCGCTCACGCGGTAGTAAGTGGCCAGTATGGATTCGGTCGGGCCGTAGAGATTGAAAAGCTCCGGAGGGCGAACCCTGAAGAGCCTGAACCATGCGCGAGCCAACTCCACCGGCAACACTTCACCGGCCAGTAGCATGAACTTCAAATCGGGCAGAGGATTCGCGTCAGGCACAGGGTTCTCAGTTTCAAGGTGTTGCAAGACCTGCCGGCAAAAGCTTGGCACAAGTTGCAGCAGAGAGAGTCTTTCGTCCCGCGCCCATTTGACGACAGCCGCCGGGTCAGCTTTCACCTCGGATGCGGTCAGGCACAGCGTCGCGCCGAAGCACAACGCGGCGAAGATTTCTGCGTATGATGCGTCGTAGGTGATGGAAGCCCACTGTGCGATGCGGCTCGGCGCTTGAATCTGAAACTGCTGGCTCTGCCACTCTATGAACTGGCAGAAGCTCTCGTGCGTTTGCATGATGCCTTTAGGTTGACCCGTAGAGCCGGAGGTGTAGACGATATACGCAAGCTCATGCGTAGAGACTTCACAAACCGGATTCCCCGTCGGACAAGTCCGGAACCAGCTTGAGCCTTCAATGGCCTCACGTGCGGAAAGCTCTGCCGTCCGCGCCTCATCAATCAGGACAAGGCGGCAATGCTCCTGCTCCCGCAGGTGCTCAAGCAAAGAGCTTTGTTTCTTGAGCCCGGAGGATTCGGAAATCAGGAAGGACGGCTGTGCCTCCGTCAGAATTGTTTTAAGACGAGATGCCGGATAGTTCGAGTCCAGACAGACGAAGTGGCAACCGACCTTGAGGATGCCCAGCAGAGCCATTATCTGTCTAGGGCTGCTGTCGAGCATGACGGCCACAGGCTTCCCTCGCTCGATTCCGGCTTGCAGCAGTCCATGAGCAATCTGGTTGCTGCCATCATTCAGAGCAGCATAACTAATCTGTTGCCCGTCTAATGAAAGCGCGGGCGCGTCTGGCTGGCGCGCGGCCTGCTCCTCGAACAACTGGTGTGTGCATTTGTCCTGCGGGTAATCGTGAGCATCATTCCATTCGTTCAACAGTTGGGAGGCTTCCGCCGGTGTCAGTAGCGGCAGGGACGCAAGTTTCTGATTCGGCTCCGTCACGATGCCTTCTAAAAGTACCTGATAATGGTTCAGCATCCGTTCAATGGTCGCCGGTTCGAAAAGCTCGGAGTTATAAATGATAGATGTTAAGAGCCCTTCTTCAGTCTCCATCGTGTTCAAGATGAGGTCGAACTCCGTTGCCCCCGTATAAACCTCCACCGGATGCAAGCGTAGACCGGCATGCTCAAAGTGCGGAAGCGGTACGTTCTGAAGCATGAACATGACTTGAAAGAGCGGCATCCTGTCCAGATTTCTGACGGGCTGTAGCTCTTCCACCAATCTTTCAAACGGCAGGTCTTGGTGTGTATATGCGCCCAGAGTCACCTCACGCACATGTTTCAACAGCTCGCGGAATCCGGCGCGACCGGATAGCTGCGTGCGCAGAACCAGAGTGTTGACAAAGAAACCTATCAGCCGCTCCGTTGCCACGTGATTACGATTAGCTATTGGCGTGCCGACGAGAATCTCTTCCTGCCCCGTGTAGCGATAGAGCAAGGCATCAAAGGCGGCGAGCAATGTCATAAACAGCGTGGCCGATTCTCGTCGGCTGAGAGATTTCAGCGATTCAAGCAGGGCTGTCGGGAGCACTTTAGCCAGCCGCCCTCCGCGCAAGCTCTGGACGGCTTTTCGCGGGCGGTCGGTTGGCAGGTCAAGCGCCGCCAACTCACCCGCCAACTGCTTCTTCCAATATAAAAGATGGCTTTCCAGCGTCTCGCCCTGCAAACACTTTCTTTGCCAGTAGGCGAAGTCCGCGTATTGAATCGGAAGTTCCGCGAGCGCCGGTGACTGGCCTTGTGACAGGGCTTCGTACAGCACGCCTATCTCGTCGGCCATAATCGCAGTAGACCAGCCGTCTGAAATAATGTGATGTAAGACGAGCAGCAGCACATGCTCCTTCTCACTCAGGCGCACGAGAAAGAAGCGCAGAAGCGGCCCTTCAGCAAGGTCGAACGGCTGCCGCACAGCATCCTGCGTCAACTTGCGCGTCTCCTCTTCGCGCTCGGTTTCGGCCAAGTGGCTGAAATCAGCTTTATGCAAGTGGACGGGCAGGCTTTCTGAAATAACCTGCACCGGCTGGCCTTCAACCGTGGCGAAAGTGGTGCGTAGAATCTCGTGGCGCTTCACTATCTCGACGAGCGCTCGTTCCAGTGTATGAACGTCCAACCGGCCTGACAGGCGCACGGCATGGCGCATGTTGTAAGCAGGACTTTGAGGATTAAGTTGATGTATGAGCCAGAGACGCTGCTGGGCGAAAGAGAGCGGCAGCGCTTCATCGCGCGAGACTCTTTCGAGCGGCAGCCACTTTAACTCTTCATGGTTGTTCAGCGCTCTTTCGATGTTGGATGCAAGTTCGCTTACCGTGGGCGCATCAAGGAATTTGCGCAGGGATAGCTCAATATTGAATGCCTCTCTGACTCTCGCCACCACCTGCATCGCTTGCAGAGAATGTCCCCCCAGCCCGAAGAAACTGCTCCTCCGACCGACTCTTTCCACCCCCAGCACTTCGCCCCAGATGGCCGCCACCATCTCTTCTATTCCGCCCTGCGGCTGCTCGTCC
>DASVQI010000032.1:0-3926 GCA_036389255.1 Pyrinomonadaceae bacterium
CACCCTCATTACTAATGTGTTCACGAAAAACCCTATTAAATCTTCTACTTCCGCTCTGGTTCTGCCTGCGATAGGTGTGCCCACCAGCACATCTTCTACGGCAGCATATCTACCTAACAATAATGACCAGCCTGCCAGCAAAGTCATGAACAGAGTCACTCCCTCTCTGCGGCTCAGCTCTCTCAACTCTTCACTCAACTCTTCTTGCAGGGTGAAGTCGTAGCGTGCCCCGCGATGGGTTGGCACAGAGGGTCGCCTTCTATCTGTGGGCAGTGATAATTCCGTCGGGGCACCTTCGAGCTGCTCTCTCCAATACTGAAGCTGCTCATCTAGGACTTCTCCACTGAGCCACTCTCTCTGCCATACTGCATAATCCGCATATTGAATAGGCAGCTCTCTTAATGGAGATGGCTTGCCAGCCATGAATGCTGTGTAGAGAGAGGCTACTTCACGGACAAGCAGTGCCATGCTCCACGCGTCACTGATGATGTGATGCATGGTGAATAAAAGGACGTGCTCTGTTTCTGAGAGTCGCAGCAGAGTGGCTCTCAACAGTGGCGCTCTCTCCAACTCGAAGGGCAGTGCGGCTTCTGTATTGGCTAGGTGGCGGACAGAGGCATCGCGTTGCGGTGCTGGCAGGGCGGAGAGGTCTATTAGTGGGATGTGAAGATGAGAAGGCGGGTTGATGAGTTGTAGCGGTTGACCGTCTATTGCTTCAAAGTGTGTTCGCAGCACTTCGTGACGACTGATTACTTCCTGCAACGCAGCTTGCAAGCAAGCGACATCGAGCCTGCCTGTCAAGCGCACTCCTGAAGGCACGTTGTACAGTGGCGTGCCGGGTTGTAGCTGCTCTATGAACCAGAGGCGCTGCTGCGCGAATGACAATGGTAAACCGGCTGCCCGCGAACTCTGTCTTTTGAGGATAGCTTTTCGCGCTGAGCCACTGCGCTTCTCCTTGAGCCGCTTTGAGAGGAGCGCCAGTTTTTCTGCTGAGAGATGGGCAATGCTTTCGTATGAATCACTCATTTGTCGGATTCCCGCTTAGACTATAAGCAGCAGATTTATCGTCCCCCGGAGAGGGTTAATTGCAAAGATTGTCATAGGGAATGAGTACGCGGGTGAGAAAGGCGTCTCAGAGGATGAGACGCGACTGATTGGAGCTGCGAGAGCTTCGGGACTTTCTTAAATCCCTGGTCACGCAGATTCTCTTCAGCCATCTGTCCGTGCCGTCATATCGGGCCTTGAAAGCTTTCCTTCCATGAACCGTTCGGCAATTATCAATAAAGCAGCAATCGCCGGGTTGTAGGACGATGCTTGATAAGACACCATCAATTGATTTGATGAGAGCTTCAAGAGCTTCCTGAGCCTCCCGGTCATCTTCCAGATATTCCATAAAATATGGATCAATACGCATGTATGGCGCGTTAGGATGCCCGAAGAAGACGGCTATCCGATTCGGGTTGGCGTTCATCTGCTGAATCTTCTGACGCGCGCTTTGAAGCGAATTTTCCGGCGCCTCCGCTTCACCCGGCGCGTGCGCTCCATTAGTTTCCTGATGCGAGATATCCGGGTGGATGAGATAACGCGGCTCAAAGAGAACCTTGACGTGCTCGGGAGCGAGCTGTACTAAGTCCAGCGACGCATAAGTGGTCGGCACCTGATCATCGTTTCGCAGGCAGTACATCCCTACGTAGTCGCCACTGAAAGCGTGAAAAGCATCTTCCGTGTGCCACCAGATGGTCTGTGCGCTGCTCGTGCTAATCTGCTTATCTTCGTTTTCTTTAATCGGAAAGACATCATGCACGATATGCCCGTCCTGCTCTGTGGCCCACCCGAAGACGTCGCCCAGCAGCGAGCCGTACAGCACCAACAGCATCTCCTCCGCTAGCGCAGGCGAAAAAGCGGGTTTGTCTCTCCAGTGCGGCGGCGTGCGACCGAGCTTTTCATTGTCGGGCGGATACCCTGAGATGAGGCAGATGCCGGGAGCTTGCTCAGACTGTTTGAAGTCGTTGAGAAACGACCGCACGCGCCGTGGCAGCTCATGGGCATAGACCAAAGCCTCGCTAAGAAACTGCGGGTCTTCCACTGAGCTGTACTTTGAAGTCAACTCATTCAGTAGGGAACGAATGGAAGCGCATTCTTCACCAGTCAATAAAATTTTGCACATGGCTTTTCCTTTTGAGCAAAACCGGGTATTGGTACCAGGCAATTTTGGGCTTGCTTGTGAGCCGCCGAGGAAGTGTTGCGGGGTGTGGCTCAGCAACCGCTCTCAGCACGCAGCAGGCGCGATAAACGGTTGAGCGCCTCTTGAAATGCGGCGGTTGGCCCACCGAACCCCAGCCGCACATGATTCTCATAGCTGAAGCAGTGGCCGGGAACCAGCAGGACGCCGTATTCTTGTGCCAGACGATGGCAGAACGCCGCCACATCCGGGATGTAACGAAAGCGTAGAAAGGCTGTCACGCCGCCTCGCGGGCGCACCCATTCGATAAGTTCAGCGTGCTGGTCTATCCAGCTCGACAACATTTCCAGATTAGTACGGGCTTGGGGCAGGCGTACGCTCAGAATGTCGTCTGACTGTTCAATCGCTCTGGCAGCGATTAGTTCTACGAGAGGCGATAAATACAGGGTCGTATAGTCGCGCCAGTGAACAAACTGCTGAATGACCTCCGGCGCAGCCTGACACCACCCGACCCTCAATCCGGCGAGGCCATACGCTTTCGATAAAGTCCCTATTGAGACAGCCCGCTCGTACAACAAATGCGGGTCTGGCAACGGCGGCCCGTCATGGGTCAGGGCCGCCAGAGCAGTATCCCAGACCAGATAAGCTCCCACTTCGGCGGCTGCATGGATAAGCTCCTGCTGTTGTTCCGGAGTTACTGAAGCGCCTGTGGGATTGTGCGGAAAGTTAACCATCACCATACGCGTGCGCGGGGTGATGAGGCTTTTCATTTCTTCAAAATCCGGGACGAACTTATGCTCAAACCGCAGCCGCCAGGGTTTCAACTCGCACCCTCTGGATTCCGCCAGGTTGCGGTACGAAAAGTAGCAGGGGTCGAGCGCAACCACTTCGTCCCCCGGCCGCAGAAGCGCATTGATGACCAGAAAGATAACTTCGCTGGAGCCGTGCGTCGCCATAACACGCTCCGGGTCGCCGTTGCCCCACTGCCGCGCGATGGCCCGGCGCAGGCGCGCGTTACCGCAGGTCGGGCTATCGTCAAAGACAATCCCGTTCAAGTCTCGCTCGTCAATATCAACGAGTTGTCGAAGCTCGGCCAGAGAGAAATTCTGTACCCCACTGCTGCCGATGTCTATCTCGGTATTGAAATAGTATTCTCGCAGCCATTCCTCAAGCAGTGCAGGAGCGACTTCCATAACACGAATTCCCCTTTCTACCTGCAATAGAGAGTTAGGTAATTGTCATCCGCCTGAGCCGGAGACTAGCGGTAGCTCGTTTGAGCCCCCTAGCTTCCGCGCTCAAAACGCCATCACACATTCTCTTTGGATGAATTATTCCTGAAGGCTTCCGTTTGATTTTAAACTTGTGAGTACGCGAGGTGATTGACCCGTGGAATCTCATTTGAAGCTAAGGCGGTACCTACTCGCCCAGCATCGAACGCACTTCTTCATCAGATATGTGGTTGAGCTCACCTAAGATTTGAGAGACTTCTTCATCATCCGACTGCTCTATCTGTAGCTGTACTACTACGAGCGCAAAGTCGGCCAGAGTCGGGGCTTCAACCAGACTGCGAAGGGAGAGTTCAATGTCGAATGCCTCTCTGACCCTCGCCACCACCTGCATCGCTTGCAGAGAATGTCCCCCCAGCCCGAAGAAACTGCTCCTCCGACCGACTCTTTCCACCCCCAGCACTTCGCCCCAGATGGCCGCCACCATCTCTTCTATTCCGCCCTGCGGCTGCTCGTCC
>DASVQI010000033.1:0-124942 GCA_036389255.1 Pyrinomonadaceae bacterium
ATCGTCATGTTCATGTTCCAAAGTGAGCCACTACTCTAATCCCCCTCTCTTTGTTATCATCTCTGAGTTCTAGTCTTTGATAACTTGTAACGGCTAATGCGTAGCTCAATCCCAAGAGTGGTGTAATGAGCATCGCCGTTCTGAATGAAAGGTTCATTCTCACGGCGAATCTCTTGAGCGAGCGCATACTAATCCAAAATAGGATTAGAGGCAAGATAAATTTCACCCTTCCGTTAGGAGATAACTTCTAATGGGAAGGGCTGCGCGTCTAAGGTCTGAGCGACTTGCTGAGAAGTTGCGGGAAATCCGCACGGTGTTGGGGCTTTCTCAGAATGAGCTAATCCGTCACTTAGGGCTTGAGGACGTGATTTATCAAAGCAACGTCTCAGGATATGAATCCGGCGAACGCGAACCGCCTTTACCTATCCTCTTAAAGTATGCTCAGGTTGCGGGCGTCTGTATGGACGTTCTGGTTAATGATGAGCTTGACCTGCCAGCTAAGCTTCCGAGCAAGCCGAAGCATTAGTTATTACTAATCATGTGTTGGGTTGAATAATTTTCTTGACACCGGACGCTGACAGGCGTAGATTCCGGCGCGTTCCAGGCGGAACATTCACAGAATCCCTCGCGGTGAATAATTTTTCGCTCACGAGTCCTCAATCAGGCTCGCTGGGCCTCACGTCAATCGTTTGAAGGCTAAAAACAGTCGGATTTCGCAAAAAGAGAGCGTCTAAGGGAAGGCTATCCGCTAAGTAGCTGTGCCGTGCGGGTTTGGAGCTTTGACGTGCGTTTGTGCAGATGCCGCCTAGACTTGTACAGACGCCAAATCCGGCTCTACAGATGCCGCATACGGCTATATAGATGCTGACTTCGGTTGTATAGATGAGACATACGCCTGTACAGACGCCACATGCGTTTATACAGATGAGCCGTGCAGTTGTTCAGACGCCAAATTCAGTTGTTCAGATGCGGCCCGTAGACTGTCAGGCGTGGGTTTTGGCCCTGTAGGTGGCGGCGGGCGGCCCGAATTTGACGCTTTCGGGAGCGCGACGGCGAAGTCCTCTAACGATGCAATGCGGAGCCGGGTTGAATTTTAAGCTTCTCACGCCTCCGCTCATTCCTGTCTCTCGCGGGAGTCAAGACTTCCGCGTTCCTCTCGGAAAGGAGAATTGATATGAAAGGCGTAGAACGTCGCGGATACGAGATGATTGTGCGCGTGGCCGACTTCATGGATGCGCGGTCGGCGGATTTTCCAGCAGAGAGCGCGGGCGGCCTGCTCTTAACCGCCCTGCGCGATGCGATTGACATCATAGAAGAGAAAGCAGCCGAGCAAAGCTCCGGCTTAAGCATAAGAGAAGAGGGAACGGCGCTGCGCTCTGTTGCGCGCCGGAACCTGCGAAACCAGATGGAGGCAATCAGCCGAACTGCCGTTGCGCTTGCGATTTCAGGAACTACGACCGGCCTTGAAAACAGATTCCAAATGCCGGAGGGCAGTAGCGACCAGACTCTCATCAACGCCGCCCGCGCCTTTGCGGAGGATGCTTTGCCTATTAAGGGGCGCTTCACAAGGTTCGGACTGCCTGCGGACTTTTTGGACAATCTCAACATGGCCATCACAGAGTTCGAGCAGGCCGTCAACAAGCAGAACTTAGGCAAAGAGATGCACGTTGCGGCGACCACGGCCATTGACGAAGCGCTTGAGCGCGCGATAAACATAGTGCGTCAACTGAATGCCATCGTGCGTAACAAATATGCCGATAACACGCCCACGCTCGCCGTGTGGGAGAGCGCACGCCACATACAACGCTCGCCACAGCGCGCTACAGAACCGGAGCAGCCGCCCCCGGCTCCGCCTAAACCTTAGAAACCTGCGTGGAGTAGGTCAGTACCGCTAGGCTTAAGCTTGGCGATGCTGACTTTATGCTTTTTCGACGGGCATACACTTTTTACACTTGCAGCCTATGGGCTTGATGATGTCGTTGAAGTACTCTTTGCCGTAGTTGTAGGTTATCTCTTCTCCGGCCTTGATGTTCTTTTTTGACCATATCCAGACGCGGCGACCGGAGATGATGGCTTCCGTGTTGGGGCGGCAGGAGTGGTTGATGTAGCGCGCTAGGTTGGTGCGCGGGCTGCCGTCTATAGACCAGCGACTGTTGACTCCGAAGAAGTATCTGCCGCGACTTCGCTCGACCTCTTCGTTAGTGACGAGCGGGCCTGTGTACTCTATTATTCGCTTGCCTGCCGGGATGGCCTCGACGGCGAAGAGCCCAAGGCCCGTCACAGTGCGCTTGACGGTGAGCTTACCTTTGGTCTTGTTCATACTCCCCTTTTTCAAAACTCAAGCTGCCTGACCGCAAAGTCGGCCAGAGTGATGGTGAAGCTTTCGCGTCTGCCGCTTGCTACGTATCTGATGGCCGCTTCGCATACCACGGAGACGGCGAGCGTCACAAGGTTGCGCGCAAGCGGATAATCGCAGATGTCATCCTGCGCGGCTGAAGGCACTCTGTAACGGTCGTTCCAGATGACCTCCGCGTAGGAGTCCGAGAGCCCCGCGTGAAGACAATCAAGCTTCTTCTCTTCGCACGCGGCCTTCACGGCCTGTCTCGCCACGCTGTTGTCGAAGGCGTCTATGACAAGGCCGTCCAGCAGCTTTCGAGCGTTCCGTTGTGTCAACTCTTCCGCTCTGGATTCTACATTGACAGACAGCGCACGGTATAGAGAGTTCGCAAGCACCTTTGCTTTCTGCGCGCCTACGTCCGAGCGATAGAAGGGCTGCGTGGATAGATTACGCTCCTCTACACGATCCCGGTCAATGACGCGCAGTCGCGTGAAGCCGGAGCGCGCGAGGCTCTCCACAATGTTCGCGCCCAGCGCGCCCGCGCCGCACACCGTCACAAACTGCTCGCGCACGCGCCGCATCACCTCGCCCGAGCGATAAAGCTGTTCATGATAGAAGATACTCATAAAGACAGTTTTGAGTTTTCAGTTTTCAGTAAAAGCATTCAGCTTCTTCCTGCTGAAGACTGAAAACTGAAAACTCTTCACCTACCCTTCTCCTTCGACTACGCCGACGAGGGATTGCAGGTCGAACTTTTCATCCTCGCCGCTCAGGCAGATGCCCGCGCTGATGACCGTCAAGTCGTGTTTGGCTATGGCGGAGGCGTGAGGCACACGGTTGCGCGAAATCCATTCCACCAGCCAGAATTCTCCACAGTCTTGAAAGCTCTGCAACTCGCCGCCGCCGAAGCGTAGAGCCGCGCGCAGTCTGGATTCGTCCGTGCCCCTGAAAGAGCCCTGCCCCCTGCCGAGCCTTCTTTCACGCGCCAACGCCTCGCGCCCGTAGGCCAGTGTGTAGCAGGCGCGCATCTCAGGCGTGAGCGCCTTCAGCTTAAGCTCAGACGGCGCAACTCTGTCTCGGAGCGCCTGACGCAGGCTTTCGGCTTCCTGTGGCGACGCGCGACGGTCAAGCTCTTCAAACCAGCAGAGGCCGTTTACGCTGCGCGCCAGAACCTGCTCGAACTCGCGGCCTTCCCTCACCAGATGCAGCACTAAAGGCTCTGCATCCCGCGAAGGCGAAAGCGCGCGCGATTCGTCGGCGGGGTAAGCCAGCCACGCGCCGCCGCGCAGCCTGTAACAGAGGCGCAGGCGCGCGACCGGAAACGGCCTGAGATATTCCGAGATGCGCTCAAGAGAGGCTTCTTCCACAAGCTGCGCCTCGCGCTCGCTCTGCGGGCGAAAGATTCCCCAGCCCTCGAACTCGCGCGGGCTAACAATGAAGCTGTAGACGAGTCCTGAGACGCGCGCTCGAACACGACCGCCGCGCACGCAGGGAGCGAGGAAAAGACGCGACCTTAAAGATTCCTCTTCCGCCGCAACACGCTTCAGAAGCTCAAGTAAATCAGTCATCGTCTTAACCTCGCCCTAAAGGAAGGGGTGAGGAATGAGGAGTAAAAGGAATTTCTTCATTGACTCATTTCTTCCCTCACGGGAAGCGGTGTCTCAAGAATCTCAAGCAGCAGTTCTAGACGCGACGGGCGGCTCAGAAGCGGCACCAGATTCGTCAGAGAGTAGTAATCACCCGCGAAGGTGAAAGTCTCGAACGCACGACGGGCCGCGCTCAGCCTGCGCTCCAGTAGGTCGCAGGCCCTGCCAAGCTTGACAATCACCACGCCCGGCTCCGTCTTCAACTCTTCGACGTAGCGCTCAAGCGCGGCGTCGAAGTAGGGCGCGGTGTTCTCGCCCTCGTCCGTCACGATGATTATCTGCTCCGCCACCTGACGCTTGAGGCGCATCACCTCAAGCGGCGCGCCTATGCTAGTGTTGCCATTCGGCAGCATGTCGCGGAAGGCACGCTCCCAGTCTGTAAGCTCGCGGGCGTTGGCCTCACGGGTCGCCACAGGGTAAGCCATGGAGTCGAAGGCGTAGACGAACAGCTCCGCGCTGCTTATGCCGGAGACAAGCGCGGCTATCTGCTTGCCGACCTCTATCGCTTCGGTCATGCTGCTGCTCTTATCCACGAAGAGCGCGGTCGGTCTTGTGATGCGGCCCTTGCTCTTGACCTGCTCGTTTGCCACCCGGCCCAGACGCTCAGAGACGGACGCGCCCGCACGAGCAACTTCAGCCGCCTTCATGGCCTTGAAGGCAGAGACTCTGTCGGAGCCTGCGGCCTCCTGTAGCTTCTCGTCCACGAGCGCCTTTACCTCTTCGTGCTCCAGCGCGCCGCGCTTCTTGAGCGACGAAAGGTTATTAATCACCTCCTGCGGAGACATCTGGCTGATGAGAGCAACCAGCACCACGGGCGTCAGATTTCTGACAGCGCCGACGGCCACCGTGTACGGAATCTTGTGCTCGACTATGAGCGCGGCCTGCTCGGCTGCGCTCTCCGCACCAGCCAGTCGCTTCAGCATGAAGGCTAGGCTGTCCGCAGGCGGCTCATTCTTAAAGAGCACCGCGTCCGCACGCGCGCCCGGCTTTATGTGAAGGCTCGCGTAGAGATGCTTCATGCTCTTGCGCGCACGCAGCGCGGCGCGGTCAAAGCGGCCCGCGTTCTGCTCACGCTCGCGCAGGTAGCGCACGACTGCCGTGCGAGTTGAACGCGGTACGAGGCCGCGTGACTGCTTCAGGAAGTCCACCACGCGCGCCACCTGATAAGGAGGAAGCTCCTGCAAGAGCACGAAGCCCGCGCCTCGATGCTCACTCAAAGCGCCCGCCAGCAGGTTGCCGACGAAGACCTCCTTGTGGTCGCGCACGTCGCCCTCAGCGAAGTACCAGACGGCCAGATGACCGTAGAATACAGGGTCGCGCTCAATCATCTGCTTGTGCAGGTCTGCCACGAGCGACAGCTCACGGTGCGGAGTCGTCAGCAGGCTATTCAACATGTCCAGGCGCAGGTCGCGCTCCATCTGTTCCATCTCGTACCTCCGAAAACAGTGACGAGTGACGAGCAGGGAAGAGGTTCTATCTTGTCACTCATCACCTGCCACTTATCACTGATTTTATTGCCCCGCGCGAGTCGGGTGAGCTGTTCGTGCATACGCGAGAATTGAACTCGCTGCCTCTAGCGCTTCAAGCTAGCGCTCTACCAAGTGAGCTAGTATGTAAGCTCTCCCTGTCAGGGCGCGGGGCGTAAAACCTCTCTTCTATTTTCAAAATCAACCGGACAAAATCTTCTCTCGGGTTTTCGGTTGCGGGGCGTGTGCCCTTTCAGGGAAAGGACACAGGGCGCGTGCAAGTTCGAAAAGCCGACTTTTTATGCACCCCTTCAAATCATGAAGAGGCACGGAGAGGGTTCGAACCTCTGACGGTCTTCAAGACCGTTACCGTATGTAAGCTTTTCAGGTCAGGGCACGCGCCCGCGCCTCTCTTGAGCGGGCACGCGTCCGGCGACCGAAAACTTGAGAGAGAACTTTTATGTTCGTCCCCGCGCAAGTCGAAAAAGCGTCTTCACTCGGGTGCTCTACCCACTGAGCTACGGGAGCAGTATTTCAATAGCTCCCGGTAGGATTCGAACCTACGACCGCCCCCTTACAAAGGGATGGTGTGTAAGCTTCTATCAGTCGGGGCGCGGGGACGAAATTTCAAAAATCAGCCATAGACCGCTTCGGGTCTGACAATCATGTCGCCGTGCGGCGTGCGGTCAACTACATAAAACTCCAGTTGCTTTGGGCCTACGTCAAAGTGGCTCGCAACATGCTCTTTTATCTCGGCGTCGCTCATGCCGGGGTGAACGCGCAACAGCGCCTCGCTCACGGCAATCGAGCGGCCATCGTAACGAATGTGAACCATCTTCCCTTTCCTCCTTTAGCCGAAGCCGCCGGAGCTTCAAACTCTCGCGGCTTCGACTTTCAAATAACTTCAGTACCTTGTAAGCATCCGGCCTTGCGCTCAGGCTGTGCGCGCCTCTTCGTCAAGAAAGAGGAAGGGACGCCATTCGGGGCGAGTGAGCGCGTAGTGGTTAAGCACGGCGCGGTCAAGCCCGTACCTGAGCGCGCTCGGTGTCGCAAGAAGCGGCATGCGAGCCTCGTCCGGCGTGCGGTCGCCCTTGCGTTGGTTGCACGCGATACACGCCGCGCAGAGGTTCTCAGGAATTGAGCCGCCGCCGCGTGAGCGCGGGACTATGTGGTCGAGAGTCAGCTCAAAGGCACTGCCGCGAGCGCCGCAGTATTGGCAGCGCATCCTGTCTCTCATAAGAATGCGAAGGCGTTGCTTGCCAGAGTTGTTGCGACGCTTGCGAACGTCTATGTACTCAATCAAGCGAATCACGCTGGGCACTTCGAAGGTGAAGTGCTGCGAGCGCAGAACCCGCTCCGCGTCCCGTACTACGACCTCAGCCGACTGCTTCCAGACGAGACGGACTGCGCGCGCCACGTCAACCGTGCCGAGCGCTTCGTAAGAAGCGTTCAAGAGCAGCACTTTGCGAGAGAGAATCATGCGGACGACCACCTCCTTTCTTCTAAATTGCGTGCGGGCCTGACAGCCCGCAAGGCTTGTTGAAATTTGAGAGCACGTGACGAGATTCGAACTCGCAACATTCGGATTTGCAATCCGACGCCTCAACCGCTCGGCTTCACGCGCCACAAAGCTTTTGAATGAGCCTGAGAGGAATCGAACCCCTGACCTGCCGTGTAGAAGACGGCTGCTCTTGAATCCATCTGAGCTACAGGCCCACTGTAGAGAATCAATCTGGCTGCGGCGATGGGAGTCGAACCCACATCTCCCCGTTTACAAGACGGACGCTCTTGTTTCATTGAGCTACGCCGCAAAAGTTTTGGTGGTGACGGCAAGAATCGAACTTGCGACCGGGCGATTATCAATCGCCTGCTCTCCCAAACTGAGCTACGTCACCGGCAGGTTTATAGAGCTTCAGGCTGCGGCGTTTGGATTTAAACCAAAACCTCCGACTTCAAAGGCCGGTGTCCTATCCGGTTAGACTACGCCGCAACAAGAGAGGTTATCGGGGCAGCAGGACTCGAACCTGCATCACGCGCTAATCCGGCGCTTGCTGGGTATAGGCCAGCCGCTCTGCCAATTGAGCTATGCCCCGCCTAGAGAGTTGGCTGCGAGAGAAGGAGTCGAACCTCCATGAACAGATTCAGAGTCTGTCAGCTTGCCGATTAGCTGATCTCGCATCAGGGAAGAAGATTTGCGGGCGTGGGAGTCGCACCACCGATTTAGGCTTATGAGACCCTTTGTTGATTACAGTGCCGCTTTTGCTCTCGCGCCCGCGAGAAAATTTGATGGACGGTGGTGGACTCGCACCACCCTCTTCGGCTCTTCAGGCCGACGCTTGCGCTGTCTCAGCTACCCGTCCGTTTGAATTAACGTGTTGATGGCTGGAGCCGGGCTCGCACCGGCGACCTCGCGTTTATGAGACGCGTGCTCTACCTCACTGAGCTATCCAGCCGAGCTTCAAAAAAAGTTGGCTGTGGCGCTCGGACTTGAACCGAGATAGACCTGATTAACAATCAGGCGCTTTGCCGATTAAGCTACACCACAAAAATTAGATTGATGGTCGAGGAAGGATTTGAACCTTCGACTTCCTGTTTGTAAGACAGGCACTCTGGCCAGCCTGAGTTACTCGACCTCTTCGGGCGGTAGGTTAGTGTGGAAGACGGGACTCGAACCCGCAGCCCCGGCGTTGGAAGCGCCGCGCTCTTTTATCCGATTGAGCTACATCCACAGGAGTTGAAATGCGTCGTGCCGGATTCGAACCGGCGTCTCTGCGATGGCAACGCAGTGTCTTAGACCGGGCTAGACCAACAACGCTCAAAGGAAATCATCCGATGGACTGATGGAGAGTCGAACTCCAACCTCCTGCTTGCAAGGCAGGTGTGCCGCCTTTAACACTTTCAGCCCGTTCTATCTAAATCAGGTCGGAGCGGAAGGATTCGCGCCCTTCGCCCTCTTGCTCCCAAGGCAAGCGCGATTGACCAGCTACGCCACGCTCCGAAATTCTCATGCGCTCTTTGATGGGTCAGGTGAGACTTGAACTCACGCATCCCCTGCTTAAAAGGCAGGTGCCTTAATCCAGCTTGGCTACTGACCCGAAGGTTGCGAAAGATTCCCCCCTGCGGGAGAGGGCGCACGTACGCAAGTGGGAGTCACACGAGGCGCGCCCTCTCCCGGCAGCCACCGGGGCTGCCACGGCGCTCTCCTTCCGCGAGGGGAAGGGAGACCGGGAAGTGATGTGGCGGAACGGACGGGACTTGAACCCGCAACTTCCGGATAGACAATCCGGCACTCTGGCCGTTTGAGTTACCGTTCCAAATTTTTGTGATTGGCAGGGCGTGTGAGATTCGAACTCACGCTCTCCACATTGAGACTGTGGCGGCTTAAACCGGGCTTGCCTAACGCCCCGCAGGAAAGTCTTCTACAGGTTGGCCGGCGAGAATTGAACTCTGCACCTACGCGTTCACAGCGCGTCGTTCTCCCATTGAACTACGGCCAACATAAAAGAGCAGCAGGGATGACGAGACTCGAACTCGCATTCTCTTGATTGAAAATCAAGCGGCATAACCCGTTTGCCCACATCCCCAGAATGAACTCAATGCGCGCGGAGAGATTTGAACTCACACTTTGCTGATCTTAAGTCAGCCGCCTCTGCCGGTTGGGCTACATCGGCTTGGAAAAGTGAACCCGGCAAGATTCGAACTTGCGGCCTTTGGTTTCGTAGACCAACGCTCTGTCCGGGCTGAGCTACGGGTTCATGAAGAGAGAGCGGAGGCGGTGAGAGTCGAACTCACATGGGCTCAAAAAAAGCCTGCTGCCTTAGCAGAGCAGTGCCATACCATTAGGCGACGCCTCCTCGGTTTCATCTTTGGCGGAGGATGAGGGACTCGAACTCTCAAGCGCCTAAGCGCAGTAGTTTTCAAGACTACGCCCTTACCGGTTAGGGTTAATCCTCCGCTAAATTTTGGCAGGAGCGGCAGGATTTGAACCCGCGCGAGCTGATTTGGAATCAGCCAGGCTACCGTTACCTCACGCTCCTAAAGTTTGCGATGCACGGGGAAGGAATCGAACCTCCGAAGTCTTACCAAGAGACGCCTGATTTACAATCAGGTGCAATAGCCGCTCTGCCACCCGTGCAAAAATTTGGTATAGTAAAGCGCAAGAGGGCACACGAGTAGTGCATCACCAAAGGCGTGTGTAGACACACCTACGGCGCACACTTCTCCTAAGGGTTCGTTGACTGGCGGTCTCGCCAAAGTCCATGACAGTCAGCAAACCCTGACAGAAGACAACCCGTGTTGCCCTCTTACGCTTTAACTTTATACCTTTTACTTACAAGGTACTTCAGTTATCAAACAACAAAAAAGCGGGCTTCCTTGCTTTCCCTTTCGGGGAAGCCCGGAAGCCCGCTCCGCTTCAATCTAGAACTGAAACTCTCTAAGATTTCGGGAGCGGGAACATCCGCGCTCCCGCTAAACTACATCTGCAATTGACGATTATCGAGAATCCCCTTGGATTCCTGCGCCGTCGTATGTCTAAAATTGAGCGTACCGTCAAAAGTTGATTCTGATGGTATAGAACTCGGACAATAGACACACAAAGCCGCGCCGGGCAGTTGGGTGACGACCGACCAACTGGCCGTGCCACGCATGCCGCGCGATATCTGTTCTTTTGTCCGGTTCCTCAACATTGAAATCTTTACCGCCTCAGTTTTCACGCTCACTTGTTGCGAGCGAACTTGTGTATATAAACTTCTGCGTCGAATCTGTCAACACTTTTTTTGATTGCGTGAGATAAAGCTACAGCAGAAGCAACTCACTGCCATCTATGACTCACATACGTCGAGTCGGGGTTGTCCGTTGCATATTTATTTGCGACACGCGTAAGACTCTTAAACCTTCATCAAGTCTCGCCAGTGCTTCCGAAGCCTCCCTGCCCGCGCTCGGTCGCGCTCAAGTCTTCGCTCCACACAGGCTCGGGCGTGGCTATCAATTCGATTATCAGTTGAGCCACGCGCATCCCTGCATCTATCTGGATGGCTTCGTCTCCATGATTGATGAGAGCACAGATGATTTCGCCCCTGTAGTCGCTGTCAATTACACCCGCAAGAACGTCTAGGCCGTGCTTGACGGCCAGCCCCGAGCGCGGCGCTACACGTCCGTAGAAGCCTCGCGGGATACTCACAGCAAGGCCCGTCCTGACACTCGCACGCGCATGCGCGGGAATGTTCATGCCTTCGACCGCGTAGAGGTCAAGACCGGCAGAATGCAGGCTCCCGCGCGTTGGCAGCCTTGCCGCCTCATGTAATCTCAAGAACTCTAATCGCTCAAGCATTAGCCGCTCCCTTTCTTTATTAGCGGTCGCTATTTAATCCGTTACGCTTTTCATGAGTCAACCCGGACGACCTGAGATAAGCGGGCGAGGCTCCTTACGGAGCATGCTAAAAAAGTGACTTCAAGAGTAATAATTACTATTGACTTTCGGCGCGGGACGATTTATTATGCCGTTGTCTTTGAGGTAAGAGGTCTGACGATGAAGATGAACTCTAAGAATTATGAGGACAAAGGCGCGGTCTTAAAATCGAAACTTGAGGCTCGCGGCGCGCATTTGACACAGCAGCGCGCAGCCGTCTTCGATTACCTGAGGCAGGTTGAGCATCACCCTTCGGCGGAAGAGGTCTATATGGCGGTCAAGCAGAAGTTGCCGAAAATCAGTCTTGCCACCGTCTATAAAAACTTGGAGGCGCTGGTCAACTGCGGCGCGGTATCGAAATTGACTTATGGAGACGCGGCCGCTCGCTACGACATAAGGACAGACCATCACTATCACACGCGCTGTTTGGGCTGCGGAAAAATCTGGGACTTGGACGCAAAGGCTGGCTCCGACTGGCTGAAGCAGATTAAGCCCCAAGCCGGATTTGCAGTAAAGGATTATCGCCTTGAATTGCTTGGCTACTGCCGCGAGTGCCGGCAGTAAAAATTTTTACCCATAGAGCAATAGTAATTATTATTCTTAACTTTCGATAAAAGGCGCGGCGAAAGAAGGAATGAGCGATGAGGCGAACAAAGGAGTCGGGTCGGGACGCACGAGCCGGATGCTTTGAGCGTCCCGCTTAAGAGATTTCATAGGGAGGAGAAGATGACAGCAAAAGTTTACGCCAACGACGTTATCAGGCAGGCCGAGGAGAATGAAAACTTCCGGCAGGTGCTCTTCACCACCGAGCTATCGCAATTAGTTCTGATGGCAATCCCTGCAGGCGAAGAGATTGGCGAAGAGGTGCATGAAGGCATTGACCAAGTTCTGGCCTTTGTCGCCGGCGAAGGTAGGGCCGTGATAGAGGGCAAGGAGCTAACCGTGCGCGCAGGCAGCGTGGTAGTTGTGCCGTCAGGGACTAGACATAATTTCATAGCGACGGGCGACCAGCCTCTGAAGCTCTACACGGTCTACACGCCGCCGGAGCACCCGGACGGAACGATTCACCGCACCAAAGAGGAAGCGGACGAGTACGAGCAAGAGCATCATCATTGAGATTGAGGTTTCTCGCAAGCTGCTTTCGGGTCGCATGTGAGAACAAAGCGGGAGAGACGCGCTAGTGGCGAGCGCGGCGCTCCCGCTTTTTTTGTGAAAGAAACCTTTTACCTTCTGCTTTTTATGGATGCACGGGGTATCTGGGCTTCTTCGGGAGAAGCGGAACGTTCTTTTTCAGCCCTTCCATTGCGGCCTGTATGGCACGCTCAAGCTGCGGGTCGCGCCCGGCCATGAAGTCTCGCGGAGTGATTTCCACTTCCACGTCGGGGACGACGCCAGCGTTCTCTATGCCCCAAGTAGTGCCGCTCGGGTCGTAGGCAGCGCGGTTCGGAAGCTGTATAGAGCCGCCGTCAATCAGGTCGGGCGTGAAGACGTACGGGCCTATGCCTGCCCCGTAGGTGCGTGCGCCGACGATTGGCCCGACGCGTCCCAGCTTGAACATGAAAGCAAACGTCTCTGCGGCGGAGCCGTTGAACTCGTTCGTGATGAGCACGGCTGTTCCCGGCCCGGGGTTGACGGGCGTCGGGATGTCTTCGCCTTCGCGGTAGGTGTAATAATAGAGCGGCCTTCGCTTGAGCCACTCTATAAAGTAGTCGGGCGTGATGCCTCCGCCGTTGAAGCGCTGGTCAATGATGATGCCCTGCTTGTCGCCGTAGCCCGTCAGGCCGCGCGTGAAATCTATAATTCCCTGCCCGTAACTCTCCACGAAGATGTAGCCGAGCTTGCCCCCAGACATCTCTTCCACGCGGCGGCGATTCATCTCAGCCCAGTAAGCGCGGCGCAGGCGGTTCTCGCCCGCGGCCGGATAGACGGTCAACTGCCTTGAGCCTTCGCCGCTCGCTTTTGGGCCCACGGTTATCTTAGTGGGCCGACCCGCCTTGCCCTCGAAGTAGCTGTAGATGTTCTTAGTGGCTTCTAGGTTCTGGCCTTCGACCGCGAGCAGGTATTCGCCTTCGCGCACGTTGACGCCGGGACGGTCAAGCGGCGATGAGACGGAGCCGCTCGGGTCGTTGAAGCGGCTGGATGGATATATGCGCTTGAAGCGGTAACGACCTTCGCTAATCTCGTAATCGGCTCCGAGCAGTCCGACGCGAGAAGGCGGGCGGGCGGGAGGCGGAGTGTCGCCTCCTTCAACTACGAGGTGGCTGACGGAGACGTAGCCTAGCATCTGGCTCATCAGGCTATTCAAGTCTGCGCGGCGCGTGATGTTCGGCAGGTATTCCGCGAAGTGTCGCTCAAGCTCGGCAAGGTTCTGCCCGTGATAGTTCGGGTCGTAGAACCAATCGCGCATGATTCTCCAAGCCTCCCTGTACATCTGTCGCCACTCGGCGCGCGGGTCAACGTTGATTTCCAGCCCCTTCATGTCGAGCTTGCCTTCGTCGGGCTTGACCGGCGCGGTTGCCGGGACAAGAAACCAGTCGCGCCCCTTGATGTAGAGAAACCGCGAGCCGTCGCGCGAGATTTCGTAGCCGCTAATCTCTTCTACCAGCTTCTCGAACTTTGGCGGCTTGGTTAAGTCATAAAAGTAGAGCGCCTTTGTCGGGCGGCTCAAGGGCGAGGGGGATTTAGGCCACTCGTTGACGAGCACGAAGAGCGTGCCGGACTTGTTCGTCGTCACAAGCTCGGAGTAATCGCGCTGGGCGCTCGGTAAATCAACGACGCGGCGCGCAAGTCCCTGAAAATCTATTCGCACGGGCGCATTCGTCTCTTCAAAGCGGGCTTCCGGGTTCGGCTGTCCGTTTGGCAGGAGCGGCGACACGACCCCGTCCTGCAAGACCAGCGCGTGAAGCGTGCGCGTCACAAGCGGCCTCGCCATGACGCCGCTCAGCACGGCCCAGCCGAACTCGCTCGTGCCAGCGTTGGCGCTTGCCACGAAGTATAGATACTTTCCGTTGCTGTCGAAGACGGGCGCTTCCGTGTGCGTGCGCCCGTCCGTCACCTGATGCGCCGTAGCATCCTCTAAGCCGTAGATGAAGACAGTGCGTATGCGATTGTGCAGGTGCTTGGAGTAGGCTATCCAACGGCTGTCGGGCGACCACTTCGGGAACCACTGTTCCTGAAACGAGTATTGCGAAGTGTCTGCGCGCCGCGCCGTGCCCGCCTCAACGTCCGCGTACCAGAGCCCCAGCCGCTTGTCCGTGAAAGCTATCTTTCTGGAATCCGGCGACCACGTAAGCTCTCTATAGAAGGAGGGCTTCTGCTCTATGGCTATCTTCTTCAACGGGCCTTCGCCGCTCACGGGGCGAACGTGCAGTTGATACTCGCCCGACTCGTCCGAGAAGTAGGCTACGAGCCGCCCGTCCGGCGAGAGCGCGGGGTATCGTTCGGCGCTCGCGGAAGACTGCGTGAGATTTTTCGTCTCGCCCGACGCAGGGTTAAGCATGAGCGTTTCGCCGCGAGCGCCTATGATGACGCGGTCGCCGTTTGATGAAAGCGCCGCCCATTCTACGTTTCGAGCGGAGTTCGCGGGACGGGGCTTGGCTTCCGAGCTATCAAGATTCACCCGCACGTCAACGGGCTTTGCGCCTGCGCCGCCCGCGAGGTCTTGCAGGTAGATGCGGCCGTCGCGCGTGAAGACAATCGCGCCGCCTCCTGCGGAAGCGAAGCGCACGCCGTACTTCTCGAAGTTGGTCAGTTGAGTGGCCCGCTTCGACTGCAAGTCGTAGGAGAAGAGGTTAGCTGTGTTCGTGCGGTCTGAGATGAAATAGATTTTGTCTCCGACCCACATGGGATAATCGTCGTTGTAGTTGCCGCGCGGCAATCTCTCTATCTCTCCGTCCGAGAGGTTGGCAATCCATATAAGCGAGGTCATGCCGCCGCGATAATAGCGCCAGTTTCCGAAAGGAGAACGGGGCGCGTAGGCTATGCGCTTGCCGTCGCCCGAATACGACCCGTTGAATGCCTGAGGCAAGGGCAGAGCGGTAGGGAACACTCCGTCAACTGGAATCGTGTAGAGCCTGAAAGTCGTCTCCTCGTCACGATGACTCATAAAGAGTAAGTTCCGGCCATCGGGATTCCAGCCCATCACGAGGTCGTCTTCGGGCATGTAGGTGAGCCGTCTAGCCTCGCCGCCCGCAGCAGGCATCACGAAGACATCCCAGTCGCCCCCTGTCTGACGCGAGAAGGCCAGTTGCGAGCCGTCCGGCGAAAAAGTCGGATAGCCCTCTTCGCCCGGGTCTGTCGTGATGCGGCGCGCGTCGCCTCCGCCTCTTTCTACGAGCCAGATGTCGCCCGCGTAAGAGAAGGCTATGTGAGTGCGATTGACCGCCACGCGCCCGAACATAAGCGGCGCGGAGCTTTGAGCAAAGCCCGTGACGCAACTGAGAAAAAGCAGGACGGAAGCGAAGAGTAACTTAAGCATCTTTCTAATCCTCCCGAGAGCGGGTGTCCGGAAACTAAAAATCGGCAGGGATGGACAACGAGCAGTTTAGACTTAGAGCCTGCGGCCTGTCTTGCAACAGAGAAAAGCTTTTGTACGGGGCTAACCTGCGGCGCGCACGCGCGAGCGAAACTCCGCCGGAGTCATGCCCGTGTATCGCTTGAAGGTGTTGGAGAAATGGCTCTGGTCGCAGAAGCCAGCGCCCGCAGCAATCTCGCTCAAGGGTTTTCCTGAGACGAAAAGCTCCCGGCAAGCACTCTCTATGCGGAGGCGTCGAACGTACTCGCCAACCGTGCAGCGATAGTGCTTGCGGAAAGAGCGCGCCAGATAAATCGGATGCACGCCTACTTCTTCCGCAAGGCTTGCTAGCGTGAGCGAGTCCGCGCATTGCTCATGAAGTATATCCCTCGCCCGCTCCAGCCAGCGCGGCCTGACGGTTTCCGAGGCGCGCGAGGCGCTTCTGGCAACTTCGGCCACAAGCTCAAGCGCGAGTCCTTCTATGGCTAGCGGCGAAAACTTGTCCGCGCGCTGGAACTCTGCGTAGAGACGCATGGCCAGAGAAGACGCGAGCCCGCCGCGAAAATCGCCCGTCGCCTCCATCAGCCCCGGCGAGTCTTCGCGCAGTTGTGCCAGTACCTGCGGCCTAATCTCAAGACGAAAGATGCCCACGTCCGCGTTGTGAAATGCCACAGCGTGCGACGCGTCTGGCGGGTGGAAAATCAAGAGCGACGGGACACAGGTGCGCGTCTGTTTGCCGCTTCTCTCCGTGTAAGCGCCGCGCAGCACGAAGCTGAAGTAGGCTGGCTCGTGCGAATGTGCAGCCATCTTCAGGCCGGAAGGATAGACAGTCTCCACCAGCCTGAATCCCGCCACCTCGCGCATGGCAACGTTCTCCGATTTGACAAGCCTGCGTACAGGCGCTTGAGGCTTCATGAAAAGTCTTCCTCGCAAGGAACTCTACAGATTGAGCCAAAGCCTGAAATTCGGGGGAGAGAGAGCGTTCGAGAATCAGACGGCAGAGATTTTATACGACGCGAGCCATCTTTCGTTCAAGATAAATCCATTTTATCGGAAGTCTCAGGCTTCAAGCCGAAAAAAAATCTTCCACGGCTGTCACAAACGGGCGGGCTCGTCTGTCTTATGCGCAGAGAGGGAGGATAGAGGTCATGCAAAAGATGATGAACGGGCATGAAACAAGCGCCGACGCGGTGGTAGTGGGCGGCGGGCTGGCGGGTCTTGTGGCGGCGGCTGAGCTGGCTAAAGCAGGGCTCAGGACGCTCTTGCTGGAGAAGTCGAATCATGCCGGCGGGCGAGCCGTCACGCAGGAGCAGGCTGGCGGCTACCTCTTTAATCTCGGGCCGCACGCGCTCTACAGAAGGGGCGCGGCGCAGAAGATATTGCGCGAGCTGGGAGTCAAATGGACGGGCGCGCTTCCGCCTACTAAGGGCGGGCGAACCATTTATCGCGGCCGGAAATTCATAGCGCCGCTTGGGACTCTGCCGCTTCTGATGACGGGGCTGCTCTCCTTCAGCGAGAAGATAGAGACGGCGCGGCTGCTCTCTTCCCTGGGCAGTATTGACGCGGACGCTCTCGACACTGTTACGCTGCGCGACTGGCTTGAAAGCTCAATCAAGAGCGAGCGGGTCAGGCAGTTGCTCAAGACGATTGTGCGCGTCACAAGCTACACCTGCGACCCGGAGCGCATGAGCGCGGGCGCTGCCGTCAGGCAGGTTCGGCTGGGACTGGCTGGCAACGTTGACTATCTGGACGGAGGCTGGCAGACGCTGGTTGACAGCGCGCTTGGAGTTGCGCGTGCGGCTGGCGCAGAGATTCTAACAAACGCGAGCGTGCTTTCGATTAAGCGAGACGGCGACGGGTACCGCCTGCACCTGAGAAGCGGAGAGACTTACAGGGCTTCTGCGGTCGTGCTGGCGGCGAGCCCGCAGGCTGCCGTCGCCATGATAGAGGGCGGCGAAGAAACCGTCCTGCGTAAATGGGCAGACGACGCGTTGCCGGTCAAGGCCGCCTGCCTTGACGTTGCGCTCAAGAGGCTGCCGAACCCGCGAAACCTCTTCGCGCTCGGCGTAGACCGCCCGCTCTACTGCATAGTTCATTCCGCCACCGCGCGACTCGCGCCCGAAGGCGGAGCCGTTATTCACGTGATGAAGAATCACTCTACGGGTGAGGCTACAGACCCGAAGGCAGACCGCGAGGAACTGGAAGAGACGCTTGACCTGATGCAGCCGGGCTGGCGCGACGTACTGGCTCACGCGCGCTTCCTGCCGGGCATCACGGTTTCAAATGCCGTCGTCACTGCAAGTCAGGGCGGGACGAAGGGGCGGCCCGGGCCGGAGGTGCCGGGGCTGGATAATCTATACGTGGCGGGCGATTGGGTAGGCCCGGAAGGAATGCTGCTTGACGCGTCCGTTTCGAGCGCGCATCATGCGGCGCAGCTTATCTTAAAGAGGCGAAACGAAGTTGCGCTTGCCGACGCATCGCAACGGGAGCGCCTTATAGCTTAAAAGGGTAGACAAAAGAGGCGTGGAACGTCTGGAGATTTTCAACGAGCACCGGCGGCTTCTCTTCTCGCTGGCCTATCGTATGCTCGGCTCAGTGGCCGACGCGGAAGATACGGTGCAGGAAGCATTCCTGCGCTGGCAGGCCGCTCCCGAAGAAGAGATAAAAGCTCCGAAAGCTTATCTCTCGACAATCGTCACGAATCTCTGCATCAACCATCTCACGAGCGCGCGCCGGAAGCGCGAAGAGTACGTTGGCCCGTGGCTGCCGGAGCCTCTGATTGCGGACGAGAGCCAAGACCCTATGCGTAACATACAGATGGCAGACTCGCTCTCTATGGCCTTCATGGTGCTGCTCGAAAGCCTCACGCCGACGGAGCGAGCCTGCTTTCTCTTAAGAGAAGTCTTCGATTACGAGTACGAAGAGATTGCGCGAATGGTCGGCAAGTCGGAGGCCAACTGCCGCCAGATGGTCAGCCGCGCACGCCTTCATATACGCGAGCGCCGCCCGCGCTTCGACGTCTCAAGCGAGATGCAGGCGCGCCTCACGGGACAGTTCATGCAGGCGTGCGCGAGCGGCGACCTGCAAGGCCTGATGTCGCTTCTGGCGGAAGACGCTACGCTTACGTCGGACGGCGGCGGGCAGGTAACGGCGGCGCGCAAGCCAATCTACGGCGCAGACCACATCGCGCGTTTCCTCACGGGTCTGGTCAAGAAGGCCGGGCCGTCGCGCTTGAGCATTCGTCCCACGATGGTAAACGGCCAGCCCGGTTTTATCACCTACTGGGACGACAGGCTGGTGAACGTCCTCAGCTTAGACATCGCGGACAATCGCATACGCGCCGTCTACATCGTAGTCAACCCGGACAAGCTTCGCAGTATCACGGCCCACCAAAACTAAAAGTAGTGGTGTCAGTTAGAAATCTAAACTTCACCGCAGAGGCGCAGAGAGACGCGGAGATTAACGCAGAGAGTTGAAAGCTTTTCTCAGCGCCCCCTCTTGCGTTTCTCTGCGTCTCTGCGGTGAACGATTTTGAAATCAACCTACTACTAAACTAAAACATTCCGGTTCGCGTGGTTTCAGTTTAGAATGGGCTCCTCTTTGCCTTTTCACTTTCTCTGTAAAGGAATGTCTCCCCATGCAGAAGATAATCGCCAGCGCCCTTCTGATTCTCTTTCTCGCCAGCCAGACCGTGACGCAGCAGAACGCGCAGCTTTCAACAGAGACGCGGCAGTTCGTTTCCGTTGACGCGCCCGTTGTAGCCCTGACGCACGCGCGAGTGATTGACGGCACCGGCTCGCCCGCGCGCACGGAGCAGACCGTCATCATCAGCAATGGAAAGATTCAGTCCGTCGGCCCAGCTTCGAGTACGCCCGTGCCTGCCGGGGCGAAGGTGATAGACCTGAGCGGAAAGTCCGTGATGCCGGGACTGGTCATGCTGCACGAGCACATGTTCTTTCCCACCGGACGCCTTGTGCTCTTCAACGAGCTTGGCTGGAGCTTCCCCCGTCTTTATCTGGCGGCGGGAGTCACTTCCCTTCGCACGGCCGGAAGCGTTGAGCCTTACACAGACCTGAACATCAAGAAGCTGATTGACACGGGACGCATTCCGGGGCCGAAGATGGATGTCACCGGGCCGTATCTTGACGGCAAAGGCAGCTTCGCCACGCAGTTTCACGTGCTGACGGACGCGACGGACGCGCGCCGTATGGTTTCGTACTGGGCGGATCAGGGCGTGACTTCCTTCAAGGGCTACATGTACATCACGCGCGAGGAGCTGGGCGCGGCGATTGACGAAGCGCACAAGCGCAGGATAAAGGTGACGGGCCACCTCTGCGCCGTGGGCTTTCGTGAAGCGGCGGCGCTCGGCATAGACAACCTTGAGCACGGAATCATAGTTGACACGGAGTTCGTCCCCGGCAAGAAGCCGGACATTTGCCCGCCTCAGAATGAAACCGTCACCACCCTGACCAAGCTAGACATCCGGAGCGCGCCTGTTCAGGAGATGATACGCGACCTTGTAGCCCGCAAGGTCGCCATCACCTCGACGCTTCCGGTCTTTGAATCATTCGTAGCCAACCGCCCGCCCTTGCAGCGCCGCGTCCTGGACTCCATGACCGCAGACGCGCGCATACAATATCTGATGACTCGCTCGGCGCTGAACGAGGCGAAGGACTCGCCGTGGGGCGCGGCATTCAAGAAGGAGATGGAGTTCGAGCTTGCCTTCGCGCGCGCGGGAGGACTGCTGCTGGCAGGCACAGACCCCACGGGAGTAGGCGGCGTGGTGGCTGGCTTCGGCAGCCAGCGCGAAGTGGAGTTGTTAGTCGAAGCCGGATTCACGCCGCTTGAAGCCATACGCATAGCCACCTTGAACGGCGCGGAGTACCTGAACGCTTCCGACCGCATCGGCTCCATAGCCGCAGGCAAGCAGGCAGACCTCATCATCATCGCTGGCGACCCGTCCGCCAGCATCAATGACATAGAGAAGGTCGAGATGGTCTTCAAGGACGGCATCGGCTACGACTCGGCCAAGCTGGTAGAGTCCGTGCGCGGCTCAGTCGGTTGGAGGTGAGAAGGCAAAGGAATTGATTCATCGGCTCATTGAATCATTGAGCCGAATGAATAAGTGAATCAATTCTTTTCATTCTTTCTCTTCATAGCAGTCTCTTCCGGCGCAGCAGGTGTGTGGATGCGCGTAGCCGTCGTCCGGGCCAGCCGTCTCCATCGTGCCTAGACACCAGTAGACGGCGGTGGTCGAGCTGCCGGATTGCCATGAATAGAGGTTGCCGACGTAGGTGCCGAAGGCTGTCTTGGTGCGAAGCAGGCGGCAGACGACCGGCGTTGTCTCGCCAGCCGCAGGCGCGATTGTGGATTCAATCTCTTCACTCATCACAACCCTCCGAATAAGGTGAGCGAGTCGTGTAGCTCAAAGCTTTTTGCTCGACGCGCTAACTGCTCACGGTTTTTAGTATCGCTCTTCGCACAATCGCCTCGAAGACGGGGAGCTTGTAGGCGTTCTGCGCGAGCGGCGTCGCGCCTTCCATGCAGAGCCGCGCTGCTTCGCGTGCAGACTGTTCGTTGACGATTTTTCCGGCGAGCGAGTTTTCCGCAGACTTCGCGCGCCAAGGAACGGGAGCGGCCGCGCCCAGCACGATTGATGCTTTCTGGCAGACGTTCCCCTTGGTCTGTAGCACGACCGCGACATCGGCCACGGGCCAGTCGAAGGACTCTTTCTCGCCCTGCTTGATGTAGAAAGAGCGCGTCGAGGGCTGTGACGGCGGAACCTTGACCTCCGTTATCAACTCGTCCGGCGCTATGACGTTCTCGCGCAGGATGTTCTGTTCCGGCGTCAGGAAGAAGCGCTCAAGCTCCACTTCGCGCGTGCCCTTTGAGCTTGTGAGCACGACGCGCGCGCCCAAAGCCATGAGCGGCACGGCCAGCGCCGAAGGATGCACAATCGCGCAGAGCTGATTGTCGAAGATGGCGTGATACTGATTTTCGCCATCCAGAGCAAAGCAGCGCTCGCCCCCTTTTCTTCCACAATGAAACTCTTCCTGGCGGAAGTACCAGCAGCGCGGGCGTTGCAGGAGGTTGCCGCCCACTGTCGCCATGTTGCGAATCTGCGGCGTGGCTGCGCGACCGGCGGCCAGCGCCAGCGCCCTGTAGCGCTCAAGCAAGAGCCTGTCTTCGCTCAGCCGCGTCAGGGTCACAAGCGGGCCTATGCTCAAGCCGTTTCGGTTCTCTTCAATGCGGTCGAGCCCGCGTATGTTGCGTATGTTGACGAGCCGCTCCGGCGCTTCCAGTCCCTCCTTGAGACGGTCAAGCAAATCAACTCCCCCGGCTTTGACTACGGCGCGGCCATTAAGCTGCGCGACGGCCTCTTTCACCGTTGCTGCGTCCGTCCATTCGAATCTGTTCATGCTTTCCTAGCGCCTCCCTTCCCCGTGGTGCTTTGCAGTGCGGCCAGCACTCGCGCAGGGGTCATGGGCATCTCGCGCATGCGAACGCCCACGGCGTTGTAGACGGCGTTGGCGACCGCCGCCGCCGTGGGAATCGTAGAAGGCTCGCCTATGCCGCCCGCGTCCGTGGAGCTTCGGCCCATGTACTCTTCTATCAGTATGGCCTCTATCTTGGGAGTCTCGCGCGAGCCTACAATCTTGTACTGCTCAAGATTCGGGTTGACCATGAGGCCGGTGTTTCTGTCTAAAATTCTGTCTTCGTAGAGCGCGTAAGAGATGCCTTGAAGCACGCCGCCGTTAATCTGGCTTTCGACCGTCATGGGATTCATCGGCCTGCCGCAATCATGCACGGCCACCACGCGCTCGACCTTGATGATACCTGTCTCGGTATCAACTGCGACTTCGGCAAACTGCACGCCGCCGTAGGTGCCTATGCCCATGCCGAAATCCGGGCCGCCCTTGAAGGCGAATCCGCCGTAGTCGTCCGAGCGGCTGGCACGAGCGGCAATCTGCTCGGTCTTCAGTTTCGCGGCCGCCTGTCGAAAGCTCAGTATCTGACGGGGCTTGCTGCGAAAAGTTTTACCTTCGCTGTCACCATCCGACCAGCTAGAGTGTATGGAATAGACCGCAACCTGTCCGCCGCGCAAGAGTAGGTTATCCGGCTTTGTATTAAGCGCAGTCGCCACCTGTTCGAGAAACTGCTGCTTGACCTTGAAGGCCGCGTTGCGGGCGGCGGGAGTGATGGAGCCGGTCGTCACGCTCCCGCCCGAAGCAGGCCCGGCCGGGAAAGAGGTGTCGCCTATGCGAACCGTCACGTCGGAAGCCTTAAGCCCAAGCTCTTCGGCCACGACCTGAGCGAGCACGGTGCGAATGCCGCCGCCTATGTCCTGCACGCCCGAGAGAATCTCCACGGAGCCGTCCTGAGTAATACGCACCTCGCAGGACGAATCAAGATTGACGAAGCGATACCAGATTGACTGAGCAACTCCAAGCCCGCGCTTGACAGGCCCAGTGTCCGAGCCAGCCCTGCGCCTGCGCGACCAGCCTATGCGCTCCGCGCCGACGCGTCTCTCCTCTCGCCGTGCCGGGCTTTCATCAATCTTGTCTCGCAGAGCGAGCGGGTCAAGGCCGACGCGCTCCGCCAACTCGTCAATGACCTGTTCGAGCGCGAAGCAGCCCTGCGGGTGGCCGGGAGCGCGAAAGGCGGCCGCCGGGCCGGCGTGCGTGAAGACGTCCGCCTCTTCGGTCAGTATGTTCGCGCACTTGTACATGTTCTGAGCGGGGCCGCCAGCGCCCGCGCCGGTTCCCGTTCCTGCCGTGCCGTAAGAGAAGAGATGAATCGCAGTCAGAGTCCCGTCGCGCTTCGCTCCTACCTTGAGTCGTTGAATAGAGCTCGGACGGTTTCCCACGGACAGGTGCTCGTCCTTGCGATTCAGCATCAGGCGCACGGGCGCTCCTGCCTTTTTGGAGAGCTGGGCGGCAATCATGCCGACGTTGCCCGCGCCGAACTTAGCGCCGAAGCCGCCGCCCATGAACTCCGTGATGACGCGCACCTGACTCTTCTTCAATTTGAAGATGGCCGCGAACTCGTCGCGCACGCTGGACGTTCCCTGAGTGGAAGCGTAAACCGTGAGCCCGTCCTCTTTCCAATCGGCCACGACGCCGTGTGTCTCCAGAGCCGAGTGCGTCTGAACCTGCGTGCGAAACTCTCCCTCGATTGTGACTTCAGCTTCACTGAAGCCCTTGTTGATGTCTCCTGCGGGCCGCCCGCGCGGGCCGCCCTTCACGGGGCCGCGCACGTTTCCCTCCTGCGGCACGCCCTGCGGGCCGCCTCCTCCCCCTGCCGTCTCTCCCTGGTCGGCAGCGCCCGGAAAAACGAGCGGCGCACCTTTTTTACGCGCCTCGTCTTCTTCGACTACGAAGGGCAGAGGCTCGTACTCTACTTTGAAGAGACGCGCGGCGTCGTCGGCTTCGGCTTGAGTCGAGGCGGCGACCGCAGCTATGGGCTGACCGGCGAATCGCACGATAGGATACTTGGCCGGAAGCTCTTTCGACTTGTCGCGCAGCTCCGCGTTTCCAAGCACGCGGTCAAGGACGTAGACGGCGCGCACGCCCGGCGCACGCTCAGCCTGCGAGGTGTCAATCGAGCGAATGCGCGCGTGCGGGTGGCGAGAGGTGACTACCTGAGCGAAGAGCATTCCGGGCAGTCTCACGTCCGCCGTGTAGCGAGCCTTTCCCGTCACCTTCAACCGGCCGTCCAGACGCGGCTCGCGCTTGCCGATGGCCGCGAGCTCCGAATTGACGGCCAGGGGCGGCGGCTCGTCCACGGGAATCTCTCGCTCTACGCTGTTCATGTTGCTCGTGCCGAGGATGCCTGCCGGGAGCACCACTTTGCGCGTCGGCTCGCTCTTTTTGTTCGGCGCGTCGTTCGGAGGATTTCGCGCGGCCTCCGGGATGGAAGTATCCGCAGTCTTGGCTTCGGCCGCGTTGGGCTTCTTCTGCTCGCGGGATTGTTGAAGTGCCATGAGAGTTTTACGCGCCCCCCTTTCTTGAAGCCTTGGCGGCTGCGAGCGTCGCCTCGAAGACTTTCGGATAGGTTCCGCAGCGACACAGGTTCCCGCTCGTAGCCTGCTTCACGTCATCGAGCGTCGGATTAGTTTTCTGTTTGAGAAGCGCGGCGCAGCTCATAATCATGCCCGGCGTGCAGAAGCCGCACTGCATGGCGTCGTACTCTATGAACGCCTCCTGCACGGGATGAAGCTCGTCGTTCTGCGCGAGCCCTTCTATGGTCGTGACGCGCCGCGCGCCAACGTCAACCGCCAGCGTCATGCAGGAGCAGACGGGCGTGGAGTCCAGCCACACCGTACAGGCCGAGCAGGAGCCTCTATCACAAACGACCTTTGTGCCGGTCAGCCCAAGCTCGAAGCGCAGGGCTTCCGCGAGCGTCGTTCTGGGCTCCACGCTGACCCTCTGCGTCGCGCCGTTCACAAGAAGCGCGACGGGGACGCGCCCCGGCCCGACGACCACGGGCTCCGCTTCCGCGGCCTCCGTCTCTTTCGAGCCGAGCAGCCCGTTCTCCATGATGGCGGCTCCGGCTGCCGTCAGCCCCGCGCCCTTCAAAAACCCCCGGCGCGTGAAGCGGCCCGACGACGCATCGTCCTGCGTCTCTTTCTCATCCTGTTTAGACATTCATTCGACTCCTGTTGATGAAGGCAGAGCTTATACGGACTCAGACAAGGTATTGTTTATGGCTGTCTGAAAACGAGCTATTGCAAACGGCGCTTATTTTATCCTATTCTCCACGAGCGCCCGCAGCCTTTTACAATCTTTTTACAAAAAAGCTGCGGGGGCTGCGCCGCGCAAGCTTTCCTGATTCGCTCTCTTAAATCCGTCTGAAGAGTAAATGAATGCAAGTTCCCCCACAACAGATTACGCAAGAGAAGGTGCGCCGTTATCATTGTCCCGGTTGCGGCGCGGATTTACTGTTCGAGCCGAAGGGCGGCGCTCTGACCTGTCCCTACTGCGGGCACACGGAACAGATTCCGCAGAGCGCAGAGCAGATTGAAGAGCGCTCTTATGAAGAATACCTGCGCCTGCGCCCAGACCAATTGGAGCAGATGGCACCGGGCGCGCTCGAAGTCCAGTGCAATAGTTGCGGCGCGCTCGTCACCTTCACACCGCCCGAGGTCGCGCGCAACTGCGACTTCTGCGGCGCGGCCATAGTGGCGCAGCCGAAGTCCGCAGACCCTGTGCTTGCGCCCGAAGCCGTGCTTCCCTTTCGCCTGCAAAAGCAGCAGGCCACACAAGTCATACGCCAGTGGATTTCATCGCGTTGGTTCGCGCCGAGCGCCCTGAAGAAGTTCGCTCAGCACGAAGGCATAGACGGCGTTTACATCCCTTACTGGACTTACGACGCCTACACGACGAGCCATTACACGGGCCAGCGCGGCGAATATTATTACGAGACTGAATACTACACGGAGAGGGACGCGCAGGGTAATAGCGTGCAGAAGTCGCGCGAAGTTCGCAAGACTCGCTGGTATTCCACCTCCGGCACAGTGCAGCGATGGTTCGACGACATACTCGTGCCCGCCACTCGCTCGCTGCCGCAGAACCGGCTGCTGGCGCTTGAGCCGTGGGACTTGCCGGAATTGAAGCCCTACGACCCGGCGTTTCTCTCAGGCTACAAGGCGCAGCGCTATCAGGTGGGCTTGCCCGAAGGCTTCGAGGTGGCCAAGCAGATTGCCGCGCGAGTCATAGAGCAGGACGTGCGCCACGACATAGGCGGCGACGAGCAGCGCATCAGCAACGTGCAGACTCATTACTCCGGCATCACCTTCAAGCACATACTGATGCCCGTTTACGTGGGAGCCTACAGGCTGAACCAGAAGCTCTTTCAGGTAGTCGTCAACGGGCGCACCGGCGAAGTTCAGGGCGAGAGGCCCTATAGCTGGGTCAAGATAACTCTCTTCATCCTGACGATTCTCTTCGTCCTCGGCTTCTGCGCGCTGGTAGCATCAATCTTCGGCAATAACTGAAGAAGCTACTCAGCCAGCCTAAGCCCGGCGAAGCCTATGCGGAACTGGCGGCGAAAGAAGTTGCGGAACGAGGTGCGTAATAGAGGCTCGCGCGTGGCCCACGAGCCGCCGCGCAGCACCCTGTGGTCGCCGTCGAACCATTCCTCGGAATACTCCGGATAAGGGAAAGCCTTGAACTCCGGGTAGCCTTCGAACTTGTCGCTCGTCCATTCCCAGACGTTGCCCGTCATGTCCAGACAGCCATACGGGCTAGCGCCTTCAGGGAAACTTCCCACCGGCGTAGTCCCCCAGAAATTAAAGCCGAAGTTCGCGACCTGTTTATACGCAGGTACGGAGTCACCGAAGGCGAAGCGAAGCCGTCGCTTCTTCTCGTCATTCCACGAAGCGGCCTTCTCCCACTCGGCTTCCGTCGGCAGGCGCTTCTTCATAAATCGCGCGTAGGCTTCAGATTCGTACCAGCTTATCCCGGCGACCGGATGATTGGCCTTAAGCTCGGCCTCTTCGAACATGCTTCTCTCGCGCCACAGCTTTCCGTCCCGCGTCCAGTAGAGCGGCGCAGTCCAGCCTTCGCGCTCGCGGTGCGACCAACCCTCTTCAGACCAGAACTCGCGCCGCTCGTAACCGCCATCTTCCACAAAGCGCGCATACTCACTGTTCGTCACAGGACACCTGTCAATCCTGAAAGCCGGGACGTGAACCTCGTGCGCGGGCAGCTCATTGTCATAAGCGAACTCGTTCCAGACGGCTCCCATCAGGAACGGGCCAGCCGGAATTGAAACCAGGTCGCTCGTCTTGCCTCTGCTTTCGTCAACCTGTTCGAGCGTGCTTGCAGTCTGCGGGCGAATCTTCTTCTGCGGGTCTAGTAGATGAAGTAGATAGGCCAGTGTCTCCTGATGCTGGTACTCGTGCTGTAAGACAAGATGAAAGATGTAAGCATCGCGAAGAAGCGGGTCTTCGTCTTCGAAATGGGTGCTGTCGAGCACTCGCCAGACCTCTTCGCGCACCCGCTGAAGATAGCTCTTCATCTCGTCGCGCGTCGGCAGGTTCTTGGAGTTTTCTCGCGGCGTCTTTATGGGGTCGAAGATTCTCTCGTAACGCTCGTCCAATGCTGTCCGGCCCGCCAGCTTTTGCAGCAGCCAGTAGCCTTCAAACACTCCTATGTGCGCCAGATGCCAGATAATCGGGCGAAAGCCAAAGCCCGGACTCTCGTGCAGCTCGTTTTCACGCGCGAGGTCGAAAAGCTCAAGTGTTTGAGCCCGCGCCTCCGTCATCAACCGACGAATCTCTTCCGCCTTCTCAATCGTCAACTCTTTTGAAGCCACCTCCGAAAATCCGCGCTCCTGCCCGCGCGCGTATCTACAATGCGTACGGTTTGAGCTATCATAGCAGAGTCTGAAACAAGCCGAAGCGTGAGTGATTCTTTTTCCGTCTGTAATCTCGGTCTAGTGTGGAGAATAAGGGTGTCTCAAGGCTCGCCGGTGCATCCGTCGGATGACCGGCTCATCATACATGATTTAGCCAGCGCGAAAGCTCTAACAAGCTTTGCCGAAGACGTGCGCGCCGGGCTGCTCTCGCGTCCTCGCAGGCTCTTCCCGAAATATTTCTACGACAAGCTTGGCTCTAGACTCTTCGAGTCCATCTGCCTGCTGCCCGAATACTATCTGACGCGGGCGGAGGATGAAATCATTGAGCGCTACGCGGACGAAATCGTCGCTGAGGTTCCGGGGCGCAAGCGGCTGGTTGAGATGGGAAGCGGCTCCGCGTCCAAGACACGCCGCATCATCGAAGCGATACTGAAAGAGCAGCCTGAGCTTCTATATGTTCCGGTTGACATCTCCGCAACGGCCATTGAGACAAGCTCGCGCGCGCTGCTTCAGGCTTACCCGCGCCTCAGCATCAACGCCCTCGCGGGCGACTACTACAGTGGATTGAAGGCGCTCGGCTCCGCGCGCCCGCAGGGCGGTGTGCGAACGCTCGCGCTCTTTCTAGGCTCCAACATAGGCAACTTCGACCGCGAAGAGGCGCGCGACTTCATGCTCGCTCTGCGGCGCGTGCTTGAGCCCGATGATGCGCTTCTGCTCGGCGCGGATTTGAAGAAGGAGCAGGCCACGCTGGAAGCTGCCTACGACGACTCGCTGGGCGTCACAGCCGCCTTCAACCTGAACCTGCTGGCGAGAATCAACCGCGAGCTAGGAGCGGATTTCAACCTGCGCGCCTTCCGTCACTACGTGCGCTACGACGAAGAGGCCGGCCGCATAGAGATTTATGCGGAGAGCCTGCGGCGGCAGGTCGTGCGTATCGCCGGGCTCGGCCTTGAGCTTGAATTTGAAGAGGGCGAGCGCATACACACAGAGAACTCTTACAAGTACGACATGGAAGACCTCGCGCGCTTAGCCGCACAGACGGGCTTTACAGTCTCGCGTACGTGGCTCGACTCAGAGAAGCGCTTCAGCAGTAACCTTTTCATGGCCTCGCCTGAATGAAGCTTGACGCAAAGAATCGCTTTGCCGGAAAACTCTATGATGAAGAACGACAAGAAAGGCGAATCACGCGTCGCCTGCGAGGAGAAGGCCGACGGCTCACCGGAAGAGCCTGCCCTGATTGGAGGCAGAGAGCGCGGCGAGCAGTTTCCGCTTTTGACAGACCCCGTGACGAAGGGCGACATAGCTTTCTTCGTAGAGAACCTGCGGCGCGGCGCCAAGCCCAGCTCCGAATGGATGACCGGCATTGAGTTCGAGCTGTTCGGTTATGACGAGCGGCGCGAGTTTGCGCGTCTCAGCCCTACGCAGGTTCAGAGAGTGCTGGCCGGTTTTGCGCCGTCCTCTAACGACCTCGTTTACGAGAACGGCGTGCTCGTGGAAGTCAATGCGGGGCAGATGAACCGCCTGACGGTCGAGCCGGGCGGGCAGGTTGAATTCTCAGGCGCTCCGCAGCGAACGCTGATGGACGTTGAGCGCGAAATGCGCCGCTACCTTGCCCGTCTAAAGGAGATTGCGGAGGGCAACTCGCTCGTCTTTCTCGCCGCAGGCTTTGACCCCTTGAGCACGCTCTCGGAGCAGCGATGGTTCCCGAAGGCGCGTTACAGAGTGATGCGCCCGTTTCTGAAATCGCGCGGCGAGCGCTCATGGGACATGATGACGCGCACCTGCGCCGTGCAGGCTAATCTGGATTACGGCTCGGGCGAAGACCTTGCGAAAAAATTTCTGGTGGGCAACCGGCTGGCGTCGGTTGCGACGGCCATCTTTGCCAACTCGCCTTTCGAGGATGGCCGCCCCTCCGGCTACAAATCAACACGCGCGCTCGCGTGGCTCAACACGGACGCGGCGCGCACCGGATGCGCGCCCCCCGCTCTTTCGGACAAGTTCACGCCCGAAGAGTTCGTCTCCTACGCGCTGGACGTTCCCATGATATTCGCGCAGCGCGACGGGCTCTATCTGGACGAGCCGGTCGGGATGAAGTTCGGGGATTTTCTTGAGCACGGCTGCGAGTGCGTGGAGCCTGTGTTCGGTGATTGGGCAGACCACCTGACGACCATCTTCACACACGCGCGACTCAAGCAGCACATAGAGCTTAGAAGCGCCGACTGCGGCTCGCCGGAAATGGCGCTGGCCGTGCAGGCGCTGTGGAAGGGGCTCATGTACGACGAAGCCTCGCTTGACGAAGCCCTGAGAATCGCGCCTCTGCTCGCAGCCGAAGAGATGCACGCTCTTGAAGAAGCGGTGGCGCGCGAAGGGCTGGCTGCCGAAGCCTGCGGCGTAAGGATTCTGCCGCTTGCCAAGGAGATGATAAGGCTCGCAGCCGACGGCCTGAGCCGCTTCGCTCCCGAAGAGCGGAAGCATCTGGACGTGCTCTTCCAGCATGTTCTGGAAGAAGAGCTTTGTCCCGCAGACATACTGCTTCGCAACTGGCACGGCTCGTGGCACGGCAACGTCAGGAGCCTGATAGAATACCTGCGAATCGCCTGAAGCGAAATTGACTCATTGATTCACCCGTTCACTGAATCAATGAAGAAATGAACCGATGATTCAATGGATAAATCCACTTCTCTCGTAGAGTTTCGCGGCGTCAGCTATAGCCTTGCGGAGAGAAGCGCTCCCATCATCTCTGACCTGAGCTTTACCGTAGAGCGCGGCGAGCGCCTTGTGCTGCTGGGTGAATCCGGCTGCGGCAAGACGACCACGCTGAAGCTCATCAACCGGCTGCTCCTGCCGACTACGGGCGAGGTGCTAGTGGAAGGAAAGGCCACGACCGGCTGGGACGCGATTCGACTGCGGCGCATGACAGGCTACGTGATTCAGGAGGGCGGGCTCTTTCCGCACTTCACCGTCGAACGAAACGTGTCGCTCGTCCCTTCCTTAGAAGGCTGGCCGGAGGAGCGCGTGCGCTCGCGCGCGCATGAGCTGCTTGAGATGGTCGGGCTTCCGCCAGCTACGTTCGCGGCTCGCTTTCCGCGCGAGCTTTCCGGCGGGCAGCGCCAGAGAGTCGGCGTCGCACGCGCTTTGGCCGCAGACCCGCAGCTACTTCTCATGGACGAGCCCTTCGGCGCTCTTGACCCACTGACGCGCGAATCAATCCAGAGAGAGTTCAAAGAGCTGAGCATCAGTCTCAAGAAGACGGTCATACTGGTGACGCACGACGTGCGCGAGGCGCTGCGGCTGGGCACGCGTATAGCGTTGATGAAAGCAGGCCAAATCGTCCTGCTCTCAAGGCCGCACGATTTTCTTCGGGCGGAAGAGCCCTACGCCCGCCGCTACATAGAAACGATGGAAATAGGGGATGGGGGATAGGGGTTAGGGGATGGAAAAAGAAAATCCAACACACTTTCTTTTCACCAGCCCCCAACCCCTGTCCCTCATCTCCTACCCTTTCAGTTATGGATTTTCTTCAAAGAAACTGGTCGGACGTGCTGTCGCACACGGCGGAGCATCTCTGGCTCGTCTTCATTTCGACCGGCCTTGCCGTCCTGATAGGCATCCCGCTAGGAATTCTTTTGACGCGCTTCAAATCTTTGCGCGCACCCGTGCTGGGCTTCGCTTCCGTCATGCAGACCGTGCCGAGCCTTGCGCTCTTCGGCTTCCTCATCCCGCTTCCCTTCATAGGCGGCATAGGGGCGCGCACGGCCATAGTTGCGCTCGTGCTCTACGCGCTTCTGCCAATCATACGCAACACCGTGACCGGCATCCTCGGCGTTGACGAGCCCGTGCGCGAGGCAGCCGTCGGCATGGGCATGACCGGCGGGCAGATTCTGCGTCAGGTGGAGCTTCCGCTCGCAGCCGGAGTGATTCTGACGGGCGTGCGTGTCGCCGTCGTCATCACCATCGGCGTAGCGGTCATAGCTGCGGCTGTCGGCGCAGGCGGCCTTGGCGAATACATCTTTCGCGGCCTCAGACAGAACGACGACCGGCTGCTGCTGACGGGCGCTGGCATCTCAGCCGTCATGGCGCTTGCGGCAGACTTTCTGCTGGGACTGCCTGAGAGATACTTCGACGTGAGAGCCGGGCGAGTGAAAGAGAAGAAGGGCCGCGCTCTCTTTCAAAGAATCATTGGGGGCGCGATTGCGGCTGCGCTCGTCATAGGTCTGGGCGCTTTCATCTTCAACAAATTCTCGGCGTGGCGTGCCGGGCGCAGCTCCGCAGGGCAGAGCGAGCAAAGCGCGCGTGTGCGCGTCGGCTCGAAGGATTTCACCGAGTCCGTCCTGCTGGCGGAGATTGTCGCGCAGATGCTGGAAGCTCGCGGCGTAGAGGTCGAGCGGCAGTTCGAGCTTGCGGGCAACCTCACTCACACTTCGCTCGTCGCCGGGCGGATTGATTGCTACCCGGAATACACTGGCACGGCCTACACGGCCATTCTTCAGCACGCGCCCATCACAGACCCGCGCGCCGTTTACGAGGAGGTCAAGCGCGAGTACGGAGAGAAATTCAGAGTCGCCGTGAGCCCGCCGCTCGGCTTCAGCAATGACTTCGCTATCCTTGTGCGAGGGGCTGAGGCGCGGCGTCTGGGGTTGAAGACCATCTCGGACGCGGTGCCGCACGCGCGCAACTGGCGCGCGGGCTTCGGTCAGGACTTCATGTCGCGCGCGGACGGCTACAGTGGCTTTGCGCGAGCCTACGGCTTTCGCTTCACACAGCAGCCGCGCGAGATGGACTTGTCGCTCACCTATCGCGCTCTAGCGGCAGGGCAGGTTGACATCATCGCGGGCAACTCTACGGACGGCCTCATCAGCGCCTTAGACCTCTTCCAACTGGAAGACGACCGCCGCTACTTTCCGCCCTACGAAGCAGTCTTTCTCACGCGAGCGGACTCGCTCTCGCGCACGCCTGCCCTAGCGGAAGCGCTGGCGCGTCTCGGCCAGGCCATCACCACCGAAGAGATGCGACGGCTCAACTATCAGGTTGACGGAGAAAAACGCGACCGCCGACAGGTCGTAAGCGACTGGCTGAAAAGCAAAGGGCTTTAAGAGGGTGACGAGCGGCGCGGGATGAATGACGGGCAAGAAAGGCTTTTATCCTGTCACCTGTCGCTCGTCACTTGTCACCGTCTTTGATATTCTTTGCTCTAAATCGAAGAGAGACACAAGGGGGAAGATTTAATGGCTCTTTTGGAGCATGAGATTGAGGTTGCTACCGGGAGGCGCTCGGCTGACGGGCACGTGCGTATCTCCGTCTTCGCGGAAGGCTTGCTGGCGCTGAGCGTGGAAGGCACGGGCGAGCGCGTGCCCGCACTGCTGCTGACCGTAGAGCAGGCGCGCAAGCTTCAGTATGCGCTTGAGGATTTGATTCCGCAGGCCGACAACGACGTGAATGGCGCTTCGTCTTCTGACCCGTGGGACGGGACGGAGCGCAGGACTGCGCGCAGGTAAAAGTCGGGCGATAAAAGCAGAGGGAGCGTGACGGGGATTTTCGTCCCGTCACGCTCCCTGATTAAATTAGAATTGTCTGGTTACTTCTTTTCCAGCTTGACCATGACAGGCTGGTTGAGCGTAGAAGGGTCAACGACAACCTCCTGCGTCTTGTAGCCCTTGGCCTTGACCTTCAACTTAAGTTTCCCCATGTGAATCGGCGGCAGTGCTATCACGCCGTCGCTGTTCACCCCGCCGTAGGATTCGCAGAAATTGTCTCCGCCCCAGACGGAGCCGAGCGTCACATAAGCCGTGGGAATAGGATTCCCGCTCATGTCTTTTACTTCAATGACGGCGCGGCCAATGCCGTCGGCTGCGCCCGGCGCGCGTCCCATCTTGAGCATTTCTTCGGTGGATTTCGTTTCGTTCGGCCCCTGCTGGGCAAGTCCCATGCTGAAAGCGGCAGCGATGATGAGGGCTGCAATGAATAATTTACGCATCTCTTTTTCTAAAGCTCCTTATTGAAAAATCCTGCCTTAAGGAAGATGGACTATTTCGGCCTGTCCGTGTGATGTGCTTTAACGAACAAATCGGGCGCGAGCCTGTCGAAAGGGGGAAAACAGAACTACATTAGTCGCGTTTGCAGGGCGAAAAGTTGCCCCCGCATCTCCCGCTTCAATAGCTTTTAGCCTGGAAGTTATTGCCCTGTTGGACTCGCATCACTTCGGCAACCGCAATTGACCACGTATCCGAATGCTGGCGGTTTTAGCGGCTTTGCAGCCCGCGCATCAAGCCTCGCGGCCTCTCTGACGGGCTACCTTTATCGGTGACACGGGCTTTCCTGAAAGACCGTGCTTGACTTCCGGCACATCTCGCAAAACCTCTCGCGCGCGATGTGCCGCGAGATTGATTATAACGACTCGGCCCGGATAATTGGAAGAAAAATTCCGGCAGCCTCCAACTTTGAAGCAGATTCAAACTTACACGCCGCTTTCGCCTTGCCTTCAAACTGTCTTTCGCGAGAAACTTGTCCCAAGTCCAGACCAGAGGAAGAAGTTTTTGAGCGCGAAAGAGATTTATGCAGGGCGGGAGCAACCTGAGGAAGACGAGCGCCGCTCAGGCCGCCGCTTCGCCATTATCCTCGGAGCGTCAATCCTGCTCCTGTTCGCTCTGACGGTCGGCGCTTTGTACGCAATCTTTAAGAGCAAGCAGAAGCCGCGCGTGCCGCCAGCCGCTAGCGCCGCCGGTTCAGCAAACGAGACGCCCGGCGAAAGCTACAGGTGGAAGATTGTGGGGGCGCTTTCCGAAGCCTGCACCTGCTCCGTTCCCTGTAGCTGCAACTTCGGGGAAGGCCCGTCGCCCCATTCCTACTGCTACCCCTTCTACTCCTACGAGATTCGCAAAGGGAACTACGATTACGTGGTGCTGGACGGCCTGCATTTCGGCGCGGCCGATTTGAAGGGCAGTCGCACAATCTTCATAGATGAGAGGGCGGACGAGCGACAGCGACAGGCGCTCAGGGTGATAGCCATGCGCGTCATCGTCCACGCGCCTGCCGATGAGGTTGAAGCACGCGCCAAAGAATACGAGGCCGGTACGCGCTTTACGCGTGTCGAGCAATCCTACGGCGGGGACAGCAATCATCTGAAGGTCGAAGGCATAGGCGAATTCTCCGCGCGCTACATTATGGGACTGGATAAGCGGCAGCCTATCGTGGTGCGAAACAACACTACATGGCGCATACTGGATGCCGTCAAAGCAAAGACCACGAGCTATCGCGTTCAGGTGGGCCGCGACCGCCTTGATGTCAAAGACACCAACAGCAATCAGGGCGAGTTCGAATACACGGACAAGATGGATTTCGGCGCACCCGCGCGCTGGAACTGCGGCGCTTGCGCCAACGAAAAGATGCAGAGTGATTCCGGCGAACGTATGTGCGGGCAATAGAAGAGGGAGAAAGAGTTTTTATGACGCTTATTGACTTACTTATTCTGCTTCTCGTCGCGGGGCTTTGCGGCTCGCTCGGGCAGGCCATCAGTGGTTATTCGCGCGGGGGCTGTCTGGTCTCGATTGCGCTCGGGTTCATAGGCGCGCTCATAGGCATGTGGATAGCGCGCCAGATGGGATTGCCGGAGCTCTTTACGATTCCAGTCGGCGGCACGCGCTTTCCCATCATCTGGTCAATCATAGGCTCCGCCATCTTCGTAGCCATCATCAGCCTGATTGCACGAAGCAGGGCGTGAGCAAAGGGAAACGGGTAAAATTTGCCTTTTTCCTTTTGCCCCGATTTCGGTTACACTCACTTAAATTTTCCAAGCGCTCTTCCGGTTTTTTGATTTGTACTGAGCAGGCGCGACCGGCTCTTTTTTTCGGGGCTGAAGCGTTGGGGTTGAGCTTTCTTTTATGACTGCTGGCGGAATGAAATCATCTAATGGACGCGCCGCGCCTGACCTTTCGGAGTTTCGCAGGCGGTATCCCTTAACGGTGGCAAGCTTCGGCTCGCTCGGCAAGCGTGAGGCGTGGCTCAGAGCCATCTGGGAGACGGATGCGCGATGGCGTCACCAGATGACTCCGTGGGGCGGACGCCAGCCCGTCGAAGAGGTCGTAGTTCATGGAGCGCCGCCTTCAAGGCTTGAGGTCGAAGCCGAGTTCGAGATTATCTATGCCGGGGGCGTGCTGGGGCTTCTGCACGCGGCCGTGATGGCTTCGCGCTACAAGAGGCGCGTGATGGTCTTCGACGCTCAGGAAGTGGGCCGCGCGGGCCGCGCCGTGAATCTCTCAAATGAAGACCTTCAGGAGTTCGAGCGCGCGGGCCTTTTCAGCAAAGAAGAGACGGAGAGCGCCGTCGTCAATCGCTATCGCTCCGGCTTCGTCAAATTCCACGATGCGGCGTCTCGCGTCAAGACGCCGCCACTGTGGATGAGCGGCGTGCTGGATGTGGCTCTGGACGCGGACAAGCTGCTGGGGCTCGCCGCATCGAAGATAAAAGCCGCCGCAACCGAATCGGCTCTGATGGACGGCCAGCGTCTCGTGCGCGTCTTTGTTGAGCCGCACCGCGTCACGGTTGAGACTGAAGACGCTCGCACAAAGCGCCACAGGTTGTTCGCGGCGCGTCTCTTCGTAGATGCTACGGGCGCTGAATCCAGCGTGGCCCGCCAGCTAAACAGCCATCAGGCGATTACGCACGTCTGCCCTACGGTCGGCACTGTCGCGCGCGGTTTCGTACGCGGCGAGGGGCCGGAGAAGGTAGATTTTCGTGTGGGCGAGATTCTAGTGAGCAACGAGGATGCGTCCGACCATCGCCAGCTTATCTGGGAAGGCTTGGCGGGAAATCCTTCGCTCGATGAGTACACGAGCTGCCTCTTCTTCTTCGACGCGGTTGATTCGCCCGCAGACAAATCGCTTCTGGCGCTCTTCGAGCGATATTTCGAGACGGTTTCGCGCTACAAACGCACGGGGGCGCAGTGGCAGGTCAAGCGCCCCGTATTCGGCTTTCTTCCAAGCTCGCAGCAGCACGGCCTCAGCCAGCAGCGCGTCACGGCCTACGAGCGCGTGATGCTCATAGGAGGCGGCGCTGAAGTCGTTACGAACCCGCTCGCCTTCGGCCTGGGCTCATTCGTCCGCAACCTGAAGCGCCTGACGCATCTGACGGATTTGGCTCTGAAGGCAGAGCTTTTGGACGCCTCTTCGCTCGCGGAGATTAACCGCGAGGAGCCCAGAGTCGCGCAAATCTCAAGCCTTGCAGAGTTCCTCAGGCCGACGCCTAAGAGCGCGCCTGCCGCCGTCAACGAGACGCTGAACGCGGTGATGGCCGCGCTGCACGACTTGGACGAGCGGGTGCGCCGTGAGATGTTTCAGAATCGAATGACTTGGGCAACGCTCAAAAATCTGTTGAGCCGCACGGCCAAGCTCTACCCGCGCATCTTCCAGCGCATGCGCGAACACTTGGGCGCGCGCGGCACCTTCTGGTGGCTGACGCAGGTGGCGGGCGTGGTTCTTCAGGAGAAGCGCGGCACGCGCCAGCACGCCTTGCCCGAAGCCGCCATTTCATCCGAAGTGCCTGCCGAGGAGTTCGCGCGCCATCTTCGCCTCTATAAAAATCAGCAGGGCGCGGGTGGTTAGGAATCACACGCGCCCTGCCGGGTTATTCATCTGCCGCGAGGCTCAGATTTGAGGTTTCAGCCTCCGCCGGTTCCGCCTCCGCCAGTCGGCGGGTCAGCGTCCGAACCTGTTGTGAGGCCTCCGCCAGTTCCACCGCCGCCAGTGGGTGGGTCGGCCGTAGGGTCACCGTAGCCTTCAACATCACCGCTCGTAGATGTCTCCGGCTCATCCGGTGTCGGTTCTTGCGTTGATTCTTCGACCATCGTTTTACTCTCCTTTATGGGCTAGTTACTCTGCGGCTCGGCTGTAAAGGCCGCGCCGAGTTGCTTGATGTAAAATCTTACATCCGGGCGTTCCGCATAAGACTTGAACGTATCCGGCCTCCATTTTTGTCTAAGCAGCGAGAGAATCTCCGCAGCCTGTTTCATACGGGCGTCGGCAGCGCTCTGGTCGCCCATGCGCTGGCTGGCTCGCGCGGCAATCAGCAAAGCCCGCCATTCAGACACCTTCTGCCCGCCGCGCGCAAACCGCTCCTGCGCGCGTAAAGCGTGCTCAAGTGCGCCCGCGTCGTCTTCGCTCTCATACTTTGCCTCGGCCAGCGCCAGCGTAGCGCCTGACAGCAGCGCAGTGTCGCCCGCGCGCGTGGCAAGCTCAAACGCCTCTTCGCAGGCGGCCAGCCCTTCGCGCTTCGACCCTGAGAAGACCTGAGCCAGCCCGAGCGTGTATTTGGCGGTAGCCGTGATATTGATGTATAGCGAGCCTGCGGCCTCTATAGCCTGTTTGGCTCTGGCTATGGCCTCGGGAAAGCGCCGCTCGCTCAGGGCCATCTGCGCGTAGTTCAGATAGCCTTCAGCCATCAAATACTTATTGATGCTCTCCGGCTTACTCACTACCCGAAAGACTTCCTCGAACGCGGCTTTCGCATCCGCGTAACGACCCAGCCGCCAGTACAGAGTGCCCCGGTTATGCTGGTTGTAGGTCATATTCAAGCTGCTGTTCTGCTGCTTGTAGATGCGATAGCTCTGGTCGTAATACTCCAGCGCTTCGGGCAGATTTTCCTGCTCGGACATGACGGTCGCTATCTCTCCGAAGGTGAAAGCCTTTTCGGATGCGCTGTTTGACTGCTCGTCAAGCTGTAGCTTCTGATTGAAAGCTTCGAGCGCCGCTTCGTATTCACCTTTCTGGCGTCGGGCGCGGCCAATGTTGACGAAGCAGGTGGTTATGTAGCGGCGATAATTCCCCTGCTGGAAGAAGCTCAGAGCCTGATTGGTAAAGGCGAGCCCCTCGTCCGTGCGGTACTGCTGTATGTATAGACCGCCCATATTCAGGCGGCTGATGGCGGCGCGCAACTGCGCCTTGTTTCGAGTGGAAAAATCCAGCGCCTGCCTATAGTACTTCTCGGCTTCCGCGTACTCACCGCTCAGTTGATAAGCGCGCCCGAGGTTTATCAGGCCGCTCGTCGCCAGATTTTCCAGCCCGCGCTGCTGCGCGAACTCCATGGCATCGCTGGCGAACTTATGAGCCTTGGCGGACGAGCCCTGCATCTGGAAAGTCTGGCTTATATCGAGCATCGCGTAGATTTGCTGCGACTCGTTGCCGGTGCTGCGCGCCATCTCAAGCGCTTTCTGCAACTGCTCCTGCGCCGCGTCCAGATTGCCCAAGCCCCTTAACAGAAGGCCGCGCTGGTAGAAGACTTCCGTGCTCCCTTCTATGTTGCTGAGCTGTTTATAGATGGTTTCCGCGCGGTCGAGCGAAGAGTTGGCGCTTCCCACATCCAGCCTGCGACTGTAAAGAGTCCCTATACGCAGGTAGGCCGTGGGATATTGCATGTTAAGCTCCGTCGCCTTGCTGTAACTGTCTATGGCCTTGTCCATCTCCTCGCTGTTCTGGTAGGCGCGTCCAAGGTCTACGAGTGCCTGCGCCTTATCAGCGTCGGACGCGCTCTCTACTATCTCTTTATAGTTCTTGATGGCGCTCGGAAGGTCTCTGGTAACGGTCGCAAGCACCGCGTCCAGATAGAGCGCGTCCGTCTTCGGAAGCACGGAGCTGTCTGGGACTAGACGCTTGACCATGAGCATCTCGCGGGCGGCGCGTTCCGAGTAATCAAGCTCCATCCAGCTTTCCGCCAATCGCGCGTGGGCCAGCGCGAAGTCCGGGTCTACCTCCACGGCTTTACCCAGTAGGTTGCTCGCCTTATAGAAAGCGCCGTCGCGCAGGGCCTCCGTTCCACGGTCGTACCACTGCATGGCTTCGGCTGACGGGACGTGAACCTTCGGGCGCGTCAACTGCGATACGGCGAAGATGGTGAGCGCGACTGCGGCGAACACTGCCAGCAGAGTGAAGTAGGAGAGGCGCGGGCGGCGCATCGTCTCTGAGATGGTTCTGAGCGCGCTCGAACGTAAGGTAGGCTGTTGCGCACCGGCCAGCCGCTTTGTCAGCACCACTTCGTCCTTCAGCTTCTCGCGCACGGCGCTCAGGTCTTTGAGCATCTCGCGCGCGGACTGGTAACGCGCTTCGGGCCGCTTGGAGAGCGCCTTCATGGCGATGCGGTCAAGCTCAGGCGGGATGCGGTCGTTAAACTTGGACGGCGGCGGCGGGTCAACGTGTATTATCTGCGCGCCTATCTCTATGACGCTGCCGCCTGAGAAAGCAGGCCGACCGGCTATGCACTCGTAGAGCAGCGCGCCCAGCGCGAAGATGTCGCTTCTGGGGTCAACGTGCGCTCCCATGGCCTGTTCCGGCGACAGGTAGAGCGGCGTGCCGACCACTACGCCGCTACGCGTTCTGGTAGCCAAAAGCGTCTGCGCGTCCGGGTCAGCCGTCATCTCTTCTTCTTCGAAATGTTTGGCCAGCCCGAAGTCCAGCACCTTTGCGACCCCGCGCTCGTTGACTATGACGTTCGACGGCTTGATGTCGCGGTGGACTATGCCGCTCTCGTGAGCTTCCGAGAGAGCTTCCGCGACCGATTCTATAATCTCCACGGCGCGCTTTAAGGTCAGCTCGCCTTTATAGAGCAGGTCTGAGAGGTCTTCGCCCTTGACCAGCTCCATGACTATGAAGGGCTGGCCGTCGTTCGCCTCGCCGTACTCGAAGATGGTGGCTATGTTGTGATGGCTTAGCACAGAGACCGAGCGCGCTTCCCTCAAAAAGCGTGCGCGGTAGTGATGCTCGTCCGTAGACTTGTTGAGGAACTTGATGGCGACCTTGCGCCCCAGATGCAGGTCTTCCGCCAGATAAACCACACCCATACCGCCTTCGCCCAGTCTTTCAAGGATACGGTAGTGTGAGACGACCTGATTAATCATTGTATTTTCGATACAGGGCTTTCTTCGGTTCTCCGAAAGAGAGAGAGAAGAAGTTAAACCTGACGCGGGCCGCGTCTAACAGTCGAGCGCGGCTTCAAACTGAAAGGACTCCGCCGAGAGAGAGAGCGAAAATTCTGTTCGGCGGCTATTCTGCTCCAAAGTAGCAGGGATTTCAAGATAAATCTGGGGTGGGGAATAGCTGTCAGGAGTTGGGGATAGAGAAAGAAAATCCATCTCTCTTTCACCATTACCCAACCCCTGACACCTAATCCCCATTATCTCTCTTGCCTTTCGCGCTTATTGTGGGGCATACTCCACTTTGTTAGATTCCTGCTCTCGCGCGCCAGCCGATTCTGGATAGCGCTCAGTCCTAGGTAGCCGAAAAGCGACGACCGGCTTGAAGAGGAGAGAGTGAGGCCTTGTTTGTCAACTTGTTAGAAGCCGCTCTCGCTAGTTTTGTCAGAGCAAACGGGCACGTCGCGTGTCGCCGGATTAGGTCATAGCGCTCCCCGCCTTGTACGTCGGTGATTCAACCATAAAGCCCGCGCTTCCTTTACCTATAAGGATCAGATACGAATGGCTACGAAACTATACGTGGGAAATCTCTCTTTCCGCACGACGCAAGAAGACCTGCGTGAGCTGTTTGCGCAGGCAGGCACGGTAGAATCGGCCTCTGTCATAGAGGATCGCGAGACAGGACGCTCACGCGGCTTCGGCTTCGTAGAGATGGCTACGCAGGAGGAAGCACTGGCTGCGATAGAGCAATTTAACGGCAAGGACTTCAACGGCCGCAACCTGACGGTCAACGAAGCACGTCCGCGCACAGAAGGTGGTGGCGGCGGACGCGGCGGCGGTGGCGGTGGTCGCGGCGGTTATGGTGGAGGTGGCGGCGGCGGCGGTCGCGGCGGTAGTCGCGGCGGTGGCGGCGGCTACGGCGGCGGCGGTGGTGGCGGCGGTGGTCGCAACGACCGCGAGCCTCGCTGGTAAACAGAAAGCGGAAGCCGGGTGTCAGGTGCCGAGTTTCGGGTAAGAGAAAGACAAATGGTTTTTCTTTTATCCGAAACCCGGCCCCTGACACCCGGCCCCTTTTTATTCCACCCAGTCCGCTATAAAGACGTTGGTTTCGCCTCGCGCCTTCGCGTTGCGGTTTGAGGCAAAGACCAATCGCTTGCCGTCGGGCGAGAACATCGGGAAGCCGTCAAAGGTTTCGTTGTAAGTGATTCGCTCTAGTCCCGTGCCGTCCGTGTTAATCATGTAAAGGTCGAAGTTTCTTCCCTTCGGGTCGCCCACGTTCGAGGCGAAGATGATGCGCCCGCCTTCGTGGAAGAAATAGGGCGCAAAGCTGGCGGCCTTAAGATTCGTCACCTGCCGCTTGTTAGTCCCATCCGCGTTCATCACCCAAATCTCGAAGACATTCGGCTCAATCAGATTCTCGGCCAAACGCTGTTTGTAGCGCGCGACCTCGCTTTCTGTCTTCGGATGAAAGGCGCGATAGACTATCTGCTTACCGTCCCGCGAGAAGAACGGCCCGCCGTCGTAGCCAAGCTCCGTAGTCAGCCGCCGCACATTCCTGCCCGAAGCATCCATAGTGTAGACGTCGAGGTCGCCGTCGCGCGTGGAAGTGAACACAATCTTTCGCCCGTCGGTGGAAATGGTCGCCTCCGCGTCGTAGCCCGGCGTGGAAGTCAGCCGCTTCAAGTCCGTCCCGTCCGGCTTCGCGGTAAAAATGTCGTAAGAAGGATAGATGGCCCACACGTAGCCGCGCGAAAAGTCGGGCGCAGGCGGGCAACGTTCTCCGCCCTCGTGCGTAGATGAGTAGAGGATACGGTCGCGTCTTGGGAAGAAGTAGGAGCAGGTTGTGCGGCCCTTGCCGGTTGAAACCATTCGTGTGCCGGAGCCGTCCGTGCGCATGGTGTAAATCTGGTCGCACTCGCGCCCGTCGCGCTTGGATTGAAAGATAAGCGACTGGCCGTCTCCGCTAAAGTAGGCTTCCGCGTTCTCGCCGCCGAAGGTCAACTGCCGAACATTACGCAGATGCTTCTCCGAAGAGAGCGTCAGGGGGTCTGTCGCACTGGAATCCTGCGCCGACGAGACTCCGGGCTCCAGCGACAAACAAAGGAGCGTAAAGAGAAGACAGGCCAGTACCGCCTGCGGTAGCGGGCGAGTATTACCTAAGCTTGATGCCCGCTCGCTACCGCAGGCGATACTGACCTGCCCTTTATCCATTCTTTCGCTCAAACTCTTTCATGAAGGAGACGAGCGCTTCGACGCCCTCTTTCGGAAAGGCGTTGTAGATGGAGGCGCGTATGCCGCCGACCGAGCGGTGGCCTTTAAGGCCGTCCAGCCCTTGTGCCGTTGCCTCCTGCGCGAACCTCTTCTCAAGCTCTTCGGAAGGCAGGCGGAAGGTGACGTTCATAATGGAGCGCGAGTCGGGGTCTGCGTGGCCGCGATAAAAGTCGGTCGCGTCAATCGCGTCGTAGAGCAGCCCCGCCTTCTCTTCGTTGGCTCGCTCCATCCCTTCGAGGCCGCCAATCTCCCTGAGCCACTTCGTCACCAGCATGATGATGTATATGCCAAAAGTGTTCGGCGTGTTGTAGAGCGACTTGTTCTCCGCGTGCGTGCGGTAATCGAGCATCGTCGCCAGATTGTCGGGTATGCGCTCCAGCAGGTCGTCTCTGATGATGACAAGGGTGACGCCGCTCGGCCCCATGTTCTTCTGCGCGCCCGCGTAGATGAGCGCGTATTTCTCCACCGGAATCGGGTGCGACATAATGTCGGAGGAAGCGTCCGCTACGAGCGGCACGTCGCCCACTTCCGGCTCTCGTTTCCACTCTACGCCTTCAATCGTCTCGTTAGTGGTGATGTGAACGTAAGCGGCTTTAGGGTCTAAGTTAAGCTCGTCCTGTCCCGGAACTCGCGTGAAGCCGCCGTCGGCCATAGTCGCCGCGACGTTCGCCGTGCCGACCTTCTTCGCTTCCTTCAGAGCCTTCTTGCCCCAGCTTCCCGTCAGCACGTAGTCGGCGCTGACACCCTGCGGCAGAAGGTTCATGGGAATCATGGAGAACTGTAGGCTCGCGCCGCCCTGTAGGAACAGCACGCGATAATTTTCAGGCACGCCCAGCAGCTCACGAATGCCCGTCTCCGCTTTATTGATTATCTCGTCAAAGGCCTTTGAGCGGTGGCTGATTTCCAGAACAGACATCCCGACGCCCGGCAGCGCCACCAACTCTCTCTGAGCTTCTTCCAGCACGCTCAAGGGCAACACGGCCGGCCCCGCACTGAAGTTAAAGATTCTTTCCGTCATCATTCCTCCGTATAAAGCAGTGATGAGTGACAAGCGACGAGCGGCGAGTTAAGAGCAAGCTCTTTCAGGCTTGTCACTCGTCACTCGTCACTTGTCACTGTTCTTCTGGTATCTGGGGCGAAGGGCCGTGCCGACGACGCGCGCAATCAGCTTGCGCGGCACGAGCCGTTCCGACTCCGTCAGCAGGTAATTCGACCAGCCCGAAATGATATGGCTCCTGCCGCGCTTCAAACCTCTGAGCGCGGTGTCAACTACCTCGTCGGTCGTCTGCGAGCCGCGCATGGGCGGCTTGTCTATGTGCCCGGCCTCGAAAAAGTTTGTCTCCGTCACGCCCGGACACAGCGCCATCACCTGTACATTAAAGGGGCGATTCTCTTCCCACAGCCCTATGGAGAAGGAGAGCACGAAGGCTTTTGTGGCCGCGTAGGTGGTCATGAAAGGGACGGGCTGAAAGCCTGCGGTCGAAGCCACGTTGATGATAACGCCGCGCCGCCGCTCGCGCATCGGCGCTATAAAGCGATAGGTCAAATCAACCAGCGCCTTGACGTTGAGGTCAATCATCCTCAGCTCGCTCTCTATGTCCAGCTTGAGAAAATCGCCCATAGAGCCAAACCCGGCGTTGTTGATTAAAGTCTCCACCTCAAGGCCCCGCCTCTGGCACTCTTCGAAAAGGCGCGCGCCCGCTCCGTCTTCGGTTAAATCCATAGTCACGTACTGAGCCTGCACGCCGTACTCTCTGCCAAGCTCGTTACAGATGGTCGCAAGCTTCTCTTCGGTGCGCGCCACAAGGCACACGTTATCGCCCTGCGCCGCGAGCCTTCGCGCGAAAGTCTCTCCGATGCCGCTTGACGCGCCTGTGATGAGCGTGGTCTTCATGCCTGTACGCGCGCTCCGGTCAGTTTATTACCCGCGATGGAAGCTCCGGATTAAGCCTTCGCAGCAGGTAGAGGTTGCAGTTTGTGCCCTTGGATTTCTTACTCGGCACGCAGATGATGTCGTAGGGACGAAGAACAAAATCCTTCTCCTTTCCGCCACGTATGGCCTTGAGATTAACCGAGATAAGGTCGCCCTCTTTCGTGCCGTTATCTCTTCTAACCTTCACTCTCTTCACGTCCGCGTCGGCCAGCACTCCGCCCGCCCAGTCAAGAGCGCGCGTTAAGGTGAGCCCCCGCGAGAAAAGCACCTCCTGCGGGCGCGCAACGTTGCCAGAGACGTAAACCCTCTCAACTACAGCCGTGCCTGAGCCCGGCGCTTGCGCCGGAGCCGTCCGGCCGGAAGCTGCGATTACGGCTAAAAGCAGCAGGATGAACAGGCACTTTTTCATCATGATTCGCGGCTCAGCTTTTAATCTCAAGCAGGCTCAATTCTATGATGTCCGGGTTTTCAAAGCTCAACCTTTCGAGCGTCTCGCCCGGCGGCGCTTTGTCCAGATTGATGCGGGCGACCGCCGCCTGCGCTCCCTCGAAGACTATGTTCTCCATCTCCTGCACGTTGATTTCCGCAGAGCGAATCGCATCCAGCACGTGCGCCAGCACGCCCGGCCGGTCGCGGTGTCGCACTACCAGCATGTGCGTGGCGGGCGTTCTGGCGGCGAGGTTGACCACGTTCGGAACCTTGCCCGTCTCTTTGAAGGACTGCACGATGCGGACGGTTTCGGCCGCTATGGCCTCCTGCGCTTGGTCGGTTGAAGCGCCTATGTGATGCGTGCCGTAGAGGTTCGCTTCGCGCGCAATCTCGTCCGTGAACTCGGCGGTGGCGGAGGTGGGCTCGTTGGCGTAAACGTCAAGACCTGCGCGAATGGAGCGCGTGCGAATTGCGTGGACGAGCGCCGTTTGGTCTACCACCTCGCCGCGCGAAGTGTTGATGAAGTAAGCGCCCTCGCGCATGTTGTCGAAGAAGTCTGCGCCGATGAGAGAGCGCGTGTCGGGCTTCAGGGCCAGATGAATGCTTACTACGTCCGCCGACCGCGCCACGTCTAGCGGGGACTCTTTGTACTCTATCTCAAGCTCTTCGGCGCGCTCTGGCGTCAGGCTTCGGCTCCACGCTACGACGGGCATGCCGAAGGCAGCCGCGCGCGGAATCATCTCCTGTCCTATGCGCCCCAGACCTATGAGCCCGAGCGTGCGACCGAAGAGGCCGCGCGCCTTTGAGAACTCCTTCTTGTTCCACTCGCCGCGCCTGAGGCTGATGACGTTGTCGGCCACGCGCCGGTCAAGCGCCAGTATGAGCGCGAAGGCAAGCTCTGCGACGGCAATTGAGTTCTTCCCCGGACAGTTCGAGACGTATATGCCGCGCGCGGAAGCGGCCGCCACGTCAATCGTGTTGTAGCCCGCGCCCGCTCGCACCACCAGCTTGAGCGCACCGGCGTCCAGCATGGCCTCCGCGACTTTCGTTGAGCGCACGACCAGCACGTCCGGCCTCTCCTGCTCGATTGCCTGAACTAGCGCCTCGTCCTTCAAGTCCGGTTGATAACTCACCTCGCACCCTATGGCGCGCAGGCCGTCCTGACCCGATTGCTCGAACTTATCAGCAACAAGAACCTTCATCTCATTTCCCAGCCTCGCAATCTATTTGTCGTCGTGCAGCAGGTAGAACCCGTCGCCCGCCTTAAACTCGTCGCGCCCTATAGCGTAGTAGACTAAATCGTACCCGTAGTGATGCGCCATCTTCTCATAACGCATCCCCAATTTTTCCATGATGCGGCGCGACGCTGAGTTCTCAGGCATGGCCACGGCCACTATCCGCTCAAGCCCTGCCGTCTCGAAGCCATAGCGCAGGGAGGCTCGCACCGCTTCCGTCATCAACCCTCGCCCCCAGTAGTCTCGCTCCACACCGTAGCCGACCTCGACCTCCGGCGTCTCGTCCAGAAATATAAGGCCGCACCAGCCTATCAACTGCCCGGTCGTCTTGAGTGTCACAGCCCACATGCCGAACCCGTTCGGCTCGTAATGAGCGATGTAATACTTGAGTCGCTGCTCTACTTTCTCTCTGGACTGGTCGCCGATGTATCGCATGACATCCGGGTCTGCGCGAAGCGCTGCCAGCTCATCGAGGTCGTCCGGCGTGAAACGTCGCAGGACGAGTCTTTCCGTTTCAATCATAAGAACAGCTTCCGGCAACCAGTTTTCAGCAAGAGGACATCTTTGCTTTTCACGAAAACTGAAAACTCATATCGTATGAATCAGCAGGGCGTCTCTCAGCTTGGGCTCGAACCATGTTGATTTGGGAGGCATGATGCCGCCCGCGTCCGAGACGCGAAGCAGGTCGTCTATGGTCGTAGGGTACATGGAGAAAGCCACTGCCGCGCGCCCGTCGTTGACCATCTTCTCAAGCTCTTCCGTGCCGCGAATGCCGCCTACGAAATCAATCCGCTTGTCGGTTCGCACGTCCTTGATGCCCAAGACAGGGTCTAGCAGGTTCTCTTGCAGCACGCTCACGTCCAGCGCCGCAATCGGGTCTGTCGGCGGCTCGCCCTTCAGAGTCAGCCCGTGCCAGCGTCCATTCAGGTACATGCTCCAGTTGCCGGGCGAAGACGGGCTTGCGACCGCGTTCTCCGTCAGGTTGAATCTCTCCTTAACACGCTCCAGAAAATCTTCTTCCGAAAGATTGTTCAAATCTTTGACGATGCGGTTATAAGGAAGGATACGCAACTGGTCTGAAGGAAAAAGCACGGCCAGAAAGAAGTTGTACTCTTCGTCCCCGTCGTGACGGGGGTTCTGCGCTTTCAATTCCGCGCGCGCGCGCGAGGCAGAGGCCGCGCGGTGATGGCCGTCCGCTATGTACAGAAAAGGCACTTCACGAAAAGCCTGCACGAAGCGCACGGCGTCCGGCACGCGCCAGACGGTGTGCTCGACTCCGTCCGGCGCTGTGAAGTTGAAGATAGCGTCGGCCATAGTCGTCTCCATGACCATCATGTCAACGGTGCTGCTCGGCCTGTAGGTCAGGAAGACCGGGCCGGTCTGCGCTCTTAAAGTCATTATGTGGCGCGTGCGGTCGTCCTCTTTGTCGGGGCGCGTGCGCTCGTGCTTGCGTATGATGTTCTGGTCATACTCGTCCACGGAGCAGCATGCCACGACGCCTATCTGTTCCTGCTCGCCCATAATCAGGCGGTAAAGGTAGAGGCTGGGCGCGCTCTCTTCTTCAAGCGTGCCCGCTTCCCTCATGCGAAGGAAATTTTCCGCCGCCTTCTCGTAGACGGCGTCCGAGTAGATGTCCGTGCCTTCGGGCAAGTCTATCTCCGGGCGCGAGACGTGCAGGAAGCTCAAAGGATTTCCGGCGGCCAGAGCGCGCGCCTCCTCCGTGTTGACCACATCGTAGGGCACGCTCGCCACCTCTTTTGCTTTATCGGTGGGCGGGCGCAGCGCTCGAAAGGGACGAATGACAGCCACTCTTCTTCTTCTCCTTCGATGAAAATAGCAGTCCATTGGACAGGACTCCGCAGGCTTTAGCCTCGCAGGAATCCGGCCCGAACTTCTTGCCGACTTAAGGACTGCTTTAGGAATGTAAGACTAACCGCTACCATGGCGGTTTGCCAAGTCTGGACGGGCCGGATTCCTGTGGCACAAAGGGCGTTTGCGCTCTATACTCTTCGGTCAAAACATCTGTCAGAAGGAGAAGCGCTCTATGAGAAGCTTGGCCAGCCGCCAGTGCGTGCCGTGTCGCGGCGGCGTCCCGCCTATGCGCGGGCAGGAGATAAAAGAGTTCATGGGAGAGCTTGACGGCTGGGAGGTGATTGAAGAGCATCACCTGCTGAAGAGTTTCAAGTTCGGAGATTTTCGTGAAGCACTGAGCTTCGTCAATCGCGTGGGAGAGCTGGCCGAAGCGGAAGGACACCACCCGGACATCTCCTTCGGCTGGGGCTACGCGGAGATTAAGATTTGGACGCACAAGATTGACGGCCTCTCGGAGAGCGACTTCATCCTAGCGGCCAAGATTGACGCGATGTAAGGAGAAGCGCTTGGCTTCTCATCCCTTCTTAACCGCGTGAATGATGAGGGTATTTCCGCCGAGCAGGACTTCGTTCGACTGAAGCTCTTGTGTCCAGCGCTCGCGCCGCTTACGCTCCGGCGTCAGCCGACCGATTAAGCGAATCAGCGCGACAATCGGCCAGTAGACCCAGAGGTTCTTCTTAGGCTTATCAAGAAGCACGCTCACCACCTCGAAGCCGTACTTCTCAAGCGTGTAGCGAAGCTCGGAATAGGAGACGGGATTTACGTGCAGCGCCACCTCTTCCATCCCGCCGTAATCGCGCCTTAAGTTTTCCAGATGCTCCTGCGAGAGCGGCTTGAAGTGCGAGGTGTAGCCGTAGAAGAGCCACTTCAGGCGCTCTTCTATATTCAGTATGTTCGGCGTGGAGACTATCAGGTGGCCGCCCGCGCGAAGGGTTCGGGCAAACTCTCGCACGGCCTGTTGCGGGTTCTCTATGTGCTCTATGCCTTCCACGCAGGTCACGTAGTCGAACTCCGCTTCGCGGTAAGGCAGCTCTTTGCTCAAATCCCCGCGACGGATTTCGACATCCGGCAGGCGAAAAATCTCCGTGTACAAATCACAGCACCGCACCTCAAAACCTAGAGCCTTGAGACGAGAGGCCAGTGCGCCCTCGCCCGCAGGGACATCGAGCAACGGCCCTCGCGGCAAATTTTCTAGAATCTCCGCCACGCGCTCGTGTATAGCTTCATGAGCCATGGCCACGGGCGCACGCTCTTCCTCCACGAAAGACTGTTCGGCCCGGCTGTTCAGATGAGCTTCCTGTTTCATCAATCCCTAAAATATCACCGGGCCGCGAGAACCTCCCTGTAAAGGGCTTCAGTCTCCGCGACCATTCGCTCAAGGCTGAAGTGCTTCCGCGCCCGCTCTCGCCCCGACGCTCCCATGCGGCGGCGCTCCTCTTCATTTTCAAGCAGAGACGAGATAGCTTCCGAGAGGCCCTGCCAGTCTTCCGGCACAACCAGCTTCCCGGTAAAGCCGTCTTCGACTATCTCACGCGCGCCGCCCGTGGCGGTAGCGACGACGGGCAATCCTGCCGCCATGGCTTCTACCATCACAAGGCCGAACGGCTCCACGCGCGAAGGCGAGACGAAGATATCCAGCGCCGGAAGGAGTGTGGCCACATCTTCGAGCCAGCCCGTGAAGTGAACTCGTGTCTGAAGCTGAAGCTCGTTGACGAGCCTTTCAAGCTGCGCGCGGTATTCCTTGCGCTGGCTGAGGTCTTCTCCGGCTATGATGAAGTCAACGTCCTCGAAGCTCTGTGCGACTATTTGCGCGGCGCGAATGAAATCGTCCTGCCCCTTGTGCTCACGAAGCTCGCCCGCAGTGCCGACGACGAGCCGCCCCTTTATCCCCGTCAGCCGACGGAAGCGCTGCGTGTCAAAGGCCCGCGCGCGTCTCTCAAAGTGCTCTATGTCTATGCCGTTCGAGATGCGTAGAATCTTTTCGGGCGGGAATATCTTCTGCGCCAGCAGAGCGCGCTCAACGGCCTCGGAGACGGCAATCACGCGCGCTACGCCGGAGAGCGTCCAGCGATGCAGGCTCTTGAGCGGGCGCTCAAGGTGGCGCGTCAGGACAAGCGGCGCGGCGCTCCTGCGAGAAGCCAAGGCCGCCAGCAGGTAGTCGCGCGCAACGTGAGCGTGAATAATCTCTATCTCGCGCTCTCGCACGCGGCGCGCAAGCTCTATGGCGCTCTGCACGTCGAGCGCGTTTCTCAGTGGCATCTCGAAAACATTCTCTGCCGGGACGCGCTTTAACTCCCCCACGAGCGGCGAGCCTGCGGGAGCGGCTGCAAAGACCTCGTGGCCGCGTCTTGCGAGAGCGTTCGCAAGGTCGGCCGTGTGCCTTTCACCGCCGCCAAAGGTGCGCGCCGAATTGATGTGCAGGATTCTCATAAGAATTGATTCACCGGCTCATTGATTCAATGAATCAATGAGCCGGTGAATCAATGAATCAATCTCTGTCGAGCATGGAGTCCCGGTAATGCTTGAGTAAGTCCGCAGGGTCTTCGTAGATTTCCAACATGCCTGCCGCGCGCAGCTCCCTTTCGGGAAAGCCGCCGCAAAGAAGACCGATTCTTTTTTTCAGCCCGGCTCGTCCGGCAGCCTCTGCGTCGTAAGGCGTGTCGCCTATGACGACGGCCCGCGCAGCATCGCTCAGTCCCAGCTCATCTAGCGCGGCCTGAAAGATGTCCGGGTGCGGCTTGGACTTTTCCGCGTCGTCCGCAGAAGTCTCTTCTTCCACAAGGTCTTCTATGTTGGCGACGCGCTTGTAGTGTGAAAGCTCGTCGGCTTTGGCGGAAGAGGCCAGCGCTATGCGCTTATCGTCCTCCCTGATTCTCAGGAACAGCTCGCGCACGCCCGGAAAGGCGCGCACACGCCCTATGTAATCGCGCTTGTAGAGCGTGCCCCGGTATTCCTCCATCTCTTCTCCGAACCGCTCAAGCTCTTCGCGGGAAAAGAAGACGGGCATCAGTTGGTCGCCGCCCTTTCCAATCTGGTGACGCACCTGCTCGTAAGGAACGTCTTTGCCGAAATGCTTGAAGGCTTCCTTCCATGCCTGCGCGTGCAGGTCTACGGAGTCCACGAGCGTTCCGTCTATGTCGAAAATAACAGCCTCTATCACAAAAAAATCCCCTTGATTTGTTCTCTGAATAAAACCCGGCACACTCTGCCACAAACGAAGGCAGAAGACAAAAGTGAGTCAGAAGCGAGCGCCGCTCTTTCTTCGCTTTCGGTCTTTGCGTGCGAACGATTATCTCTTTGATTGTTTTGCTTTGATACGTGGCGGCGGGCTCGCGGATTCTGAGGCCGACACAAAAGAGTGACACTGCAAGCATAGCTATCTCAACATTATCGGGGAAAATCCCTTCAAGCTTCAGGCGCAAAACCCAAGCAAGGCACAAGGATTGCACTTCAATTAGGGTGTGTAATGTTGTGTCTCCTCGCGACTATTTTCAAGATTCTATCGAAGGAGCAGAACTGTTATGGCAGATGCAAGATTAGTGACGGGACTTTTTAAGACGCGCGTGGCGGCCGAAGCAGCCGTTGACGCCATCATCAAACGCGGCTACACGCGTGACGACATCAGCGTGCTCATGTCGGACGCTACCAAGAGCAAAGAGTTCGCCGTAGAGACAAGAACGCACATGGCCGACGGTGCCGGTATAGGCGGCGCGTTGGGCGGAGCAGTCGGCGCTGTCCTTGCCGCAGTAGTTGCGGTCGGAACCTCTTTGGCGCTGCCGGGAATCGGGCTAGTCATAGCCGGGCCAATCGCTGCGGCTCTGGCAGGCGCGGGCGCGGGCGGCGCAACCGGCGGGCTCATTGGCGCTCTGATTGGCGCTGGCATCCCTGAGCACAGGGCCAAAGTTTACGACGCGGGCTTGCGCGAGGGCGGCATACTGCTCGGCGTCGAAGCCAAATCCACAGAAGACGCAGACAAGCTGGAAGAGCTTCTGGAAGACCTCGGCGCGCATCACGTTCGTCAGGAGTAAGGGACAGTTTTCAGTAAACAGTTTTCAGTTTTCAGTAAAAAGCAGGATGGTCTTTCTGCTGAAAACTGAGAACTAAAAACTGAAAACTCTTCTTTCAAGGGGTTGTGGTTATGGAAAGAATTGAGAAGGTGATAGAGATTGACGCGCCCGTTGAGCGCGTCTTCGGCCTCTTCAGCGATTTCGAGAACTTCCCGCGCTGGATGCGCCACATAAGGGACGTGCATTATTCCGGTCGCGGCTACACGCGTTGGACGGCAGACGCGCCGCTCGGCACCAGCGTAGAGTGGGAGGCGGAGACGATGGCTTTTGACCCGCCCTACCTTATAGCATGGCGCAGCGTGCGCGGCGACGTTGACACAGAGGGCGAAGTCTCTTTCAGAGAGACGCGGCGCGGCACCACTATGATGCACGTCATACTCGGCTATCGCCCTCCGGCTGGACACTTCGGCGCGGTCGTCGCTAGCCTCTTCGGCACCGACCCCGAGCAGCAGTTGGAAGAAGACCTTGAGCGCTTTGCACAGGTGGCGGAAGGAAGAAGGCGCGAGCGGCGTCAGCGCGAGAGCTTTCGCGCCGGAGCTGAGCCGCGTCCTACGCGCCAGCGCGACTCCTACGACAACCGCGCGCGCGACGATGATTACAGGCGCGATGACAGGCCCAGTGATGAGCGTCGTCTCGATTTTGACAAAGAGTGGGACGAGCGCTTAGGACAGCCGCCTTCGTCGCGTGATGCGGAGAACGAAAGGGAGCGCGACAGGTGGCGTCACGCCATGACTCCCAGAGAGCGTGAGCGCGAGCGGCGCGAACGCGCTGCCGACTCGGGCTATTCCAGAGAAACGCTGCGTCGCGGCGTAGACCGCCTGATGGACGAGCCGCCGAGCCGCCGCTATCGTCGCTGGGACTGAAAAGCCGTGCGACACGAATAAAAAGCCGGAAGGGGAGATGAAAGCAGGGCTGCTTTCATCTCCCCTTCCGGCTTCTCTTATTTGGTTGTTACTTGCGAATCGCGTCGCCTACGTCTTTGATAGCGTCGCCCACTTTACGCTTGGCTTCGCCGTAACCCTCTTGTACCTTGCCTTCGGCTCTATCCGCGCTTCCTTCCGCCTCCATATCTTTATCACCTATAGCGCGGCCGACTCCCTCTTTAACCGAGCCTTTAGCCTTCTCGAATTTGCCTTCAATCTCATCTTCGTTAGGTCTTCCCATAACTCTCAATCCTCCTATCGAACTGCCGTAATAGCAGGCGGGCACGCTTAGCGTTATTCGTCGCCTGTGCCGCCAGAGAATGGCAAGCGATATGCCACCGTGCGTCAGGATGCCGTGAATATCAGGCTAAAAGCTTTGATGTAAGAGGTTAAGAAATTGCGCCGCAGGGAGAACAGTCAAGACAGGCCAGGCTCGCTTCGGGTGTTTACGTACATTCAAAAGAAGCTTGTGCTTCATCTTCGGACAAGAGGCAGCCACAGAATACCTGCGTTCAACCAGAACACCTACGGCTATTGATGCAGCAGCTCGCGGCGCGACTCGCCTTGCCTTCCCGCATCCAGTAATTCACAGGCGCGCTCAAGAACTTCTCTGACGGTGTAAGGCTTTTTGAAGACGGCGTCAATTCTTCCCTGCTCGTAATCCATAGGCGTTATCATCTCTATCCAGCCGGTGGCCAGAATCACAGGCAGGACAGGACGGTTCGTCTTTATCCAACGCGCCACCTGAAGGCCGCTCACCTCCGGCAAGCCTATGTCGGAGATGACCAGCTCGAACTCCTCTTTCTCAAGGAGCTTCAGGGCTTCGGCTCCGTCCCACGCCTGTATGACCGTGTGGCCCGCTGCTTCAAAAGCCTCTGCCAGCAGCGAGCGCACACGCTCTTCATCTTCGACAATGAGTATGCGAGCAGGGTCTATCACAATCGCTGACTGCGGGGCGCTCTCCTGCTTGGCGCGGCGGGCCTCTTCATAGAGAGGCAGCCGGACTTCAAAGCGCGTGCCTTCACCCGGAAAGCTCACGACCATTATCTGGCCGTTGTGGCGCGCGACTATACCGTGCGAAGCGGAAAGACCAAGGCCCGTGCCGCGCTCTCCCTTAGTCGTATAGAAAGGCTCGAAGATGCGCTCCACGACTTCGGGCTGCATGCCGCGCCCTGTGTCCGCCACCCAGAAGCAGGCCGAATCAATCTCGGCGCGCGAGCCCGTCTCTATAGTTCCGCCTTCGGGCATGGCGTCCACCGCGTTGAATATCATGTTGAGAACTACTTCGCGCAGTTCGGCCGCGTCGCCGTAAACGTAGACCGGGCCTTGATTGACGACCTCTACTTCTATCTTGCCGGAGCGCGTAGCGGAAGAGCCTTGCCACTTTGGACGCGCTATCTCAACGCTGGAGGCAACCAGTTCGGCAAGGTCAACGAGGCCGAAATCCGTGGTCGTGCCGCGACGAGCGAAATCAAGCATGCGTCGCAGGGTCTGCGCGCTGTCGGAGACGGCCCGCGTAATCACTTCTAGGCTCTTGGATGTGGCTTCGTCCGTTGCGCGCATCAGTAGGAGCTGCGCGCGGCCCTGAATGACGGTCAGGGCGTTGTTGAGATTGTGAGCGACGCCCGCCGCCAGCTCGCCCACGGCCCTGAGCTTGTCCGACTGAGCCATGCGCTCCTGCGCGCGTTTGCGCTCCGTTATGTCGCGCAGGAAAACAAGCACGCCCGTCACGTTACCCTCGCGCCAGAGCGCCGAAGTGTAGGCTTCCACGTAGCGAACGGTTCCGTCCGGGCGTATGGTCTGCACCTCGCATTGCGTGTCTTCGGCTTCAAGCGTGCGCGCAAGATTCAGGCTCATCGCGTCTCTGGACTCGACCGCGACTATGTCGTTGAAGTGGCGGCCTATGAGGCTGGTGGAGAGAAGATGGTTGCTGGCTTCCGCGCGCTCGTTCATCCAGTTGAAGCGGCCTTCCAAATCGAGCGTGTAGATTTCGTCCGGCGCAAGGTCTGCAAGGCTGGCCATGAAGGACTTGTGCTCGAAGGCTTCGGCTTCGGCTCGACGCAAGTCCGACACGTCGCGCACCATGACCAGCCTTTTTCCGGCTGCTCCGCCTACGGGCAGGACTGTGATGAGCGTCGGCCTATCGGCGCAGGGGCCGCAGAGCATCTCCACCTCTACGATTTCGCCACTGGCCACGGAGCGCTCCACCGCGCAGTCTTCCGCGCCCTCCGCGCGCCAGAACATGTCACAGCATCGCGCCGCTTCAAGCGGGCTTTCGCCCACCTGTCTGAGCAGCAAGCCCGCGCGATTGGCCCGGCTCAGGCGTCCGTTCTCATCGAACAGGAAGACGGCTTCGGGCAGGGCATCGAACGCGTCCTGCCACTGCTCGTCTGTCAACGCGCGCTCGCTAGCGCTCCTTGTGATTGAAGAATCCGGCATTTCCATGATTAACAGTTCGGAGGGTTAGACTCTGGGCGGGCCGTGCTGTAGGCGGCCGCGCGGGGCGAAATTATGTTAGCAGATGGGGCCGGGTAAAAGATAGAGAAAATAGAGGACAGTACCGCCTGCGGTGGCGTGCGGGTGATTGCTACGATATAACCCGCCCGGCTTAAGCAGGCGGTACTGTCCTGTATATTCCGCCTTCCGGGCATTCTTTTGCCGTCGCTAAAGCATCTAAACAGTCGCGCGCGGAAGGTGTGCGTGACAGCTAGGGATGACGGTCTAGTTTACGTATAATCAGGAAGCTATGTTGAATCAGGAAAATCTACAGACTCTTGAGTACACGCCGGAGGTGGCGCGCGCGACCAGCTCTATCTATGAGCGGGTGCGCGGCATCATCCCGGAAATCGAATGGCCCGTTCATGCGCCCTACATTGCGCGCATTAACGAATTGAAGCGCGAGCGCAACGCCATCATTCTGGCTCACAACTACCAGACGCCTGAAATCTTTCACGGCGTGGCAGACCTTGTGGGCGACTCTCTGGCTCTGGCGCGAATGGCTGCCGACGCTGACGCCGACGTGATAGTCCTTTGCGGCGTACACTTCATGGCAGAGACGGCGAAGCTGCTCAATCCTCAGAAGACCGTGCTTATACCGGACGCTAAGGCTGGCTGCTCTCTGGCCGAATCAATCACGGGCGCGGACGTGCGCCTTCTGCGCCAGCGTTATCCGGGCGTCCCCGTAGTCACCTACGTCAACACCTCTGCCGATGTCAAAGCCGAATCTGACATCTGCTGCACGTCGGCCAATGCCGTAGAGGTCGTGGAGTCCATGGGCACAGACCGCGTCATCTTTCTGCCGGATGAATATCTGGGCCAGTGGGTGGCCAAGCAGACAGAGGTTCAAATCATTCTGTGGAAGGGACACTGTGAGGTTCACGAGCGCTTCACGGGCGAGGAGCTGCGCAACTATCGCAAGGGCTTTGACAACGTGCAGATTCTGGCTCACCCGGAATGCCCGCCCGACGTGTTGCAGGAGGCGGACTTCGTTGGCTCGACCTCCGGCATGATTAAGCATCTGGACAATACAAGGCCCGCGCGCGTCGTCATGATTACGGAATGCTCCATGTCGGACAACGTGGCCGTCGAGTTTCCGCAGATAGAGTTTATACGCCCCTGCGCTCTCTGCCCGCACATGAAGCGCATCACGCTGCCTAAGATTCTTCACTCGTTGGAGAAGATGGAATACAAGGTGGAGGTTGATGCCGAGGTCGCCGAGCGCGCACGCCGCGCCGTGGAAAGAATGCTCGCAATCAAGCGCGACCGGAACAACTAACTCTCATCTTTCGAGCTAATAAAAAGAGGGTGCATCCACTTCAGGATGCACCCTCTTTTTTGTCATGCGACCGGGGTCAGCTTAGAACTCGAAGCGAACCGAGAGCTGAACCTGACGCGGGGTAAAGATGGTCGTGTTGTTAAGACCTTCAGACGTCTCCCTCAGGAAGGGCAGCGTGCGGTCGGGCGTCGTGTTGGAAGTCAACGTTCCGCCCGTCTGGCTCGCCCCACTGAAGGCGAAGAGCGTCGCTGAAACGTCCGTGACGTTGGCACGATTCAGCAGGTTGAAGGCTTCAGCCAGAAACTCAAGGCTCATGTGCTCCTTGAAGTTGAAGCGCTTCGAGAGACGAAGGTCAACCGTCTGGGTGTAGGGCCTGCGGAAGCTGTTGCGCGGGATAAAGAATGCGCGCGACGGGCCGCCGGAGCCCAGAAGGCCCGATGCCGTACCGCAGAGCGAGCCCGTGGTCGTCGCCGTGCAGTTCGTGTTAGCGCCCGGGTTGCTGCCGATTGTACCGACAGCCGTGCGACCCGAAGCCTGATTGAAGATGAGCCCCATCTGGAAGCCCTTGAAGATGGTGCGTCCGACTACGCTGCTCTCAAGACCTGTGAAGGTCTGGCCCGGAGCCCAGACGACGCTGGCCACGAAGCGATGCGGAATGTCGTTGTCGGACAGTCCCCAATCGAGGCTCGTGTCGAACGGGTTCGTGACGGTCGGGCTCGAAGGAGCGAACGTGCCGAAGCGCTGACCCGTGTCGGTGGCTCTTGAGAAGGTGTAGTTGACCTGAAACTGAAGGCCGTTGGTAAAGCGGCGATTGGCCTGAAGAATCATCGCGTGATACTTGGACTCGCCTATGCTCTGCGTTTGCAGAACCTGTCCCACGTTAGAGATAGGACGCGGGCCCGCAAAGAAGGGCGTCGTGAACTGCTGACCGTTGAACTCGCCGCCGACGACTGTGTATGTTCTCATCGCAGTCGGGCGCGGCAGGTTCACGTCAATGTACGCAGGCAGGTGCCTGCCTCCACTGAACACGTAGGAGATGGAGACGACAGTGTTTCTGGCAATCTCGCGCTCCAGAATCAAGTCCACCTGATAAACGTGCGGGTTCTCGAAGTTGTCTCCGAGGGTGACGATGTTGGTGGAGCGTGCAGGAACGCCCGTCAGCGTGTTCGGGAAAGTCGGGTTCGGGATGACGTTGCCGTTCGCGTCAAGCAGTTGCGTGGTCGGAGAGATGCCGGTGACGGCTATCTGCGAGCCGGGTGCGCCCGTGTTGACGATACCGCTAGCGATGAACGTGTTGGGAACGCGCCCGGTGAAGATGCCGAAGCCGCCGCGAAGGCTCGTTCGGCCATCGCCGTTGATGTCCCAGGCAAAGCCCAAACGCGGCTGCCAGTTATTCTTGTCCTTCGGGAAGCGCGTGGTCTGCGCGATGATGGCGTTGGCCTCTGCCTGCGTGTAGCGATTCTGGTTAGCAGTCAGGATAGCGGTCGCCGTGTTGGGAACCTGCGGGCGGGAATAGGACTGGTAGTCATATCTCAGGCCGAGGTTCAGGGTCAGGCGCGGGGTGACTCTCCAGTCATCCTGTACGAAGAAGGAGTAGTCGGGAGTCGAGAACTCGTACGCGGTCAGTCCAAACGCCTGCGCGAAGCTGCTGTAGCGACGGTTCAGAGCGGTCGCATTGGCAGGAGCGCCCGCAGGAGCGTTGGCGTTGTTGGGCGTACCGGCCGGAGCGATAAGGTCGCTCAGGAAGTCCGCCAAGTTGTTGAAAGAGTACGCGCCGAAGCCCTGAAACAGGTTGTCAATTTTGTCGCGGTCGCGCTTGTAGTCAGCGCCGAACTTCAGCGTGTGATTGCCGCGCGAGTAGGTCATGCTGTCGGCAAACTGTATGCGGTTCTCGTCCGGGAATAACTGGCGCTGGAAGAAGGCGCGTGTGCCGAAGGTCAGACCGCCACTGAGGAAGACTTCAGGCAGACGGCCATTTACGAGCGTCTTGCCGGTCGCGGCAATCGCTTCTTCTCCCGCCGTCAGGTCGCCAAGGATTGATTGATTAAGCTCGTGGCTCAACTGGAAGCGGAACTCGTTGAGCAGCGTCGGTGACAGCGTTGACGTCAGGCGAGACGTGAACGAGTCAATCTCAACGAAGTCGTTGCCGACGCTGGCGGCACCGATGGTATCAACGCTGCGGGAAGTGAAGCCGTTGGGCGCTTCCGTGCGCAGGCGGTTGTAGCTCGCCATGAAGGAGTTATTCTGGTTGATGTTCCAGTCAATCTTCGGGAAGAGAATGAGCTGATCCTGCCTGCGGGGCGTTGCGCCCGTCAGGCTGCGAAGGAAGTCCAGACCACTGGTAACGGCTGCCTGCGCCTGAGCCAGCGTACGTGTCGGCCCTACCAGACGGCAGAAGAGCGTCTGCTCGGTCGTCAGGCCGGTCGCGGCGTTGCCGTTGGCGGCAGTACACGCGGCAGGAGCAGCCAGAGTCACGGGATTCAAAAGCGCGGGGTTACTCGTCGTCAGGATGACGGGGAACGAGCGCTTCTGCTGGTCATAGGTAAAGAAGAAGAAGGCTTTGTCACGTACAATCGGGCCGCCGATTGCGCCGCCGAACTGCTGGCGACGATCTTCGGGCTTGATGGCCGTGTTGACGAACGTGCCGTTGACCAGCACGGGAATGGTCGCGGACGGGTTGCGCGCGCCCCACTTGTTATCGCGTATGTAATAGAAGAGCTGGCCGCGAAAATCGTTCGTGCCGGACTTCGAGACGGTGTTGATAACGCCGCCCGCAGCGCGTCCGTACTCCGCAGAGTAGTTAGAGGTGTTGACCTGAAACTCGCGCACGGCAGCCTGACTGAAGCTGTACTGAATACGTGTGCGCCCGCGCTCTTCGGAGAAGAAGCCGTTGTTGTTGTCGGTTCCGTCGAGCGTGTTGTTGTTCAGGAGCGCCGAGATGCCGCGAAAGCTGTTGAGACCGAAGTCGCCTTCGGGCGCAACGCCCGGCGTCAGGCGCACGAAGTCGGAAGAGCGGCGACCGTTAATCGGAAGCTCGTTAATAGAGACTTGATTAACATTTGTCGAGAAGTCCTGCTGGCTGGTGTTGATGACCGGAGCTTCAGCAGTTACTTCCACCGTGCCGGACACCTGACCTACGGAGAGCGGGACATCCAGAGTCGTCACACGACCGACCTCAACCACCACCTTTTCCTGAGTGAAGTTGGCGAAGCCGGAAGCGACGATTGTGATAGTGTAGTTGCCCGGGTCTAGCTGAACGATGCGAAAGCGGCCCTCGTCGTCTGCTTGGGCCGTGCTTTCTTTATTCGTTTCAACGTTGCGAACTGTAATGGTCGCGCCCGGCACCACCTCTTTATTAGGATTGGTGATGACGCCGCCGATAGCCCCCTGCGTAGAGGACTGGGCCAGCGCCAGCGCGCTCATCGCCAGCAACAGCAGCGTGACGAGCGGGAAGCGTAATATCTTTGACATTCTGGGGAACTCCTTGGAGTTTGTATTTCAGATGGAATTGAAGCCGCAGCCCACGGGCGCGTGCACCTTGAGCGGGCAGAAAATCTAAGCCTGGCGAAAACCTTTTTAATGCTTGCTCTTAATCCAGAGGCGTGCAATATCTACCCAGTGTAGAAGCTAGCTTCTATCATGACAGCAGCCGTTTACGCAAGCCTGACAAGGAGGTAAACGACTTATTAAAAAAACAATTAACCGCGTCCGGTTAGAACATCAGGCTGAGGAGAACGCTTGAACAGTCTGCGGCCTGAAACCTTTTTATCTTCGCAAAGAATGTGCCGGAAGCCGGGCCTTGCGGGCGCGGCTCTTTAAGATTAATGACGGGAGCAGTTAGCTTTTCGGCGCGAGCGACGGCCTGCGCCGCTTCAGCCAATTTTTTGGATTTCAAATTGGAGATTCCGTATGAAGCGCTTCCACCTTTAAGAAAATCTGATGGAGCGCATGAGCTGCCTCAGCACAGCCTCGTCCTCATCCGACACGTAAGTCAATATGAAGAAGAGCGCGTAGCCTTTCTTGACAGAGACATAATACTTCTGGGTGAGCGAACGGGTTTCAATCTCCATAACGGCGAAGCCTTCGCCCCCGAACGTCTCCGTCGAGAAGGGCTTGAAGATGTATTGTCCCTGCTGTGCGGACATGTCCAGCACACTTTTGGCGTTCAGCAGATACTGGTTAGCGCTCATAGAGCGGGGCAGTAATTCAGCGCCGCAGATTAAAGAGGCATTAAACTCTGTGGCCGTGCCGACATCGTACTTGAAGACCGTCAGGAGATTGACCGTGTTGTCGAACGACCTATCTATCTGCGAATTCGTCTGCGCGTTGCCTGTCCTGACCGCCTCTCGCCCCTTATCATTGAGCAATTCCTTGACTTCCTTACCCTGCACGCGCCAGCCAAAGGGAATCGTCAGGCGAAAGCCGAAGAATTTGTTCGCGTATGAAGAGCCGGTGACGGTGCCGTAATCCAGCCCCGCGAACCTGTTTGGCGTGGAAGTAGACGGGGGACTGTCATCAGGCGGCCTGACTGTTGTCACCTCTTTTTCGTCAACAAGCCGCAGGTCACTCTGCGATGAAGGCTGAGCGCTGCCCGCGCTTACACGCAGGCTGGAGCGCACGGCAGACCACGCGGGCGCAGCCGCCAGAGCATCCGCGTCAGGACGAAGGAAGGTGAGCATCACTATTCTGCCGCCCAGCACGAACGAGTAGACCTCTATGCTTCCGGGCTGGTTGCCGGGCGAGGCGCGCAGCTTGAGCCCGTCAGCCGGTACGCCGCCCACATCCGTCGTCACGTCCGAGCGCTGTACTGTGGTGCCGGTCTTCTCAAGCTCCTTCGTCATAATGTCTGCGAAGGCTGTCGTTCTCAATTGCAGGGCTTGCGAGCGCTGTCCCGGCTGGGTCGAAGGCGTACGCTCGACCAGAACCATAATCTGCGCAGCAGTGCCCTTCAATTCCAGCACAACGTGCTGAGTCTTCTCGTTGCTCTTATCCGTGAGCGTCCAACGGGCCGGATACTGGAACGAGACGCCGCCGACGGAGAATCTCTGCACCTGCGCGCCAGCATCCTGACCGAACGCAGTCAAGGATACGAGAAGCGCTAAAAGTAGAATGGCGGCGAGCCGTTGACTAATCTTCATGATTTCTCCTGATTGAGATTCGGCTTGAAACATGGCGCGTGAAAAGCTCTTGCTCCGGCGAAGAGGAAGATGACGAGCGGCCTGCGCTGCGGGGAAGAGTGCGCTTCCGGCTTCCGAACAACTATTTATAACTGATGGCGACAGTCGCCCCCGGCCCTGCTCACGAACAAGCTTACACCAGCCCGATTATTTATGGCTAGACGGGTTTAGGATTTTTCGCAGCCTACTCGATAGTGATAGACAGGTCGCGCCCCGCGCTGATTTCATTACCGGCGAAGTCCGCTCCGTAGATGCGCAAAGTATAGTCGCCAGCCGGAAGCTCCGATGCGCGCCATCTGCCTTCTTCCGCGCGACCGTCGCGCACAATGTTGCTTACTACGTAGAGAAAGCGGGTCGTGCTGCTGCCGTAAACCGTGATGCCGCTTGCGTCCCAATAAGCTATTCGCACGGCGACGCGCACGGGCGGAAGACGATTGAACTCTATGTTGACTCGCGGCTCTTCAAAGCCGGGCGCGGGTGTGCCGTCGGCGCGCAGGATTTGATAGCCCAGCTTGTACAAACCCAGACGGCGACGGGCGGCGTTGTCATCCACCTGATCATAAGCCTCTACAACTATGTTGACATCGCCGTGAATTACCAGCCGACCTTTGCGCGTCTCGGTCAATCGCTCGCCCGATTGATTAAAGAGGCGTATGCCGTCTCGCTCTATACGCGGCGAGACAGTGTCTCTAAAATCTATGAAGGGCAGGACGAGCGGGTTGGCCTGCGCGCCGCTCGGGCCGTAGTTCAGGTGAACGTGATACATGCGATTAATCGTGCCGAGCGCATCGCCCACGCGAAAACGCGTCCCGCGTCGTATGCGTATGCGCGAAGGCTTCTGCTCTTCGCCCGTGACAGGGATGAAGCGCGCGTCGTCAAAGGGCTTGTCCTGCTGATTTCTCCCGACGCGCATGTGAACATAGGTCATGAGGCCGACGCGCAAGCCTTCTCCCAAATCATTAAAGCCCCAGTTGGCCAGAGGGTCTGAGACTTTCTCGTCGTAAACCGCGCGCACGCTAGCGCCCAAGGCTCCCTGTATGTCTATACCGCTATGAAGATGGTCGCGCGCTTCGCCGTCATAGTTGCCGCGCACCTCTCCGAGCGTAGCGGTCACTTCGTGCCACTTGCGCTGCGGGTCAACGGGCCAAGGGAATTCTCCGGCTCCGACAGTCTCGGCTGTCAGTCGCGGCAGGACACCGCTCACGACTATCGGCCCGGCAGCCTGCGCTCCGCTTGATTCCTTCGCCGCTTCTCGCGCAGATAGTTTCCGCACCAGATAGTTTGCGGCGTCGGCTACGTAGAGCGCGCCGCTCTTGTCAATGGCGACTCCCGCCGGACTATTAAAGCGGGCCGCGTCTCCTTCTCCGTCGCTGAAGCCACTGCCCGCGCCTGAGAAAGCGAACACGGCTCCGTCCTGACGAATTTGAGCAACGCGGCCACGGTCATTTCCCGTAGAGTAAAGGATGCGGTCGTGCGTTAAGGCCAAGCCGACGGGCGCGGTAAGAAGGGACTGGTCATCTGTGAGTTGTGCTGCGCTGACGAAGGTCGTCACCTCTCCTTCTTTCGTAAGCCTGCGTATGGCGTTGTTGCCCGTGTCGGCTATGTAAAGCTCGCCTGTCGGCGCGACTGTTAAGCCGCAGGGCGTATCAAAGCTCGCGCTCAGGGCAGGCCCGTCCAGATAACCCGGCGAAGCAGCGCCGCCAGCCACGGTCGTCACCTCTCCTTCTTTTGTGACTTTGCGTATGCGGTCGTTGTAGGTGTCTGCGATGTAAACGCTGCCGTCAGAATCCACGGCCACTCCGATTGGCGCATTGAAGCGCGCGTCCCGCGCCGGGCCGTCCCTGTAACCCGCCTCGCCTCCGCCCGCCAGAGTCGTCACCGTCCCGTCGGGAGTAATCTTCCGAATGGCGTTGTTGCCTGTGTCGGCTACGTAGAGATTGTCCTGAGCGTCCACGGCGAGAGCCGAAGGCGTGTTGAACTTTGCGCCCGTTCCCTGCCCGTCCTGAAAACCTTCGCCCGCGCCCGCGAGCGTCGTGACCGTGCCTTCGGGACTAAGCTTGCGTATACGGTTATTCTCGCCCGCGTCCGCTATAAAGATGCTGCCCTTCGAATCAATGGCTATGCCGAAGGGGTCTGAGAAGCGCGCCTGATTCGCCGCCCCGTCATTAAAGCCCGGAGCGCCGTCGCCCGCCAGAGTCCTGACTACGAAGCGCTCGCCAAATACAGTGCCCTTTGGTTTCTCGCGCCAGATGCGCCGGTAGAGAAAGAAGCCGAGCGCTCCTGTAACGGTTACTGAGAGCAGAGCGAGCGTGATGACTATTAGCCAGCGACGCCGCCTGCGGGCTTCAAGGCCGGGAGCGATGTAAGAATGATTTCTCAAGTTGATACTGATTTGTCGTTATGTTCAGTCTACTCACCGCAGAGACGCAGAGAGACGCCGAGGGGGCGCGGAGAAAAGCTCAACTCTCTCTGCGCTACCTCCGCGTCTCTCTGCGTCTCTGCGGTGAATCAATCACGGCGTAGTCGGCTTTGTGTCGGGCTTGCCCGTCGGATTCTGCTGCGGCTTGCTTTCATTATCTTCAAAGCGTCTGCCGGTTGTGCGGTCGAAGACCTGATTACGCAGGAAGGCTTGCGTAGTCCACGGCGGGGCGTCGCCGCCCAGATATTCATGAAACCATTCCAAGTGCGCCGTGTAATAGAGCACCATCTCGTACCAGCTAGGCCAGTGTCCCGCGTTCGAGTAGATGATGAGCCGCGCAGGCACGTTCATCTTCCTGAGCGCCGTGTAGAACTGTAGGCTTTGTGTATAAGGCACGCGGTAATCGCGCTCGCCCGAGATGACGAGCGCGGGCGTCTTGAAATTCCTCACGTAAGCGGACGGCGACCACTTCTCGTAGCCCGCAGTGTTCGTCCACGGCTGCCCCTTCAAGTCCCACTCCGGCCACCAAAGCTCTTCGGTCGCTCCGAAGAGCGAGCGCCAGTCGTAGATGCCCATCATGGAAGCCAGCGTCTTGAAGCGCGTCGTGTGCCCCTCGAACCACATCATCATGTAGCCGCCATAAGACCAGCCCATCGCTCCCATACGGGCCGCATCCACGTACGGCAGACGCTCAAGCGTGTCCGTCACCTTCATCAGGTCGTCAAAGACCTGCCCGCCCATGTCGCCGGAGATTGCTGCGGTGAACTCCTGCCCGTAGCCGGTCGAGCCGCGCGGGTTGCAGAAGGCCACTACGTAGCCCGCGCCGGGATAGACCTGCCAGTCGCCGCGAAAAGCGTCGCCCCACATCTGCTGCGGCCCGCCGTGAACATTCAGGATAAGCGGATACTTCTTTTTGGGGTCGAAGTTGTGCGGCTTGACCACGAAGAGCTGTATACGCTTGCCGTCCGACGCGGTCACCCACATGACTTCGGCAGGCCGCAGGTCAACTTCATTCATGAACTGGTCGTTGAAGTGAGAAAGCTGCGTCTTCCTTGCGCCGCTCCCGCCGCTCAAATCCGCGCTGTAGATTTCGGCGGGCTGGCCCGTAGAGCGCATAGTGTAAACGAGCCGCCGCCCGTCGCGTGAATAGTTCAAGTCGCCTATCGTCCTGTCCTGAAAGACCTCTGTTATCTTCCGCGAGGCTACGTCCAGACGGTAAATCGGGTTGACTCCCTCCACGCCGCTATTGAAGAGAATCGTCTTTGAATCTTCCATCCACTCGAACTCGTCCACCCAGTTGCGAAAAGATTCGGTCAGCACGGTTGAGGTTCCGGCAGCGCGGTCGTAGACGGCCAGTCGAAAGAGGTCTGATTCATAAGCGGGCTGCTTCTGCGTGCGGTAGGCTATGAAGCGCCCGTCGGGAGAATACATCGGGCTTCCGTCATAAGCGGGGTTGGACGCCGTGATGTTGCGCGGCTTCGCGTTCGTCTCCGTCAGCGACAGAAGCCACAGGTCGTTGTTGGTCGAGGACGCGGGATTCTTATCATGATTCGAGACAAAGACAAGCTCGCGCCCGTCCGGCGAGAAGTCGTACTGCAAGGGGCCGCCCAGTTGAAACGAAGGCGAATCGAAATCTCCCGGCGTCAAGTCTCGTATCGCGCCAGTCTCTACCGAAACCAGAAAGATGTGCGTGCGAGTCCCGTCTTTCCACGCGTTCCAGTGACGATACAGAAGGTCGTCGGCCATGTGAGCCTTGAGCGGCCCCTGCTCCCAGCGCTCAGCGATTCTTTTGTTGCACGCGTCATCGCCTCCGCACTCCGGGTAAACGTCCGTGGAGAACGCCATCCACTTTCCGTCGGGCGACCAGAGCTGGTCATACGCGCCCGTGGAGATATTCGTCACCTGCCGCACGTCCCCGCCTTCTGTGTTCATGAGAAAGATATTCGCGCTGCCGTCCTTGACGGTGATGAAAGAGAGCGTGCGGCCATCCGGCGAAAAGCGCGGCGAGCTTGCGTTAGCGCCTTCGGGCGAAAGACGGCGCGCGCCTCCGCCGCCCGCGTCCATAATCCAGATTTGATTCGAGCGGCGAGCGCGTGCCAAATCCGATGTCGTCAGCACGTAGACAATACGGTCGCCGCCGGGCGAGACGTGAACGTCCGAGACGTTCTTGATGCGGTAAAGGTCTTCCAGTGTGAAGGCGCGCTTTTGAGCGAAAATCTCCGCGCACGAGACGAGCAGCATAAGAAGGAGCAGCGAAACCTGACGACGCATCATCTATTATCCTCTTCTGTGTATGGGCAGTGCCTGCAACCGCTTTGACAGCAGCGCCCGCGCCCGCGCAGGTATTTTTCCGTGAAGACTAAAAAACCTCTCTCAAGGTAGTAGTCCTCACCCTCCACGAGTGGCGGCTCAGGCGTTGAAGCTGGTAAATTTCGGAGCGGACTTTGACTCCCCGAGTCCTCTTTTTTCACGCAACCGTAGTCTATCAAAGATGGGTGCCGGGGTCAGGTGCCGGGGGTCAGTAGAAAGAAAAATCTGTTCTCTTTCTTGCCCCGGCACCCTACCCCTGACACCCGCCGCCCATTTTTTGGAACTTTTCCGGCGTGTGGCGCGAATTAGAAGTGGCAGGCAGGTCGCCGGTCGAATGGTAAATAAAAGATGGCAACGCACTTAACCCCGAGTGACGACGAACTTCTGCGGCTCATGATGGCCGGAGACGAGGCAGCTTTCACGGCGCTTTACAGGAGACGCCAGGCCGGCGTCTATCGCTTCGCCTTGCAGATGAGCGGGTCTGAGGCGATTGCCGAGGACGTTACACAGGAGGTCTTTTTAGCCCTCATGTCGGACGCCACGCGCTTCGATTCGTCGCGCGGGTCGCTCTCGTCCTACCTGTACGGGATAGCGCGCAACCACGTCCTCAGACGACTGGAGCGAGAGCGCCCCTTCGTACAGATTGTGGACGACGGCTCAGAGGGCGGAGAGCAGCAGCAGATAGCGGCGTGGGTGGCGGACGACAACCCGCACGACGAGTTGCAGCGCAACGAGATGATTGGGCGGCTTCGTCAGGCGGTGCTGGCGCTTCCCGCACATTACAGGGAGGTCGTGGTGCTTTGCGACCTTCACGAGATGAGCTATGTGGAGGCAGCCAACGCGCTCGGCTGCGCAATCGGGACGGTTCGCTCGCGGCTGCATCGCGCACGCGCGCTACTGTTGGGAAAGTTGAACGCGAGCATGACCAGTAATCAAGAAGGCACAAATCCGGGAGAGAGTTTTAAGACGGCGAGGTGCTTCGCATGAACTGCAAAAATTTTGAAGCGGTGATTTCAGACTTGGCGCGCGAGCAGATGCTCGAAGCGCACACTAGAGCCGACGCGCTCGCGCACGTAGAAGAGTGCGACGGATGCGCCGCGCAGCTTGAAGACGAGCGCGCATTGACTAACGGCTTGCGCTCGCTGGCCGCGACCATGAAGCAGGCGGAAGCGCCTGCCTCTCTTGAAGCGAATCTGCTGGCACGATTCCGCGAGCGAGCGGCGGCCGTAGAGGCTTCGCCCGTAGTAGTCCGGATGCCGCAAAGAGGCTCGCGCTGGCAGCGATGGTATCCGCACGCTGTCGCGGCGGCTGTCCTGCTGATGTTCGCAGTTGGCGGGGCCGGAATGCTGCGCCTGAGACAGTCGGCGCCACTGGCTTCCAATCCTAAAGCGGCGGCGGAGAGCGACAGCAGGAGCGTGAGCCAGCCGACGCCGGTAAGCTCAGAAGATACGACGGGGAATCCCGTTGAAGCAGTGACCGACAACGTGGCTGCGGCGGACAACTCAGGCAATGAGGGGCGTGGGCGGAAGCTCAGCAGAAATGAGGTGGCCGCGATTATGGGCACTGGCAGCCCACGGCGCACGGCTTCCACGGGTGTTTCTAAGTCTCGCATAAACGAGAGCGGCATGACTTCCGGCAGTGGAGAGATTGCCACGGACTTCATGCCCGTCTCTTACGGCGACAATCTCAACGATATTGACAACGGTCGCATAGTGCGCGTGGAGATGCCGCGCTCGGCTCTGGCTCAGTTCGGGCTGCCCGTCAACATGGAGCGCGCGGGCGAGCGCATAAAGGCGGACGTGCTCATAGGCGACGACGGCATGGCCCGCGCCATACGCTTCGTTCGTTAGAAGTTCGGTTCAAAAGCAACTATTCATTCAACAATAGTGATTGAGTATCTGAAGGAGAGAAAGAGATGAGATTTCATAAATCATGGATTATGGGAGCGCTCGCGCTTGCCGCTCTGGCTGGCGCAGGTGGTGCGGCAAACGCTCAGGAACAGCGTGCGCCTAAACCCGACAACGCTACCCTGGTTGAAAAGGTTCAGATTGAGAGCGTGGTGGCGGCTGGGGGCGATGTGCTGACGGCCGTGGGCGGCCCTAATACATTCGTCTTCCTCTCTGCGGACGCGAGCTTTGAGCGCAGCACGGTCAAGGGCGCGCCCTATTCCGCAGAGGCTACGACCGAGACTATACAGACCTTGGGCGACGGCAACCGCATCATACGCAAGAACAGCACTATCATTTATCGTGACAGCGAAGGCCGCACCCGCCGCGAGCAGACCTTGGGCGCAATCGGGCATTGGACGGCCGCGGGCGAGCCTGCGAAGACCATCTTCATCAACGACCCGGTCGGACGCGTCAACTACGTACTTGACCCCAAGGCGCAGACGGCTCGCAAGATGGTCATCCCGCAGCTTCTGACCAACGGCAACTTCAGGATAGCGGCTCCGCCCCCTCCCAACGCCAACGGCGCGCCAACCGTCAGAGTCTTCGAGAACACCGTGCAGACGGCTCCGGTGCGCGACCGGAACACAGGGCTACAGCCCAAGACCGAATCGCTCGGCAAGCAGGTGATAGAGGGCGTGGAGGCCGAAGGCACTCGCACCACCATCACGATTCCGGCGGGACAAATCGGCAACGAGCGACCGATTGACATAGTCACGGAGCGCTGGTTCTCGCCCGAGTTGCAGGTTGTGGTCTACAGCAAGAAAACAGACCCGATGTCGGGCGAGACTACTTACAGGCTCACCAACATCAATCGTGACGAGCCTGCGCGCTCGCTCTTTGAAGTACCGGCGGGCTACAAGATAAAGGAAGGCCCCGAGGTCAACGTCTTCAACCGCGAGCGCAGGCTGGTTGAAGAGCGCAAAACTCAGCAACAACAGTAAGCTGACAACAAACTGAAAGACACCAAGAGGGCGCTGCTTCTCGACAATGAGAGAGGCAGCGCCCTCTTGGTGTCTCTTCAGCTCTGAATCTGACGGATAAAAAAAGGGCGTTGCCCCCCTCAAGATGCAACGCCCGTCATGGCTGATTAGCCTAAGGAGTGTTCTCTAGAACTCCAACCGTGCTCCGAATTGAATGATGCGCGGGCTGAAGGTCGTAACCAGACGTCCGAAGTTCGTGCTGTTGATGTTGAGCGTCGAACGCTGTCCGGCGAAGAAGTTGGCGCGATTCAGCAGGTTGAATGCTTCAAAGCGCAACTGGAAGTTGACCCTTTCCGTGACGGCGATTCTCTTAATCAGAGAAGCGTCCCAGTTCACGTAGAGCGGCCCGTTGATAAAGGAGCGCTCAAGGTTTCCCGTCTGCCCCGGCGCTACGTTGAAGAAGACCTGTCCGGGGAATGGCGACGAGCCGAAGCCGTTGGCCCCCGCTCCCGTGTTCGGGTCAATCACGGCCGGGTTGATGAAGAAGACACCCTGCGGCGTCTTGAAGATGCCTATGAGCTTCTTAATCTCATCTTTGCTGAGCGTGCTGAAGGCCGTCTGTCGGCCCGAACGGCCCACGCGATTGAGAGTCCCGCGCGGGTCTGTGATGGTAATCGGAGCCCCCGTCGAGATATTCACAATCGAGCCAATCTGGAATCCGCCGAAGACGTGATTTATCCAGCCGCTCTCGTTGAACCAGCGCTTGCCCTTGCCGAACGGCAGCTCGTAAATGGTGTTGAGATTGAAGACGTGCGTCTGGTCATAGTCCGCACGCGCGTTCTCAAGCTCCGGGAACTGGTTCGCCAAGTTGGGCTCAAAGCGCGACTGGCCCGCGTTGGTGTTGCCGTTCGAAGCATTCGACAAGGTCTTCTGGAAGGTGTAGTTGGCCTGAAAATAGAGGCCGTTCGAGAAGCGCCGTCTGGCTTCTATCTGCAACCCGTTGTAGTTGTAGCTGCCCGAATTCGAGATTACGTCAACCGGGCCTGCGTTGTAGTTGGGTATGAACAGCTCTGCCGCCAAATCGTTCGGCGTCGTGCCATTCGAGAAGAAGAAGTTTGTGATGTAGAGAATCGCGAGGTCTGCGGGCGTTCCGTTAATCAGGTTGGCCTGCACTGTCGCGTTGCTGAGCAATCCGCCCGCCTCTATGCGAGTCGGGAAGAAGGTCAGCGCCTGACAGCCCGGATTCTGAGCAGCCGTACACGAAGGATTTCCGGTCAAGACCAGATTGGCGCGAGCGCGGTTAAAGTCCGCCAGATACTCCGCAGGCAGATTGACCTGATTGAAGTCTGTTCCGCGCCACAGGTTGTTGCTCCAGCCGTGTACGTAGCGGACTTCCAGAGCGGTCTGGAAACCAATCTCGCGCTGAATGCCGAAGTTGATTTCATTCGTCTTGGCGACCTGAATGTTCGGCTCGATACCAAAGACCGTGTTGAAGAAGTTACCCGATGCCGCGTTGCCCGCCGCGAAGCTTCGCGGGAAGGTCGGGAACGCGGGAGTATTCACAGGAGGCAACGCGCCGCCCAGCCGACCGTTCAGCGTTTGCAGCGTCACCGTCTGGCTCAGGCCGGAATTACCCACCGAAGCGTTGTCCGCCACCTTCAGGTAATCGTCGTTGACGAAGCTCATGCGGTAGCCGCCGCGAATCACCGTGCGACCGGCATCACCGACGAGCGCGCCGAGGAACCTGTTCTTGAACTGCGGCGTCCAGGCGAAGCTCAAGACAGGCCCGAAGTTATTCTTGTCGGCGTTGAAGAGCTTGTTCCCGCCGCCCGCGTTGTTGCCTATGAAATTGACTGTCCCGGTCGGGTTGAGAAGCGTGGAAACGACATCCGCACCTTCGGGGATAATCGGCTCAAGCGCCAGACCGTTGGTCGCCTTCAGAGCCGTGAACAGCTCGTAGCGCAGGCCCAAGTTGAGCGTGAGCTGCGGAGAGACGCGCCACTGGTCTGAGACGTAGAAGCCGTAGTTGTCGTAGCTATAAGCCTGTATGAACGGCGAGCCGGGCACGTAACCGGACGTCTGGCTCGTAGCGTTAAAGGTCTGCGTTGCGCTGCCCACGATTCCACCCAGCAGGGCGTAGATGGCGTTGGCAGTCGCGCGCTGCGCCGTAGGCACTCCGCCCGGAAACAGTCCGGCGTTGTTGAACTGCGACGTAGTTATCTGCGGCGTGCTCGTGTTCGTGCCCAGAATGTATCTAGGCCGCGTGTCGAAGGCGGAAGTCGGATAGATTCTGAAAGCCTGAAACTGTCCGCCGAAGCGCAGAGAGTGGTCGCCCCAGATGTAATCCGCGTTGTCCTGCAAGCTGTAGGTGTTCGCCTGTCGTCCCTGCGGCTCGAAGATGACTTCGGGGCTGCTGACGAGCGGAAGCGATAGAAGGAATTCCGGCTCTTCCACCAACCGGTTGAAGGTCGGATTCTGTTTGAAGAACCCGCCCCTGACTTCGTTGGTGAAGTTCGGGGAGAGCGTAGTGCGCCACGCGAGCGCGAGGAAAATTCTGTCCGAAGGCTGGTCAATTACAGGCAGTATGCCGAAGCCGTTGCCTACAGCCGTGTTGCCAGCATTAACCTCTGCGCGGTCTATGTCTGCGCGAGCCACAGGGTTTTCGCGCGTAAAGCTGTAAACGCCGTTGACGGTGTTGTTGCCGTTGATGTCATAGTCCAGACGCGTCGTAAAGGTTTTACGACCGTACGGAGTGTTCTGGTTGAATTGAAAGCCCGTGGTGTTTCGCTGGTCACCGCGACTGGTGGAATTGCCTGCTGCGGGCATGCTCGCAAGGATGCGGCTCTGAATCAGAGGATTGATGGCCGTGGGCGCGTTTGCTCCCGCGATTGGCAGCCCGAAAAGATTCACGGAGACGAGCTGGCCGGGCGTGATGCCTGCCGGGCAAGGGTTAGTCGTGTTGTTGCACGAAGCCGTGTAAGTAAAGATGCCGTTTCTCGCGTTCGGCGTCAGAATCGTGCGCAGCTCCGAGCTTTGCGTGCGCAGAATGAACCACTCATTCGCCACGAAGAAGAAGAGCTTGTTCTTGAGAACGGGGCCGCTCAGTCTTCCGCCGAACTGGTTGCGATTCAGGAAAGGCTTCGGTATGCCGGACGTGTTGTTGAAGAACTCGTTGGCCGCGAACTTGGAGTTGCGGTTGAACTCGAACAAAGCGCCGTGCCACTCGTTCTGCCCGCGAGGCGTCGCAAACGAAACCTGCGAAGAGCCGTAGCCCTGATCGGCAGAAGCGTTCTGAGTCGTAATGGTGAACTCCGCCACGTCGTCCACGGTCGGGCGCTGCGGCGTAAAGTCCGAAGCGTTCGCGCGAATGTAGTTGTCCTGAATATTAATGCCGTCGCGCGTGATGTTTGTAAAGGCGGAGCGCTGGCCGTTGACGGACGTCTGCGTCGCGCCGTTACTGGCCGTACCGGCCTGCAACAGTATCAGTGTGGTCGGGTCACGACCGTTCAAAGGCAGGTCTTGAATCTGACGAGCCGAGACAGTGGTGCTCAGCTCGGCCGTGCTGGCGTTGAGCACGTCGGTTCCCGCCACGACTTCAACAGTGGCGTTGATGTCGCCTACCTCCATCACCGCGTTGAGCGTGTAATCGCGCGCAACGTCAATCTTGACCTCGGTGGCCGAAAAACTTTTGTGTCCCGCCGCGCTAATCCTGACAGTGTAGGTGCCGGGGTCTAGCTGCGGGATAGTAAACGTGCCGTCATCACTTGCGACGACGGTTCGCTCCTTCCCGGTCTTGGTATCGGTGACGACCACGGTCGCACCGGGGATGACTCCGCTCGGATCGGAGACAGTCCCGACCAGTCTTCCCGTGTTTGATTGGGCGAGCGCCATGCTTGCAAACAGCAGAAGCGACAGCGTCGTCAATAAAACTCTTTTCATGATGTTCTCCTACTTGGAAGTTGCTACGGTTTTCTGACCAGAGAGACGCGCATCATTAAGTGCTGGGGGTTTATTGAAGTGAGCTGATGCTTCGCTCCAGCCAAGGCTGCTTTTACGAAAAAATGGACTACGAAAAAAGCAGTGCGTTCGCTACATCATGTTAGAAGTGCAAGGGTCATGCCGTGTGCTCGCGCATGAAAGCAAAGCCTGCTTTCATGCCGGGTTATCGCCGCCGGGTGAGAAGAGGCGAGAGACAAATCTTTATGGATTCGGATTTTTCTCTTAACCTATCTTGATAAGTTCATAGATGAGGGAAAGGCACGCGCGCTGGGCCAGTCTGAAGATACGATTTTTCGGTAAGATTAATTCGTACATCCTTTCAATCATTCGTATACGGCGGGGGCTCGGAAGTCTAACTTTTCTTTCTGATATATGTGCCGTCGAAGACCACGTTCCAAGTCTTTCCCTTATCGGCGGATTGCTCCCAGAGCTGGCGCACGCGCCCTTCAGCCAGTGGAAAGAAGGTGAGTCTATCCATGACGGGCTTGCCGTCCTGAGCGATTGATTGACCCTCGTAGCGCATAGCGCCGTCGCGGAACTCGCCCGTGAACTCAAGCATGCCGCCACGGTCGTCAACCCAGAACTGCTTCCACTTGCGCGCAGTCGCGTCGTAGAGGTTAAAGCTCTTGCCGGTGTAGCCGGACGCGCCCGTCCAGTTTTCGAAGACGACGCAGTCATTCAGGATAAGCTGTACGCTGCTAGCGCCTGCGGTCTTCCCCTTCGGCCCCTGCACTTCCCACTCGCCCACCCAAAAATCTAGCTGTCTGTGAACGGCGTCGCGGCAGGGCTGCGCTGGGCCATTTGTCTGCTGCGCGAAGACGGCGGGAGCAATCGCGGCGCTCAGAGCTGAAAGAGTAATCGCGGCAATGATGGTGCGTTTGAGAGTCAGCATCTTCAATCTGATTCCTTCTAGAAGATTGTCTTGAGCGCGAGGGCGGCAGATAAATCTCAAGGCGAGGCGTTAGATAAAAAAAGTGACGGGAGAGGAACGGTTCGTGACCCACACTGGAACCGGGCGCCTCTCCCATCAAAATCGGCTTCGAAGGGAGCGTGCTAGCTTAGGCCGCTTGTCACACGCCCCCTTTGAAACCGATTAGCCTAGAACTGGAACTTGACGCCCAATCTCAGCGAAGACGGGAACTGGAAGATGAGCCCGTTTCCATAGAATGGGTTCAGGAACTGAAGGCTTCCGGCTCCGGCGCCCGCGCCGGGAATGCCACTATTAATCTGGTAAGTAATGTCCTGCGTGATGGCTCGCTGGCTATTGAGGACATTGAACCAGTCAACCTGAAAGCGTAGCTGCCTGTGCTCACCGAATTGAATCGGGTAGTAGGCATTCAAGTCCAGATTGTAAATCGTAGGCGTGCGATTTCTTCCCGTCAGAGGATTAATCGCGGTGCCGCGCGGAACTCCAAGGCCCTCGTTGTTGGCCGTGTAGCTTCCGCTAGGGTCAGGCACGCCCTGATTAAACGGCACGCCGCTTTGCGCCCGGAACGAGCCGCCGACCAGAAGTCTGAACGGCGTCTGGTAGGAGCCGTCGAACTTGAAGACGTGCGGCCGGTCGTTCGGCAAGCGACCGTAGGTGTTGTTCAGTAGACCGACGAGGTCGAACAGGCTCGTGATGTTCGGGTCTGCCTGCCCGTTGTCGTTGCGGAAGATTCCCTCGTAGTTACCAATCAGGCTTGAGAAGACGTAAGAGGCTATGAACTGGTAGTTGTTCGAGAAACGCTTCGTGGCCGAAAGCTCAAGCGCCCGGTAGTAACGACGCGCGCGCCCGAAGCCCTGCCCGAACTGCTCTCTGGCCAATCTCTCCGTCTGGCTCTCGCCCGGATTGAAGAGGAAGTAAGTCGTGCCGTTATCGAATGAGCCGTCTTCGATGACTGAGCCCTGCGCGCGGTAGATGCCGCGAGCGCTCAGGGCCAAATCACGAACTATCTCGTACTCTATGCCCGCAGTCACTTCGTTGACGCTCTGCGGTTTCAAGTCAGGGTCAATCGGCGTCGCGGTCGCTCCTAAATTCCCTATGACGGCGACGACCGTGGAGCCAGCCGGTGCGTTCAGCCGGTTGACGTTGAAGTTCTTGTCCGTCTGGGTGCCGTTGCTGCCCGCGCGGACGTTGACGTCCAGAGGAAGGGGCGTCTCAACGTAACGTGCGAAGTTGACGAAGAGCTTTCCTTTACCCTGACCCGTAAAGTCATAGATGACACCGACTCTGGGTTGCAGGTTATCCCAGAAGTCATTCAACTTCAGATAGCTCTGCGTCCCCTGACCGGAGCTGCCTGCGGCCTGCTGGTAATCCCAGCGCAGCCCGGCATTAATCTGCACGTTGCGGGCAATCTTGAAATCGTCCTGAAAGTAAAAGCTCTCTACGTCCGTGTAGGTGTTGGGAGCGACAAGCTCTATGCTGCGAACGCGAGTCGTTACGCGAAGCAGGAAGGGCGCGGCGCTCAAAGCCGCAGATGAAATCCCGGCGTTAAGAGTGGCCCCGGTAATACCGGCAGGCGCTCCGCCACCGGCTATCAAAGCCAGAGCAAGGTTGGTCAGGTTCGTGGTCGGGCAAACGAGCGTGTTGCCCTGCACGGCGCAGACGCCAAAGTTATTGGTGATGCGCATGCCATTAACCGAGTTGGTCGTCGCGTCGCCTGCGGCTGCGGACAGGTTGTTCGGGTCTGGATAGGTCAGGCTCGGCCCTGTTATCCGTTGATTAATCCTGTAGATGTTGCGGTTGAACTCGAAACCGTATTTGAAGGTGTGCTTGCCCCAGATGTTTTGCAGGCGAGCGGCAGCTTCCCAACGATTGCGATCCTGCTGCGGGAAGAGGTCAAAGCCCGAGCGAAAGTAGTTACGGGCCAGCGTTGACCCCGGAGCATAGACGAAATCTACGTTCCCCGTCCCGGCCGCGCCAAAAATATTGGTGGAGGTCACGGGCAACACTGCGCCGTTATTGACGAGCGCGAAGTTGTCTATGGTCGAAGGAACGTCGAGACCTTCTGCCGGAGTGACGTTGTTGCGCTGCAAGTGCAGGCCGAAGGAGAACTCGCCAATCATGTTCGGCGTAATCGTGGAGTTGAGACGAAAGGCGTAGTTAGACCCGCCCGATTCCTGTTTCCCATAAAAGCTTTGATTGACGTTGGCACCGAAGCCGGAAGCATTCGTCAGGGGATTGTTGGTTCCATTGTTAGCCTGGAATCCTTCAATCGTGGTGTAGTCGCCAAAGGTCGAGAAGGTGAAGATGTTATTCGTGTTAATTGCCCACGTAATCTTGCCCGCATAGAAGGGCGTCCTCACCTTGTTCTCTAACGGCTGGCGAAGCGTCTGCGACAGGTAAAAGTTCCTGCGGAACTGCGGGTTGAACGCGCCGAAGAACCAAATCTTGTCGCGCTTGATGGGGCCGCCTATGTCGAAGCCCGCGTCCACTTCCGAGAAGCCGTTCGGAGCGGAGCCCGTGAACGGGAAGCTGCGCGTCTGGCGCACGAGGCTCTTGGTGGTGAAATAGCCGAAGGCGTCGCCGCGCACTTCGTTGCCGCCCGACTTGGTGATGACGTTGAAGATGCCGCCAGTGGCGCGGCCATACTCAGCGCCGAAAGCGCCGGTCTTGATTTCGACTTCCTGTATGAACTCGAAGGGGAGATTTGCGCCGGAGCCTCCGAATGCCGGGTCGGTCGTGTTGATGCCGTCAAGAATGTAGTTGTTCTCCGGCCCGGATGCGCCTCCGACCGAGGGGTCAACCTCACGGCCCGAAGCGTCGCGTATGCCTGAGCGCACGGCGGTCGGAGCAATCGAGTAAATGGACTGCACCGTTCGCTGCGTCGGGAAATTAGAGAACTGTTCCGTGGAGATGTTCGTCCCCGTTGTATTGGAGGCAACGTCCACGGCTGCGCCGGACGTATCCGTCACGGTGACGGAGGCCGACGTGCCTACCGGCTGAAGCTTGACCTCTACCGTGGAGGTGCGAGAGAGATTGACTTCCACATTCTCTTGTTTGAACTCGGCGAATCCTTGTGAGGCTGCGACCGTCACCATGTATCTTCCCGGCGGGAGATTCAGTATGCGATAGCGCCCCTCATCATTCGTCGTTGCGGTTTGCGCGGTGATAAGGTTAGGACTCGTGACAGTCACAGTCACGCCCGGCACAGCCGCGCCGTTGATGTCCAGAACTGTGCCCTCTATCGTTCCTGTCGTTGAAGTCTGCGCTCTCGCGGCGCTCCCAGAGAGAGTCACCAGAGAAAGCGCCAGCACGACTAGGGTAACGATGCGTAGCTTGATTTTCATGCCGACTATTCCTTTCTGCTGCATTGCCTAAAGCTTGAAGCGCGAACACGGCCCGGCGCTCTTGATTCAAAGTGTGCGCGCCGCATCGCATTTTTTCCGGTTTACGAAACTTCGTTCACCGTGAAAGCAGGGTTAAAACTGCTCTGCTTATCTATTGGGCAATGGCTGTGCCGACGATTCATTTGACAGGCAAAGCCCGTTCATCTTTCGCGTTTAGTCTTGAGCCGTGGCGCGAGCCTACGGGCGGAAATCTTGAGACATTTGGATAACGCGCTCCTTTACTGTTTAGAGATTTGGATAAGCCCGCATACGGAATTTTCGGAATGAGGCGAAGACTTACATTTTTTCGTAAAGCGGGAGAAGCTGCGTAATGAGCCAGATTGTTTTTCTATGAAGCTAGAGAAAGGGCGAGGGAAGTTTCTCTACGACTTCACGCCGTAAGTAAACTTCCCCCGCCCTTTTATTGTGGCTATGGCCCCTGACTTTTACGCGCGCCGCTAGCTGCCCTGAGGCGCGAACGAGTAGCCGCCGACCAGCACGTCCACGCTGATGTTGTAATGCTTTATCTTGGAGTTGAGCGTCGTCACCTTCATGTTCAGCAGGCGCGCGGCTCGCACCTGATTGCCGCCCGTGTGCGCCAGCGCTCGCTGTATCAAGTCTACCTCGAAGCGACTGACTTCCTGATAAAAGTCTATGCCGTTCTTGATGTCGAGCGTAGGCACCTCGCTCAAAGCCTGCACTTCCATCAGAAGTGAAAGGGCCAGATTCTTTAGCTGCTTCGTCTTGCTCTTTGAAGCCCCCTCCTCAGAGCCGTCGTCGTCGTGCGTCTCCTCCATCTCGGAGGCGTCGTCCATCAATCTCACATCTTCATGCTCAAGGGTTGCTGTCCCGTTCATCTTCTTGTCTCCTCTTAAACCTTCGTTCGTGGCCTCCCTTGCCATGCTCGATTATCTTCCCCGATTAGAGCCAGCAAGAGAGGGTTTAGAGTTGCCCCGTTATTGCGAGCTTTGAGGCTCGCTCCCCTTCTTCGGCGCTACGGTTTTCGCGCCCGCCTCGCTTCGCCGCAACGCCTTTATCTGCTCGCCGCAGCGCTCCTCTATAGTCCCTGTATTCTTCTGGCTCTGCTCGTCGTTGTCGCCGTCATTGGGCAAGAGCCACTGGCCGTTAGCCCCTTGAAGCAGATGCCCAAGCTCGTGCAGTAGAATCGTCGCTCGCGCCTCTCTGGTATCTGGCTCAAAGCTGCCCACGTTCGGCACAAGCGGCGCAGAGCTTGTCAGCTTTCGCTGGTAAAAGGGGCCGCTTATGTTGATGACTGCTTTCTCAAAGAGACGGTAGTTGACGCCCGTGCGCGCGTTTATCACCCGGCGCGTGCGTCCGGACATGACCATGCTCGTCCTCGTGCTTGCGAGTTTGGTTGTATCAAGCTCGCTGAACAGTTGATTGAGCACTTCGACCGCTACGCCGGGGCCGCCGAAAAAGCTGCTGCAAGGATTCGGCGCGCTCAGGATGTGATAGACATCGTGATAAGCAGACTTGTAGGTGGCGTCCCTCTTGCGCGCAAGCGCTAGCGGCGTGGGCACGGGCAGGGCTGCCCTCACGGCATCTAGGCCGCCGGAGTTCTCGCTCACGGTCGGAACGCTTCCATCAAGACTCGTAACCATCCCGTACTCTTCCACCGTGACGGCCTGTGCCAGTCCGATTAAAGGCATGACAAGGACTAGAGCGCATACACTCAGACATCTGCGAAGGCTCATCACAAACCTCCCGGTTGATTCCTTTGCCAGACAGGGGAGCTTACCCGACAAGAGAGGAAGCCATGCGTGCAATCTTTATTAATCTGTGTGACGCCCTTGCGAGCCTCATATCTCTCTTGCTGGGCGGCTCGCTTGAATCTGACAATCCAGAGAATCGGATCACACGCGCCGAAGCTTACGAGCATTCGCATGAAGGCGCAGTTGTTTTGTGACGGAAGGGCTAAGTTGTGGGACAAACTGGCCCGTGAGAGTGATAATTTACTGGCCCAGAATTAAGGAGCGTGTTGAAAGACGAAGGATGAAAAACTGGAAGGCTCTGGCCGGAATTTCGTATGAGAAATCTTCTACAGGGCAGACTTAAACCGCACGCGTGCACACGCCTCTCAGGCCGGAGGCACGCATCCCTTATTACAGACTTTTTACAAGCCGGACGCGCGATTGTTTTCGGCGCGGACGGCTCTACTTCACAGGGCAGAAAAAACCAGATGCCCTAGAGGAAACGTCCCAGAGCTTCTTGCAGGTTCTCGCGGTAGTTACGCGAGAGCGTGAGCTGCGTGCCGTCCAGTAGGATGACGCGATACTCGCCGTGGAACCATGGCTGCAACTCTTTAATCCTATCTATCTTCACGATTGAAGAGCGATGAATGCGCAGGAACTTTTTCGGGTCGAGCTGTGCTTCAAGGCTGCTGATGGTTTCCCGAAGCAGGTGCGACTTCTTGCCCGTGTGTACAGAGACGTAATTGCCTTCGGCTTCAATCCAGTCTATGTCGTCAGTATCCAGAAAGAAGACGCGCCCGCCCGATTTAATCACCAGCCGCTCCAGATATTTCGAGCCGGCCTTGAGCTCTTCCAGAATGGCCAGTATGCGCTGATCCATCTCGCCGTTCCTGGAAGTCAGGATGTGCGCCTTGGCTCGTCGCCACGCCGAATCGAAGCGCTCGCGGTCAAACGGCTTCAATAGATAATCGAGCGCGTGAACCTCGAATGCTCGGACGGCATACTGGTCGTAGGCGGTGACGAAGATGACGTGCGGCATGTGAACGGACTTCAGGGTTTCAAGGACTTCGAAGCCGCCTATCTCGGGCATCTGCACGTCCAGAAAGATTAAATCCGGGCTGTGCTCCTGAATGGCTTCTATGGCCTCGCGCCCGTTGACGCACTCGGCGGCGACCTCCGCCTCCGAGTCGTCCTTGAGCATCTCGCGTATCATCTCGCGCGCCAGAGGCTCGTCGTCCACCAGAAGCACGCGAATCTGCTTCCCGTCTGATGACATAGCTTTTTCACCCTTGTCTGAAGCTAGAGACTCCTCTGGCCGGTAAAGAGAGTTACCCCTTTAATAGTAGAAACACCACTACTCTGTAGTTTGTGGCAAAAATCTTCAGGATGTTGCACGAAAATCAGGCTGCCCGTTGTTTATCTTGCGAGGGGATGATGACGGGTTTCCCTTTTTTCGCGGGAATCTCCAAAGTCACCACTAAACCTCCGCAGGGGTCGTTCGTAAGCTCAAAACGGTGTGACGCGCCGTAAAGCCTTTCGAGGCGCGTCTGCGTGTTGGCTAAGCCTACCCCTTTGGTAAACAGGTTTTCGTCTTTTCGATTCACGGGGAGGCCCGAACCGTTGTCTCGTACCTCTATACGAAGTATTTCATCCTCTTGTTTCGCCTTAATAATTATGTGTCCGGGCGTGGAGCGCGGGGCAATTCCGTGGCGGATTGCGTTCTCGACTATGGGCTGAAGGATGAGGTTGGGGACTTTTGAATCCAGCGCGGCAGGGTCTATCTCGACTCTGGTGGTGAGCCTATCCTGAAAGCGCACGCGTTCTATCTCAAGGTAGCAGCGCAGGAACTCTATCTCCTGCTGAAGCGTGACTTCCTGCGAGCCCGAGTTCTCAAGGGTCAGGCGCAGAAAGTCTCCGAGCCTTGTAATCATGGTTCGGGCCTTGTCGGTGTCGCGGCTCAGGAGGGCCGAGATGGAGTGCAGCGTGTTGAAGAGGAAGTGGGGCTGGAGTTGCATTTTCAGGGCCTGCAACTGGGCTTGCGACAGTTGCGCTTCCAGTTGCATGGCCCTTAACTCTCCCTTTCGGTAACGGTTGTAGTAGCTGAAAGCGTAAGTGATGATAGTGACCAGAAGATAAATGCCTATGCCTTCGCTGAAATTCTCTACGACGAAGCGCAGCGCCCTCTCCACCGGATAGGGCCGCCCCACTCTGTAGCCGTAATTCAGATAAAGAAGGAAATGGCCGCTCCAGGTGACGAAGGTGCTGAGCGCCAGGCTCGCCAGCACGTGGAGCGATAGGTGCCAGCCCAAATGCTTTCGCTCTATGGGAAAGCGCTCGGCCAGCCAGAGGATGACCGGCGTGGCAAGCGCCCAAAGATACGCCCAGGTCATTTGCAGGTAGAAGGCGTAAGTCCATTCCACCGGCCTGTCCGAGCGGTACATGGAGAAGTAGAACTGGCCTGTGAAGACCAGACCTATGAAAGTCCAGACGCCCCAGATGAGAGCCAGACGGGCCCAGGGCTTGTGCCACCAGTGCCTGCCATCACTCTCCAACTCCGCCGGATTGCTAATCGTTTCCATCATTCAGGGGCTCTGTCATTCATGAGAGCGTGCGTGTCGTTAAGTGTCGCGCGCGGGACGAACGGATGATGATTAGGCAGGCTTCCACCCTGCTAACACAAGCGGCAAGTGATGAGGCGGCTTCCGCGACTGATGAAGCGGCCTCAAGACGTGACAAACTGGCGCGCGCCGCTCACTGGAGAAGCGCCGATGAATCTAACCTGCTTGCTCCCACCGAAACCTTCAGATGCTCCTTCGCGCCGGTTTGGTTTACGCTCCCTTCAGGAAAAAAGTTTTGTCCTGCTCGACGCGCCGCTTCGAGATTCATCCGATGATGTACGCGCTCGCGCTACTCTCGGTGGCCTTGCTGCTGCTTGAGCACGGGAAATTTACTTAGAGACGGATTAAGCGTGCGAGACGCGCCGTCGAGCTTCGTTCAGCGCTTCGATTAGAGCGCGCACGTCTACGGCCTGCGTTCGGTAGTTTGTGACGCAGGCTCTCAAGACAGGGCGCTCGCGCCCTATGCTCGTGGTAGAAATCCATGCTGCGCCGGACGTGACGACCTCTCGTGCGACCGCTTCGAGGTAACTCGTCTCCGTGCCTCTCTGACTTCTCCCGTCAACGAAGCAGGCCACGGGAAGCGGCGTGCGGTTCACGACCTGCCAGTGGGAGGCTTCAAGCTCTTCGCGCATCAGATGGCCCATGGCGATTTGATGCCTGATGGCCGCCGCGTAGCCTTCCCAACCGGCCACCGCGAGCGAGAGGAAAACCTTTAGACCTATGAAACGGCGCGACCACTGCATGGAATGGTTGTAAGGGTCTTGGACTCCGAACTCGCGCGACTCGCGCGGCATGTAACCGGCGGCGGTGGAGAAGGTCTGCTCAAGAATCTCCGTGTGACGTGTCAGGTAAAGCCCCGCGCCCATCGGAACTGAGAGCCATTTGTGCGCGTCGAAGGTGATGGAATCGGCCCGCTCTATGCCATCGAGGGCGGGGCGCATCTCTTCTACGAGCACGGCCGCGCCGCCCCACGCGGCGTCCACATGAAACCAGAGCTTCTCGTTGCGGGCCACGTCCGCCAGCGCACGCAACGGGTCAATGACGCCCGCGCTGGTAGTCCCGGCTGTGCCTACAATCATGAAAGGGAGGTGTCCGGCTTCGCGGTCTTGCTTTACAGCCGCAGCCAGATGCGCGGCGTCCATAGCCGAGTTCTCATCCGTCTCGACTTCTCTGACGGCATTCGTCCCCAGACCGCAGAGCCGCGCGGCCTTCAAAAACGAATGGTGGCTCTGGCTTGAGACGTAGAAGACCGGCTGAGCGGAAAGAGAGCGTGCGCCTTCGCGCGCGAAGGAGGGGAAGTGATGTACGAGCGCGGTCAGAAGCGCCGTGTGATTGGCTTCGGCCCCGCCGGAACAGAATGTGCCGTCCGTCTCTTCAATCGAGTAGCCGAAACGCTCCCCGAAAGCGCGCACCAGATGACGCTCAACTTCAGCCGCGAAAGGGTTGTGGCTCCAAGCGGCCATCTGCGGATTGAAGGCCGCGACGAGAGCGTCCGCCGCAATCGAAGCCGTGCTAGGCGCGGGATTAAAGAGGCCGAAGTAACGCGGGTGCGGCGTGTGAACCTGATACTGCCATAAGCCGTCTACAACTCTGTCCACGGCTTCGAGCGGGTCAAGCGCCCGCTTGAAATCGAAGGGAGCAATCAGAGCGCGAATCTTTTCAAGGTCGAGTACGGGAGAGACGCGGGCGTCCTCAACTCGCGCCGCGTAATCTTCTATAACTTCCACGAGGCGCGACCAGAGCCGCGAGCGCGCCTCCTTTTCCAGCATCAGCTTTGAGGATTGAGCCATCTGGGATTCACATGCAACGGCAAGGCGTTCTGGTTGACGCGCCCATAGGCGCGAAGACAGTTCCGTTCCAGCGATACTCTGTAATCTCGTTGTAGTCGCAGCCGGCCGGCTTTCCGTAAACGCGCTCGACTATAATCATGCCGTCCGTGACCCGGACGTAGTGGTCAAGCACGCACTTGACGGCCTCCTTGATTACCAGAGTTGAGATGAGCGCCGCGCGTCCTCCCCTGAGCGTGTAGATGCGAGCCTCGGCGGATTGAATGGCTTCGGGCGCGCCGTGGCTCAGGACAAAGACCGCCTCATCCTTGCCGTCGCCCGTCAGGTCGCCGTAGAAGGGGCCGTCAACCATGCCGAGTTCCCAGCGAGTCCCCGCAGCGACGTTCTCGGCATAGAAACCGTCCCTGAGTTTGTAGCTCTTTCCATTTATGGCGTAGCTGAAGTTGCGAAAATCAATCTGCCTTATGTCAACTATGCCCGTCTCGCCGGAAGATGAAGAAGCGCGATTGTTGCGCCGCGTCTGCGCCGGAACAACTGAAAAAGCCAGCATGCACAAGACTGCTGACACGACAAACAGCCACGGCCTATAGCTCCCTCTCTGCATAATTCCCTGCTCTTTCCCCTTGCATCTTTTTTCAGAAACCATAGGTTCGATTCGATGTAGAAGTCAACTTGCGCCTCACACAAGACGACTCACCGCAGAGGCGCAGAGAGACGCGGAGGAGACGCAGAGAGAGATGAAAGCTTTTCTCCGCGCGTCCTCAGCGTTTCTCTGCGCCTCTGCGGTGAGCTGCTTCTTATTGCGGCTCTTCGCTGACCACTTTGCCGTTGACGATGACGCCCGTGACGTGTGAGGTGTATTCGAAGGGGTCGCCGTCAAAGAGCGCCACGTCCGCGTCCTTGCCTGTTTCCAGAGAGCCCACGCGATTGCTTATGCCGAGTATCCGCGCCGCGTCAATCGTGATGGCCGAGAGCGCGTCCGTGAACGAGAGGCCGTTGGCCGCCGCGACTCCGGCTTCGAAGAGCACCACGCGCACCTTCGGCACGTAGGTTTCGTAGCCGCTTTGAAGCGCAATCGGAATCCCCGCTCGTCGCAGAACGGCAGCCGTCTCCATGCTCAGGTTCTCGGACTCGCCGCCCGCTCGCTCCATGGTCGGATGCACTATGACGGGAACGCCCGCCGCCTTTATCTGGTCTGTGACGAGGTAGGCTTCGGCTGCGCCGTCCAGCACCATCTTGATGCCGAACTCCTTCTGAAGGCGAAGCGCCGTGATGATGTCCTGATAGCGGTCTGCTGAAACCAGAAGCGGTATCTCCCTGCGCAGCACGCTGGCGAGGGCTTCCATGCGAAGGTCACGCGCGGGCTTTTGGTCTTCCTTCGCGGTCGTCTGCTTGTTGAGATACTCGCGCGCCTTCAGAAACTCAGCGCGCAGCATGGCCATCTCTTTAGCGCGAGTGCCCGGAGGCTTGCCGCCCTGTCCGAAACCTGACGGCCCCAGCGTCGCGGAAATCATGGCGGTCGGCACCATCACCGCCTGCTCCACGTTATCTCCCACGGTCTTGACAATCATGGTCTGGCCGGAGATGAGCGCGCCGGGAGCGTGGCCCGTGTGAACCGTGGTGATGCCGAAGCGCCTGAGCCATTCGACCAGCCGCTCGCGCGCGTCGTAAGCATCGAAGGCCCGAAGCTCTGGCTGAATCGCCGCCGACAGCTCAAGCTGGCTCTGGTCTGTGGGCTGGTTCAGATAACCTGACAGCCCCACGACCGAGCGCGCGTCAATCAAACCGGGCGTCACGACACGCGCCCGAAGCTGCCTGTAGCTCGCGGGTATTCGTATCTGGCTGGCCGCGCCAACGCGCTCTATCTTGCCGTTGTTGATGAGCACCACGCCGTCCTTGATTGGCTCTCCGGCCATCGTGTAGACGGTTTCGCCGCGCACGGCCACCTGCTGCGCCGCCGCCTGAGAAGAGAGAGCCGTGACGCCATACATAAGAAGGGCGAAGATGAAGAAGCGCCGCGCGCTCCATCCTAGAGATTTATAAGTATCTGATTTCATCGGCTGCCCACCTCCCCGTCAAAGCAGTCAAGGTCAAAGACCTCTCCGCGACCCGCGCCGTACCCGCCCGTGGCATAGAGCCTGTCCTTCGGGTCGTTGCGGTCAAAGACGCGCGCCCCCTCCACGTAAGTTTCAAGAACCTGCGTGTAGACGCTCAAGGGGTCGCCCGACAGTATGATGAAGTCCGCGTCTTTTCCGGCTTGCAGCGTGCCTACCCTGTCCTGCACGTCAAGGATGATGGCGTTGGCCATAGTCATGGCGTAAAGCGCTTTGTCGCGCGCCATCCCGGCCCGCACGGCCATCCCGGCCGAGCGCAGAAACAGCCGCGAGTCCGTGATGTAGTCGTCCGTGTGAAAGCCCACGAGCACGCCCGCCCGGTCGAGTACCGCGCCCGTGGCCATGCTCATGTTGACGGCTTCTAGTTTTCCGCCGGGGCTGTCAACGACTATGATTGAGCAGGGAGCTTTGGCACGCGCAATCTCTTCCGGCACCTTCCAGCCTTCCGAGACGTGATGCAGCACGACCCTGAAGCCGAACTCCTTCTGTAGACGCAGCACCGTCAGTATGTCGTCATAGCGGTGCGTGTGAAAATGGACGACACGCTTGCCTTCGAGAACTTCCACGAGCGTTTCCATAGCCAAATCTCTCGCTGGCATCTTCGTCGGGTCGCCCTTGGCCCGTCGTATCTTCTCACGGTAATCCTGCGCCTTGATGAAAGCCTCGCGTTGCAGCGCGGCGCTCTTGGCGCGTGTGCCGGGGAAAGGGCCGGGCGAGTTCGGGCGAAGAGGGTTCGTCCCGTTAGCCATCTTCAGCCCGCCCATGTAATTCCCCTGAGCATCGCGTATCAGCAGGTCGTCAATGACGTTGCCGCGCCTGAGCTTCAGATAGAGCGTCTGGCCGCTTGATAGATGGCCCGAGCCGGGCATGACGTTGACGGTCGTGATGCCTCCTGCGCGGGCCCGCATGATGCTGGAAGCACGCACGTCTACGGAATCTAGCACGCGAGCCTCGGGCTGAATCGGGCCTGAGTTGTCGCCGCCCGCGACGCTTCCCACGTGGCTGTGCGAGTCAATGAGCCCCGGCATGATGAACTTGCCCGTGACGTCACGAACCTCCGCGTCCGCAGGAACCTGCACGGAGCCGCGTGCGCCTACTGCAACGATTTTTCCGCGCGAGACGACCAGCACGCCGTTCGCTATGGGCGCTCCCGCAATCGGAATTATCTGAGCGCCTACGAAGGCTAGCGGCTTCTCGGCTTGCGCGACGGAAGCAGGCGGAAGCAGTAGACCCGCACCTGCGGCGCACGACAGCACGCAGACCAGAGCGAGAAAGGATTTCATCGGTCTCTCCTTCGGATGGATTTTTTTTGCGCGATTTGTAGAGCCTGACCGCAGCATTCACGAAGTAACGTGATTCTGTCAAGGGAAGAAGCTTCAAGGGCGAGACAAGCCTTGGCTTTGACCGCTATACTGCTGGCCTTCTGGTTGTAGCCAATCTCTTTCGCAGAGGAGCCCCGCAAAGGCGCATGTTCAGAATAAGCTTCGTCACGTTACTTCTCTTCATGGTCACTCTTTCGGCCTCGCCAGTCTCGACAAGCCACGCGGCGAGAGCGTTCCTGTTCTCGCACGCCGGCTTGACCGGACAAGCCTCGCTCTGCGCGCAGGGCGAGCAGGTAGTCTGGAGCTGCGAGACGGTGAAGGAGAGAAAGCTGGCCTCCATCTGTAGCTCTAAGAATTTGGACGCGGAGCGCGGCTACGTGCAGTACAGGTTCGGGCGCGTGGGACGAGTTGAGCTTGAGTTTCCGAGCAAGCGCGCGGGGAGCCGGTCGGCTTTCACCTATTCGCGCTACACGCGCCCGCTTGTCACCTACCTCAAGCTTGAGTTCCTCAACAACGGCGTCGCTTACACCATCAGCGACGATTCGAACGAGGAAGAGAAGCCTGCGAGACGCTACGCGGCGATTACCGTCAAGAATTCAGACGGGGAGGCTCGGGAGACTACTCTGCGCTGTCGCATGCCCGTCACGGGGAGCTTGATGAAATTGGAAGGCGTGGTCGAGAGGAAAGATTATTAGCGGCGCTCCTATTCGGAGGGCTTGGTAGCGGTAGGAGACGGCCTCGGCCTGACGCCGGTGTTGGAGTTGTTGTTTCCGTTGCTATTCTCTTCGTCCCCTTCATCTCTGCGGCGTCGAGCCTCTTCCTGCTGAATCTTAGCCTTCTCGCCCTTGTAGATGCTGTTGAAGCGAGCCAAATCCTCTTTGGCCTTATCCAGCGCGTCGCTGGCGCGATAGTTATCCGGGTCAAGCTCCGTGGCCTTCTCAAATGCTTTGACCGCGTCCTGATACTGGAAGAGACGGTTGTAGGCCACGCCAAGCTCGAAATACATGTCGGCGTTTTCAGGCTCAATCGTCACGGCTTTCTTCAGTGCCGCAACCGCTTCAAGATAAACCTTCGGCGCTTTCGCTCTGTCCTCCTGATAGTTCCCAAGCCTGACGAGCGCCTGTCCCATGATGTAGTAGCTTTGCGCGTCCTTCTGGTTCGTGCGCAGATACTTTTCAAAGACATCCACGGACTTCTTGAAAGACTCTTCCGCCTCCTCGCGCTTGCCCGTGGCCATGTAAGCCAGACCGATTCTGAAATAGGCTTCGCCGTTGTTCGGGTCAAGCTCAATGGCCTTCTTATAAGCCTCTATGGCCTGTTCATCCTGGTCGTTCTTGTAAAGCTCGTTGCCCTCATTCAAAAGCCTCTGCGCTTGGGTCTGCTCCTGCGTAGGCTCGCTGCCGTTTCCGCTCAGGTTCGCGTTCGACTGGGTGTTGGCCGCTTGCTGGCCGCCGGACTTACACGCGGCGAGAGCGCAGGCGAGGCACAAGGCGAACAGGGCCGATAGAAACAGCCGCAACCCCTCTGCTTTATCCGGGGAGGAGAATTTCCGAGCATTTGTCATAGCGTGTCACATTCTTACGCCAAACCCCGCCGGAGAGTCAAATCCAGAGAGGCTTGTGGCTCGCACCCGCGAGCCATTTCAGCAGCAGACGTGATAGAATCTCTGCTCGGACGAAAAGGAAAGAGACTTAAAAGACAATGGCAACCTACACACCGCCGCCCTATTTTCCGCAAAGCTCTCTTGCGCCAGCAGACAAGAACCGCTACAGGAAATTCAAGCTGCTCATCTTCGGCCTCGGCCTGCTCCTTCTTCTCGCGCTTGGCGGAGCGGTCGTCGGCCTGATTTATCTGGTCAGGTGGCTATTCTAAAGCACGCCTGATTCGGTCAAGCGCCTGACCGGATTGCTGTCAAATTGCGTCATTTCTTCCATTCTTTCTGACCGACTAGATAGGATTTACACCCGCCCTCTTACCTCTTAAAAACTTAAGTCCCTTATCTACGCCATTTAGTTTCAAGCCGGGTTTGAGGCACCGTGATTGCTAAAGAATTGTCGGCATTGCCCCTCGTGTCGCCGCCTCAGCGTGCAAACTTTTCAACCCGACAAACTCCTTATGGAACAATCAGGCATCCAACCATCGAACCGGAAATTCATGCAGGCCGCAATAGTTTTGGGGGCTCTGTCACTGCTTTTTACCCTCTACCTCTGGCCCGTGGCACAACTGGGCGTTCCCTTCTTTCTGCTGGCGCTTGTGGGCGTGCAGACCAGTTCGCGCTATTCAGTGCCTATCCCGCGCGGGCGGGGGCAGATTCGAGTCACGGACGCTTTCATCTTTCTCTCTATGCTTCTGTTCGGAGGCGACGCGGGCGTGCTCTTCGCGGCTCTGGTCGGCCTCTGCCTGTCGCTTCGTTCCGGCAAAGACACGCTTCAGTATCTGTTCAGCACGTCGCTGACGATATTAGCGGCTTTCGCGCTGGTCTGGAGTATGCGACTGGCTTTCGGCCCGGTCACGAATCTTGGTCAGGCGAATTACTCGCTGGCCTTCTTCGAAGCCCTGGGCCTCGCGATTCTTATTCAAGCGGCCTTTAGCTCGGCCATCATCACCTTCGGCGGCGCATACAAGATTCAGCAGGCGCTCTGGCGTACCGTCAGCACTATCTTCTTCTGGAACGTGGCGGCCTACACCTTCGGTGTTATCGCCGCTCACATAGTCTCAATCCTTGTAGGCGCGATTGGCTACAACGCCTTCATGGTGGTAATCGCCCTCGCGGCTCTGGCTCACGCCGCCTTCCGCATGTACCTGCGGAACGTGGAAGAGCGTCACCCGCAGGAGCAGCGCGTAGGCGCAAAGATGAAGGACGATTCGGAGCGCTTCCGCTCGGCCTTCGACCACGCCGCGATAGGGATGGCGATTGTTTCCTCCGAAGGACGCTGGCTACAGGTCAACCGCTCGCTCTGCGGGCTGCTAGGCTATTCGGCGCGCGAGTTGATGATGACGGACTTTCTCAGCATCACTCACCCGGACGACCTCGGCACCGCGCTCTCTTCCATCAAAGAACTGATGAAGGGAAAGATTCCGTCGCACCAGATGGAGAAGCGTTACGTTCACAAACAGGGACACGAAGTCTGGGTGCTCTGGAACGTCTCCCTTGCTAGAGACGCTTACACTGGCACGGCTCACCTGATATTCCAGATTCAGGACATCACCGACCGCAAGCGTGCCGAAGAGCGCCTGCTTCACGACGCTTTCCACGATGCGCTGACGGGATTGCCGAATCGTGCTCTCTTCATGGATCACCTCGGGCTGGCGATTGCGCGCTCCAAGCGCAACAACGAGCAGAAGTTCGCAGTCCTTTATCTTGACCTAGACCGTTTCAAGATTATCAACGACTCTCTGGGCCACATGATTGGCGACCAACTGCTGGTGGGCATAGCCCGTCGTCTGGAAGAGTGCTTGAGGCCCGGCGACACCATTGCGCGTCTGGGCGGCGACGAGTTCGTGATTCTCATAGAAGACATCTCGGACGATTCGGACACAATCTACGTCGCGGAGCGCATTCAGAACGAGTTGACCGTGCCCTTTACGCTGAACGGGCGAGAGGTCTTTACCACCGTCAGCATAGGCATAGCGCCCGGCTCAAGCAGCTACGAGCGGGCCGAAGACATACTGCGCGACGCGGACACGGCCATGTACCGCGCCAAGACTATGGGCAAAGCGCGTCACGAGATTTTCGACAAGGCCATGCACGCCCGCGCCATGAATCTGCTGCAACTGGAGACGGACTTGAGGCGCGCGGTCGAGCGTAACGAGTTCTTCGTTCAGTACCAGCCGATTGTTTCTCTGGAGACGAGCCACCTGCGCGGCTTCGAGGCGCTAGTGCGCTGGAAGCACCCGGAGCGCGGGCTTATCTCTCCCATAGACTTCATCCCTGTGGCGGAAGAGACTGGGCTGATTGTGCAGATAGGCGAGTGGGTCTTGAGAGAGTCCTGCCAGCAGATGCAGCGCTGGCATACTATCTTTCCGTCAGACCCGCCCATGTTCATCAGCGTGAACCTGTCGGGCAAGCAGTTCACGCAGCCTGACTTAATCAGTGAGGTCGCAACCATTCTGGACGAGACGGGCCTGAACCCGCGCTCGCTCAAGCTTGAGATAACGGAGTCGGTCGTGATGGAGAACATAGAGACGGCCACGGAGATGCTCAAGCAGTTGCGCTCGCTCGGAGTGAAGCTGAGCATAGACGATTTCGGCACGGGATATTCCAGCTTGAGCTACCTGCACCGCTTCCCGATTGACACGCTCAAGATTGACCGCTCGTTCGTCACACAGATGTCCGACAACAACGAGAACATGGAGATTGTGCGTACGGTCGTCATGCTAGCGCAGAATCTGGGCATGGATGTCGTGGCGGAGGGCGTAGAGACGACCGAGCAGTTATCGCTGCTGCAAAGACTGGGCTGCGAGTTCGGTCAGGGCTACTTCTTCTCCAAGCCTGTAGGGGCTTCCGTCGCGGAAAAGATTATCAGCGACACCTACTCGCTCCCGCAGATTGCCGTAGCCTCCAACAACCCGTCCAGAAAGGTCGTGCTCGTAGCATAAGAGCCGAACTTTCCCGGCACCTAATAAAAATCAGAAGAGCGTAAGGTGGTTTGATGGCCTTACGCTCTTCTGATTTTTCGGGCAGAGTTTTTACGGGGCAAGAGCGCCAAGTTCATTTGAGCTTCCGCTGTCTTTGCTCTTCCTCTTTCAGGCGGACTAATTTTTCTATGTCGGGCGTGACGAATTGCGCGTAACAGTCCGGGCAGATGCCGTGGCTGAACTGTGCTTCGGAGCGCCGGGCGATGTAGCTTTCGACCTGTTCCCAGTAGTTGCGGTCGTCTCGAATCTTCTTGCAGTAGGAGCAGATGGGCAGCAGCCCCTGCAACTGCTTGACGCGAGAGAGAGCCTCTTCAAGCTCTTCGACGCGCACGGCCAAACTTTGTTGCAGCTCGAGAATGCGCTCCCCTACCCTTATGCGTGCGCGCAGCTCGTTCGAGTCGAAGGGCTTGGTCAGGTAATCGTCAGCGCCTGCTTCAAGGCCCGTGACGACCTCCTTCGGCAGCGTCTTTGCCGTCAGAATGATGATGTAAAAGGGGCGCGCAGCCTCTCTCTGTTTCGCCCTGCGGCAGACCTCAAGCCCGTCCATGCCCGGCATCATGATGTCGAGCAACGCAAGCGGCGGCGCGTCCGCCTGTTGGAGCGCTTCCCATGCTTCGATGCCGTCTCGCACAGGCTGCGGCTCGTAGCCCCAGCGCTCAACCATTATCTCAAGCAAGTGGCGAGAGTCCGGCTCATCCTCGGCGATTAAGACTTTCATAATGTTCGCAGCTTCCAGACACCTATCCGAAAGTGAAGAAGTCGGAACAAGCGCCGCAAGAGTCTCTTTCCGTATTAAGCTCTCTCTGTTGGGGCCAATTACAGGAGGGGGCAAGGGCTTCGCTTTTCATCAAACTACTCTCAGGGGCAAAAGGTCAAGCTGGGAGAACTAAATTCAATCCCTCCGCGCCCCCTCTGCGTTCCTCCGCGTCTCTGCGGTGAGTGAGTTAAATCTTCATTCACCGCAGAGACGCGGAGGAACGCAGAGGGGGGCGCTGAGATTTGTATTTAGGATACTACTGGACTATTTCATCTCTTTGTATGCAAGGATTTCTCTTGCGGCACGCTCCTCGCTCCAGCCCAGATACTCGCGTGCGACCGAAGCGGCTTCTTCGATTACGTTCAGGCCCGCTTGCGGCCCCATGCCCGTCATGGTGCGCCGCAGCAGGCAGTCCGAGAGGGTCTGCGCCAGCTCCTGCTCGAAAGAGAAGAGGACTTCGGCGCGTATTGCTCCCGTAGCTTCATCCAGCAACTCAAGAAGCTCAGGCCGCCCCACGGCCATCTTCAGGACTTCCGGTGCGCGTGTGCCATAGACTCGCAGCAGATGCTCGCGCGAGCGCTCGTTGATTGAGCGCTCCTGTTTGAAGCCTTCGGCAAAGGATTCGTAGTCGGAGGCTCTCGCGCCGGGAAGAGGCGTCTGGGCCGTCAGGCAAGTAGGCGCGCGTCGGCCAAGCTTCTTAAAGATTAAATTGACAGCCTGCTCTGACAGGTTTCTGTAGGTGGTAATCTTGCCGCCGACTATGGAGAGTAGATTTTCAATCGCGGGCGCGTGGTCGTGTATGAAGTGGCGGCGTGTGATGCCCGCGTTTCTCGTCTCGCCTTCATGAAAGGGCAGAGGGCGCACGCCGGAATAGGTGTAAAGAACAGAGCGGCGAGTCAGTCCGGCCTGCGGGATGACGCGATTGGTTTCTCGCAGCAGGTAATCAATCTCCGCTTCATCGGCTTTGACCGAATCCAAGTCGCCTTCGAAGCGCGTGTCCGTCGTGCCGATTAGATAAAGGTCGTTCCAGGGGATGATAAAGAAGGGACGACCGTCGTCCGCAGCCTCTACGTAGAGCGCGTCGAGGGGCGCGCCGTCGAAGCCTCGCGTCACTATGTGGCTGCCCTTCGTCCCGCCGATTAGTCGAGGGAACGTAGCGCCTTCGACGCCCGCCAGCGCTTCGTCAACCCACGGGCCGCAGACGTTGACGAAGACCTGACCGCTCACTGTTTGCGCCGTCCCGTTGAATGTACTTACATACTCGGCCGCACGCACGCGCCCGCCCGCCGTCTCAAGCCTCCGCACGCGCGCGTAGGTCAGGATGGTAGCGCCGTGCGCCCGCGCGTCCAGTACATTTTCAAGAGTGAGCCGCTCCGGGTACTCAACCTGCGCGTCGTAGTAAAGAGCCGCGCCGCGCAAAGCTTCATGCGCGAGGCCCGGCGCACGCTCAAGCGTCTCGGAGCGCGACAGCATCCTGTGAGCCGAGAGCGTCTTATCGAAGGAGAGCGCGTCGTAAGCCAGCATCCCGGCGCGTATGGTCAGAGGGCCGCGCCTCTGCCGCTCGTAGATGGGGATGAGCATGGGCAGTGGCTTAACCAGATGCGGCGCTACCTTCAGAAGCCGCTCGCGCTCGCGCAGAGATTCGCGCACCAGCCCCAGCTCGCCGTGCTCAAGATAACGAAGCCCGCCGTGAATCAGCCGCGTTGACCAGCCGGTCGTGCCGCCCCCTATATCGCCCTTATCCAGAAGCAGCACCTTGAGCCCGCGCATCGCGGCGTCGCGCGCAATGCCCGCCCCATTAATGCCAGCCCCTATCACAACCAAGTCAAACATAAAAGCAGTGCGTCACTCTTCTTTCGCCCAGCCTTTAGCGCAGGCGACGGCGCGCAGCCACCTGCCGTAGAGAGCTTCTCTTTCGTCTTCGCTCATCTGAGGCTCGTAGCGGCGCGCGAGCTTCCACTTCGAGTCAATCTCTTCGCGGCTCTCCCAGAAGCCGGTGGCGAGGCCCGCAAGGTAGGCTGCGCCGAGGCTCGTCGTCTCCGTGACGAGCGGAACGTCCACTGGCACTCCGAGGATGTCGGCCTGAAACTGCATGAGGAAGCTGTTTGAGACTGCGCCGCCGTCGGCGCGAATCTCTCGCAAGGGGATGCCGGAATCGCGCTGCATGGCTTCCACCACGTCGCGCGTCTGGTAGCACATGCTCTCAAGTGTGGCGCGCGCAAGGTGAGCGCGCGTGGTGCCGCGCGTGAGCCCTATGATTACTCCGCGCGCGTAAGCATCCCAGTGCGGCGCTCCCAAACCCGTCAGCGCAGGCACGAAATAGACTCCTTCGTTTGACTCGACCTGTCTCGCCAGAGCTTCTGTTTCCGAAGCCGCTTCTATCACCCGGAGCCCGTCTCGCAGCCATTGCACGGCCGCGCCCGTGATGAAGATTGAGCCTTCAAGCGCGTACTCTACAGGCTCGCTACCGATTCCCCACGCGATGGTCGTCAGCATCCCTTCGCGGCTCTCCACGGCCTTCCGGCCCGTGTTCATGAGAATGAAAGAGCCCGTTCCGTAAGTGTTCTTGGCGCGGCCTTCGCCGTAGCACGCCTGTCCGAAGAGCGCGGCCTGCTGGTCGCCAGCCACGCCAGCCACCGCGACGCTCGCGCCGAAAAAGACCCCCGGGTCTGTATGCCCGTAAACGTGCGCGGAAGGCATGACCTCCGGCAGGATTTCCGGCGGAACGTCCAGAGCTTCCAGCAGCTCCTCGTCCCACTTCAGCTTGTGAATGTTGTAGAGAAGCGTGCGCGAGGCGTTCGAGTAATCCGTGATGTGCGCCCGCCCGCCCGTCAATTTCCAGACGAGCCACGAATCAATCGTCCCGAAGGCTATCTGGCCCTGCCGCCCGCTCTCCCGCAAGCCCTCTGTGTTGTCGAGCAGCCACTTGACCTTGGTGCCGGAGAAGTACGGGTCAAGGACTAAGCCGGTCTTGCCGCGAAAGGAGTCGTCAAGGCCGCGCTCCTTCAGCTCGTCGCAGATGGGAGCGGTGCGTCTATCCTGCCAGACAATAGCCCGGCCGGTGGGCCTGCCAGTGCTGCGCTCCCAAAAGAGCGTAGTCTCGCGCTGGTTCGTGATGCCTATGGCGCGAACGTCCGAAGCGCGCACGCCCGTTTTCTCAAGCACTTCACGGATGAGCTTAAGGACGCCCGTCCAAATCTCTTCGGCGTCGTGCTCTACCCAGCCGGGCTGCGGGTAATGCTGAGTAAACTCGGAGTAAGAGAGCCCGCGAATAGAAGCTTCACGGTCAAACAGTATCACCTTTGTTCCCGTCGTCCCCTGGTCAATCGCCAGCACAAACCCTTCCGACATCCGTTCACCTCCGACGACTCTAAATAACATGAAAGGCAAGGTAAGAGAGAGAAGAAGCTATGACAAAACCCGCGCTACCGCAGCCTTTATCGGCCGGAAAATCGCTAAAATGGCCATTTCAGCCGCTTTTGACTCAATTTCATACAGTTCAGGCCCAATTTCCACTGTTACAATCGTAATTTCCGGCGTTACAGCCCCGATTTCCAGTGCTGCAATCGTAATTTCCGGTTGTGCAGACGGAATTTCCAAGAGTGCAGACGTGATTTACAGAGCTACAGATGACATTTCCATGTGTGCAGACGGAATTTCCAGATGTGCAGATTCAATTTCCGGTGTTACAGACGCGGTTTCCATAGCTACAGATAGGATTTCCGGGTTTGCAGATGAGATTTCCGCGACAAAAGACGGTTTCGCAGGTTGTGCAGCTATGATTTATGGAGTTTCGGTAGTGGGTCAATTTCAAAAATCAGACTCACCGCAGAGACGCAGAGTGTCGCAGAGGGGGCGCGGAGAAAAGCATTCATCTCTCTCTGCGCTTACCTCAGCGTCTCTCTGCGTCTCTGCGGTGAATTACTCGTTTAGATTTCAAACTGAACCATTACCGCAGTTTCATTCTTCTTTGGAAAGCGTGGTCATGATTTCGGTGAAGCGCTCGACGTCCTTGCGTGTGCGCTCCATAGTGCGGCGGCTGTCCAGATAGGCTTTCCAGTGCGGAGTGTTGGTGAGCGCTCGCGTGGCGTCTTCATCAAGCACTTGGGCCATCAGCGCTATGAGGTCGCTGACGACGCGCGTGTGCTCAAGCAGGGATTCGATGATGGAGTAAGCCAGTCGCGCCTGTTCAAAATCGAGGTCGCGCGGCAAGGGCTTTTCCGAAGACTGTTCGCTCATTGAGACTCCCCCGCTCGCTCCTCGTCGTACCAGCTCCCGCGCACGAAGGGAAGCTCCGAGACGTGCGCTTCCATCTCCTCATCGTTGCTCATGACTCGCAGGGGCGTCCCCGGCTGAAGGTAATCATACTTGACGTAGCCGAGCGCGACCGTCCGGCTCAAGCTGGGCGAATGTGCGGCGGAGGTAATCCATCCAATCTCTTTCCCTTCCGCAGTTCTAATCTTGTCGCCCGCGCTGACTCCGGCCTCCGTGTCGAGCATAATTCCGGCGAGGCGCTTCGCCACGTGGCCGCGAAAGTGTATGCGCGCGATTATCTCCTGCCCTATGTAGCAGCCCTTCGTAAAACTGACCGCATCGTCAAGGCCCGTCTCAAGCACCACTTTCGTTTCGTCAATGTCCACGCCGAATCGCGGCAGGCCCGCTTCGACTCTGAGAATCTCAAGCGCATCGAAGCCTGCGGGTTGCGCCCCCGCTTTTGATAGCGCTTCCCAGAGAGAGACGGAAGCTTCGGCGCTGGTGAACAGGTCGAAGCCGTCTTCAGCCGTGTGCGTCGCGCGTATGACGCTTACCTCGGAGCCTTCCCACTCCACGTTGATAATTTGCCCGCGCGCCACAGTTGCCGCTTCTTCGCCAAGCACGGCGCGAACAATCTCGGAAGCCGATTTGCCCTGCACCGAGACGAGCGCCGTATCATTCGTCACGTCCGTCACGGTGAAATCTCCCGCGAGCGTGAACCGTCCAAGCGTCTTGATAATCTGCTCTCGCGTCACGGCCTCCGTCTCGAAGAGGAAAGCGCTGCCGCGTCTGAGCACGCGAGCGTGCGCCAGCATTCGTCCCTGCACGTTCGGGAAAGCCGCAGCCATCCAAGAATTGTCGGCCAGCGCCTTAACGTCGTTCGTTATAAGCCCGTTCAGGAAAAGCACGGCTTCCGTGCCGCCAATCTCTATGCGCCCGCGAGAAGAGAGGTCAATCAGCCCTGCGCCCACTTCGCGCACCGCCCTGTATTCGGCCATCACGTCGCCATAGGAGGCCGGGACAAGGTAGCCGTCGCGCACCTCCAACTCTGCGCCCGCGCGCCTGTGCGCTTCATCGAGCGGCGATTTATGAACCGCGTCTCTTTCAACTACTTCGCTCATCTTTAGCCGACACCGCTTCCCTTTCCTTCGCTCATCCGCAGCGCACGCGCCACCGTCTTGTAGTCCCGCAACTGCTCCGCCTCGCGGCGATGCGAGGCCAGCACCTGCGGGCTCGGATGATAAAGCGGAACGAGAACGCGCCCGCCCCACTCGAAGATTTTTCCCGCCGCTTCTCTTAAATTAAGCGGATGATACTCAATGGCACGCAGCGCTTCAAGCGAGACACGCCCCATCGTGGCTATAACGCGCGGGCTTATAACCTCAATCTGCCTGCGTAAGTATTCGGAGCAGTTCGCCATCTCCGCGCGAGTCGGCGTGCGGTTCGCGCCCGACTCGCGGCGCGGGTTACAGAGCACCGCGTTGGTGATGAAAATTCGGGAGCGCGGAAGATTTATGGAGGCTATGAAGCGCGTGAAATTCCGTCCCGACTGGTCGCCGTAAAAGGGTATGCGCGTGCGGTCGCCGCCCTGACGGCCGGGCGCTTCGCCTATGAACATGACGGAAGCGCCGGGCGCTCCGTTCAGCTCGCTCAGGACGGCCCTGCGCCCGCACATAGCCTCGCACCTGCGACAAACGGCGGCTTCGCTGACAAGCTCCGAAAACAGAAGGCCGCCATCGCCGGGCGAGCTGCCGCCTAAAGAATTTTGATAGACGCCGTGACGGGACATAACAGGAATCTTAACAGAGGCAGGTGAAAGCTGCGATTCGCGGCGACTGATTCGTTGACTAGCCGCGCTATTTGAGGCATACAAACATCTGGTCTTCATTCGAAAGGGAGGAGAGGCGCTATGGCTGACAGGAGAAGCAGAGCCGTTACCGGTGATGAAACCGCAGAGCCCAGCAAAGCACAGCTTCAGAAGAGCATAGAAGAGACGCGCGAGTCTATCTCGCAGACGGTCGAAGAGATTAAAGAGACGGTCACGGATCAATATGAGTCCGTCAAGGAGACTGTCGCGGACGTGATAGGCTGGAACGAAGAGTTCAGCAAGAACCCTGTGGTCTGGGGCCTCGGCGCGATGAGCGTGGGCTTAATCATAGGCTACAGCATAGCCGTCGTGCGCAATGACGACGGCAAGCCTTCTTCACGAAGGCGCTCGCGCCCCGATTCGTCCGCAGACAGTTTCTTCGACGGCTTGTCGCGCGTGGGCATGACGTTCGTGCTTCCCGCCGTCACCAACAAAATCAGGGACGTGTTCGGCGTAGACCTCTCTGAGCACCTGCTGGGGCTGACAAGCGGCGAGCCTGAAAGACGCCAGACGCGCCCGCGTCGAAAGAGCAGCGCCAAGAAAGCCGCGAAGAAGGGGCCGGGCAAGAAACGGGCAACCAAAAAGCGTGGAGCAAAGTAAATCGAGCCTGTCACGCGAAGCAACGCTAAACGAACATTAGCTCTGTGCTGTCTTAGCGTTGCTTCGCGTGCTTCCTTCCCGTTTTAGTCGGCTGCCCTGAGAATTCTACTTCTGAACCGTTATGTCCCGCGTGGTCGAGTTGTAATCGCCGTTGGCCACCACGTTGCCGTCCTTGTCAACAAGCTCAAGCTTGACGGTGTGCTTGCCGCTAGTCCAGCCTGCGAGCCAGATTGGCTGCCACTTGTCGAGCATCTTCGCCTCGCCTCCGTCCACCGAATAACGCACGCGATACTCGCCGCCGTCTCCCGCCAGCTTAGCGTTGGAGAGCCAGAAATCTATCATAATCGGGTCGGCGTCGGCTCCCTTGTACTCGCCCTTCGGGCGGCTGTAGGTCAGCAGAGGCTTCTTCGGGTCAACGTCGCCCGCGTTGCTCGACGCGAAGTCTTTGCCTTCCGTGGCACTTTGCGCGCCAGCGTTCGCGTTGCTCGCAGCGCCCGAGTTGGCGTTTGCCATCACCTGCCCCGTGTTCGTAGTAGTGGGCTTAGACGCATCGCCGCCTCCTTTGACCGTGAAGGTCACAATCTGGAAGTTCCCCTCGTTCTTGTAGCTCTCGTGCCAGGGGCGAGAGGCGAAGACGCGAATCGTGTGCTTGCCTTCCGCGACGTTGCGAAGCTCGAACGGCTGCTCCAGATTGTAATAAGCCTCGTAGGGCTGGTTATCCAGAATGACGTGAATGTGCGGCCCCATCCCGGTGGCGGGGTCTTTGCCCGGCTTATAGCCCTTATCGCTGGTCAGATTCAGCTTGAGGCGAACCGTTGAGCCGGTGATGGTAGCGCCCTCGCGCGGCTCTATAATGCGCAGCTTCGGAGAAGCCGTGTCGGCCTCGCCAAGCGCCGCCGCCTTGTCTTTCACGCCTTGCGGGCGCTCCGTGCTGGCCGTCAGATTCTGCGCGGCTGGCGTAGCCGTTGCTGCGGGCGCATTCGTGTTGGTCGTCGCGGTGGTGTTTGAATTCGCGTTATCCGCAGGCGCACAGGCCGCGCACAAAAGCGCCAGCGCAAAGAAAAACGTTGTCGTGATAGAGATACGCTTCAACAATCTCATCTGTCCTCCGAATGAAAAGGATTGAATCATCGGTTCATTTCTTCATTGAATCAATGAACCGGTGATTCAATGAATCAATCCCTTCTACGCTGTTTGGCTTGCGGTGTTGTCGGTGCGTGCCGTCAGGCGTCTTTCGACGGCGTCCCAGTCAATGTTGGAGAAGAACGCTTCTATGTACTTGGGGCGCTCCGAAGGCTTGTAGTCCAGAAGGAAAGCGTGCTCCCAGACATCCATCACCAGTACCGGATTGAAGCCCGAGACGTTCCCCACCTCGTGCAGAGTAATCCAGTGATTCGACAACCTGCCGTTGGCGGGATTCTCGTAGCAGATGGCCCAGCCCACGCCGCGCATCTTTCCTACTCCTATGAAGTCAGCCTTCCAGATGTCGTAGCTGCCGAAAGACTCTTCCGCAGTCTTGTAGATGCGCGAAGTTTTTTCCGGGTCGCCGGAGCCCTGCCGCTTCATGTTGCCGAAGTAATATTCGTGAAGCACCATGCCGTTGTACTCGAACCCCAGCCTTCTGGTCAGCTCCGAGTACGCAGGCATCTCGTCCTGATCTACCTTGCCGTCCTGTAGGAACTCTGAAATCCTTGCCGTCAGGTTGTTCGTCTCCTTGACGTAGCCCTCGTAGAGCTTGAAGTGCATCTCAAGAGTCTGATCCGAGATGCCGTTCAGCCCGCTCAAGTCGAACTGCTTGGGCTGATAGACGCTATTAAAACCCATCTTCTTTTTCAACCTCCTGAATTATTGCCCCGGGATTCCGCACACGGCCACAGGGTTCTCACGGCGGAATCGAAGAATTGATGAAATTGAATGCGAGTGGCTATTTAATATTTACGCGCAAGTGTGGCGAATCCATTGAGAGGATTAGTCTTTAGTATGGCGGAAAAGAGAGCGAAGAAAGGCCGCGAGTGATGAATGAAAGAGTTTCATTCATCACTCGCGGCCTTTGAAGAGTGGCTCTTGTTCTTACTTTCCGAACAGAATCCAGTCGCCGTGCGAAGTGCCCATGAAAAACAGCATGGGCAAGCTGAGCCATGCGTTGGTGCGCGACGCCAGAAATGCTTTGCGCGCGTCTTCGGGCGAAGGCGCTTGGCCCTCTCCCTTGAAGGCCGCGATGGCCCGCTTCTGCACGCGCCAGATGATGCCCCACACGTTCAGCAGCATCATGATGCCGAGCCCGCCGCCTATGCCTATAGAGACGCTCTTGTTGCCCAGATAGCGACCGCCCGCGCCTCCGGCATTGCCCAGCACGTAAACAATCACGACCGAAAACAGTATGACCACGATGCCTATCGCCACCGCCAGCACGCGCCCGTCTTTCGTCAGCGCGGGCACCATGTACAGGCCGTAGATAATCGCGTAGGTGATGAGCACAATGACCAGCCAGATGCCCAGATATGCCCATGCGTTGACGCCCGCGTTTCTGGCTTCGCTGGACAGAATGTACATGGCGTAGTAGGTCAGCCCGGCCAGCACCGTGACGACCGCGCCCCAGCGAAAGTACCAGAGACTGCGACCGAGAAGGTCAGGGTTGACCTTCTTCTTCGAGTCGGCGTCCATAACCTTCTGCACGGGAACATTGATTAGGTTGAAGAAGTATAGAAGGCCAATCCATGTGATGCCCGCTACGAAGTGAGTCCAGCGCAAGATGGCACGCGCCACGTCCGCGCCGGAGGTGGGCGCGTGTACCAAGTCCTGCAAGAATCCGAAGCTAACAGGGAGATGAGTTAGAAACTCGCTCAGCATACGTCCTCCGTCCATGTTGGTCTTGTGAAGCCGTAAAGCTTAGTCGGCGTACTCGGAAAAAGCAGCGCTTCAAGCGCGCGATAACCGCGTCCATCGCGTCACGTAGTCTGGAAAATATTTACGCGCCAGAGATTACACCAGAGCAACCGCAGGCGCAATAAACTTGATTGATTCACCGGCTCATTGATTCAATGAACTGAATGAATAAATGAATCAATCTTCCGTGGGTCTGGTGCCGGCCGGGATTCCCTTGACGCTCGACTGGTTGATTACCTTGACCTTGAGGTCGTCTATGACGCGCACCTGACAGGAGAGGCGAACGTTTTCGGCCAGTCCCGCCTCGGCCGCCAGACGGTTGCGCTCAAGCTCGCCTATCTCGCCGGGGTCGCCCGCCAGCACTTCTACGCGGCAAGTAGTGCAGCGAGCGTTTCCGCCGCAGCGATGCAGTATGTCAATGCCCGCGTCCTCTAGGGCAAGCACCAGCTTGCGCCCCTCTTCGGCCTCGAAACTGCTCACACCAGCAGCCGCTTCCGCTTCAACCTTCGGCATGATTCTCGTTTGCTCCTGAACAAATTTAAGGGATGAATTTCGTTTCGGACTTTCTCATACTTGCGCCGCGAACCGCAAGCGGAAAGAGCGTAAAGGCTCGAATCCACGGCTGGCTCACCCGGACAGCTTCAACTCCATGTAGAGCGTGCCGGTCACAGGGTTGCCGTAATAAGGCTCTATCTCCTCGAACCCGAGCGAGCGGTAGACGGAGACGGCTCTTCCCATCTGCGACGGCAGAGTGTCGAGCCGCATGCGCCTGTAGCCAATCGCGCGCGCCTCCGCGATTATATGCTCCGCCAGAACGCGCCCGAGCCCGAGCCCACGAAACTGCGGGCGCACAAAGAGCCGCTTCATCTCGCAAACGTCTTCGCCCAAATCCCTGAGGGCGACGCAGCCCGCCACCTCTCCGTCGTAGAGGGCCAGAATCAGTCGGCCGCGCGGCGGCGCATAAGCGCCGGGAAGCTCACGCAGCTCCCGCTCGAAGTTCTGAAAGCAGAGGTCAATCCTGAGCCAAGCGGCGTACTCTTCAAAGAGGCTGCGCGCTTCGCTAATCTCGGCAGCAGACTCTGCCTCTTTCAGCTTCAACACGTTCCCACTCGTCATCAGGGCTGGTATTCAGGCGGGTAGTATATGACTTCGACGGCGTTGCCCCCTACGCCCTTCGTGTAAAAGGAGACGGAGCGGTCGCGGTGCTCTTTGAGCGGACGGCCTTCGCGCCGCGCGGCCTCTTCCAGAGCCTCGCGCGTCTCCACGCGCAGGCCCATGTGCGGCGGGTGTTTGGAGCCGGGCGCGAGCAGCGCTATGCCGAACCCGCGCGCGTCCCTGAGCATGGCCCAGTCGTCATAAAGCGTCTCAACGCGAAAGCCTATGCTCTCGTATTCCGCCACGTCCCGGCTTATATCTTCCGACTTGACGGCGATGTGATCCAGCACCACTTCTTCAAAACGACGCTCCAACTGCTCCTGCATAACTTTCCCCTTTCTGATTACGCCTGTGAATTATGGATTGTAACGCCGCCGGAAAAAAAGCTGAAGGCATGAGCCGATTCTTGACAGCCGCGAAGCTTTCGCGCAACCCTAAGCCAACCTGAAATCAGAAGGAGAGAGAGCATGAGCGGCGGCCAACGCATTGTTTCACTTCTGCCATCTTCGACCGAGATTGTCTGCGCGCTCGGGCTCAGAGACTCGCTCGTGGGCATCACGCACGAATGCGATTACCCGGCGGCGCTGGAGGGGCTGCCGCGCCTGACCGCCAGCCGCATCTCGCACGAAACCATGACGAGCAGCGAGATTGACCACGCCGTGCGCTCGCAACTGGACGGCCACGGCTCCATCTACGATTTGGACGAAGAGCGATTGCTGCGGCTTCGGCCCGACCTCATCATCACGCAGGAGCTTTGCGAAGTCTGCGCCGTCAGCTACAAGACCGTACGGCAGGCGGCGCGCATGTTCGAGACAGACGTGCGCGTAGTCTCGCTTGAGCCGAACACCATCGCTGACATCTTCGACAACATACGAACGGTCGCGCAGTTGACGGGAACAGAAGGCGCGGCCGAAGAGTTAATCACGGGGTTGACCGCGCGCCTTGACCGGCTGGAAGACGCCACTCGCGCAATCGAACGACGCCTGCGCACGCTCATGCTCGAATGGCTTGAGCCGCCTTTCTCGCCCGGCCACTGGGTGCCGGAGCAGGTTCGACTTGCCGGAGGCGACCACGGCTTCGGACGGGCGGGCGAAAAATCCGTGACTACTACCGCAGACGAGATAAGGGAGTATGCGCCGGAGGTAATCGTCATGATTCCCTGCGGCTACTACAAAGAAGAGATACTGCGGCAACTGCCGTCTGCGCGGCTGCCCGAAGGCTTTCGTGAGCTTCCGGCGGTCAAACGCCAAGAGGTCTGGGCCGTGGACGCCACCAGCTACTTCAGCCGTCCGGGCCCGCGCGTGGTAGACGGCGCAGAGATATTAGCGCGCATTCTACACCCGGAGATTTTCGGCCAGCCGGAGGAAGCCGAAGCCGTGCGCGTTCCCACAGAACTGCTGCGCTCACAAAGCTAACGGGCGGAGATTCAAGAGCAAAAGATGGCGCGAAAGAGTTTATCAACAGAGGCGCAAGAGGCCCAGCCCGGTGCGCCGGCGGGCGGCGGGCTTCTACAAACTTTCGCGGAAGCGGCTGAGACGGTCGCCGCTACGACGAAGAAGCTGGAGAAGGCCGCGCGTCTTGGAGCCTATTTTCACACGCTCGATGACAGAGATTTGATGCGCGCGGCCAGATACTTCGCCGGTCACCAGTTTCCCTTGAGCGACGTGCGCACGACCAACGTGGGCACGAGCGCTCTGCGCGATGCTCTGAGCGAGGCGACGGGAATCAGCGTTGAGGAGTTGCGCCCGCGTTACGTGCGGCTGGGCGATTCCGGCGAAGTGGCTTACGAAGCCGTGCTGGAAGCCGGACGCGAGAGCGCAGAGCCCGGCATCACGCTCGCGGAGACAGAAGCTCTCATAGAGCGCTTGAGCGAGATGCGCGGCGCGAAGACGAAGAAGAATCTTTTGGCCGAAGTGCTGGCGCGCTCCACGGCGCTCGAAGCCAAGTACCTTGTCAAGTTGCTCGTGGGCGACCTTCGCATAGGCTTGAAAGAGGGGCTTGTGGAAGACTCAATCGCGCGCGCCTTCGGTCAGCCTCTACAGCAAGTCTCTATGGCCAACATGCTGCTGGGCGACGTGGGCGAGACGGCCGTGCGCGCACGACGGGGCGGGCTCACGGAAGTCTCCATGCGTCTCTTTCATCCTCTGAAATTCATGCTTGCCACGGCCGCCGCAGACCTCTCGGACATAGCCCGAACGATGCCCGAACAGTTTTTCGTGGAGGACAAGTTCGACGGCATACGCGCACAGGCGCACGTGCAGCCCTTGAACGAAAGCGCATCAATCCCGGCTGCGGCTGTGACGGTAGAGAACGGTAAACGCATAGCGCTTTACTCGCGCACTATGGACGAGATAACGCACCGCTTCCCTGAGCTTTTCGCGCCGCTCAGCCGGTTGAAGACGGACGTTATCTTGGACGGCGAGATAGTGCCTGCGCGTGACGACGTGATACTGCCCTTCGCTGAATTGCAGAAGCGGCTGGGAAGAAAGACCGTCGGCGCGGAGCTTTTAAGCTCCATCCCGGTCGTCTTCATAGTCTACGACATCCTCTATGCAAACGGGCGAGTGCTGATTGACGACTCGCTGGACGAGCGGCGAGCCCTCATGGAAAAGCTTGTGCCGACAGAAGGAGTCGTGCGGCAGTCCGAAGCGAAGCGCTTCCGTGAGGTCGCGGCGCTGGACGAAGAATTTGACGCGGCGCGTGCGCGAGGCAACGAAGGCTTGATGATAAAAGACCCGCGCTCGTCTTATAAGCCCGGCAGGCGCGGGCGCGAGTGGCTGAAGCTCAAGCGGGCCATAGCGACGCTCGACGTGGTAGTGACTGCGGTCGAAGTCGGCCACGGCAAACGCCGTCACCTGCTTTCGGATTACACCTTCGCCGTGCGCCGCTCCGAAGATGACGCGGAGCTTTTGAATGTGGGCAAAGCCTACTCCGGCCTGACCGACGTTGAGCTGGCTGAGCTGACAGAATGGTTCAAGGCGCACACCGTTCAGGAGTTCGCGCACGGTCGCGTGCGTGTAGTCGAGCCGAAGATAATCTTGGAAGTCACCTTTGACCGCGTGCAGGAATCGAAGCGACACAAGAGCGGCTACGCCTTACGCTTCCCACGCATCCTCAGGCTGCGCGACGACAAGTCGGTCGGTGAGATAGACACTCTTGAGACTGTGAAAAAGCTGGCGGAATAAAACTCACCGCAGAGGCGCAGAGAGACGCTGAGGACACGCAGAGAAAAGCTTTCGACTCTCTGCGCTAATCTCTGCGTTCCTCTGCGTCTCTGCGGTGAACCGTTCTTGGCTCAAATCGAGATTAGTTGCGCGGCCGTGCGCATGAAGTCCTCCGGGTCTACGGCCGTGCGGTTAATGAAGGTGTCAAGGTGAAGATGCGGCGGGGAGTTTTGTCCGCCGCTTCGTCCCGAAAGCGCAATCACCTGCCCGCGTGTGACCGTCTGGCCCGCCTGAACGCGCCGCTCCGACAGGTGATTGTATTTGGAAAAGATGCTGCCGCCGTGGTCTATGATAATGGTGTGTCCCGCCGTCCACTGTTCCATAGAGAGAGCGACCGTGCCGTCGTTGATGGCCTGCACTGGCGTACCCGTGGCGGCGCGGAAATCCAGCCCTATGTGGCGGTAGCGCTTCGTCCCGTTGACCGTGCGGCGGACGCCGAAGTTGTCGTTGTCGCGCCCCGCCACGGGACGCACAAAAGGCATAGTCCACCTGCGCGCGGTGACGCGCTTGAGAATCTCCACGTCCGTCTGAAAATCTCTACGCATGCGCGCGGCCACATCCGGCGGAGGCGCGCTGAAATCCTCGTCCAGCGTCAGAGACGTAGAGCGATACGGCCCCCGCTCTATGAAGTACGGGAATGTCCAATCCTGCGCTCTGCCTGCGGCTGAGCGCGCACGCACGCGCAGCGTGTGGCTTCCCATGACGGAATCGAGCGGCGCGGAGAGTATCACGCGATAGGTGCGACGCCCTCCGACAGGATAAAAGTATAGCTCCTGTGGCTCTATCAGTTGCTGCCCCCCGGAAGCTTCCGGCTGAATGGGAACGGGCAGGCTGCCGCTCAGAATCTCGACCTCCGAAGCAAAGGCGAGCGCTATCAGAAGCGTCTTGCCTTCAACTATGACGGGGCGGCCCGTCGCGTTGTAGTTGGTGACGAGTGGCGCGCCCGTATCTGCCTGAGCGTGCGCCTGACCCGAACGCCTTCCGGTTAAGACTGCGGGTGCCGACAGAACGAGAGCGCCTAAAAAGCCGCGCCGCGATAAAGACATCTTTTAACTTCCCCCGTGGCTTTTGATGCACGAAGCGTCTCACATGGAAGTCCGTAGAGTCTAGAGAGTCTGGAGAGTCCGGAGAGTCAAGAAGCGTTCTTCTCTCCAGACTCTCCGGACTCTCCAGACTCTTCTTCCTTGTTTGTAACTGCGGGTGGAAATCAAATATCATCGCTTTTGAATAATGAGACACGCGACCCCGCAATCGAAAGTAGAAAACTCTTGATGACCAGACGTATAAGACCGATTCTAGCAATCTCATTTGCGCTCCTCTTCTGTGTGAGCGCGGCGGCACAGCGCACCCGGCGCGGCTCAAGCACCCAGCCGCCGCCCAGACCTGCGGCAACGCCCGCTCCGGCTCTTCCGGCGCAGCTTCCGCCAAACACGCTCGCCGTAGTCAACGGGCGGTTTGTGACCTTCGAAGATATTAACGCGCAGGTACGCGACGCCATCAACAATCTTGACCGCAGCATAGGCGAGATGCGTCGTCGCGCGCTCACGGATCAGGTCAACACTTATCTGTTCGAGGCGGAAGCGAAGAAGCGCAAGATGTCGCTTGAGCAGTTTCTTGAGACGGAAATCTACAGCCGCGTCCCGCAGCCCAGCGAGGAGGATATAAGATTCCTCTACGAGAACAACCGCGACCAGATTGGCCCTCTCACGCTGGAAGAAGCGCGGCCGCGAATCATAAGCGCCATGCGGGAGCAGCGCGCCATCTCTCTGATAGAAGATTTGGCTACGCGCCTGCGCATGATGTACGTGGTCGAGTGGGGCACGGCGGACATAAATGGTCAGGGAGTCGCGGCCAACGCGGTTCTGGCCTCCGTCTCCGGCCGCCCCATCACCTACGGCGAATTGAACGAGCAGTTGAAGCCGGCCATTCAAGTCCTTCGCATGCGGCTCTACGAAGCCGAGCGGCAGGCCATAGACGACAGAATCAACGAGATACTTATGGAGGCGGAAGCCAGCCGCCGCCGCATCACGCGCGACGACCTGATACGCATAGAGATTTTCGACAAGCTTCGTCGCCCGACCGAAGCCGACGTGGCCAGATTCTACGAAGAGAACAGGTCGCGCATCCCGGGCACACTGGAATCACGCCGCACAGAGATAGCGACTTTTCTTGAGACGCAGGAGCGCAATCGTCTTGAGCGGGCGCTGGCAGACCGTCTGCGCTCGACTGCTCAAATTCGCATAGTGCTGGCTGAGCCCGCAGGATACGTGCAGAGAATCAGCGCGGACGACGACCCTTCGCGGGGGCCGCAGACCGCGCCCGTCACCGTCGTCATGTTCACGGACTTTCAGTGCCCGGCCTGCTCGGCCACGCATCCCGTGCTGGATGAAGTAATCAAGCAGTACGGGGCGCGCGTCCGGCTGGTCGTGCGAGACTTCCCGCTAGACATGCACCCGAACTCGCGCAAGGCGGCCGAGGCCGCAGGCGCGGCCAACGCTCAGGGCAAGTTCTTCGAGTACATAAGCCTGCTTTACAGGAATCAGCAGCAGCTCGATGACGCTTCGCTCAAACGCTACGCGAGCGATTTAGGCTTAGACCGTGCGCGCTTCGACGCAGACCTAGACGGCGGAAAGTACGCAGCCGAAATAGCCCGTGACGTAGCGGAAGGCAAGTCTTACGGGATAACCGGGACGCCTGCCATCTTCATCAACGGCGTGCGGCTGCTGGATTTGAGCGAAGGCGCTATGAGGGCCGCCATTGACCGGGCGCTTGAGCGCGCAGGCCAGAGGCCGCAGGCGGCTGCCAGATAGCATAAATTTCCGGTCGCTCTTGACTCTGATTTCGTGAGACGACCTGTTAAGGCTCAAAATGAGAACTCAATCGGCGGGCACGCTCGCGCTTCTTCTCTTTCTTACGCTCCCGGCCTGCGGTGACGGCGGCGGCAGCCGTATCCGTGCGGCCAATAGCCCGGCGCAGGCCACGCCGTCCGGCTCTTCAAGCAATGGGAGCGTCGAGAAGCCCGCGCCGGTCGAAGAGATTCCCACCTACACCTACGAGATAGTCGAAACCTACCCGCACGACCCGAAGGCTTACACCCAAGGGTTGATATTTCATGACGGGATGCTCTACGAGAGCACGGGCCAGTACGGCGAGTCCTCTCTGCGTAGAGTCGAGCTGAAGAAGGGGAAGGTGAAGAAGAAGATTGATGTGCCCGGACAGTATTTCGCGGAGGGCATGACAATCCTGAACGGGAAGATTTACCAGTTGACGTGGCAGCAGAGCAAGGGGTTCATCTACGACCCCAAGGAGTTCAAGCTCGAAGGAGAGTTCCATTATGAGGGGGAAGGATGGGGGCTGACTACCGACGGCCAGTCTCTAATCCTGAGCGACGGCACAGACCGCCTGCGGTTCCTCGACCCGGCGACCTTCCGCGTGATTAAAACCGTCAACGTCCTCAACAACCGGGAGCCGCTTCTTGACATCAACGAGCTTGAATACATTCACGGCAGAATCTACGCCAACGTCTGGAAGATGGACAAAATCGCTTGCATAGACCCGCAGACGGGCCACGTTATCGCGTGGATAGACCTCTCCGGCCTGCGCCCCGAAGAGAGCCTCGGCAACACAGAGAACGTCCTGAACGGCATAGCCTACGATTCTACACACGACCGCCTCTACGTCACGGGCAAGCGCTGGCCCAAGCTCTTCGAGATTCGACTGAAGAAGAGATAGCAGCCTTCTCAATCTTGGGACTCAATGATTCCGAAAATGAATTCGGGCGCACCTCTCTTTACCGCCTGAAGACCCGAATCCCCTTGAAAATCGCGCGGTATGAGCTTTCACACAAGCTGGCACGGGATTTCCTATAAGGCTCGCGGGTCTTCCTCTCCTGGAAGCCGGCGGGGGCGAATAGAGATGAATGATTCCCGTCTCAAATTCGCCTCCGCCACCTAAAGCTCACCGTAGATTCATCAAGGGTAACGGAATATGAGCGCGCACTCTACAGAAAGCGCAAAGATACTGATTGCGGACGACCAGCCGGACGTGCTTGAAGCCCTGAGGCTCCTGCTCAGGCGCGAGGGCTATCTGGTAGAGACTGTCTCATCGCCTTCCGCCGTTCTGGAAGCCATCAAAGAGCGCTCCTTCGACACGCTCCTCATAGACCTGAACTACGCCCGCGACACCACTTCGGGCCGCGAAGGGATAGAGCTGCTCTCTCACGTGCGGGCTCTGGACGCTGCTCTCCCTACAATCGTCATGACGGGCTGGGCCAGCATAGAGGTCGCCGTCGAAGCCATGCAGCACGGCGCGCGGGAGTTCGTGCAGAAGCCGTGGGACAACGAGCAGTTGCTCACGCTCCTTCGCAGGCAGGTTGACACCTGCAAGCTCCTGCGCCGCAGGCAGCAGGCCGAAGTCGAGAAGCAGCGCGAAGCCTCTATGGCGGCCGAAGCGCAGCGCCGCCTTCTGCCGCAACATTTGCCAGAGAGCGACCAGTTCGAGTTCTTCGCCGTCTGCCAGCCTGCGCGAGAGGTCGGCGGCGACTACTACGACTTTATAGAATTGGGCGCGCAGAAGATTGGCTTCGTCGTCGCGGACGTTGAAGGAAAGGGGATGCCCGCAGCCCTTTTCGCTTCGACCGTTCAGGCGACGCTTCGCAGCCACGCCCGCCGCAGCGAGGCCATGCGCCCTTCCGGGCTGATAGCCTCCGTCAACGAACACTTCCGCTCCTCTGCCGACGCGACCAGCTACTCGACGCTCTTCTACGCAGAAGTTGACGAGGACGGGCGCTCGCTGACCTATGTGAACGCAGGCCACAACCCGCCGCTTCTACTTCGCAGGAGATGCGCGAGCGCGGCTGCCGGCGCACAATCGGCCGCGCCCGCCCGCGCCGAGGAAGTGGCCGTCAAACGGCTGGAAGCGGGCGGCACAGTGATAGGCTTTTTTGAAGACTGCGTTTACGAGGAAGCCACCATTGAGCTTGAGCAGGGTGACCTGCTCGTGGCCTACACGGACGGATTGACCGAAGCCTTCAACGAAGAGGGCTCGGAGTTCGGTGAAGGCCGCCTGCGCGAGCTGCTCGTAGGCAACTCGCATCTCTCCGCGCCCGCGCTCGGGGAAAGAATTCTTGAGAGCATGCGTGACTGGTGCGCCTCCGCCCCGCAGCACGACGACCTCACTTTCATCATCATGAAGATGAAATAGGAAGCGTCGCTACTTTTTAAGCTCGTCTTTCAACTCCATGTTGCGTATCAGCCGGTGCAGGTAGTTCGGGTGTACGCCAAGAATTTTAGCGGCCTCGGTGAAGTTGCCGCCCGACTGCTCCATGGCGTCAAGTATTAGCTGCTTCTTCACCTGTCTGACCGCCTCGTGATACTTGGCGGGCGGGGCCTCCTTCGGAGACGCGTAGGTTTCAAGGACGGCTTCGGGCAAATCTTCCGGCAGGATTTGGTCGCTTGAGCCGAGGACAACCGCGCGCTCGATGGCGTTCTCAAGCTCGCGCACGTTGCCGGGCCAGCGATAGTTCAGCAGGTACGCTCGCGCGGATTGAGAGATGCCCATCACGGGCCGTTTCGATTTATTGCTGAACTTGGAGGCGAAGTAGCTGGCCAGAAGCGGTATGTCTTCTCGCCTTTCGCGCAAAGGCGGCATGACGATTGAGACTACATTGAGGCGATAGTACAGGTCTTGACGAAACTCACCAGTCTTGATGGCTTCCTCCAAATCCTTGTTGGTAGCTGCTATCACGCGCACGTCAACCTTTATGGGGCGCGTGCCGCCCACGCGCTCGAACTCTCGCTCCTGTAGAACCCTCAGCAGCTTCGCCTGCATCTGCGGAGCCAGCTCGCCTATCTCGTCCAGAAAAATCGTTCCCGTGTCAGCCAGCTCAAGCCTCCCCTTCTTCTGCGCGAGCGCGCCCGTGAAAGCTCCCTTCTCGTGACCGAACAGCTCGGACTCCAGCAGGGTTTCCGTGAGTGCGGCGCAGTTGATGGCTATGAAAGGCTTTGAGGCGCGCTGGCTGTGAAGGTGTATGGCGCGGGCGGCCAGTTCTTTTCCCGTGCCGGATTCCCCGCGTATCAGGACTGTAGAGTCCGTCGGCGCGACTTTGGCTAAGAATTGATAGACCTGCTTCATGCGGCGGCTCTCGCCAATCATGCTGCAATCGGCCTCCATGGCCGCCAGCAGCCGCCGGTTCTCGCTCTCAAGCCATTCGACGTGTCGCGCGTTATCGAGCGCCACGGACGCAATCGCGGCCACGGCCGTCATCAATTCCAGATGGTCTTCATCAAAGCGAGCCGCCCCCGCGCTTCCGTCCAAATAGATTACGCCCAGCAGTTCTTCAAAGGAGACTAGCGGCACGCACAGGATGGAGTTTATGCGCGAGGCTATGATGCTTTCCGAGGCGGCAAGCTCGGGGCTGGCCGTGACATCGTTGCTCAGGATTGCGCTCTTCTCTTCCATGACTTTGAAGATGATGGTGCGGCTCACCTGAACGGGGCGGCTCTCGCCCGCAGCCTTGTCTATGCCGAAGATGGAAGTGAACTCTTCCATGTCGTCGCCTATGAGCAGTATCGCGCCGCGCTCAGCCGGGACGACTTCAAAGACCAGTTCAAGCAGGTGTCGCTGCAAGGCTTCAAGGCCGCGAACGGAGTTAATCGCCGTGCTTATCTTCAAGAGCGCGTTCAACTGCCTTGAGAGGCGCGCAGTCGGCGGGAGGCTCTGCATGAGCTTGTCCGGCTGAAGCAGAAGAGAATCGCGGCTGGCCAGCCTTATCGTGGAATGCGTGGAGATGAACATCTCGCCGCTTACCAGAACGGGCGGCGGCGCGCCTTGAGCCTCCCCTTCGTGCAGCAGAAAGAGAAAGTGTGTGTCGCCCAGCTTTATCTGGTCGCCGTGCTCAAGGTATCGCTCCTTAATGGGGAGGCCGTTGACGAAAGAGCCGTTCAGGCTGTCAAGGTCTGAGATACGAAAGCGCCCCTCCTCCTGACTAATCACGCAATGGCGGCGCGACACGGAGGCGTCAGCGACGGCTATAGAGTTGGCGGACTCGCGCCCTATCGAGCAGGCTTCGTCGGCAAGCGGAAAGGTCTTTCCCTGCAAAGGCCCTGAGATGGAGACGAGTCTTGGGTTCATCACCGTCGGACGCGCGTGCGAGGCTAATTTTCTGTTAGAGAGCAAGGCGCAAAAATTCGGCTTGGTAAATAATAAGCCTTTAATGCGGGAATGTGCAAAAAGAGGTTTTAAGTTTCGAGCCTTCGGTTTCAAGAAGCCGGGCTCTCTATACGAAGACTGTAAACTGTATCTACAAGGTTAGAGGTCTATCCGAACGGATAGATTCTTGAAAGGCTGTCGGGAGCATAGCGGCTCGCGCCTGAGAGGGCTGTGATTCAAAACATCTTCTCTTTTATCAACAGCTTCCGGCAAGAGAGCCACGCTCCGTGACGGGATGAAGCGCCCGTGGCACGCCGCCTGCTCTAAAGGACGGGCAGAGAGTAACCGGGTAGTTGAAATAATAGAAGGCCGGGCGCTTGAGAGAGAGCGAAACCGGATTACGCGCTGAGAAGTTACTCAGCCGAATCGCCCCCCGGGCGGCAGGGATTTCAGAGAGAGAACTGCCGCCCGCGCCTGAGCCCGTAGAGAAAAAGGAGCCCCGTCATGAGAGAGCTGATATTTAAGGCCGCCACGATGTTCGTAGGAATCATAGCGCTGGCATTCGCCTCCGCCGTAGCCGCGAGCGCGCAGTAAACAGCTTAAGCGAGAGTAAACCCACGACCTGACCCGAAGTGGTTTACAGCCCGGCTTCCACCGCAACTCAAGCTAGCCCGCCCAAGAGCGGTGAAGCCAAAAAGAGAACGGCAACCTGAACCGACGCCCCTCATTCAGGTTGCCGTTCTCTTTTATCATCCGTCCAACAAACTCTTTCCCCGGTCATCGCACAGGTAGAAGCCTCTCCGTCAAATTTGACAATCCGCACGGATGCGGCCGAATATCTCTACTGACTTTCATTCGACAAATTCAGAGGTTAAAGAGAGCTTCACGAGATGCCGGATAGTTGGCCAGAAGATTTGCCGGTCGCGCAGGTGCGCGTCGCGCGCCCGACGGCCCGGCTCACAGAGGTCGTCAGATTTTATAGAGAGGGACTCGGCCTAGAAGAGATTGGCTCATTCAGTGGGCACGCTGGCTATTCCGGCGTGATGCTGGGTTTGCCCGGCCATTCCTATCATCTTGAGTTCACGGAGCACGAAGAGCAGACCGGGTGCGCCGCTCCCACGAAAGACAACCTTCTGGTCTTTTATGTCCCGGACGCGGAGGCGATTAACCGGGTTGCCGCCCGGCTCAAAGCTATGGGCCACGACCCAGTCCCGCCCGAAAATCCTTACTGGAAGGAGCGGGGCCTGACCTTTGAAGACCCCGAAGGCTGGCGCATTGTCTTGATGAATACTGGCGGCATCTGAAAGAAAAACCTCTTCTCTCTTTGTCTATGGCCCCCTCAATTTTCTAGAATGCTCCCGAAGGAGCAAGTAATGTCTATTTCACTGAAGACCGAAAATCTCAAACGCTACAAGGACGTAGCCCTGCTGTTGATGAAGTACGGGCGCTCCGACATAGTCAAGAACGCGGGGCTCGAAGACATCCTCAAGGAAGAGGCCATCGCGGCGACCGAAGCGCCGAAGGCCGAAGAGCTGGCGAGCGACCTTGAGCAGATGGGGCCGACCTTCATCAAGCTGGGCCAGCTTCTCTCCACCCGCCCAGACCTTCTGCCCTACCCTTATCTTGAAGCGCTCACGCGCCTACAGGACAAGGTGGAGCCTTTCTCCTTCGCGGAAGTAGAAGAGATTGTGACCTCCGAGCTTGGCGTGCGTATCAGCAAAGCCTTCTCGGAATTTTCGGCAACGCCGATGGCTGCGGCCTCGCTCGGACAGGTGCATCGCGCCAAGCTCAGGGACGGTCGTGACGTGGCGGTCAAAGTCCAGCGCCCCGGCATACGCGAGCGCATCGTTCAGGATTTGGACTCGCTCAAAGAGATTGCCGCCATGCTCAACAAGCACACGCAGGCCGGAAAGCGCTACGACTTCAGCTCCATGCTCGAAGAGTTCAGTAAGAGCCTTCTTCAGGAGCTTGATTACCGGCAGGAGGCCCGAAACCTCTCGACCTTTGCCGAGAACCTGCGCGACTTCGAGGACATAGTCGTGCCGCAGCACATAGATGATTACACCACCTCGCGCGTCCTCACTATGGAGTACATAAAGGGTAAGAAGATTACTACGCTGAGCCCACTGGCGCGTATAGACATTGACGGCGACTCGCTGGCCGAAGAGCTTTTCCGCGCCTACCTCAAGCAGATTCTGGTGGACGGTTTCTTTCACGCAGACCCGCATCCCGGCAACATATTTCTCACGGACGACAATCGCATAGCCATCATTGACCTCGGGATGGTAGCGCGCATCACGCCGCGCCTTCAGGAGAACCTGCTGCAAATGCTGCTGGCCATCAGCGAGGGCCGTGCCGAAGAGGCCGCAGACCAGGCCATCAAGATGGGTCATCCACGCGAGATGTTTGACGAAACCAAGTTCCGCCGCGAAGTCTCAGACATGGTCGTGCGTAATCAGAACTCGCAACTGTCGGACATAAACGCCGGTCAGGTGGCGCTTGAGATGACGCGCATCAGTGGCGAGAACGGCTTTCGTCTTCCGCCTGACATAACGATGATGGCAAAGGCGCTGCTCAACCTAGACCAGGTGGGCCAGACCCTTTCGCCCCGCTTCGACATCAATGCCTCCATACGACGCAACGCCTCGGAAATCATGCAGCAGCGCATGATGAAATCGCTCTCGCCCGGCAACGTCTTCGCCTCGATGATAGAGACGAAGGATTTCCTTGAGCGCCTGCCGGGGCGCATCAACAGCCTGCTGGACATGGTTACCAACAACGAGCTGAAGATTAACGCCGACGTGATAGACGAGAAGAGCCTTATGGAGAGCATCCAGAAGGTAGCCAATCGCATCACGCTCGGCATCCTTCTGGCCTCGCTGATTATAGGCGCGGCGCTCATCATGCGGGTCGAGACGACGCTGCGCATCTTCGGCTACCCGGCGCTGGCCGTAATCTTCTTCCTCATAGCGGCCATAGGCGCGCTGGCGCTCGCCGCCAGCATAGTCTTCACGGACGTCAGCCGCAAAAAGAAGCCCGGCGAGGAATAGAAAGGCTCAAGAGGAAAGAGACTCACTTTAAAAGAACAGGGCCGCCGCGACCGCTCTCCCAAGCAATACGGCGACCCTGCCCCTTGAACCGCACAACCCAGCACCTCATCGCAACAGGCCGTGCGCTTCAAATTTATTCACCGCAGAGACGCGGAGAAACGCGGAGGATACGCAGAGGAGTTGAATGCTTTTCTCTGCGCTAATCTCAGCGTCTCTCTGCGTCTCTGCGGTGAATCGTCATGTTCATGTTCCAAACTGAGCCACTACTCTAATCCCCCTCTCTTTGTTATCATCAGAGAGTTCTAGTCATTGAAAACAAGGCAACGGCTAATGCGTAGCTCACTCCCACAGTAGAGAATGAGCATCGCCGTGCGAGATAAGAGGCTCTTACTCACGGCGAATCAACTACGCAGGCATATTTTAGACACAGTTGTGTCTAAAAGCAAGTGCGTTCTATCGGGAGGTCTTTCCTGATGGGAGCGCCACGACAAAAGCCGGAACGATTAGCTGAAAAGCTTTTACAGATTCGAGAGGCTTTAGGTCTTTCTCAGGATGGGATGCTGGAGAGATTAGGGCTGGCTGAGGACTTCTCTCGCAGCCGTATTTCTGCTTATGAGCTTGGAAACCGCGAGCCGCCGCTTCCGGTTCTCTTGCGCTATGCGCGGCTTGTAGGAATCTCGACAGACGTTTTGATTGACGACGAACTTGATTTGCCTGCCAAGCTACCGAGCCAACAAAAACAGACGCGCCGTTAATCTCTAAGACTTTTGCATCAACTTAGACTTTTGAATCAAAGCCAGCCTTTCGTCCATTGTGCTGTAGCAGAATTCCCCGCCCCTGCGTCAGCTTGCCCCACAGGTGCTTTATGGAGCCGTAGAACGTGTGGCGAACGGGAAAAAGAAGGCACAGTCTACGGGCTCTCGTCGCCCGACCGTCTCAAAAGCATCGTTCCCGTTCTTTTCTCAATTAAAGAGCAATCGCTCGCTCCTTTTTCACACTCGCGTTTGTTCCTTTCCCTGTCTGAATCACCTGCCTGTCCGGCCTGAGAATCAAGAAGGGCTCGCGTGTGGGAACGTGCTTTGCAGTAGGAGAGGTCTGCAAGCGAACCGCATCCCCCGTGTTCCAACGCACTAAATAGACAATTTATTCCCCGACGCCGATGCTTTTCTGGAAGGGCTGCTCGGAAAGGAGTAGTTACGTGAGAGATACAGGCAGGCCGCCACGTGCCTTGACGTGGGTCATTATCTGTTCCTTGGTCTGTTTAGTCTCTGCGCCGGTAGGATTCGGCAAAGTAACTCCCACGGCAGAGCCTCCCGCGCCTCAGAAAATCTCGGACGATTTACGCAAGACGATTGAAGAAGCTCAGCCGGGCGCTCGTATCAACGTCATAGTTCAAACGCAATCAAGCCAGCCTCGCCTGCTCGACACTCTATTGCAGTCCTTAGGCGGGCGAATCCTGCGACGATTCACCAACTTCAATTCACACCTTATCAACCTGCCGGTCGAGGCTGTAGCTCAAATCGGCTCGCGCAGCGACGTGCGATTTATCACGCCCGACAGAGAGACGCGCTCCTTCGGCCACATCACCAGCACTACGGGCGTGGACGCCGTCCGCATACAGACCAGCACTTCGCTCTTAGGCTTAACGACAACTACTACTACGCTGGACGGCGCTGGCGTAGGCATAGCCGTGCTGGATTCCGGCATAGACCCCGAGCATCGCTCGTTTTTGAATAGCAACGGCGCTTCCCGCATCGTCGTCAATCAGGATTTCACAGGCGAAGGAAGAACGGACGACCCTTATGGCCACGGCACGCACGTAGCCAGCGCGGCGGCCGGTAACGGGCAGATTGCCGGAGGCAATTACACCGGCATCGCTCCGAAGGCCAAGATAATAAACCTGCGAGTGCTCAGGGCTGACGGCACGGGCCGCATGTCCGACCTGCTGGCCGCTCTCGACTGGGTGCAGAGCAACAAGTCTCTTTACAACATTCGCATAATCAACATGAGCCTCGGGACGCTGGCCGTAGAATCCTACGTCAACGACCCCCTGTGTAGGGCTGTGCGGAAGTTGTCGGACGCGGGCGTAGTAGTCATAGCAGCAGCAGGCAACAACGGTAAAGATTCTCTGGGCAATAAAATCTACGGCCAGATTCATTCTCCCGGAAACGAGCCTTCTGCCATTACTGTTGGGGCCAGTAACACCTTCGGCACGGACGCCAGAGGTGACGACACTGTAGCTTCTTACAGTTCAAGAGGGCCGACGCGCAGCTACTCGACTGACGCTGCCGGAGTTAAGCATTTCGACAATCTCATCAAGCCCGACGTTGTTGCCGCAGGGAATCGTGTCGTGTGGGCGCAGGCGCGCGACAATCTTCTTGTTACGCAGAATCCGGCTCTGGACGCGGGCGTAGGCACTACGGCGCGTGAAAGAATGATGTACCTGAGCGGCACGTCCATGTCTACGCCGGTAGTCGCGGGAGCTGTAGCTCTGCTTCTGCAAGTCAATCCCAATCTGACGCCGAACCTGATTAAAGCCATTTTGATGTACACGGCTCAGCCTCTGGCAGGCTCTAACATGCTGGAGCAGGGAGCGGGTCAGATTAATCTCGAAGGCGCTGTCAGACTCGCCAAGCTAGTTCGCTCCGACCTCGTCTTCACAACCGGCCTGTTGCTTTCTGTGGGCGACCCGCTCTTAACCGGAGCGACGCCGCAGCCGCAAACAACCATCGCCGGAGAGACTTTTTCATGGGCTAAGGGCGTCGTCTTCAACCGCACCTACGGTACGGGAAGCGAGCTGATAGCAAGGTATCAGAGGGTTTACAGCACAGGCTATCTGTTGGGCGACGGGGTCACTGAAGGCTACGGCTTCTCGCTCGACTCTACAAAGATGTCCGGGGGGATTCTTCTGGGCGACTGCATTCTGACGAGCGACGGCCAGTCAATATCAACCGGCGCATTTTTCGTAGGCACGGACGCGCTCACGGGCAACGGGATACTGCTCGGGGACGGCATTCTTCTGGGCGACGGGATATTGCTTGGTGACGGGATATTGCTGGGCGACGGCATTCTGTTGGGCGATGCTTACGTGGCCGCGCAGTCCGCAATGATTGGCGGCGACCGTACTGCTTCTATGAAGTGAAAGAGGCTTGGACGAGAGATTTTCAAAAACTTCGCTGGATGACTCGGTTATGAACAAAGGTGAGTTAAGAGAGATGCTGGACGGGATGAAAAAAGATGTGAACAGAAGATTGATACGGGCCGGTGGGCTGACCTTGCGCGCCGGGCTGTATCAAAGGAGGAGTCAGGTGAAAAAGCTCAAGCGTTCCCTTGCCGTGGCATGGATAACTCTCCCCTTGCTGGTATCTTTAGGCGCGGGCGTTCCGGCAACAAATCTCGCGCACGCGAATTCTCTTCGGCCCGACGAAGACTACACGGCTCAGGCGCAGCCCGGTGGCGCTGACAGTAAGATTTCACCAGACCTTCGTGAGCGCATGGGCAGAGCGGGCGAGCGCGTCGAAGAGAGCGTTCCCGTCATCTTGCAGCTTCAAGGCAAGCCCGGCGGTCGGCTCAATGCTCTTCTCAATAGCAACGGCGTTCACATGCGGCGCTACATGAAGAGCCTTGCCACATACTCTCTAACCCTGCCTGCGGCTTTAATCCCGGAGCTGGCCTCGTTCGAAGAGGTCTTCAACATCTCTTTAGACCAGACGACCATTCCCTTCGGACACGTCACCACGACTACGGGCGCAGACATGGTGCGCGAGCAGAAGACATATTCGCTTTTCGGATTAGTTTCTTCGACCACTATCCTGAATGGCACAGGCGTAGGCATAGCCATTCTTGATTCCGGCATAGACACTACGCACAAGTCGTTTCTCAACAACAGCAACGGCCTGCGCGTAGTGGCGAGCCGCGACTTCACGGGCGAGAATCGCACGGACGACCCTTACGGCCACGGCACGCACGTAGCCTCCACGGCGGCGGGGAACGGCCGCATCTCCAACGGCGAATACATAGGGATGGCTCCGAACGCGGACATCGTAAACCTGCGCGTGTTGAATTCGCAGGGAGCAGGCTCTACCTCCGCGCTGCTGGCCGCGCTCGACTGGGTGCTACAGAACCGCGCTCTCTACAAGATTCGGGTGGTCAACATGAGTCTGGGCGCGCCTGCGATTGATACTTACAGGAACGACCCCATCTGCCGGGCCGTGCGGCGGTTGTCGGACGCGGGCGTAGTAGTCATAGCAGCAGCAGGCAACAACGGTAAAGATTCTCTGGGCAATAAAATCTACGGCCAGATTCATTCTCCCGGAAACGAGCCTTCTGCCATTACTGTTGGGGCCAGCAACACCTTCGGCACGGACGCCAGAGGTGACGACACTGTAGCTTCTTACAGTTCAAGAGGGCCGACGCGCAGCTACTCGACTGACGCTGCCGGAGTTAAGCATTATGACAACTTTATCAAGCCGGATTTGGTCGCGCCCGGCAACAAGCTCATCTACGCGCAGGCGACTAACAACCTCCTGGTCGCGCAGAATCCCCTGCTCGATGCAGGCGTCAGCCCCGTTGACAATCGCAAGATGATGTATCTCAACGGCACGTCCATGTCTACGCCGGTAGTCGCGGGAGCAGCAGCTCTGCTTCTGCAAGTCAATCCCAATCTGACGCCGAACCTGATTAAAGCTATCTTAATGTACACGGCTCAGCCTCTCGCGGGCTCTAACATGCTGGAGCAGGGAGCGGGTCAGATTAATCTCGAAGGCGCTGTCCGACTCGCCAAGCTCGTTCGCACGGATTTGACTGCGACGACCACTTTAGGCGCACCGCTTTTAACCGGAGCGCCGCCGCAGCCTCAGACCACCATCGCGGGCCAGACCTTCACATGGTCACAGGGGCTAATCCTGAATCAGAACTACGCCACCGGCCTTGAGCTAATCACGAAGTACCAGAAGGTTTATGGCACGGGCGTCATCTTGGGCGACGGCACATTGCTTTCGGGCGGCGTCATTCTTGGCGACTCTACGCGCATGACGGTGGGCGTCATCCTCGGCGATAGCGTCAAGACCAGCGCCGGAGTCATCCTTGGCGACGGCACAGTCTTTCTACAGGGCAGCATGCTTCTGGGCGAGGGCGTCATCTTAGGCGACGGCGTCATCTTGGGTGACGGCGTCATCCTCGGCGACGGTGTAATTCTGGGCGATGCCATCCTCCGCAGCGATGCCATGACGCAGGCCATGTCCGCCACCAATAACGGCGACACGGTTCTGACTACGAACGTAGAGCTGGATAGCGGAGTTGACTACTTAGGCTACTGAACTTTTGCTTCCTCGCTGAAAGATGAAAACCCGATGGACTCCAGGAGAGTAAGCATGGCCCATTCATTTGAACTGAAAAAGAGCGCCGCCTTCACCATCCCGATTACCCCACGCGCGGATTCTCTGAGCGTGTCTCCGCTCGTGGATGAGGACGAGCAGGAAGTCCTGTCGTTTCTGGCGTGCGCCGATTCCGTTCAAGCAATCTTCATGACCGGCCTCGTGCGCGACAACGGGCTGGAGAGCCCCTTCAATCGAGGCATCTTCTACGGCGCGCGGCGCGACTTCGACAAAGAACTCGTGGGCGTAGCTCTGGTAGGCCACGCGACTCTGGTCGAAACCTCGGAAGACTCAGCGCTCAGAACCTTCGCGCACATCTCCAGAGAGATACCGGGCGCGCACGTTCATCTGGGGCCGGAGGAGAACATCAAGCGGTTCTGGCGCTACTACTCGCGCGGCGGCCAGCGCGCCCGCCTCTTCTGCCGCGAGCTTCTGTTCGAGCTGCGCGAACAGTTTTTACCGCAGACGGAAGAGATTGAGGGACTGCGACCGGCCACGCTCGATGACCTGCCCTTCATCATGCCTGTTCAGGCTTGCATGGCCTTTGAAGAGAGCGGCGTCAACCCTATGGAGACGGATTCTGTGGGCTTTCGTCTTCGCTGCGCCCGTCGCATAGAGCAGGGACGCGTCTTCGTCTGGATTGAAGAAGGCCGCCTGATTTTCAAAGCAGACATTCTGGCGGACACGTCGCGGGCCGTTTATCTGGAAGGCGTCTACACGAGCCCGTCGGCGCGGAATCATTCTTACGGCTCGCGCTGCCTGTTGCAGACGGCCCGCGCGCTTTTCTCTCGCACGCGCTCGGTCGTGCTGCTGGTCAACGAGCAGAACCGCAAGGCGCAGGAGTTCTACCGCCGCACAGGCTTCGAGTTCGGCGGCTTCTACGACACCATCTATCTACAGAAGGACTACGGGCAGAAAATGGAGGGACAGAGTTGATGAGCAGAAAGAGCCTTGCCAAGCCGTACATGTACACGGTCATAGGAAGCGGCGCTGCCGTGCTTCTTTACGCCGCGCTTAACCTTAAGCTAAATGAGTTGGACTTGCGCTTTATCCTTCTGGCGCTCATCACCATCGGCCTCGCCTCGCGCATAGCCATCAAGATTCCGCGCATAAGCGGACAGATTACAGTCTCCGACACCTTCATCTTTCTGACCATGCTGATTTACGGCGGAGAGGCCGCGATTCTTCTGGCGGCAGCCGAGGGCGTCTGCTCAAGCCTTCGCATCAGCCGCATGCCCATCACAGTCATCTTCAATTCCTGCATGATGGCGACGGCCACCTTTCTGACCGTATTCACGCTGCGCTACCTGTTCGGCCCGCTCACAGACCTCGCGCACGGCGCGTACTCGGGCCACTTCGTGCTGGCCGTTTATCTGATGGCGCTCGTGCATTACATAGCAAATTCGGGGCTGGTCGCCGTGGCTCAGGCTCTGAAGACGGATGAGCCAGTCTGGGATACGTGGAAGAACTACTACCTTTGGACTTCCATCACATACTTTGCCGGGGCGTCGGCCGCAGGAATCAGCGCGCGTTTCGTGGATGCCTTCGGCGTCTACGCCTTCATCATCACGACGCCAATCATCGTCGTCATATACTTCACCTACAAGACCTATCTGAAGAACGTGGAGGCGACCGCAGCCGCAGCCGCAGCCGAGCAGGCGCAGCAACACGTGGAAGAGTTGTCGCGCTACATAGCCGAACAGGAGAGAATTCAAGAGCAGTTCTCTCAACTAGAAAAGCTCTCGGCATTGGGAGAATTGGCTTCCGGCGTAGCTCACGACTTCAACAACACTCTGGCAGGCATACTCGGTCGCGCTCAATTACTCCAGCGCACCTCCGACCTTGAGGCGATTAAGAGCGGCCTGAAGATTATCACCAAGACGGCTGAGGACGGCGCTAAGACCATCAAGCGAATACAGGACTTCGCCCGCCAGCGCCGCGACCACGACTTCGCTCCAGTCGCCGTTGACCAGCTTCTCTTCGATGTCTCCGAAATCACCCGCCCGAGGTGGAAAGACCGCGCTCAGGCGGCAAACGTTCACATCAGCCTCGACTTGCAGATTCGCTCAAACGCGCTCGTCATGGGAGACGCGTCGGAGATGAGAGAAGTATTAGTGAACATGGTATTCAACGCAGTAGATGCCATGCCTCAAGGCGGTCGTCTCACTCTCTCGGCAGAAGAAGTAGACTCTCAAGTAGAGATAAGTGTGCGCGAC
>DASVQI010000034.1:0-39579 GCA_036389255.1 Pyrinomonadaceae bacterium
CTTCATTCATGGGACGGGCGTTGCCGTCAATCAGTAGAACTTCGTGGCCCGGTGGAGTGATGGCTTTCAGTAGAAACATCCACAGATGCGGCATGAAGTTTCTGGTCACCCCGTTGTCCGGATTATAAAGTAAGATTTTCATTGCTCCCTCACCTGTGCCTTTGCCAGCAGACGCTTGACGGTCGGCACGACTTCGCTGATAGCGGGTTTAACTATGTAGGCTTCAAAAAAGGTCATTAGTATTTAGCAAGTATCATCGTCATCTACAGAAAGAATACGCATGTGAGAACTCTTTAACCGGGGGCATATCCTGATTGACCTCTGAACCGGGAAAGTAAGTGAGTGTATGAAGGGGATTAGCCAGATACTTTAGCGAACTCTATCAAGCAGCCCCCTTTTCAGCCGTGCGTCCCGTATCCGTCAGGTCAGTGAGGTATCAACGGGGGTTTGGTTGCCCTTTACTCAGGAGTTGCCCCTGTCTGTCCGGCCTGTACTTAGTGCTGTAGAACTTCTCAAATGAGAAAACTAAAGGGTGAAGTTCTATCCCTCGGAACTTTCACCCTTCCCTTCCCCCCGTGCACGTTTTGCCGGATGTCTCGGCCTTCGGAGCTGGCACTTGCGAACAGGTGTGTCCTGAACTGCACACCCCGACGGCCACTATTATGAACCCGGCAATATTAACCATACACTAATTGTTTAACTTCGTATGTGTTCTATCACACATATAGAGTGTATAATGTCCGCAAGCAGTCAAAGAAAAGGAGCCCGCACTTCTTATGAATCCGCAGTTACCTGCGCAGCCGGAGAATAGGCTGCTCGCCGCCCTGCCGCCTGAAGAATACGAAAGGCTGCGGCATCACATGGAGCCAATCTCCCTTTCGCTCGGTGAGGTTGTTAATGAATCAGGCGAAAAAATGAATTATGTCTATTTCCCCGTAGACTCCATTATCTCGCTGCTCTACACGATGCTGAACGGCGCGACCGCAGAGATGGGACTCGTGGGTCGTGAAGGGGTGGTCGGGATAGCCCTGTTTATGGGCGGGGGCACCATGCCGAACCGGGCTGTGGTGCAGAGCGCCGGCACGCTCATCAGGATTAAGGCAAAGGCGCTACAGAATGAATTCAGGCGTGGCGGCACATTTCAACTCCTGCTGCTCAAGTACACTCAGGCATTGATGACCCAAATCGCGCAGACCGCCGTCTGCAACCGGCTGCATCCGGTCGAACAGCGCCTCTGCCGGTGGCTCCTCATGACGCAAGACAGAGCGCAGTCGAATACCCTGCAAATGACCCATGAGTTCATCTCCAACATGTTGGGGATACAACGCGAGGCGGTCAGTCTGGCCGCGCGCCGCCTCCAAGGTAAAGGGGTCATCAGTTACGTGCGCGGGCGCATCAAGATTCTAGACCGCGCACAACTGGAAAATGACTCCTGCGAATGTTACAGGGTGGTCAAAGACGAACAGGAACGCTTACTTTGCTGAGGCGGTCTACCCTTCTTATATTAATTTCTTTCGATAAGTGGCTTGGCGCACATACATCGGCGCTCCCGCCTGCTACACTGTCATAGTAGATTTGTTCTTTAACTCATCCATTCGTCATCGGGAAGAGCTTTATAACCTTCTCCTTGTGCCGTTTGCTGTCTTTCACGGACGCGATTGCTATAAGGAGATTTCCGGATGTCCACCACCAAACGAGTTGTGCCGAGCACCAATCGGCTGCTCGCCGCCCTGCCTAAAACAGAGTATCAACGCCTCCTGCCACAGTTGGAGACTTTCCCCCTAGCCTTCGGTGATGTTCTCTATGAAGCCGGCGACACAATCAACTACGTCTATTTTCCGGAAGATGGAATCATCTCTTTACTCTCCATAGTGGAGAGCCGGAAAGTCCTAGAAGTAGGGATTGTCGGTAACGAAGGGGTGGCGGGCGTGGCGGCAATCCTCGGTGTACGCGTCTCGCTCAATCGGGGTCTAGTCCAAAGCGCCGGTACGGCCCTGCGGATGAAGGCCACGGTGCTCCAAAGGGAATTCAAGCGAGACGGGGCGCTGCAAAAGTCACTGCACCGCTACCTACATGCCCTGCTGACGCAAATCTCTCAATCGGCTGTCTGCAACCGCTTCCACACAGTAGATGCGCGGCTTGCCAGATGGCTGCTCATGACCCATGACCGCGTCAACTCGGACGAGTTCCGGCTCACACAGGAGTTTCTCTCCCACATGTTAGGAGTGCGGCGCGAGGGCGTCTCCAAGGCTGCGGGCGCGCTTCAAAAGCAGGGGTTCATCAACTACAGCCGGGGGTATATCACAGTCCTTGACCGGAGGGGACTGGAAGCCGCTAGCTGCAAGTGCTACCGCATCATTAAGGATGAGAGCACTACATGACGAACAGGCGAGGCCCGGTCGCAGCTTAACTGAATCAACAGACCACCTGAGCCGGGCTCAATCTAGGCGTGCTTAACAGAGCCCGGATATTAGCCGGTTATCTTCTTTCGGTAACCTCTTGCTGAGCAGAGGTAGCCTTCAAGGGTATGAGCTTAATAGATTTCGCAAGACCCAAAAGCTTGAGCGTGCGTATGCCCCACCAGTTGAAGTCCACTTCATACCAAGCCACGCCGTGACGCGCTGAAGTAGGGTGCGCGTGATGATTGTTGTGCCAGCCTTCACCGAACGTGAGCAGAGCCACCCACCAGCAGTTGGTCGAATCATCATTTGTGGCGAAGCGCCGACGCCCCCACATGTGCGTCACCGAGTTGACCAGCCATGTAGCGTGCAGATTAAAGACTATCCGAAAGAAGATGCCCCACATCAGGACAGACCAGCCGCCCAGAGCCAGCAACAGCACCCCGCAAAGCACCACCGGCACGTAGTAAAACCGATTGAGCCAGTTGTGAAAGCGATCCTTCATCAAGTCAGGAGCATAACGCCACAGGACGGCAGGCTCATGCACCTGTGCAGTGCCCGTCAAAATCCAGCCCATGTGAGCCCACCAGCCCCCGTCGCGCGGCGTATGCGGGTCGAGGCCCTTAACCTCCGTGTGCGCGTGGTGTAGGCGGTGCGTGACAACCCAGTTGATGGGGCCGCCTTCGAATGCCAGCGTCCCGCAGACCGTCATTAGGTACTCGACCCATTTCGGCGTCTTATAGCCCCGGTGAGTCAATAGACGATGAAAGCCCATGCCGACGCCCGGACTTCCCGCTATCCACCACAGGGCCACGGAGGCGACTAAAGCCTGCCAACTGAACATGAAGAGCGCAGCTATCGCGCCCAGGTGAAAGATTGTCATCCAGATGGTCGTAAACCAGTTGATGCCTGCTGCCTTTTTATCAATTCTTGATTCGCTGCTCATTAAGTTCCTAAAGTTAAGATTCGACCTCTACTCAGTTCAGGGGTTTTACACGGCAAGAAACGCCTTTACTGCTACCGCGCCTCTATTTGTAATCGTTTCGTATGTCTTTTTGAATGAGAAATGACAAGGTTTGAGTTACATCGGATGAAAACTCGGGCCTCTTCCACGGGTTTAGCCCGTTAATAGCTAGGCATCAGGGCGCGAGCTGTAATCCTTCACCCTTTCATTCCAGCGTAAAAAAGACCACGATTTATGGGCGTTGTGCGCGCCGCCCTGATTATATTTCTCGTCGGGATGGTCAATTCCTATCCCTTTATAGCGGGCCTCGCAGACATAACAGATTGAAGCACGCCCCAGAAAGAATAGCTCAAGCAGCGATTCGAAATAGAAGTATCTGCTTCCACAGAAGATACATTCTTCGGATTCAGCAATATCCGGCCCGGGATTTTTCGCCAGAATGAAGCCGCAATCAACGCAGGTAAAATCCCCTTCCGCTCCTTCTAGCTGAAAACAATTTCCCGAATAGCAGACCGGGCAGGCTATGAATACTTCGCTCTTAACTTGCGACATCTGACATCTTTCAGTCCGTCAACTGTTTATTTATTGAGAAGGCTCTTCTCTTCTGTTGAGGGTCGTCATTCTCTTCCCGCGTCATTAGCCACGAACCGCGTTTACTCGGAATAATGTTCGTTAAGGCTGGCTTGCAACGTGGGTGGCACGAGATTCCAGTTGGCGACCGAGAACGACCTAAGCGTCGAGGCGTTTGGATGTACGCGCGTGCTGCGCCATCTCATGGATTCAGATTCAAAGCTCCAGCGATAATAGGGGCCGCCCTCGCGTCGGCTGTAGAACACACCGGGCTCGCCCGGCCCACCCGGCCCCGCCGTATTGATATAAATTAGCAGGCCGCCCCTCTTCATCAGCTTTATCTCTTCAACAGCCATTATCTTCTCTTCTTTTCCGAGCGAAAAAGGCGACACATGCGCGCGCGGCATCACCAATAATGGGTATCGCTGTCTCTACAGCTTATCATGACCATTGTCGGCCTCTTTTTTAGTCTTATCGCTGTTCGTAAAAGTGACCAGACCCCGCTTGACCTCTTCGAGCGCGAGGCTCGTAGTCTTATGCCTGCGCTGGTCTACTTCGATTCTGGGAAGTGAGCCGCCGAGAAGCTGCTTGCTTCTTAAAGCCGCGATGATGATGAGCCGAAACTTTGAATCTATGCCGGGCCATTCCTCTTCATTAGAAATATGGCTGAAGCCGTTGTGTGTTGATTGATCAGTGATAGACATAAGCCTCCCGGACTCGTGGTTCATTGATGTTCAGATTGTTCAATTTCATCTCCCCTTTTAAATTCCATAGTAATAGTAATGGGAATAGATAGAGACGTCTGTGCGTTGTCTCACATATGAAGAGAGAGAGAGTGTACGAAGCACCAGCAAGTCGTTTAGCGACGCGGGCAGGGCCATTTTGCAGAACTACAGGGAGGTTGCCTTTGCATCCATCTAAGCCGGATTCTGAAAGAGTGTAAAGGAGAGATTAATCCGATAGATGAAGGGTATGTGTGTTGACGCACGGACGGAGCATTGTTGAGAGCGATATAATCTAACTCTTGATATTCTTCAAGAGATGTTTCTCTTTAGAGCTGTATCAAGGCTGGCAATAGTGTGGCGTGAGAAGTGATAGCTTATGAATAAAGAAAATGGCGTGTGTCCGACCATCCTAGTGGTGGACGACATTGAGGAGACACGAGACGGTATAGAGAAGCTGCTGAAAGTAGACGGCTACTTCGTTGAGGCAGCCAGACATGAGCGTGAAGCTGTTGATTGTGCGGGGCGTAAGCCGCCGGACTTGATACTGGTAAGCCTCGGGGGGCCGCCGCAAGACGTTATCGCTACTGCGCGTGATATTCGCAAGCGGGCGCAGTTGGATGAGAATATTCCGGTAGTGGTGTTTAGCGTTGGTGATGTAGAGGAAGGGGAAGAAGTTGATATTGGCGAGAATGTATATCTGACACGGCCCGATAACTTCAACCAGTTGAGAAATCTTCTGGCGCGGCTGCTCAGCCGGAATTCAATGCCTCTGAAAGTCTCCTTCCCGTGACGGGTTCAGGCGGCCATAGTCTAGGGCGAAAGATTGCCGCCATAAAGTTTCATAGACATAAATATCTCTGTGTCCGCTCCATGATTGGAGCGTTCAGCCGTTCATGATTTTGCGATACGCGACGTACAAGTCCGACAACCGGTCGGCTGAAGCCGGGTCGCTTCGAGCGAGCAAAGTGATTAGCTCATCGCGCCCGTTGAACAGCGCCTGCAATCCGGTTCTTTGCGCCTGAGTGAAGCTTGAGTCATTCCCTTTATCAACTTCAGCGCTCAGGGAGGTAAAGAATTGGCTGGCGGTCTGACGGGCCGGCTCGTAATCGCCACGGCGCGCGTCAATTACTGCCGAGGCAAGATTGCTCTGCATCTTGCTCAGGTTTAACTGGCGCTCTGTCTCGACCAGCCTACTGGCCGATTGACGAGCTTTGAGCCACATTGGAACGAAGCCCAGCAGGAAGACTACCAGCAGCACGCCGCCGTATATGACAATGCGGCGCAATAGAGGAGGAGATTTGTACTCTACGGGCTGTATCTCTTCGTCGCTCATATCTTGAATCTTCCTTATTAAGAGAGTATTCGCTCACCTAGGCTTTTCAAATTGCTCAAGAGTCTTCCGTGCATGATAGAGATGCCGCATAGCATCCGACCGGCACAATTCACGTTTTTCGCTCTCAATTTCAGAAGACGCATTAACATAATATGTAAAACGTCTTACTTCTTCCAAAGCGGATTGTATTTCGCTCTGCACGTAGCTCAGCCTGCTTTGTGTCACTGCGCTAATCATATCTCGTTGCCTTTCTTATTGCACGTACCGGCATAGACGCTGTCAGGGACTGTTATGAGGGACAGGCGCGTCTGAAACTTGCGCCTGTCCCTCATAATTTCCTGCCCGCCGTTATTGCTTAGCGATTGCTTTGTCGTTTATCGCCTTTATCAACGACCGCTTTCAATGCCTGAAAGGTCGGTGGCCAAAGACCCACGAAGATTCCAGCGCTCTTCTTCCCGGCGAGAAATAGCGCGACCGATGCGCCGATGGCACCTAAAGTCAGAATATGAAACAAGCTCACGCCTGTAGAGTTCTGAGTCGCTCCGTCAACTGTTTTCAGCATCGTCTCAGCAGCGTCGCGTTTTGCCGTCTGTGTATCGCCGCCCGTCTGTTTGTCAATTCCCGCTATTACACTCTGTGCTGTCGCCATTTCCCTGATTCTCCCTTTGATTGAATTATAGTTCCTCTTTTATACGGTCGCCCGCATATTGAATCTCAGTTCTATTCAAGATTCTTAGACTCTCGCCTCATCTGTTGTTACCGGGCGAAGTGGCCTGAATGGTCAGTTCCGTGCCGTTTCTCAACTGCAAGTTCTCCCGGCCCTGAACATAGACTGAGCCCGCGCCTGCGCCCGCGCCGACAACGGCTCCGATGGCCGCTCCCTTGCCGCCACCGGCGATTGCGCCGATGATTGCGCCGACGCCTGTGCCGATAGCTGTCCGCACGCCGGTTCTCTCCGTCTGATTGGAGCTTTCAACGCTGCCTTCATTGTCCACTCGAATGGTTTCGCCATCATTTGTGCGCACGCTGTTTACGAGTCCGGCGAAGGAATAGGTGCGTCCGTTTCTCAACTGAATAGTCTCGAAGTTGAGCGTCATGCCGGAACGTCCCGTCACCCTGCCCGACTGGCTGACCTGCGACACATAGCCGCTAATCGTCGCTCCCTCATACTCCGCAGGCTCTCGCACCGTCAGGGTGAAAGTGTCGCGGTCGCGCGTCTGTCCGGTTGACAGTTCATTATTGAGCACCGCCACCAGTCGTGTACCGTCCCTCACTATAAAGTTGTTGGAGGTGGTTTCAGTTCTAGTACCGGGATACGTAGGCTGTCCGTCATAGATGTTCCACTGCGCGATATTGGAAGTCCTGTCATAGAAGCTCTGTACGACGATGGGCTGGTCGAGCCTGTCGGAATAGATTCGACGCGTAACGCGCAGGCTGCGACCGTTATCCAACGGTTCAAATGTCACGCTGAAATCGCTGCTCCTGTTGCCCGTTGTGCTGACTTCCAAACGGTCACCCTGAAGTGTCGCGCGTGTGCGTAAGGTGCGCCCGTTACCCATTGTTTCGGAGCGCTCTTGGCCGTCAGCGTCAAACGTGATGCGGGCGGCGCGTGATGAAGCGATGCTGACATTGCGCCCGTTCTGTTCTATGGCAAGCATGTCAGGCGCTTCCAAACGTCCCATAATATTGTCCTGCACGCGCTCACGCTGTCCCTGCGGCAGATTGACGGTCGCGCGGTCTGACATGGCCCTAGCATCATCGCCGCGCGTGGTGTCGAGACGATAGGTGCCAGTCAATCGGGCGTTCATAATATCGGGCCGGTTGGAAGTTGAACGCCTTGACGAGCGTCTCTGCTGCGCCTGTGCTATCAAGCCGCCCGTTGCGAGCGTCACTAGTAGAAAGACCAGTGCAATGCGCCTCATTAATATGAACACAGAGGCAATATGTTTTAAGTTATTCATCCTTTTTTCCTTCTCAGCTTGAAAAGCTATTAAGATTGTACAAATAGAGACTAATACGGCATCAGCCGCATTAAAGGAGGGTATTTAATAAGGGGTTTTTGTAGGCACGGGCATCAGCAGCGCTCCTCTCTTCAGTCATCTCTGGGGAACCCCAGACGGCACAAAAGGAAGGTTGCTGACCCGGTCTCAGGTGTCGAAAGGTAATTTATCTAAAGAACAACTGAATATAGCATTATGAAGAGAGAGGCGTCGGTGCGGTATCACACATATCAATCGAGGTGAGAATGAATTGACTAGAGACTTCTATCCCAGCAGCCGCTCAAACTCATCCTTCACCACCCTATAACACTCACATGCTATGGCTTCCAGCTTCCCGCGATCCAGTATCTGTATATGCCCGCGCACGTAGCTGATTGCTCCGTCATCCTGCAACCGTCCCGCCGCCACCGTCACCCCTTCGCGGCGCACGCCCAGCATGTCTGCTATCAACTCCTGCGTCATGATAAGCTCGTCCGCCTCCACCCGGTCGTGGCTCAACAAGAGCCAGCGCGACAGTTGCTGTTCCACCGAATGAAGCCGATTGCAGACAGCCGTCTGCGAGATTTGTGTAATCAGAGCTTGCGTGTAACGCAGGAGCAGTTGCTGGAACCTGCTCCCGAGCGCAAACTCGGCCTGCATTGCTTTGGCCCTCATTCTGACTGCTCCCCCGGCGCTCTGCACGACAGCGCGGTTGGGCATCGTTCCGCCTCCCATAAAAAGCGCTATCCCTACCACTCCTTCGTTACCAGCCAGACCCATCTCCGCCGATGAGCCGTCCTCCATCAGATAAAGCAGAGAGATAATCGCAGTCGTGGGAAAGTAGACATAATCCAGATGTTCCCCCGATTCATAAATAACTTCGCCAAGGTCAAAGGAAACGGGTTCAAGGTAGGGGCGCAGGCGTTCATATTCCTCCTGCGGAAGAGCGGCAAGAAGCCGGTTTCCTACCGGCTCATCAAATTTTACAGATTTAGACATGAGCAGTTTGTACTGTGCGTTGCGGCTTCCATATGCGCGTCTGTCGCTTCAGGGGACATGAAGCTTGGATTATATTCAGTCTATCTGTTTTTGCAACAAAGCTGCTCCGCGACAGCCGTCGGCTTCGTTTCACATTCTCGGCTCAAGGTTTTAAGTTCGGCTCAGCGAATTACGGTTTCGCGCGCAGCTCGTCAAGTCTTGGCTCGACAGCAACGTAATAAGCGCGGAGTCTCTAGCAGCCTTCTTTGTCTTCAACCAATCTTTGCAAGACAACGGGCGAGCGCCCGGTTCGAGTGAGTTGTTCGGTGCGGCGTTGTTTAGCAGAGCAAAATATCATCTACGCTTAATCGTGGCATAGACTAATGAGCCATCCTCGGCCAATACGTGAATGTCGTAGTCCGACGAAAGACGCTCTACGTCCTCTTTAAGAAGGATTATACGCTTCGTAGAGTCCTGCGTTACCTCCGCCAAATTTTCATAGTTGACATACCGCCGAGCATCTTCGCTAGCTGGCTTTGATGCCGCGTAGGTTTGACGTATAGGGCGGTCACTGTAGAACAACGATACCTGAGCATAAAACGGCTCGACCCCGTAGAGCAGCACTAGAGAATCCTTATCATCATGACTTCTGCTTTGAGCGAGACGAGATAGTTTAACGACAGACTCTTCCGGCTTATGATTGAGATAGAGAGAGACGAAACTGTATAAGCCGCCGACGATAATTAGGACGGCACATGCGGCAGTTATGATGCGTCGGTAGATAGTGCGCGATTGATAATCCTGATAAAGATTACTGATAAAAACCGCAATGAGAAGGGCTAATGCCGGATAAAGAGGGACGATATACCAGGGACGCCTTGTGGGTATCACCGTGTAAAGTCCGAAAACCAGCGCACAGAGAAGCAGAAGAACCCATGAGTGGGATTTCTCTTTATGATTTCTCCTGATGATTGAGACGACGGCAAACGGCACCAGCAGACACCACGGGAAGAAACCATCCACCAACTTTCCAACGTAGTAGAGATAGCCGGTAGCATGTCCTTCCAGCGTCCTTGTTGAGCGAGCGATGACATGATAGCCGATGTATTCACCTATGAAAGCGCGCCCATACCAAACGTACATCAGTATGTGCCATGGCGCGATTATCAGTAACGCCAGCAAAACGCCCTGCCAGAAATGTCTCAATCTAATCGCGGCACTGAATCGCTTGTCGAAAGCGAGCGCCAGTAAAATCGCGGCGGGCGCGATAATGCCGCCAGCGCCTTTTACCATCAAAGCCAGCGCACACGAGAGCCAAACCAAATACCACCATTTCTGATTCTCACTCTTTAGTCGCAAGTAGGCGTAGACGGCGAGGTAGGTGAACAGCGTCAGCATCACATCCATCGTGCCGAACCTAGAAAAGGATAGAAAGTGATAGCAGGTTAATAAAATCACAGCCGCCAGCAAACCGACTCGCTTGCTGTACGTATAGCTACCGATTAAATACGTTACTCCGACGAGCGCAATGCCGGAGAGCGCTGAAGGCAATCGCGCCCAAAACTCGCTGACGCCGAACAGCCGGTAAAAGAGCGCAGTAATCCACATGAACAAAGGCGGCTTCTCAAACCATGGCTGGTATTCCCAATGCAGCGTCAGCCCGTCTCCGCCCTGCACAATCTCCTTGGAAACCTGCGCGTAGATGGCTTCATCCCATGCGGCTAAACTGCCTGTGCCTAATTTCCACAGAAGCGCGAAAGCCGCTATTAAAACTAAGAAAGATATGAGTCGGAAGTTTGAGGAAAACCGCTCTTGAGTCAGAGGCTTGGTTGGCGTCATGGAACGCTGCTCACTTCATTCGAAGATTTTAGAGAAGCTACTCGAATGATGTTAGACACCACGCGCGCCGAAATTGTTCCGTATGATTGCTGGCGCACAAAAGGCGCGTCAGCCGCCTGCGAATTCCCCCAAAGCCAGCATGATGGCCTCTGGCTGCCGCGCCAATTCGCCAAGCGTCGTGTGGGTAGTGGCGACACCTCAGCAATCCTACCATTAGAAGGTAAGCAGGTGGCATCTACGAGGAAGTGGATTGCATTGACAGTCCCATAGATGCAATCCACTGCCTGTAGACCCTTTCCATTTCTATCGTCAACGCGACGCTCAGGTGCGGCCCTGAACGAGGCGGCGTGTATTAGGCGCACGCTTGATTTGCGGGATGGTTTTGGGTAGACGGCCACCTATTTGTTCAACGACATGTTGGGCCGACATCATAGCGCCCTCCTGCCAGCCCGGCAGAGGCGAGACTTGATCTCCTACGACGAAAAAGCGTCTGTCCGGGGCCAGCAGCCGCGCGTAGGCTTTGGCATCCGCCGCACTGTCGGGCTTCCAGTCTGCCCAGCCGCCGCCTTCGTTCGGAATATTTTGCCACGCGATGGAGATGGCCTTGTCAGAGGGGACGAGCCGCGTGTCTGCAAACTCCGGGTGAAACTTGACTGCCCCTTTACGAGCCACGCGGACGCGCTCTTCAAGACTCATGTTGCCGAAGGCTATGGCGTCCTTGTCGTAGTTATAGACGCCTGTCAGCGTGCCGTTCTTCGTGAAGTAGTCATAGGACGGATACCACATCTGCGTGATGGGGTCGTCGGTATAGCTGATGCCGCCATAAATCTGCCACTTGTTCGATTCCCAGAAACGCTGGTTGGCCTGCCAGCCCAGCTTGCAGGTCGGCGCGTAAACGCACTGTCTGACGGCGGCGTCGAAATCGGGCGTGAAATTGTTCTTGATGTTCTTCAGCAATGGCAAGGGGATGTTGCTGATGCAGTAGTCGGCGTTGATGCTGCTGCGTTTGCCACGGCTCTCTACGACGACCGTCACGCCGTCGTCGCGTATCTGTATGTCCAGCGTTTTGGTGTTGGTCTGGATGAGTGAGCCGACCTTTCGCACAAAGCCTTCGACAATCTTATCCATGCCGCCGACGGGTTGAAAGAGCGTAGGCTGCCACTCGTACTCAAACGACTGGTAGAAGCGGAAGCGCCAGAACTCGGAGCTGAGCAACTCCTGTAGCTTGAGCCTTTCTTCTGGCTCGCATTGCTCGTAGACAGTCATGGGCTTTTCGCAGCCGGAGCGCGTAGAGCCGCTATATTGGAAACAGGAGACGCATTCTTTGTCGCAACTCGCGCAGTCCGAACACGTTGAAGCATTGCACGTCTTACACTTGGTCTGGCCGCAAGCGCCGCACAGGTTGTTTTCACCGAGGTCGCCGTAGTTCTTCAGTAGGCACAGCAGCTTGTTGCGATCTCCGGCGTCCAGTTCCGTGTTGAGCGCGTTCTGGCTGACGGCCTTCGAGAGCATCTCGGAGATGTAGCCCTGCATGTCGTTGGCGATGCGGCGCTTGATTTGCGCCTTGCCGCCAAAAGCCTTGTCGCTCTGGAACAGGTTTGCCATCGTCTCCATGACGTAGATTTCGAGCGAGACGCCCAGCTCCTGACAATAGTGTAGGACGCGGCGGTGATGATAGGGCAGCCGCCCCGGCCCTAAATTCAGATACAAGCCCTCGTCGAAAGCGCAGACCTGTCTGGTCGCCACTCCCTTTTCGTTGACCTCGTTGACGACGGTGCCGCGCCGCGCCGTGTGATTGCGTCCTCCGGCCCTTTCCGTCAACTCTATAATCCGGCAGCTATAGCCCGCGCGCATCAACTCGTAAGCGGCGGTCAGCCCGCCTATGCCAGCGCCGAGGATGATGACGCTCTTACCTGCGCCCGAGCCGGGCGTAAGCTGCGGCGGCCCGGCCCAAGCCTCCGGCAGGTTAATCAAACCGAGCGCGGTCATCGTCTCGTAGAGCGCCACCGAACCGCCCGCCATGCCGACTCGCTCCAAAAAGCGTCGGCGCGTCAAACCTTTCTTTGCCTCCGTCATCTTCATTCCCTCCTCTGTCTGGATAAAGCTGTTTGAGAATGTTGCTCGTGGCGCTTGCCTGACTGGCCCGAAACGTTCTCGCGCACGCGAGCCTTAGGTACTACTTCCCACCGGCAAATTGGTCTGGGCTAACTGACCTGTAACTTTTATGAGGACGTGCTTACGGTAAAGAGCGGCCTGACTGATGTGCTCCTTAATACTCCTTTTCATTTCCCTTATCAATAGTTTGTTTGATTAAAGTCTACCGGCGGGGCGTGCTCTGCGGGCCTTCGTTCCCTAAACTAACGGTTTGAGGATGACACTTCCGGCGGTGGATTGACGGCGAGAGGGCGCACCTTAGAGAGCAGTTCGGTCAGGAACACGTCTGGCAGCAGAAGCAGCGCTGTGTGGCCTTCGCCCTTGAGCATGACCAGTTCCTTACGGGGAGCCTCCAGAGAAGAAAAGTATTCCGCCGCAAGGACGGAGGGCGACTGTAAATCGGAATCGCCTTGTAGGATGAAGATGGGAACCTCGAACTTCGTCCCCAATCGCCTTGCGTCATAAGCCATCAACTCTCCGAAGAGTGTCTCAGAGGAGAAGCCGAAGGCGGCGAAGAGTGAGTAAGCATCTTTCAGCGAGTAGCCCGGCGTAGTCAGCGCCGCGACGAATACGTTCGGCAACGCTCGCCCGGATGACGATGGCGGTGCGTGCGTTACGGCCAGTCGGCCCTTGACCATCCATGTATTAAAGTCTTTGTAAGGCGGACGACCGATTCCTTCCAGAGCTTTTACGGCCTTTTCATCGCCCTCCATCCGGACTCGTTCCAAGAGCAGATTATAGGAAGTATCCTCATTACGCGGCATGTCAACTATCTGCCCCGTTCCAACGTAAGCGTGAAACAGGTCTGGACGCCGCGCGACCATCTCCATCCCTAGAATTGTGCCCCAAGAGTGCGCCAGCAAGATGACTTTCTCCGTGCCAAGACGATTGCGGACGAACTCGGCCACCTCTATACCGTCCTGAGCCATCCGCCCTATGCTCATCTCTTCGCTGCCCGCCTTGCCGTTGCGGCCGTAGGTACGGCCCGCGCCGCGTTGATCCCACTGCACCACCGTAAAATGCTTCTCCCAAGGACGGAATATCTCCGTAAAGGGGGTGTAGGAAAAGCCGGGGCCGCCGTGCAGGATGATGACGGCGGGGTTGGAACGGCTTTCTCCCCTTATCTGTATCCACTGCTCGATGCCGCCGATTCTGGCGAACATCCCCTCATCAATTCCGCCGGGCGTGTCAATAGCGAGCGCTCGCGCCTTCCGGTGCTGGCAGTAAGCGCGGAAGGCTAGGCCGCCGACCAATAGCAATGCGACAAGCCCTGAGATGACGAGGCCGCCCTTCCATACAAAGCTGAAACCGAGTCTCATTTTATGTTCCTCCAACACCCGGCAATTCGATTACAACTGTCCGGCTCCGGCGTGAGCGCTCGCGCTAGCCTGCGAGAGTTCGACCATAGCAACCTTGCATATAAAATACAAGGGTGTATATTATACGTCGTTGTATTTTTCTTGGTTCCGTCTATTTATATTTTGGTATGATGGCCTCATGCCAGCACGAAAGAGAACCCGCCGGGCGGGAGCGACGAAGGGTGATAAGCGGCAGAGGACGCGTGCGCGCCTGATAGAGGCTGCGGCGGAAGTTATCAACGAGAAGGGCTTCGACCGGACTTCACTTGAAGAGGTGGCCAGAAGGGCCGGGATGACACGGGGTGCCATTTACGGCAACTTCAAGGACAAGGAGGAGCTTTTCCTAGCCGTCGCAGAGAGCAGGTGGGAACCTATAGCCCCGCCTCTAAAGCAAGGTGCCAGCTTGAGGGAACAGATGCGCATCCTTGGGAAGGCGGTCGCAGCTGCGGCGGAAGAGCGCAGGGCCAGCGCTGTCGGTGCTCTGTCGTTCCAACTCTACACTCTGACCCACGAGGAGATGCGAGTCCGGCTGGCCGGTGCGAATGCGGAGGTCTATCGCTGGGCAGAGAGGGAGATGAAGAAGTTTATACCCGCCGGTGAGCTGCCGGTGCCGCCCGCGCAGTTCGTACGCGTAGTACACGCCTTGACAGAAGGGTTGCTGGCGCTCAGGTTCCTGACGCCGGAGCTAATAACGGAAGAGATTATCATCGCCGCATTCGAGGCTCTGGCTCCGCCCCGGCCTCGAAAGTCTAACAGGCACGATTAACAATTATACGGGTCTGGCAGCCGAGATATAATTCAGGCCGGGCATCCGTACAAAGAGAATAATGACGCTCATCACCGAACCCCTCTTCTATCTCGTCGCCATCCCGGCAGTCCTGCTCAGTGGTATCTCCAAGGGAGGATTCGGAAGCGCCGTGGGTGGCATGGGCGTCCCTCTAATGGCGATTGTCATCTCTCCGCCGCAAGCCGCCGCGATACTATTGCCGGTTCTCTGCCTGATGGACTTGGTCGGGTTCCGTGTCTACTACAAAAAATGGGACGCGCTCAATCTCAGAATCATGATACCGGGCGCGCTGGCAGGCATCACCATAGGGACTCTCACCTTCGGCATGTTGGAGGAAGACAGCATACGAATTATGCTCGGCGCGATAGCCGTCTTATTTACTCTTAATAACTGGGTCGGTTTCGCTAGGAAGCAGGAGCCCGGCAGCAGGTCTGTAGTCAAGGGGAGTTTCTGGTCGGGCGTGTCAGGGTTTACCAGCTTCGTCGCGCACGCAGGAGGGCCGCCCGTTATGGTTTACATGCTTCCGCAACGGCTGGATAAAGTTACGTTTGTGGCTACCGTGAACCTGTTCTTTATGATTGTTAATGCCGTCAAGTTGCTGCCCTACGCGTGGCTCGGACAATTATCTTCAGCCAATCTTTTGACCAGCCTGCTCTTGTCGCCGCTAGCGCCGGCCGGGGTGTGGCTCGGCCTGTGGATGCAGAACCGTGTGAATCATGAATGGTTCTATAGGATTTCACAGAGCTGCCTGTTCCTGACCGGACTACAGTTGATATATCAGGGCGTGATGTAAAAATTTGGCTCCAACTTTGCGCCCTAGATATTTTTAGCGATAGAGCCACTTTTACATAATTGCCGTTCTTGGGCTCACTCAGCTTCAGCCACACCAAAAGGGGCTTTCATTCAGATTCTGCGAATCGCCCCTACTCTATTAAATTGTTTCAAGTAATAGGGTCTAAAACCCGTTCGAGCCGCAGAGCGCCATCGCTTCAACGGAGCGTGGCGCTCTGCCTACGGGGCGCAAAGCTGACGCGGCGACTCTCGCGCATCCGTCCGTCTTGGAGCGCGCCTTCGACGAGTTCGTAGCCTAGCAGGGCGAAGACGCGCCCGCGCAGGAAGAGGGGCCGGGCGTTGCCATACCAGTCAACGCACGAGGCGCGGCAGGCGTCGTCCGAAGACCCTTCTGGCCGGGCCGCCAACTCACCTACCTCCGAGAGTCGAAGCGATTCGTTGCGTAGGAACAGGATGGCCGCAGAGTTTTCAAACAGGTGCTCGTAGCCGGGCCGGGACGGCCTCTGTACGGGCAGGCCCAGCATTCCAGTCTCCGGCCCGTCCGGTTTGTAGAAGAAGCCGTGGCTGCGCAGCTCGCCCTGCGACGCATCCCTGCGCACGTATGAGCCCGCCACTACGGGACGCCCCCCTAGGCCCACACTCGTAAAGTGCAGGTCGCGCCCGTCCGTGCCAACCACTACAGCGCCCGCGCCCATCACCTCTATGCGGTCAACGCCGTGCGGGAGCCGCAACTCGTCGGCCCCGCCGTCCGCCCAGCGCACCACGTACAGGCTAGATTGTTTGTCCTTCTCCGGTCGCCCCCAGCCGCTCCCCGTGCCATAGAGTAAATATTCCCCGACGAAGCGGTTCTGAAAGATGTAGCCTTCTGGCTTCGGGAGTGGGCGGTAGTTGCTGGCAGTGGCGTCTTCCGCTCCGTCCGAGAAGCTTTCGAGCGGCACGCGCAGGAGTGCCACGTCGCCTGCTGCAACCTCCGCGCGCCACATCCCGTCGCCCGCAGCGTCTGAGCGCACGAGCACGTTCAAGTGGCCGTCAGCGCTCTCAAGGAAAGAAAACTGATCTACGGGGCTGCCCGAGACGCCGAGCGCGGTGGGCGCGGAGCCGTCGAGCGGCATCCGGTAGAGCGTAGAGTTCCGACGCGCACTGTCGCGGCCCTCGCGTCTCGCCCACCAGTCGGTCACCCACACGTAGACGGAGGTGGGCGAGACGTAGAAGACGCGGCCCGGCGGGCCGACCACAGCAGTCGCCTCGCATGACATCTCGCCGCCCGAAAGCTCACACACCGTGACGGTGTGCAGCGCAAGCCTGTAGTCAGCTCGCACCGGGCGCTCGGGCCGGTAGACGCGCCTCGCAGAGACGATGCGCTTGAACTCGCCATCCTGCGCCCCCTTGTGCCATTTGCGCAGCGCGGGGAACGACTGCTCGTAATCCGTAGCCCACGGCGAGATGTACAACGGCGCGTAGAAGATGAGCTTGCTGCCAATGAGGCGGCTCGCGTAGTTGCGCGAGGAGTAGTAGTCGTTCGAGCGTAGGTGGTAGGTCGAGCGGTAGGTGATTTGGCCCGCCGGGTCTATGTGGAACAGCCCAACCTCCGTACCGCCGCGTTCGTAGCTGTAGCCTATGACGGCCACGTTGTCACCCGAGACAAGAATCTCGTCGTACCAGCCGTTGCGCGGGTCTATGTCCGGGCCGAAGGCATCCACTGCGGAGACGGGGCGGAGTGCGCCGTCACCTATGGCTACCGTAAAGAGCCTCCCCCGGCGCAGCACTACAAGGTGTTCGCCGTGTACCTTGACGATGCCGCCCTCATCCACACCGGCATGCTGGACGTTCGTGACCTCGTCGTCAGCCGCGCCATTGGAAGCGTAGCCTTGGGCTTCAGACGTGGTCGTCGCCGTGTTGGCTGACGCCTGCCCCCGGCTTTCACTATCACGCTTGCTCTCCGCGGCGAGGTTGCGGAAGAAGTCCGCCATCTCCTGCTCGGAGTTGAAGGCGCTGAGCGTCTTTCGCGCCTGTGCGGACGCGGGTTTCGACTGCTCCCCGGCCGCGTCCGTGGCGGACGTACCCGCGCAGCCGGACATGCTGGCAGTCGTCGCCGCTAGGACGAGCAGCACCAAAATTTTCATTGCCTCACCCTCCGATGAACATTTCCACGGCCATTATATGCAAGGTGGAACGGCGCAGCCCGCGAAATCTTGCGCCGTCGCTGCCAACATCAATAGACACCACCGCGCCGAAAAGGTTCACCCTGCGGGCGCAAAAAAGCCTGCCCCCCTACCGATAAGGGCGCGGCCGAATGGGGCCAGCCGAAAAAAGTCTAGTTATCTCCGCTCCGGTTGAATGAGTCGTTGGACAGTGGCCGGGGCGAAGACTACTGTATCCCCTTCTTCTTCATCCACTCTCGTTGTTTGCGCTCCCGCTCCAATTCGTTTCTAGTGGAGGCCGCTAGCTCGGTCATCATTTGTTTGTCGCCGGTCATTATTTTGGAATAACGGGGAATGTCCCGCTCGTCGAGTTTCCCGTCGAGGATGGCTAGAGCGAGGGCGTTATCACGTTGCGAGCGATACTGCTGGGCAAGCGCACCATAGTTAGCATTAGCGACGCGCGGCGAGCTTAAATAACCGGGCCAACCTGCGGTACGTGCGACCTTGAAAAATTCCATGAAATTGTTGGTCGTCTGGGGTTGAAGCAGTTTGTAGATTGGACTAACGAGGTCGGGGCGCAGAAACAAAAGGCGGCTGGTTTCATCGAATCCTGCGTGTTCGTCTATATTGCCGACCTCTTTTTTTTCAGGCTCCGTAAGCCCGAAATCCGGCCGCGCAGGCAGATTCAATTTGGCGAGCTGTTCCACGGTCGGCTCCAATCCCCTGAGATGAATCATTCGCCCGCCGTAGGTGTCGCGGAAGTAATCGCACGCCTCGTCTAGCATCAAGTTATGAAAAGGCGCACCGTGCCCGTGGAAGATGAAAATCCATTTAAAGCCTTGTTCGCCGAGTTCCGTGGCTAAGTCCATAAAGATTGCCCTGAGCGTCGCGCGGCGAACCGAATAAGTGCCGGGAAAGACGTGTGTCGCGCCAATCTCGTTCGCGCCTTCGTGTCCGAGCGGGATAGTCGGAAACAGCAGGACGGACATGCCCGGACGACGGACAAACTCTTCAGCTAACTTTTGCGTGAGCCATTCGTTCGAGTACCCGTCTGTGAAGGACGGCAGATGTGGCCCATGTTCTTCAAGTATTCCGCCCGTTAAGATGACGACGGTTTTCTGCTTGTCTAGGGCGCGTATCTGTTCGGCGTTCATCTGCGCCACGCGATAGATTTGAGCGTTTGCGGCCCCGCACGACAAGAAAAAGATGGCCGTGATGATTAGAATTTGTTTCATCGTTTAATGCTCGTTCCTCTCTATCAAACAAAGCTGTCTAAAGCCGGAATTAACCGGGCGGCACACAACGTCATCGCAGCCAAGCCTCGCGGATGAAATCAACTCTATTCGCGCCCGCGTTGAATGAGTTGTTAGACGTTGTGGCCAGCTAAATTCATCTATCGCTTATCAAACCATTATTTCCTTATGCTCACACGGTAATTTGCTGACGTATGCACTGACTTCCCGAAAGTTGCTGACTTTTGCCGGAATCAGCCACGCCGCGTCGCCATTCTTAAACTGAATTTCTGTCCGCCATATAAACTTGGTATTGCCTGACCTGTGGCTCATTCTAATTTGGTCAACTACGCGGTCTAACTCCGCCCATGAAAAACCGCGTCCGTTATTACGTACCAGACCCTCTTCCGAAAAATATTTGACCGATTTGGCATGACCCCTGCGAACCAGCCAAATAATCACGCCAAAAGACGCCAACATCATAAAACCTAATCCTAAAGGCACTATAGCTAAACCTTTCAGAAATCCGCTCCCTAAATTCAGTAGGCCGAGCGGAACGAAGAAGCAACCAAGAAGAACTGCCAGGACAAGCTGTAGTTTACTTGTTTTGACTTCCAGCCTATTCATTTGCTTTCGCCCTTCTATCTAATAAATCCAAAACTTACCCTAATATAGTAATTAGCAACATCTAACGCCCGAATTAACCGGGCGCGTATTCAACCGTGCAACGGACAAGTTGATGATGAAAGAGAAGCCAACTCACGCTCAGGTTGAATGAGTTGTTAGACGGCGTCGTCATTGTGATAATTCCTTAAACATTCTTACACTGGCCCTTTCGACTCCGGGGCTTAACGTCTTCGTCCTCTTCTCAAGTGACTTAAACCCCGCGCGCTCATAAAAGGAGACGGCGTTCAAAGATGAATCGAGATGCAGTGATTCAAGTCCTAAAGCGCGTGCCTTCTCTTCCAGCGCGCACAGGAGTTTCCAACCTACTCCGCGACCCGACGCATCCGGGCTAACATACAGACCAGCAATCTCTCCGCCTATCGGGTCAAGCTCACCGAAGCCTACAACCGAGCCATCCTTTTCAGCGACGAAGAACTCATTGCTGCTGATAGCCACGCCATATTTTTCAGGCTGCAAGCGCCCCACCCATATTCGAATTACTTCCTGTGAATAATGGCTGGCGCACGTTTCCCTGATGGCTTTGGCGTGAACGTGATAAATAGATTCTTTATCTTCTTGTTTAGCCTTGCGAATGGTGAACATCTTAGTTCGAGTAACCGTGCATTCGGTTAAGCAGCCATCTACTACCCGAATTGACCGGGGCGCGGAATCCTTGTACAAGGCATTCAAGTCCCGCGAATGAAAAGCAAGCTGATGCAGCGTCGTCTGCGGCAGGCGTTTTGGCGGGCTTAAAGCCCCCGGCACATCTCCGCCCCCCATGGCGTTCCTGTGACACGGGCAATTGACGCCCTCACTTCGGCGTAATTCCAGCCCTTGCGCTGCCATATAGACCCGTCCGAATATTCCACGCGGTTAATCAAGACCCGCTCCTGATTAAGGTTCCCCGACTGGCCAGCCGCGCTAATCACACCGCCCGGGCCGGATAAACTGAAGGCCTGAAGCTCCTTCTCTTTTCGTGGCTTTATGTTGACACCACAGAGGAATTGCCGGCGTGTCATACTCGCCAAATCCGACAACTCTGCGAATTGATACTCCCAGAAAATGACTTCTATCACTTTATCGCTTGAGTTCTGAACTTTGACGCGGTAAGAGAAGCCATCAACAGGTGATGGTTTAGGCGAACGCGCCTCCTGCACGCTCTTCTCCATCATGTCCCTGCGCCCGTCCGGAGTGTCTAGCTTTGGGTCTCTAGCCGCCGGGTCAATAACCCGCACGTTTCGTTCAAAGTTCTTATCGGAAGCGATTACGGCCGGGGCCGGAGCGACATTCGCTGACTCAGCTTTAGCAGCTGCCTGACGGCTCTTCGACCACTTGAAGGAGAGTACTGTTACCGGGGAGCCGTCATTGGTGACTGCACCATTCTGACCGGGCCACACGAGCGACGGGAGAAGCATTAAGAGCAAAAGTGTTCTCATGGACAGCCTCACTGGATGCGCAAGGGTAGCCAACGGCCGCCTTGCTAGGTGGACTCCCTATATCGAAGGGAATTCGGGGCTGGGCCGGCCATTCATTTACGCCCGCCCGATTTCGAGCGGCAGAATCAATAAATGAGCTGCCAGCCGCCTCTATCTGAATTGAAAGATAGCTACTTACAACGCTATCGTCAATTAACTCTCGCTTATCGGGTGAGGAATTTATCAGGTAAGCGCTTAACGCCCGAATTAAACGGGCCGGAAGCATTGCAGCAGGCAGTCAATCCTGAGAATGACAATCAACCTATGGCCGCCACGGTTGAATGAGTTGTAAGCTGGCGAGCCGGGCAGAAAATGTAAATGAGGGGGGCGCGCCCTAGCTTACCAGAACCTCCCGCATCACCACCGCCAAGTCGCGCAACGCACGCTCCCCGTCCCCGGCAATGGAAGAGCCGTGCATGGCTGCGATAGTCTTCGGCTTAAGGTCAGCCAATCTTTGTAGTGCACTATCCGTGAGCTGCGAATACGGCATGTAATTCGCGAAAGGGCCTGCTTGATAGTCAATCAGCGTTTGACGCGCACGCTCTATTACGTCCAACTCCGTCAGTGGCTCGACATCCCCCAGTTGATGAAACAGGTCGGAACAGAAAAGGGTTCTGTTCTCTTCTTCAAAGAGCAGCCCTGCCTCCCAACAGTGCGGCACGTGCGGCGTGTGCAGGAGGCGGAAGCGGTACTTACCTGTGCTTAAAACCTCTCCGTCGGACATGCCTTTCGCTGGGCGGACGGCAAAATCATTGACGCTGACGAGCGCCCCGACCATGCTGCACACGGGCTCGGCAGCCGGAGCCACCTGAAGCCATTCGTTGAGCGCGCCACATTCATCCGCCTCGAAATGGCTGAAGCTCACCCATCGTAGCTTCGAAGGAGCAATTATGCTCGCCACCTCCTCGCGTATGAGGGGGAACATGGCCCTGTGTCCGGCATGAAACAGGAGCGGCTCATCATCTTTAACTAGAAATTGGTTGAACTGCATGTCGAGTTCCGGGACATAAGTAGAGATGCGGTACACATCAGGTGCAATTTCCGTAATAGCCATGACTTTCCTCCAAAATTCTAAATTACAAACAAGCACGTTCTAATTAGTAACGCGAGATTCCTGCTGTGTTTGTATCACCTGCCAGACGGAAAGCCATCGAACGCCCGGATTAAGCGAGCGAGGGCTATCAACCTAATCGCAAGGAAGAATCATGAAAGAGATTCTAGCCCGCGCTCCCCTTGAATGAGTTGTGAGCCGGATAATCACCTTAAGAGAGAGCCTTATGCCAGAGCAACTGAATCTCGCCCGGCAATTCCGGATACGCAGAACGGTCAACGGCTTTGAGCACGCACCCTTGGCGAGCATAAAATCTGCACGCCGCAACATTGATATTCTGGGTTTCGACCTTCAAGTCCCGGCAACCTCTGGCGGCGGCCCAAGTCTCAACGGCGCGGAAGAGCGCAGAGCCAACCCCTTGCCCGCGAGCCGCCGGTGAGACACGTATGTCCCACAGGACGGCTAAATCGTCACGCCCTTCTAACATGAGCACGCCGGGAGTGTTAAAAGCAATAACCGCCCCGCCGACGCGTTGGCCTTCGACCCGCGCTGCAAATACGCCCCAATTAGACACGTCGAACCGCTTTGCCCATTGATGAGGCTGCTCTCCATCTACTGCGTCATAATCCTTCACATAGGGAATATCGAGGCTGCGCTCTGTCAGAATGAATTCACCCCGGCTGTCGCTTTTCTCCAAGACGTCTAGAACCACGCTGACCTTAAACGCGATAGGAACCTTGGCGTACTCATCAAGAGAGCTTAATGGCTGCTCACTTATTTCAACTCTCATTTATCAACCTCCGTGAGTACGGCCAGCGCCCGAATTAATCCGGCACAAGACACCGAGCCTTGCGTTCAAGTTGTCGGATGACATTCGAGCTGATTCCGCTCCGGTTGAATGAGTTGTTATATCTCTTTCGTGGCAATAGCCTGAACCACCGAGCCAAGACCAGTGTGATAAATACCTTCTATTACATTACGCTCAAGCTCAATTAGATGCTTAAATTTTAGACCGGCTAACTCAAGCCTTAAAGACTCTTCAGATTGCATCACATCTACTGAATTTCCGCCGCCAGTCCCACGCTTCAACTGGTCAGGCGTATAAGCCTCAAGCAGAAAAAGACCGTTCTGTTTCAGTCCTGCTATCACCTTCTTATACAGCTCTTTTCTTAACGAGGAGGGTAAGGGATTAAATATAGATATGATTCCATCCCATTTGTTTTCGCCTAAATCATAATCTGCTAAATCGGCATGAATAAACTCAACGACAACGTCATTCTCATCAGCCAACTTTCTGGCCTTATTCAAACCGACTAGAGATGCATCTACAGCAGTTACGGAGTAACCCTGTTTCGCAAGGAAAACGGCATTCCTTCCCTCGCCTTCGGCCAGGCTAAGAACTTTGCCCTTTGGAATAGAGCTAACGTTCTCCATCAAAAATTCGTTCGGAGTTGTGCCATACGCGTAAGCTTCTGCATTATATCTTTCATCCCACATCTCTATGCTCCAATTGTTGTGCCGCCACATTTAATGCCAAAGAAATATAAGGCCCGACTTAACCCGCGCCGCGCGAGCAGCATGCAAGCCGCAAGATACCACACAAAGATGAAAGGGAAGCTATCGAGGTGTCTGGTTGAATAAGTTGTCAGGCGCGGCATACAGGGGCAGACTACCATCCTGCCTGCTATAGTCCATTACAGAACGTGTGTTTGGCATCAAACACTCCGAGACAGACTGCATCTTCTCTGCCAAGCTGCTTACATTGGTCTGCTATCCATTCACGAAAAGGCACTGACGGAACCCCTGTGCAGAATCCCGGTGTCTTCTGACTCACGCTTAGGCACTCTCGAACGAAGACACTGTTGGCGGCGAGTTGTCTAAAATCAGGTTCCTCAATTCCTTTAAGCCGCGACATACCTTCCCGTATGCAGCCATCTTGGTTCGTACCTTTACCGAACTCTCGCCCCTCCGCGAGCCCTGCGCTGTACTGCCGCGCATAATCCTTATCTAAGGCCAGATAAATAATCAGCCCCGCTACTACGGCACAGAGGACAAACAATGCCAGTCCTGCGCCGACGATTATTTTGGTCTTGGTAGTCACAGCGTATCTCCGAGACTAATCGTGAAGCATTAACCGCAAGCGCCTAACGCCCGAATTAACAGGGCGCGGCGAACAGCATTCAACCTCCGCCGCAAGGAAGATTATGAAAGCCATTCAATCCGCGCTCCGGTCGAATGAGTTGTTAGGCTGGGGTTAAGAAGAGTTTCCTTACCTTGGCAAGGCTGAATGTGGCTAAACGTCACTTGCCAGTTTTATCAATCTCGACACATCAACTCCCGCACCGGGACATGTTTTGTTCGCTCTAATCCTGTTATGCGGGATGATGTGAAGCGAGTCAATGGGGATGTTCCAGCGCCCGCAAATTGCGCGTATCAACTCCACGCTGGCGGCCTCTTGATCCGGGCGAAGAGTATCACCGGCGAACCCCTCGTGCTCAATGCCGATGGTAAAAGAGTTTGGGCTAGAACCTGTGTTTATAAGAGGCCAGCGCGAGCGGAATACTATGCCTGCATGGATGGCTGTATCCTTCTCGTCAACATACTGATGGATGACGCCACTACGATTAACTAGATAGTGTGCCGACACGCCCGAACTAGGATTAGCGAAATGCGCATCAGTTCCCCCTTTATTGTTCAAGCCATCCGCGATGTGAATGACTATTGCGATAGGCGTATGCCTTCCCCTACCGCGTCTAAAGTTTGGTGTTGGTTTCTTGATGATTTTCAGTGCCATTCGATATTAACCGATCCTTTCGGAGTTGAGGACTTGGACGAGCAGAGCGCCTTATATCCCAATCGGGTTCTTGTTTCAAGCTTTATCTTTGAATCTTCTATTAGTTAGAGGATTTACAGAGAGCCTAACTACAATTGGACGGCCGTGCGCCAACTCATCCAAGCTGGCCATTCCGAGCACTACTCAGCCATAATAACGGAGTGCAGATGAGTAAGTAATAGATACTATCCTGCATTCAGCTAAACATAGAAAAGGCTGCGAATCTGATTTTAGCAACTGTCCTTTCGAGATAGCCGTATCTATTTTAGAGGCGGCTTGCCGGTCTTCTTATCATGGAAATCTCCGTCCCCGTCCCGCACAACTTCAGCTTCAGGCGAACGGCGCTCAGTCACGGCTGGTGCCAGCTTCTGCCCTTCGAGTTCGAGCAGCAGACGTGGCGGCTTCTGCGAGTGATTGATTTGGGTGCCGACAGGCCCTTGACAGTAGTCATCACCTGCGAGCCGGACGCGCTCGTCATCAACGCCGGGCGACGCTTGGGCAAGCGTGCGGCGGCGAAGGTGGTGCAGGACGCGCGCCACATGCTGAGGCTGGACGAAGATTTGACGGAGTTCTACGGCGCTGTGGCCGCAGATGAAGAGTTCGCTTGGATAGAGCGACAGGGCGCGGGTCGTCTGCTGCGCTCGCCCACCGTCTTTGAGGATGTGGTGAAGGCAATCACTACGACGAATTGCTCGTGGGCGCTGACCGTCAAGATGGTAACGGGCCTCGTTCAGCACCTTGGACGAGAGACGGCAGACGGCCGTAAAAGCTTTCCTACGCCGCAAGCTATGGCGGAAGCGCCGCTTTCGTTCTACACGGACTTGATGCGCGCAGGCTATCGCGCGCCCTACTTCAAGGAGCTGGCAGAGCGTGTAGCTTGCGGTGAGCTTGACGTGGAGAGCTGGCTCACGAGCGAGCTGCCTACGCCCGCTCTCAAGCGCGAGATGAAGCGTGTGAAGGGCGTTGGCGACTATGCCGCAGAAACGCTGCTGCGGTTGATAGGGCGTTACGACGGGCTGGCTCTGGATTCATGGGTGAGGGGAAAATTCGCGCGCCTTCATGGTCGTGGCCGCGCGGTGCCGGACGAGAAAATCGCGCGTTACTACTCGCGCTTTCGGGAGTGGCGCGGTCTTGCGCTCTGGTGCGACATGACGCGCGACTGGCTCGATGACGAAGCGGCTATTTGAGGCGCGGCTCCCTTTAAGATTCCAATGCTACCTTGAGGCGCGCGAGAGCTTGAGAGCGCGCTTGGCGCTTCTTTTGATTTCCTCGCTCAGGTCTATGATGACGTCCAGCTCGTCGCGGGCTTTGATAGCTCCCTCCGCGTCCACGACCCGGTTGAAGTTCTGGAAGATAGAATTGTCAATCAGTCGCGCTATCGTGGCATCCAGCGTGAGAAGCGACTCTTTTATAGCTCCCGGCTCAATCTCCATCAGGCTCCTTCGACGGCTCTCGTTCTCCTTCACCATTTGAAGAATGAGCATGTAGGACTTGAGGCGGCCCGCGCGTTTTTTTATCTCGGACGCGGCATCTTCTATCAATTTGTAGTCAAGGCCGTTTCGCTGCGAGAGCATCTTCAGGATTGTGTTGTTGGCCGTCTGCAAGCCGACGTAATCTTCCTTGACCTGTCCAAGCGTCACACGGGGCTGCGCTATGTCGTTCTCAACCCTGATGACCTTGCCGACGCTCCTGAGCTGTCTTTCGCGCACCGCAAGGTCGCGCTCGGCGCGCGTCTGTTGTTGCGCGGAAGCGTCCGTGTATGAAACAAGAGCTAGGAATAGGGGGAATATGAGCGCAGTCAACATGCACCGCAGAAAAGCTGCAAACAGGCTTTGCATATCACACCTCACAGTCGGAAGGAGACACATGGCCGAATTGCCGGGCATTATAGTCCGGCTTCACCCGCCCGCACAATAAATTTCAATCATCTTACCTGCCGCTCCGAATCCATTCTTCCAGCATAGGTTTCAGCTCCGGGTGGCTTAAGCCTTCCCCGCGCCAGCCGTACTCGCTCAGGGCCGCCACGGCGTTCCACGTTGGATGATAGCGCAGATATATGTCCCGCTCGCGGCGGTTCCCCCAACTGCCGTCGCTGTTCTGGTGAGCCAGAAGATAGTCCATGCCTTTTCGCATCAGAGGGTCGTCGGTCGCTAGGCCGAAGGCACGCAGAGAGTCCATGAACTCGCCCAGCATGTCCGCGTCCTTCTGGCTGACGGCCGCAGTCATGTTGTCTCTAAGGAACTCAAGCTCCTGCGGCAGCAGGCGCGGGTCTAGCCTGTAAAGGCTGTAATCGTTCAGCGTGTAAACGACGTGAGTGATGGCGTAAACCGTATCGTAGAATTCGTCGCTCGTTCGATTAGCCGGTCTATAGGGGCGCAAAGAGGGCAGCCACTTAAGCACGTCCGCGTATCTTGCGCCGAGTATGACGCCGTAATGCTCGCCGCTATAAGCCGTAATCAGGGCGTCGTACCAGACATCCTGCCGGGTTCTAATCTTGAGCGGGCGCTTGCAGTTGTTGCAGGCGGTTGCGCCTCGCAGGTTATTCGCGTGACAGAAGCTGCACTCGTCCGGCACGTCCGACGGCGGGGGCTCGCTGACCGGGTCAAAGCGCATATAAGCGCTCGCACTGAAGCGCGTGGCGCGGCTGCGAATCTCCTCCTTTAACTTGTCGTCGCGCACGCCTAGGCTGTCCGCGGCGTCGCTGCCGAAAGCATAATCAGCGACCGTGCCTGCGTCAGCGCCCGGCGGAAGCAGAGGGTGAACCTGCCTCCAACGTCGCGCACGCTCACGCCCCATGCGGCGAGCCGCAGCCCGTATCTTAGGGTCTTTAAGCGCCTCGCTCAGCGTGTAAAAACACCAGAGGTAATCGCTGCCGTACTCTCTGAAATTTTTGTCATCGAGCGCCGTGCGATATATGAATTGCAGGCCGCGACGCACGGCCCGCGCGCGCGCCGCCTCCGTCCAGCGCGAGCCGGGCCAGAGCGGACGCGCCCCCCGACTTCCCTCGCCCGCAGAGCTTTCCGCTCCCTTTGAGGCGCTTGAAGATAAGAGAGAGCGCGCCTGAAGCCGTTGAGCCCGTGCGCTTGCTGGCAAGGCTTGCAGGACGAGCACTATCAGAACTGCTGCTTGGAGTTTTTTGAGCATCTTCGGACTGACCGGCTTAATGACGCACAAGGTTGGCGGCGCTCTCGACGTTCTGCTTAAGCAGCGACGAAGGACAGAGTTTCTCAAGCACGCATTCGGCGCAGAGCGGCGTGCGCGCCTTGCAAATCTTTCTGCCGTGTGCAATCAGCAGGTGCGGGAAAAGTATCCAGACCGAGCGCGGCACAAGCTCCATCAAATCACGCTCTATCTTTTCCGGCTCTTTCTCCGCCGAGAGGGCAAGGCGCTGGCTCAAGCGCGATACGTGAGTATCTACGACGACGCCGGACGCTATCCCGAAGGCGTTGCCGAGGACGACGTTCGCGGTCTTTCGCGCCACGCCGGGAAGCAGAAGCAGCTCTTCAATCTTATCCGGCACGCGTCCTCCGTGCTGCTCTTTTATCAAGCGGCACGCGCCCTGAATCGCACGCGCCTTGTTGCGATAAAAGCCTGTGGGGCGAATGTCCTGCTCCAGCTCGCTCTGCGGAATCTTTAGGTAGTCGTCGCACGCCGGATACTTTCTAAAGAGCGCCGGAGTCAAACTGTTGACGCGCTCGTCCGTGCATTGAGCCGAAAGGATTGTGGCGACCAGCAGCTCAAGCGGATTGCTGTAATCGAGCGAGCAGGCGGCCTGCGGATACTCACGCTTCAGCAGCTTTATAATCTTCTTGGTGCGTTCTCTCTCTTCTTTAATCAAGCGCTCTCCCCGCCGAATCGTGAATGAAAGAAATCGGGCCGGAACAAACTTATATCACACGACCTTGTGCTACGGCTTTGAATCCCGTAGAGGAAATGAAAAAGGATATTGACACGGGCGCGGCGAATTGAGTAAAGAGTGTGTGCAGCTTAAACTTCAAGGAGCAGAAAATGACCTACATTGTCACCGAACCCTGTGTTGATTGTAAGTATACGGATTGCGCTGCGGTCTGTCCCGTGGAAGCGTTTCATGACTTGCCCGACCGTCTCTATATAAACCCGGACACCTGCATAGACTGCGACGCGTGCGTGCCCGAGTGCCCGGTCGAAGCCATCTTCGCGGAAGCGACGCTGCCGGAGCATTACTCTCACTGGCTTGAGATGAACGCGGAGGCGGGCAATTATCCGACCATAAGCGCAAAGATACCGGCCCTTCACGGGCCCGGCTGCGCGGGCCCAGAAGAATAAGCTCAGACGAAAAAGCCTCGCCTTTAGAGCCCCGAAAAGGATTGATTCATTTCTTCATTTCTTCATTGATTCAATGAATCGGTGAGCAGATGAATCAATTCCCGGCTTTCTATTTTCTTCTACAGATTTGACATCATAGACTTTCATCACGATTATGGGATGCGTACAGGAACATCAATCTCCTCTGGCCCGAAAGAAATGGCGCGGGGGATAAAAGAGCGAGTTTTGAGAGATGAAACGTTACCTGCCCTTTGCCATTATCGCCATCGTTCTCTTTAGCGCCATAGTGGTCGCCGCGCTTCTGCTTCGGACGCCGCCTCAGTCGGCATCACTGTCCCCGAGCCAGTCGAACACAGGCAGGCCCGCAGGGCCTCAGCCGGGAGCCAACCCGCCGCGCTCGAAGGGCAAGGAGAACGCGCCCGTGACTATAGAAGAGTTCGGCGACCTTCAGTGCCCGCCCTGCGCCGCCATGCATCCCGAGCTACAGAAAATAGAGAAGGAGTACGGCGAGCGCGTGCGAATCATCTTCCGCCATTTTCCCTTAACACAGATGCACCCGTACGCGCTCGAAGCCGCGCAGGCCGTAGAGGCCGCAGGCTTGCAGGGAAAGTTCTGGGAGATGCACGACTGGATGTACGTTCAACAGGAGAAGTGGGCGCAGGCCCCGAACGCGCGGCAGATGTTTCTACAGCAGGCTCAGAATCTGGGACTCAACGTGGAGAAGTTCCGGCAGGACATGAATAGCGCGGAGGTCAAGCAGCGCATCATTCTCGACTACAACCGGGGCGCATCCCTCGGCGTGACGGGGACGCCGACCCTCTTCATTGACGGCAAACAGGTGACTGCCGACCAGATGACGGATGAAGGCATACACGCCCTCATCAACTCGGCTCTCGCGGCCAAAGGACAATGAGTAACCCTTCCATTGCCGACGAGGCTGACAGGCAAAGCTCACCTACTCAAGCCGTGAAGCGGGCGGCCATACTCTATGGGCTGGCCGCAGTAGTGGCCCTCGTCGGAGTGGGCGACACGATTTATCTTACGGTGGAGCACCTGTCGGGTCGCAGCGCGCAGTGCGTCGTCACCTCAGGCTGCTCAAGAGTTTTAAGCAGCCCCTACGCCAGCCCCGGCGGGATTCCACTGGCCGTCATAGGGGCCGCAGCCTACTTCACAGTCTTCAGTCTGGCGACGCTCGCCGCCTTCGGCTACAGGCAGGCCGGACGCGTTCTCTCCGTCCTAGTCGGCATGATGTTCCTGACGACGCTCGCGCTCCTATATCTTCAGGCGTTCGTCATACGCGAGTTCTGCGACTACTGCCTTCTCTCCGCGCTTCTCATCTTTATTCTGACAATCATCATGGTCGCTCTGAGGTTTCGCTCCGCCCCGCAGCTTAAAAGCCGGGTCGGGTGAAGGCTCAAAGACGCCGTCCGGCTCTTGATTCGCGGGGCGCAGATGTGCGAATTTATCGCTTGACCAGATGAGGCAGCCGCTCCCCTTCTTCGTCTTGACTTAGAAGATTTACCTCGCGCGTAAGGTGAACTATGAGACGCTCTTTCATCTTATCTGTTCTCTGCCTTCTAGTCCTTTGCACTTCGTCCGTCTATGCGCAGAACCAGCGCAACGCACGCGAGCACATGAAGAAAGGGCTGGCGCGTTTCAGTCGCGGCGACCTTCGCGGCGCAATCAACGAATACACAAAGGCTATAGATATCAACCCGCGCTACGCCGAAGCCTACCTGAACCGGGGCTTGGCGCGTCGGGCGCGCGGCGATTTGGACGGGGCGATTGACGATTACGAGAAGGCCGTGGAGATTGAGCCGAACCTCGGCCAGAATAACCGGGACATCACGCAGGCTTACACCAATAGAGGCTTTATGCGCTCGAACGAGCTGGATTTGGACGGGGCCATATCGGACTTCAACAAAGCCATCAAGTACAGCCCTAACGACGCGGAATCCTACATCAAGCGCGGGCGGGCTCTGCTCATCAACGGCGACACAGACCGCGCCGTAGCAGACTTTAATCGAGGCATAGAGCTTGACCCGAACAACCCGCTAGCCTACGCGGACAGGGGCGTGGCGCTGAGCCGACAGGGGAAAGCTTCGGAAGCCGACCGGGATTTTGAAAAATGTCTGAAGCTCAGCCGCGACCTGCGACTGATGATAGAGCTGCACATCATGGAGCTTGAGATGCAGATTAAAGAGATGCGGCGACGTCGCTCCGCCTTGCAGGAAAGGGTTGCGTAGCTGCTCGTTAAGCCGCGCGTCAGCGCGTGTAGCCCTTTGGATAGTTAAGCTCTATGTCGTCCCTGTCGGTGGTAATCTCTATCCTGTGAAATCCCTTCTTCGGGTGCGTAGATAGATAGCTGAGCGCCAGTTGGCGCGTCAGGGACGCTGAGACTTCTTTCAGGAACGGCTCGTAACTCACGGGCGCGTCCAGCCCTTGAAAGTACGCCCGCCCGCCCGTCTCCTCAGACAATCTTTCCAGAGAGCTTTGCGCTCCGGCTGCCAGAATACTGTTCGAGCGTACGGCCGTGATGACCGACGGAGCGTAGAAAGAATAGATGGCTACGCCGCGTCGCTGCGCTTCATTGATGGCGCGTTGCAAGTCTATGCTCTGCACGACCGAAATCGAGTCGAAGCCGCGAGAGTAATCAAGGCCGTCCGAGACTACCAGCATGGCGCGGCGGCCCGCCGGTTGAGCCTCGAAGCGTTTGAGCGAATCAATTATCTCCGTGTAAGGGTTGGAGGGTGCGGCGCTGGCGAAGCTCAGGGGCGGCCTGAGCGAGTTGGCTGCGCGCTCAAGGTCTGTGGTGAATTTCTGCCGCACTTCAAGCGAGCCGGTTCTGATGTAGCCGACGAGGACGCGAGAGCCTTCGGGCAGGCTGCGTATAAACTCGCCTATGCCCTTCATCTCGTTCCCGATTGAGGGAACGATGCCATCCTGAACCAGCACGGCGAGCGTCAGAGGGGAATTCCCCATCCAGCGAATCGAGAGCTTTCGCATCTCTTCGCCGTCCTCGCGTACTGTGAAGTTGACCACGTCCAGCTCTCGCTCCCGCACGGTGCGTGAGCCTTTGGTGCGTATGGTGACGGGGATGATGACCGTTCTCACACCGTCGCGCCCCGTCTGACGCCTCTCCTGTCCAAGTGCGTCGAAGCCTGCGACAAGGCCCGTGAGCATCAGAGCGGATAGAAAGATTGCGACCTGTCTTTTGATTCTCATCACGCGCGTCCCCTCAATAGAGAGATAACCTTGCGGCTTCTCAGTCTCGAGCCATTATATCCCCTAATCGCCAAAAAACGGATAGCGCCCGAGGCCCTCTTTACCCCGAGTCTCTGGCTTATGCGGGAACAAGATAGTATATTTTTGTCTCTTTCAGGAAAACTGCAATCCGGTTTTGTGTAAGCCTTACGGGTGCCCGGCGCATCAAATGAGCGCGTGCGTCCGAATTTATGAGGAAAGAGAGACGCGCCCCGATTGAGCCTTATGATGGAGAGAAGCGACAAACTGACGCCGCGAGAACGCATGATGATGCGTGTGCTCAGGCACGCGCCATGGATGAGCTTTCTTTTAGTCACGCTTCCCCTGCCGGTTATCTTCTTCCTGCTCTATTTAACTTCTGCGTCCATAGAGGGCGCGGCCTTACTAATCTTTCTGACTCTGGGCTCGCTCATAGGGGGGGCGCTCTTCGGCCTGCTGGCAGTCATCTTCACACTGCTTTACCGTCGCCGTTGGACGAAGCGCATGCGCGAGCGGCTGGCGGCCGACGGCATCACGGCTGACGAGCTGGACTGGTTCAAATCGGAGCTGACGACCGCCGAGAGACTGACCTTGAAATCTATAGAGGCGCAGAACCCGCTCCTTGCAGATGCTTATAGAGAGACGCTGGCGGCACGCCTGACCGCCTCGCGTGTGCTGTCAAGCGCCAAGCGCGAGCTTCTCACGGTAGAGCGACGCATCAACCGCGCCGCGCTCTTGCAGGGAGCAGACACCAAGGGGTTGCAGGAGGAGCTGCGCGCAGACCGCACGCGGCTGGAAAGAGTGCGCGACGAGGGCTCATCCTATCTGGCCGAGGTTCAGGCGCGTTTGCAAATGATAGAGGCTACGGCCAGCCGTGGCGCAAGCTTTGCCGAGACGGACATGGCGCTCAAGCGGCTCGGGAATATACGGGAGCAGATGCCGCTTGCGCTTGAAGCCGCGCGCATGGAACAGCAGGCGCGCTTTGAAGTTGAAGATGACCTCAAGCGCGCGGGCGGCGAGCGCGCCTTAACCGGAACAAGAGAAGAATGAGCAACGAGCAGGGACGTTCAACTACAATCAATCTGGTGCGCACGGACGACGGGCGCTGGCGCGTCTTCATAGACGACGAAGACATGGGCACGGCCTTTCAGTTTCCATGGGACGCGCTGCAATGCGCGCTCAACGGCTCAATCACGGGCAAGCCCATCACAGACCTTCAATCCATAGAAGTCCTCGCTTCAACCGACGCAGACAGAAAGCGACAGGCACGCGTGCGCGCCGCGCAGGCCGAACGCCGCGCTCTACTGGCAGCCCTACGAGGCATAGACGGCGAAGGTATATGAAAAGCAGGTGACGGGTGTCAGGTGCCGGGTTTCGGGGAAAGAATGAGAAATGATCTTCTTTTACCTGTCACCCGGCACCTGCTTTTCTGTAGACACCTACGTCTAGACGCTCGGCGTAGCCTTCTTTGACGAGGGCGCGGTTGCCAAGACCGGCGTCCGGGCGCGTGAGGCCGGTTACTTTGGAGAGCTCGCCGCGAAGCGTCATGCCAGCGCCGTTCAGGTAGGCGCGCGCGACTTCTCTGAGCGCCGCGTCGCGTTTGACCTTGAGCCCAAGGTCGGGCGCGAAGCGCGATTCAGGGAGCGTCCAGATGTAGGTGAACCAAGGCTCATATAGAACTTCGCCGGGGATGACTTTCATGGAGCGTTGCAGCTCGTCCATTGCGCGCGTGAATCGCTTGCGGTCTTTGACGCCGGATTCCTCTCGCAAATCTCCCGTGGCCATCTCCCATTCACGCCGCAGCACCCGCAGGATTGCCCGCGCATCCGAAGAGAGCGTCTCCTTTTCAGCGCGTTTTGGGATGCCGAACAGGGCTTGAAAGTGTGGAATGAGACGCGGGGCGACGAAGGTAGCGCGACCGCGACCTAGCTTGGCGTAGTAGACGCGACCGCGCCGCATCACCTCGTCCTTGATGACCCACGCGAGGCTCGCTTCCGGGTCTTTCTGAACATTGCGCGGCATGTGCGCGTCGCGCCGCCCACAGACGGCTATGTAGATTGAAGGCCCCGGATGGCGCACGTCCGTCATGGCCGAACAGAAGCCCACCGCCTCAATCAGATGCTCCGCCTCGTGGGCGCTCTCTATGCGAAGCTCCGGCTCGCGCCGCCACATGCTGTCGCGATAAACCTCTATCTCTTCCGGCAAAGTCTTAATCATCTTTAGTTGAAAAATACGGGCTGAGAGCGAAAGGAGAATAATCGCTCATCGCTCAAACTGACAGACTTTTTCTTTCATCTTGACTGCATCGGTCAAGGGTTTCTTCTTCCAGAAAACCCGCAGAGCGGCTAAACCCTAATAAAAGCAGGCATTACGGGCCTGACGGGCGGGCGGCACGGTCATTGCTCTTAGGGTGGCGCGCGCAGTGTGTGCTGATTTCGAAGCACGCCCCCTTCGCAAACCAAAAAGCTGCGCACAAAAGGAATCGAGATGAGACGAATCAAACGTTCAAGATTTATCACATGGGTTGCGCTGGCGGCGCTGCTACTGGCTAGCGGCTCCGGCCTGCTGATTACTCAGCGCGCAGAGGCGCAGTCGCTTCTACAGCCCGGCGATAAGGTGTCTTCAGACCTGAAAGGTGTCAACGGCACCAAAGTCACCGTTATCATAGAGCCCAACGGCGCATGGTCAAGCGGCCTGTCTTCGGCCATCAAGTCCAATAGCGGGATAATTAAGAAGCAGTTCACCAACCTCAAATCCCGCGTCGTAGAGCTTCCGATAGCCGCCGTCAACAATCTGGCCTCTCGTCTGGACGTGCAGTACATCTCTCTGGACAGAAGCGTCAAGTCTATGGGCCACGTTTCGCTGACGACCGGCGCTGACTCAGTCCGCTCAGCCGTTTCGGGCACGACGCTCGACGGCACGGGTATCGGCATTGCCATTCTCGATTCCGGCATTGACCCGAACCACGTATCCTTCAAAGGCGCCAACGGCACATCGCGCATCGTCGTCAATCAGGATTTCACAGGCGAAGGAAAAACCAACGACCCCTACGGCCACGGCACGCACGTAGCCGGTGCGGCAGCCGGAAACGGCGACGTAGCACAGGGCGCTTACATAGGAATAGCTCCGAACGCAAACATTATCAACCTGCGCGTTTTAGGCGCACAGGGCAGTGGCACTTCTTCCGCGCTGCTGAGCGCAATTGATTGGGTTTTATCCAACAAAGCCACCTACAACATTCGCGTAGTCAATATGAGCCTCGGCACGCCGGCCGTTGACTCCTACAAGAACGACCCTCTTTGCAGGGCCGTGCGTCGAATGGTGGACGCTGGCATAGTCGTGGCCGCCGCCGCAGGAAATCAGGGCAAAGATTCTTCGGGCCAGAAAGTTTACGGCATGATTCACAGCCCCGGCAACGAGCCTTCGGCCATCACGGTCGGCGCTGTCAACTCCTACGGCACGGACTCTCGCGCAGATGATTCGATTGCCACCTACAGCTCGCGCGGGCCGACGCGCAGTTACTGGACGGACATCTCCGGCGTCAGGCACTACGACAATCTGATTAAGCCGGATGTGGCCGCCCCCGGAAACCGCGTTATCTGGGCGGAATCCGAAGGCAACTACCTTGTGACGCAGAATCCCTCGCTCGACGCGGGCGTAAGCCAGGCGACGGGCAAAAAGATGATGTACATGAGCGGTACTTCCATGGCGACTCCCGTAGTCGCGGGCGCAGCCGCTCTCCTGCTTCAGGCCAACCCGAAATTGACGCCGAACATGGTCAAGATGATTCTGATGTACACGGCGCAGTCGCTGGCAGGCTTTAACACATTCGAGCAGGGCGCGGGCCAAATCAATCTCGAAGGCGCAATCCGCGTAGCGCGTCTGGTGCGGACAGACATCTCTTCGACAACGACGCTTGGCGCACCGCTTCTGACCACTTCCACGGCCCCCACGCCGCAGACGACGATTGCCGGTCACTCCTTCTTCTGGTCGCGCGGCATAGTTCTGGGCAACAACTTCGCCACGGGCACCGACATCGTCACCAAATATCAGAAGATATACGGGACGGGCGTGCTGCTGGGCGACGGCGTGCTGCTCGGTGACGGCGTACTTCTGGCAGACCTTACGAAGTTGTCAGCCGGAGTCCTGCTGAGCGACAACATCATTACCAGCAACGGCGTCATCATGAGCGAAGGCACTTTCTTCTGCTCAACGGGCATGCTGCTGGCCGACGGCGTTCTTATGGCCGACGGCGTACTGCTGGGCGACGGAGTGCTGATTTCAGACGGCGTCCTCATGGCGGACGGCGTGTTGATGGCAGACATGACTTTGCAGGCTCAGTCGGCGCTCAAGTCCGGCGATAACACTTCATCCATGAGCGTGGTAATTGACACTACGAGCGGGAGCGGTGATTCCGGCTCAGGAACTACTACTTCAGGCACAACCAGGAAAGGCAAGTAAACGATAGTCTCAAGCTTACTTTGACACGCAGCTTGGCCCGACAAATTCAACTTGCCCCTGAAGGAATAAAACGATGACATCCCCTGCACAAGCGAAAAAAGTATGGCCGCGTCGGCAGCGACAAGCAGCTTCTGCCAACGTGCTGAAAGCTCAACTGCTGGCGAATGCAGACAGAGACGAAGCGCTGGCCTTCTTGGCCGCACGTCCCCTGCACACGGTCATGCTGGCGGGCTTTATACGCGACAACGGCATGGAGAGCCCGCTCAATCGCGGCCGCTTCTACGCCACGCGCGACCAGCACGGGCGAATCAACGGGCTCGCGCTCATAGGCCACGCCACGCTGATAGAGACCGAGAGCAATGAAGCGCTCGCAGCCTTCGCAAGCATCGCCAGAAGCTGCACAAACGCTCACCTGCTTATGGGCGAGCAGGATAAAGTCCAGACCTTCTGGAGCAGCTACGCCGAAGAAGGCTTGACGCCCCGCATGGTCTGCCGCGAGATGCTCTACGAGCAGCGCTGGCCCGTTGAAGTACGCAATACCGTCAAAGGCTTGAGACAGGCTACGCTCGCTGATCTGGACTTAATCATGCCCGTACACGCACAGATGGCCTTTGAAGAGAGCGGCGTCAACCCTATGGAGACGGATTCCGTGGGCTTTCGTCTTCGCTGCGCCCGTCGCATAGAGCAGGGACGCGTCTTCGTCTGGATTGAAGAAGGCCGCCTGATTTTCAAAGCAGACATAGTATCGGACACTCCCGAAGGCATCTATCTTGAAGGCGTCTACGTCGCTTCCGAAGAGCGCGGTAAAGGCTATGGCCTGCGCTGCATCTCCCAACTGAGCCGCAATCTTCTGGCTCGCACCAAATCCGTCTGCCTGCTGGTGAACGAAAACAACCGTAAGGCGCAGGCATTCTATCTGAGCGCGGGCTACAAGCTGCGCGCCACCTACGAAACCATCTTCCTCACGCCGCAGCACAAATAATCTGGAGGCTTCCCCTTCGGAGGCATCAATGCAATCAGCCGACAGACAAAGCATGGCCTTACCGTACATGTGGGGTGTCGTCTGCCTCGGCGCGCTCGCTTGTGCCTTCTCTCTTTTACGGCTTCCCGTCTCGAATCTTGACCTGCGCTTTCTGCTGCTGGCCCTCATCACCTTCGGCATAGGCTCGCGCATCACCATCGAGATTCCGCGCTTCAAGTCTGAAATCTCCATCTCCGACACCTTCATACTGCTGACGATGCTGATGTATGGAGGCGAGGCGGCCATTCTTCTCGCAGCCGCAGAAGCATCGCTTTCGTCCGTGCGTTTCGGGAAGCGGCTCGTCACATTTCTCTTCAACGCAGCCGTCATGACCGTAGCCACCTTCTGCACGGTCTGGCTCCTGCGCCTCTTTTTCGGCCCAATAGAAGAACTGACGCGGGGCCACTACTCCCCCAGCTTTGCGTTAGCCATCTGCGTAATGGCCTTCGTACAGTACGCGGTTAATTCCGGCCTCGTAGCCGTAGCCGGGGCGCTCCGCACGGGCCGTCCCCTCTGGCAAACATGGAGGAACTATTACCTCTGGACATCGCTGACCTACTTCGTAGGCGCATCAGCCGCAGCCGTCACGGCGCGTATGGTTCTGTCAGCAGGCACTTACGCGCTGGTCGCTATGGTGCCGGTCATAGCCATACTGCACTTCACTTACAAGACCTATCTGAAGAACGTGGAGACATCTGCGGCGGTGGCCGAGCAGGCGCAGAGACACGTGGAAGAGCTGTCGCGCTACATAGCCGAACAGGAGAGAATTCAGGAGCAGTTCTCTCAACTAGAAAAGCTCTCAGCACTGGGAGAGCTGGCTTCCGGCGTAGCTCACGACTTCAACAACACTCTGGCAGGCATACTCGGTCGCGCTCAATTACTCCAGCGCACCTCCGACCCGGAAAAGCTGAAGCGCGGCCTAGACATCATCATCAAATCCGCAGAAGACGGCGCTAAAGTTGTCAAACGCATACAGGACTTCGCACGCCAGCGCCGCGACCACGACTTCGCTCCAGTCGCCGTTGACCAGCTTCTCTTCGATGTCTCCGAAATCACCCGTCCCAAATGGGAAATCGCAGCCGAAGCGGCAGGCGTCCATATCAATCTGGACGTTCGCATTAACACGGCTTCTCTCGTCATGGGAGACGCGTCGGAGATGAGAGAAGTATTAGTGAACATGGTATTCAACGCAGTAGATGCCATGCCTCAAGGCGGTCGTCTCACTCTCTCGGCAGAAGAAGTAGACTCTCAAGTAGAGATAAGTGTGCGCGAC
>DASVQI010000035.1:0-11467 GCA_036389255.1 Pyrinomonadaceae bacterium
CTTCATTCATGGGACGGGCGTTGCCGTCAATCAGTAGAACTTCGTGGCCCGGTGGAGTGATGGCTTTCAGTAGAAACATCCACAGATGCGGCATGAAGTTTCTGGTCACCCCGTTGTCCGGATTATAAAGTAAGATTTTCACAGCCCTCTCCTGCTTTCACGATAATTATAAGAGTTTAGACAAGCGTGTACTGGCTTTTGCTTACCAGAATAAAGAACGATACAAGGAATGAGTTGGGGGAAACCCAATCCAGAGCTCGCGGGTAAAAAATTCGCTTGCAGAGTATATCAACTATGTTAGCAAGCGTACATATTAAAGGGGGCACGGCGGAAACGCAATTGAAAGTCGTCCCGCGCGCAGAGGTGACTGCTTTAATCTCTTTACTGGCCGATGAACGGGGCAAGCGCCAGCACAACTGCTTTATATAGATGGTCTTTGGCCTTCTGTTCCGGCGGAAGTTGTTCAAAGGGAACGATGTGAGGATGCGTTCTGGCCTCCGCATCCTTTAACTGCCCATATCGCCAGCCAGAATCCAGTTTAAAGCGCATCCATCTTTCTTGTATGGCGCGGGGCTGCGCCTCAGGGTTTTCCAGAATAAAGCGCACGCTGTTGAACGCGCTCTCGCGTTGCCACTGCGGCGCTTCTTCCCAAGAGACTGTAGAATCCTCGCCTATACTGTTGCACAAGGCCGTGTTCGCTTCGTGAGCGATGCGCGCCACCTGCTCTATGCTGAACATATCTTACCAAGCCCGATTAGATGGAAAAGTGACTCAAGAACCAAGCCCGCTATTTAGACACACCAAAGTAAAACTCGCAAGCCCTTTGAGCAACCCCTACGCGTTTGCGTGTTAAAGGAAGAAGGAAATTAACGGAGATTGGTAAGGCAGGAGAGCTTGATTGATTGAATGAATCAAGCTCTCCTGCCTTGCTTTTGTCTTTACTGGTCGGACTCTTGCTGTTCTGCCGCGCGATAGTCCGTCATGGCCACGACCATTAGAGTTCCCAGTCCGGCCAGCAGGTGCGTCCACTTTGCGCTGCGGTTGCGGGAAAAGCCCATCAGCCAAGGAGAGGCGGCAGTGGCTACGCCCGCGACCGTCTCAATAACACCGTGCGTGGGGAATGGGACGAGTTTGACGGCTCCGAGCGGATATTTGGTCATAAGACTGAGCGCCAGTATCCCTGCGCCCGAAACCACGGCGTTCGTCGTGGCCTTCCTGTTACGGCTGAAGCCGAAGAGCCAAGGCGCTGCCATCATAGTTCCGGCCCATGCGTAATCCATCACCGCATGCGGCAGGGGCTTGAGCACCTTCGTCATCCCCTGCAAGTCCGTGGCAGAGCCGCCCTGCTCCATGCCCGTCCGGTTATAAGCTTCCGACAACTGTCCTGTGCCAGCCTGTGTTCCTACGTCAACGCCTGCCCCGTGCTCGCTGCCGGGCGTGACCTCTCTGGTTTGCTCAATAGCCATCTTAACTTCCCCTCCTTATCATCTCTCAAGATAAAAAGGCGACGCGGAATGTACGGCCATCTCATCCCGCGTCGCACAGCTTACCGGCTCTGGCCGGTAAGTATTTACATCGTCGGCTAGGGCAGATTAACCTGACCGACGGCACAGAGAACTTCTGTATCCCTGCAAATCGAACGCTTAATCCATCGCTCCGGGGTCTTTCGCACCCTGCGATAGCTCGCAGCCCGCAAGATGAGCGCTCAACCTTCGGCCTCGAATTTAGACTTCGGGAAGAACTACGGCCTGTTGCCGTTTCCGGTGCCGGTCGTTCCTGCGTTCCTGTTATTGCCCGTGCCGGTGCTTGAGCCGTTGCCGTTACCAGTGCCCGTTCCGGTTCCCGTGCCTGTCCCTGTGCCGGCGGCATTACCGTTCCCGGTTCCGGTTCCAGTTCCCGTGCCGGTCGTGCCTGTGTTCGTGTTAGTAGTAGTTGTTGTACCGGTTCCCGTGCCCGTGCCGGTAGTCCCCGTGTTTGTCGTGCTCGTGCCCGTCGTCGTCGTGGTGTTCGTAGTGTTGGTTGTAGTATTGCCGGTGGTGTTGGTGTTGTCAGCACCGCCGCACGCCGTCCAGAAGGCAGCGACCGCAATCAGGGTTAGTAACGCAAGCGTTCGTCTCATTCCTATTTTCCTCCCGTTTACTCGCTTCATTAAATTAGAGCCTGAAGAGAACAGTTTTAGTTTGTCCCCGCGAAGAGTTCCCGAACGCTCTCCTGCCATCATCACAGGCCACTCCCGCTCGCGCGTGCATAGAGAGAGAGAGTCGCACAGGCTCCGGCAGAAGCGTTCTATTTATTCAGGGGACGGCGGAAAATAACAGAGTCGCAGAAGATATTTCAGTACAGTTGCGTACAAATGAGCCGAGTGCGCTTCAGGCCAACACGAGCTTACATCTACGAATAAATCTTCATGAAACGGAGGCCCGGCGCGCGGCATCGAATCTGCCTATGATTCGTGACACTCTCTTTAACAAGGACAGGAGCGCGCAACAGGATGGCAGGCCGCTCGTGATGGCTCATCGCGGCGGCGCGGGGCTCTGGCCCGAGAATACCATCTATGCTTTCGAGCGCGCGGTTACGATGAAGGTTGATGTGCTTGAGATGGACATGCGCGCCACAGCCGACAATCAACTGGTTATCATACATGACAGCACAGTTGACAGGACTACAGACGGGAGCGGGCCCGTCTCCGCCCTGACGCTGGAAGAGTTGAAGCGATTAGACGCGGGCTATCGCTGGTCGCCGGACGGAGGCAGAAGCTTTCCCATGCGCGGGCGGGGCTTGACCATACCTACGCTTTCCGAAATCTTGACGGCCTTCAGAAGCGTGCGGCTCAACATAGACATAAAGCAGGAGCGTCCCTCTATCGTGCAGCCTTTCTGCCGGATTATACGCGAGCACAAGGCGGAGATGAATGTCATGGTGGCCTCTTTCAATCAGGCCGTGCTGGATGAGTTCCGCGCCGAGTGCGCGGGCGTGGCGACTTCAGGCAGCGTGATGGACATACGCTCTTTTCTGGCGCTCAAGACTGAGCGGGGCGAAGTGGAAACGGGCAGGAATATCAGAGCATTACAGGTGCCAGAGTACTTGGGCGGGCGGCTGCTCGTGACTTCCGGCTTCATATATGAGGCGCACAAGCATGGGCTTGAGGTTCACGCATGGACTATCAACGACGAAACCTCTATGAAGCGTTTGATAGAGCTTAAGGTTGACGGCATCATCACGGACTTTCCGAATCGTCTATTAAGGCTGCTCGGTAACGCGGGATTTACGAATCCTTCATGATGAGGCTGATGTCGCCGTTTCGCTCCAGATGCGCGGCCTTTATCTCTTTAATCTCAGGTGACTTTCCCTTTGCGCGCAGGGCTTCTTTGAGGTCTTCCTCCGTGACGTGACTCTTGCGCATCTCTTCCTGCTGAGGCTCTCCGTCTCGCACCAGAAGAGTGTCGCGGCCTTTGACCAGAGAGCCGAAGCCGTGAAACCTGAATGCTATGGCCGCCAGAATCCAGTGCAGCAGGACAAGCACTAGGCTGGCCGTGAGCGTGGGAAAGAACGGGGCGTTGCCTGTGATGGCGCGGCTGACCATAGAGCCGAAGACTATGCCGAGCATCACGTCCAGCGCCGTGCTCTTTCCCATGAAGCGCTTGTTGCCTATGCGCAGCATGGCGATGGCTAGGATGAAGACAACGACCGCGCGCAAGGACATTTGCAGCGCGTTTATATCCTTACTTTCAAGCTCAAGCCCTATAGCCCAGTTCAGCGCCTGCTTCAACTGCTCCATGTCACTTTCCCCCTCACTGCGACAAAATTATTAGAAGCCGTGGATTCCCGTCTCTAACCTGCCCGGACGTGCGCTTTCTTCACGATATTCAATAGCTCGCCGGGGGAATATCAACATCTCTACTGTCACAGATAGTTCTCTTATTGGTAGCGAGTTATTGATAATTTTTCGAAAGAACTGGAGAGCTTTATGCTCTATAAAAGGGGGCAGATTGGAGGCAGTGGTTTTGTCTGAAACTGTACGGACAGTTTTCCTTCTCAGGGTTTATATAGACGTGTGTGCACAGAACAAGGGGGAAAGGGCCGTCGCGCCGAAGGAATCTGGACTGATTGCTTCTCGCGGCGGCTTAAATTTTATCGCGGCGCGGCTCACCTGCACCTTGCGCCGAACATCTGCACTACGAAGGTCGCTTCTTCGACAGTCTTGTACCTGCCCTTGACGACGGCCACGCCTATCTCGTTGTACCCGGCCTTCAGCAGGTTGTAGCGATGGTCTGGCGAGCCCATCCACGCGTCCACCAACTCGCCCGCGTCCGTGTAATTCATGGCCAGATTTTCGCCCGCCAAGCAGTAGCTATAGCCCGCCACCCTGATGAATCGTTCCCACTCCGCGTGGGCGTAGTACTGCGACTCAATCATGTCGCGCGCCTTGGCCGAGGCGGCGCGGCTCAGCTCCGGGCTGACTTCGAGCGGCGTCAAGCCCCTCTCAACCCTCTTCTGATTCGTAAAGTATATGACCTCGTCGGGCGTAATCCCGGCCTCGTCAGTCGCGCTCGCCGCGACCGGAAGCAGCATAAACGATAGGGCAATTAACAGCAGGGCTCTCATACTCTTAATTTAATTAGAAGCTAAGGAGAAGAAAATGAATGTTCAGACAGCCGGTAGAGCGCGTAGTGTGAGGTGATTAAGCGAGGAAGCTTCAGGCCACCTTTCCCGTTACGAAGTCGTCCTGCGCCAGTTCTTTAGTCTCCTGCGAAAGGTCTGTAGTATCAAGGTCGCGCAGGAAGACGTTTATTAAATTATTCAGCTTCTCGAAATCTATCGGCTTCGTCAGATAGCCGTCAAAGCCTGCCTCAAAAGCCGCCTGTCGAAAGCCCTGCGTCTCGAAGGCCGTCAGCGCGATTACCGGAAGATGGCGCAGCTCCGGGTGCTTGCGTATGCGGCGCGTGGCCGCCAGCCCGTCCACATCCGGCATGGCTATGTCCATGAGAACAAGTTCCGGCCGGGCAATCAGAGCGATTTTGATGGCCTCTTCGCCGCTCTTGGCCGTCAGCACCTTGTATCCCTGATTCTGCAACGCAAGGCTTATCAGGATAAGATTATCCGTGACATCGTCCACGACCAGAATTGTTGTATTTTGAGCCTTTTCGTCTGACATTCTTTCGAAACCTTACAAAATTAAGATGCCTGAACAGGTGAAAACCGTATAGAGAGCCCGCCCTTTGCTTTCCATACGCTCTGCTACTGCTTTAAAATTACAGGCTCTCCTGCCCGGGAGCAAGATATTTTAGAAGAAAATATGCGCCCCCGAGTTGCCGGCGTTTTTACGCCCGCGCCGAAAACGGGTTGTTTGTTAATTTATTTTCTGTAACATTGTCACACGTCAAAAATATTAATGGTTACAGGCAGGGATAAAGCATGACACAAAGCAAACCGGGATTGAGCAAAGCCATAGAAGCATCTGTTTTAAAAGGCAAAGAGGCTGCGGGCGCGGCTTACGCCCAAGCGTCGTCCGCCGGGCTTGACCCGCGTATCTCTTATCCATGCTACAAATCATTCGACGAATTCATAGACGTGGAGAGACTGAAATCTCTGGACGGCTACATCACGGAACGGATAAGCCGCCACATGGCCGCCCAAAACGACCTTAAATTTTTTACGGGGCCTTACAGGCTGAACGATTCCGCGCCGGACAGACCCGGCTCAAGAATGATTTACCTCGCACAGTCCAAGCAGCCGGACAGCTATTTTGATTTGGACAAGACGGAGTTGTGGGAGCCTACGGAAGCAACGGCTGAGTTCTCGCTCCTAATGGACTTCATCTCGACGCTGCCTTTCAAGTCCACAGGCAGAATGCTAATCATGTACGACGACGTGAGCAGGCCAGTGCCCGCGCACAGAGACCATGACGAGACAGACCTGTGCCACGACTTTATATGGTTTCGCACGAACCTGAAGAAGCCCTTCTACATGCTCAATCACCGCACGGGCGAGAAGAAGTACGTTGAGTCGTACTCGGCGTGGTTCGACACGGTCAACCAGTTTCACGGGAGCGACGCGCAGGAAGGGCTCTCCTTCAGCATTCGCGTGGACGGACATTTCACGGACGCTTTCAAAAAGCGCATCCCTGTGCCCGCGACCAACCTCGCATCAACCCCCGCGCTCTGGGATTGTCTCTCACGCTGAGCGTCGTTAGGTCATCTACCGTACAGTAGAAGCTTCCGGCTTTCGGCTAGCTTCAACAGCAGACCGCTTGAAAAAATGAGGAACGGCCTGTGGCGAATCAGCCGCAGGCGCGGGCGGTCTTCTGTTTATCTTGCCCTTTTCTCTTACGAATACGCGGGAGGGAGATTTTAGCCAGATGACTACAGACGATACCGGAATCATTAAAGCTCAGGTCGAGCCACTCATCACGTATCCATGCTACAAATCATTCGACGAATTCATAGACGTGGAGAGACTGAAATCTCTGGACGGCTACATCACAGAGAGGATTCGGCGGCACATACAAGCCGAGCAGGATTCCTATTTTCTAAACGAACACAGATTAAGCGCCTCTACATCTTACCAGCCGGGCGTGAGGGAAATCTGGCTCTCCCGAACACGCGACGGCGTGCCCTACAACTATTTAGATTTGGACAAGACGGAGTTGTGGGAGCCTACGGAAGCAACGGCTGAATTCTCGCTCCTAATGGACTTCATCTCCACGCTGCCTTTCAAGTCCACAGGCAGAATGCTCATCATCTACGACGACAACGGCATCGCCGTTCCGGCTCACAGAGACCACCTGAACACTGATGTCTGCAATGACTTCGTCTGGCTCCGCACGAATCTGAAGAAGCCCCTTTACCTGCTCAATCACGAAACGAACGAAAAGCTCTACGTAAGCTCGTACTCGGCGTGGTTCGACACGGTCAACCAGTTTCACGGGAGCGACGCACAGGAAGGGCTCTCCTTCAGCATTCGCGTGGACGGACATTTCACGGACGCCTTTAGAAGCCGAATTCCCGTCCCGGAATATAACCCGGCTTCAACGCCTGCGCTCTGGGCCTGCACCGCGAGCCAAAGCGCTGGCGCAACCTCTTAGAGAAGGTACGGGCGCTGCCAGTTCGAGCTAGGTCATAGCCAGTAGAATTTTTCTGGAGCCTGAGAACGGCATGCGCCCGTGCGCCGCGAGCATGTTGTCGAGTATCAAAATATCTCCGGCCTGCCAGTCTACCGGAACCATCTCGCGCCGCATCACTTCGCGCACGTGAGCGAGCGCGGATGCTTCAATCTCCGAGCCGTCGCCGTAGTAAGCGTTGAGCCTGAAATCCTCTTCCCTCATGGTGGAGCGAAGAGCGTCGTAAGTCTCTTTGTCAAAGGCGCTGGGGTGAAAGCCGTCCGCCTGATTGAACCAGACCTCCGCTCCCGTCAAGGGATGATTGGCGGTTGCAGGGCGAACCTCGCTGAGCCACAGGCCGCCGTCCTCCCGCCAACGGAAATCTATGCCGCCGCGCAGGCAGTAATCTTCAACCACAGACTTATCGAACGTCTCGAACGCGTCCTGCCATGAAAAGCCTGAGCCTGCCTGACTCGTGAGGTTTCTGACGTACCTTATCTTCTTAGCCTTAAACCGGCTCAGCACCTCTTCGTCAATGGCTTTGAGTATCGCGCGACTGTCCGCTATGGGAGTTTCGCCTCCCTGCCGGGCGGGCACGACGCAGCAGAAGTATAGATGCGAAGGCCAACTGTAGGTGTAAGACAGCTCGTTATGAAGAGAGAGCGTGACCGATTGCGAATACTCAGTTGAAGTATAGACGCCCTGCCCAAGCTTTATACGCGGGGACGCGCCGCCTGAATAATCCAGCAGAGGCTTGCCGGAAAAGGAGCGCACAAAGGCCGCGAACTCGGTGGCCGTCAAGACTGGCAGTCCCCTCAGTAGCAACGCGCCGTGAGCGAGCAGCTTCTCCTGTAATGAGCGCTTGTGTGTGAGGCAAAGGTGTAGAAGATATTCGCGCCCGTCTACCGGACAGCATCTTTCGTCACGCTCGACTACGAGCGGCAGCGTCTTTTCATTAACAACGGCGGTTATCATGAGCCAAAGAATACATATCCCATTAAGCTCATGAGAGTACGTAAGCGTACAGACAGCCGTAGTTGTTGCTTTATATATTTTAAATCCCCTAAAAATAGATTCGTTCAGGCCGCTATGAGCTTTACTCTGACGTATCCGGTCTCGTAGCGGTCTTTCTTCGCTGCTTTCCGTCAACCAGCTTCATCGGTTGATGGCCGCGTCCCGAAGATTTTCAGGGTAAATACAAGACAGGCGGCTCCATTTCCCCCGGTTGGCCTGTGTTTTAGACCATGCTTCTCTTCGTTTCGCCGCTTCCCCCTACTATCCGGCGCGAAACCAAGTTGAGCTTTTAAGAACGAGACAAGGGAAGACAATCTTCTCTTCATCCTCAGCCCAAAGAAGGAAATAATGAGAATCTACATTAGCGGGCTTTACAGTGGAACAAACCCACAGCCCGGCATAGGTATCACACGCTCTTTACGGCAGGCTTACCCGGACGCCACTCTGGTCGGCGTAGAATATTCCAATCGCTCCTCCGGCATACACTGGACTGACCTCGATGAGCTTTGGCTGCAAAGGCCGTGGGAAGAGCTGAATCTGGACACGTATGCTGACGAAGTCAGAGAGGTGCTTGAATCCGGTGCCTTCTGGATTTCCGGCTTTGACTTGGAAATCATGTGGCTCGCTTCGCTCTATCCTGAAGGCCACAAGAATCTGCTGACGCCGCCCGCCGCAGCGATTAAAAAGATTAGCAAGCCCGCAGTTGAAGCCTCCAAGAGTCTGCCGGTTCGCATCCCGCCCTTCATCTCAACGGAGAATTCTGATTGGGACATACACACCTTCTGTCGCCAGCATGACTGGAAGGTCTGGCTCAAGGGGCCTTACTACGAAGCCGTGCGTACAGTTAGCTGGGATGCCTTTGAGATAGTTCGCTCGACGCTCTCGCGCGCGTGGTCAACCGAAAAGCTCTTTCTACAGACGCACGTTTCCGGCTACGAAGAGTCCGTCTGCTTCTGCGCTTATCAAGGAGAGCTTATCGAAGCCGTTTACATGCGCAAGCGCGAATTGACGGAAGAGGGAAAGACTTGGGCCGGCGACGTGACGGAAGTTTCCGAAGAGTTCCTTCAGCCCCTGCGTCGTGTCATCAAAGAGTTGAACTGGAGCGGCGGCGCTGAGCTTGAGATGGTGCGCGACCCGCAGGAGCAGTTGTGGCTGCTTGAATGTAATCCCAGATTCCCCGCGTGGATTCATGGCTCAACGATAGCCGGACGCAACCTGCCCGCGCTTCTGATTGAAAGAGCTTCGGGCATTCAGGCTAAGAAGGCCGAGCCTGTGAGCGAAGAGTTCACGCGCGTAGTCTTGGAGGTTCCGGTTCGCTCGCAGTTTCCGCTTCCTCCTTTGCCGGAGCCTTTTCCGGGCGGCATAGGCCATTCGCTAAAGCATCCGTCGGGCTCGCTGGCGCTGGCCGAGCGACTGGGCAAGCTGAACATCATAGAGGGCAACGGGAACGGAAATGGAAACGGGCACAAGGGCAAAAATGGGATGGGCGCGCCCGAAATCCCTTCTTCATACATAGAAGACCTGAAGGCTTACAGGCTTGAAGAGATGGAAACGCCCGCGTGGCTCTTTCTTGAGAGCACCGCTCAGTCGCTTTTCAAGCGGGCCGGTGATTTGGCTAAGAGGCTCAGCACGACTAACATTAAAGTCACGAACGGCTACAGCATCAAGACGAACCCGGACGAAAGGCTCATCAAACTGGCGCTCGAAAATGGTTTCATGGCCGAAGGCATAAGCCTTCTGGAAGTCCAGAAGGCCCTAAAGGTCGGATTCAAACCGGAGCAGGTAATCTTAAACGGCCCCGGCAAGTGGTGGCCCGAAGGTCTATTGCCCAAAGAGAGGCTGCACGCGGTCTTCTGCGACTCGCTTGCAGACCTGCGCCGCGTGGCCGCGAGCATGGAGCGCAAGGAGCTTCAGTCGAAGATAGTCGGCGTGCGGCTTCGCACACCGAACGTCTATTCGCGCTTCGGCATTCCGGTTGATTCCCCGAAGGCTCTTGAGAAACTGGTTGATGCCATAGGGCTTCTGCCCGACGATTCCGCCTTCGGCATACACTTTCACATGGCGAGCAGCAACATAGGCGTCAGCCAGTGGTGGCACCTGTTTGAATCAATGCTCAGGTGGTGTCGCTCCGTCGAGACTTTGAGCGGGCGGCAGGTCGAGTATCTTGACTTGGGCGGCGGCTGGTTCCCCGACGACTGGCACACGGAGCGCGACGACCGCTTTGCGAGCGCGGTTAAGCGCGCGCCTGAAGTCCTGCGCCACGTCAAGCAGATAATCTCCGAGCCGGGCAAGGCGATTGCGCAGCCCTCTATGGCGCTGGCGATGCGACTTCTGGAGTTTGACGAGACGGAAGAAGAGGTGACGGAAGCTGTGGTTGACGGCTCTATCGCGGAGCTGCCAATGCACTTTTTTCAACCGCACAGAATTTTACACAGGGATGCTCGCACGGGCGAGTGGCGTCCCTTAAAACGGGGCAAGACGCAACTCTTGGGAAGACTCTGTATGGAGCATGACATTGTGGCGCGCGGTGTACAACTGCCCGAAGGCGCACAGGTCGGTGACGTTCTGGTCTTCTGTGATGCGGGCGCTTACGATAGGAGCATGTCTTATGTCTTTGGCCGAGGATAAAGTAAAAATCGAAGTTAACGAAACGGATTTGATAGACATCAACGCGGCGATTGAGAAGTGGCAGCACTTTCCCTACTCCGCATTGACGCATCACGGCAAGCGCTGCTGCACCATCGCGCGCGAGTGGATTTTCTCCATGGACTACTCGCAGCTAAACGGCGGAAGTCCCCTGATGGGGCCGCGCTGGCTGCGCCACAAATTCAAGTGGGGGCCTTCAAATTGGCCTCTGCGCTGGTGCGAGGCGGTCGAGCGTAAAGAACTGGACTGCGGCGCGCACGCTTCGCTCGCGCACGAGGTATTTATGGCTCGCGGCGTGCGGAGCTTCCCCGCTCAGTTTATACAGCAGTTCTCGGAGGACGCCACGCGCCAGTGGTGCGAGAAATGGGGCTGCGAAGGCGTCTCGACTCACTGGGTCAAAGAGGATTTGATTTACCACGAAGGCTGCACCGTCATGACCCGCGACAACGAGATTAAGGTCTGGGATCCGAGCGCCGGTTGGTGGGTCAATCCAAAACAGTTCGGAGGCTACGGCGGGCTGCTGGCGATTCGTATCTTCACGGGATACGACACGCAGGCTCCTGAGCAACTGGCGTGGGGAAAGCACGTCATCACTCCGAATCAGTGGCAGAAAGTGGACAGGGCGCGCGGCGACTTTGTCCTGATAGCCGCAGCCGCAAGCGGAAACTAATACGCGGTTAGAGCAGAGTCGGGGGGGGGGGGGGGGGG
>DASVQI010000036.1:0-330864 GCA_036389255.1 Pyrinomonadaceae bacterium
AAGCTTATCAGGACGGTACCGTAGTGGGATGTCAACGCCGCGCCTAACAACTCATTCAACCGGAGCGCGAATAGCGCGGCTTTCATCGCTAGACTTGCCTTATAATCATGGATCGTCGCGCCCGGTTAATTCGGGCGTTAGATGTCTTTGTGTTGAATAAACTTCATAAGTGAAAGCAGACTTAATGCGTAATAAAAGTCTATATTTCATCGCTGTTCTCGGCATACTCCTCGTCTCGTTAGTCGATTTCACTGCTTCTTTAGATTCGGAAATGCTCATCGGTACCCTGCTAAGCTGGATACCCTACTTGATAGTGGCTGCAATTCACAGGTCTTTTATTTCATCAAGAAAGCGTATCAATTCTTTGAAGGGCGGCTTGCTAATTTATTTAGCAATTGATTTGTTTGTGCGTTATCAAGCCCTTCATCATTCAGGCTCCTCGACGGATGCGATCGCGGTGGGGATAATTCTTATCAGCTCTGTAATAATTATCCCTATTGGATTTGGCATAACTTATCTGCTCTTATCACTAGTGAATTATGGCAATCAGAGTTAATAAATTACCTTGGCGACGACATCTAACAACTCATTCAACCCGAGCCGATTTAGCTTGCATTTCATTCGCAAGACTTGAATGCCTGATACAATTTGTCCGGCCGGGTTAATTCGGGCGTTAGGCTGCAAATTGAATAATGAGGAACGAAATAGAACCAACTTCAGTTGTTTCAGACCATGAACAACTCACAGCTATCTTCGGCAAGTGGCCTTCATTTCATGATGCCGAAGTTCTGAGCATTCGCCTTGAGCGTCAGGGCCATGATTTTTATGAAAGCCCAGTGCTTTATGCTTCAATTCATGTGTTTGCTGCGCGCAGAAGCGAGAAGTCACCTAAGGGAATTGAGTTTTACAATCACACCATAGTGTCTTTCTGCTTTAATTTAGTTCGTGGGCTTCAACTAGCAGAATTTAATCATCAGAATGCTATCTTTGATTTAATCTTTGAGAAACCGCCTGATGCTCCTGAGATGACGCCTCTTAGAATTGTGTTTGAGCCGTCGTTTGGTATTGACTGTTCGTTCTTTTGTAAATCGGTGAATGTTGTGCAGGTTGAAAGAAGATTGCCAGATAACAGTGTCTATGACTAAATGCAGCCTAACAACTCATTCAACCCGAGCCCGCGACAGCCTTCCTTTCGTCGTTGTCTGCTGCGATAATGTTGAATGCTGAAGGCGCGGGCCCGGGTTAATTCGGGCGTTAGGCTCTTCATGGTGCCAATGAAAAAAACCTTACTCATTCTTAAGCAGCTGATTGAAGAGCGCATGTTACTCTCTGAACAGATCCTTTCTGCTTACGATTGGGATGATTTGCTTGATGCACGAGATAGTAATGAACAGTTTGAAGCACAATGGCTGTGTGTTGACTCCGAGGTTAATCAACTGTTGCGTGTAGAGGAAATTGAGAGTGGAGTGCGGCAACTGGCGGAAGATGTTAGGCGAGAGTCATTTTTAGTTGTTAGCGAGGCCACGAGGCAACATGAACTTGCCTCCTACATCTCCGATGATTTCGGATTGATCGCTAGGGCAGTGATAGTTGGGTATGATGATCCTTGGCTTAACGGGTTATGGATGGCTTATAAAGGTCAGAGCTTACCGAAGCCACCGATTGAAGAATATCCGGGTAAGTTGTCTAATCTGATTTGTGGTAAGACCTAAGCCGCACAACTCATTCAACCGGAGCGCGAATAGCATTGCTTTCATGCGCGAGACTTGGCTCTATCGGCGGTTCGTCGCGCCCGGTTAATTCGGGCGTTAGGCGCATGTGTCATCAATAGCCAGATATGTAAAGTAGAGGAGAAATAATAGTGAACTCGAAGAGAATCTACGCTTCAGTCTTAGCCGCAACATCAGTGCTAACGATTTTAACCTTCTTAGGGGATAGCGCCGCGCAAACTCAGCCGACGCTCACAGTGGTTGAGCAGTCACAGTCTCTTCCGGCTCCGCGTCCGGGCACTCTGGGTACTACGAGCTATAAGCTTACCGAGAAAGAGGCACCGTTCTTCTCAAAGCTGACGCCGAGCGAGCAAACTACCGGAAGTATATTGGGTGGCTATTCAATTAACGGCAAGAAGGGCGTTTACGTCGGCTGGTTCGGGATTGTCCGAAAGATAGAAGAAGACTCTAAACTACAGCAGACAAAACTTCTGGTGGAACATAAATACTTTGATGGTCTGACTGACACGCACATCATGGCGCTTTCGTTCAATGGCGGCGGAGACTTTACATCTATTCTGGCGGGCACCAACTTGGGCATCAAATCGCTCAGTCTGGTAAAGGTCTATGGGACTGTTATGTCTGAGGACAATTCAGTGCCCACAGTCCATGCGGATTATGTGAGGCAATGGGACTGGGGACAATTTACCTTTCTTGATGTGTATGGCACTCAAAAGGGCAACAAACAGTGGAAGAAACTGAACAAGGTAAATGAAGACAAGATATACAACCCCTTTCCCGACCGGAAATATTATGAAGACCGGCTCGGCGTACGAAAGCAATAATTTTACCAGTTGCGCCTAACAACTCATTCAACCGGAGCGCGATTGAGCTTGTATTTCATCGTCAACTTGAATCTATCGGAATTGTCTGTGCGCCCGGTTAATTCGGGCGTTAGATGCCTTTACGTTCTCTGAGCGGAGAAAACAATGCTGAACGGGGGCATGCACAGGAGGTAGCTATGGAGTCAGAAGATAAAGGAGTAAAGGAGAGTGATGGCCGCGACTGGGGCGAAGAGGTTGTGACACTTTTAAAGGAGTGGCATAAGCGCGTTTATGCTGCGCAGTCAGCCCATTACGCTTCAGCGGACTGGTTCCGAAAGTGCAACTATCTCATAGGCGTACCCGCAATTGTATTCTCAAGCATCGTTGGGACGGCCATCTTCGCTGGCCTCGAGAAGGACTCGCCGCGCGCCTTGTGGGTCGCCTCGGCCAGCATCCTCGCCGCAGTCCTAGCGGGGCTTCAAACATTCCTGCGATTCTCCGAGCGCTCCTCTAAACACGCGACAGCAGCCGTATGGTACTCTGCTATCCGTCGTGACATCGAAGAAATACTGCATCTCCCCATCGAGTCACGAGGCAGGGCCAAAGACTGTCTTGATAAAGTCCGTAAGGAGATGAACCGTGTCGCGCAAGATTCACCCGAATTGAGCGTTCGCTTTTGGAAGCGAGAGGTGAGGCGCTTCGGTATCCGAGAGCCAGTAGAGACTCCATAATCGGAGTTATAATCTCTGCTGTGGATATTTATTGATCTTCAATGGGCGACATCTAACAACTCATTCAACCCGACACCTCGATAGCATCCTTTTCATGGTGCTTTCTCCGATGTAAATTGTCGCTAGCGTTCGGCGTGGGTTAATTCGGGCGTTAGGTGGCTACTCGGTTTCCGCAATTGAGTAAAGGAGATTGTTTTGCCAAAAGATTATTTCGAATCGCAACCTATTACTCTAACTATCATATGTTCCTCATGCCATGAAATGCTTTTATATGGCGCTAAGAGGTGTCGGTTTTGTGGCGAAGACATTGCTGAAGATTATGCGCAAGAAAGTTCCAAATATACAACCTTTGTGACATATGCGTGTAAGTCAGCTAACCAGATTCACTCTTTAAGACCTGCATTGTTAATACCTGTAGCTTGGGGAGTATGGACGTACTTCTCGAACAACCCGTCTTTCACTGCTTTAATTGTATCGCTTCTTATGTGCATTGCTCCGATAAGGTGGCTTGGATCGTACGGTAGAGTAAGACTTCAAGATGCAGAGTTCATTCAGGCACAGAAGAAGATAAGAGTAGTGCTATACTTGTCGCTAGGTGCAATCGTTGTGGAAGCGATTGCGCTATTGATATCGTTGTGGAAAAGATGATCGCGCCATCTAACAACTCATTCAACCGGAGCGGAATCAGCGCGGATGTCATCCGCGAGATTTGAATGCTCGATATGATTCTTCCTGCCCGGTTAGTTCGGGCGTTAGGCATCTGCGTGTAGCGAAAAGTCGAAACCTTGATATTTGTCAGTTCAATCTAAAAGTGTAGATATTGCTCACGAACAAAAAACATCACGCGTGTTCCCGAAAGGTGTATAAGGAAGCCTTGCTGAAGCTTGGGAGGTTCATGCTAAGGTTATACCGCTTGAAACGGCATCAGATGCTTTGCGTTTCAGTGCAAGATTGAAGGATGGCGAGCAGCAGAATAATGTTTCATCACAAGTTGTGTAGCGGCGAACGCCAAACCAAAGTATGCGAGATGTTTTGCTGACGGCAATCGCGCCGGTTGTCTGGGGAACGACTTATGTTGTAACTACCGAGTTTTTGCCCGCGCGTCGCCCGTTGACGACTGCCGCGCTCAGGGCTTTGCCGATTGGTTTGCTCTTGCTGGTTGTTTTTCGCCAGCTGCCGAAAGGCGAGTGGTGGTATCGGGCGGCAATTTTAGGCGCTTTGAATATCGGTTTCTATTTTGCCCTGCTCTTTATCGGCGCGTACCGGCTGCCGGGCGGCGTGGTGGCGGTCGTCGTCGCAATTCAGCCGCTAGTCGTTGCTTTCTTAGCGTATTTTCTGCTCGGAGAGAATTTAGCCTGGATGAAAATCGTGGCAGCGATTCTGGGCATGGGCGGCGTGTCTCTAATCGTGCTGAAGCCTTCGGCGCATCTCGATACAATCGGACTCGCCGCAGTTTTCGCTGGAACCTTAATGATGGCGACCGCCACGGTTTTGCTTAAGCGTTGGGGGAAGCTGCCCGTCCCGCCGCTCGTTTTTACTTCATGGCAGCTTGTTTTCGGCGGTTTGATGCTGGCTCCCGCCGCTCTTATCGCCGAAGGAATTCCGTCGCAGATGAGCGCGACAAATGTTTTCGGCTACATTTATCTCGGCGTCGTCGGGACGGGTTTAGCCTACGCATTGTGGTTTCAAGGAATCTCGCGGCTGAACGTCTCGACCGTTGTATTTCTCGCTTTACTCAGCCCGGTTATGGCGGTTTTGATTGACGTAATCTTTCTGGGCAAGTGGCTGAGTGTTCTACAGATTACAGGCGTGATACTTATCCTGTGCGCAATTGCACTGGCGCAAAAAATTCCGGCCAGAGATAGGGTATAATGGAATCACCATGTCTAATACACTGATTATTCGTCCTGTAACTGATACGGATTTTGCTCAGTGGCAACAACTCTGGGAGGGCTACAATAGCTTTTACGGGCGGACTGGTGCAACCGCGCTGCCCACTGAGATTACGCTGATGACATGGTCTCGCTTCTTTGACGCTTACGAGCCGATGTACGCCCTAGTTGCAGAGAGGGATGGTCAGCTTCTTGGTTTAGTGCACTACCTCTTTCATCGTAGCACTATCATGATTGGGCCAACCTGTTATTTGCAGGATTTGTTCACGGTAGAGTCCGCACGAGGGCAAGGGATAGGGCGTGCGCTTATTGAATCAGTCTATGAGCGTGCGAAAGAGGCCGGACCAAAACGCGTCTACTGGCACACCCACGAAACCAATCTGATTGGGATGAAGCTTTATGATAAGGTTGCGGAGCGCTCAGGGTTTATAGTTTACCGGAAGCAATTTTGAATTTTGAGCGCTAGCCTAACAACTCATTCAATGCGAGCGGCGATAGCATGGCTTTCATGCTCATCTTCTTCGTTCTGATAGAATGTCTTTTGCGCGGGCCGGGTTAATTCGGGCGTTAGGCGGGTTCGCCTTATTATGTTGAGGATAGCAATGAACATTATCAAAATTCCCATCATCTTAGTGGCTCTACTGTTATGCTGCGTGCCCGACGTATCTGCCCAAGTCCAGTCCTCGCCGCTCTCCGCAATCGGGAAGTCGGTAACCGAGAGGATGCCGGGATGGAAACTCACAAAGTGGCGGTTGATGAATAATGATGGTGTCAATGATAAGGTCATCTTCTACGATTGGGACTCAGGCGAGGAGAAGGTTCGCGCAGCGATCGAACTGCTGCCTTCGCCGGAGGAGGCGGCCGAGCTGTTTAAGACCCGCCCCGGCGGATGGGGAGAGGAGAGATCAGGTGTACGCGTTCTGGAAGAGAGCTTCATGGGCATCGGCGACGAGAGCCACCTAATGGAGTATGAAGGCAGTGGCAGGAGAGGTATAGTATTCAGGAAGGGTCGGGTAATCGTTCGTGTCACGGCACCATCCCAGGGGGTAGCCGAACAGTTTGCCACATACATCGCCGACGCGATACTCGCCGCCCAACAACTCATTCAACCGGAGCGCGAATAGCGCGCCTTTCATTTGCGAAGCTCGAAGGCTTTCTAGCTGAATGCGCGCCCGGTTAATTCGAGCGTTAGGCACTTCATTGCAGTATGCGAGACAATAGCCTATGGCCAATTCCTACCTATTTATAGATGGCGGCCACTTGCGAAGGTATTATGCTGAATCCGTTCGTAAGTGGTTCGAGGGCGAAGGGACAATAGATTTTGCCAGATTGAAACAAACTTTAGGTGCTGGGAAGAGCTTCTACTATGATTGTCTTGACGATATTAGACGTGCCGGAGAAACTCAAGCAGCATTCGACTCACGCATTGAACAACAGGAAGCGTATTTCAACAAAATTAGAGAAGTGGTCGGCAGCCACGTGCGGCTTGGAAGTTTAACGGGTACGGCGAAAAACAAGAGGCAGAAAGAGGTAGATATTTTATTAACCGTCGATATGATGAATCACGCTGTACGGGGGAATATGAGTACGGCGTATTTATTGTCTGGAGATAGAGATTTTAAGCCCGTAGTGGAAAGCCTAGTTCAGATGGGATTATTTGTTGAGGTAATTGGAGACAGAAAACATACGTCAAAAGACCTTGCATGGGCTGCCGATAACTACACAGGTATCTCTTTCGACCGTTACCATGAATGGTCAGTTGAATCACTAAAGAAAAAATATCCGATTAATATACCCTCACTTGACGCTCCTCCGAGTGGGGCAAACATAGTCGAAATTGAAGAGGGAGTGTACAACGGAGCCCCTGTTACTCTTTACAAATGGCAGGGCAACACTGAATTTTACCTGCACGTCCCTCAGTTTTATCACTCTAATGGTCTGACATTGCAATTCCATGACCCCGACGTCTGAAGCTATACTTTGAGCTTCAGTATGGAGATGGTCACTGGAAGTGACCCAAACGCGCGCCTAACAACTCATTCAACCTGAGCCCGCGATAGCATGAGTTTCATGCTCATTCCTCCGCTCTGATAGAATGCCGTTCGCGCGGCCCGGTTAATTCGAGCGTTAGATTGCTTCTGGTTTTCGAAGGGTTAGAAGATTCATGACGGGCATTGCATATCTTCATGGCGAAGGAATATTATTCAGTTTTTTAATACATGCCTTCTTTTTTCTTCTTACCAGCGGCGCACTGTTTTTCGGGTTGTTGAAGTTTGGCTCCAAGCTGGGCGCCTACATCGCCATAGGGTATATCGCACTTACTCTCATCTGTACGTTGCTGGCGCTTAATCTCGGCAGCACAAAGCTTGAGAGCTTGGCTAACTTGCTTACTTCACCGTGGAATCTGATAGTACCTTGTTATAACTTAGACTCCTCATGTCCGCTATCATTTGCAGTGGCATTTATTAGCGCTGAATTAAATGCAGTCGTTTTATATTTCCTAACGGCCTTGAGTTTACGGAGAAGGGATGATTGAAATTGGGGGCGCAATCTAACAATTCATTCAATGCGAGCGGAATCAGCGTGGATGTCATTCGTTAACTTGGGTGCTTGTTTCGGCATCTCCCGCCGCGTTAATTCGGGCGTTATGCCGCTGACATTATTTAAACACCGAATAAATCGTTATGTCTTACCGCCAAGGACTTACTGAAGCGCGAATACGCGAAATACTCGCACTACTTAAGCGGCTTAAGAGCCGCGCTAATAAACGTGGGGGCGCTTTTTTGGCGCACCCGGAGCATTACGATGTAAGCAAGCCCTCGCTCGAACTCGTAGGCCCCAGATTCTTAGCAGTCCTAAGAGAGGAGGGGGGCGACGCTGACGCCTTCGTGCGAGATTATTATTGGCTAATCTTCATTTACTATTATGTGAAAGGTGGCGGCGTTGCTGCCGCATTGGATGCCGCACGGCCAATGACGAAAGAAGAATCATGGATGCCCATGTTCCCGACGCGTAAGTCGCGTGCTTTACGTCTACGGCGAGCGCGAAGTTGGGCCGAGATGGTTAGGAAAAAGGTGACCATGCTGGAACAAGTCACGGAGGCAGAAGAGCGGGCAGTATCGAAGTGCTTCTTTGAAATCGAAGAGGCTGCGGGCTTTAGTCAGGAGCGGGAGCGGGCACTGCTAGCGTGGAAAACCCATTTCGACCCGGCGGCATAACAACTCATTCAACCGGAGCGCAGAGACGCAGATTGTCATCAACACCAATCAATCAGTGCGCCCGGTTAATTCGAGCGTTAGGTGTTCTAATTCCTAATCCAATTGAATTATCGCTTAGGAGGGAACTATGACAGCGATCAAATTTAAGCCATTTGTATTCGTGCTTATGCCATTTTCAAAACAGTTTGATGATATCTACCAACTTGGAATCAGATCGGCTTGTATTGATGCTGGTGCTTACTGCGAAAGAGTAGACGAGCAAATTTTTGTAGAAAATATTCTGGAGCGTCTTTACAACCAGATTGCTAAAGCTGATTTAATTGTTGCTGAGATGACAGGCAGAAATGCGAACGTCTTTTATGAGGTAGGCTATGCCCATGCCTTGAAAAAGCAGGTGATTTTATTAACTCAAAATGCAGAGGATATACCTTTTGATCTTAAACATTACCCACACATCGTCTATGAAGGGAGTATAGTAAACCTTAAAGAACAGCTTGAGATAAGGGTTCGCTGGATTATAGATAATCCCCCGGAAACACTCTCTAAGGTCGACCTCAACTTGGACTTCTTTATAGACGGAGTATCCCTTACAAATGCTCCAATTATCGAGCATCCTGATCGAAGGCAGACTGATCTTAAAATTGACATGTATAACCCGACAGGAAGGCTCCTAAGTTCAGGAGATTTCTCTCTTGCCCTAATGTTGCCGGCTGGCTTTAAGATAGTAGTTCCTTACGATATACCTTATGCACTGCTTCCAAGTGGACACTTGATTTACAAGATAGAGCCTCCTTCAGTTCTTTTCCCTGATGAATGGAGTGCGCTTACCTTTACAATTCAAAATACTAACGAAAAATATCAGCCATCCCCAATTATTCTCCGAGTATTTACAGAGTTAGGGCCAAAAGACTATCAGTTATCACTAGTGTATATGGGACGCGCGAAGAGCACCTAACAAGTCGCTCAAGCCGACCGCGCGTCAGCTTGGCTTTCATCCGTCAACTTGAAGGGCTGTTTGGTTGTGTGCGCGGCGGCTTAGCTCCGGCGTTAAGCCGCTTTGATGAGTCAGCTACTATTCACAATTGGTCCTAGAATGCAGGTGAATCTATGATAGCAAGAATCTGGCATGGAAAGACGAAGGCATCAGATGCTGATGAGTACCGAGATTTCCTAATCAAACGTGCTATACCTGATTACAAATCTAGCGAAGGGAATATAAGCGTACACATTCTGCGCCGAAGAGAAGGGGAAGAGACCCACTTCATAACACTGACCCTTTGGGAGAACGTCGAAGCAATAAAGGGGTTTGCGGGAGAAGATATAGAGAGGGCGAAGTACTACCCGGAGGACGAGAATTACCTCCTGGAGTTCGAGCCGACCGTTACCCACTACGAAGTTGTTGATTAATAACGGCGGCGGCCCATCAAGTGCGTGCATCTGAGTCGCCGATGCGAGTTTCTTATGCTACCTTTTGGGCCTGCGCGGCGGCTAGGTGCTGCCAGCCGTTGGGCTGCTCGGTTAGATGTGCGTGACCAGAAAATGGAGGTGTGTCGTGTCCGAGATGAAATGGGCTTTCGTAGAAAATGTGCCCCAGAAGGAACTCTTTAAAGGCATCCGATTGCGTACCCTTTGGCAAGGTGATAACGGTGCTACGGCTCACGTGCTGGAGATGGCCCCCGGCTCATGTTGGGAAGGCGTAGACGTGCATGATCCGGGGCCGGAGGAGGTGTTCGTTGTCTCAGGCGTGTTCAACGATGGGGTGCGTGATTATCCAGCCGGATCGTTCATCCATGCACCAGCCGGTTCGTCACATGTCCCTCAGTCCAAAACCGGCTGCGTGCTCTTCGTCTTTTATCCTGAAGGCTAGGGCGCAGCCTAACAACTCATTCAACCGGAGCGGAATCGGCTTGGATTTCATCGCTAACTTGGATGCTGCTCGGAGATACTTCCCACCCGGTTAATTCGGGCTTTAGACATACTGACGTGAGGCACTGCTTTGATGAATGGAGATTTGCTTGCTAATGAAATCAATGGGTGAGTTATTGATTTTTATTGCAGCCGCGAACCATGGGAGGGCACAATAGACCCGCTATTGCGCCTTATGAACTTCGCGCTTTAAGGAGAAAGAAAGATATGCGCCAATCGAACGAAAATCTCAAGCCCCCTTTTTATATTACCCCGGAAGAGGAGCTGAAACTCCGCATTCAGGCCAATCAACTCGTCCCTTCACCAGCCATCGCTCCGGCGACTTCATTTGATGATTTTGCGCGACAATTGATGATTCCCGCTACAGTTATGGAACTTGCACGCAAAGCCTCAAGCATCCATTTCTCCGCTTGGGAAACCGAAGCGATACGGGCCAGCCTCATTAGCGGTATCCTGAAGGAGATATTGATTGACAAATACAAGAAAGATAATTCACACCCCGCTTATATCCGTGTCGCCTGCACCGGCAAAGGGGATTACGATCATTTGGCCGTGAAATATGACGCTGCCATGGCTACGGCGGAAGAAGGAACGCACACAGGAGACTTCGGCTCCCCGGTGGTCTTGGAAATCTGGCCGGGCCAGCATTATTCTCCAATCCACTCGCACGGCAAAACCACCGGCATTATCTACTGTCTGACAGGACAGATTGACGTGATGCTTTACGAATCACTGGACTGGGGGACAAATAAATTGGCTTTGCTGACCCTCACACCGGGACAGTGTGCGTGGCTCTCCGAAAGGCCGTTTCCGGTTCATAGAGTCTTCTGCCCGATGACGGAAGGTAATTTCGCCGCGACCTTCCATGTCTATTTGAACAGAGATGAACTACCTTTGTTAAAGGCCACACCGAAACCGGACACCCGCGATGAATTCGAGTTTATCGAAGAGATAGAGCCGCACGGGAAAAAGACCTTTGCTACATACTCGGATCTGTCTTGGGGCATCTTGCGTAAGGAGATGGCCAATTATGCGGCGAAGATGGAACTATAAGATTATTGAGCGAGCTAAGACGGGAAGCGAGCAGGAAGGACAGCAATAGAGGGGCAGCCCGGACAATGCCCCTTTATATCCGGCTGTCTAACAACTGCTTCAACCTGACTTGCAATAAGCCCGTCTGTTATCTTTAGTCTGATAGCTCGCCGGTTAATTCAGCGTTAGAATGCTTCTCTTTGGAATGAGAGCATATATTAGAAAGGCATTGGACGATTCTAGTTACTGAATGAGGCTGAAGACATGAAAGCAAAGTCAATACTCATCTGCATTATCTTTGTTCTGGTTATGTCAACCACTGTATTTTCTCAGCAACCTGGTCAGGAGATTAATGTTGCCCCAAACGCTCCGAAGGATAGACCAGTAGATGTAAAGGCTAATGAAGCCAAGAAGTTTGAAGAAGCCATCAAACCTTATATCGAGATGGCTAGGAAAACTTACCCACAAGCGAAGGAGCGTTTTCTTAAAGGGCTTCCGCCAAAACATACATTCTTTATAACAACAAGACTATATGATTCTGCGAGGCGCTTTGAGCAGGTATTTATTGCCGTCAAAGAAATCAAAGATGGCCGAATAACAGGGCTGATCTGGAGTGATATTCAGTTGGTTGCAGGATACAAACAGGGCGATTCCTACACCTTCCCGGAAAGTGAGTTGATTGATTGGACGATTAGTAAACCTGATGGCACGGAAGAAGGCAATTTTGTAGGCAAATTCTTGGACACCTATCAAACTCAATCGGCAGTCGAAACTCCTGTATGGGGGAATAAACCTGCAACCCCCGAAAGGATAAGCCAGAGAATTGAAGAAGCAGCCATCAAGTATCAAGCAAATGCTCCGATTCCGCGCGTGGCGCTTTACGATATTGCGTATCCGCATAACAACCAGGAGATTACTGACCTTGACGGTAACGCGGTAATTCTTATTACGGCTTTATCTCAAGTGCAGGAGGAACTCCCTCTTAAGAGAGTCTATGTCTTAATGGATGGAAAAGAGATTGAGCTTAGGCGAGTCAAGCTGATTTTGTCAGAACAATCTGCTGCTAACAGCCAAGTGGCTAAAACATTTGGCCCTTTTCGCGCAGACGCTCTTTACCTATTACCAGTATATTTACGGATGAAGCCCGCAGCTTTGATGATAGATTTTGGTAATAATCAAACGAGCATAAAGGCGGCCACGTTTGGCACGGGAGTTTCCTCTGAGGTGAGCAGATTGAATATTAAAGAACCAACTGGGAAAGGCCCATCAGATAGAACCTTGGAGGAATTTATCAAACGAGAGTATCCGGGATTTTTCACGAAGTAATCTAATTGCAGAGGTGCAATCTAACAACTCATTCAACCGGAGCCTGCAATAGCTCTCTTTTCATCATTCTTCCTTTAGTTGTAGATTGAAGGCTTCATGCAGGGGCTCGATTAATTCGGGCGTTAGATGCTATGAGTTTGTTATATTAAAATACTTTATGAGGACATAAGACATGAAACTAGCTGAAGCTCTAATTCTACGTGCGGATTGCAACAAGCGATTTGAACAACTGAAACAAAGAATCATCAGGAGCGCAATGGTTCAAGAGGGAGATGAGCCACCTGAGAATCCTACGGAGCTGGTCGCCGAGCTTGAAAGAGTTTCTAAGGAGCTTGCGAGTCTAATTAAACGGATAAATAAAACAAACTCGCTGACTGAATTTCAGCCGGGCGTAACGTTGGCTGACGCCCTTGCAGACAGAGATGTCACACTGCTGAAGCGTGAAGCATATAACCAAATTGTGCAAAATGCTTCGGTTAGGCAAGACCGCTATAGCAAATCAGAGGTAAAGTATAAGACTACAATCAATGTTAAGGAAATTCAGAAACAAGTTGATGAGTTGTCAAAAACCGTTCGGGAACTTGATTCACGCATCCAGGAGACGAATTGGAAGGTTGATTTGATGGAATAGCAGTGTAGTCGGTAACCATCTAAGCAGAAGCGAGCACACCCGCCAACTGGGTTAAGTTGGAACACCGGTGGTGTGAGGGGCCATGCCAGCAGGCTCGATTCCTGCATCACAAATCATGCCCAGTAAGGTAACAAGCGTACAGCGTAATGTAAAAGTAACTACCGCGTGCTGGTCTGCTGAAGTGGTGAGGGTGGGCAAGGGGATATACACTGTTCCAAGCCATGCCACATCTAACAACTCATTCAACCGGATTTATGCCATAAAGTCTATTCGCAGGTGTTTATCATACGAGGTGAAACACAAAGTAGCTTCAGGCGCGTGAAAGGATTGAGCGATATGAGGAAACATCTGACGATTGTTGTTCAAGTGTTCCTTTGGAGCATTGCCTTAGTGATGACTAATGCAGCGCAACAACCAACATTTAAGCCGCTTGACCCTAAAATATACGAGCCCTATCTAGGCACTTATCAACTTAGCTCCGGCGAGCTCATTGTCATTGGACGCTCTGTGCGGCGTCTTTATTACTATGAGCCTCACACGGGACGCGCCAGGGGGCTAAATCCCCAGTCGGAAAGTTCGGCAGAGGAAACCACTTGGTCTGCCGGGCCGTCTTTGCTTGTTTACTCCCCCAAGACATTCCAAATTACATTCACCAAAAACAGAAGTGGGGACGTTATTGGTCTGATTCTAAAGGAAGCGGGGCGCTCGGATCGGATTGCTAAGAAAGCCCTCTTTTATAAAGAAGAAGAAGTAACTTTCCAAAACGGTGATGTTACCCTTGGCGGAAAGCTGCTAATTCCATCTACAAAGGGGCCACATCCTGCTGTAATCCTCTTACATGGCTCTGGGGCTCAAGACCGTAACGGTGAACGCTCTGAGATTCGCTGGGTTGCCGATCATTTCGCTCGCCACGGAATTGTGGCTCTTATTTATGACAAACGCGGATTTGGTGCATCTACCGGCAACTGGGCGACGGCTAGTTTCAACGATTTCGCAAAAGATGCGCTCGCCGGATTGAAGTTGCTTCAAGGTCGGCCGGATATTAATCCAAAACAGATCGGCATGTGGGGCGTCAGTCAAGCCGGGTGGGTCATGACGACAGCCACATCAATGTCAAAGGATATTGCCTTTATAATCTCTATCTCTGCTGGCGGCAGTGGCTACACTCCCGCCCAGCAAAATAACTACAATATAGAGACGGAAATGCGGGCCCAAGGTTTCACTCAAAATGAAATCAGTCAAGTGATCACATCTTATAATCTACTCTACGACGTGGTGCGGGCAGGTGAAGGTGGCGACGGATCGAAACTTGATGCAGCTATCCGGCTAGCACTGCAAAAGAACGCAAAGCTCAAGGATTGGCTGCCTCCTTTGTCGAGCGAAATTAACTGGAAGAAGCGAGATCAATGGTTCCTAGCTTTCGACATAGATTTCAACCCATTGCCTCTCTGGGAGCGATACGACGGGCCGGTATTGGGAATTTTCGGGGAGTTGGATAGTTCCACTCCAGTTCAACAGGTCGTACCACTTTTAGGTAAGGCACTCGCAGCCCGAAGGAATACGGACTATGCTATCAAAGTATTTCCCAAAGCCAACCATAATATTATGGAAGCAGAAACGGGCAGTGATAATGAGCTTCCTCGATTGAACAGATTTGTTCCCGAATATTTAGACACCATGACCGATTGGCTTAGAAGCCGTGTAGATTTAAAAACATGAATTTGCATTTTCTACCTTGATTTTACTTCTTATACAGCGCGGCCTAATAACTTATTCAACCAGAGCGCGAATAGCGTTGCTTTTATCTAGAACTTGAATCAATCCGCAGATATTTCCCGCCGCGTCAATTCGGGCGTTAGGCGTCTCGTTGAATTCAGCTTACGATGGGCAAAGCTAAAGGAGTGCTGAAAAGATGAGATTTATCTCTCCTAAAGATTTTACCGCCGACCGCGCCTGGGGCGCTTTGCCTATTGCCAACATGAATGGAGTGACTACTAGACTCCATTGGACAGACCAGCCTTATAAATGGCACCTCAATGATGGGGAAGAGGTTTTTGTCGTTTTAGATGGGATAATTGACATGCATTACCGTGATGACGGGCAGGAGAAGGTTAGACGAATGGAGGCGGGGGACATTTTCTATGCCGTGGTAGGAACTGAACACGTCGCACATCCAGTTGGGGAGGCGCGGGTTTTGGTGATTGAGAAGGAAGGCACTGTGTGAGATATGATGCTGGTTTCTGGATACCCTTGCCGCCTAACAACTCATTCAACGCGAGCGCAAATTAAGCTGCTTTCTTGCGCAAGACTTGATTTATATTTGCAGTTCGTCGCGCCCGGTTAATTCGGGCGTTAGGTGGCTTATGGTGAATAAACTATGTCAACAATTGTAGTCGTAAAAAAGAACAATAGAGTTGCTATCGCGGCTGATACTTTGTCTACCGTAGGTAGCACTAAAACCGGTAGTAAGTATATTGCCAATAGCGAGAAAATCTTGCGCTTCGGTGTCTCTTATATTGGAATCATTGGCTCTACAGCTCACACTCAAGTTCTAGAAAGCCTACTGAGAAAACATCCGAAAAAGATTTCATTCAACGGCGTCTCTGATATTTTTGAGACATATCTAAGAATACACCCAATCCTCAAAGATGAGTTTTATCTGAAAACCAATGAAGAAGATGATGATGAATATGAATCCAGCCAAATTGAAGCGCTGATCGCAAATCCTTTTGGTATCTTCGGAATGTTCTCTTGGAGGGATGTTGATGAATATAACCGATTCTGGGCTATTGGTTCCGGGCAAAAGTATGCTCTTGGCGCAATGTACGCAATATATGATCAGATTGATGACCCGGAGGAGATTGCTAAGATAGGAGTTGATGCTGGCTGCGAATTCGATGACGGCTCTGGAATGCCTTGCACCTCGTATTCAATTACGTTACGCAAACCTAAATCCTCTAGCCGAAGATAATCTAGACTGGCCGCCTAATAACTCATTCAACGCGAGCGGATTTAGCACGACTTTCATTCGCAAGGTGGAATGCTTGGTTAGATATTTCCGCCGGGTTAATTCGGGCGCTAGATTGCTGTTGAGTATTTTTATACAGACAATGCCAGAGGACTTAATCGGGAGGACAGTGTGACAAGGAATATTGTCATTGGCTATCTTATACTGTTGTGTGCTGGGTTCGCGCAGGCACAAGAAAGGTCTCCGGAAATTAAGGGGAGCCTTTATGTACATGGTAATGAATATACGAACACATGCTCACCCGGCGAGCGGAAAAAACTTCAACAATCGGTGAAAAGAGCTGCGGGGAGGAGCCGAGACGCGAACGGGGCTTGGCGCTTGGTTGAAACCTTACTCTGCGCACCGGACTCGAAGGCCAGCAGGCGCTATTTGAGCAGCGTATTGCCTCCGAAAATTCGCTTTAAATCCTCAGGCACGGGGCAGGATGATACTTCCGAGTTAATCAGGCGTGATGGTGAATTGATAGAGTCTTTGTTAGCTAAAGGTGAAGCTTGGAATGCAACAATTAGTTCCGAGTCAACGGAGATTATCCTTAGCTATTACCCTAATGAGGCATGTATTCGTTCAAGGACTCTAAACTTCACTAATAAAAGGTGGCGCCTTGTCGAGCTGAGTGAGGCATGTGATTGATTCAAGCTTACGCGCGGGCGAGTCAGGCTATAAATTCAACAAAACGGAAGAGGGGAAACTCACGTTCAGAATCAAGCGAATGAATCGAGCCAGCCGTGAGAATGAAGACGTTAAAGAACAAGATGCGGGGTCTTTCCCAGTCCCGCAGTCTAACAACTCATTCAACACGAGCGGAAATAGCTTGGATGTCATTCGCAAGGATTGAAGGGCTTGATATGATTCTTACGCCAGTCAATTCCTTTAATGAATATGCAGAACTTCCTTTATCGAAGTTGTGTATCTTGATGACCGCCGCAGGAATCTTGTCTTCCATGAGCCCTTGCTGCGTGTAAGGCCGAGACGAATCGTATCCCTACCATACCGCGCGTTGATCTCATCCATTGTCCTTGCCAATATACGCGCCCGCTCGAAAGGCGCATCGCCAAACATACGCCTTGATAGCTGCTCTGCCGGTATAAGCTGGTTAAGCATCACGCCCGCTTTCTTATATTTGATTCCCGGCCTGTAAATCTGTTCCAAGCCCTTTAGCGCCCAACCCAATAGCTCATCCGTTGTATCTGTCGCAGAGGCAAGCTCATAAGTGACGGTGTTGCTGTATTGAGGCTCTCGGCTTAAGCGGTCTGTGTTGATAAACACGGTCACAACGCTGGCGGCCAGCCGCGCCCGGTGTATAACATATAGTACAAATTTTAGGCTAGAGTTTTCTTTGACGAGAGGTAAGCTTTATGTGTGAGAGATTCACATTACGCACACCTGCGGAGAGAGTGAAGCGAGAGTTCCGGCTTGAAGAAGCGCCTTCTATTGAAGCCCGTTTTAATATCGCGCCGAGATTCTTGAGCCTGAAGCTTATGACTTATGGCTGGATGAAGATGTCAGAAAGCAGGATTTACGCAAGGAACTTCTACGCCCCTATCCGGCAACGCAGTTAATGGCTTACCCTGTCAGTGCGGCAATCAATAGCCCGTATAACCAAGGGGCAGAGTTATGCAGCCAATCAAGTGAATCAGGTGTAGCTTAGGGAAGAAACTTGAGTCACTATAGAGTCGCAACTTAGCCAAACGAGCCAAATTCCAGCAAACTAAACTAAAATAGAGTCGCACAAAAGGAGCCATAAGTTCCGGTCTTATGTCATCGTTCCTCGGCCACACTTTAGCTGCCTACTCGCTTTTCTCTCTAGACCGGCAGAAGCCGCCATCCAGATTGTGGAAGGCGGTATGGCTCGCGTGGCTAGTAGTGCTCGCCTCCGCGCCCGACATTGATTACCTCGTCCCTGTGCTTGCCTCGCCCGCTCATCAAGGAATCAGGATCACGCACTCCATCGCCTTTAGCTTGATTCTGCCTCTGCTAAGCGTCAGCATGCTGTACTTCGTGAAGGGCCTCAAAAGTCAGCGCAGGTTGATGAGCATCTGCGCCGTGCTGGCCGGATTGTCACACCTGGTCTTGGATTTTTTGGTCGGTGTGACTCCCTTACCTCTGCTCTGGCCGCTCAGCTCGGCGGCTTTCGCTTCCCCGGTTGGCATCCTGCCGAGCGCGGGCCGGATACAATTATCGAATTACTATTTATACAGGAACGTGCTAATCGAAGTTGGAGTGTTAGCGCCAATCTGTTACGTCGCAAGGGGGTTATACCTCGGCGAGATTAGCACCCGGGACAGGGTGAAGGTCTTAATATTGCTGCTGGTCGCAGGATGCTTCGTGGCGTGGTCAGTAAGTTTAAGCAGGTGAAAAGGGGCGTTTCATTGCAAGGAGGCACGCGCCTAATAGCTTATTCAACCGTGGCGCGAATAGCGCGGCTTCCATACGCAAGGCTCCATTGGTCATCGCGGTTACAGTCGGGAGCTATTCGCTATCGTCCTGCAAGAAGCCAGCGCCGAAAACAACGCTATTCGCGCTGCGCTTGAATGAGTTGTCAGACTGAGGCTATTTGCTTTAGCGCATATTTAGCGAATCGCTGGATAGCTTCTTCAGAATCACCCACAGTTTGGATGATAATCGTACCTTTCCTGAAAATCAGCGCCGCACTACCTTGCTTCAGATAGTCCTTGATGAAGATTCCTTCGTCCCCGAATTCATCCAGCTCATCAAACGAGCCCGTTTTACTACTCGACTTAGAGCCCATCCCCATATACCACTCGTGCGCGATATCAGTAGAGTCCGCGATATAGACGTTCATAAGAATCCGGTATTTACCACACTCCCATTGCATCATCCCGCCCATTTCGTTTGCGGACTTACGCATAAGCCTACATGCTGGCTCACTGCTCAGCGTTTCATGTTCAATTCGGCTAATCAAGTCCCGGCCATCCTGAGCAATGGCCATTAAAGGCATTAAGAGTATAACCAGCAAGACATATATTTTCAGGTTGGTCATACATTCCTTCACTTCATTTGATACAAGCGAGCAATCTAACGCTCGAATTAACAGGGCGGCAATCAACATTGGATGATAAAGGCAACTCTACTTCCGCTCCGGTTGAATGAGTTGTTGGGCGGCGCGTTATCCTCCAGCTCCTGCGAATCGTGGCCTCGCCTAAGCTCTCTCCTTATCATAAGGCTCCGCTTGAAAAAGATCATCCGCTACCTGAAGGTGCTCCTCAGAAATCAGTGCGGCGCTACCCTCTCGCATCTTCTCAGCGGCCTTCGGGTTAGCTGAGCCAGCTTCTCGTGCCCTGCGCCATGTCTCCTCATCAGGCCACTGTGCGTACGCCACCCAAGTCCCGTCTTCAGCTTGGTGAAGCCGTGAGCCGAGACTCCCGCGCGTTCGGTAGATTGACTCGGTCATCTCGCACCATCCCTGCCTAAAAACAGATTCAAGACCCTCTTTTAGCCTCCACCGATATATGACGATAAACACAGCACCCCTCCGAGCTTTCTGACTTGAGACTCTATATTCAAGTAAACAGGAACTGACATCTTACCTGAGCATCAAATAGACGCCCAGCGCTCGAATGAACGCGGCGGGAAAATATCTGCGAATGGCATCCAAGTTAACGAATGAAAATCAAGCTGATTCCGCTCCGGTTATATGAGTCGTTAGGCGCGTGCGTAATCTTCATTCAATTAGCATCTGATTTCTGCGCTCCTATTTCTTTTGAGCTTGATAAGCTGCGATCCACCTTTTTAGATATTTGGCAGATTCATCGTTCTCATCAGTATTCAATTTTAGATATTCTTGAGCCAATTCATATGCGGCCTTCTGATTATTCCTAAAATTTCGTAGAAAGCGTTTATATATCTCTGACTTAATCGTGGCATTACGTACATTTGCCCAATATTTAGACTCGCCTTGCCTTTGAGATACAGGATTTTGATTAGTAAGCGAGCTTAACTGTTGAGCCTCATTCCAGCCATCTTCAACAGCCTTTATACGTTCTTCTCCGGATAACTGTCTGACGCTTGGCTTTGCATTCGTTATAACCGCATTAAATCCTGCCTCCGCTTGCTCAAGACTTGCACCTCTCCTATACATAATAAAGCCCGCAAACCTATCTGCTTCAAGTTCCAATTCTTTGTTGGTTACATCATGCTCAAGAGTGTGACCGAGGAGGTGGTGAGCCATTTCATGAGCTATGATTCCAATGGCTGCCCAATTCGACTTATCCCTCTCACGTATGCTGCCTAAGAATTTTGGGTTATAGAATATGTACCTCTGTTTGTCTATAACTTTGTCTTCAGTATTAAATTTATCGTAGGCTTGTACCTCAAAGTTCTGTTGCAATTCGGTATACGTCAGGATTTCTTTGACTATCTCCACCATTCTCTGATCTGGAGGCGAGCCAGCAACTTTATCATTGCCTGCTTCGGCAGCATTAAAGCTACAAAAAGATTGACTGGCTTTAATCTGCAATTGAGAACGAGCGCATGATGTAAAGACCAAAAGGATCAATAATGTAACCTGAAATTTTCTCATGTAAGTAGCTGGATGAGTTGTTAGACCGCTCATGGCCTGAATAATTCAACGCTGATATGCGGATTTACCTTCAATCGTACACCCATCGAAGCAACCCATTCCTTTCCATAATATTCAATGTACTTGTCCGAAACACCGATTTCTAAAGATTCGTAGCCATTTTCATGCGAGATATATTTTGCTCCCGCAGAACTCATGATTTTAGTTCGTAGCACGGGCTCGTCAATGCCATCTCGGAATACATCAAGGTGGACATCAAAATCATAGTTGAAAAAAGTGACATACAGCCGCAAACCGTCTTTCTCAATACTGAAGGAGAGATATGATTCATCTTCGTCCTTTTCGGGCAAGCTTCCGAAGAACTCAGTAAGTTCAAATTCATTCCATTTGATCGGTTTCGTCATATGCACAAGAGAATGCTTTCCAAAGGTGAAGCGTGTCTAACGACTGAATTGAACGGAGCGCTGAACTATTGTATAGAGCATCCAAGTCAAGCAAATGGAAAACCAGCTATCGGCACTCCGGTTGAATGAGTTATCAGGCGCAATCCCTTAATCATTGATGTGCCACTTCAAATCTTTCACACATTACTTCCATTGTTAGACTTGCTTCTTTACCTAACTCTTTACATTTCCTTGTGAAATAATCCCAGTGTACTTGCCGCCAAAACCCTAAGCTCAAATCTCCTTCGCCTTCATCGGCAGCAAACTCCTCATCAACTTCGTTAAATGGCATAATCCGAACCTCGGTTGTCTTAATTATACATTTTGGATTGCCGTCAAAATCTGTGATGATACTGTAGCCATTTAGTACCGGCGCGTTATTCGGGTCGAACTCGGCTTCCCAGACTAAACAAGCCGTCGCCTTCTTCTTGCCTTGTAAAACCAACTCACAAAGCTGGTCGGCTAAGCTGCGGTTATCTCCAAAATGCCAGACCTGATAGGGACAATTTGGGTCTAGACCTGAGTTGTTCTCACAAAATTGCTTCCAATAAGCCATAGCCTTGTCTGATTTATTCATTGCAGTATTTATATACCCTCAAGCCTCAATTCGTCTTAAAATAATTTTCGCAACAGAACCGTCTAAAATGCTAGTGTATTGAAGTAAGCTATTGGCGTTCAAGAAATATTCGGGGGTGACATATGAGTTACGTGTACCGGGTTGCAGACAGCGACAAAGTGAATTTAGATGAGTATGACACAGGTGCCATTTCAGGCTTAGAGCGTGAGGAAGCCGAAAAAAGAACTGTGCAGATTCTTGAAGAACTAGTTGACCTGCAAGCGCTTCTTTATGCGTCGCGCCGTCATAGTGTTCTAATTGTATTGCAGGGGCGAGACACGAGCGGGAAGGACGGAGTTATTCGCAAAGTGGCGGGGCCTCTGGATTCGCAGAGCTGTGAAGTGGCCTCTTTTAAAGTACCGACAGAAGAAGCTCTCTCGCATGATTTCTTATGGCGCATCCATGCACAAACGCCCGCCGCCGGACACATCAAGATTTTCAACCGCTCACATTATGAAGACGTGCTGGTAGTGAGAGTACACGGCCTCGTTCCGGAAAAAGTTTGGCAAAGACGCTACGAGCACATTAATAACTTCGAGCGTTTACTAGCAGACTCCGGCACAATCATCCTGAAATTCTACCTGCACATCAGCAAGGAAGAGCAGAAGAAGCGTTTGCTTGAACGGGAGATGGACTCCACAAAATTCTGGAAACTGTCGGTCGGGGATTGGAAAGAGCGGGAGCTGTGGGACGATTACACCAGAGCGTATGAGGATGCGATAAAGCACTGCAACTCAGAAAATGCGCCATGGTTCATTATACCTGCCGACAAGAAATGGTTTCGTAATCTTGCGATTGCGGAAGCTCTTCGCGATGCCTTGCTGCCTCATAGAGAGGAATGGATACAAGCATTGGAGGAGGTTGGCAGGCGCGAGCTAAAAGCCATTGAGGAGTATCGTAAGGGGACTAATCACTCTTAGCCGGACTTATCCAGTAAGGCGGATGTTGATTATTAATCCTTCGCATTTGGCTAAGCTGAAGTTTCACCTATATGGCTTCGCTGGATTATCCGTTCCGGACTGAGTAGGCGATGAATCCTGCTTTGATGTCCCGTGTGCGGTCTATTATCCTTTCATCATTCTATAAGTATTATGTTTCTTTACGTAACCGGGCGCTGTGATTAAACGCCCTCAGGAAATCTTCTACAAGAGAAGGGTCTAGTTCTCGCCCTGCCATCCTCTTAAGCGTCCCGAATGCCTCTTCTTTCCCAAGGGAAGGCTTATAGGAGCGCTTCGCGCGAAGTGATATATAGACGTCTGCTACAGCTACGAGCCGGGCCTCAATGGGTATAGACGTGCCGGACAGACCTTCCGGGTATCCTAACCCGTCCCAGTGCTCGTGGTGGCGAAGCGCCACGCCGTGAATGATGTTTGTAACTCCCGGAAGTTTAGAGATAGCCAGCGCCCCGTAAACCGAGTGGAGCGACATTACCTTACGCTCTTCGTCATCCAGTTGGTCAGGTTTGAGGAGAATCTCAGGTGCAATGAAATACTTCCCCACATCATGCATGTACGCCCCGCACTCAATTTCATCGAGCCAGTGGCGGCGCTTGTTGCCCCCGAATAAGTAAGCGGCAAAGCGGCGCGTCAATCTGGCCGTGGCATGCGCGTGAGGCTGAAAGTGAGCAAAGATTGCTGGTTCCAGATTTTGGCCCACAACCGTCAGTGCCCGTATAGTTTCCGACCATGTTATCCGGCTAAAGTGATTATTAAAGAGAGGCGTACCGTGTAAGGAGTGCGACATAACGACATCTCCTTTCCATGTTCATCAAATTATAAAGCTGAACTTTGGAGACGCCTGTGTTGCTACTCCTCTACCGCACTAGGGGGGTGGCGGCACAAGCATATTTACTGGAACGTCGCACATAATAATTTTTTCAAGCAAAGGTATGGCGACGCTTTGATGACAATTAGATTGCAGTATTATTGTTGATGAGGCAGGTGCAAAGCACTTCAAAGTGCTTATCAACATCTTACTTGGAAGGCTGAAAATTCTTGGTTGTGAGCAAGCTGTATGCAGCCAAAACCTTGTTACCTTATACTATCTGCTATATGCTTCGCACCCCGTTAATCCGGGCGTCAGGGGTTTCTATAGATGATATAGTGTACACGTCATGGCTGCTTGCGCTTGTATAGCCTGAATTTTGTTCCCCGACATTGGCCCAATCACCCTTACCGTAGGAGTTTTTATCTCATGAACCGACTGTATGCTTCATGCCGGCCATTCATGTTGCTAGTCCTCGTATTACTCTTCTGTTGCGCGCCCGATACCGCCACTGCACAGACATGGGAACCCGTCTCGACAGGATTTACCACGGAGATAAGGATTTGGACGTCGGGAGGCAACACTTTCGCTGAGGTGAGGTTGACCTTCCCGAATACGGGCTACAGGGTTACAGACTGGGGAGAGGTGGCTAGAAATGACAGCGATTTTTCCGTTGATGCCAAGGTCGAACGGTGGACAGGCGCATCGGGGCAAGCTATCACGACCCTAGAGCATACTTATAATATTGGCGCGCTAGCGCCGGGAACATACTCTTTCACCTTCAAATCTTATCACGCAGTAGTCAGAAGTCAGCAGTTCGATCCGAGCGCGGCCGGTGAGCGTTGGGAGCCAGCATCACCCGGCGCTGTTCGGGTAGGGATTAGTATCTGGACGACCGGAGGCATCACTTATACTGAGGTGGAACTCTATTTCCCAGATACCGGCTATAGAGTTACAGATTGGGGGCAGGTAATACGGGCTGGCAACGAACTTTCCGTAGACATTAAAGCTGAACGATGGACAGGTGAGTCGGAGGCGCGTGTGTCTCTTACTGAACAGACTTACCCGCTCGGTTCGCTTGCGCCGGGGTCATACTTTTTCAGCGTCAAGATAAACGGCTCGGTGGCAAGGAGACAGCAGTTCTCCATCGAGGCAGCATCACTGCCTGCTCCGAAGCTGCTGACTGAGGAGAATACGGAGCGGGCAATTGCCCTCGAATCTGTGACCTTGACTCGCGATTCTTTCCCTCTCAGCTCAACACACAACTTCAGCTCGGACGGGCGCACCCGCATCATGCTCTTTGCTACGGACGTGGAGCTGGGGCAAGGCGAGGACGTTTCATCTGTCACGGCTCAGGCCGAAGATTCTCGGCAGAAGACCTATCCACTGACGGTAGAGTATGTCGGAAAAGTTCCGAATCTAGACCGGTTAGTACAGTTGGTCATCAAACTACCTGCCGAAGTTGAGAGCGCCGGGGACGTATGGGTGAGCATAAACGTGCGGGGCGTAGTCAGCAACAGAGTGCTCATCTCCGTTAAGCCGACGGGAAGCGGTTCTCCATAAGCGGAGCGGGTTTGCCGCTTAAATTCGGGCGTCAGATGCGTTATGGTTTTGCGGGCGAACCTACGGACGCATCCGGCGAGCTAACATCAAAACGACGGAAGCCACTGTACTCGTAAATCACCCTCCCGCCCAATCGCAGTTCAGGCAGTTTGTCCGCCCCCATTTGTATATTGGTATAAATGCTGAACACTATCCGCTTAGGTGTTAGAATCCCAAAACTACTGCCCGCGTAATCGAACTCGAACTTCATGAATAACAGTGGCTCTCTGAGCGATGGTGGCCGTAGCGTAACCTCCCGTTCTTCGCGCCAGAGTTGTGCAGTCTCGGCGTCCAACCAGAGACGCCCGCGATAAAGCGTCTCTGAGCCCTTTAACACATTGGGGAACGAGTCTAGCTTGAACGCCAGTCCGGGGTTGTGCGTAATCTGCTGGTACTTAATGACGATTACATCGCGCCCGTTAATCTGCTCGCGACCAGTGGCGGTGAATTGCAGGGAGGCGCGCAAGTTCTCGCTCAGCAGCAAGCCTTCGTTGAGCGTCAAGCCATGGAAACTATAGTTGAGATCGTACCTACGGCTCTCGCGGTTAATCCTGTCCAGCTCTTTCTTAACAGAATCAGCTTTGGCCAACCGGGTGAAGAGATTAACCACCCTCTCTTCCCGCTTTGCCACCGTGACGCCATCAACCGTTCGTACGTTGCGATACTCGGACGTCGAAAGAGGATCAAGCTGTGACTGGTAGATTATCAGGTCTGAAACAATCCGACGCTGCCGCTTAATCGTGCCGTCGCTGTTGTACTCTTCCACTTTCTGCTCTTCATCTGCCGTGAGATCCTTAAATTTTGCCCTGTAATCGTTTGTTCGAAGGTAAGCCAAGCGAATAAGTGACTCTAATTCGGCGGGGGTTAACTGCGGACTTTCAGACTGCTGGCCGAAGGCCGGGCTGATATTCGACAGTGAAAGTAAAGCTAATAATATAAGAATACGCACAAGCATTTTATGAACGGGCGACAACAAGAGGTCAAAGACTAATCATCAGACCGGAAAAGAAGTGTACAATGGCAGCCTTCCATCTAACAACTCATTCGACCGGAGCGCTTATTGAATCTATTTCATCACCGATTGCTTCTATAAGCCGTAGGCTATTGGCTGGTTAACCTTGATTGGAGATGACGGATAGATGCGGCTCCCAGAAAAAGAAAGTATGCCAAAACAATTGGGGCCCCCGGAAATCCGGGAGCCCCCAGACCCAGCTAATTATGAGTGGGCCAATTAGAATTCGTAGCGTATGGCGAACTGCATCTCGCGCGGGTTGTTCGCCGAAGTGGTTATCTGTCCAAAGGTGGACGAGTTGATGTTAGTTGACGGCAGGCTGAAGTTGTTATGGTTGAATGCATTGTACATCTCCCAACGCAACTGCAACCGATGGCTCTCAGACCAAGGCATCTTGAAGTTCTTCAAGACCGCTAAATCCACGTTCCAGAACTTCGGCCCGCGAAGAATGTTTCGGTTGCCAATCTCACCGCCGAAAGGATTACGCACGGCCCCACCCAGAGGGTTACTCGAATTGAAGACCTGCGTCGGGTCAGCGAAGAACTGAATCTGCCCGCCCGGCGTGTCGTTTATCTGCTCTTGAAGTGCGGCGGCATTTCCGCTAAGCACCGCAGGGCTGTTAAAGACGAAGCCGACGGGGAATGAGCCCGTGGTCAGGTTAAACGGAAGACCACTACGTGCGGAAACGATGCCCGTCACCGTCCAGCCGCCGATTACATGCTCTAACAGTCCGCTCGCGTCCGAACCGAACGCGCGCCCTCTACCGAACGGAAGCTCGTAGATGAAGTTCGCGTTCAGTACATGGCGGATGTCGAAGTCGGAATTGCCACGGCAGACGCGCAGGTTACGTATGTCGCACACCAGACCGCCGAACGTCGTGTTGACCACGCTCGACTGGTTGTCAATCGAGTGCGACCAAGTGTAATTGACGTCGAACTGCAAGCCCTGCGAGAAGCGCTTACGCAGGCTGATGAGCATCCCGTTGTAGCTGGAAGACCCAAGGTTCGTGACGTAAGCGTTTGTCGAGAACTGGCCGCTCAGGCCAACGTTCGGGTTGAGAAGTCCTAGCGCGTAGGCTGCCTGGAACACGTCCGAAGCGTCGCCTATGTTGACCAGGCTTCTGGTAAAGGCCGTTAACAGCCTGGTGCAGTTAAAGCCTGCGGGAAGTCCGAACAACGGAGATACGTTTCCGCAATTCGCCCCGGCCCCGAGTTGTGCCTGGAGCGCCGCATTAATCTGATTTTCGAAGAACGGCTGCGGGGTCAACTGCGAACCGGGCAAGCCAGCCATGACCTGCGTCTGCAACAAGTTGAAAGCAGCCAGCAGGTTCTGCCCCGAAGCGGGATCTTTGAAATCAAGTATCTGCGCGGCGTCCGCCTGCGTGAAGAGCTGACGCCCCTGTCGGCCCACGTAGTCCACCTGAAGGATGAAGTTACCGGGCAGTTCACGCTGGAAGCCGAAGCTGTACTGAATGGAGTACGGCACCTTGAAATTCTGCGAGATGGCGTAGTTGGTCAGCCCCTCGGCATTGCCTACAGGGAAACCCGCGTCCACGCCGGGCGTGTTCGGTCGCGTAATCACGGGAGCCGCATTCGCTATCGGCAGGTTGGTGATTCCCGTAAAGCGCGGGCTTGACGCAAGGCTGCCGAAGTTACTTGTGACCGTGTTGTCGAACAGGTACGTGACCTGATCCTGAATGAACGTGATTCCGCTAGAGACGCGGTCATAAGTGACAGACCCGCCGCCGCGTATCACGGTCTTCCTGTCGCCGAAGATGCTGCCGAGGATTCCATCTTTGAAGGAAGGGTTCCACGCGAAATTTAATCTCGGCGCGAAGTTGTTCAAATCCGGCTCGTAGAAGTTGCGTGCGCCGTTACCCTTGCCGCACAGGTCATAGCGCAGGAAGGGCTCGGCAGTTTCACCGGCAATGCCTTTGGCCGCGTTGCCAAACCTGATGTTGACCAGAGTGTTGAAGTCTACGTCGTTACAGGACTGGAAGCCGTTCTTCTCGTACGGTGGCGGATAATACTGCCAGCGCAGGCCCGCCGTGATGGTCAGGCTAGGTGTAATCCTCCAGTTGTCCTGAGCGTAGAGTTCAAGCTCGTCGTACCTGTAATCGCGATTCTTCCCCGTGCCGGGCACTGCGGCCACGCCAGAGGTGTTGTAGTTGAAGTTGGTCGTGACGGACGCGATTCTTCCAAGCAGGAACGAGAACGCGTCATCGTAGTTGGTGATGTTCGTAGCGCTCGGATTAAGGTTGCCCGGCTGCTGCGCGGCGTCCAGCGTAGACAGATTGCCGCCCAGTCCGAGCGTCACGAAATTGAAGTCGTTCGTCAGGCCCGTCTTTGAGTCTATGGGCTTGAAGGAGCCGCCGAACGAAAGCGTATGCTTGCCCGTAGTCCACGTCAGGTCGTCACGAATCGTAGGCGTCAGGACGAAACGGTTCTGAAGACTGATGTCCGCGAACGGCGGCGAAAGACCCATGGAGAAAGTTCCACCGATGTTAGCCGTCGCTGCGGCGGTCGGGTCTCCGAAGATGTTCGGGAAAGACGGCCTGAACGGCGCGTCGAAAGCCAGCCCCGAGCGAGACACACCTACTGTGAACTGGTTGACCATGTTTTGACTCAGTGTCCATGTGTGGCCCACAGCCCAGGAATAGTCTCTCTGCACTATCGTTCCGCTCTCCGGGTCGCCGGGGAACTGCGCCGCCACGGTGTTGACCGTGTCAGTCACCAGCCCGCGCGCGATGTTGAAGCGACCGAACAGTCTCTGCTTGTCATTTATGTTCCAGTCAATGCGCGTCGTCTCAGTGTTCTCGGTTCGGCTCACCGGCGCGTTGAAGCGGAAGCCTGCGGTGTTGACGCCGTTGCCTGCGGTCAGGTCGTTGGGCGCCGGGTAGCGCTCTTTAAGAAGTTGCAGCACGGCCTGATTCGCACCTATGCCAAGCGGGTCGAGCGCCGCGACCTGCGCGGGCGTCAGGGTGCTTATGCACTGCGGCTGCGTGTTGATGCGAGAGCTTGCAGTACAACCCGGGCCATTGTTTATGTAATTAAGCCCGCCGTTACGCAGGGTGTCTAGCGGGACGATGCGAAGGTAAGAGATGCCGCGCGCCTCGCGCCTTCCTTCATAGTCAAAGAAGAAGAAGAGCTTGTCTCTCAGAACGGGGCCGCCGAGGCTGCCGCCGAACTGGTTACGCGTCAACTGCGGCCTCTCAACTCCAGACCTATTGTTGAAGAAGCTGTTCGCTGCCGTTGCAGCCGTGCGGTTGTACCAGCGAAGGTTCCCGCTAAAGTCATTAGTACCGCTCTTGGTGACGAGTTCTATCTGTCCGCCTGACGAGCGGCCTTCGGCAGCGTTCGGGTTGGTTGTTACGGCGCGAAACTCCTGAATGGAGTCAATCGGAGCGTTACCGACCGTAGAAGCGAACTGTCCCGTCGCCTGGTCGTTGGCGTCAATACCGTCAACGGTAATGTTGCCTTGGTCAGCGCGGGAGCCGGTTACTGAACCGACGCGGTTACTACTGGTGGTTCCAACGTTGTTTCCTATAACGCCGGGCTGCAACCCAATGAGGGCCGCAGGCGAGCTGCGAATCTGAATCGGAAGCTCGCGCAGGCGACGCTCATCTATGACGTTACCGATGCTGGCGTCCGTGGTGTTCAGCGTCGTCTCGCCACCGGACGTTACTACAACTGAGCCGGAAATCTGTCCGGCAATCAACTGCGCGTTGTGCGTCTCGGTCACGCCCACGCCCAGCCTGACGTTCTCAATCTTCAAGGTCTGAAAACCCTGATTGGTAAAGGTCAGCGTGTAACCTGCTCCCGGAGGCATCTGGTTGAACCGATAGACTCCCTGGTCATCGGTCGTCGTGGTCAGTTCCTTTGATGTCTTGGTATCGGTGAGCGTAACGGTTACGCCGGGTATCACTGCGCCTGTCGGGTCTGTTACGACACCTGTCACCGCAGAGGTTGAAGAGGTCGTCTGTGCTAATGCCGAGCATGTCAGCAATAACAAAGAGATGACCAGTAAGGATATTACTTTAGCCATGTTCTTCCTTCTCCGTGTTCTGGTTAAGGCCATGAATCTAGCCGCGATGGCCTGCTAAACCGCGCACAATTACACAGGTTTGCAGGACAGCGTCAGCAGATGAGAGGTTGATTTCTATTTTTTCGGATTACTGTTTACAAAGGGTCTGTCACCATAGACGGCCGCATCCAACTGGGCCAGACTAAAGAGGCCGTCATACAGCTAAACTTACAGACCTTGTGACTTTCACGCGAGTTATAAGGGGCAAAATCCATGCCATCGGATAAGGCCGGAATACAACTTTGCTTGCTCTATGTATTTATGCATTTCCAGGCGAAGTATCAGAGTCACGGCTGCTACATAAATTTGGATTCCAATTCAGGAGCGTAAAGATGTGTTATGAATTTTCGTGCAGATATATAATTTTTCGTACTCGGTTACAATAAAACGAGCCTTTGATATGTAAACTTGAATGTATGATTAAAAAGGTAGAAGCAATTGCATTTTTCGGAAATCAAATTTACGTAGGCGCGGATAGTTATCTGCCGGGCAAAAGATTTTGAAGCAAAATTTCTAAAAGATGAAGAGAGTTAAAAACGAGGTGGGAATTATGGAACTAGCAGTCATGAGGCTGGCTATTATCTGCTTCTTTGTTATAGGCGTATCTCACATCGTTCAGCCCCGCGTCTGGGCGCGATTCTTCAAGCAGACCACATGACCTGCACGGATGAATAGCGCGGAGCCGGAAAAGTTCTCGCCGGAGATTCCTGTAGTTCTGATTACTTCGAAGCGCGTAAGCGTTCCATCTGATAAATCTTCTGCTTCGCGGGACTGTTCTCGGTCGCGGGCCAGTTCAGCATGGCGTTCCAAATGTCCTTTGACTGCTTCATCCAACGAAAAGCGTTGCGCGCGCCTGCTACCGGCTCGAATGTTATGGAGTTCTCATCAATCCGTGTGGCGGCCCAGCGCGCTCCCGTGCCCCAGTTGCCGAACTTCCCGTCTCTAAGCTCAAAGCGGGTGACTTCGGTTACGTTACTCAAAGTTTCATCGGAGAAGCTTTCGACCACGAGCGTAGTGTCGTTCTCAAAATGATAACGCTCGAAGAAGGGCTTATCCACATCGCCCATCCCGCGCCAAGTGCCCTCAATCCAGCGAAGCTTCTTGAGGTCGGACGCGGAGAAGCGCGTCTGTTGCGTCTGCCCCTCCTGCATGCCGTTGACGGCCTGTGTGCCTCGGGCGCGCCCGGCAGTATTAAAGAGCGCTACGACCGGTATAATCGCGGCTATAAAAAGTAGGTTCTGTGCTCGCTTAAGCATGTTCATTCCTTTCGCTCTAAATCTAAGCATCCATTCTAAAGCTCTCGGACTCGCTTTTCCAACTCGCGCGCTATCTGCGCCGGGTCGTCGCTGCGGGAGAAGCCGACGGCTTCGCCAAAGATGATTGAAACCTTTCCGGGCCGCGCAAAGCGCCTGCCCTGATTCTTCAATTCGGCCAGTCCGTCAATCCTGACCGGCACGACGGGCGCGCCAAGCTGCGCGGCCAGAAGCCCCGTGCCCGTCATAAAGGGATTAAACGAGCCGTCCTCGCTTCTGGTTCCTTCGGGAAAGACCAGAATGCTCTGGCCCCTGTCCATCATCTCGCCCGCGTAGGCGAAGCTGCGACGAAAGCCGCTCTTTTTCGGAAGCGGGAAGACGTTGAAGAAGGTCACGACCAGCGCGTATTGCATGAGCCACCGGAGGCGCGTGAAGCCGCTTGCGCGAACTTTCGGATGAACCCAGTCGCGCAGGATTTCTCCCTCCATTGCGATTGCCAGATGCCTGCGGAATCTTCCGGGCAGCGCCTCTATTATCAGCGCGTGGTCAACCATAGAGATGTGATTGGAGACGAAAAGCAGGGGCCCGCGCAGACCTTTCAGGTTATCAAGACCAATCACGCGCACGCGGCACATAACGTAAGTCAGGGGCAGTATGAAGAGATAAAGCGCCAGCCTGCGAAGCCACGTCACGGGAAAGCGTCCGGCCCACTCCGGGTAAGGGTACGGCGCTGCGGCCTCTTCGCTTAAGCCGCCCGCCTTGACCATCCTTTCGACCTCGCCAACGGTCGTAGCATTTGTAAAAGCCGCTTCGTCCAACTCCAGCTGATAGCGCTCTTCCAGCGCGCTCAGCAATTCCACGCGTCCCAGCGAATCCAGATTCAAGTCACTTTCAAGCCCGCTCGTCAAAACCACCTCGCGCGCCTGATTGCTCGCGCCTATGCGATTGATTACCTCCGCGACCGCGCTCGTTCGCTCAGGCTTTGACGAACTCGAAAGAATGGCTTTTACCCTTTCCGCCACCTCGCGCTTGATTATCTTTTGTGTGGCGGTGCGCGGGAAATCCGGCTCTGGCCACAGAAAATGGCGGCGAATCTGTTGATGCCTGCCGAGCTGTAGGTTGGCGCGAGCGACCGCCTCGTCCACACGGCTCGCCTCATCCCGCGTGATAAGCACAGCTAGAGGCTCAGGCCCGTGCTCGGACTCAAAACTTATGACTACGCTCTCGCGCACTTCCGGCTGGGCGTTGAGCGCCGCCTCCAAATCTTCCGGGTAGATGTTAAGCCCTGCGGCTGTGACTATGACATCCTTCTTTCGTCCCTTGAAGTAAAGGTTGCCCTCTTCGTCCATGACGCCGACGTCGCCCGTTCGCAGCCAGCCTTCCTCTGTCTTGAGCTGATTGTCTGCATCTACTGCGGCGGCCCAGTAGCCGGGCGAAACATTCGCGCCGCGCACCATGATTTCGCCTGACGAATCCAGTCGCACCTCCTGACCCGCCAACGTGCGGCCAATCGAGCCGCGACTCTTTTTGAAAGGATGATTGACGCTGATGAGCGAAGCAGTCTCCGTCATCCCGTAGCCCTGTATGACGGCGAAGCCCGTGCGCTGCCAGAACTCTTCCGTCTCTTCCGAAAGCGTCGCGCCGCCCGAGATGAAGGCCCAGAACCTCCACCCGAATTTTTTGTGAAGCGAGCGAAAGGCCCACAATCGTTTGATTACGCTGCGTCCTTCAGCACGCTTGAGAGCCTGCTCGAACTCGCCCGCCTTCCCTTCTCTTTCAAGCTCGCTCAGTACGCGGTCGCGCAAAAGCTCAAGCACTCGCGGAATCGTAACCAGCACGTTTATTCTCTCTCGCCTGACAGTCTCAATAATCTCCGAAGGCGTCATTGAGAGCTGAAAGAAGACGCGCCCGCCCAGAAGCTGCGGCACGAAGATAGACATCAGTTGCCCGAAGACGTGGCTGAGCGGAAGAGAGTTAAGGAAGCGCAATGGATGAACGAGCCGCTCCCACTTCAGGTATTTCTGAATCTCACGCTCAAGCGGCGCGATGCTCGCCAGCAGATTCCCGTGAGTCAGCAGAACCCCTTTCGGCGCGCTCGTTGTGCCGGAGGTGTATATGATTTCAAGCAGGTCGTCCGCAGACAACTCTTCAGCCTGATAAGCGTTGCCGTCATGATGCCTGACGGATTCCTCAAGCCTGGAAAGGTTGAAAGCCGGAAGGTCTGCTAAATCGGGATGCTCCTGTCCGTCGTGAACGAGCAGCGCGGGGCGAGTCTGCTCGCGCACGCGGGCCGGGAAATCCGGCGGGCTATCTGCGTCTAGCGGCACTACGACCGCGCCGCGCAGGGCGCATCCGAAAAATGCCGCGACCCATTCGGGGCTATTCTCCGCAGAGAGCAGCACGCGGTCGCCCTTCTTCACTCCCCGTGCTTCCAGCTCGCGCGCGAAGCGGCGGGCCGCGTCGGCCACCCGCGCGTAAGACCAACGTACGACGCGCAGGCCGCGCCTGTGCGCGAAAACAATCTCGTCGCCGCGCCTTGAGTAATCATCCAGAAAGCTGAGGATATTCGCGCGCATCTAACTCTAAAATCTCGCCCGGAAAATTTTATCCTATCGCGGCCGAAAGTTGGGAGTAAGCTTTTTGATATACTCGGCGCGAAGGGCGGGAGAGAATGGCAGTCCCTGTCAAACGAGTCATCATCATCGGCGGCGGCATCGGCGGATTGTGCGCCGCCATCAGCCTGCGCCGTATAGGGCTGGACGTGGAAGTCTACGAGCAGGCGGACGAGCTGCGCGCAGTCGGCGCGGGCCTCACCATCTGGGCCAACGCGATTAAGGCTCTCAGAAAGCTGGGCCTCGCGGATAAAGTCATACAGGCAGGCGCGAGGATAGAGCGCGGCGAGCTTATGACTTCCACGGGGCGAGTGCTGTCGCGCACAGCCACGGGCGAGCTTGAAGAACGCTTCGGTGAGCCGACCGTGGCCATACACCGCGCAGACCTGCACGAAATCCTGATGGATGCTCTCCCGGCCGGAATCGTTCATCTCAACGAAAGGTGCGAGCGATTCGAAGATGACGAAGCGGGCGTGTCTGTACGTTTCGCTGGTGGAAAAAACGACCGCGCAGATTTACTGGTCGGAGCGGACGGGATTCACTCGGTCATTCGCAGGCAGTTGTTTCCCGAAGTGAAGCTGCGCTATTCGGGCTACACTACTTGGCGCGGAGTCGTGGAGACGCGCGACGAAGCCGCTTTGGGAAAGACCTCCGAGACGTGGGGCTGCGGCGCTCGCTTCGGCATCGTTCGTGTAGACCGCGAGCGCGTCTACTGGTTCTCGACCGCGAACGTGGAGGCGGGCCGGAAGCTTTCGGCGGCCGAAACCCGTGGCTTTCTTCTGAGCTACTACAAAGGCTGGCATCATCCAGTCGAGCATCTCATAGAATCTACTCCGGCCGAGCGGATACTTCACAACGACATCTACGACATAGCGCCTATGAAGCGCTGGCATCGCGGGCGTGTGGCGTTGCTAGGAGACTCTGCGCACCCGACCACGCCCAACATGGGACAGGGCGCTTGCATGGCTATCGAGTCTAGCCTTGCGCTCGCTCGCTGTCTCCGGCAGGGAGAAGATTTGCAGGAGAGCCTTCGCCGCTACGAGCGCGAGCGTATGCCGCGCACGGCATGGATTACCAACCAGTCGCGCAAGATAGGGCGCATAGGCCAATTCCAGAGCCGATTGCTTTGCACGCTGCGCGACGCCTTCATCCAACTCGCTCCCGACTCGTTGACCATCAAACAGATACAGAGAGCCGTCGAACACGATGAGCAGCTATAGCGGGACGGACTCATTTAAGAGATGAAGAAACTCCGCCGGAAGCGGGGAAGAGAATTCCAGCCAGTCGCCGCCTCGCGGGTGATGAAAGCCCAGAAGCGCCGCGTGCAGGCAGAGTCGCTGCACGCTGTCCCGGGCGTACCAGTCATCTCCCATGATGGCGTGCCCTATGTGAGCGCAGTGGATTCTAAGCTGGTTTGTGCGCCCGGTGACGGGCTCAAGCTCCACGAGTGTCGCGCTCGCTCTTCTTTCAACCACGCGCAGCTTCGTTTCCGATGGCTTGCCGTCAGCCGAGACGTTCCACTTCGGATGCGTGGAAGCGTCACGGCCAATAGGCGCTTCGATTGTCAGCTCGTCTTCATCAATCCGTCCGTGTACGAGCGCAATGTATCTCTTCTCAACCAGCCTGCGGTGAAAGTGGCGCGTGAGGATGGAGAGCGAGCGTGCGGTTGTGGCTACGACCATCAGGCCAGAAGTCGCGCGGTCTAAACGATGCACAAGACCCGGACGAACCATAGAAGCGTTGCGCTCCCCGGAAGCGTTGCTTTCGTCTAGCGCCGCGCGGTTCAGGTGGTAGGCGAGCGCGTTGGCGAGCGTGCCGCTCTTTTCGGTTCGGGTCGGATGAACCAGCATCCCTGCGGGCTTGTCTATAACCAGAAGATGAGCGTCCTCGTATCTCACCTCAAGAGGTATGTCTTCCGGCGTCATGGCCGTCGGGCCGTTCTCGTCAATAATGATTTCCACCCGGTCGCCGCTCTGCACGTGATAGCCCGGCGCGGCTACCTCTTTATTCACACGGCAAGCCCCTTGAAGCACCAGACTGTTGATGCGCATGCGGCTCAGCCAGCCGAGCTGTGACGCCAGAAAACTATCCAGCCGCTCGTCGGCCTCCGACTGCTCGACCTTAAATTCCAGTTGCTCCATTCTTTCGCGCAGCACCGGCTGAAGAAATAAAGAAGGAGGGATTTTGTCATAAAACCCCTCCTTCTTCATCTTCCGTGGTCTTACCCGCTCAGGGCTGGCCGAATCGTTTCCTGTACTCTTCCGAATAGATGAACCCGAATATCAGGTGGTGATAATCTCTGGGCAGAATGTCGGGCCTGCCGCGTGTCGCGCCTCCGTTGGTGAAGACATAGACCCACTCCGTCCAACCCGTCAGATTCGGGTCGTTCAAATCGGGGTCTCTTCTCAGGTAGGCGAAGTACTCCATCGTGACGAAGCCTCGCGGGAAGTATCTGTCGTAAACGGCCTGCTGCTCTACGAAGGCTTTTAGAGTCTGCCCGAGCGTGAACTGTCCGCTTGCGCGCAGGTTGATTAGCTCATCCCTGCCGTACTGCGGCGGCTGGCCCGGCAGCGTCACGGCCGTCTGCGGCAAAGTGACCCCGGCCGACTGCTCCATCTTCAGTATCAGTTGCGCGGCCTGCGATGGCTGCATAGCGCCCGTGAAGCGGTCAAGAATCTCGGCCCTGTTGCTGAAGTGCATCAGGTAGTCTTGCAGGTTCTGCTCCCTGACGCTGTCCGAAATGCCGAAGCCACTGAGGCTGGCCATGTCTGGGATGAACTCCGCGTAACGCGGGAGCCTTCCTATGCCCACTTCGTACAGGCGGTAGACGAGTAATCCGTTGTTTGTGAACTCCGGGCTGGCGAAGAAGCCGTGCGAGATGTGCGCTCTGTCACAGTTGTAAGGCGCTCCCAAAAAGCCCTGATTAGTGCCGCAGTTGTTCAGCACATTCGTCCAGTCCGTGAAGCCAGCCGTGTCCGCGTCTCTGCCCAGAAAGTCCAGATAGTTCTGCCGGACGAAGAAGGCGGACGACAGGTAAGGGTTCTCGGATGGTGTAGTCGCCACGCCTTTATCGAGAATGATAACGTTCGCCTGAGAGATTGCGCCCAGAGTCGCGCCCAAGGGGTTCTGCAATCTGATGTTGAAGACTTCGGAGCCTTCTATGTAGCCGTCGCTGACAATGGGAATCTGTATCTGCTTCTGAGCCTCTCCGGGCGCAAAGCGCAACGTTCCCGCCGTCGTGGCGTAGTCGCAGCGCTGCGATGCCTTTCCTGTCACCAGATTACATTCGTTCCCGCCCGATTGATCCGAAGTGAAGTATTGAACGGTGGCGGCAGATGTCGCGTCCCCTCTGAGGACGGTCACGCTCAGAGCCCCGAACCCTTGCGCGGTGTTGACTGCTCCTTCGTCAACGGTGTAGCTGGCTTGGCTTAGCTGTATAACGTTTGAGGACGGCGGCGTTGGCGTGGGCGTAGGCGTCGGAGTTGGAGTCGGAGTTGGAACCGGCGTCGGCGTGGGCGTCGGTATCGGCGTCCCTATAGTAGCCGTCCATGAGAGGTAAGACTTAAGCTGCGACAGGTTGTTAATCTTTATCAGATTGGTTCCGTCGGCGTTCATCACGTAGCAGAGATTGCCGCGCACGAACATGATTCTAGCGCCGTCGGGCGACCAAGTGGGGTACTGGTCGTAAGTGCCGCTCGTCAGCCTTGAGACGCCCGTGCCGTCCGCGTTCATGGTGTAAGTCTCGATAATCGAGCCGAATGAAGTGCGGTAGTTGCTGAAGACTATCTTCTTGCCGTCGGGCGACCATTTCGGCGTCTGTTTCGCTCCGTCAAGATTGGTAAGCTGCTTTCTGTTACTGCCGTCCGGATTCATCACCCAGAGCTGCGACCCTTGAGTATAAGGGCCGCCGTCCGAGTATAGAATCCGTGTCCCGTCGGGCGAGAATTTGGCCGCGTAGCCGGGGCCGCCGCCGATGACCGTCTCGTTAGTGCCGTCCAGATTGATAAGGCGCATCTCGCCGCCTATATGAAAGAGTATCTTTGTGCCGTCGGGCGACCATGACGGGTCAGTCTCAATCGGGATGTTGGTCGTGAGCCGTCTTAAGTTCCCCCCGTTATCATCTATGACATTTATATGACCGTCCTTGCTGAAGACTATCTTCTTGCCGTCGGGCGACCATTCGGGAGTCGAGGCGTTGGCGTTGCTCGTCAGCTTAATCTCGTTTAAGCCGTCGGCATTCATCACATATATGTCCTGGATGTTTCCCCAGTAGTCGGCACCCGCGAAGACGACTCTGCCCGTCAGCTCCGGTATGGGAGTCGGAAGCGGCGTGGGCGTCGGTAAAGGCGTAGGCGTTGGCGTTGGCGCAGGCGGCGGCTGAGTCGGCGGGCGCAGGCTATAAGTTATCGTCTCGGCGTTGCCCAGACTCTTAAATGCGTAGGGCGAAGTGTGCGAGTCAATGACGTAGGCGTCGGGAAATCCGCCGCCTATGCCGACCACCGGAAGCAGCCTTTGATTGCCGTCGCCGTAGCGCACCTGAATAGTTCCGTCGCGCCGCAGCTCTATCTCGAAATTGACGGGATTTTCGCCGCGAGACTGAGTCGCGGACAAAGGGGTGTTGTAGGTCACGGCCTGCCAACGGAAGATGATGCGGTCTGCGTCCGGCTTGACGACGTATACGTCGTCGCCCGTGCGCTTGTCCGTGCGCAGGTCGTCCCACATCCCGGCAATCATTTTGTAACCCTGTAGACGCGACTCGGAGCTTACAGCGTCGTCAGGCTTGTTGCCGATTGTCGGAGCCGGGCCTAGATAGAGCGCGCCGTTCGTAGAGACGGTGACGGAGGGGTAAGCGCTGCCATTGGCAAAGTACGGGAAACCAAACGGAAGGTTATAGTTTTTGTATAGGTCGTCGCCTAAAAGCGCTAGCGGACTGCCTCCCGTAGAGAGCGCGGCAGGCGCAGACTTCGTTATCGTGTAAGGGTCGTTGACATCCGGCCCCATCTGGAAGGGCACGGAAGTAATAGGCCCTGCGTTTCCCGCTTCGTCAACGGCGCGGATTCCTATAAACCCGGTCGGATGCCGCCATGGAATGTCTACGCTCCAGCTTTGAAAAGCGCCCGCCGGGTTCGGGAGCAGATTCACGGGCAGCGGCCTCGCCAGCTCGAACACGGACGGGTTAGTCAAATCCGTCTCGGAGAAGCGAACCTCATAAACTGCCGCTTGGCCGCTATCGCCGTCATCGCCCGGCGACCTCCACGTCATAGAGATGTTCCGGCTGACCCAACCTTGATAGATGTTATGGATGGTGACGGCGGATGGGGCGGTAGTGTCGGTGGAGGCCGCGCTCTGCAAAGCGTTGGCCACGTTCAGCCGCCTGCCGGAAGAAAGCTGCTGGTAGTAGACCTGATTGTTGAGCACGTCGCCGCTATAGAGCAGGGACGAGCGAAGCCTGCGCATGCTGATGCCGGGGAACGCGCTACAGACGAGCGCCGCCGCGCCCGACACGTGCGGCGCGGCCATAGAAGTCCCCTCATAAAATTCGTACGTGTTATTGGGCGTCGTGCTCAGGATGCCTACGCCCGGCGCGGCCATGTTGACCGTAGCCGAACCTGCATTCGAGAAGTTCGGCTTGAGGTCGCTGCTGTTTGTCGCGGCCACCGAGATGAGATTCGGAGATATATAGTTTGCAGGATACGACGGAACATAGTCGTTGCTGAGCCCTTCGTTTCCGGCGGAGACGACAAACAGGATGCCCTTGTCGCCCAGAGCGCGAATGGCATCCAGCTCGGCCTGAGAGCGGCCGTACCCGCCGTAGCTATTGTTGAGAACGCGTATGTTCGCTCCCTTTGTCCCGCCCGAAGTCTCCCAAAGCTCGCGCATCTTCCCGGCGTAGTTATATGCGCTGATGGCCGCCGCCGAGCTTCCGCCGCCCGGCCCCAAAATTTTCAGGGACATCAGGCTCACCTGCCAGTTAACGCCCGTGACGCCTATGCCGTTGTCGCCCGTAGCGCCGATTGTCCCGGCGACGTGCGTGCCGTGCGCGTCTGTTTCGTTCGTAGCGTCTGTCGCCCCGTCAAAGACCGTCTTGTCGTTGTGATAGAAATCCCAGCCATTTACGTCGTCAACGTAGCCGTTGCCGTCATTATCAACTCCGTCATTGGCAACCTCGGCAGTGTTCAGCCAGATGTTGTCTCTGAGGTCTTCGTGATTGATGTCTATGCCTTCGTCAATTACGCCTACGACTACGCTGCGGCTGCCTACGGTAGTGTTCCATGCAAGCTCGGCGTCAATATCGCCCCCGCCCGTGTTGGTATTCCTGAGCCCCCACAGCTCTGAAAATCTGGGGTCGTTGGGCAGCCTGTTTATACGGCGCACGTAGTTCGGCTCTGCATAAAGCACATCGGGTTGAGCATTAAGCTCTTCAATCACCTGCAAGGTATCGCCTGCGGCTACGCGCGCTATACGCAGCCCCTCGACCAGCTCGGAGCCCTTGAACTCTTTCACACTAATCTGAATCGCGCGCCCCTTTGAGCGCACAGTCATGCTTGAGCGCTCAACGCGCTTGGCCTCGGCCTCGTCGCGGAAGCGCACCATGATTTCGCCGGGAACAAAATCGAGCCTGTGCCGCTTCGGAGCCTCTTCTGCCGGACTGTCCGAATCGTTCCCGGTCTGTGAGGCCACGGGAATTGAACAGGCGAACATAAGCAGCGCCAGAAGGATTGCTATAAAAGATTTAGGTCTATTCATGCGAGGAACGGGGCTGTCGGAAAGAAGATTCAATGCAACTCACTCTGGGGAAGCGAGAAGTTATAGGATAGGGATTATTAAACCGTTGTCAAGCCACAGAATGCAGTAATTTACCGGGCCTTAGAGGCGTCCTCTCTCGCCCTGTTTTCGATATTTCTGATGAAAGCGGTTTTGGCGTCCGCGTAGTCGTTCACGTCTTCCCATTCCAGCTTAGCCAGCTCTTTCTTCAAAACCTCGTACGAGGCCGCGACAACCGGGTTGGCTCTTAAATAGTCTCGGAACAATAGCTGACGCTCCCAGAACTCACCGCCCGCCTGCACCATGTGTATTTGGTGAGTGGCAATCCCGCCCGTGAACTTTTTGAAAAAACGCCTGTACGGCATCACCTTTTCGTATTTTGGAATGTAAAGGTATCCGAGCGCGACAATCTCAGGCACGAGCTTGTCGGCAACTGAAAAATCGTGCAGCCCAATCATGATGTCAATGATGGGTTTCGCCGCCAGCCCGTAGACGGAAGTGCTGCCTATGTGCTCGATAATGCACGCGCCTATGACGGTTTCGAGAGACTTCCTTTCTCTCTCGAACATCTCCGGCCATGCGGGCGAGTATTCAGAGATTGTAACTTTCATGCTTCGGCAAGATGCTCAAGGCTTCCACTGGAAGCCTTGAGCGGAACGGGTCGTGAGCGCGCTCTCTCTACTTCACGGTAAATTTTATGTCGCTAGAGCTTTGAGAGAGCTTGATGTCGTCGCCGTTGAAGGCTTCCACCTTGCAGGTATAGGAGCCGGGCGAGAGCGGTTTGTCCAGAACATAAGAGAGCCCGTCAACGCGCTTGTTGATGTAGTCGTATTCGGTTTTGGCTCCGGAGGCCGTGTCGGCGTAGATGCTGAATTTGTAGTAGGCCGCGTCCGGGTAAGCGTCCCATTTCACTTCTATGTTGTCGGGGGCGATTTTCGAGCCAGCCTTGGGACTCAACAGCTTCAGGTCGTTCTTGAAAAGATGCGCGTCGGGCGCGAAGAATGTCTTGTCCTCTTCTATCCTGTACTTGGCCGACTGCACGATGCCCGAGGTGGCGAAGACGTAGTAGTTCGTGTCGAAGACTTTTACTATCAGCCCCTCGTAAATTCTGGGCTGCACGTCCTTGATTAAATATTCGCCGCCGCTATCGGTCTTGGCCGTGAAAGTCTCGCCGCTACACCCGCCGAAGTACTGGTTGAATTTTTCGCACAGCTTCACCTCAACGCCCGCCGCAGGCTGCCCGTTGTAGAGCGCCTTGCCCTGCACGTTGCCTTTGCCGGGCGCGGGCTTCTCTTTCTCTTCGCCTGCGCCGGAGGGAATCGTTCCGTCCTCGTTGGGCTTGACGGGCGAGCTGTTTTTGTTAGAAGTGGATGTGCTCGTGTTGGCGTGCTGATTCGTGGTATTGGAGCCTGCGTCACGGGAAAATTTGCAGCCCCACACCGATATGGCCAAGAGCAGTAGGGAGACAACAGCGCTTCTACTTTTAACTGGCATCAGGATTCGTTCTCTCCTTAAGTCGTGAAAGTTTATGCTGACTCTAAAGCCTCCAGCCGGGACTGTTATATATATATCAGTTCGCGGTCGAGTGCGAAGAGAATTGAGACGGCTGGCAGAGACGCGAAGGGGGCTCAGAGAGTTGAACGCTCAACTCTCTGAGCCCCCTTCGCTTGGCTCTCGCTGTGCGGGTCGAGCCCTTATTTTTCCTGCGTGGCCTGATTCGCCTGCAAGGCCCGCTCTATGTTGGCTATGCGCTCTTCGAGCGTGCTGACGCGGCTGCGTAGCTGCTCGACCTCTGCTGTTTTCTGTTGCAGCTCAAGCGTCCTCTGTTGCAGCTCGGTCGTTCTCTCGTCAAGCGCCTTGACGGCTGCCAGATTCACACCGGCCAAGTCCTGGACGCCGATTGAAGTATTGCTCGTGCCGAAGCCGAACGCCTGATAGAAGTCTTCGGCAAACGGGCCCATGTGGCGCACCTGCTTGCCTTCGGAGATGTAGTTCCACGTCATGACGGGAATCCCGCGTAGACGGGCCAGCACGTCCTCGCCGCCCATGGTCAGGAAGTTCTCTTTCGTTAAGCGGCTGGAGGTGCAGTTGAAGACGCCCGAGCCAGCCGGGAGATTACAGCCGGTCGTGCCGCCAAGGTTTGTGCGGAAGCGGAAGCCGCCCGTCGCACGCAGCGCGAACTCGTTGTTAGCAGTGTTGCGGAACGTGTCCGCGCTCTGAGTGGCCGAGCCGTCCGACCAGATAAAGGTGCCCGTGAAGCCGTTGTTCGTGGCGAACTTGCCCATGGCCGTCGTGTGATCCTGATCTGCCGTCACGTTGTAGCCTATGGCGACTGCCGCCAGACCGCGTATGTTAAAGGTGTCGGGGTCGCACTTGCCGTTTATATAAGGGCCGCCCGACCGCGCATTGTTGCCTAAGGCTACGCCGTAGGTGTCGCAGACGCGGTTGCCAGCGCCCGCCGCAAACCCTGCCGCACCCTTCACCTGATTGCCACTGCCGAAGACGATGCTCGAAGTGCTCTCGGCGGAGTTCGTGTCGCCGAAGGCGAGCGCGTAGAGGCCTATGGCGGTAGAGTTGCTGCCACCAGCCCACGAGAAGAAGCCTACGTTAGCGTCGTCCCACTCGTTATCAGCGTAGCCGGAGCGGAACGCACCCTTGTAGCTGTCCCATGAGGTGCGATAGCCCTTGCCCTGCATGGGCGAGACGCCGATGCCCAGATTGCCCGTGGCGACGAAGCTGCCGTTCTGGAAGACCTTGAACCATGCAGGCGTGTGGCCGCCGGGGCCGGAGCAACAGGTCGAGCCGCCGCGCAGGTTAATCATGGGCGCGGTGCCGTTGGCGTCACCGACCGAGAGTTGCTCTGCGCCGGGGACGAAACGCACCGTGTTCGCGTCAACGTATGCCTTGTTCGTTGCGTCGCCCGCGTTGACGGGGTTACCGACGTTTGTGATGAGCGCGTTGTTGGCCGAAAGGCCCGTCGAGAAGACGTTCGTGCCCGTCCAGTTGTTCGCGCCGCCGATGGCCGCCGCGGCGCTCGTCTGCTTCGTGCCATCTGCGAAGATAATGCCACTGCCCGTGCCCGTCAGCCTAAGATTGCCGCCGATTACTAGGCGCTCAGTCGGCGCAGTAGCGTTGATGCCGACGTTACCGTTATAGAGTATCGTCATCAGGTCGGAGAAGTTGATAGGCGAACCGGCTGCGCCGGAGGCCGCCGCCTTGAACTCGAAAGCGCGGTTCGTTGCAGTGTTGCCATTGCCGAACCTGAGTAGCGTGGCGCTGTCACCTATCCTGTAATTGTAGGTGTTGCCGGTGCTCGTGTAGCCGGTGTTGTAGCCTATGCTGGGATAATCAACGCCGTTACCGGAACCACCTATATTGATTTTGGTGGTGCCGATGAGCGCGTTGCCACTAACGTCGAGTTTGGCCTGCGGGTTGGTGTTGCCTATGCCGACATTGCCAGCCGATTCCGTGACGACCGAATCGGCAAGCGTTCCCGTAGGCCCGTCGGCCCACTTCACCAGATTGTTAGTAGTGCCCGTGCCGGATACATTCGCCGGGTTATTCGTGGTGACGTTGTCGTTATTGGTCGTGATTGTTGATTGAGCCCCTCTCGCGCCTTTGTTCTCGGTCGTGGCCAGAACGGCTGCACGATTCAACCCGGCTGAGCCGATTCGGTCAACGGGCACAAGGGCTTCAGCCTGCTTGCTGTTTTCAAGAGCCGTGGCCTGCGCTTGCGGTAGAGCGCCGCGATTCGTGCGCTCAAGATAGACTTCCGTCTGCTCAAGCACGGCCGTACCGTACTTCTGCGTGATGCGCTCGGAGAAATCCTTGACCGTAACGAGAAAGATATATGAACCGTCTGTCAGGCGAGCGCCCTGCTGATCCGTTAACTGCCAGTCTATGGTATTGCCCATACGGAAGCCGGAATCGTAGGCTTGCACGCCATCTTTAGAGAAGATTTGCAGACGTGTCTGCTGAACTTCACCCATAGATACGTAACGCACTCTCTCACTAGAAGCCGTCGCAGTAACTATAGGGGCCTGTGGGCCGGTTTGCTCTTGAGCAAACGTTGCGCCACTGAGTACGAGGAGTAATAAGACCGTGATGGTAGAGCGAAGTATTGTATTCACCTTAGTATCTCCCTGAAAAAAGATTGTCTATCCACTAACGCGGGATTCAGAGAGATTTAGTGTCACGGGTAAACTATATTTTCGTAAGGGCGCAATTTTAAGAAGAGATTAACGGGCAGGGAAAGCCTAGAGTCAGGATAAGTAGAAGCCGCGAATCAACAGGACGAAAGCTCTATTTTTAAGCGCCTTCCTTAATCAAGAAAGATTCCAGCAGCTCATTTATTGAAGGGTCGTTCGGATTCTCGCCCATGACTCCGACCAGACAAGCCTTTAATGTCTTGCCTTCGACCTTGAAGTAAAGACGTATGCCGCCGTGGTAATAGCAGCCGTGGACTATGTAGCGCCGTCCCGTGTAGCCGTTAAAAGTAGTATCTTTTTCCCGCGTGAACTCGCACAACAATCCGTGCGTAGCTGACACACGGTTAAGATTGTCCAGCATCTTATCAAAGAGCATGTCGAGCGTTGCATCGCCTTTAGGGCCGCTAGCCCAAAGGGCTACGTACGCGATTTTGAGATGACTGACTCCATAGAAGTTGGCGTTTATCGTATCCCCATTCGGCAAGCGAATCTCTGTTGAATATTGCTTGCCGCCGCCCGGCATTCGCGCCGCGAATGGAGCACCTGAAGGTGACAACATGGGCCATGACTTATTCTCTCTTACGAGCGCGACGGGCTTTCTTACCACCGGAGCGGGTGTCGCAACCCGGCTCTCTTGCTGCGCGATTTTGGCTTGTCTCCATTCCCACGGCGAGACGGGCTGCGGGTCTTGCCAGATACCCCTGCGCTCGGTTCGAGCCGCGCGCTCCGACTCGACATAGAGGTTCTGCCCGGTATCAGTAATCTCCTTTTCATACTGCCTGTCGTACCACGCGACCCCGTCCCGTATCATTTGCAGGCTGATATCTACCTCTCCGGAAAATACTTTGGCGATGAAGTAGCGGCTCCCGTAGTCCATTCCCGTAAGTTCTACACTGACCTGTTTACCCAGTATCAGGTCAGAGAGGTGCTGGCGGGCGGCATCCCCCATGGGCTGGTCGAGTTCCGGGGCATCCATCCCCTTCAGGATAATCTTAATTCGGCGTCCGGTATTTTCTACAATAATAGTCTTGCCGTCCTGCACCTCGACCACATTTACAACTAAGGTTTTGGCATCGGTACGTAAGGAAAGGCAAAGGACTGCCAGAATTCCAATTGCGAGGATACGTCTCATTTCATTGTGTCCTTAAAATCCGAGGTAAGCGGTAGTTTTGCTGGAGTTTCGGCAGAAGTCTGCGGGTGCGGCCTGCATCGGGTTGCGGCCACACGAATAAGGTTAAACCGGTTTAACATCTTGGTCAAGCTAAAATAGGCTAAAGCAGGGCACTATATAAGCGCTCATAAGCTCTACGAAACTTTTCGTTGACGCTACGAAATAATTCGTAGTATGCTCGGAATTACTCCAAAGCGATTCGGAATCTGAGAAGAGGGTCTTATGAATAGAAGAAGATTTGTTTCAACGTTTGCTCTGGGAGTTGTTGGATTAGCCCTTAACAAATCGCTCGCTTGCCCGCTGGATGAGGCTCCGCAGGTCGCTATTACCATAGATGATTTCAACTGGTTTGATGTTCCGCAGATGTCCGCCGAAGCGCGCAATCGCGCTCTTTTAGATTCATTAAAATCCCACTCGGTTAAGGCCGCAATCTTTGTTTGCGGCAAGTTCGTTGATAATGAGAAGGGGCATGCGCTGCTGAGTGCGTGGAATAAAGAGGGGCATCTTATCGGCAATCATTCCTATTCTCATCAGTACTATCCAAGGGTCAGCTTTGAACAATTCTCGCAGGACATATTGCGGAATGAGGCCGTCATCAATAGACAGACGCAGTTCAAAAAATTCTTCCGCTTCCCATTTCTTAAAGAGGGAGACACGATTGAGAAGAGAGATAGGATGCGGCAGTTTCTTAAAACTAATGGTTACCGCAACGGGCACGTAACCATTGATGCCTCCGATTGGTACGTGGACGACCGCCTGCGCGCCAGATTAAAAAAGAGTGCGGACGCTGATATGGAGCCTTACAGGAATTACTATCTGAATCACATCTGGGAAAGAAGCCTTTATTATGATGACCTCTCAAGAAAGGTTCTGGGCAGAAGCGTCAAACACACACTGCTGCTTCACCACAATGTACTGAACGGCCTCTTTCTAGGCGATTTGCTGGGCATGTTTAAGAAAAAGGGCTGGAAGCTTATTGACGCCGAAGAAGCTTTCGCTGACCCTGTTTTCCTGTCCTCACCGAATACTATTCCTGCGGGTGAAAGCTTAATTTGGGCATTGGCTAAAGAGACAGGTAAGTATGAAAAACTTCTACGCTATCCCGGTGAAAATGGCGAATACGAGAAGGAGAAAATGGATAAGCTCAACCTTTAGGAGAAGTATAACTAAGCTACAACTAGGCGATGGTGATTAGCCCAATAACCAAACAGCCCCGCCCGAAATTCTAAGATTCCGCCATCATTCCGATTATGGGAATGATTCTTGCAATCTTCCTCCCGCGAATTAATTTGTGACATGAAATCATACAAGACCTTGATTCCCCAACTTATCAGGGATGTGCGGGTGGTAGCAGGAGCAGGCTTATGCTGACAAATATCACCAAATATCTTGTTATAGGGCTTATTTGGTTTACACCAATTTTCTCTACGGGAAACGTACAATCGCAGGAGCAGCGAAATGATGCAACCCGCAACGTATCTCAGTCAGACGGCAGTCTGACGGGCGTGTATCGCATAGACGTTGCCGGGAGCGATAAACTCTATTCAGTGGTATCGGGCGCTTCCAGTAATCTTCCTTTCGGTGAGCAGCAGCGCTTCTTTATAGACCTCGCCGTACGGCTTACGCCTCCGGACATGCTTGCCATCGAACGGCGTGGACGGAGAATAAGCCTCGCCTCTTCGCGCGCCCCCAGAATCACTTTTGAGGCCGACGGCGTCACACAGAGAGAGCAAACAGCCGGTGGCAGTTTCGTGCGCACGCGAGCCCAGCTTTCGGGTGAGAGTTTAACCGTCAACACCAATGGAGGCGTTGACGATAGTTTCAGCGTCACCTTTGAGCCCATTGACGGCGGGCGGCGCTTGCTCGTCACGCGACGCCTCTACGCGGCACAACTCGTTGAGCCTGTCGTCGTCCAGAGCGTCTACGATAAAATTTCCGAAGTAGCTAAGTGGGATATTTACGGAGAGCCTGAATCAAGACCAACGGGCCAAACCGTGTCAGCCAGCTCGAAAGTAAATTCAATCACTACGGAAGGCAGAATCTTGGCGGCTGACCGCTTACGTGCGGCTCTAGTGGAGTGGGTGGCCGCAACCAACGCAAGAGACGTTAGGAGACTTCTCACCTTCTATACATCTGAAGTTAAGGCTTTCTATCTTAAGCGGGATGTGCCGCGCTCGTTCGTGCGCGACGAGAGGGTTCGCGCATTTCGGCAGACCGGGGAGATTCAGGTACGCGCCGAGGAGCCGGAGATTATCTTTCTGGATGACGGCGGCACAGCCATCATGCGATTTCGAAAGCAGTACGTCACTGAAATAAACGGACGACGACGGAGCGGTGAAGTCGTGCAGGAGCTTCGCTGGCGTAAGACCGAAGCCGGTTGGAGAATCTTCAGCGAGCGTGATGTAAAAGTGATACGGTAATCAGGACGTTAGAGCTTGGTGGATAACAGTGGGACTTATCAACTCACTTGTGATTTCTTCGTAAAGTATCAGCGCCCGCTTTGTGTGCTATCTTTGAGCTAAGTTGCCCCTCGCGTGAGAATTGCCGGAAAGCCCGTAAGGAGTTGTAATCGCCCGCCGACCATTTATGAGGGGAATCCATGATAGAGCGGAACGCGAAGCCATCTCGCCCGTAAGGGTGCTGGCCGACCAAGCATTTTCGAGGGCTGCGGGCGCGCCGCTTCTCACAGGCAACAGCGTCAGGCTGCTCAGGGACGCGCAGGAGAACTACCCCGCTTGGCTCGAAGCCATCCGTCTCGCCGAAAAGAACATACACTTCGAGTGCTACATCATTCACGAGGACGAGACGGGGCGAGAGTTCGCTGAAGCTCTCGCGGCCAAGTCGCGCGAAGGCTTGCGCGTGCGCGTGATTTACGACTGGCTCGGCGCTCTGGGCGCGGCTTCAGGCCGTCTCTGGCGGTCTATGACGGACGCCGGAGTCGAGGTGCGCTGCTTTAACCCTCCGCGCTTTGACAGCCCCTTCGGCTGGCTCAGCCGCGACCACAGAAAGATGCTCACGGTTGACGGCTCAATTGGTTACGTCACGGGCCTCTGCGTGGGCAAGCGCTGGGTCGGTTATCCGGAGCGCAACATAGAGCCGTGGCGAGACACGGGCGTAGAGGTGCTTGGGCCTGCGGTCGCTGATATAGAGATGGCTTTCGCGCAGAGCTGGGCCGCGTGCGGAGAGGCTTTGCCGGAAGACGAGCTGGTAGAGCGTGATTCGGTTCCGGCTGCGGGCGAAACGCTGATGCGCGTCATAGCCGGGATGCCGAACACGGCGGGGCTTTACCGGCTGGACTATCTGGTGGCGGCGCTGGCCCGCCGCACGCTCTGGCTGACGGACGCTTACTTCGTAGGCACAACCACCTACATTCAATCTCTCGCCTCAGCAGCGCGCGACGGCTGCGACGTGCGGCTGCTCGTACCGGGCTCTACCGACGTCCCGCTCATAAGCGCGCTTTCGCGCACGGGCTACCGGCCTCTGCTGGAAGCTGGCGTGCGCGTCTTCGAGTGGAATGGCTCTATGCTTCACGCCAAGACGGCTGTGGCCGACAGCCACTGGGCCAGAGTAGGCTCCACGAACCTCAATCTGGCAAGCTGGATGGGGAACTGGGAGTTGGACGTGGCGGTTGAGGACGAGCGCTTCGCGCAGGAGATGGAAGCGATGTTCCTCGAAGACCTGAATCATTCGACGGAGATAGTCTTAAGCGAGAGAAAGCGCGTGCGCGCTACGAATCACCCGGAGCCGCACGTGCAGCGCCGCCTGAGCAGAAGGTACAGGCGCGGGAGTGCCGGCCGCGTAGCCATAGGAGCACTGGGGCTGGGCAGCGCGGTCAGCGCCGTCATCACCAATCGCCGCATCCTCGGCCCGGCTGAAGCTAGGGTCATGGTAGTGGCGAGCGTTCTGCTTCTTGCGCTCTCTTTCGTGGCGGTCATGTGGCCGCGAGTGGTCACGATTCCTCTGGCCGTGATAGGCGCGTGGACGGCTGCCGCTCTACTGATACGCTCATACAGGCTGCACAGGGAAGGCTCAAGGGCCGAGCAGAAGTCGCCGCAGGCTCGCACCATCCTTTCTCAATCGGGGCCGCTCCCGGCCGCCCCGGCGCGCGAAGGCTCGCACGCCGATTCTGGTAAATGATTATGCTGCTTTGATAGTTGCTTATCCGCAACTCCTCCGGCTGCACAAAAAAGACGTCCCGCAGCATTTTCCTCGCGCTTCCCTGAAAATTCCTCCGTCCTCCGAACCACCCGAAGTACAGTCAGGCTCAGAGTCAATTATTCGACAGGCGCGAGTCTGGCAAGACTTCATTTCGGCCCGCCGGGAGGTTCGCATGATGAGCATCAAACAGTCCAGAAGCCATTCTTTGAGTAGAGTCGCGTTGGCGGCGCTCCTGCTGCTTTCCTCCTGCGGTGCGGCGCTCTTTCTTTTGAGAGCCGAGGCGCGCAACCTTTCGTTTAAATCTTCTGCCGCGACGCCGGGCGCGTTTCAGAGCACGGAAGCGGTGCGCCGTTATCAACAGATGATTACGCCGGAGACGCTGGCCGCGCGTCTCTACTTTCTGGCCTCGGACGCGTTCGAAGGCCGTGAGACGGCCACACGCGGGCAGAAGATGGCCGCAGATTATCTTGCATCCGAATACAGGAGGCTCGGCCTCGCACCTAGAGGCACGGTCAAAAGCGACGACGCGTTGTCGCTCAAGAGCTACTTTCAACCCTTCAGGCTCTATAAAAGAGAGGCTCGACGCGCCGCGCTCGAAGTCAGCATAAACGGCGAGCGGCGGGCAGCGAGCCACTTTTCACAGGAGTTGCAGGATGACCTCGCCTATTTCGCTTTCGGCAGAGTGGCTGCGGCAAGGGGCGGCGTGGTCTTCGCCGGATACGGGATAGAAGACGACGCGCTCTCATACAGGGATTTCAGCGCCCTCAAGGAGAAGCAGATAAGCGTTGACGGCAAGTGGGTCATGATTCTGGCGGACGAGCCGCTTCGTGACGCTTCGACCTCTCTTCTGCCCACGCAGGAGCGCAAGCCCTCAAGGTGGTCTGCCGCACGAATGTTCGATAAGAGAATGGCCATCTGGACTCACGGGCGTCCGGCGGGCGTGCTTGTCATCAGTGACGCGACGCCTCGCGCTCCCGAAGGCGGCTTCGTAGAATTGTCGCGCCGCGCCGCGCTCAACGCTATGGGCGTCGGCACGCTCTCTCTTTACCCGACCGAGTCCACGCCTTTCCCTCCCACTTACATGATTTCTACGAAGATGGCCGACCGGATTCTCTCCGCACAGGGCAGGAGCGTGCGCGACCTGTCGCGGGAGATGAACGCGGGCCTGAAGCCCGTCGTCTTTGACGTTAAGGGCGCGGAAGTCAGCTCAAGCGTGGAAGCCTTCGAGCCGGTTGAGACGGAGAACGTGCTCGCATTTATAGAAGGCTCCGACCCACGCCTTAAGAATGAGGTAGTCGTGGTCTGCGCGCACTACGACCATCTGGGAAGAAATCCGCAACTCAATGGCGACCAGATTTATAACGGCGCGGCTGATGACGGCTCCGGCACAGTCGCCGCGCTCGCCATAGCCGAAACCTTCATGCGGGCCAGAGCGGAAGGCATGGGGCCGCGCCGCTCCATACTCTTCCTCAACACTAGCGGCGAAGAGAAAGGGGCGCTCGGCTCGGCCTTCTACACGGACAGGCAGCCCGTCATTCCGATGGAGCGCATAGTCGCGCACATCAACATGGACGGCGTAGGGGGCGAGGACGCCGCTCATGCAAAGACTAACCCGAACTATCTTTACATCATAAGTAAGAAGGAGACGTCGTCCGAACTAATGGAGATGACGAGGCGGCTCAACGTGGCGACGGGCACGAACCTGCTGCTGGACGATTCGCAGTATTACCCGGACGACAATTTCAACTTCGAGAAGTTCGACATCCCCGGCATCTTCTACTCCACGGGCCTGACGGAGCATTATCACAAGCCCTCGGACGAGCCGCAGACCATCAACTACGAGCACATGGCGCTCGCCGTCCGCCTGAGCTTCGCCGCAGCATGGCAGCTAGCCAACACAGACGCTCTGCCCCGACGAGCTAGCCGCGAAGGGCTGACCATGACCGGCTACGTCTGCCCGCCGTGCCGCATCGAATGCGACAGCTTGGTCTTCAAAGAGCCCGGCGTCTGCCCCGTCTGCGAGATGAACCTCTACCCGAAATACGAGGCCGGAAAGTGACGGCCCAGTTCAACCAAGCCACAGATGAAAAGATTGAAGAAGGCGGCCACAGGGAATAAACTGCCGTGGCTCGCTCTCTTCCGAGCCTTCTTGAAAGCTGACTGATGCGGGAACTCTTCTCTAAAACCGTCGAAGCTGAAAAGCGTAAGGAGCGCGGCTGGCTCAAGTGGGTCGCGCTCTCCGGCTTCTGGACTTTTATAGCCTTTCTTTACGGCAACCAGACCTACTTCTTCATGCGCGCCGAAGGGATGCAGCACGAGTGGTGGCGCATCATCCTCTGGCAGTTGCTGGTCTGGAATACGTGGACGGCTCTGACGCCTTTGATTCTCTGGGCGGGCCGACGCTTTCCCATAGAAAGGGCAAGGTGGAAGCGCGGCGTGCTGATGCATCTTCCCATCTTCGCCGTCGTCTCGTCTCTGAACATAACCACCTTCACGGCCCTGTACATAAGCATGAGGCCGTTCGATGTCTACCAGAACGTGACGACTCCCTTCTCGCACCAGTACTTTGAAAAGATGATGGCGCGGTTTCCGCTCGACTTCCTGATTTACAGCGCAATCTTGGGCGTCGGCTACGCGCTGGATTACTATGACAAGTACCGCGAGCGCGAGACTCACGCCGCGCAACTCGAATCGCAACTGGCGCAGGCGCAACTGGAAACCCTCAAGATGCAGCTTCAGCCGCACTTCCTCTTCAACACGCTTCACGCTATCTCGTCGCTCGTTCGTGGCGAGGAGAACAAGGCTGCGGTGAGCATGATTGCGGGCCTGAGCGGACTGCTTCGCCACTCGCTTGAGAACATAGGCAGGCAGGAAGTCTCGCTGCGCGAGGAGCTGGAGTTTCTTGAGCTTTATCTTGACATACAGCAGATGCGCTTCTCCGACCGCCTTAAGATAGAGATGGAGGTGGAGCCTGAAACTCTGGACGCAGCCGTGCCGAATCTAATCCTTCAACCTCTGGTGGAGAACGCCATACGGCACGGCATCTCGCCGCGATTGGCGGGCGGCCTCATACAGCTTTCAACGCGCAACGAGAACGGCATCTTGGAAATCAAGGTGTCCGACGACGGGCAGGGGCTGAAGCGCGAGTGGCGACAGGAGGAATCCACGGGCATAGGATTATCGAACACGAAGGCGCGGCTTGAGCAGCTATACGGCGCGGAGCATCGCTTCTCCATACGCAACCGCGAGGGCGGCGGCGTGGAAGCGTTGCTGGCCTTTCCCTTTCGACCGGCAGAGAACGGCCATGAGTAAGAGGCGAAAGCCAATCAGGACTATGATTGTTGACGACGAGCCTTTGGCGCGGCGCGCGATTCGACTGCTGCTCAAGAATGATTCCGAGATAGAGATTGTGGCCGAGTCGGGAAGCGGCCCGGACGCAGTGAAGCTCATCGCGCAGCACTCGCCGGAGCTTCTCTTTCTGGACATACAGATGCCCGGAATGAACGGCTTCGACGTGCTTGAGAAGATTGACGCCACACGAATCCCCGCGATTATCTTCGTCACGGCCTTTGACCAGTACGCGCTCAGGGCTTTCGAAGTCCACGCGCTCGATTATCTATTGAAGCCGTTTGACGACACGCGCTTTGAGAAAGCTCTGCGGCAGGCCAAGACGCAGGTGGAGCAGCAAGAGATTAACAAGCTCAGCCGGAAGCTCTTCGCCATGCTGGAAGACCGCGAGGCCGAAGCCGGGGCGGCTGAGCCGCGCGCGGAGCGCTCCAAATATCTCACGCGGCTGATGATTAAATCGGCGAGCCGAATCTTCTTTCTCAAGGTGGAGGAGATTGACTGGATTGGGGCGGAGGATTACTACGTCAAGCTTCACTCCGGGCGCAAGACTCACCTGCTCAGAGAGAGCATGAACGAGCTGGAAGCAAAGCTCGACCCGGAAAAATTCCTGCGCATACACCGCTCGTCAATCGTCAACCTAGACCGCGTCAAAGAGCTGCACGCGCACTTCAACGGCGACTACGTGGTCATCCTTCAGGACGGCACGGAGCTTAAGCTCAGCCGCAGCCGACGCGAACAGCTTCAGGCACTTCTGAAGAGCAACCGCTTCTGACCGCACCGTTTTTCCCGCTCGCTGCAATTTCATCCCGCTTCACTGCAAAGTCGAAGGCTTCTCGAACGAGAGCGGCTATATTCACCCTAGACGATAAACCCGACTTTCATGCTTTTCGAAGCGCGGGATGAAAGCATCACAGAATTTTAGTTAAAAGCGGAAGGAGAAGACTAATGAAAAAATGGGACACCTTTTTGGCGCTCATGTGCACGTTCTCTCTGATGTCGGCTCTGATGTTCAATATGGTTGGAGCGAATTACTGCATGGCGACGGACGACGCAAGCTACGCCTTTGATGGCCAGAGCGCCGGGAAAGAGAAGAAGGCTCCCCGGAACCTCGCCATCTTCATCTTCAACGGCGTGCAGATAATAGACTACACCGGCCCGTTCGAGGTCTTCGGTCAGGCGCACGAAGGCAAACAGCATCTCTTCAACGTCTACACGGTGGCGGAAAAGGCAGACGCCATCACGACCAACATGGGCATGACGGTCTTGCCCAAGTACACTTTCGACAACGCGCCCAAGCCGGACGTTATCTTACTGCCGGGCGGAGGCGTCGGCCCGCACATGGACAACCCGAACGTCATACGCTGGGTGCAGGAACGCGCGGCTGAAGCTGAATATGTAATGAGCGTCTGCAACGGCGCGTTCTATCTCGGCAAGGCCGGGCTGCTCGACGGAAAGACCGCGACAACCTATTACGGTCTGATTGATGAGCTGAGACAACTCGCGCCGAAGGCGAAGATAGTCACAGACCAGCGCTTCACGGACAACGGAAAGATAATCACGACCGCAGGGCTCTCTTCCGGCATTGACGGGGCGCTTCATCTGGTGGAGAGAATCGCGGGGCGTGGAAGAGCGCAGGAGATTGCGCTCAACATGGAATACAACTGGCAGCCGGATTCCGGCTACGCGCGCGCGAGCTTTGCCGACAGGTATCTGAGAAAGGTGCTGGGCCGGGAAGGCTTCAAGCTGCCCGAAGGCGCTACGGGGAAAGTCCTGGGCCAGCAGGGAGACAGAAACGGTTGGGAAAAGAACTGGGAAGTTCGCGCGGAGCTTTCGGCGCAAGAGCTACTGAAAATCATAGACGGCAAGCTCTCGGAAGGCTGGGCTAAACAGTCGGCCAGCCACGCGGGCGGCACATACAAAACTCTCTGGAAGTTTACGGACGAAGAAGGCAAGGCGTGGAGCGCCGTCTCCAACATCCTGCCCGTCGCCGGAGAAAAGAACGTCTACCGTCTCTCAATCAAGCTGGTTCGCGGAGATGCCGTAGCACAGCTCTAATCTCATCAACGAAACGCCTTCCGGCCCTTCAAAGCTCGCGCGAAGCAGGCGCACACGCTCCTCGCCTCGCGCGAGCTTTTCAACTTAGCCGTCACGTTTGGCTTTCGCGCCGCTCATCAATTAAACTCTCCCCAATCAGAAGATTTTCGGAAGATTTGTGAAAGCTATGAGCGAACTCACAGAGCGGCGCTGGGCCGTCATCAGCGAGCGCGGCAGCGAGGCCACAGACCTGACCTTCGATGAAGCCCACGCCTTAGTGCGTAGTCTCACTGATGAAGGTACGCACGGCGTCTGCCTCGTCACGAATGAGGCCGCGCGCCACTTCCTGCGCGAAGGCTCAGCAGCCTCACAACCAAAGCGGCCCTCGCCTGCCGGCAGCTCCAGCCGGTAGACACTCTTTCTTACTCAAACTTGACGAAGCGTGAAATCCGCCACGAGCGGCAGATGGTCTGAGGCTATCAATGCGGTGCGGCTTCTGTGTAGCGTCAGCCGCTTTAATTCGAGCGAGTCGTCATAATAGACGTGGTCTAGATGGACTAGCGGCAGTATGCCCGGATAGGTTCGAGCGCTGCGCAGATGATAGCGAACGTCCGCGCTCTTGAAGTGCGTGGACAGAAGCCTTGAGGCCAGCCCGTGCGTCCATTCGTTGAAATCTCCGACAATTACGCGCGGCCCCTTCAGCTCCTTGTTATTCAGTACCTCTTCGCTCACCAGCCGCCGCCCCTGAAAGCGGCGCTCTATGAAGGCCGTGCCCAGATGTATGTTGAAGACGTGAAGCTCGCCCCCCTCTTTGAGTTGAACGTCCGTGCGCAAGCAGCCGCGCCGCTCGCGCCCTCGCCAAGTGATGTCGAAGTTCTCGGATTTCAATAACGGCAGACAGCTTAACGTGACGTTCCCGTAAGCCCCGCCGTGGAGCCTGCGGTTCTCGCCAATGCAGTAGTCCATCCCAAGGCTCTCGGCAATATACCTTGCCTGATGCTGTTCGTGGCCCCTGCCTTCTATGCTCAGGACTTCCTGAAGCGCTATCACGTCGCCGCCCGTCTCCCTCAAAACGGCAGCGATGCGATCCGGCCTCACCCTGCGGTCAAGCCCGCGACACTTGTGTACGTTGTAGGTAACGACGCGAAAGGTGTCCATGGCTGATTGTCATCTAGTACGATTTATCGTGTTAGAGGAAGTCGCGCCGTCCTTAGCGTACTTCGTCCTGATTCGCACGCAGCGCTCAAGGCCGTCCACGCTCTCAAGGACTTTAAGGCGCAAGTCTCTGTCTAGGGCGGGCGTGCGGTCGAGAAAGCCGCGCACGCTTTGCAGCGCTCGCTCGTTGCACTGGCCACCCAGAAAGCTTGCCAGCCAGCCGTTGACGAAGAAAATCTTGCGCGTGCGCTTGAGCGTGGGAAGCTCAGCGAGCGCCCGCTCAAGATAAGGCAGAGTCAAATCCGATTGCTGAATCGAATTGAAGGGCGAGAGGCTCGCCTCTATCCAGCTTTCAGCCAGCTTTGTGTCCGTCAGATATGCGTCGAAGTACCTCTTCTTGGTTTCGGGGAGCGCGCGTGCAGCCCCCGCAGCATAAGCGTAGCGGCGCGCATCGTCGGACGTCTCTTCCGCGCTCAGCTTATCCAGCAGCGCGGGCGCGTCCCTGTCGCCGCGCATGAGAAGCGCCGTCACTATGTCGAAGCGGTCGCGGGGGCGCAGCGTCATGCCCGGAATCTTCAACTCGCCGCGAACGATTTTCTTCAACTGCTCGCGCGCTTCATCCGTCGTCGCCACAGACTGGAACGCGCGAAAGTACGTGATGCGAAGTCCGGGCGTAGAGGCGTTCATCATGCGCTCGGAGAGAAGCCGCTCAAGCTGCGGAGCCGTGCGCCGCATCTCCTCACTTGAGAGATAGCGGTTGAAGGAGGTCGCGGCGCGCGCGAGCACGCTCTGCGCCGTCACTTCGTCACGCTCTTCGGGCAGGAGCCTGACGGCCAGCTCTATGTAATCGAGCGGCGGCAGCTCGGCTTCGCGCAGGCTGTCCCAGAGCGCGCCCCAAAGGAGCGCCCGCAGAAACGGGTCTTGCACGGAGCCCAGCCGATTGATGACGGCACGCTTGCTTTCATCATCAAGCAGGAACCGCCCGTAGCCGTAATCTTCGTAGTTGGCGAAGACGTAACGCGGCGCACGCTTGCCCGTGACTTCCTCCACAGGTGTCTCGCCGCTTCCATTTAAAGTTACGGTCAGCGTCTCCGGACGAGCGCCCTCGTCGTATGCTAGCAGCAGCTTGACGTGCATGGGCCAAGTGCCGCCCTCGTCGAGTACATCGGTCTGTCGCAGCGTGAGAGATTTGATGCGTCCCTGATTGTCGGCAGACCAGTTGACGCGCACGTCGGGCATCCCGCGCCTCTTGACCCATGCGGCTGCCCACGCGTCCAGCCTTCTATTGGACGTGCGCTCAAACGCACGCACGAGGTCTGCCCATTCGGCGTTCGCGTAAGCGTGCTCCTTTAGAAACATCTGCACGGCGCGGCGGAATTTCTCCGGCTCAAGATAGAACTCCGCCTGCCTGAGCATAGAAGGGGCTTTGCGATAGACTATGTTGCCGTAAGCGCTCTTGGCGGCGCTCAGGTTGGAAATCTCCTGCCAGATGGGCGTAGTCCCCTTCGTCACGTCCGTCAGGTAAGCTGACGGCTTCGTCTTCTGATAAAATACCTTCCATGCGTTGTACTCCGGCATGGCCGTTTCCATGGCCTTGTAAGCCATGAAGGTCGCAAAGCCTTCCTTCAGCCAGAGGTCGTCGAACCAACGCATCGTTACCAAGTCTCCGAACCACTGGTGCGCCAGCTCGTGAAAGATAAGCTCGGCCCGGTTGATGAGGTCGTTGGCCGTGGGGTCTGAAGGAAAGAGTATGCTCTCTTCGCGCAGGAAGGTCGCGCCCGCGTGCTCCATCCCGCCGTACGCGAACTCCGGCAATATGACTTGGTCGTATTTCTCGAAGGGAAATTTGTAATCGAAGTAGCCGGTGAAAAACTTCATCCCCTCGCGCGTCAGGCGAAAGACTTCGGGCATCTCTTTGCGCGCACGCTCGGCCTTTGATTTACGCACGAAGATGCTTCCGGGAAAAGACGAAGTGTCGTCCCTGAACTCCTGAAACGGCCCTGCGGCAAAGGCGAAGAGATAGGTGCTGATTGGCTCCGTTATGGGGAAAGTCCATTCGTTATATATCTGTGACGCGCCCGGTGTGCCGCCCAGCTCCGGCGGGAGCGGGCCTTTACCTGTGGCATCGTTGCCAGAAAGCCTTACGTTCGTAATCACCCTCCATTCTTCGGGCGCGAAGGCCGAGAGCCGGAAACGCGCTTTCAAATCGGGCTGGTCGAAGCAGGGAAAGGCCGTGCTCGCGTCCGACGGGACAAAGAGCGTGTAGATGTATTCCGACTTGTCTTCGCGGTCTAGATAGCGCGTGACGGCGCTGCCTGAAGTCAGGATTGGAGACTCGAAGTTGAGGCTGACCACGTTCATGCCTTTGACCAGATACCGGCCCGGAATGATTAAGTGGTCGTTGGTTTCGCGCGCGTCCGTAACCTTGCGGCCGTTTGCTTCCAAGTCCCAGACGCGTGCGACGGGCTGCCCCTCTTTAGCGGCCATCTTTCGCCAGTCCAGCACAAGCTGGTCAACTGCGCCCTCCAGCCTGACGCTGATTACTTCGTGGCCCCTCAGAAGCTCAGCGCCCGGCCTGAGCGTGAGCGACAGGACGTACCTCACGTCCTTGTAATGTTGAGCGCGCAGGCGCGCAAGCTCTCGCGGCACGCCCGGCTCAGGGTCGGCAGCGCCGCCGCCGCGACGTTGCGCCTGAATCAGATTAGGCGTGAGCATAAGAAGTATGAGGATGAAAATCGCCCTTGTAGTCATTTTGCTTCCCTCAAATCATCAGCACTACTTTGCCGAAGCTCAGGTTTGATTCCAGCCGCGAGTGGGCCTCGCGCACCTCTTCCATATTGTAAATCCTGTCTATGACGGGACGCACGAGCCCCTCTTTAAGAAGCGGCAGGACGTGCTTTTCAAAGCGGCGCGTGGCCAAAGCCTTCTCTTCCGTAGAGCGCGAGCGAAGGACTGTGCCGATGATTCTCAGCCGCTTGCGCATCACTAATCCGAAATCGAGCTGCGCGCTCGCGCCCGCAGTCGTGCCAACCAAGAGCAACCGCCCTTTCATGGCGAGCAAATCCAGATTGGCCGGGAGATAGCTTGCTCCGACAAGGTCTAGTATGACATCTACGCCAGCGCCATCCGTCCATTCGCGTGCGGCCTCCGTCACGCGCGACGGGTCGTCCGCGACGGCTACAGTCTCCTTCAGGCCGTACTGGCGCGCACGCTCAAGCTTTTCAGGCGTGCGCGATGTGCCGTAGACGATTGCGCCAGCGCTCGCGGCAAGCTGTACCGCCGCCAGACCTACGCCCGAGCCAGCCGCGTGAACCAGCACGCGCTCTCCCATGCTCAAACCGCCCTGCGTAAAGAGCGCGTCGTGGGCCGTGATGAAGGCTTCCGGTATGCTGGCCGCTTCTGCCCAGTCTAGATTTTCCGGGACGGGCGCGAGAGTGCTTTCGGGCACGACTATGTACTCGGCCTGCGCTCCGCCGCCCGTGATGCCGAAGACGCGCTCGCCCGCGCGCACGCGTCTGGCTTCAGGCCCGGCGCTTTCAACTTCACCGGCGAACTCAAGGCCGGGAATGTCCTGAGGCACACCCGCAGGCGCGGGATAACGCCCCCGCCTCTGTAGCAGGTCTGCGCGATTGAGCGCGGCTGCGCGAACGCGCACGCGAACCCGGTCGGCAGAAGGTGCGGGCGGGCGCGGCACCTCGCGCACCTCCAATCCTTCGGGGCCGCCGTGTGACGCTATCATGACTGCGCGCATGTAATCTGTGCTCATGCTTGAAAGAGTACGGCGCTTGCGGCTTCGAATGCAAAGCCTGTCACCAAAGCCGAACGTGCGCGCCTCGTTATGATAGAGTGTGAGGACGGATGAGCCAAAGGACACTCGTCATCATCAATCCTGCGGCGGCACGCGCCCGCCGCGCATGGCCCAAGGTGCGTGCAAGTTTGCGCGAGAGCGGGATTGATTTCGACGTTCACGAGACGGCCTGCGCCGGAGACGCGACCTCGGCTGCGAGGCGCGCCCTTCATGAAGGCTATGAGACGATAGCGGTCGTCGGCGGCGACGGGACATTGAGCGAGGCCGGGGCCGGTTTCTTTGAGTTTGACGAAAACGGCGAGGGCGAACAGCTAGCCTTGCCTTCACCAATCAACAGCCGCGCGGCGCTGGCCATCTTACCCGCAGGCACGGGCGACGACTTTGCGCGCGGACTCGCCGGAAGGCGCGAGCCGGTTGAAGAATGGGTCAGGCGATTGGCCGCGCACGCTCGCTCCGGTGATTTGAGCGGCACGCGCGTAGTTGATGCGATAGCGGGCCGTGCGGCGACCACGCAGGGCGGCAGAAGCTTTGTCTGTCTCAACGTCTCTACGATTGGGCTGGGAGCGGAGGTGGCCGTGCGGGTGGCCGGGCAGGGCCGATTCGTGCAACGACTGCCGGGCGAGGCGCGCTTTCTAAAGGCCGCGTGCAGCGCGCTTCTAATGTGGAGAGAGCGGCGTATGCGCGTGACGGTTGATGAAGGTGAAGCTATAGAATGCGCTTCAAACCTGATAGCCGTGGCCAATAACGTGTACGCGGGCGGCGGCATGATGTTCGCGCCCGAAGCGCGCACGGACGACGGGCTGATTGACCTAATGCTCTCATGCAGCCTCACGCGCCGCACCATAGTCAGGGAGCTGCCGCGCATACATAGCGGCGGCCACGTCAAAAATCGGAACGTGACCCTCTTCAAAGCAGAGCGCGTGCGCCTTGAGCCGGTGAGCCCGGAAGACTCGCTGCCCGTAGAGGCGGACGGAAACCCTCGCGGCCACACGCCCGCAGAGTTTCGGGTAATGCCCGCCGCCCTGAGAATAGTTGTTTAGAAGAGCTGCCGTTTGACGAGTAAAAGCGTTTCTCAGTAGTGGGTCAGTTAGAAATCTAAACAGGTAATTCACCGCAGAGACGCAGAGTGTCGCAGAGGTAAGCGCAGAGAGTTGAATGCTTTTCTCAGCGCCCCCTCTCGCGTCTCTCTGCGCCTCTGCGGTGATTGATTTTGATGTTGACCTACTACTCACTTCTCTCATCACTTCTTTTCTTCTTCGGACTCTTTGCGTCTAAGCTCGTCTGCGCGCTCTCTTACCCTTCTAGATGTGCTCATGTCTTCCAGTTCGAAGCGCGGGAACTGGTCGCCGCCGAGCGCCTCTATGCCTATGCCCGCGCTCAGACGAAAGCCCGCGCATTCGATTCCCATCGAGCGCAGGTCTGCAAGGTCGCGCACGTTCTTGTCCTGCCAGTTGTAGAAGGGCTTCCACTCGCCACTGATGTTCAGCTTCTGCGCTATCGCGGAGAGAAACTCGTCCTTGCTGTTCCAACGGTTGGTCACCGGATAGCCGACGTGTATGAAGTAGAGCCTGTCTTCCATGAACTGTAGAAGAATCGCCTGCGCGCCCTCGAAGAATTGATTACGCGTGATGTCGTTGCGATTGAGGACGGCGTTCGAGACTCCGACCCTGTCGGGCGGCGACAATTTGAGCGAGGGGAAAATCATGCTCGCCTGCGCGTACGACATCCCCAGCCGAAGCCCGCCTATATTCGGAGCCTGCTCAATCGTCAGGGGACAGGTGACGACGGGCGTGTTACGCGCCGTGCCTGCGGGCTGCGCTCCGGCCATTGCGCCGAGGCTTCGCGCGGGGTCTTCCTCAAGACGAACGCGCGAAGTGTGATAGTCAACGATGGCCTGATAGTAAGCCGAGCGCGTCTCAGCAAAGCTGGATTGCGCGTCAACGACATCCAGAATCGTAGCCTTCCTCATGCGATAGCGCATGAAGATGGTAGTCATGTTGCGCTGCGCCGTCTCCGCAGCCTGTCTTAGCTCCCGTATGCGCTCGATTGCTCCGAGCGCGTTCGCGCGGTTGATGTAGAACTCCTGCCGTAGCTGACGAACCAGCAGCTCGCGCTGAATGTCCAGTTGTTCGGAGCGCAGTCGCGCTTGCCGCTCGCGGCTGCGGCTTGCGCCGAAATTGAAGACGGGAATGTTCAGAGAGATGATGGCCGAGCCGCCAGCGTAACGACCCACGGGGCGAAAGTCTCCGGCGTCGAAGCCGCCGTTTAAGCTGTAGGTCAATTCCGGCAGAAGCTCGCGGCGCGCGGCCCTTGCTTCGGCACGCGCCGCCTTTGCCTGCGCGTCTATCTGAGCAAGCTCGGGGCGGCTGCGGATAATCTCTTCCGTGTAGCTGTTAAAGTCGCTCGCGGTCGGAACGCCGTCGGTCAGGTGGCCCGTCAACACCTGCGTTGAGAAATCTATCCCCGTGAGGTTTCTCAAGAGATTCATCGCGGCCAGTTCCGCCGCGCGTGCCTGCTCAAGCGCGTCGCGCTGCGAGGCTGCGGCGGTGCGCGCACGAAACACGTCCGCCTCTTCGCCCTCGCCGCGCTCTTTAAGAGATTCGGCCACGCTCACGAATCCTTCCGCTAGAGCCAGTGTCTCATCCGCGAGCCTGCGCCTTTGACGCGTGAGCGCCAGCGCGTAGTAAGCATCTACCGTAGAGAGAACAAGCTCCCTGCGGGCGACTTTCGTTCCAGCGCTGGCCGCTTCCAGAAGCGCGCGTGAGCGCTGTAGAGCCGCACGCAGCCTCCCCGTCAAATCAATCGTGCCCGACACGTTCACAAGCGCCGTAGTCTCGTTGATGGCGCTCGCGGAAACGAAGCTGAAGGTCGGCGGCTCTTCGGGGAAGCGAACCATTGACGGCGTCGTCCCGGTGTAGGTGAGCGGCAGGCTGATTTGAGGGAAGAAGGCGGCGCGTGCCTGTCGCACATCCTCGCGCGCAATCTGCTCTTCTAGGTAAGCCTGCTGGTAGAGCGAGGCGTTCTGAAGCGCCAGCGTCACGGCGTCGTCAACCGTCATCACCTGATACTTATCCGTCGCGCCGCCGAAAGGATAATCGTAATAGGGCGGCGGCACGTTAGACGGGCGCGGTCGCGGGGGCGCGACGGGCGGGCGACCCGTCTCGGCCGGAGGCCGTTGCAGCTTTTGCTGCTTCTGCTGTCTGGTGGTGGCGGGCTGCGGCTGTGTGGTCGTAGGAGACTGCTGGGCGCGAACGGGAATTTGAAGAAGCAGACAAAAGAGCAAGACGAGCGCACACGCGCCGGGGGAATAAGCTTTTTTCAAGGGGAAGCTCCTGTATAAGAACTGATTCATTTGTTCATCGGTTCATTGATTCAAGGAGGAAATGAATCAATGAATCAATCTCTTTCATTCTTCTCCATCTGCTCAATCTTCTCTAAGCGCCTGCGGTGGCGTTCTTCGTTTGTGAAGCGGGCCTGAACGAAAGCGCGTACGATTTCCATGGCAAGCTCCGCGCCCGTGACGCGTGCGCCGAGGCAAAGCACGTTGCAATCGTCATGCTCGCGCGACTGGTGCGCCGTGTAAGTGTCCGAGCACATGACGGCGCGTATTCCATTCAACTTGTTGGCGGCGACCGATACGCCAGCGCCGCTTCCGCAGATGAGAATCCCAATCTCAGCCCGCCCTGCCTGCACGGCTTGCCCCACCAGAAGAGCGTAGTCCGGGTAATCATCCGGCGCTTGCGAGTCGTGAGTGCCGAAGTCTTCCACCTCGTGGCCCGCCGCGCGCAGCTCCTTTATCACTCGAAGGTTGAGCGGGACTCCAGCATGGTCTGCGCCGACGGCGATTCTCATCTCTCTATTTTTGAAGAAGCGCACGCGCTCTGTTGGTGACGTTCTCGACGTTAAAGCCGAGGTTGCGAAGCGCCACGTCGCCGGGAGCCGACGCTCCGAAGCGGTCGAGGCAGACGACATCGCCGGACGGGCCGACGTACCTGTCCCATCCCAGCCGCACGCCAGCTTCGACGGCAAGCCGCGCCTGTGTGGAAGGCGGCAGGACTTCACGCCTGTACTCTTCGGGCTGCTCCTCGAAAAGCTCCATGCAGGGCATGGAGACTACGCGAGTGGGCGTGCCCTGCTTCTGTAGCTCTTCACGCGCATCTAGACAGAGCGACACTTCCGAGCCTGTGCCTATGAGGATAAGAGCCGGTGCCGCGCTCTCGCCGTTTGCGCCGGTGGCTTCGGCTAGCACGTACGCGCCGCGACGAGCGCCGTCGGCTGAAGCATAGCGCCCGGCGCGGTCTATCACGGGAACCTTCTGTCTCGTCAGCGCCAGAGCCGTCGGCAGGTTGCGGCGAAGTATAGCCGTGCGCCATGCCTCGCGCGTCTCGTGCGCGTCCGCAGGCCGCATGACATAAAGGTGCGGAATGGCCCTGAGCGCGGCCAGATGCTCAACGGGCTGATGCGTCGGGCCGTCTTCGCCAAGTCCCACAGAGTCGTGCGTGAAGACGTAAACGGCCTGTACCTCGGACAGAGCGGCCAAACGAATCGAAGGACGCATATAATCGGAGAAGGTCATGAAGGTGCCGCCGAAGGGAATCAGCCCGCCGTTCAGACTGATGCCGGTCATGGTCGCGCCCATCGCGTGCTCTCGCACGCCGAAGTGAATCGTGCGCCCTTCATAAGAGCCCGCCTGAAAAGAGCCGCCCTCTTTGATGTCAGTGTTATTGGACGGGCCTAAATCGGCTGAGCCGCCGAAGAGCATCGGCATGTGCGGCGCGAGCGCGTTGATGACTTCGCCCGACGCCTGACGCGTGGCCATAGGCTTTGCGTTCTCGAAAGACGGAAGGTGCGCTTCCCAGCCTTCCGGCAGCTCGCCGCTCATGGTGAGGTGGAACGAGCGCGCAAGCTCGGCGTCCTTCTCTTCATAACGCTTAACAAGCCCGTTCCATTCCTGCTCAAGCGTTGCGCCGCGCTCGACCGCTTCCCTGAAGTGAGCCAGCGCCTCTTCCGGTACGTAAAAATCCTTGTCTTCGGGCCAGCCGAGATGGCGCTTTGTTTCGCGCACGGCTTCAGGGCCGGGAGCGTCCGAATGAGCCTTGCGTGTGCCTGCGGTCGGCATCCCGTAGCCAATCGTGGTCTTGACGGAGATGAGAGACGGTCGGTCTGCGACCGATTGCGCGTCGCGTATGGCGCGCTCAATGGCTTCGAGGTCGTTTCCGTCTTCGACGGTCGAAGTGTGCCAGCCGTAAGCTTCAAAACGCTGCGGCACGTTCTCCGAGAAGGCCAGCTTGGTGAAGCCTTCTATCGTGACTTCGTTGTCGTCGTAAAGATAGATTAGCTTTCCCAGCCTCAGATGACCGGCGAGCGAAGCGGCCTCGCTCGCCACGCCTTCCATCAGGTCGCCGTCCGAGACTATGGCGTAAACGTAGTTGTCTATGACGGGAAACTCGGGCCGGTTGAACTTGGTGGCCAAGTGAGCCGCGCCCATGGCCATCCCCACGCCGTTCGCGAAGCCCTGCCCGAGCGGCCCCGTAGTAATCTCCACGCCCGGCGTCAAAACATTTTCTGGATGGCCCGGCGTCTTTGAATCCCACTGGCGGAAATTCTTTATCTCTTCGAGCGGCAGGTCGTAGCCCGTCAGGTAGAGCAGCGAGTAAAGCAGCATGGAGCCGTGTCCCGCAGACAGAAGAAAGCGGTCGCGGCCCGCCCATTTAGGGTTCTGCGGGTTGTGCCTGAGAAAGCGCGTCCACAGTACGTAGGCCATCGGCGCTGCGCCAAGCGGCAAGCCGGGGTGGCCCGACTCCGCCTTCTGCACGGCGTCGAGCGACAGCGTGCGAATAGTGTTGATGCAAAGCTCGTCCAGCTCGGGGCTACGGTTGGTTTCCTTCTGTGTTGACGCGCTCATCTTTTCAGGTTTCCTCGATTCTCTTTTATGTTTAATGTCGGCAGGTTAAATCTTCTCTTTGGTCAGCGCGCGGCCTCGTTGATTAACTCGGCCACCTCTTTATCGGCCACGAGCCGCTCGTAAAGCTGCTCGTGACGCAAGCGCCCCTTTTTGTAAATCTCGTGACGGGCCATGTCGGGCTCTACGACTCGCTCCACGGGGGCGCGCTCTTTACCGATGCTTTTTATCTTGTCGCTTGCCTCCAACGCAAGCAAAACTGCGCCGCGACTGGAAGATTCTTCCGCGCCGCTCATCTCCAGAGCGCGGCCCAGAGCGTCCGAGATTATCTGCGCCCATGTGTTTGAGGCTTGAAGAGCGCCGCCTGATGCTACGAGTACGGCTCCGGGCGCAAACTCGTAGAGCGCCTCTGCTATGAGCGCAAAGCGGTAGGCCACGGCTTCCATAGACGCGCGCAGGATTTCCAGAGGGCGAGTGTGCATGGAAAGACCGAGTATGCTGCCGCGCGCGAGGCCGTTCCAGCCAGTGCTTCTCTCACCGGCCCAGAAGGGAAGCACCGTCAGCCCGTGCGCGTCCGGCTCCAAGGCGGCCACGGCCTCTTCTCTCTCCTGCTCGTCCATCTCGACACGCAGCGTCTCGTTCATCCACGCCCACAGCCCGCCGCCGTCCGACAACGCGCCGCCGAGCACCACTCGCCTGCGGTCTGCGCGATAACACCATAACCCCTGCGGCAGCTCTTCAGGCGGCTCGCCTTGGTAAACAAGCCGCATAGCGCCGGAAGTGCCTATCATCAGCGCCATACGTTCGGGCGAAGTGCAGCCAGCGCCTATGTTGTTGGCCGCGCCGTCTGCTACGGCGGGAAACCATCGCGCACGCCTGAGAGCGGGCCAGCGTCCGGCATAATCGCCCGTGAGCAGGTTAAAAGCCTTATCCGTACCTGTTACTGCGGGCAACTGCTCCGAAGATATTCCAAGCTCACTGCATAACTCTTCGTCCCACTCGCACGAGCGCAAACGAAAGAGCCCCGTGCCCGAAGCCATGGAAACAGAGGTTTCCGCTCTACCGAAAAGCTTGAGCCAGAGAAAGTCGCTGAAGGACATCCAGCGCGTGGCGGCAAGATAGATTTCGGGCCGCGCGCTCTTGAGCCAGAGAAGCTTCGCGGGCCAGTAAGAGGGATGAAACCTAGCGCCCGTGCGAGCATGAAAGCTTCGCTCGTTGAACTTGCGGCGCAGCGCCTCCGCCTCGCTCGCGGCACGCGTGTCCGCCCAGCCGAGGACAGGCGTAATAGCTCTGTCTTCATCATCAACGCCTACTAGGCTGTGCCAGAAGCAGGAGACGGCCACCGTATCTATCAGGCGTGACCGGCGCTCTCCGGCCAGCGCGAGCGTCATGTCAATGGTGCGCGCGGCCTGCTCAACGACCTGCTCGGCGTAGAGTTCCGCCCCGCCTTCAATCGTCGTGTAGATGTCTGTGGTCGTGCGCGCCTGAGTGCCGGGAACCTCGCGCGCCCTCTGCGTGTAAAGGGCCGCGCGCACGCTTGAAGTCCCAACGTCGAGTGCCAGAACCAGCGCCGCGCCGCTCTCATGCGTGTCACTTTCGTCAAACGCCACGCGCAGCATCATAGAAAGGAAGAGAGCAAAAGGGAAGATAGCAGCCGGTCGTAGATGGATTTGAAGAAGGGGATTAACAGGAATAGACAGGATGAACAGGATAAGCGGGTTGGCTTATTCACCCGGCGTTTTACAGAGCGAGACGATGGTGCTCAGCAGTTCCGACGGCTCAAAGGGTTTGGGGATGTGTGTCTGGAAGCCTTCTCTGATGGCGCGTCCTTCGTCTTCCGCACGCGCGTAGGCCGTTAAAGCGACTGCGGGTAGTTGGCCTCCACGGTCGGGCGGCAGCGCGCGCAGACTTCTTACAAACTCGTAACCGTCGCGGCCCGGCATGCCTATGTCGCTGACTATGACGTGCGGGCGAAAGCTCTCAAGCTCGCGCAGCGCTTCGTCCGTGGATGAAGCGGCGGCCACTTCGGCACGGCTTCTTTGTAGAACGAAGCGCAGAAACTCAAGCGCGTCGGGCTCGTCGTCCACTATCAGCACGCGCAAGCCTTCGAGGCTGGGCAGCCCTTCCGCCTTCTCGTCTTTAGGCGCGGGACGGGCACGCGCCTTCATCTCTTTAACGGCTTCCGACGCGTAAGAAAGCACCGGAAGACTGACTGTGAACGTGGAGCCCTGATTCTCTCCCGCGCTGTCGGCACGGACTGTCCCGCCGTGAAGCTCTACCAGATGACGAACGATTGCAAGCCCGAGCCCAAGGCCGCCGTGCGGGCGAGTGGTGGAGCCGTCCGCCTGTCGAAAGCGGTCGAAGACGTAAGGGAGAAAATCCTGCCGTATGCCTTCGCCCGAATCCCTGACCGCGATGCAGGCGCTCGAATCTCTCTGAGAGAGCGTGACGCTTATCTGCCCGCCCGAAGGCGTGAACTTGACCGCGTTCGAGAGAAGATTCCAGACGACCTGCTGCAATCGCTCCGGGTCGCCCGAAACGAGAGCAGGTTCGCCTTCGCGCCTGAACTCCAGAGCGATATCCTTGGCATGAGCGGCGGGGGCTGCCGACTCCAGCGCGGCCTCCACCACGCGCTCAAGCGTGATGGGATGAAGCTCAAGGCGCGTCTTGCCCGTGATGATGCGCGAGACATCAAGTATCTCTTCTATAAGCTGCTTCTGCGCGACGGCGTTGCGCTCTATGATGTCCAGAGCGTGACGAGAGGTCTTCTCGTCCAGCTCGCGCTCTCTTAAGAGGCGCGTCCAACCCAGCACGGCCGTCAACGGCGTTCTCAGCTCGTGCGAGAGAGTCGCGAGGAACTCATCCTTGATGCGGTTGCTGTCTTCGGCAGCCGAGCGGGCCAGCCGCTCATGCTCGAAGAGCCGCACGTTTTCCACTGCGACCGCAGCCAGATTCGCGGCCATACGCATAGCCGTCACGTGCTCCTGCCTGTACGCCGCGCGCTCGTAAGACTGCACCTCTATCGTGCCGACGATGCGGCCCATGACAGACATGGGCGCGGCAAGGCTTGAGAGCGGAAGCCGCTTGTCGTCGTTTCCTATGGCGACGGTCTTCACGCCGTGCTTAATCTTTGAATAATCGTCCGTGATGATTATGCGGCCCGTTCGGACGGCCCGGCTGTTGGGGCCTTCGGTCGTGATGGGCATGGGCGGCAACTGTGAAACGTCGAACTCCTCGTCGTCTCCCCACGCATAGCAGGCCGTGCGCACGGCTCGCTCAGGGTCATAGAGCGAGACGAAGATGCCTATGCAGGGGACGGACGAGACGGCGAACTCCCTGAGCGCGCGAAAGACCGAGAGAAGGTCGTGCGACTCTCCGAAGGATTCCGCCAGATGCGTGAGTCTTTCAAGCAGCCGCTCGTATTCTTCTCTGGCAAGCCCCTCCATGCGGCGCAGCTTCTCTTCGGCCAGCCTGTGTTCCGTTATCTCCTGTGCAATCGCCAGAACCGCGTAGATGTTCCCGCCCGCGTCCTCAAGCGGCGCGGCGTTGATGGTATACAGGCGGTTGCTAAACGGAAGCTCGAAGGAGACGGTGTGGCCTTCGAGAGCCAGTTGATAGTAGCTCGCGGCGTGTTCGGCGTCCTTCCGCTCGAAGAGGTCGAAGAGGCTCTTGCCTACCAGATGAGACGAAGACAAACCGGCCTCTTTAAGCCCGGCCCCGGCGGCGAAAAGATAGCGCAACTCCCTGTCGTAGATGTTGACGGAGCCGTTCGGAAAATTTTCGAGAAGCTTCTGAAGAATCCTGACCGTGTTTGAAAACTGCTCGTCTTCGCCGCGCTCTGAGCCGTGCCAGTGCATGGCCTCATAGAAGCGCTCGAAGAAGTCTTCGGCGCTCAGGACTCTGGTGCGGCGCATCTCCTGCGAACGGCGAAGCTCTGCCAACTCTGCGCGCAGCCCTTCGAGTTCCGCCAGCAGCTCTTCCCTCTCCCTGTCACTGTCCGCGCGTGAAGTCACAACCACTTTCCCTTAATCGAAACCCGCCGGAGCGATTGAAGAAGAGCATTCTAAACCAGCCGGGGCGGAAGCAAAAGCGGGTGCCGGGTATCAAGTGGCGAGTCACGGGAAGAGAAACACCATTTGTCTTTCTTTCCCCGTAACCCGGCACCTGATACACGGCACCCGCTTTTACCTTCTTTTAGTCCGTGGCGATGCCGAGCTTGTCCGCGCTCTTGTAGATGGCAAGGCCGAGCACGCAGGCCAGCGCCAGACTGGTGTAGAAGGTTATAGCGCCTCCGACAAAATGGGCCGGGAGATTTCCCAGAAAGGGCAGGTCGAAGGGCGCAAGCACCCAGTAAGTTATCGCGCTCAGGACGGAGCCTATGAACTGAATGATGAGGTACATGCCGAAGGCTTTGAAGTAGGTTGAGCCCATGCGGCGTATGGTGTCCAGCCCGACCAGAGGATTGACTACAGACCAGAAATCTTCCGTGTAGCCTGCTATGCTGAGCGCCATCGGATAGTAGAAGACGGCCCACGCGAGCGCCAGCAGAAGCAACAGAATCAGTAGCGCGGGCGCGCCGAAGAGCCAGCGCAGCGCGCTCACCTGCGAGCTTGAGCGTTGTTCCTTCATCTTCCGCTCGCGCACCTCTTCCATCTTCTTGCTCAGCCCTTCCTGACCCTGAACGTTCGGGTCATCAAGCACCTCGTCCATGTCCTCGCTCGTGAGCGTCCGCGATTGCTGAATCCCGCCTGCCTCGGCAGAGCGCGACGGGCCTATGCTGTTGACGATGCCCAGAATCAAGGCCAGAGCCAGCAACAGCGCCGGGCCGATGGTGATAATAGTGACGCCTAAGCCCAGAAAGATTGGCGTCACTACATCGTCCCACAGGGAGAAGGCGCTCAAGTCCGGGAAGAAGTTTCCGTCCATGCGGCCCATCACCATCTTGTTAATCACAATCGAGATGCAGCCGAAGAGAATCGCGTAAGCCAGAAGCTGTCCCTTCAACCCGCCAAGCTGAAGCAGCGCGTAGAGAAACGCCCCGCACACAAGACCGAGCAGATTTTTGAAGGGATAAGAGAGCGCCGTGGAGAAATCCACGAAGCCGAAGCCCGCGCTCCTTTGAAGCCGTCGCACGCTCTTTTCCCTGACCTCTTCATAGGGCCTGCACAATTCGCCGCAGAGCGTGCAGATTGGAATCTTGCTGGTGAACTTGGTGCAGTCGGCGCAGAAGGTGCTGGCGCACGAGCCGCAGATATATTTCGGCTCGACGCCCACGTGAAAGTAGCAGTCCTTCGCCTGAAGGGCGCGAGACTCTACGAAAGAATCGAAGGCGGCGTGGTGCTGTTCGTCATGCTCTTCGGCAAAGCTCTCTTCGGCAAACTCCGCGCTGTGTGACTCGGCCGTAGCCGTCTCAACCGGCAAGGCTTCAGCGACGGAGAAGCCTCGCGTTGGAGTGCCCTGCCACGCCATGACGGGCTCGAATGACTGGCGAAGCACGGGCGCACGGCCTGCCTCTATCCAGCGCAGATTGCCTTTGCGCACCTTGTCTGTGGCGAGGATGCGACCTTCGGCTACCCATTCCTTCAGACCGTCAAGGTCTGTCTCGAATGTGCCTTCGGCGCACATCACCTGCCACGTCTCATTTTTGGCGTTCATACGGGGGAGTCAGCTCCTTTTGGGCTGGAGTCGTCGGAATTACGAGATGAGGACTGCTCGGATACCGGGATGCGAGGCGAAGGGACAAGCTAGAGCCTGCTGTCATGGCTGGAGGCCGCAGGCCCAAAGACTAGATTACCGAATCCGAGCGGTGCTGTGCAACAGTTTTTATATAAAAGGCGTGCGAAATAGGAGGAATCACGCTGATAAGAAGAGAAAGCAGCACGAAAGCTCAAACGCCTTTCGTGCTGCTTCCTGTCGTTCGGTAGCCTGTTTCTTACAGTCGCTCTACGATAATCGCAATGCCTTGGCCGCCGCCTATGCAGGCAGTGGCAAGACCGTAGCGAGCGTTGCGACGACGAAGCTCAAGCAGAACGGTCAGAACGAGGCGCGTGCCGGAAGCCGCGAGCGGGTGTCCGAGCGCGATTGCGCCGCCGTTGACGTTCGTGCGTGAGCGGTCAAGTCCAAGCTCCTTCTCGACCGCCAGATACTGGCCCGCGAAAGCCTCGTTGACTTCGACCAAATCAATCTGGTTAAGCGTGAGCCCGGCTTTCTCCAGAGCCTTGCGCGTGGCGGGCACCGGCCCTATGCCCATGATGTCCGGCTCGACTCCAGCGTAAGCCCAACTGACGATGCGTCCCAAGGGCTTTGAGTCCTTAGCCTTGACGTAATTCTCGCCCGCTATGACGAGCGCCGCCGCGCCGTCAACTATGCCGGAAGCATTTCCGGCCGTGACGAATCCGTCCTTGCTGAAAGCTGGCCTCAGCTTGGCCAAACCCTCCATAGTAGTTTCCGGGCGGGCGTGGTCGTCATAATCGAAAACCGTCACGCCCTTTCGAGTCTTGATTTCGACGGGCGCAATCTCTTCAGCAAATAGCCCCGCGTCCTTTGCTCGCTTGGCTTCCTGCTGCGAGCGCAGGGCGTAAGTGTCCTGAGCCTCGCGCGAGATTTCAAACTTGCGCGCCAGATTCTCAGCCGTGCCAGCCATAGGAGTGTTGCAGTAGGTGTCCAGCAACGCGACCATCAGGCTGTCTTCCAGCTTGCCCTGTCCGAGAGCGAAGCCCGAGCGCGCGCCGTAGATGACGTGCGGAGCCTGCGACATGGACTCCATGCCGCCAACCAGACAGGTGTCGGCCTCGCCCAGTTGAATCATGTGCGCGCCGGAGATGATGGATTGAATGCCGCTTCCGCACAGCCGGTTGACGGTCAGCGCCGGACGGTCAAAGGGGACGCCCGCCTTCAAAGCAACGTGACGCGCGCCGTAGATGGCGTCGCCCGATGTTTGCAGGGCGTTTCCTATGATGGTGTGGTCAATCTCTTCAGGCGAGACGCCGGTCGCTTCCAACGCTGCGCGAGAGGCGTGCGCGCCCAAATCAATCGCAGAAATGTCCTTCAGTTGCCCCACGTACTCGCCCATGGGAGTGCGCTTTCCGCCTAAAATAAACACGTCACGAGACATCTTTTCTCAAAACCTTTCTCAGTTGAAATTTCACACGAGGTTAGAAACAAAAAAGAGTAACAGACCTCTTTTGAGCCGTCAATTTTAGCCGCCAAACTATCCGGAAGCTTAGATGTTTCAGCCCGGCGATTCGTACCCAAAAGCCGGAGCCTTTTAATCCCTGAAGCGGTGCAGCGTGCGATAGCGATGGAGGAGCTCTTCCAGAAAGCCTTCGTAAGTGAAGGCCGCGAGGTCGTAGGTCGGCCTGAGCTTGTACAGAAGCGGCATGCAGACTCGCCATGCCATCCACTGGCGCGGATTGTCAGGCAAATCCCAGCGCCTGCGCAAATAGGTTTCGACCACTTCTATCTCGTTTTCGGTCAGTGAAGAAATGTCTGCCGTGAAAGGCACGGGCTTGAAGGCCCTGCGGTAGGCGGAATCCGAGACGGGGCCCGCGAAGACCTGCTCGAAGGTGGGAGCTTCCGACTCGCGCTCGCGCACTACGACCGTCCCGGCGAAGAGGTCGCCCACACGCTGGTCGCGGCGGCTGATGAAGACGGAGATTATCCCTACGGAGTAGAAGCCCAGAATCGGAATGACCGTTGGCTGCATGTCGAAGATGCGCGTCAGGTTGCGCACGCTCGCTTCCCAGAAGGTGATGGGCCGCCCGTCCTCTCGTATAACGCGAAGCTTGAGCCAGCGTTTCCCCGGCGTCTGCCCGTTCCAGAGCCACTCGAAGAAGACGAAGTAACCGGAAGAGACTAGAAAGAGGACTATGATGGCTAAGGCAATGACCCACTTCGGCGCATCGCCAAGCTGCTCCACGTCTGCTGACGCGCCCGCTATGAAGATAAAGGCAAGGTACATGAGGAAAATCGTGAGGATTTGCAGCACGTGGTCTACGGTGCAGGCCAGAAAGCGGTTGCCTATGGAGGCCAGAGCGAAATGCAGGGGCACGCGCTCCGGCGTCTCAATCACCAGAGTATCTTCACTGGGAACGAGCGCTTCCGTCACCATCTCTCTCTCTCTTTAAGACCTGCGAAGAATTCAAGAGCCTTTAACTTTAAGGAACCGGCGCTTGCCGACTTGCAGCAGCAGCTCGTCGCCGGAGTTGAGAGCGACTGACGCGCCGGTGTCCGTGGAACGCTCACCGCCTACGCGCACGCCGCCCTGTTCTATGAGCCGCCGCGCTTCCGCGACTGAAGCGGCCAGCCCGGTCGTCACAAGCAGGCGCGGCAGGGGCCAGTTGCCCGCCTCCGCTTCGCGCACTTCTATCTCCTGCGGAACCTCTTTATGCACGAAGCGGCGAGTGAAATCCTCTTCAGCCGCGCGCGCCGCGCCCTCCGAGTGAAAGTCCGTGATGATTCGGCGGGCAAGCTCGACTTTAAGGTCGCGCGGGTTGCGCGTGCCGCTCCCGGCTTCTTCCCGCAGGCGCGTTATCTCATCGGGCCGCAGGTCTGTCAGAAGCTCGTAGTAACGCCACATCAGCTCATCCGAGATGGACATGACTTTACCGAACATCTCTTCGGGCTTCTCGTCTATGCCTATGTAGTTGCCTAAGCTCTTGGACATCTTATGGACGCCGTCCGTGCCTTCCAGAAGCGGCATGATGACGCAGACCTGCGCCTCCTGCGCGTACTCGCGCTGAAGGTTGCGGCCCACCAGCAGGTTGAATTTTTGGTCGCTGCCGCCAAGCTCCACGTCCGCTTCGAGCGCCACGGAGTCGTAGCCCTGAACGAGCGGGTATAGAAGCTCGTGCAGCGCAATGGGCTTCTCTTCCGTGAGCCGTTTCTGGAAATCGTCGCGCTCTAAAATCTGCTTGACCGTAGTGTGCGACGCGAGCCGTATAAAACCGTCCGAGCCCAGAGCGTCCATCCAGCGCGAGTTGAATTCTATGACCGTCTTGTAAGGGTCGAGGAGCTTGAAGATTTGCGCCCTGTAGGTTTCGGCGTTCGCCGCAATCTCTTCGCGGGTGAGCTGTGGGCGCGTGGCGCTCTTGCCCGACGGGTCGCCAATCAGCCCTGTGAAATCGCCAATGAGGAAGACCACCGTGTGGCCAAGCTCCTGAAAGGCGCGCAGCTTTCTGATTACGACCGTGTGGCCCAGATGAATGTCGGGCGCTGTGGGGTCTGCTCCGAGCTTTATGCGAAGCGGCACGCCCGTTCGTTCACTCTTCAAGAGCTTTGCGCGCAAATCATCTTCGCGGATTATCTCTACAGTCCCTTTGCGAAGAAACTCCAGTTGTTCGTCAATCGTCATATCTCTGAAATTCTATAAATCATGGATGCCTAAAGTTTGCGCAGGACTCTTCGACCGGCTATTTCCCACTCGCCGCTTGTGACCAGCGCGACCGCATCCACGTACAGTTTATGCTCTTGTTCCAGAATACGCGCCGAGAGCGTCTCGACCGTATCGTCGTCGGCAACAGGCACTGGCTGTTGCAGTATTATGGGGCCTGCGTCCAGATGCTCGTCAACGAAATGAACCGTGCAGCCAGTCCACCTGACGCCGTGCTCGAGCGCCTGTCGCTGCGCGTCCAGCCCCGGAAAGGCCGGAAGCAGGCTCGGGTGAATATTTATCACGCGCCCGCGAAACGCCTCTATAAATTCGGCGGAGAGCAGACGCATGTAACCCGCCAGACAGACAAGCTGGACTCCGTTCGCACGGAGCGCAGACATAATCTCCCGGTCATGCTCGGCGCGCGAGCGCCCCGCGCGCTCTATGACCACGGCTTTCAGTCCAAGCTCGCGGGCGCGATTGATTCCGGCCGCGCCCGGCTTGTCGCTGATGACGACCGCTATCTCGGCGTCACTGATGCGCCCGGCGCGCACGGCCTCGGCCAGCGCCATCATGTTCGAGCCGCGCCCGGAAATTAGGATGCCTATACGGCAAGCCCTCTGAAATGGCTCTGTCCTCATCGCATCGCTATTAAATCACTCCTGCTTGTCATGATGCTAATCCAGGCTCGCCTTCAGGAGCTAGTGAGGCGTACCCATTCCTCCTTCTCCTCGCGGCTGAGGGTGAAGACATCTATGAGCTTAGGCTTGAGTTGGCCGCCTTTAATCTCGGGCACATCAACGCCTATGACGTAGGCGGTCAGGCTGTTTTTCGTCAGGCGGATACGGACGAACTCTTTGTAGTCTTCGATTCTGGCAGCGCCTCCGGCTTCGTTGTTGTGGCCGTTGAAGCCCAGAGAGATAGCCAGATACCAGCCGAACCAGACGCAGCTCATAAGGGCTCCGACCAGTCCCGCGAGCCCCGACGGTATAAGCGCTATCCACCACCCGTATGATTTAACCAGCGGATAGATAGAGCCCTTATTCTTCTTCAGAAGCCCCCACCACTCGTAAGAGGCGAACCAGCCGTCCGTAAATCCTTCAACCGGCTCTTGAGGCCAGAACAGAAAGGAGAGCGTTAATGACATGCCAGTCCACGTCAGAAGAAGGATGACTGTGAAGGGGAGCAGTAGCATCACCAGTCCGTAGAAGAAGCCCAGCACGGCGAGCCTGCCCGGCCGCCCTGACTTCATCACCTTCTCTCCCCATTTCATAAAGACTAATATCGCCAGCCCGGCCAGCAGCACCGTGAGCCATGTGCCTCGCCTGACAAGCAGAATCGGAAAGACTATATGTAAAATTGCATGCCACGCTCCGCCCACGCCCATCAACAGCTTCCCCTTCAAGCCGAGCATCGTCCCCCCCATAGCCACGGCAGCGTAGATGAGCAGTCCCGTGACGAGCGCGACGATGAGCATGAAAAGAATGTCCATGAAAAGATATGCGGGCTGGTTGTTCTTCCCGAAAAGCCAGAGACCTAGCACAGGGGCTATGCCGCCGAGAGCCAGTAGAATGCGAGCGGGCCAGCGACTAACCTGTCCCACCGCGTTCGCCGCGTGATCAAAGAGCCAGTCGCTGTAGCGAAGGCTGAGCGCGAGGGCCGATAACCCCCAGATGAAAGAGAGCAAGACCATCATGCTGTTTGCGAAGGGAGCCGCATGCGGCCTGTGCTGTCTCAACAGCAGGAGGGCTCCTGCTGCGGCCACGATAGTAAACGAGAGCCCGGGGTAAACTATATTGTTAAACTCCTCTATGAATAGGTAAGGCTTCTTCTCGCGCTTCTGCTGCTGCTTGAGGCGCGCGTGTTTGGCCTCACAAAATGCGAAAGTAAGTACGATGATGATCAGAGACAGAACCGCCAGAGCGACTCCTGCGCGATAACTCCAGGACATATTGTCACCCATGGAATATTCTGCGCGCGGTTTGCCGCTCGAATCCCTGACCGGCGTCGTCAACGGATCCGACTCGGTTATTCCTAGTTTGGTCAGAGGCCAGAAGCCGTTGACGCTCTGCCGCGTGCTTGGAACGGTCGCAAGGATTAGGTAGAGCAGAAAAGCTATGAGGCCGCCTATGAGCCAGACATAGCCTCCGCGCCAGACTTGTATGGGGTTGAATATCCTTCTGGCAACAGCCCCGCGCGACTCCGTCTCCGGCGGATAGAGCACCTGCTCGCGCACCTCGTTCTTGTAGGTCGTGGAAGGATGATGAAAAGCGCCGCCGAGACCCGAGACGACCGAGGCGTAGTTCTTCCGCTCCGGGCCGGGATCAATGATTCCCTGACGCCCCTCCCTGGGCGGCGTAGCATTGTCCCGACTATCTTCGGGCGGATCCGGCCCCCAGTATCTCGCGTAGTGATGCACGTCGCCTGAAATATCCAGGCGAATCTGGTGCGGAGAGAGCGCTCTGTCGGCTTCGCCGTCGGCCATCCTGCTCTTCTCTAAATCAGGCAGGAAGAGGCGAGGGAGCCCAAGTTGTAGAAAGGCCTGAGAAGCCTTCTCATCATCCTCTGCGGCGTACTGGCCGAAGACGGTTGTCGGTGAGCAGGTCGCAACAATCAGCTTGTCGGGCATACGGTTCCCGTTCAGGTCTCTGAAGAATTTCTTCTGCCGCTCGTCAATCTCTCCGACCTCAGTGTCGAGGCCCCAGAGCCACCAGTCGAAGGGGAGTCTGAGCGCAACGTAGCTGGATTGCTGCCGCCGCTCGTAGCCGTCAATCATCAGCTGCGGCGCTGTCTTGTCGTCCTTATGATAGTGCTTATCTTCCGGGTTAACGGGGCGACGAAACTGTCTGCGGAATCCGTCCAGCATGTCGTAATAGTCGTGGTTGCCCGGAATCCCGAAGAGCGGGCGGCGCGTTTCATCAAAGCTGCGGCCTGCGCCGCTCATATCTCTCTTGAAGTCTTCGAAAGCCCATGTGAAAGGAATCTGAAAGCGCGTGTGAAGGCTGGCATAGTCGGCCATGTGATAGGTGGTGTCTCCGCCTACGAAAAGGAACTCTCCGCGAGGCAGCGGTACCAACTCAGTCTGGTCAGACTTCACACGGCAATCCAGCACGAGGTCTGAATTTCTCTCGGGATAGTTTACTGCGCCGTTCCCGTCTTCAGGCGGCTTGGCCTCCCAAAGCCGTTTGGCCCAGAGCGTGTTCAGGCAGAGGTAGGCGATGCTGTAGGTGGCCTTCTGCCCATCGCCGGTGTCGGCTATGTAGTCGAACCAGAACTCCCCCTTCTGCTCCCAGAAGTCTTTCGTGTCTTTGGCGGGAAACTTCCAGCCTTCGGCGCGCTCGCGCAACAGGTCGCGCAGGTTTGGCTTGTTGCTATCGCGCCAAGCGTTGTCGGCCTCAATTTTACTGCCGGAGGGAAAGGGCTGCGCCTGCATCCAGTCGCGCGCGTCCAGCTTGGTGCCGAACGCCGTGTAGAGAAGCATCCATTTCAAACTGGCGATGAGCTGCGGCCCCAGAAGCCAGCCGACGGGCCCCTCGGGTTTCCGTTTGTCAGGGTCAGATCCTTTGAGTTTCACGGGTTCTTTCCTTTCTGAAATGAGGGTGAAAGAGCAGACGTAAGCTGCCTGACTATAGCGCCGTGCGTCAGACTAGAAAGAAAATGTATTTCGGATGTTAGATGCTTTGAGGTCTTAAAGAATCATGACTTCACGATTTCCTTCTACGACGCGGCCTATTTCGTAGCAGGGCTCGTCGCGCCGCGCGAAGTGAGATTGAATGGCTTCCGCATCCTGCGCGGCGCAGATTATAACCATGCCCACGCCCATGTTGAAGGTGCGGTACATCTCCGTGTCCGGAACCTGTCCTAGCTGCTGCATGAGCGTGAAGACGGGAAGCACGGGCCAAGTCCCGCGTGCGATTGTCACACTTGCGCCTGCGGGAAGCACGCGCGGGATATTCTCAAGGAGCCCGCCGCCAGTGATGTGCGCCAGCCCTTTGATTTGACCAGAGTCGAGCAGCCCGTCCAGAGCGGCGAGGTAACTCCTGTGCTCTGCGAGCAGAGCGTCCCCGACCGTAGAGTTAAGCTCAGGAAGATGTGTGTCAACCGAGTAGCCCGCTATCTCCAGAAAGAGCTTGCGCGCAAGCGAGTAGCCGTTCGTGTGAAGCCCGGCAGACGGCAGGGCCAGCACTGTATCTCCGACGGCAACGCGTTTCCCGTCAATGACGCGCGAGCGGTCAACCACGCCGACTATGAAACCGGCCACGTCGTATTCGCCCTCGGTGTAGAAGCCGGGCATCTCGGCCGTCTCTCCGCCCAAGAGCACGCAGCCGTTCTCAAGACAGCCCGCGCCGATGCCTTCTACGATTCCGGCCACGACATCGGGCGCGAGCACGCCCGTCGCTATGTAATCCAGAAAGAAGAGCGGCCGCGCTCCCTGCACCAGAATGTCGTTGACGCAGTGATTGACGAGGTCGCGCCCTATGGTGTTATGCCTGTTTGTGAGAAAAGCTATCTTGAGCTTTGTGCCGACGCCGTCGGCGGAAGCCACCAGCACGGGCTGGCTCATGGAAGGGAAGCTGGCGTCGAACATGCCGCCGAAGCTTCCAATCTCGGAGAGCGTGCGCGCGTTGAAGGTTGAACGCGCCAGCTCCTTTATCTTCTCGGTGGCCGCGTTCGCCGCGTCTATGTTGACGCCCGCATCGCTGTAAGTGACAGGTCTGTCCATCTTTCTCGCTTAATTGAAAGCAGATTCTCTTACTTCTTCGTCGTCTTCTCTTTCGGCGGTTTTGGCGGCGGGCCGAAGTCGCCGTAGGCTATGAAGCCTTTGCGCGAAGAGTCGTCGTACTGTCCCTCGCGCCCGGCCCAGAGGTCGGTCTTGGCCTCTTTCTCGGTCTTGATGTCATAGAGCTTACCGTTTTTGATTTGGCCGGTGGTAGTAATCTGAATCTGTCCCTGCAAGTCCGTGCGGTAGAGCTTCACGTTCGCCGCCTTCAATCGGTCAAGCACGGACTGGGCCGGGTGGCCGTAGCGATTGAACTCGCCGTCCGAGATGATGGCGGCCTCCGGCTTGACGGCTTTGATGAAATCTTCGGTCGTAGCGTACTTTGAGCCGTGATGTCCTACCTTCAGAATCCTTGCGGCGATGCTCATGTCCTTTGAGACGAGGCGCTGTTCCGTCTGCGCTTCGGCGTCGCCCGCCAGCAGCATGGAGAAGTCGCCGTAATCGAGACGGGCTACGATGGAGTTTCCGTTCGGCTCGTTGCCGCCTTCGCGCATCTGGTCGCGCGTGAAGAACGGGCGCAAGGGAGCAATCAGGGTTAGAAAAGCCCCTCCGCCCAAATCTAACTTCATCTCCGGCGGCGGCGGAGCCTTCTGCTTGTCCTTCTCGTCCGTCACTTCCTCCTTCTGTTCAGGCGGAAACTTCTCGTACCTCGCGCCGGAAGCCGCGGCCGCGTCCTTATAGTTGCGGTAAGCTATCACGCTCAAAGGCTCTCGCTGCGGCCCTCTGGGTTTCCTTGGCTGCGGCTTCGCGCTCTTCCCCTTGCCCTTTTGGTCGGCGCTCTCGGCCGTCTCTTCGGTCTGCATCTCAGGCGGCTCAAGACCGTTGTCAATGATGGTGCCGATGCGAAGTGAATTAAGGACATCGGGCGCGCCCCCAAGGTGGTCTGCGTGCGAGTGTGTCGCTATGAAATAATCTATGCGCTGCACGCCTATCTTCTTCAGCGCTTCGACCGTCTTCTTGCCGCGATTAACGTCGCCTGCGTCTATCAGCACGGTCTTGTCTTCGGGCGAGATGACCAGAATCGAATCGCCGTCCGTAGGCCCGACGTCCAGCACAAAGACGCGCAGCTCTTTGCCGGAAGGCGCGGGCGGCTGGCGCTCTTTATACCAGCGCCAGCCGAAGAACCCCACCACGCTTCCCACTACGGCCAGAATCAGAAACACTGCTGGCGCGCACCCGCGTCTAACTTTTGCCACTGGAGCCTAAACCTCCGGCCTTCCCGAATTTCCACCTGACGTTGTGTTTGAGACTAACGCATTCAATCTTACAAATTCAAACCGCAGAGAGATTAAGACGGCTCGCGGCGGTTGCTTTCGACTCAGAGCTTGAAGTCCTTCTTGTCCTCCGTGCCGCCCTGTTTCCGCAGCTCGTCCTGCAACCTCTTTATGCGCTCTTCGGCGTCGGCGCGCGAGCGGCGGTCGAGCGAGATACTGATACGCAGGTGGTCGCCGTCCGACGCGCCTTCAGGAAGAAGCGAGACGGGAACGTCTATCTGCGTCTTGCCGTCCTCCCCGATTAAGAGAACCGCTAAGTCGCCGTCTTCAATGCGGTCTATGACGGCGCGTATCTGGCTCGAAGCCTCTTTTCGCTCCTGCCGGTCGTCTTCTTTAGCCATGCTCACCTACTAGATGAATCGCGCCGGGAGCGCGGTGTGCCTGTGTCCACGTCTCCGCGCTGCGGCTCGCTTCTTTGCGCGGTGCGTCCGGCCCAGAGGTCGCCCGTGGCGGCCCTAGCCGTCTGAATCTGGTAGCCCTGCCCGCGTGTGGTGATAGTGATTTCGCCCTGCAAGTCCGTGCGGTAGATTTTTATGCCCATAGCCTTTAAGCGGTCAAGCGCTTCTTGGCTGGGATGGCCGTAGCGGTTATCTTCGCCGTTCGAGATTAGGGCCGCTTCGAATCCGCCCGCGCGCAGGAATTCTTCCGAAGACGCGTACCTTGAGCCGTGATGGCCCACCTTCAGGACTTTGGCTTTGACGTTCGCGCCCGCCTTCATCATGCGCGACTCCGTCTCGGCCTCCGCGTCGCCCGTCAGCAGCATGGAGAAGTCGCCGTAATCCAGTCGGGTCACGACGGAGTTGGCGTTCGGCTCGTTCGCGCCGGAGCGCAACTGGTCTTTGGTGAAGAAAGGCTTAATCGGAGCCAGCACTGTAAGCTGCGCGTTGCCGCCGAGGTCGAACTTCTGCCCCGGAGACGCGCCGACGTACTTCGCGCCGCTCTCCTTTATCGCCTTCAGAAAATCCTCGTAGTTGTGGGTCGCGTTCGGAACCTGACTGTCCAGCACGCTCAGGACTTTCGTGGCGCGAATGACTTCGTCCGCGCCGCCTATGTGGTCTGCGTGCGCGTGCGTCGCCACCAGCAGGTCAATCTGGTTCAGGCCGTAGCGCTTCATGGCGTCAACCACGACCTTTCCGCTTCCGGGCACGCCCGCGTCAACCAGAACGGTCTTGCCGCCGGGCGCGATTATCAATATGGAATCGCCCTGTCCTATGTCCAGCACGTGAACCTGCAACTCGTCGCCCGAAGGCGCGGGCTGCGGCGCGGGCTTTGGCGTCCGCTTCGATAACCAGAAGTAGCCTAGAATAAGAAGAGCTATGACGGCGACGGCCAGCACCGACAGGATGACTCCAAGCACCAGACACCCGCTACGGGCTTGCGACTTATGTTCGTTTTCCGGGAAAGGGCGAAAAGTCATAAAGGTTCTTTAAGATTAATACAAGCAAAGAAAAGGTAAAAGGAAAAAGGCGGGATAAAGCTCTTGATAACCTTATCCCGCCCTCTGCCTTTTTTTCTTTCTCTCTAATCAGCTTTCTCTGAATAGATGTACTTGTAGACGGGCTCTCCCCGGAGCGTCTCTTCGATTTCGAAGCGCATTCTCTCAGGGCTTATGCCTTCGTGCGTCCTGTACTCACGACTGAAGAAGTCCCAGCCCTCGGCCTGACGGCCCGCGTAGATGTAGTTGAGAGTGACCTGAAGCACCGCGCCGAAATAACGCTCGGAAAATGTCTCGTCGTTATTAGAATTGCCCTCTTCCTTCAGCAGCTCGACGGCTCTGATGTCGTCCGCCATAGTGGAGAGGATGAGATTGGGAAATCTTCTGTTGGCGGGGCGATACTCCCCGGCCTTCTTATCGTAGGCAAAGACGGCTTGAGGGAAGATGGAAGAGGCGTGCGACGTGTGGAAATAGTCGAAGGCCGTGACCGAATGCGTCAGCTCGGCCACTCCGTCCGAATCCACGTCCACGTGCATGAGCTGGTTACCCGTCCCGAACTTGCTGCTGTCGAACAGCAGGCGCGGCGCGTGCGAATCCAGCTCGTATATAGAGTAGGAGTAGCAGCAATGAGCGCCGCCCGAATATTGCTCCACGAGCAACTGCTTCGGCTCACGGCTGATGAAGGGGAAGAGGCCGAAGCTCGTCCACTCCCTGTTCCAGCCGCTCGAAAACTTTGCTACCTCTTTATTTCCCCTCTTCAATGAGGCAGACCATGACTCTTCACCCTTGTCCTGAGACTTTTCGATTACGTACCCTCTGTAAGCGAGCCTGTCTTCTTTGGTGAAGATTTCATCGAAGGCGCTTCTTCTATCCTTTTGTTCGGCGGCTGAAACCACCTGAGCGGAGGCCAGTGGCATGTCGTTCGACGCGCGTTTCCCCCATGAAGACTTGTTACGGAGTACCCAGACGGTTGCCGGAGCTACGCCGAAAACCAGCGTGAGGGCGGATGTGGTCAGGAGAGTCTTGCGACGATTCATCTTCAGATTATGCTTTCCGGGAGCGAAATTTCAGAACGCCTGTCTCGTAGGGGAAGCGCTTCCTGAAAGGGGAGCGACCATACTTAGATGTCAAAAAGGGGGCGTCAGATGTTCCGCGCAGGACTTTAATTATCGGAAGGCACAGGCTCGTGCTCGCGCGCAAACATAGTCTCGGCCTCGCGCGTAATCCGGGTCGGATAGCGGCCCGTCCAGCAGGCCACACAGGCCGAATCCGGCTCGATTCCCGTGGCCGCCAGCATCCCTTCGAGCGACAGGTAGCCCAGCGAATCCGCCTCTATAAAGCGGCAAATCTCTTCGACCGACATCTGCGCGGCAATCAGGTCGGACTTGTTCGGGGTATCCACGCCGTAATAGCAGGGCGAGAGCGTGGGAGGGCAACTGATACGCATGTGAACCTCGCGCGCCCCGGCCTCTCTGACCATGCGCACAATCTTCTTGGAGGTGGTGCCGCGCACGATTGAGTCGTCAATCAGGACTACGCTGCGGCCCTGTATCAGGCGGCGCACGGGGTTCAATTTAATGCGTACGCCGAAGGAGCGTATGGACTGCTTCGGCTCTATGAAGGTGCGGCCGACGTAGTGATTTCGCACCAGGCCCTGCCGGTACGTGATGCCGCTTTGCGCGGCGTAGCCTATGGCGGCGGCCACGCCCGAATCCGGCACGGGCACGACTATTTCCCCGTCGGCCGGATGCTCAACGGCCAGCCGCTTTCCCATCTCGTGGCGCGACTCGTTGACGGAGTGGCTGAAGATGACCGAATCGGGGCGCGCAAAGTAGACGTGCTCGAAGATGCACATGGAGTGCTGCCTGACGGGCAGAGGATGCGACGAGTGCAGGCCGTAGCGGTCTATGACTATCATCTCTCCCGGCTCTACGTCGCGCTCGTAGCGCGCGTCAATCAGGTCGAAAGCGCAGGTTTCTGAGGCTATCACCCACGCGTCGTCAAGGCGTCCCAGAGCCAGAGGACGAAAGCCGCGCGGGTCGCGCACGGCCACCATAGAGTCCGGCGTCAGAAAGAGCATGGAGAAAGCGCCTTCGGTCTCGCACAAGACTTCGGGGATGGCTTCAGTGACGGTGCGCGCCCGCGAGCGAGCTATGCCGTGAAGGATGACTTCCGTGTCCGAGGTGGAAGAGAAGATTGCTCCATCCCTTTCCAGCCGCTTTCGCTCTTCGGAGGCGAAGGGAAGATTTCCGTTGTGACAGACCGCAATCTGCCCGTGCTGGCACGCGACCAGAAAGGGCTGCGCCTCCCTTATGGAGACTTCTCCTGCTGTAGAGTAGCGCACGTGGCCTATGGCGCTTTGGCCCGGCAGGCTGTCCAGCTTAGCCTGGTCGAAGACATCCGAGACGAGGCCCATGGCGCGGGCCGAGCGCAACTCGGCTCCGTCCGAAGAGACTATTCCGCAGGACTCCTGCCCGCGATGCTGCAACGCGTAGAGTCCAAGATAGGTCAGGCGCGCGGCCTCGGCGTGGCCGTAGATGCCGAACACGCCGCACTCGTCACGAAACTTTTCAGACTCCAGATAGCTCATCAGGTCAATCCTTTTGATGCTTCCACGCCAGCGAGAGAAGCACGCGAAGAGTGTAACGCGACTATTCTAAGGTGAAAAGGCGAGAGGATAAAGGTGGACTGGGTCAGGTGACAGGTATCAGGGAAAAGAAAGAGGGCCGGTTCTCTCTTTACCGAAACCCGGCACCTGACACCCGGCACCCATTCCGCTATCATGTGCGAAAGCTAAAACTGTAAAAGGGAGAACCGGGAGTATGAGCAAGGTGAAGGTTTACGGGGCGGACTGGTGCGGGGATACGCAGCGCTCGCTGAAGCATCTGGATGAGTCGGGCGTGGATTACGATTACATAGATATAGAGAAGGACGAGGAGGCCGCTCGCTGGGTCAGGGAACAGAACAACGGAAAAGAGCGTAAGCCGACCATAGACATAAACGGGCGCGTCCTCTCAGTGCCCAGCAACGAAGAGCTGGACGAAGCATTGAGAAGCTGATGCAGAAGTCGGAATGGCGCGATGACGAAGTAAAGAATATTCAAGGCGTGACGGCCCGCGAAACGGACTGCGGTTAAGTGAACACAGAAGGGCTCTCTTACCATATTGCAATCGTCCTGATGCGCCTCGCGCTGGTGATGGCGCTGGTGGGCGGCGTATGGAGTGTCTATCGCAGTCTCCCTGCGGACGAGTACGCTTCGGGCAGCGCGGATTCCGGCAGCCCTACGATGCTTTCTATAGAGCTGCGCCTTGCGCGGGAGGATGCCAGCTCGCCCCTGAGCGTTCCGGTGGAGCTTTATCCTGTGGACATCGCTGCGGTCAGGCGAGAGTACGCTTCCGACCCGCGACCCGGCATTCGCTTTGACGATTTTCTGAAGCGACGGATGCGCGGGCGCACGCCGCTTGAAGCTCAGCTAGACCAGCAGGGACAGGCCACCTTGAACGTCACGCCCGGCAAGTGGTGGATTCACGCGGTGCTGACCGGTCAGAACAACTTGGAATGGCGGCTGCCGGTCACGGTCTACGGGCGCAGGCAGACAATACAGCTCACTTCCGAAAACGCCTACGCGCGAACGAAAACATTTTAATAGCAGGTATCGGGTGCCGGGTGCCGGGTTTCAGTTTTTGTCTTACCCGGCACCCGGCACCCGATACCCGGCACCTGTTTTATGAGAGCATTGAGATACGAGAACGGGCGGCTTTCGCTCGATGAGGTTGAGAAGCCTTCGTATGAAAGTGAAGCCTTGGTGCGTGTGACTCTTTCGGGCATCTGTAATACGGATGTGGAGATAGTGCGCGGGTACGCGGGCTTTGAAGGCACAATCGGGCACGAGTTCGTAGGCGTTGTAGAGAGCGCGCCGGGCTCGGAGCATCTGGTGGGCGGGCGGGTCGTCGGTGAGATTAACGCCGGGTGCGGAGAGTGTGAGTTGTGCCGCGCGGGCGATTCGCGTCATTGCCCGCGCCGCACAGTGCTAGGCATAGTCGGGCGCGACGGCGCACACGCTGAGTTCTTAAAACTGCCGGTAGTGAATCTTGTCAGGGTGCCGGAGAACGTGCCGGATGAGCACGCAGTCTTCGCGGAGCCTCTGGCCGCCGCGTGGGGAATCACAGAGCGAGCGCCGCTCTATAAAGAGACGCGCGTGGCTGTGATAGGCGACGGCAAGCTGGGCCTTCTATGCGCGCAGGCTCTCGCGCTCTCCGAGCCCGCCAGACTCGTACTGGTTGGCAAACACCGGAGCAAGCTTGAGCTTGCGGGGCGTCGCGGCATAGAGACGGCCTTGCTCGGGGACGTGCAGGGAAAGTGGCTGCGCGAGTTCGACGTGGTGGTCGAAGCTTCTGGCTCTGAGAGCGGCTTTCAGCTTGCGCTAGACCTCTTGCGACCGCGCGGCTCTCTCGTTCTCAAATCAACTTTTCACGGCGAGACGCGTGTTGCCACCGCTCGCATAGTCGTGGACGAGATAAGCGTCATAGGCTCGCGCTGCGGTCGCTTCCAGCCCGCGCTAGACCTGCTGGCACGCGGCTCGGTTGATGTCGAAAGCCTAATCAGCGAACAATATTCTTTGGCCGACGGCGTGCGCGCAATGGAGCGGGCCATGGCAGGCGGCGTCATCAAAGTCTTACTAAGACCATAAAAGCAGTCAGCAATCAGCAGCCAGCGTTCAGCAGCAAAGCGAGCAGAGTATCTCGCGTTGTGCTATGCGGAGCCCTTCTTGCTGAAAGCTGATTGCCGACTGCTGATTACTCTTATGCGATTCAAAGGCAATCTGGCGGCTGACGGGGCGCTCGTTTTGACGACGCTCATCTGGGGCTCCACCTTTGTCATGGCCAAAGAGATACTGGAGAGCTGGCCGCCCGTTGCCTATATCACAGTGCGGTTCGCGCTGGCCGCAATCCTTCTCATACTGCTTTTCCCCAAGCAGATTCTGCGTGCGCGTGCGGCTCAATGGAGGATGGGTGCGACGCTCGGGATTCTTATGGGCGGAGGCTTCGCTCTACAGGCCGTGGGACAGGTTTATACCACGCCCTCTAAATCTGCTTTCGTGACCGGGCTGACGACGCCGCTAGTGCCTTTTGTAGCTCTGCTAATCCTGCGCGTGCGGCCCAACCTTGAGAATCTGATAGGCGTCACGCTGGCATCAATCGGCGGAATGCTGGTGCTTGCGCCTCAGGGCGCAGAGCCCATGAACACGGGCGACCTGTTGACGCTCTGTGCTACCACTCTGTTTGCCGCGCACATAACCTTGATGAGCGCCTACGCGCGCGAGATTGATGCGCGGCAGTTGACCGTCCTGCAAATTACTTCCGCAGCAATTCTCTTCGTACTGGTCTGGGCGGCGTTCCGCGCTTCTGGAATTGTCTTGCCCGCAAGCTCTCTGCCGGGATTCGTGACGCGCGAGAATGTTCAGCTTGAATGGACTGGGCGCGTAGGCTTGCAGCTTCTCTATCTGGCGTCGGTTGCGACCGTCATAACATTTCTCATCTGGACGTGGGGACAATCGAAGGTGTCGGCCACGCATGCTGCCATCATCTTCAGCCTTGAGCCGGTCTTTGCCACGCTCTTTGCGGTGGCCGTGCGAGGCTCGAACGAATGGATGACGGCGCGCGGCAATCTAGGCGCGGCGCTCATACTGGCGGGCGTCATCGTCTCGGAGATTCGGCTCGGACTGAGACGGCGCGGCGAGACGGGACTGGAGGAGGCGGAAGAGAATCAGGACGTAAGCATTGATGAAGAGCTTCTGGAAGAAGGCAACGAGCCGTGACTTTATCAATCATCAGAGAAACCGGGAAACGGCACTAAAAGAGTCGAAAGAGAGACAGGCGTCGTTGACCGCGATTTCACAGTGCCGGTTGGTGTGATTTAGCGGCTTATCTTTCCACCCTCGCTTGCTTTACGCTGGCCCGCCTGTTTCGTTATACTTGATTCCTTCTCTTCTCGTGCGAAAGGCGGTTGACTAGCTTCTTGACCGCACGGGTATCTGGCGTCTCTTCTCGCGTAAGAGAGAGCGGGCGCTGCTGAGTCTTCCTTTTAAGGTAGCGGGGTTTTATGCAAGACGTTTCCAAAGACCAAATGAGCGCGGCTGAGAAGGCGATGCTGCGCAGGCTGCGTGTCTGGATTGTGGCGCTGGCCGTGGCCTGCATCGCGGCAGGCATAGGCATCGGCGCAATCCTTTCGGGCCGCTCGGCCGTAGCGCAGAACGAGGCGCAGATTGCGCGTGCCCCCGAAGCTCTCTCGGCTTCCTTCGCGGAGATTGCCAAGCGCGTGGAGCCGGCCGTCGTCAACATAGATACCAAGACGGCTGCGCCGGAAGTGGCCGAGAACGACGAAGACGAAAAAGAGAATCAGCCCACGGACAGGTCGCTGCTGGACATGCTCAGGCGACAGCGCCGCCCCACGCGCGGCGTCGGCTCAGGCTTCATAGTAGACTCTAAGGGCTTCATACTGACTAACCAGCACGTAATTCAGGGCGCGACGCGCATCAGCGTGCGCCTGCAATCGGGCGAGCAGTACATAGGCAAGGTCGTCGGCGTGGACGAAGAGACAGACTTGGCCGTGCTCAAAGTCGAAGCCGGAAAAGATTTGCCTTCGATTAAGCTGGGAGATTCCAACACGGTTGAAGTGGGCGACTGGGTGCTTGCCATAGGCTCGCCCTTCGGCCTTGAGCAGACGGTGACGGCAGGGATAATCTCCAAGAAAGAGCGCCAGCCCTACCCGGCGGCGAACTTCCAGCAGTTCATACAGACGGACGCGGCTATTAATCGCGGAAACTCGGGCGGCCCGCTCGTCAACATGCGCGGCGAAGTCATAGGCATCAACTCGCAGATAGCCACTTCGACAGGCGATTACAACGGCATAGGCTTCGCGCTGCCGTCAAACGAAGCGAACTTCGTCTACAGGCAGATTACTACTAAGGGCAAGGTGAGTCGCGGCTATCTGGGCATCCTGCTTGAGTCCGTGCAGGCGGAATATGCACGCGTCTACGGGCTGGCCGAAGCCAAAGGCGTGATTGTGACGGACGTGCGCGACGCGGAGGGGCCTGCGGCTAAGGCAGGCTTACTGGCCAACGACATCATCACGGAGTTCAACGGCCAGCAGGTCACTAACTCTCAGGACTTAATCAACAAGGTCGCGTCGGCTCCTGTGGGCCAGACCGTTTCGGTCACGTTCCTGCGCGACACGGGAGCAAGACAGCTTGAGCGGCGCACGACCAACGTCACCATAGGCGAGCGCCCGCGCTCTCTGGCACCCGCTTCGGAAATAGACGACGCTGCGCCCAAGCCTTCCGAGAAGGGCAAAGAGGGAGCGCAGAGCGGCGGCGGCCTTCGCCTCGGCGTCACGCTTCAGGAGTTGACGCCCGAGACTACCGCCGAGCTGAATCTGACCGGCGTGCGCGGTCTGCTCATCAAGGACATAGACCCGAACGGCATCATCGCTGACGTACGCTCGCCCGGCACCGGCACGCCTGCGCTCGCGCAGGGCGACGTCATACTGAAAATCAATCGCACGCCCGTCACCACGCTCGCGGAGTTCCAGCGAGTCGTAGCGGGCCTCAAACCCGGCGACGCCATAGTCATGAACGTTGCGCGCTACAACCGCAACCTAGACCGCGTCGTACAGTTCGTCGTACAGTTCACATATCAATAAGGCAGGTGAAAGGTGTCGGGTGTCAGGTGTCGGTAAAGACAGAACCGGAACCCGGCACCTGACACCCGACACCCATTTTTTATGGCACAAGCGAAAAAAGCTCTCAGCAAGAACGGCAAGAAGCAGCAGTCGCGCTCCGTCCGCGCTGCCGTGAAAACTTATTACAACTACATAGGCGGCTCATGGGTTAAGGCGTCGTCGGGCGAGACGTTCGAGAATCTTAATCCGGCTAACACGCGCGACGTTGTCGGCCGCTTTCCCGTCTCTTCGGAAGAGGACGTTAATCGCGCGGTTGATGCCGCGCGCGAGGCTTATAACGGCTGGCGAAAGACGCCCGCGCCGCGCCGCGCCGAAATCCTTTTCCGTCTGGGCGAGATTCTCATACGCAACAAAGAACGCTTTGCGCTGGACATGACGCGCGAGATGGGCAAGGTGCTGAAGGAGACGGGCGGAGACGTGCAGGAGGCAATTGACTGCACCTATTACACCGCCGGAGAAGGCCGACGCCTTCACGGCTTCACCACACCGGCAGAGATGCCCGACAAGTTCGCCATGTGCGTGCGACAGCCCGTCGGGCTCTGCGGTCTGATTACGCCGTGGAATTTCCCCATGGCGATTCCTTCGTGGAAGCTCATCCCGGCGCTCGTCTGCGGCAACACGGTTGTCATCAAGCCCGCAGAAGACACTCCGCTCTCCACCTACAATCTGATTAAGGCTTGTGAAGAGGCCGGAGTTCCGCCGGGCGTGGTCAATCTTGTGACGGGCTACGGCGAGCCTGCGGGCGCGGCGATTACGAATCATCCGGCGCTTCGCCTTATCTCCTTTACGGGCTCTACGGAAACCGGGCGCATCGTGGCTTCGGCCTGCGCTGACCGCAACGCCATCTGCTCGCTTGAGATGGGCGGCAAGAACGTCATCATAGTCATGGACGACGCCGACATAGACCTCGCGGTTGAAGGCGCGGTCTGGGGCGCGTTCGGAACTTCGGGCCAGCGCTGCACAGCTTCGTCCCGTCTGGTTGTTCACAAGAAGGTCTACAAGCAGTTCACGCGCAGGCTCATCGAGCAGGCGCAATCCTTACGCGTAGGAAACGGCGCGGAGACGGACACGGACATGGGGCCTGTGATTAACGCCGATGCGGTTCACAAGATTATGGGCTACATAGAAATCGGTGAGCGCGAGGACGGCGCGAAGCTGGCCTGCGGCGGGAACCGCTTGACGGGCGGCCAGTACGAGCACGGCTACTTCATTGAGCCGACCGTCTTCACCGATGTCTCGCACGACATGAGAATCGCGCAGGAAGAGATATTCGGCCCAGTGACGACTGTGATTCCCACGGACTCGCTTGAGAGCGCGATTGAGATTGCCAACGGCGTGCGCTACGGATTGTCTGCGGCCATCTACACGAGTGATGTCAACCGCGCCTTTCACGCCATGAACGAGATGTACACGGGCATCTTCTACGTCAACGCTTCCACTATCGGAGCGGAAGTGCATCTGCCCTTCGGCGGCACGAAGGCCACGGGCAACGGCCACCGCGAGGCGGGGACGCAGGTGCTGGACATCTTCTCCGAATGGAAATCAATCTATGTGGATTATAGCGGCAAGCTTCAGCGAGCGCAGATTGACGCCATAGAGCCGCAGTGATAGAAGAGGTTGCTGGTTTCGGAGGCTAGAGGTCACGGCTTGAGACTTCTAGCCTCAAAGATTTTTCAGGCTGTTCAACTCATCAGGATTGGAGACAGGCAAACCGTGATTGTCGGACTACCCAAGGAGATTAAGGACAACGAGTATCGTGTGGGCCTGACGCCTGCGGGCGTGCGCGCGCTGACGGACGCGGGCCATCGTGTCGTCGTGGAGCGCAACGCAGGCGAAGGCTCAGGCTTCGACGACGCGTTATACGTGCGCGCGGGAGCGCAGATTCTGGAGACGGCTGACGAGGTCTGGGGCGAAGGCGAGATGATTGTCAAAGTCAAAGAGCCCATTGCCCCCGAATATCCTCGTATGCGCGAAGGGCAACTGCTCTTCACCTATCTTCATCTTGCGCCCGACCTTGAACTGACTAGGCAACTGCTCGAACGAAAGGTGACGGGCATAGCCTACGAGACGATTACCGACAATCGCGGCACGCTTCCGCTACTGACTCCCATGTCCGAGGTGGCAGGGCGCATGGCGGTTCAGGTGGGCTCTCACTATCTGGAGAAGATGTCCGGCGGGCGCGGCATACTGCTGGGCGGTGTGCCGGGCGTTCCGGCGGCGCGCGTAGTCATCATCGGCGGCGGCGTCGTCGGCACGAACTCCGCCAAGATTGCCGTGGGCATGGGCGCGCACGTCACCATCATTGACAGAAACCTTGACCGCCTGCGCGAGCTGGACGACATCTTTCTCTCGAAGATTTCCACGCTGGCCTCCTCTGCCTACATGATTCACGACGCCATCTCGGAGGCGGATTTAATCATCGGCGCGGTGCTGGTGCCGGGCGCTGCTGCGCCCAAGCTCGTCACGCGCAACATGCTCAAGGACGTGCCAAACGGCTCCGTCATAGTTGACGTTGCGGTTGACCAAGGCGGCTGCATAGAGACTACGCGCCCGACCACTCACTCAGACCCGACTTATTACGTCGAAGGCGTGCTGCATTACTGCGTAGCCAACATGCCGGGCGCTGTGCCTCGCACTTCTACGTTTGCCCTGACGAACGCGACGCTGCCTTATGCCCTGAATCTGGCGAATCGTGGTTTTCTGGCTGCGATAGAAAGAGACCCGCATCTGAAAGAGGGCGTCAACACCTACGCGGGCCACTGCACCTACGAAGCCGTCGCCGTAGACCAGGGGCTGGATTACATGCCGATTGATAAGATAATCAGTGCCGGGGGCAGTTCAACAACTTCCGCCGCCTCGCCTAGCAAGTAGAAGAGAGTCCCGTAATCGGATACAGAAAGAGGCTGCTTCCTGTCCTCAATGGAAGCAGCCTCTTTCGCTTTTTCACTCCGGGAAGTAGAGCGAAATTGGACTCAGGTTAAAGCCTCATGCTGCCTTCAGCAGCAGGCGCGCAATCGTGCCCGTCAGTTCTTCCGGGCGCACAGGTTTGGAAAGATAAACGTCGGCGCGCATCTCTTCTTCGTGGGAAGAATCAGCGCGGTCAAGTCCGCTTAAAAGTATGACCGGCAGTTGCGACATCTTCGGATGCCGCCGTAGGAAGCGGCACAACTCATAGCCGTTCAAGTGCGGCATGATTGCGTCCGTTACCACCGCGTCGAGCGTGTTTGAAAGCGCCGCTTTCATCGCCTCCAGCCCGTCGCCCGCAGAGACTACCGTGTATCCGGCCCTTTGCAGTATGACTTCCAGATAGCGACGAATCGAGCGGTCATCTTCTACGAGTAAGATCGTACCGCGCGTGGAGCGCGGCTGCGTTACGGCAGGCGTCTGCGGCAAGTTAGGCAGGCTGTTCGAGTGGGAGTTTTCTTTAGGCGTGATCATCTATCTCGTATTCGACCTCACTCTTACTTCGCATGCGGCTGCTCTGTTCAGAGCTGCCTTGCGCTCTATTCGGATGGCAAGCCTCGTGCCTCAGCCCGAAAGCCGTCAGGCGTGAGCAGGGCCGAGACGCTCCCATTAAATCGCGGGTGATAAGTAATCCTTTATCTCTAAGTTATTTAGGAAACCTGCAAGCGGCTATAGAAGAGATACGGCGGGCCGTCGTGTCTTCGTCGGCACGGGCATTTTGCCCTGCACCCTACCATTTTGCTCTGTCAGGACGGGTCAATTTGAAGACCGCTTCGGTCAAACTGCCGAAAGGCTCAGCCGCTTTCCCTGCATCCGTAGACTGTGACGTTATTGATTCTGCCGCCAACTCAACAATTAATAGTCTTTCTGTTATACTCCACCTTTTCGCCTGCATCTGGCAGAAACTGGCGCGGGCTACAGTGAGATGGTGTTGAGAGATGTATGAATTTGCAGTTGCTCCGGCCGTGACGCAGATAAGACGGCGCGGCGTCGAAATCGCAGAGGTCGAGCCGGAGAGCCTTGCCGCAGAGCTTGAGCTTGAAGCGGGCGACCGCATCATCAAGGTCAACGGTCGAACCGTGCGCGATTATCTGGACTTCCGCTTTCACACGGGCGGCGAGACGGAGCTTGTCCTTGAAGTTCGCAGGCGCAACGGCGAAGACTGGGAGATAGAGATAGAGCGCGGCGAGGGCGAAGACCTCGGGATAGGCTTTGAGCAGATTGTCCCGCGCCAGTGCGCCAACGAATGTATCTTCTGCTTCTGCAAAGGCAACCCGGAAACCGCACGCCCCTCACTATTCGTGCGCGACGAAGACATACGCCTCTCCTTTCTCTACGGCAACTACACCACGCTGACCTCCATCACTGAGGACGAGATGCGCCGGGTCATAGAGCAGCGCCTGACCCCGCAGTATGTCTCCGTTCACGCGACAGACTTGGACGTTCGCGCACATCTGCTGGGCGTTGACAGAAAGCGCGCGGACATCTCTGATAAGATGCGCCGCCTGCTGGACGCTGGAATTGAGATTCACGCGCAGGTTGTGCTCTGTCCTGAGATTAACGACGGCCCCATCTTAGAGCGCACGATTCGGGATTTGGCTGCGGAGTTCCCGCTTATCAAGAGCGTGGCGATTGTCCCTCTGGGGCTCACGCGCTACAACACGGACGAGCGGCTGACGCCCGTGACGCCTGAGTTCTGCAAGCAGGTGATTCAGGAGCTTAAACCCATTCAGCGAGAGTTGCGCGAAAGCTTGGGCACTACCTTCGCGTTCCTCGGCGACGAGATTTACCTGCGGGCGGGCCGGAGCGTTCCGTCGCGCAGCCATTACGGCGATTACCCGCAGATAGAAGACGGCATAGGAATGGTGCGCGCCTTCGAGAATGATTTCGCGCGCACGCTGCGCCGCCTCACGCGTCGGGCGGAGCGAGGTCAGTATGCGGCGCACCTGCCCGCCGGAACTGTAATGACGGGTACGCTCTTTGCGCCTGTGCTTGAGAAGCTGCTGTCTGAGCTCAACGAGCGCTTCGGGACAAAGTTACAGGTGGTAGCGGTTGAGAATGGTTACTTCGGCGGAGATGTTTCCGTGGCCGGACTTCTGACCGGCTCGGATTTCTTGGCTGCGCGCGAGCGCGTGACCGGCGACTTCGTCATCATTCCCGCCGCGTCAGTCAAAAGCGATGAGAAGATTATGCTGGACGGTATGAGCTTCGCAGAGCTTGAAAGCCGCATGGGCCTGCCCTTGCACGCCATGGATTTCGATTCGTTCGCGGAAATGCTGGAAGCAGACGCCGCTTGATACGAGTCCGCGCTGCCGCCGGTTGTTGAGGAGTTGCTCTCTTAACCCTTCTTGTTAGCGCTGATGTACTGCTCCAGCTTCTTACGCTCAGGATACCCCGGTTTCTTCTTCAAAAACTCTTCGTACTCGACGGCAGCCTTATCCTTCAAACCCGCCGCATTATAGAGCCATGCGAGCCGCAGGTGCGCTTCTACCAGTCCGAGTCTAGCCGCCTCGTTCAGGTAAGGTATAGCCTTGGAGCCTTTTTTGATTTGCAGGTAGGCTTCACCCAAAAGAAGATTCGCAATGGCTGATTGAGGCTGAACTTCCACGGCTTTGGTCAGAGGCACAATCGCCTCCTCAAATCTTTTCTGGGATTGCAGCAGCCTTCCAAGATTCAAGAGCGCCAGTCCGAAAGTCGGCCTGATGGCCAGCGCAGCCTGATAAGCCTTCTCTGCTTCGTCCGGCTTGTCCTGTGCCAGATAGATTGTCCCCAGCAGCGACCATGCCTGAAAATCCATCTTGTCGTTTTCGATTATTCGACGAAGATAGGTGGCGGCCTCCGCGTACTTCTTCTTCTCGGCCGCCTGCTGCGCTTTCTGGAAAAGTGACTTGTTGGCAGAAGAGCGTTCGTAAACGTCCGCCGCCGAGATGATTCCAGTGATGGACTTAGGCTCTGTCACCTTTGACTTCCACTCGAACTCGAAGTCCTGACGAAAGTCTGTTCCAGTTGCGCCGAAGACTGCAATACGCACGCGCGTTATCTCGCCCATGTCTGTCTCTACGACCAGCTCATACTCACCAAGCGGCAGGTTGTTAAAGCGATAGCGCCCGCGACTCGGCACTACCTGACGCCCCGCGACCACACCGCGCTGGTCATACAGGATGATAGTGAGGGTTGATGGGCCAGTAGTATCAGCCTTGCTGTCGTCTATCTTTACATCTCCCCAGATACTGTAGCTGCCGATATCCTGTGCTCTGGCCTGCGTAGCGCTCAGCAGAGTGAAGAGCAGAGCGAGAGCCGACAGCAGGCAGGCGCTTCGCACCGCTCTGCCGTTAGCAAGCTCAAAGACTCGTGCGTCCCTCTTCAGCGCAGGGAAAGCCAACCTCTTAATCGCTGCTTTCATAAATCAATTCTCCAGTGAAGGTGTGCGGCCATTATGCAACATCGCGTCTTTAAAAAAAAGTAGTTGATGACGTGCGCCTGAAATTCATCTGGCGTGCGCGTGCAAGAACAGTTTCGAGTGAAAGAGGCTGGCCGGGAGAAGCTGCCGCAGGCGGCTGAGCGCCCGCCCATAAGGCGGCTTGGAGATGCTCCACGAATCTGGAGGCAAATCCGAAATCTTGTAGATAGACGGCCAGATTTTGCTTTTTATACTAATAAAATGATTAGTTTACAGAATTTTGTATAAGTGGAATGGATATTGCTTGCTTCATGGACGTCTACTCCGTTGCGTCCCAAGTAATTGACGCTTGTATAAGCCAATATCCCGGCCTCTCCGTGGAAATTGAGACTATTACGTGATGTGGCGGGCGTTCTTGCCATAGCTTTCAATGGAGTCGGCAAAGCAACACCCCCGAATGCCACTTTCAGAACTGAATGATAGATGGGTTCACGCGGCGGACTGACACTTCTCCAAGTGAGGAGCCCATTTGAAAAGATTAAGAAAGTTACCGCCTTGCCGGTTCGAGGAGGCGGTGATAGCGCAGGCCACAGTCACTAGACAGGTGGCCCCCACCAGCACCAGGAGAGAGAAAAGAATGAATAAAGCATTTCCTTTACTGGTCATCTCGTTGCTGTTGCTAATGTTTCCGGCTCTAGCGCTGGGACAGACAACATCGTCCACGTCCGCCGTGACGGGAGTTGTGTCAGACCCTACGGGTGCAGTTGTACCCGGTGTGTCTGTCAAGCTTACCGATACCAAGACCGGACAGGAACGCACTGCGACGACTAATGATCAGGGAGTATATCTGTTCACCCAGGTTCCGCCTGGACGTGGCTATACGCTCACCTTTACCATGGCTGGCTTCCAGACTTTGAATGTCACGGACGTCATACTCGGTGTGGGTATTACAGAGACCCAGAACCAGACTTTAACCGCCGGTGAAGTGGGAGCTTCGGTGACCGTCACCTCTGGCGGCGAGACGACCTTGAACACCACGGACGCCTCTATAGGTAACGTGATTGACGAGCGTCGTCTACGCGAGCTTCCGATTCAGATTCGCAACTCGCCGGCAGCGCTCATAGGCTTGCAGCCGGGCGTGGTTGGAAACAACGTCGGAACAGGAACCGCCACCCGCGTCGGTTCAGTAACCGGCTCCCGCGCTGACCAAGGCAACATTACCGTTGACGGTATTGACGCCAACGACCAGACGACGGGACAGTTCGCTTCTACGGTCGGTAACGCTCCGATTGACTCCATTCAGGAGTTTCGCGCCGTTTCGACCAACCCGAACGCGGCTGAAGGTCGTAGCTCCGGCGGTCAGGTTGAGTTGGTTACCAAGTCCGGTACCAACGACTTTAGCGGTAACGTACGCGAGTACAACCGCACCTCGGCCACGGCAGCCAACAACTTCTTCAACAACAGGCTCGGTCGTAATGCTGCCGGTGCGGAAATAGTTCCGCGTCCGAAGCTGATTCGTAATCAGTTCGGTGGCAGCCTCGGCGGGCCGATCATGAGAGACAAGCTCTTCTTCTTTCAGGATTATGAAGGACGACGCGACATACAGGAAGTCTCTTACCTGCGTATCGTTCCCCTTCAGAACTTCCGTAATGGCAGTCTGGCATACCTGAACAACACTGCTGGCTGCCCGACCAACGCTCGTCAGAACACGCTGCCGCAGTGCATCAGCTTCCTGACGCCTGCTCAGGTGGCGGCTCTCGACCCGAGAGGCGTCGGCGTGAACCAGGCTCTGCTTCAGTTCATCAACGCGCGTTATCCGCTGCCCAACGACCTGACTGCCGGTAACGGCGTCAACACGGGCGGCTTCCGTTTCAATGCGCCTTCGACCAGAAAAGACAACACCTTCGTCACGCGCATTGACTGGAACGCGACCGACCGCCAGAAGCTGTTCGGACGCTTCAACATCGCCCGACGCTTACAGACGGACACGGTCAACACCGTCGCGGCGCAGTTCCCCGGTGACCCGGAGAGCGGCACCATCGGCGTTCGCGATTACTCCTGGGTCGTCGGCCACACATGGGCCATCACCCCGTCGGTCGTCAATCAGGCGATTGTCGGTGCGTCGCGCTCAGGACTGTTGTTCGAGTCTCCGTTCCAGCCCAGCTTCCCGAATGAATATACGTTCGGCGCTGGCCTCTCGGCTCCTTTCGCGGGCATTGACGAGCAGGATCGCTTCGTCACCACGCCTACGATTCGTGACGACGTGACGTGGACAAGAGGCACGCACACGCTCTCGTTCGGCGGACAGTTCAAGCCTATCAAGCAGGTATCGGGTTTGGTCAACGACTTGAACTTCGTCAGCGTCGGCCTTGGCGGTCTCAATGCCGGCCTCAACGCCAGCTTGCGTCCCGGCAATATCGGCACGGGCGCGACGCGCGCGGCCAACTTCGACGCCGCGTTCGCCATGCTGCTCGGACGCTTTGCCCAGATTCAGACCAACTTCGTTTACGACGTCAACGGCACGCCGCAACCTCCGGGAACCGGCAAGACCCGCGACTTCCGTTACAACGAGTACGAAACATACTTCCAGGACAACTGGAGAATGCGTAGTGACCTGACGCTTACCTATGGCGTGCGTTATCAGTACTACAGCCCGCCGTACGAAAAGAACGGCTTCCAGGCCTGTAACGACATAGATTTCCGTCAGTTGACTGCCATCAGATTTAGCAACGCCGCCAAAGGCGTGGCTGGCGAAACGGCTGAGCCGTTCCTTCGCTATGACCTGTGCGGCAAGGGTAACAACGCCCGCGCTTTCTATGAGCCGGACTTGAACAACTTTGCTCCCAGGTTCGCTGTCGCATGGAACCCTTCCTTCAAGGACGGACTCCTTGGCAGCATCTTCGGCGACCGCAAGACGGTGGTTCGCTTCGGCGGCAACGTTCAGTATGACCGTATCGCCGGCGCTGTCACCTTCATTCAGGATCAGGTCTCGTACCTGTTCGACAACACTGTGACAAAACAGCTCGGCGCTACGAGCCCCGTGACCGCGCTTCTCAACGACCCGCGTTTCACAGGCATCAACGTGCTGCCGTTCCAGAACGTTGCTCCGGTCATCACCCGCCCGCTCACGCCTTTTGTGACCGGTGGCTATCCGACCGGTAACGAGTCCGGCGAAACCAACTACGCTATAGACCAGCAGTTCAAGACGCCGTACTCCATACAGTACAGCTTCGGCTTCCAGCGCGAGCTGCCCGGCAACTTCCTGATTGACGTTTCTTACGTCGGCCGTCAGGGACGCCAGCTCTTCTCGCAGGCCGATGCGGGCCAGATTCTGGACTTCAGAGATAACGCCTCTGGCCAGGGCCTGACTGCCGGCTTCAACGCGCTTCAGGCGCAGCTTCTGGCTGGCGTAGCTCCGAACGCGGTTGCTTCCATACCGTTCTTCGAGAATCAGGTGAATGCTGCGGCTCTCGCCAACTACGGCGCGAACTGCCAGGCGCTGGTGGGAACCACCTGCACGCGCTTTATCGCGGCCAACTTCGGAAGCTTGGTCTCCATCGGTGACCTTGCCGACACGGTTCAGGCGCTGTACGGAAATGCGCTGCTTCTCCCGAACGTAGGGTTGAGCGGACAGTTCTCGACCAACGCCTATATCACGAACCTCGGTTCTTCGAGCTACAACGGCATGCTCGTTAGCGTTCGCCGTCGTTTCGCTCAGGGACTCCAGTTCGACCTGAACTACACGTGGTCGCACTCCATAGACAACCAGTCAGCGATTGCCAACACGGTCTTCGGCGGTCTGGTTTGCGACATTCGCGACCTGCGCGTCTGCCGTGGAAACTCTGACTTCGACATTCGTCACCTCTTCAACGCGAACTTCATTTATGAGCTTCCGTTCGGCAGAGGCCGCATGTTCGGCTCGGATTCAGGCGGACTGTTAGACGCCATCATCGGTGGATTCACGGTTACAGGTATCGTCACTGCTCGCAGTGGCCTGCCCTACAACCTGACCACCAACTCGTTCCCGGTCGGCTTCGTTTTCAACAGCCCGGCCGTTGTCACCGGAGTCAACCCGGCTGACCTTGAAGGCCGTGTCCAGGACACTGCCGGCGGACAGATTCAGTTCTTCAATAACCCGGCGTCGGTCTTTAACGCTTCGAGCCCGCTCGCGGGCGCCGTGCGCAATCCGCGCGGCGGGGAAATCGGAAACCGCAACAACCTTCGCGGCCCCGCTTTCTGGAACGTTGACCTTGCCGTGCTGAAGAACTTCAAGATGCCGTGGTCGGAGAACCACAGGCTCCAGTTGCGCTGGGAGATGTACAATGCATTCAACCACACCAACTTCGGCCTGCCTGCGACCAACATCAACTCGACTACATTCGGGCAGATAACCGCGACTTCCAACAACGCGCGCGAAATGCAGTTCGCTATCCGCTACGAGTTCTAGTCAGTCTCTAATTTATTACCTTGCGTCTAACGACGGTTGGGCTTTCGGGGATTCCCGAAAGCCCAAATTTTTTTTGCGCCCGCCCCTTTCCCGCACTTTCGTCTTCACTGTCACATAGCCCGACAACAAAAGCTCTGTCTCATCAGGACGGCCTTTGTGGTAAATTTGTGTATCATTGTTTCGCGCAAGGCTTCGCAGCTCTTATGACGAACTCCGCAGACAATCAACTATCGCTGGTTCCGCTAGGCGCGGGCGACCTGATTGACCGCTCCGTGCGTCTGTACCGCCGTCACTTCATGACGCTGGTGAGGATTGCAGCGCCGCCCGTGCTTGTCTCCTCCATAGGCTATGTGCTGTTGACAGTCGGCTGGCGTGAGGCGCTCGTGACAGCCAATGATACGGCGCTCGCCCTCTACGTGCTGCTGGCCTGCGTGGGATTCGCGCTCTGGCTGACCGGCCTGCTTTTTAGCGGCGTAGTCCTGGGCGGCGCTACGCGCAACCTTGTGGCGCATCTTTTGTCCGGAGAGCCTGTGAGCGTCCGCACGACTTATCGCAACGTGCGCGCGCGCTTCGGTGCGCTCGTCGGCGCAACGCTGCTCGTTGGCCTGCTCATCTTCGTCTTCTCCATGCTGGCCTTCGTAGTCATGTACATAGTCTTACTCTTCGCTATTCTGGCTACGTTCGCCTTCGCGCAGGTGGCCGGGTGGCTGGCCATCATAGTCGGGGTGCTTGGAGCGCTTCTGGCTATAGCCTGCGCGCTCTGGGTCTTCTTCTTCCTGGCGGGGCGCTTCGCTTATGTGCCGCAGGCCATGATGGTTGAAGGCAAGGGCGTCTTCGACTCCATCAGCCGCAGCACGCAGTTGGCCTCGGGCAACGTGCGCAGGCTAGCGGCGATGACGATTTTTACAACCTTTGCGACCTATTCGACGCTGATGATTCTTCTCCTCCCGCTCGGATGGTACGGCTACCTGAACGGCATCAACCTGTTGAACTCCGAGCAGTGGCCCGCATGGTACGCCATAGGCTACAGCGTGCTCCTGCAAACAAGCTCTATCCTGCTGACGCCCGTCTGGCTGGTGGGCCTTTCGCTCCTTTACGTGGACGAGCGCGTGCGTAACGAGGGCTATGACGTGGAGCTGATGGCTGCGCGCAGGCTCGGAGAGATGCCGCGACTGGCCGGGGGCCGCGCAGCGCCTTATTCGCCCGCGCTCGTTTCGGACGAAGCTTCCATGCCGCAAAGCCAAGACCCCACAGGCACATGGTCGCCGGGCTCCACGCTCGGCCTGAGATAAAGAAAAGTGAACGGCGCATCTACTCAAGACATGCCGCGTAACATGGAAAGAGCGCGGCACTCTGCACGGGCTTTATCAACCGGGGCTCTTCGCCCCTCTCTGCTCACCTTCGGCAGGGCGTGCTGCCTGCTGTTTCTGGTGCTGGTGTGCGCCGACGCGGGCCTTGCCGTCTCGCTCTCCGATTATCACGAGCGCGTGCGCCGCGCCCTTGTCGCCGTAGGCTCAATCGGCACTTCGCTTCACGGCGCGGCTGCTGCGGCCGATACCACCGTGGTCAGGGACGTGCGACAGCTTCTTCCCGCAACGGAGACGATTGAGTGGCAGGGCGGCTTGCTGCGCGTGGACAATAGTTGGCTTGGCGAAGCGCTCGATAATTACGAGTTGCTGCCGGTGGGCGACAATAACCGCGTGGAAGCGATGGCGCGCATAGCCGAGCGGCTTCAGGCTATAGACGAGCGGCTGTCCGAGATGGAGCGCTCACCGTCGGGCAAGACGATTGATAAAGAGGAAGAGAAGGCGCGGCTGGCAGCCATCCTGCGGCGCGAAGAATACAATCGTCAGGCTGCCGAAGGCAACGCGCTCACACGTTTCATAAAGCGCATACGGGATTGGCTCAGAAACCTCTTCGGGCAAAGCGAAGAGAGGGAGCAGCCGCAAAGAGATATCCCTGCGGTCAACAACACGGCGCAGGTCATAGTCATTCTCTTTTCGCTGGCCGTCATCGTCTACATCGCGTGGAGATTCCTGCCGCGATTTCTTGGGCGCGAGATGAGAAAGCGCAAGCCGAGGGAGCGCGGCGCTCGCGTAGTTTTAGGCGAACAACTGGCGGGAGATGAAAGCTCCGCAGACCTGCTGGACGAAGCCGAGAAGCTTGCGCGGGCGGGCGACCTGCGCGCGGCGATTCGCAAAGGCTACATAGCGCTCCTGTGCGAGCTTCATGACCGCAAGCTGGTGCGCCTTGAACAGCACAAGACCAACCGGGACTACCTGCGCGCCGTAGAGCCGAACAGAACTCTCTACGAAGAGATGAAGCCTATGACACGAAGCTTCGAGAATCACTGGTACGGCTTGACGCCAGCGACCGAAACCGACTGGCAGGATTTCCGCTCGCACTACAATAAAGCGGTGACAGGTGACAAGTGACGGGCCGGGAGAAGAGCTTGTCTTAACTTGTCACTCGTTACTCGTCACTCATCACTGTACTTATGCGTCAGTACTTAGTCATCATCGTTACGGTCACTCTCGTCATACTGGTGCTCATCGGCATCAATGCCGCGAGCTACGTGGAGATTGAAGAGACGCCGGACACGGAGTACTCGCCGGATCGCTCCACCTACAACGCGCGTGCGACGGGCACGCGTGCGCTCTTCGATTACCTGCAAGAGTCCGGTCACAGGGTCGTGCGGTGGCGCGACAGTCCGGAAAAGCTGCTCTCAGCCGGAGCCGCCAGGCCCGGAACATTCGTCGTCACAGGCCCCACGCGTATTCAGTTCGAGGAGGAAGAGATTAAGAACCTCTTACTGTGGGTCGCGGGCGGAGGCCGTCTCGTAGTCGTTGACCGCTCACCAGACCAGAGGCTTCTGCCCTCTTCCGGCAGGTGGCGCGTGACGCTTGAGCTTATTAATTATCCTACGCGGGACGCGCGCTCTTCCAACGTTGACGAGATGACCGCCGGAGTGCCGCTTGCTCGCGCCACACAGCCCACGCCTCTGACCTTCGGCGTGGATTCGGTTCTGGCTTCTCGCTTCGCCTCCAATATCAAAATCTTCACGGACGTCGGACAGGGCTACGGCCCCGGCCAGACTAGCGAAGATGCGACGGAAGATGACGATTACGATTTAAGCGGAAAGAAGAGCCGCCGCGCTGTCTCCCTTCAAGATGTTCCTGAGCCGCCGCCGCCAGCGGCGCCGCAGACGAGCGCTCCCCCATCTGCCGCTCAAGCCTCTCCCGCTCCTGTAGTTCACCTGTCGGACTCTCGCGCCGTTCTGCTGGCCGATTACAAGTACGGAACCGGTAGCATAATCGTCCTGAGCGACCCTTTCATCATAGCCAACGGCGGCATCAATCGCGCGGACAACCTGCGGCTGGCCGTCAACGTGATAGCAGGCGCAAACGACCTCATAGCCTTTGACGAATATCATCACGGCCGCTACGCCACGCACAATCAGATTATCTCTTACTTCGCGGGCACGCCGGTTCTGGCCATGCTCGGCCAGCTCTGCCTGATAGTGCTAGCCGCCCTCTTCACGAGCGGGAGCCGCTTCGCGCGGCCTCTTCCGCTCCCCTTTGTTGACCGCCGCTCGAAATTAGAGTTCGTGGCTTCCATGGCGGAGTTGCAGCAGCGCTCGCGCGCGTATGATTTGGCGATAGAGAACATATACGCGCGCACGCGCAGAGTCCTGGCCAGATACGCGGGGCTCGACAGCAACGCCCCGCGAGCATTGATTGCAGAGCGCGTGGCCGCGCGCTCGTCTCTGAACGCGCAGGAGCTTGAAGCCCTTATGCGCGAGTGCGAAGACGCCATGGCGGGCGAGCCCCTACGAGCGCGCCGCGCCCTCAATCTTGTCTCAAGGCTCAGGGACGTTGAGCGAGCGCTCGGCCTACGCATGCGCTCGCGCGAACAAAAACAGGCAAGATGAAATTTGCCTTTCTACTTTTGCCTTGTCTAACGTAATATCTTGATGCTTTCCCAGCACTTCACTGAAACGAAGATGGAAACTTTCAATGCCACTGGAATATGTCTCCTCAACTACTGAGCACATACGCACGGAGCTAAGAAAGGTCGTCGTAGGGCAGGACGAAGTCATAGAGCAGATTCTGATTGCTCTACTGGCTGAAGGGCACGCGCTGATAGAAGGCGTGCCGGGCACGGCCAAGACGCTGACGGTCAAGACGCTGGCGCGCATCATTGGCGCGCAGTTCAATCGCATACAGTTCACGCCTGACCTTATGCCTTCAGACATCACGGGCACGAACGTCTTCAACGTCTCGACTTCGGATTTCACGCTGAGGCGCGGGCCGGTCTTCACGGACATTCTGCTGGCGGACGAGATTAACCGCACGCCTCCAAAGACGCAGGCCGCGCTTCTGGAAGCTATGGAAGAGCGACAGGTGACTATTGACGGCGACCCGCATCCTCTCTCGCCCGTCTTCACTGTGCTCGCCACAGAGAATCCCATAGAGTACGAAGGCACGTACCCTCTGCCGGAGGCGCAGCTAGACCGCTTCCTGCTGAAAATCCTGCTGGACTATCCCAGCGAGCAGGCAGAGCAGGAAATCATTTCGCGCTGGGATTCGGGCTTTAACGCGCGCCGTCTTGAGCAGGTGGACATACAGCCTTTGAGCGAAGCGGACGCAATCATGCGCTGCCGCTTCGAGGTCAGAAGCGCGCGCATGGAAGAGGGCGTGCGCCGATACGTAGTTGACATAGTGCGCCGCACGCGCTCGCATCCGTCGGTCTTGTACGGAGCAAGCCCGCGCGCCGCCGTAGCGCTCCTGCTCTGCTCCAAAGCTCTCGCGGCGATACGCGGGCGAGAGTTCTCAACTCCCGATGACGTGCGCGACATAGCGCGTCCCGTTCTTCGTCACAGACTGAGCTTGAGAGCGGAAGCGGAGCTTGACGGAGCTACCACAGACGCGGTCATCACAGACATCCTTCAGGGCGCTGAAGTACCGAGATAATGGATAAAGAAACGAGGCTTCGTTGGCCCGTATTTATTGCTTGAAACTGCTGTTTGTCATGTGCATACTGAGGCCGCCCGAAAGAGGTTTTGGGCCAGTTCTCTCCCCGTTCCCGAATCCCATAACTTCAATCTCAAGTGAAGAGCCTTAGTCATGAAGAAACAGACTCGCACGCTTCTCTCAGTTGCTTTGCTGTTCGCCCTTACGCTCTCTCCGACATTGCGGCCTGCGGCTGCGGATAAGATGAAGCCGGAAGAGTTGGTCTTGAAGCATCTGTCATCAATCGGCGCTGAAGACGCACGCGCCGCTCTCAAGACCATGATTGCCATAGGGACTGTCGAGGCCACGTTTCGCGCCCGTGGCACAAGCAAGGCTACGGGCTCGTCTCTCTTTGCGTCGAACGGCGACAAGAATCTGATGAGCCTGCTTTTCAACAGCTCGGAATATCCGTATGAGCGGATTGGCTTCAACGGCGAGCGCGTGACGGGCGCTGAGATTCGACCCGGCACACGCACGCCGCTCATAAACTTCCTTCTGGGCTATGACACAATCATCAGGCAGGGCTTGCTGGGCGGGACGCTCTCCACTGCATGGCCGCTTCTTCACACGACGGAGAAGCAGGCCAAGCTTGAGTACGGCGGGTTGAAGAAGACGGAAGGCAGACAGTTGCACGAGCTTCGTTACACCCCGCGCAAGGGCGGCGACATAAAGATTAGCCTCTTCTTCGACGCGGAAACTTTTCAGCACGTTCGCACCGAGTACCGCAAGACAATCGCTGGCCAGATGGGCTCGGGCCCGAACAACTCCGCTAGCACTTCCACGGAGACGCGCTATAAGATGGTCGAAGAGTTCGGAGACTTCAGGCAGGAGGGCAAGCTCACGCTGCCGCACGATTACAGGTTGTCGCTCGTGATAGAAAGCCCCGCGAACGTCATGTCGCTCGAATGGGCTATGAAGTTCACGAAGTTCACCTTCGGTCAGGCCATCAACGACAAGGAGTTCTCGATAGGCTAACCGGAACGGAAAGAATTGATTCGTTGATTCAATGAAACAATGAGCCGGTGAATCAATTCCTTTGAATCATGCGTTTTGTTTTCACAAGACTCTTTTACATACTGCTCTTCGCGGGGCTGGTTCCGCTTTCGCTTTCGTGGGGGCGGCCCGCGCTCAGGTGGGCGACGCTCATTTATGACATGGCGCTGCTGGTAGCGGTGCTTGTGGATGCGCGGCTGAGCCGTCTGCCTGCGGGCTTTACTATCCGGCGAGAGTTCGGCAGCCGCTTCGCGGTCGGGGCCGAAACGGAGGTGCGCGTGCATCTGCTGAATCAGAGCACGCGCGCGTTGAGCCTTCAGATAAAGGACGAGTTCCCGCCTCAGATGAACTTGAGCGGCCAGCGACAGGCGCGCGTGCGCGTAGAGGCGCAAGGCTCCGCCACACTCATATACAACCTGCAACCTCCGAAGAGAGGCCGCTTCGAGTTCGGCCAGACCGCCGTGCGCTATCTCTCACGGCTGGGGCTCGCGTGGGTGCAAACCTCTCTTGGCGAAGCCGAGAGCATAAAGGTCTATCCGAACATAAGGCGGGCGCGAGAGGCCGAGCTTAAAGCCCTTGGCGCGCGTTCTCTGGTCGCGGCGCACCGCAAGACCTCGTGGCGCGGCGAAGGCAGGGAGTTCGAATCTTTGAGGGATTACGTGCGCGGCGACGAGTTGCGGCACGTTTCATGGACGGCCACGGCTCGGCGCGGCAAGCTGACCACGCGGCAGTACCAGATAGAGCGAGACCAGACCATTGTGATTGCGCTCGACGCGGGCCGCCTTATGACGGCGCGGATTGAGCAGGAGACGAAGCTTGACTCGGCTGTTCACGCGGCGCTGGCTCTGATGAGCGCGGCCCAGCGCGGCGGAGACAACTCCGGCCTACTGGTATTCGGTCGCCGCATCAAGAGCTACCTGCCGCCCAAGCGGGGGCGCGAGCATATGGACGCGGCGCTCGAAGCTCTACACGCCGTTGAGCCTGAGATGATAGAGCCGTCTTATGCACGCGCCTTCGAATTCATAGCCATCAACTGCAAACGCCGCGCGCTCGTGGTAGTCCTCACAGACCTTGTTGACGAAGAGGGCTCGCGCGAGCTTCTCACCTCGCTGAAGCTGCTGCGCCCGCGACACCTGCCGCTCGTCGTCACCATCAGTGACCGTGACCTGCGCGCAGCCGTGCAGGACGAGCCAGCCAGCATCCCGGAACTTTTCACACAATCTGTCGCGGAAGAGATTCTGCACCAGCGCGAAGCGGCGCTCAGGCTCGTGGAATCGCAGGGCGGGCTGGCCTTGGACGTTACCTCCGCGACGCTCGCGCCCTCGCTCCTTGAAACCTACATCCGAGTCAAAGAACACGGGCTCTTATAAGAGAATCAGGCGACCTCTATTTCCATCCTCACAACCGCCGAGCCGTTGTTCTCGAACCAGCAGACGTACTCGCTGACCAAATCGAATTCCAGCATATATTTTCCTTTGGGCGGCGCAGGCACACGCGCCTCTAAGCTCACGGATTCGCCCGGCTGAACGGGGCGACCCTCTCCGGGTGTCAGATGATGGCGGGAATAATCACGATTGATTAAGAAGCCGTCCGCGCTGAGCAGGTGAGTGCCCAGATGAACAGGCCCCTTCGGGCTTGAGGTTGGAAGCCAGATGCTGGTTCCGACATTCTTCACAGTCACCTGAGCCACAAGCGGCTCTCCCTCTTTTGTCTGACGGGAGTTAAGTATGACGCTGATTTCTGCCGATAAGCCTGAGCGCTGTCGGCTGTCCAAGGCTTGTGCTTCGCCTTTATGCAGGAAGAAGATTCTGTGATGCTGCATGAAGGCGCGCGTCTCCGAAGCGTATCGTGCGCCCGTGCCGTCCTCGTTCATGAACTCGTCAAACTCGTCCGGGCTCAGCAGGAAAATCTTCGGGCTGAAGATTGAGAGCTTCATGTCCGTAAAACCTGCGGCGCTGGCCATCTTCCATATCTCTCGCACGTCTATGTCGTTCTCTATTACCCGGTTCATACGCATCTCGTATTGCGCCTGCGGCGTGCGAGAGTGATTCGGGCCGGGTTCCGAAAAGGCAGCGATGCCGCCCTCTTTCAGCACGCGCGCCATCTCTTTTAAGACCTGTCCGGTGTTGGCTACGTGATGAAAGGCATCCATGCAAAGGACTCTATCCATGCTCTCGTCCGGCAGGTCGAAGCTGTGGCCGTCGAAGCGCAAGAATCTCGGCTCCGGCTGATTGCCGAAGACGGGACGGCGTCGGTATAGCTCCCTGCCGATTTTAAGCGCCGTCTCCGACACGTCCAGCGCCGTGACTTCGCATCCCAACTGCGTCAGTAGATGCGACGACCAGCAGGAGCCCGCGCCGAAATCCAGCACGCTCATGCCGGGCGAGAGGATGAGTCCCTGAAGCAGGTGCGCGAAGGAGACAAGCAGCTCAGGCGTCTCTATTACGTCCGCGAAGGGCTTAGCCAGATGATGCTCCCAGCTTTCTAGCTGCGCGAAATATTCTTCAGCAGATTCGTTAAGCTCTTCTACACTTAAATTTTTTATGAGCTGCCGCACGTCTACGAAGTCAGCCTGATGCGCGGTCGGCTGGCTCTCTACGGGAGCTTCCTCAGAAGCAGGCTTTCTCTGATTCAGCTTCTTGAAAATCTTCAACATGGCGGTTTGATAAAGGTGCGCGCGCGAGTGTTACTTGCTCTTCGCAGTCTCTTCTTCCCGTCCCATCAGCAGAAGGTAAGACCAAAGGGCTATGCCTGTGATGATGCCTATGGCGAACTTAATAGCGGGGTTGGCGGGAGCGGGCGAGATGAAGCCTTCTATGAGTCCGGCTATGAACAGGAGCGGTGCGCATCCCGCTATGAGTCGCACGGCTTCCAGCCCGCGCGACTTCAGCGCGTCGGCGCGGGAAAGGTCGCCGGGCACAAGTATGGCTAGGCCGAGCATCATGCCCGCACCTCCGGCTATGAAGATACACGACAGCTCTATTACGCCGTGCCCGACCATGAAGGTGACGAGCGCGTCGCCGAAGCCCGCGCGGTAGGTGAGAGCCAGCACGGCGCCTATGCTCGCGCCGTTGATTGCCATGATGTAGAGCGTGCCTACGCCGAAGAGAGCGCCGTAAGCGAAGGCCAGAAAGGTGACGCCGATGTTGTTGGTCAGGATAGCGCTTGAGCCAATCTGATTGCCTTCGTTCAGGCTCTCCCACCAATGATTGCGCGTCTCTATGTTCACCTCGCGCCAGACGGGAGAGATGCCCGCAAGCTCAGAGAACTCCACGTCCTGCCACGTGCCCAGAAAGCCTATCAGCGCGAAGGCCATGAAGACTATGAAGCTGGTGGCGGTGTAGCGCCATGTCTTGCGAAAGGTGCGCGGAAAATCTCGCGCGAAGAAGTTGCGAAGCCTACGCGGCGCTTGCGCGTCCGCCCGGTAGATGCGCCCGTGCGCGCGAATCACCAGACTGTTCAGGTAGTTGATGAGGCGCGGGTCGCGCGATTCCGCCCGCGCTATGGCCAAATCCGAGGCCGTGCGGCGATAGATGCGGCCAAGCTCGCGCACCTCTTCACGATGAAGCCTGCGCAGGGAAGAACTGTCCAGCAGCGACAGCAAACCCTCAAGGCGCTGCCAAGCTCCCTTTCGCTCCGTGATGAATCTCTCCTGTATCCTGTCCGGCATAAGTCGGCTGTCTCAATCTGATATTTCAAATTGTAGCATTACATGAAAGAATGTTGGATAGAGGAGACGTAAAGGCGGAGGAAAGATTTTCTATCCTGCTTCTCCGAGCTTAAGAAGGTGGAACCGGGCGATGATGATTTTCAGAATGGCGCTTCTCTTTCTTCCCCTTCTGGCGCTTGTGAATCAGACCATGAGCAACACGGGCGAGAAACCCAGACCGCGTGCGCGCGACGTGGGCCTGACGATAGGAGTTCTTCCGACCGGCAGGCTCAATGCCATCACGGACGTAAAGGGCGTGCGCGTAGGCCACTCGACTCTGATACGCGGCGCGAACGTGCGAACGGGCGTGACGGCCATTCTCCCTCACGAAGGCAATCTGTTTCAGGAGAAGGTTCCGGCGGCCATCTTCGTTGGCAACGGCTTCGGAAAGCTCATGGGCTCAACTCAGGTCAACGAGCTTGGAGAGATTGAGACGCCCATCCTTTTGACCAACACGCTGAACGTCCCGCGCGTGGCCGACTCGCTTATAGAATGGATGCTCTCGCTTCCCGGCAACGAGGAGGTGCGCTCCATCAACGCGGTCGTGGCCGAGACGAACGACGGATTCTTAAATGACATACGCGGGCGTCACGTCGGGCGCGAAGAGGTCTTCGCGGCGCTGCGAGCGGCCAGAGACGGAGAGGTCGAAGAAGGCTCCGTGGGCGCAGGTACGGGCACTGTGGCCTTCGGCTTCAAGGGCGGAATCGGGACGGCTTCTAGAGCTTTACCGCAAACTCTGGGCGGCTACACGGTGGGCGTGCTGGTTCAGACGAACTTCGGCGGCGTGCTCACAATCAACGGTGCTCCGGTGGGCCGGGAGCTTGGCAACTATTACCTGAAGGACAAGCTTGAGCCGCAAAGGCGCGCGGGCCGAACTTCTGAGCCTCAACTACAGTCAGACCGCGCCGACGGCTCCATCATCATAGTTGTGGCGACGGACGCTCCGCTCGATTACAGAAATCTGCGGCGGCTCGCGGCCCGCGCCATGCTGGGCCTTGCCCGTACAGGCTCGCCTTCAACGAACGGGAGCGGCGATTACGTCATAGCCTTCAGCACGCAGAACCGCGTACGTGCAATGGAAGAGCGCCGACAGGTGCAGCTTCTTGGAAACGAAGCCACGTCGCCCCTCTTTCTGGCCGTGGTCGAAGCGACGGAAGAGGCCATCTACAACTCGCTCTTTCGCGCCACGAGCATGACGGGCATCAACGGCCATCGCGTGGAGGCTCTGCCGCTAGACCGCACGCTTGAGATTTTGAAAAAGTACAACGCTCTGACGCCAGTTAAATAGCCCGCGTGGGCGGGACACGACTCCCCGCGAAAAAAACTTCAGCAGTCATGAGTCTCAGTCTCTTTCCATGCCTTGAGGACTTTTTCGAGCGCGGCGATGTTTCTTTCATAGCGCCACGCGGGCGTCCGTAGGCTGACGGCGTAAACTATCCAGTATATTTTCTCCTCCCCATCCTTTCTAATCGCGATGGTCTTGTCCTCTATCATGGGGAGGCCCGTGGAGATGTTTGTGTACTGAACGACGTAGCGCATGGCCGGGCGCTTGCCTAGACGTGCGGGGTTGCGCTTGAACACAACTACGTCCTTCGCGCTCGCTTTAAGATATTCTATGTGCGTGTTGACGGCTTGGTTCAGAGAGTCCCATGCTTCTTCATTGTAGATGCCTTCGACCTCAATCGTCGCCTGCGAATCGGAAGACAATCTGGCTATGAAGCCGTAATCGTATGCGGGCTCAGGAGCCTTCATGGCCACAAGGTCGGCGGGAATAGTCAGCGCGAAGCTATAATTATAGTTCTCGTACTCGCCCGTCAGAGGCTCGCACAGGCCGCAGATGTCATCCTGTATGCAGTTCTGGCAGGCTGGCTGTTCGGAGTCCGTTGCCTCATATTCCGGCGTAGTAGAAGCGAATGAGGGGGACAAAATAGAGGGGGCGGCCATCCGGGTCGTGAGTGTTGGTGTCGTTTCAGGAGTGGATTGTTTTGGTTTGAAGAGGAAGCTGGCCGCCTCCGCGTAAAAATAGAAGGCCAGAAAGCCCACTATGAAAGTAGAGAAAGCAACAAGGAGCATCACCATTCTACGAACTGTTTTTCTCAATACGATTTTCATCGGTTTCGGTCTCCCGTCTTCTAAAAATTTGGCCTGCCTCGCTCTCAAGGGGCTTTGCACTATAATTCGCAGGGAATCTTCTCTTGCTTCACTTTGATTATCGTAGAAGGGCTTTGGAGAAGTTTAGGACGGAGCCAACAGCAGGCGGGCGTGCCAGCCATACAGAGGAGCGGCGAGCCTGCCGCCCGCGCCGCCTGTGGCTATCCACATTGATTGACGGCCCGAGATAATAGATGTTAGACCGCAAGGATTAGTGATAGGATTCGTCCCGGTTTCGACACCCATTTGAAGGATTTGCCCCTGAAGCTTTTATGTCAATTCTGATTGCCGAAGACAACGTGGCGCAGCGTCATTACCTGAGAGAGGTTCTTGAGCGTGAGTTCTCCGGACACGCGCCCGTGATTGAAGCCGGTGACGGCGAGAAGACGGTCGAGCTTGCTTTGAAGCACAGGCCGTCGCTCTGCGTGCTGGACATACAGATGCCTCAATTGTCGGGCGTGAAGGCGGCGCGTGCCATCTGGCGCGAGTACCCGGCGGCGCGCATAATCTTCTGGACGCAGTTCCCGCACGAGATTTACATCAACGAGATTAGAAAAATCATACGCTCGGTGGAGCCGCCGCCCGCCTACGGCTTCATACACAAGAACAATCCCGAATCCCGTTTTCTGCGCTTTGTCGCAGCCGTGCTGGAAGACGGAGCCGACATGATTGACCCCGCGTTTAAGGACTCCTTCAAGCGGCCTCTCTTAACAGAGTTCGAGGCGGAGGCGCTCTATTACCTGGCGCTCGGATTATCCAACTGGGCCATAGCGCGAAAGTGCAGCCTCTCTTTGCGCGGCGTAGAGAGCCGTCTTGCGACGCTCTACGAAAAGCTCTTCGCTTTCACGCCCGAAGGCACGCCGCACGAGGCTTACGAAAAGCTTGCCTACAACACGCGCACGCGCGCCTTCTTCGAAGCCCTGAGGCGCGGCCTCTTGAACAGCGACGAGCTTGAGAAGGCCGCAGGGGAGCTGGAAGGCTGGATTGAGCGCGACCGCAAGAAGTACCTCTACGAAGAGACGGGACGAGGCGGCGGCGGAAAGCGTTGAAGTAACCGAAGGAAGGCCGATACGGAAAGAGAAGACGGAAAGCACAGCTCACGAAGCCAGTTGAGACGGCACGAAGGGAAAGCTCATTTCGTGCCGTCTCAACTGGCTTCGTGGTGTCTCTATCGTTTGATTCCACTAGCGGCCTGCGCCCTTCTCTTAAGCCTTTCGCTCAATAGCTCGTCGGCACAGAAGGCTGGCGAGGACGCGCCGGGCTTCACGCCCAACAACCTTCATCAATGGGGCGCTGTGACGCTCTTTCATGGTTTGCCATCCGACCGTGTGCGTGCGATTGCGCAGACGCCGGACGGCGTTATGTGGTTCGGCACGGACGCGGGGCTTGCGCGATACGACGGACGCCGCACGCAGGCCATAGTGGCCGAGGGCTTGAAGGAAGCGCGCGTGCTGGCGCTTCGCGTGGATTCCGCAGGCACGCTCTGGGTGGGAACGGAAGAGGGCGCTGCCGTTTTCACGGGCGCGAGCCTTCGCCTCATCAAAGAGACTGAAGGCAAGACCGTCACGGCGATTATCAACCCGCAGCCGGGCCGCACCGTGCTGGCTACCAGTGAAGGCTTAGTCTTCGATTGCCGCACGGGAAGCGACGGCTCGCTCGCGGTCAAGACTATGCCGAACGAGCCGCTACAGTCGGCTGATGAAACCCGTCGCGGGACGCTGGAGCTTACCAGCCTAGCCAGCTTCAACGAAGAGATTTTAGCTGGCACGCACACGCGCGGCCTTCTGACGATTAATGCCGACGGAGCGCGCGGAGTCGAGAGCCGCCCGCGAGCATACTTCGTAGAGGCGCTTGAAAGAGACGCTCAAGGGACTCTCTGGATGGGCGCGCGTGCCAAGCCTGCGGAGAGCGGTCTTTATCAGGCACGAGACGGGCTGCACCCCGCGCGGGTAGGCGAGCCGTTCGGGACAGTGACGGCGCTTGCGCCCGACGGCTCAGGCGGCGTCTGGACGGGAACCGGCGGGCAGGGCGTCTATCACTATCAGCCCGGCAATTCGGCCGGTCGTGAGCGGTTCACTTTCGAGAACACTTCGGGCGGCCTGCGCTCCAACACTATTTATGCCATCTTCGTTGACCGCGAAGGCGTCGTCTGGTTCGGCACGGACAAAGGCGTCTGCCGCTATGACAGGAGCGCCCTTCGCATAGAGACAATCAGCGAAGAGCGCGCGAGCAACTTCGTGCGCCACCTCTATCAGGCTTCTGACGGGCGGCTGCTCGCGGGCACGAATCGCGGCCTCTTCATAGCGGACGCGGCGGGGAGCGGCTGGACGCCTGTCAGTCAACTCTCGCGTCAGGCGGTCTACACGATTGACGAGAGCGCCGACGGGCGGCTGCTGGTCGGCACCTCCGTTGGGCTCTTTGCGAGCGACACGAAGGCCGCAGAGATAGCGGCGGACACGCCGTTTTTCGCGGTCGAAGGCGAGAGCATAGAAGGAAGCTCTGTTGATAGCGTGCGCTCTGTGGTGAAGTTCCGTGGGCGAAGCTACGCAGCGAGCTTCGGGCGCGGCGTTGAGCGAGTGGACGAGAAGCGGCGCACGCTCCTCTGGCCCACCTCGTCCTCCGCGCAGGCTACGCGTGAAGTCGTGAGCCTCTATGCGGACGGCGATGCGTGGCTTTGGATAGGCACTGCGGGCGGCGACGTGCTGCGCTATGACGGGCAGACGGTCACACCCATGCCGGGGCTCGAAGCCTTGAAGAGCGCTGCCGTCTGGGACATTCGTAGGGCCGGGAACGATTTCTTCTGGATAGCTTCTGCGAAGGGCCTTTACGCGCTAAGGGAAGGGAAGCTGGTCAACATCGTCTCGGGGCTGGACGTGCGAAGGGTCGTGCCCGCTTTCAATGAAACGAGCGCCGTCTGGTGCGCGACTTCAGGTGGAGGACTCCTGAAGGCTCTCATCACGGACAGCTTCGGTGCCGTAGTCTCAAGGCAGGACGTGGAGCAGGGCCTGCCTTCACAGAACGCTTTCGCGCTTCTAGTCTCAAGCTGGAAGTACGGGACGCGCGGGCTGCTGGTGGGGACGAGTCGCGGGCTGGCCCGCTACGAGCCGGGACAGGTTGCTCCCGCGCTCGCGCCCACGCGCATCATCAGCCGTAGAGTGCATCAGCCGGAAGAACTGCGCGAAGGCTTAAGACTTGAATACCCGCAGAACAGCCTTGTGCTGGACGTGCAGGCCATAGGCAGCCGCACTTTCCCAGAGCAGTTTCAATACGGCTTCATGCTCTTTGACGAGGCGGGCCGTCTCGTCAAACAGAAGCTCTCGCGCGACGCGCAGCTTATGATGGAGGGGCTCAAGCCCGGACGCTATCGCGTGGAGGCGCGGGCCTACAACGCGGATTTGATTCCTTCGGAGCCTCTGCGTTTCGAGTTCTCGGTCGCGGGCGCGCCGTTCCCTTGGACGACGGCGGCGCTCGCCGTACTGTTGATGCTCGCTCTTATAGCGCTGTCGTGGGGATACTTTCAGAACCGCCGTATGGCGCGCACGAGCCGCGCTCTTCTGGAAGCAAACCGCAACCTTGCGGACGCGCGCCTTCAGGTGGCGAATCAGGCGGAGCGCGAGCGCCGCCGCATAGCGCGCGACCTGCACGACCAGACTCTGGCTGACTTGCGGAACCTGATTCTGCTAACAGACCAACTGCCCGCGAAGGAGGCAGAGAACGGCCACCCGCGTCTAGACCCTTCCACCTTCCGCTCGGAGATAGAGGCCATCTCCACAGAGATACGACGCATCTGCGAAGACCTGAGCCCGTCGGCGCTTGAGAACGTGGGGCTGTCGGCCGCGCTCGAATGGGCTCTGTCGAACTCCGTGGCGCACGCGCCCGCCGAATGCCGCTTCGAGTACGAGGTTCGTTGTCCTGAAGATTTGGAAGAGCAGATTAAGCTCGCGCCCGGCGAGCGCATGCAGATTTACCGCATAGCGCAGGAGGCAATCAACAACATCTGCCGCCATTCGGGAGCGAAGAGCGTGCGGCTCGAAGTGAAAATCGGTGAAGAGAACGATTTTCTGCTTGAGCTGGAAGACGACGGGCGGGACTTCGACCCGAAAGAGAATAAGCGTAAACGAAGCGGTCGCGGGCTCTCGAACATACTCGCGCGCGCCAGCCTCATAGAGGCGAAAGTCTCGTGGAGAAAGCGAGCCAAAGGCGGCACCGTCTTTACACTTCACAAGCCCGGCCAGCCCGCACAGGACGAAACCTTGATTTAGTTGGTTTCACCGCCGCCGACTTACCCCTGCTTCTCATGCCTTGAAGGATTGATTGATACGTAATCCGACGTGGTTGCCCTGCGGCTCTGAATCTTTAGCCAGATAAGAACGACCAGAACCGCCACGCAGATTGCGCCGATTATGCCCCACAGAAAAAGAGAGCCAAGCTCTTGAAAATTGTCTGCGGGCGATTCGCTCCCCTGTGCAACTGATAAGAGAAGAACGAATTGTATTACGGAAATGCTGACGAGAAACATACAAGCCTCTCTTTCTATGTCGGAAGAGTTTTGAAGCGGGGCCAGCTTTCCGTCCTTTGAACCTCGCGGTTACAATCCAGTTAGACACCGCGCGAGTTGAGATTGTTCCGGCGCGCGTAGAAACTTTTAGCTTGTGCCGGACTGATGAAGGCGTGTAAATCTCTTCCGTGACGGATTGATTTTGCGCTTCTCTAAAGCGGAGGCTTTTTCAGAGTGGAACGAATCGTCGAATGCGTGCCGAATTTCAGCGAGGGTCGAAACCCCGAGACTATTGAGCGGCTGGCGCAGGCCATAGAATCCGTAGAGGGCGCGGTCGTTCTGGACATGCACATGGACAGCGACCATAACCGCTCCGTCATCACCTTCGTTGCTGAGGAAGATGTGGTGGTGGAGGCCGCGGTGCGCGTCGTGCGGCTGGCGTCTGAGCTGATTGACCTGACTCGTCACGCGGGCGAGCATCCCCGCCTCGGCGCGACGGACGTACTTCCCTTTGTGCCTGTGCGCGGCGTGACTATGGAGGACTGCGTGAGGCTGGCGCACGAGGCCGGGGAGAGAATCGCTGGCGAGCTTAACATCCCCGTCTACTTTTACGAGCGCGCGGCCCTGCGGCCGGAGCGGGTTAATCTTGAGGACGTGCGGCGCGGCGGCTTCGAGCTTCTGCGCGAAGAGATTGAAAAGATAGCCGCCCGTTTCCCGGATGCGGGCGCTCGCCGCATACATGCTACGGCAGGCGCGACGGTTGTCGGCGCGCGTCCCTTCCTCATTGCCTACAACATAAACTTGCAGACGGATGACCTCTCGATTGCGCGCCGCGTGGCAAAGGCCGTGAGAGGGCGTGACGGCGGCCTGCGCTACCTGAAGGCGCTCGGCTTTGAGCTTTCGACGCGCGGCATTGTGCAGGTTTCCATGAACCTGGTGGATTACGAGAAGACGCAGCTTCATCATGCTTTCGAAGCCGTCAGGCGCGAGGCCGCTCGCTACGGCGTGCAACTGGCGGGAAGCGAGATTGTCGGCCTCATCCCGCAGGCCGCTCTAGACCGCGCCGCCGAATACTTTCTTCAGATAGAGAACTTCGCGCATGGCGTGGTGCTTGAGAATCGGATAGAGGCCGCCATACGGGCCAAGGGCGAGGAGAAGAGCGCGAGCGAGTTCGCGGAAGATGTGGCTGAAGGCTCCCCCGCGCCGGGCGGAGGCGCTGCCGCAGCACAGGCCGCAGCGCTTGGAGCAGCGCTCGGAGAGATGATTGGCAATCTCACCGCCGGAAGAGAAAAGTATAGCGATGTCGAACGCGAGGTGCTGGACGCGCTCGCTGATTTGAAGCCGCTCCGGGCGCGGCTAGAAGTCGCGGCGCACGACGACGCGGAGAGCTTCGCCGCCGTCATGGAAGCGCGAAGCCTTCCGCAAACGACGGAGGATGAAAGACTCGCTCGCGCGAGCGAGATTGAAGCGGCGCTGAAGGGCGCGGCCACTGTGCCTCTGGAAGTCGCTCACGTCTCCGTGCAGGTGCTTGAGCTGCTTGAGACCTTGGCGGAAATCGGCAACCCTAACGCGCTCTCGGACGCGGCCACGGGCGCACAACTGGCCCTCGCCGCCGTCACCTCCGCTCGCTACAACGTGCTTATTAACACCGCAGGCATAGAGGACGAAGAGTTCACACAGGAGCATCGCTCCCGCGCAGACGATTTGCTTGAAAGAGCCAGAGAGATAGCCGCGCGAGTGGAAGCAATGTTTCTGGACTCAATCAAGTGAGGTCAGCACCGCCTGCTTAAACCGCGCAGGTCGCTTGTCCGGCTAATACCTGCCCGCCACCGCAGGTGATACTGGCTTATGCTTTACAGGTGCTTGCGGAAAAAGGTGGCAATCTTCCAGCCGTCCAGATAAACCCACGGCTTTTCGCCGCTAGTGTAGTGGCCGCAGGGGAGCCACGCGACATCTACCTCAACGCCGTGGCGTCGTGCCTCCTGTATGACCTCTCGCGAGAGGTCTACGGGGAAGGTCAGGTCGTAGCGCGCGGCTATGAATCGCATGGGTCGCGGGCTTTGTTTGAGCAGTAGCGGGATGAAGGGAAGCGGGCTGATTGGAAGCCAGTAGCGGCGAAGCTCTTCCAGCGTCACGTCGTCTTGAAGACCGTCGCGCACGTGTAGCGTGGAGATGCCCCGCCACACCACGTCAGCGAAATAGCCCGAGACGTGATTGAAGACGCCCACCTTGATTCTCTCTTCGTGCGCGAAGGTGAGGAAGGCTGTGCAGGAGCCAATGCTTGTGCCTATGACTCCTACGCGCTCAAAGCCCTGATGCTCTAGCAGCCAGTGCGCGGCGGCTCTGGCGTCAAGCACGGCCTGCCTCACGGATTGAATCGTGCGGCCCACGTTCGAGCTTACAAGATAGTCTGCGCGCTCAAGCTCTGCGGGCCTGCGCTCTTCGTGATACGGCATCGTCAGCCGCAGAGCGGAGATGCCCAGCCGGTTGAGCACGCGACAAAGCTCTATGTGGCTTTCGGGCTGAGCGTTCCATTGCGGCACCACTAGGACGGCGCGGCGGCGATTCGTTTTGTCATCTGCCGGGAAGAATCGAGCGAGCGCCCTGTTGTTGACGGGCGTGGGCGTCGTGACGGCGCTCGTCCACGTCAGAACGCCTTCGTCAAGCTGAAAGTCTTTAACGTCGGGCAGAGCGTAAAACTCATGGCTGCGGCTCAAGACCTCTTCGGCGTGCTCGGTGAAGATGCGGCGCGGGTCGTCTCCATTAACGTGCTCGCGTATGAACTCCGCCCCCCACTCGAAGGGGCGCACAATGCGGTTACGGTCGCGCTGAGAATAGTAACGCTCGCGCGCGTGCATCCAACGTCCTAACACCCTCTGCTCTCGCCTCCGCCAATCATATATCTCAACGCACCTTCTCAAGCTTCATACGGAAATCTTCAATCGTCATCTTCTGTTTCCCGAACTCTACCATCTCGTCTTTGATTAGATAATCCTTCACGCTGCACATGTCCACCGCTCTGTAAGTGTCGCCGGACTTTTTAAGGAAGATGACGTGCGGCAGGTTGTTGTTGAGGATGATGCCGTAGGGGCACATCCCTGACCAGCTTTTAACGGTAATCTCGTCGCGCCCCTCTTCGCCCTTGAAGACGCGGCGAACCTGTACGCGTATGTTCTCAGGGCCGAATGTGCCGTTAGTCAATTCACCCGGCTTGAAATCATCTCTCTGCCCGATGATGATTAAGTCTGCGCGGCGCGCAGTCTCTTCAAACTTCAGCGAAGCCTCTTTTGTACACGGCTCGCAGGCGCGGGCCTCGCTCACGCCGAGCGCAAGTGAAAACAGAATTAGCGCGGGGATTACGAAGTAAGCTCTTTTCATGACCGGTTTCCTAAATCCTTTCCGATTATGGTCGTCGCTCAAAGTAGCGGCGAATCATTGACGGCAGCAGGAGAGAGGTTTGCAAAGGATTCCCCGTGGCGAAGCGGCGCGCAAAGCCTCTGAAAAGATGGGCCGCGCGCGGCGTGTAATTGAACCACCAGAAGTCACGAAGCACCGTCAGGCGATTGACGTGAACGTGCTGAGGCTGCACAAGCTCAAGCAAACCGAGGCGTCCGTGAGTGCGCCCCAGCCCGCTCTCTTTCACGCCGCCCCAAGGGGTCTGCGCTATGCCGTGCGTGTATAGAACTTCGTTGACCATCACTGTCCCGGCCTGAATCTGCTCTGCCATGCGGCGGCCGTGCCCTATGTTCTTCGTCCAGACGCTCGCCGTCAGGCCGAAGACCGAATCATTCGCAAGCCCGACCGCTTCCGCCTCCGACTCGAAAGTCATTATGGGAAGCACAGGCCCGAAAGTCTCTTCGCGCATCACCCGCATCTGTTGGTCTACCTCGACCAGCACCGTCGGTTCATAGAACGCGCCGCTCGCTCCCGCCTTGCGCCTGCCGCCCGTCAGGGCTTTAGCGCCGCTTGAGAGCGCAGCGCGCACGTGCTCGTCCACAATCTCCAACTGCCTCTCGCTCGACATGGAGCCTATGTCGGGCGCTTCGTCCGCGTCGGCTCCCTGCCTGAGCGCGTGCGTCAGCTCTACGACGCGGTCTATGAATTTGGGAGCTATACGAGATTGGACGTAGCAGCGCTCTACGGACGCGCAAGCCTGACCGGAGTTGGCGAAGGCTCCCCAGACGGCCGCGTGCGCCGCACGCTCAACGTCCGCGTCGTTGAGCACAATCATGGGGTCTTTGCCGCCAAGCTCAAGCACTACGGGCATGAGACGGCGGGCGGCCATCTCGGCAACGCGCTTGCCCGTGGCCACGCTCCCCGTAAACATTATCTTGTCCACGCCCGCGTCCACCAGCGCAGCGCCCGTCGTGCCGTCGCCCGTCACGACCTGAAGCAATCCTTCGGGCAAGCGAGCGCGACTAAAGACTTCGCCTATCTTTAATCCTATGAGAGGCGTCAACTCGCTGGGCTTGAGCACGACGGCGTTTCCGGCCATGAGCGCCATCACGACCTCGCCAAGCGGAATGGCCCACGGAAAGTTCCATGGGCTTATGATGCCGACTACGCCAAGCGGCTTGTAGATAATCTTGGACGAGCGGCCCATCAGATTGTACTGGCCGAGGCCGACTCGCTCGGGCTTAAGAAGCCGCGCCGTGCGGCGGGCGAAGAACTGCATCAGGTCAAGCGTCGGCACAAGCTCCATGGAGATTGCTTCAGCCGCAGGCTTGCCCGATTCCCTGTGTATGAGATTCGCAAGCTCTTCCAACTCTTCCAGCACCAGCGCGCGAGCTTTAAGGATGACGCGCCCGCGCTCTCTGAATGAAAGCGCGGCCCAACGCTTTTGCGCTACGCGCGCTGCCTCTATCGCGCGCAGGACATCCTCCGCGCTCATGAGCGGCACGCTTCCCAGAGCTTCGTTGGTAGCCGGGTCATACGACACGACCTCGGCTTGCGCCCCTTTTGTCTCTTTAATCTCAAGTGTACGGACGCTCATAGAGTTTCGCCTTTCCATCTTTAGCGGCCCCTGATTATCGCTTATTCGATGGCCGCAGGTGAAGCTTCGAACGCTCTTTCAACAGGCGGATTTCCACGGCCAGCCCCTATTCGGTTAAAATAGTCTCTCGCCATAAAGGGCCGAAAACTTCGTTGCAGTCTAGGAGACTATTTCATGCAAAGACCCCAGTTAGCGGAATTCATGAAGCGCATGGCCGAGAATTCCGTAGCCATCATCCCAAGCTCTCTGGAAGCCACGCGCTCGAACGACACGCAGTACCGCTACAGGCAAAGCTCAGACCTGCTCTACCTGACGGGCTTTGACGAGCCGGAATCAATCGCAGTCCTCGCGCCGGGGCGCGAGCAAAAGTACACGCTCTTTGTGCGGCCGCGCGACCCGGAGCGAGAGATTTGGGACGGGCGGCGTGCCGGGGTCGAGGGCGCGCGAGAAAGATTCGGCGCGGACGAAGCCTTCCCCATAGATGAGTTCAAAGAGAAGCTGACCGAGATTCTTAACGGCGCACAGACTCTTTACTATCGCATAGGCGACGGCAATCCTGAGCTTGACCAGACAATCATTAACCGCATCGCTCGCATGCGCGCCATGGGATGGCGACGGGCCGTGCCGCCTCAGTCAATCGTAGACACCGGCACAATCCTGCACGAGATGCGGCTCATCAAGACTGAAGAAGAGATAGAGCTTATGCAGCGCGCCGCAGACATCGCCGCCGAAGCGCATCAACTAGCCATGCGGGAAGCGCGGCCCGGACTTAACGAGTACGAGATAGAAGCGCTGATTGAATATCACTTTCGCAAGAGCGGAGCGAGCGGCCCCGCTTACACCTCTATCGTCGGCGGCGGCGCGAACGCAACCATCCTGCACTACATAAACAACGACGAAGAGCTGCGAGACGGCGACCTGCTGCTGATTGACGCGGGCGCGGAATATCAGGGCTACGCTTCCGACATCACGCGCACCTTTCCCGTCAACGGTCGCTTCACAAAAGCGCAGCGTGAAATCTACGAGCTGGTGCTGGAGGCGCAGAACGCCTGCATAGAGATGATACGGCCCGGCGTGACAATGGATGAGCTTCACGAGCGCTCGGTTGAAATTCTGACCGCAGGCATGGCGCGGCTCGGACTACTCGAAGGCGAAACCGCCAAGCTGATAGAAGAAGAGAAGTACAAGCAGTTCTACATGCACAGGCTGGGCCATTTCCTAGGGCTGGACGTACACGACGTTGGACGTTATCAAATAGACGGCCAGTCGCGCCCGCTTGAGCCCGGCATGGTGATTACGATTGAGCCGGGCATCTACATTGCCGCCGACACCAAAGACATCCCCGAACAATACGCGGGCATAGGCGTCCGCATAGAAGACGACGTGCTGGTGACGGAGCAGGGCCACCGCGTCCTGACCGGCAAAGCGCCGAAAGAAGTGAGTGAGATTGAAGGGCTGATGGAGAAGTCAAAAGCTGCGGCGGCTTAAAGCTGCGAGTACTGAGAAGCTCAAAGGGCTGTTTGCTATTAGCAAACAGCCCTTTGAGCTTACCGGTCACGCCTTTCAGCTTATCTTTCGCCGGTCTGTCAATTTATTCCGCATCCTGAAATGATAGCTCTTCAACAATCTCCTGCATGGCCGCGCGTCCTCTCTCAATTTCTTCCGGGCCGAAGGAGACTGCGCCGACGACCGAATGGCCGCCGCCGCCGTAGCGCTCGCAGATTGTTGCTATGTTGTGCAGGCGCGGGCGCGGGCTCCACGGATTAGAGCCGACGGAGATTTTCGTGCGGTATGCTCCGCGCGTGAGCGCCACGGAATAGGTCGTCTGCGGATAAAGATAATAAGGGATGAACTTGTTGAAGCCCTCTACCTGCTCTTCCGTCAAATCGAACCGGACTACGCCGCGCGAGTAGCTGGCTTTGCCGCGAATCAATTCCAGCGTCTTGAGATGCTGCTCAAGTATGGGTTGAAAGCGGCGCTGCACCTCCCTGCTCGTCGCCACTTCGTCAAGGGAGCGCGCGGTCAAGTCCTTGATAATCTCTTCTATAAACTGGTCGTCAGGGTCGCTCTCTATGACCTGCATCAGTTGAAGCGCGGGCGCGCGAAGCTCCACGCACTGCGCCGCCGATTCGTAGAGCGCGCCGTCAATTACGTGCGCCCAATGTATCAATGGCTCAAGGCCGTTGGCCTCAAACTGAAAGCGCGTGCGAGCAACGTCGGCTATGAACTCAGTGCAGGACTTGCGCGTAGCGTCCAGAAACTTTTGCCCCGACTCATCCCTTTGAAAGTGAGCTTCGTCTTCGGGCGTGAGAAATGCCGACTGGTGATGGTCGAACCACCACGTCAGGCGATTCGAGCGAGAGTACTTGAAATCAACGATGGCGTTTTCGTCGCCGTCGAACATCGTGTCATCGAAAAGCTGGCCGGGACGATGCAGCAGGGGCGTGTATCCGACTTCGGCTTTGGAATTTATGCGCGACAGATAGAAGCGTGTGAAGACGGCAGCCGAAGCTACGCCGTCAAAGCAATGGCCGTGATAAAGGATGCGAAGTTTCATCTCAGTCGGAGAGAATAACCCACGGCATAAGAAGTTCCAAGCCTGTGTAAGTCGAAAATTCCCAGACCCGGGTCAAAGACAGAGAGCCTTCTGACACGGGTCTGGGAATTTGAAACCTTGAGCTTTAATCTTCTACTGGCAGGGCGTGACGGCTTTGAGCGTGAGCGCGCCTAGCAGGTGCGAGCGTATGAACTTGTCCGCTTCCTCTTCCACCAGCTCGCCGCCCGAAACCCATGCTTTTTCGGCCAGCACGTCGCCGGACTTCGCCATCCTCACAGGCTCAAGAAAGACGTTGTAGGGCGAGCCCCAACGGCGCTTGTCACCCGAAGCCTGCCGATAGGTGTAATGAGATGTCTTGTCACGCGCGTCACGCGCTTCCGATTCAAAGACTACTAGGTAGGGCGCTCCCTTCTCTCCGAAGAAGTTCTTCACCTCGTCGCGCGAGCCGTACTCGCTTATGCCGACGACCTCGAGCCCCTGCGATTTGTACTTGTCGTAGAGGCGAGCGACGACGGGCGCTTCGTAACGCCAGTTCGGGCACCACGGCGCAAAGTAGACTACAAGCACGAGCTTCTTGCCCGTGGCCCACTCGCGCAGGTTCACAGACTTGTCATCCTTCAGGCTCTTATAAGTCCAGTCCTTGTAGTTGATGGTCTTCTCTTCGATGGGCGCGTACTCGTGATTCTCCTGCGCGCGAAGGAGAGGCTGCGGCGCGAGCGCCAGCATAAAGAAGAGCGCCAGAAGAAGCGAGAAAAGTTTTTTCATGATAGGTACTCCTGAAAAGCAGAGGTCAGAGGTTGAATGTCAGCAACAGATTTCGGCTGACATCCATCCTCAAATAACTATTTTTGTGCCGTCTCGGTTCCTCCCTCAAGCAGAGGCTTTATCTCTTTCTCGAAGCCTTCGCGGTCGCGCGCGCCTATAATCTTCTGGCGTATGCGGCCCTGACGGTCAATGATGAAAGTGGTCGGGAGGCTGGGGATGCCGCCGAATTTTCCTTGCACGGACTCGCCGCCTATGAGCACGGTGTATTCCTGCTTGATGTCGCCCTGAAACTCGCGTATCCCTTCGGCGCTGTCGTCCCAAGAGGGGCCAATGATGGTTAAGCCCTTCGGCCCAAGCTCGCGCTGCATGGCGTTCAATTCGGGAATCTCTTCGCGGCAGGGGATGCACCATGTGGCCCAGAAGTTCAGCACGACCACGCGGCCCTTCAATTCGCTCAGGCGGAACGACCGCCCGTCCACGGTCTTCAACTCAATCTCCGGCGCAAACATAGCCTTGGCATCAACCGGCGGAGGCGGCGGAGGCGGAACCTCTGCTTTGCCACGGTCTTTACCCCAATTGGCAACCATTGCCTCAAGGTTCGGGACGAGGCGCGCAATCGTAGAGCTGTTGAGCTTGGTCGTGAGCCCGAAGGCCACTACCAGACCTATGATGATGAGTATAGAGCCCGAGACGACTTCGACTTTATGAAGGTGCCTGCGGAACTTTGAATAGAAGCCCAGAAATTGATTGATGCCGAGGCCCGTCAGCAGGAAGGGAACAGCAAGGCCCATCGCGTAGAATGAAGAGAGAATAAGCCCGCTTCGCAAGCCGCCGCTCGTCGCGGCAAGCCCTATGATGCCGCCAAGGATTGGGCCGATGCAGGGCGTCCATCCGGCTGCGAAGGCCAGCCCCAGCGTGAACGAGCCGAAGATGCCGCGCGGCTTCTGCTGCGAGAAGAAGCGAGTGTCTTTATAGAGCGCCGCAATCTTCAGCAACCCTATCAACTGTAGACCGAAGCCTATGATGACGACGCCGCCAATGACGCGTAGCCAGATGTTGTTGAGAATGGATGCGCCCAGATAACCCGCAAACGCGCCCAGAGAGATGAATATCATCGAAAGGCCGACGTTAAAGGCGAGCGAGTTGAGAATGACTGCGCGGCGCGCGGAAGAGCGCGAGCCGTCGTCGCTCTTCAGGCGGTCTATGCTGACGCCCGAAATCAAGGAGATGTAGCCTGGCACGAGCGGCAGCACGCAGGGCGAAAGAAATGATGCCAGCCCAGCCAGAAACGCTATTGTGATAGTAAGATTAGAGCCTTCCATAAGCCTTCCAGATGATTCTCTCTGATGCCTCAACGGTGCGGAATCGTTGTGTCGCTCCCCTCCCGGCGGAAGTCGGAAGCCGCGAGGCAACAAGTATAGCAGAGGACTGCCGCGAAAGGCAGAAGCGAAAGAGATTGCTTGACCGGCTCATTTTTTCACCGGAGCAATGCGCCGGTAAATCACTTTCTGACGGCTTCTCCCGTTTCTTCCAGAAGCTTTTCGATGGTGGCGGCTAGCTGGGCCTCTGTGCCGGAGCCCGTGCCGGTTGTGACCAATCGCACTTTGCCCGTGCGGTCTATCAGGACGGCTGTGGGAATGGCCGTGACCGCGTAGGTCGAGAGGTTCTCGCCGTCTTCCGCTACGGCGACCGGGTAGGGCAGCGCGTGCTCTTTCTTGAACCTCTCAAGAAAGGCGAACTCTTCGGGCGGCAGCATGTCGCGGCCTTCGCCGGAGCCGTAGTAGCGAGTCAAGCCTATGATGACAAGCCCGCGCGACCCGTATTTCTCGTGCCAGTCCTTCAGGTAGGGAAAGGCCGCTAGGCACGGGCCGCACCATGTGGCCCAGAAATCCAGCAGCACCACCTGCCCGCGAAGCTCCGCCAGCTTCACAGGCTTCTGGTCTATCCAGCGCGAGACAAGAATTTCCGGCGCTATCTCGCCGCGAAGCTGCGCCTGCTTTATCTTGAGCCGAAGCGCTGTGAGAAGCCCGCTCTGCTCTTTCTGGTCTTTCACGTTGGCAGTCACGTACTTGACGGACTCTTCCAGCATTCGCAGCGCTTCCGTCTTGCGCTCGGAATCAATCAGCACGGTGGCCAGCCGCTCCGTCACGTCCAGATAGAGCCGGTTGCTGGGAATGCCGAGCGCAATCCCGCGCAGTTCTTCAAGCACGGATGCTGCGCGCTCCGTCCGCTTCAGCTCAAGCAGAACGTCAACCAGCGTCCTGCCGGAAGTGTAGAGAGTGTAATCAACGTTCGGAGGGTTCTGAGAGGCGGGCTTCACCAGCCGGGCAGCTTTGAAAGCCTCGTCGGCGTGCGACAATGCGCGCTCGGCCTGCTTCTCTTTCAACAACGAGCGCGCAAGCGCGTCTTCCATGCGGAAACGCTCGCTGGCCAACTGTGGCTCGTTCTTCATGTAGTCAGCGATTGTCTTCTCGGCCTCATCGAAGAGCTTCGTCTTGGCGGCAAGCTGCGCCAGCACGTAGCGCGCGCCCTGTGCGCGTTTCGCGTCCGAAGGCTTTGCGTTCAGGTAACGCTTGAGCGCGTCAATTGCGCCCTCGCTGTTCTCCGCGAGGTTGTAGAGCATCCCCAGATAAAAGAGGTCGTCGCCCGAAGCTTCGGCGCGCACGGCCAGCTTCGCGCCATTTCTGGCAGACAACTCACGCTGCTCCTTGAGTGTCTGCTCAAGCAGCTTGGAGTTGAACGGAATCTTCTTCTCGGCGAACTCCTGAAACTTCTTAGACGAATAGTTGGCGGCCTCTTCGTAGAGCATGGCGGCGGTCGGCGCGGGCTTTACCTGTTGGGCCGCAAGCTGGCTGCGCCCGTCCTGCGCCCCGGCCTGCGCGGCAAAAGCAGCCAACAGCACAACAGCCAAGAAAGATGACGCGCGTCTCACAGGAAAGATTTCTCCATTCATTCTTAAATACAGTTTTCAGTAAAAAGAAAGTTTGTCTTCTTGCTGAAAACTGAAAACTAGCTTCTCACTTCTCTTCCAGCAGCCGTTTTATCATCGCTTCTATCTCCTGCTCCTCCTCTTTGCCCGCGCCGAGCGAGATGAATCGCACGTAACCGCGACGGTCAAGGAGAAAGGTTGTGGGGATGGAGGCGATGCCGTAGTTGAGGTCGTTCTCGTCGTTGTCTGAGACGGCAAAGCCGTAGGGCAGCTTGAACCTCTTCTTGAAGCGGCGCAGGTATTCAAGCTCCTCTTCGGGCGTCACTTCCTCTCCTTCAGCCTCGCCTGTAAAATTCGTCACGCCGAGAATCACCAGCCCCTTGCCTTTATACTTTTCATGCCACGCGCGAAGCGTCGGGAAGGTGCTGATGCAGGGGCCGCACCAGTGCGCCCAGAAATCCAGCAGCACCACCTGCCCGCGAAGCTCCGCCAGCTTCACAGGCTTCTGGTCTATCCACTGTGTGACGACAATCTCCGGGGGCAGTGGGCGCGTGGTTGAGCCGCCGCTCTTGTCCGGCTTCAACTCACTGGCCTCGATTCCAAGCGCGGTCAGCAGCCGCTCGTATTGTCTGAAGAGCGCGGGCGACGGAAAGTCGTAGCTCATGGAGCGCAAATCCTCTACGACAGCTTTGGCCTCGTCGGGCTTATTCTTGACCTGATAGAGCTGAACCAGCAGGCCCGCCAGACTCCTGATGGCTTCTATGCGCGCCTGTCTTTCCTCCGGCTTCGGGGCCGGAAGCGATTTGAGCAGGTCGAATGCCTCGCGCCCGCGCTCAAGAGCCGGGTCGAACTTTTTGGCCTGACGATAGGCGGCGGCCAAGACTGAGGCCATGAGCAGTCGCGCCCCCGGCTGCTGCGGCTGGCTCTTCAGGTAATCCGCGCGCGCACGTTCCGCTTCGTCCAGCATGGACAATTCCGAAGCGGCGGCTACAAGCTCCACTCGCGCCGTCTGTGCGTGCTCGCCGGGGCTGGCAGGCTTCGCTCCAAGATAACGCTTGAGCGCGGAGAGCGCTTCTTCATTGTCGTCGGCCAGTCTATAGAGCATCCCTAAGTAAAAGAGGTCATCGCCCGCAAGCTCCCTGCGCGCCGCCAGAAGACGAGCATAACGCGCAGCCATCTCGCGCTGCTCCGCATAGACCTTATTCGCCCGCTCCTGGCTGAAGGGCACGCGCTCCCGGTTGAACTGCTCGAACTTCTCGCGCACGTACTTTTCAGTCTCCTCGTAGAGCGCGGAAGCCGTGCGCGTGTCGGTCTGGGTTGAAGATGAAGCGTCTGCTTTTTCCTGCTGTACGCGTCCTGACTGCGCCCCGGCAGAGAGAGGCCAGAGGACGCACGCACAAAGCGAGAGCGCCAACAGTCTGGAGAGGATAGGTTTCATAAACAGTTTCCCATGACGCTCAGCGCACTCCAGCCTGATGAAAGCGTTCGAGCGTGAACGGCTTCATCAGAGGCGGAGCGACGCCCGTCATAATCTCTTCCGTGACTAGCTCAGCCGTGATGGGCGCGAGCAGTATGCCGTTTCGATAATGGCCCACGGCGTAGAAGAGCCCGCGCGTCTGTGCGGATGCGCCCAGCACAGGCAGGTCGTCCACTATCTTAGGCCGCAGGCCCGACCACGCGTCAACGAGCGGAAGGCGGGCTAGAGCGGGCGCAATCTCCAGCGCGTTTGTCAGAATGGTGTGCGCGCCTGCGGCAGTCACGCGCTTGTCGAAGCCTGCGCGCTCCGTAGTCGAGCCCGCGAGCAGCCGTCCGTCCATGCGTGGCACAAGGTAGCCGCGCGGGCTGTAGATGACGTGACGCGCCAGTGGCGGGCGAGCATCGAAGCAGAGCATCTGGCCCCGCACCGGCTCTACGCGAATCGCTGGCGCGCTCTCGGCTTCGGTCATCAGTGAAGATGCCCAAGCGCCGCCCGCTACCACTACGACCGGGGCCAGTATTCTGCCGCGAGCAGTCTCGACTCCAGCTACGCGCCCGTGCTCAACCAGAAGCGATTCGACATTCGTGCCCGTCAAAAGATGCACGCCGAGTCTCGCGGCAGAACTGGCCAGAGCAGCCACCAGCCTGCGGTTCTCGACCTGCCAGTCCAGAGGAAAGCGCAGCGCACTTTCGACTTCACTCGACACGCACGGCTCAATCGAGCGCGCTTCGTCGCCCGTCAATCGCTCGACTTGTAGCCCGGAGCCGGATTGCCAGTTGTAGCGATGCGCTGTCTCGCGCTCGTCCTCTTCCGTGAACGAAAGATAGAGCGTGCCGGTGCGCTCAAGCTCTATATTGATGCCGGTTTCTTCCAGCAGGCTCTCGCTCAGCGCCGGATAGAGGTCGCGGCCCGCGCACGCAAGCTCAAGAAAAGGGTCTGCGCGGTCGCATTCGGCCTGCGCGGCGAGCATCCCTCCGGCCGCGTGCGAGGCTTCCGCGCCCAGCCCTCCGCGCTCAACCAGCACTATGCGTCCGAAAGAGCTGCGCGCGAGGCTGCGCGCCAGCGCAAGGCCCACTACGCCGCCGCCGACAATAACCGCGTCCGCAGTCTCCACGAATTTCTGCTCTTCCACGTTTAGCATTGCTGGCCGGTTGTTGGTATGATGCCACAAATCCTAAATAGCAATTAGCAGTCAGCCGTCAGCCTTAAATTGATTGCTGTCTGCTAAGTAAGGGCCGGCTTATTGCTTATGACAAAACATACTATCACACTCATCCCGGGCGACGGCATCGGGCCGGAAGTCTCTGCGGCGGTCGTGCAGATTGTGGAGGCATCGGGCGCGCAGGTCGAATGGGAGACGCATTACGCGGGCGCGCAGGCGCTGGAAAAGTTCGGTGATACGCTGCCCGCAGACCTGCTCGAATCAATCAAACGCAACAAGGTCGCGCTTAAAGGGCCGATTACGACGCCCGTGGGCAAGGGCTTCACCTCCGTCAACGTTGGACTCAGGAAAGCGCTAGACCTTTATGCCAACCTGCGCCCCGTCAGGGCGCTGCCGAACGTCCCTTCGCGCTACCCCGAGCTTGATTTGGTGGTCGTGCGCGAGAATACGGAAGACCTCTATAGCGGCATAGAGCATGTGGTCGTCCCAGGCGTAGTCGAGAGCATAAAGGTTATCACCGAAAAAGCCTCCACCAGAATCGCGCGCTTCGCTTTCGAGTACGCGCGGCGCGAGGGTAGAAAGAAGGTGACGGCAGTCCACAAGGCCAACATCATGAAGCTGTCGGACGGCCTCTTCCTAGAATGCTTCCGCAAGGTCGCTGAAGGTTACCCGGAGATAGAAGCCGACGACAAGATTGTGGACAACGCCTGCATGCAGCTTGTCATGCGCCCGGAGCAGTTCGACATCATGCTGCTCGAAAATCTCTACGGCGACATAGTATCGGACTTGTGCGCGGGGCTAATCGGTGGCTTAGGTCTTGTTCCCGGCGCGAACATAGGCGAGCTTGGCGCGGTCTTCGAGGCCGTGCACGGCTCTGCGCCGGACATAGCCGGTCAGGGCATAGCCAACCCGACCGCGCTCCTTCAATCGGCCATACTCATGCTGCGCCACTTGGGCGAGCGCGAGCCTGCGGATAAGGTGGAGTCCGCCATGCTCAAGGTCTTCGAGGAGGGCCGCGTCAGGACGCGCGACATAGGCGGCGAAGCCAAAACGGCTGAGTTCGCTGAAGCCATCATCGCCGCCATGTAAAACGGTTAAAGCCAGCGCCGCACGGTTATGAACTGTGCGGCGCTGGCTTTAAGCGCTACGTTCCTAGCCTCTCACACTCTATTTAACAATGCCGTCGTTAGTAAGACCCGTGTAGGTGTTGGGCTGCACGAGGCCGAGCCACGGGTCGTAGCCGGGCGTCAGGAACAACTCAGCATAGACCCTTTCGTTGAAGGCTTCCGTGTCCAGCATCCTCCTGTTGCTCAGAAGCCATGCGCGCAGGGTGGAATGAATCAGGTACTCGTTGCGGATGGTGTCCAGAGCTATTGCGCGCTCGAAGTTCTGTATGAGACGCGCCAGAGGGTCTGAGCCGGTTGCATCGCCCCTGCCGTCTCCCAGATAAGGATTCTGGCGACGTATAAGCGCGATGCTCCTTGAATCAAGCTTCGCGTCGGCAAGGTAAAGCGCGGCTATCTTGTTCCATGTCTCTGCGTCTGTGAAGCGCTCAAGCGTTTTAGTGTCGGACGTAAGCGAGCTGACGAGATTTCCTTCGACCACGGCCTTCGTCACGGCAACGCGGGCGGCGGCTCGTGCGCTCGGAGGATTGTCGGGCGTGGCCGTCAAAGCGACAATCTTCTCGGTAATCCTTCCGCCGACGCGCTCAACGTCACGAGCCCACGCCTTTGAAGCGGCATCCAGCAGCGTGTCGTGATAGCGCCTGAGCATCTCCATTCTGGTCGGCAGGGGCTGACCCTCGACCTGCTTGGCTATAGCTTCCGCCTGCTTCAACTGGCTCAGGAAAGCTGCCGGGCCATAAAGACCGGGAAGCGCGTCAACTATGCGCCCTTCGGAGTCCAGAATGTAATGGATGCTGTTGCCCGTGATGGTGCGCTCAACGCGGCGGCCATCGCCGTAATCAATCGTGACGCGGGGCGCTGGCCTGACGCTCTTCCAGTGAAGAATGAAATGCTCGCTCAGGTAGCGCGAAATCTCAGGATTGCTGTAAAGCACCGTGCGGAAGAAGCGGCTGTTGGCACAACTGAATTCTTCACTCAATTTTCCCAGAAGGCGCAGAGAGAGTATCGGCTTTCCGCTCGCCTTGGACGCTTTGCGCGCCTCATCCATGTCCGTGTACCAGTAGAGCCCGGAGGTATAACTGTCGCGCTGTTGCGCCACCGTATCCAGAGCCGCAGTCACGCGCAGCCATTCGGGGCTGCCGGTCGCTGATGCGTTGTCCAGACCGTTGCGCCGTATCTCGTCCGCGAAAATATTCAGCATTGCGCGCAAGCCTTCAGGCCCCATGCGGCGAAGCTCGGCTATGGCGGCTGCCGATTCCGCCTGATTTTCCGAGACGGCGCGGCGCGCGAGCGCTTCCACATTTGTCCCTGCGTTTACGGATTGAGTCAGGCTGAAGGAGACTAGAATAGCCGCGAGCAGGAGAATCTTGGAACGCATTTGAAACCTCCCTAAAGCTTTATTTAAGAACGGGAGAGATATTTGGCGAGGCCGATTTCAGGCTTTGAATCACCGAAGGGCGCTTACGGTTGCCCGCCGCAGGGGCAGAAGACTTGTCCTCTGCCCCTGCGGCGGGTCGCTCACGCGGTTGGCGCTGTGCTTTGCGCCTCTGCCTTGTAATCGCCTGCTATCACTATGGTGAGATGGTCTGGACGGAAATATTTGCGTATAGCTCTGTTGACCTCTTCAATCGTGACGGCTTCTATGATTTTCGGGAAGCGGTCTATGTAGTCTATGCCGAGGCCGTAGAATTCCGCGTTCCAGAGTGATTGGGCCAGCCCGCCGTTCGTCGCCAGTCCGACTTTGAAAGCGCCCGTGGCCGAAGCCTTTTCGTTCATCAGCTCTTCGGCGTCTATGCCGTGCTCGACGTAACCGCGCATGACTTTGAGCGCCGAGTTGATGGCTCGCTCCACGTTGTTAGGGTTGACGGAGACGCCTATGTACCACGGGCCTGCGGCTAAAGAGGGCGCGCGGAAACGCGAGTTGATGCCGTAGGTCAAGCCCTCCCGGTCGCGCACCTCCAGCCCCAGCCGGGACGAGAGAGTAGATTCACCGAGCGCCTTGTTCGCCAGAAGCGCCGCGTAGTAGTCCTCCGAGAGACGGCGCAAAGGTGCAGCCGTGCCAAGCATTATGTCTACGTTGGCTTTGTCCTTGAGCAGGACAATCTCGCGGCGGCTCTCGCTTTGCGGCTCAGGGTCTGTGACGTTGATGTCAATGCTTTCAGGCCCGGCGAAGTCCGCGAAGAGTTCTTCAAACTGTCTTTCGACCTCGCCCGTGTCTATGTCGCCGACGAGCGAGAGAATCAGCGACCGACCGCCGTAGCGCTCCTTGTGAAAGCTTCTCACGTCTTCGACCGTGATGGAGTTGATGCTCTCAATCAGCTTCTCGCCCGGATGAAGATAGAAGGGGTTGCCGGGCGTGTAGATTAGCGAGGAGAGCTTTTCGTAGGCGCGAAAGGCCGTGTGGGCCTGCTGCTCCTGAATCCCCGCTATGGACTGCTGCTTCAGCTTCTCAAGCTCGTCTTCCGGGAATGACGGCTCGCGCAGAGACTCGGCTATGGTGGACAAGACCGTCTGCAAATCTTTTGCGAGCATGCGAGCGGCTATGTTGACGACGAAGGGGTCGGCGCTGAAATCCAGTTGCGCGCCGACCGCCTCAAGCTGGCTGGCAATCTCAAGCTTGCTGCGCCGGACGGTTCCGCGCTCAAGCATCTCGGCTGTGATGCGCGCCAGTCCGGGCTTCTCTACCGGCTCAAAGTAGGAGCCGGCGCGAAGACTCCCGCGCAGGGAGATTGTAGGCGTCGCGTGATTCTCAAGCAGCAGCAGACGCGCTCCCGTGGAAAGCTCCCTTCGCTTGACGCGAGATGAGATGCCCGCTCGCTCGCTGCCAGCACCGCCCTGCGATGAAGAGCCCGCCGTCGCGCCGCTTTCTCTAGCGTCGCCCGCTCCCGGCTCTCTGTAAAACTGAAGCCCGCGCGGGAAAGCCCTCTTTAGCCCGGCGGGCTTCGCGCCACCATTGCCGCCGTTGCCATCCGCTTTGCCAGACTGTTTGGGGATGAAGTATCCGACCGTGCGATTGTCCTCCGTGAAATAGTCGCGGGCCGCGCGCCTGACATCTTCGCCGGTCACGCGCTCGATTCTCTTCGCGTAGTCCTTGTAGAAACGCCAGTCAGCCACGGCTTCCGCCTCGGACATGAGCATAGCTATGTTGTATGTCCCGTCGCGGCTGTAGGCTTCCTGAGCTATTATCTGCTGCTTGGCCTTCTCTATCTCCTGCTCGCTCAAGCCCTCTTCGGCCACCCTTGCAAGCTCGGCCAGTATGGTTTCTTCGACGCGCTTCGGCTCGACCTCAGGGTTGACCATGGCGATGACGTTGAAGAGGCCGGGGTCTCTGTGCTGGTCTGGGTTCGTGATTGCATAAACGGCCAGTTGTGTCTCGACCAACGACTGATAGAGACGGCTTGTGACGCCGTTCGAGAGCGCGGCCGAAAGCACTACAAGCGCGTAAGTGTCGTTCTCTTCCGGCGGCGCGGCGGCGCGGCTCGCAAGCTCTTCGTTCGAGAGAACGCCTCTTTGACCAAGCACGCCGGGCGTGTGAAAGGCTATCTGCACGATTGCCAGCTCGCCCGCGCGTCGTATCACCAGACGACGCTCGCCCTGCTGCTCCGGTTCCTCCGTGTAGACCTCCGGAATCTGCGTGGTGGATGCCGGGTAAGCGCCGAAATATTTTGTGATTAGCTCAAGCGCGTGGTTGCGCTCGAAGTCGCCCACGAGAATCGTCGTCGCATTATTGGGATGATAGAAGGTGTCGTAGAACTCCTTGAGCCGCGCTGTCGGGACGCCTTCAACGTCTGCGCGCCAGCCTATAGTGGGATGATGGTATGGATGCTCGCGGAAGGCTGCGGCGTAGACGGCTTCGTCCAGAACTGCGGCTGGCTCGTTCTGGCCCCGCTCAAGCTCGTTACGCACGACCGTCATCTCGCTCTGGCGGTCTTCGTCCGCTATGTAAGAGTTGCGCATGCGGTCTGCTTCGAGCTTGATTGCAAGCTCCATCTGGTCGGACGGCACAGTCTCGAAATAGTTCGTGCGGTCGTACCATGTGGTGGCGTTAAAGTTCGCGCCGATGCGTTGCAGCGTCGCGGCAATCTGCGTGTTGCGCCCCTTGTTGAAGGTGGGCGTGCCCTTGAACATCATGTGCTCAAGAAGGTGCGTTGCGCCCGTGTAACCCACGGCTTCGTTGCGCGAGCCCACGCGGTAGACGACCATCACCGTCACGACCGGCGCGACGCGGTTCTCCACCAGCACGACCTTCATGCCGTTCTCCAACCTGTACTCTTCGATTCCATCTTCCGCCACGACGAACTGTACGCCTGCGGGTAACTGCTCGGTCTGCAAGCCGTTATTGCCTCCTTAAAGTCGAATCTCCTAATTTAATAGCAAAGAGAGCCGAATAACAAACCCGCGCCGCCGCTTTCGTGCCGGAAATGGGAGATGCGTCTGCCCCTTTTGGCATAAGCATAAGGCTTTATTGATGCGTTATGTGGCACGGCGGCCTGAAAAATCTGTGTGAGGCGAGGCAAGATTCGGGCGGGAACAATTTTTGCCTCCCGTTCGGACAAGACAAGACTTGAAAAGCTGCGGGCGTAGTCATGCGCCTGCGGTTCTGTAAGATTCGCTCCCGAACATCAGAATCCAACCTCGCGTTATACGGAAAGAGCGCGCACGCGTCCTTCAATCTTTTGACAGGCCCGTCGCCGCTCGCCCCGAAGGAGGCTTTTATGAAAAGGCTCGTTGTCATGCTTGTTTCCACCCTGCTCCTGCTGGCTCTTTATGCTTCGCCAACGGTTGTACCTCAGACGCGCGAGCGAACCGTGACGCAGCCGAAGTCCGACAAGATAGATACCGTTAAGGTTGACGTTGACCTGGTGGTTCTGGACGCGCTCGTGCTTCAGAGAAAGACGGCGCGAATCGTAGGCAATCTGAAGCAGGGTGATTTCATCCTCACGGAAGACGGAGTCCGGCAGGAGATTAGCCACTTTGGTCAGGACACTTCGCCGCTCTCCGTGCTGCTAATGGTAGACCGTGGCGGCTGTCTTGACCCTTTCGGCAAAGAGGTGCGCGCAGCAACTCTCGCCGCTCTTTCAAGATTGAGGCCGCAGGACGAAGTGGCGCTCATGGCCTACAGCGATCAGGTGGAGCTGGTGGAGGGCTTCGTGCGCGACCGCCGCCGCATAGAAGAGGCGCTTGAGCGCATCCCGACTTCCAACGAAGAGGCGAATCACTGCCTGAACCGTGCCTTCTACGACGCAGCGTACTACATGATGAGGGCGGGCAATCCGGTGGGCCGCCGCGTCATCATCGTCATCACGGGCGTCACCAGCAACACCGATTGCAACGGCCCTTCGAGCAAAGAGGCCGCGCACGCCATATATGAATCGGGCAGCGTCGTTTGCGGCCTGATTCCTTCGAGCGCGGCCCAGCGTCTCGAAGACGGCGCGGCGCGATTGGGCACGCGACTCGGCAGAATATTCAAAGTCCCGAGCATCAGCATCAAAGAGCTTGCGGACGAGACGGGCGGAGAGGTGCTGAACGACAAGCCGGAAGTTCTTGACCGGGCCTTTAACACCTTGATAGACCACCTGAGCACGCGTTACCAGTTGGGCTTCGTCTCTTCAAATAAGAAGCGAGACGGCACTACTCGCAAGCTCAAGCTGGAAATCAACCCGGCGACGAAAAAGGCTCAGGGCGAGCTGGTAGTCAAAACCCGCCGCACCTACATCGCGCCGAAAAGCTGAAGCACAGCCGCATAAGAGAAGTCTTTGAAGAAATAGACCTCTCAGGCTGATTCCGAACGGAATCAGCCTGAGAGGCTTCTTTCTTAAAAACCGGCTCTGTTATCAGGGAGCGCCGAATCTCTTCCTGTACTCTTCGGAGTAGATGAACCCGAATATCAGGTGGTGTATGTCTCTGGGAGGGATGCCCGCGCTCGGTTTCCCGTTTGTAAAGACATCTACCCAGTCCTTCCACCCGACAAGGTTCGGGTCGTTCAAGTCCGGGTCGCGCCTCAGATGCGCGAAGTAAAGCAGCGTGACGTGTCCTCTGGGAAAGGATATGTCATAAACAGGCTGCTGCTCTACGAACGCCTTTAAGGTTTGTCCGACTGTGAACGTGCCGTTGGCTCTCAGGTTGATTAGCTCCTGACGGCCGTACTGCTGCGGCTGTCCCGCGTTCGTTGTAGCCGTTGCGGGAAGCGTTACGCCAGCCGTCTGCTCCAGCTTGCTGATGAGCGTAGCGGCCTGCGATGGCTGTAAGCTGTCGCTGAAGCGGCTGACGAACTCCTGCTTCGTAGCAAACTCCTCAAGGTAATCCGCCAGATTCTGCTGCTTCACGGCGTCGGAGAGTCCGAACCCGCTCAAGGAGGCCATGTCGGGCACGAACTCCGAGTAGCGCGGCAGTCTTCCCAATCCAACTTCGTACATTCGGTAGATTAGGAAGCCCGAGTTTATGTGCTCCGGCGCTGCGAAGAAGCCGTGAACGACGTGCGCGCGGTCGCAATTCGGAGGTGCGCCGAGGAAGCCCTTCTCCGGGCCGCAGTTGTTGAGCACCCCGACCCAGTCGTTGAAGCCGGATGTATCAGGCTCCCTGTACAGGTAATCCAGATAGTTCTGGCGCACGAAGAAGTTATTGTTCAGGTAAGGATTCTGCTGCGGCGTAGTCGCCACGGCGTCATCGTCCTCAATCATGAGCGTCGCCTGACTGATAGAGCCGAGGCTCGCTCCGGCAGGAGACTGCAACTGTATGGAGAAGAACTCGTTGCCCTCCTTATACCCGTCGTTGATGATGGGTATGTTGATGGTCTTGCTGCTTTCACCTGCGGCGAAGCGCAGCGTTCCTGCTGTCATAGCGTAGTCGCAGCGCTGCGAAGCCTGACCCGTCAACTGGTCGCACTCATTTCCTCCGCTCGTATCGGAGGTGAAGTACTTGACCGTCGCCGCGCCCGACGTGTCTCCGCCGCGCACTACTTCCACGGCCAGAGAAGCGAAGCCCTGCGGCGTATTTTGAGCGCCCTCGTTAATCTGGTAGTTGCTCAAGCTGAACTGTATGGTCGTAGCATCGTCGTTCGTGATGGTGCCTGAGCCCTGATTGTCGCTGATGGCGGCGTTCTGCGCGTTCGTTAGATTGACGAAGAACGTCTCGTTCGGCTCGTTCGCGGTGTCGCCGTTGACCTGAACCGTAATCGTCTTGGTCAAATCTCCCGGAGCGAAGGTCAGCGTCCCCGTGGCCGATTGATAATCGCTTCCTGCCGTGGCAGTGCCGTTGGCCGTGGCGTAGTCAACCGTCACTGTCTGCCCGCTCGCTTGTGAGAGCGTGACCGTGAAGACGAAGTTCTTCGTCCCGCTATCTCCTTCGGACATGGACACGTCATTGATGCTCAGGCCGGGCGAAGCATCGTTGTCCAGAATTGTCAGCACGGCTGTCGAAGGGGAGCCAAGCTGGCCCGTGCCGCCCGGCTGGCTGAGCGTCAGATTAACCGTCTCGTCCGCTTCGTCCAGAGTGTCATCAGTGACGGGCACGTTGACGGTCTTGCTCGTCTCGCCGTTGTTGAAGGTTATGGTCTGAGAGACGGTCGTGTAGTCGCTCGCTCCCGCCGTCCCGTTGCTAGTAGAGAAGAGAACCGTGGCAGTGCCGTTGGTTCCGCCCGTGCGCGTGATGGTGATAACGGCATTGCCGCCATTCTCCTGCACGCTGTAGGTCGCGGAGTTGAATTGCAGCGTGCCGCCCTCGTTGACGGTGATGCTGACGGTCGCCGTGTTCGAATCCGCAGAGCCGTCTCTGGCCTTGTAGGTGAAGCTGTCCGTTCCCGCGAAGCCAGCGTTCGGCGTGTATAGGAACGAGCCGTTCGCGTTGAGCGTGAGCGTGCCGTTCGAAGGATTGGTGACGACGATTGCCGTCAGGCTCGCGTTGTCTATGTCCGTATCGTTCCCCAGCACGCCCGGAGCAGGCACGCTCAGGGGCGTGTTCTCGTTCGTGGAATAGCTGTCATTCGCTGCCACGGGCGCGTCGTTGACGGCGTTGACCGTGAGCAAGAAGGTATCCGTCATTGACTGGCCGTTGGCCCCGGTGACGGTGACTGTGATGGTCGTAGTGCCCGAGAGATTCGCCACGGGCGTTATCTGAAGCGTGCGCTCGGAGCCTGTGCCCGTCAGGCTCAGGTTCGCTGAGCTATTAGGCACAAGCGTCGTGTTGCTGCTCGCAACCGTGACGTTCGTGATAAGCGCCGCGTCGCCCACGAAGAAGGGGACGGAGAGCGGCGTATCTTCGTTTGTCACCTTGTCCGTGATGTCTTCCACGGATACCTGTGCCTCGAAAGCTCCTATGTCAACGGTCTTGATGGTGTTGGCGTCGGCAGCGTCGGTCACTCGCATAAAGGGTGCGCCGCGCTGGTCTACAGGCAGAGTCTCTTCGGTGTCGCTGTCGTTGTCCACGTCGAAGCTGTCTGTCGGCAGGAGAGCGTTGCTGCCACCGTCCAGTGCGGGAGAGCCCGGAAGCAGCGCGTGTGTACGCGTCTGGCCGCCGTTGCTGGCAAGCGGGCCGAGCCTCGGATTGGCTACGTTTACCTGATTGCTGTTGCTGTTGGTTAAGCCGCCGGAGCCGCCCGTGCCAATCAGGTTAAAAGAGCTTGTGTTATTTACGAGCCCGCCGTTGATGTCGTCGGCTATAGGGCCAGAGCCACGGAAGTTACTGGCGACGATTGTGTTCTTAAGGAGCGGAGCGACGCTGTTAACGAAGATGCCGCCGCCCGTCTCGCCGCCCGCGTCGTTGGAGTCGGCGCGGTTATTAGTGACGGTCACGTTGGTCAGGGTCGCAGCGTTGTTGACATAAAGGCCGCCGCCGAAGCCCTGCGCGGAGTTGCCGCTCAGCGTGCTATTGATAATCTCCAGCGCGTTGCCGTTATTGTAGACGACGCCGCCGTTCTGTACGGCGGTATTGCCGCTCAGCGTGCTATTGATAATCGTCATCGAACCGTTGTTGTAGACTCCGCCGCCGGAGCCGCCGGAAGCGTTGCCCGTGATGGCAACGCTCTTTAGCGCCAGCGTTCCACCGTTGAGGACGCCGCCGCCGTTGTTGCCCGCGCCAGCACTGCCGCCCGAGATAGTCAGGCCCGAAATCATCACGCCGGGGGAAGTTATCTCGAAGATGCGGAAGCCGGAGGCCGCAGGGTCGCGCCTGACGTTAAGTAAGTTAGCGCCCGGCCCCTGTATGGTCAGAGGCTTGTTGATGAGCAGCTCGCCGGAAGTGAGCGTTACTTGGCCGACTAACTGCGCGGAGATGAATATAGTGCCGCCGGGACAGGCGTCCTGAATCGCCTGTCGCAGAGAGCCCGCTCCACTGTCCGCGCCCGTGGTAACGCCGGGATTAAAGAAGCAGGGAGCCACTGAGGTCGTGTAAACGGCTGTATTGTTATCCTGATTCGAGTCCTGCGTGTCCGACTTGGTCGTAGCCACGTTCGTATAGGTCGCGGACGAGCCCGCAGGAATGTGGCCTACCAGCTTGAAGACCGCGACTTCTCCGGCGGCAAAGCTTGCAATCGAGCAATTGATGGTTCCGCCTGCGCCTACGGCGGGCGTGGTACACGAGAAAGTAGGCCCGGAGGACTGCGTGAAAGAGACGAACGTCATGTCACCGGAAAGCGTGTCTTCCCATCCGGCGTTGACGGCGGCATCCGGCCCGATATTGCGCACCTCTATGGTGTAGGTTACGTCCGTATCGTCTTTTACCTCTGTGTCACTCCCGGTCTTGGAGATGCTCAGGTCGGCATTCGCCGTAGGAACGAAGACCGAGGCCGACGCGCTATCGTTCTCATCATTGATATCTATAGTGCCCGTTGTGCTGACTGTCGCAACGTTTGTGAAATAGGCGCCCTGCGGCGTCTCTGAAGGAATGTGAGCGACCAGCGTGAAGGATGCCGACTCGCCTGCGTCCAGAGTGCCGACGGTGCAGGTTATCTGGCCGGTATCGCCCGCGCTCGGCGTCGTGCAGCTAAAGGTAGGCCCGGTGTTCTGGGTCAAAGAGACGAACGTCATCGGTGACAACTGCGAGTCATTAAGCATGCCCGCCGGCAGCGTGTCGTTCAGGGTGACAAGGGTGGCAGCCTCCGTCGAGCCGTTACTAACTACTATAGTAAAGGTCACGTTTGAGTTTGCCCCGGCCGACTCGGTCGAAGCGCTCTTTGTTACGCTCAGGTCTGTCTCGCCGGCATCGAAAGGAGCCAGATAGCTCGCCAGCGAGGCAGGCAAAAGATGATAGCTGCTGACCCCCGACAGTAGACTTTTAACCGGAGAGATGCCGTATGAAAGCGTGGCCGCCCGCGTGCTCAATAACGGCAACAGGCAGATTCCAATAATAAGAGTTATCAGGACAAAAAGCGTGCGAAGCCTTCTCGCAGACCTGCCCGCTCTTTTAATATTTTTAGAGAGATTGTCCGGTTTGCTTTGAGCAGTGGTACAGATTAGCAAAGGACGACCCTGGGTAGACGACATGTAAATCCCTTTCAGTTATTTAATATGGAAACCTGTGGCGTTAGAGAGGAGTCAATCGAAAGCTTTGCGGGCTTAAAAGGTGGGAACCCATCGCCACAACAGACAGTAGCATGAAATCTACTGTCTGAACAAGTCATCAAATCAGGCTGCGGCGCAACTTGGACGCAAATGCAGGGGGCGTTGCCCGCCGACTGCCAGCTTGTCCAGCCGCCACGAGCCATGTTACTTTCTCTGTTTCCGATGAGGGCGGTTGTGCGCGCCTTAAGCATCTGGGAACAGAAAAGCTTGCGCCCGAAGAGACTTGCGGCCCGCCCCGGTTCGATTCCTCAAAAGATGTCTGAAGCCGCTTACAACTTGAAGGAGCGCGTGCGCGCTTTCTGGCAGGCTAATCCCTGCGGCGTGAAGTTCGCGGACGCCGAGCCGGGCACGCGCCTCTTTTACGAGCGGGTCGAGCAGCATCGCTACCTGACGGAATGGCACATCCCCGAAGCTGCGGATTTTCAGGGCGCGCGCGGCCTGAAGGTCTTGGAGATTGGCTGCGGCCTCGGCACGGACGGCGCGCAGTTCGCCGGCGCGGGCGCCGATTACACGGGCGTAGACTTAACGGAAGCGGCCATAGAGCTGGCGCAAAGACGCTTCGAGCTATTTGATTTGAAGGGCAGTTTCGAGACGGCTGACGCTGAGAATCTACAGTTCGCGGACGCCTCCTTCGACATGGTCTACTCGCACGGCGTGCTTCATCACACGCCGGATACCGAGCGTGCCGTGCGAGAGATTCATCGCGTGCTTAAGCCCGGCGGGCGGGCGGTCGTGATGCTCTATCACAGGGACTCTTATAACTACCGCGTCAACATAGGCGTGCTCAGGCGCGCGGGCGCGCACCTTCTGAGAACCGGGGCGGGCGTGCACCTCGCGCATAAATTGACGGGCGAGTCTTTGGAGAACCTGCGAGAACACGCGCGCCGTCTTCGCTCCGATTCACAGAGCTATCTGAAGTCGGATGAATTTCTGAATCAGAATACGGACGGGGCCGGAAACCCGCTTGCGCGAGTCTATTCCAGACGGGAAGCGCGAGAGCTGTTTCGTGATTTCGCGGAAGTTGAGCTTCGCACATATTTCCTGCACAAGCGCTGGATGCCGTTGGTAGGAAGGCTTCTGCCGCGCTCTGTGGAATCCCGGCTGGCTTCTCGCTGGGGCTGGCATCTGTGGATTTACGCGCGCAAGGCAGTATGAAAGAGGGCAGACTAGATTGACTGAGAGAAGAGAGATTCTTGTCACGGGCGGCGCGGGCTTCATAGGCTCGCATCTGGTGGATAAGCTTCTGAGTGAAGACTTGTGGCGCGTGACCGTCGTGGACGATTTCAATAACTTTTACTCGCCCGTCATCAAGCGCGAGAACGTGCGCGCGCACTTTCAGAACCCTTCGTACCGGCTGGTCGAGGCGGACATACGCGACCGTGAAGCCTTAAGGCGGCTCTTTGACGAGACGAAGTTTCAGGTAATCGTTCACCTAGCCGCGCGCGCAGGCGTGCGCCCCTCTCTGGCGGAGCCGCAGCTTTACAACGAGACGAACGTGACCGGCACGCTCAACCTTCTGGAACTGGCGCGGACACACAAAATCCCTCAGTTCGTCTTCGGCTCTTCGTCCTCCGTCTACGGCATCAACGCGAAAGTCCCTTTCAGTGAAGAAGACCCTACGCGCTCGCCCATCTCGCCTTATGCTGCCACGAAGGCTGCGGGCGAGTTGCTCTGCCACACCTACACGCATCTTTACGGGATACGCGCGGTGGCGCTTCGCTTCTTTACGGTTTACGGAGCGCGTCAACGCCCAGACCTTGCGATTCACAAGTTCGCGCAACTGATTGACCGAGGCAAGCCGATTCCCGTCTTCGGGGACGGCACGACAAGACGCGACTACACTTATATAGACGACATTATACAGGGCGTGCGCGCCGCCATTGATTACACCGGGAGCGATTACGAAGCCATAAATCTGGGCGAGTCGCGCACGGTGGAGCTGAACGAGCTGATAGGGATACTGGAAGATGCTCTGGGAAAGCGGGCCGTCGTAGACCGCCAGCCCGCGCAGCCGGGCGACGTGCCGCAGACTTTCGCGGACATCACAAAGGCGCGGCAACTTCTCGGCTATGACCCGCAGACGCAGATTGAAGAGGGCATACGCCGCTTCATAGAATGGTTTCAGCTTGATAGGAGAAAGTTGACCGAAGCCATCACTCGCTGACTTTTCTATCCCAGTTTGAATCTAACTTTTTATGCTCCTCTCTGTAGTCATTCCCTGCTTTAACGAAGAGCTTGTGATACGGGAGACGCACAGACGCATGACAGGCGTGCTGGGCGCTCTCGCCGGTCTGGAGTACGAGCTGATTTATGTGGATGACGGGAGCCGTGACCGGACGGCGCAGATACTCGGAGAGCTGCAACGCGAGCACGAGCGAGTGCGCGTGATTCGACTGTCGCGCAACTTCGGGCACCAGATTGCCGTGACCGCCGGGCTAGAATCTGCGGCGGGCGATGCTGTGGTAATCATTGACGCAGACCTGCAAGACCCGCCCGAAGTCATAAGCGACATGCTTGAAAAGTGGCGCGAAGGATTTCACGTAGCCTACGGCCTGCGAACCGAGCGAACGGGCGAGACGCGCTTTAAGCTCTGGACGGCCAAAACCTTTTACCGCTTAATCAATAGACTCTCGGACACGGAGATTCCTCTGGACACGGGCGACTTTCGTTTGATGGATAGAAAGGTTGTGGACGCGCTGCTCAAGATGCCAGAGCGTGACCGCTTCCTGCGCGGTATGGTTAGCTGGATAGGCTTCAGGCAAGCGCCCGTTCAGTACAGGCGCGAGCCGCGCTTCGGGGGCCAGAGCAAGTATCCTCTGATGAAGATGGTGCGCTTTGCCACGGACGGCATCCTGAGTTTCTCCATAGTCCCCTTGAAACTGGCCGTCTGGATTGGGTTCGCGGCAATCGGGCTGGCGACTGCGGGAATCATCCTCGCCGTCATGGAGCGCGTCTACAGGCTCTACGACATAAACATCGGGCGCGGCTGGGCCTCTCTCTTCATCGCCGTGCTTTTTATGGGAGGCGTTCAGCTATTGACTCTGGGAATCATAGGCGAGTACCTCGGCAGGATTTACACGGAGGTCAAGCGTCGCCCGCTCTACGTTGTGCAGGAGCGTCTGGGGTTCGATAAGAAAAGATGAGATTGAAAGCGCAGCAAGTCATCAATAGCAGGGCGGGGCGCAAGGTTGCGCTCGGCCTTTTGTTGATAGTCCTGCTGTCATTGTCCGTGCGCGCTCTGACGGCTCAATTTCTTGCGGAGCGACTGACGGACGCGGGCTGGTTTCAGTACGGCTCATATAAAATCTTTGACGAGCGGGCGCAGGCTATACTGGACGGAAGAGAATCTTTCTTCATGATTCCCGATTCGTCGCGGACGGACTTGATTCAGTACCCGCCCGCTTTCCCCGTCTGGGTGGCCTTCATCTACGGCGTGACGAATGACCGTTCCGCCCGTGCGGTGCTCGGCGTTCACTGGTGGCTCGACGCGCTGATTATGCCTATGCTGATAACGGGGCTCGGCGTGACCGCGTACGGATGGCGCGCCGGGATGGCGGCGGGCGTGCTTTGCGCGCTTTCACCGCTTCTGGCCTTCTACGGTGTGACGCCTTCGTCGGACGCGCCTACGACTTGGCTGGTGCTGGCCGCCATGTGGGTGCTTCTGGTCGCCGCCAAAAGGCAGAGCTTGCGGCTGGCGCTAGTGTCGGGGCTGTTGCTCGGAGCGGCCTGCTGGTTTCGAGTCAATCCGCTCTTTGTAGTCTTCTTCTGGGCTCTGGCGCTCGCGCTGTTCGTGCGCGCGAGTTGGCGCGTGCGCGCACGCCTTAGCCTCGCCGCGCTTTTGGGCACGCTCATTCTGGTTGCGCCGATTCCGGTACGCAACTGGGTTGTCTTTAACGAGTTTGTCCTGACGGGCCTGAACGTAGGCTCTAACTTCTGGGAAGGATTGGGCGAGACGGAGTACGGCAGAAGCCTCGGCTTTGAGTTTGGCGACCAGTTGATGGTGGAGCAGGAGCGCGCAGCGTTGGGGCTCGCGCAGGACTTTCCCATCACGCCCGTCTGGCCGGACGGAATCCGCCGCGACCGCGAGCGCGCGCGCAAGTCGCTAAACGTTATAGCCGCGCATCCGGTCTGGTACGCGGGCGTCATGCTGAAGCGCATGGGCTGGATGCTGAAGATGGCCGGAGAGCCGGGGCCTTACTACGGGAGTTCGGGGATTAATTGTACGAGCAGAAAATGTCTGCCTGTAAGCTGGCAGGGCGGCGTCACGGCCCTCGCGGTCAACCTGCTCGGCATGTTGCAGAGCGTCTATCGCTACGCAGCGCTTCCGCTCATGGCAGGTGGCATCTGGCTTGGCTTCAGGCGCGCGCGAGTGATGACGATGCTTCTGCTTGCGACCGTCTTCTATTATCTTGTGCCGGGCACGGCGGCGCACACGGAGATAAGATACGTGCTGCCCATGCACGGCGTACTGGTGGTCTTTGCCGGGCTCGCGGTCGTGCAGCTAATCGAAGCTTTTAAGAGCGTGAATAAAAGAGAGAAGGTAAGCGAACAGACTATATGAAGAAGAAGCTGATGCAGTATCTGGCCTGTCCGTCCTGCGTGGGCGCGCTTGAGCTTTCCGAGGGGAAGACTGAAGGCGTGGAGATTTTAGAGGGCGAGCTTAGTTGCGAGGCTTGCAACCGCCGTTACCAGATTGTGCGAGGCGTGCCGCGCTTCGCCAACCTGAGCGAAGTGGAAGAGGACAAGGCCGCGACCGCTTCCAGCTTCGGCTGGGAGTGGCAGCATTTTACGCAGAAGGACGAGCGATACGGCGAGCAGATGCTGGGCTGGATTGACCCCGTCAAACCGGAATTCTTTAAGGACAAGGTGGTGCTCGACGGCGGCTGCGGCAAGGGCCGCCACATGCAGCTCGCTGCCCACTGGGGCGCGCGCGATGTCGTAGGCATAGATTTAAGCGACGCAGTGGAATCGGCCTTCGCCGCCTCCAAAGGCTCCGAGAACATGCACGTCGTGCAGGCAGACCTCTGCCAGCTTCCCCTGAAGCGGGTCTTCGACTACGCCTACACGATTGGCGTCATACATCACCTGCTTGACCCGAGCATTGGATTTAAGTCGCTCGCGTCCAAGGTGAAGCCGGGAGGCAAGTTCTCCGTCTGGGTCTACGGCGCGGAGAATAACAGATGGATTGTGAAGCTAATCAGCCCCTTGCGCGAGCGTTTCACCTCTCGCATGAACCGGCGCGCGCTGCTTCATCTCTCTAAATTGCCGACCGCAGCCGTCTACGCCGCATCCAAGCTCATCTACGGCCCCTTGAATCGGACGGGCGGCGGTGCTGCGCTGGCGCGACATTTATTCTACAATGACTACATGAACACCATTTCCGGGTTCGGCTGGCGCGAGCAGCACACTATAGTCTTTGACCATCTGGTAGCGCCGACCGCCAACTACGTCACGCGCGAGGAGTTCGAGAAATGGTGGAGCGACGTTGGGGCGACCGATGTCGTCATAGGCTGGCATAATAAGAATAGCTGGCGCGGCACGGGCCAGATTAATTAGCCGAAAGGGTGAACGCTTCAAGGATGTCCAGCGCAGTAAACGATGCGGGAAAAGAGCTGCCGCGCGAGATGATGCAGCACACCTACGCGATTCTCTACGAAGTGGAGGGCTCGCACTGGTGGTACATTGGCCGCCGCCGCATCATCAGTGGCTTCGTGCGAGAGATTTGCAGCCGCATAAAGGAGCGCCGCCCGAAGATTTTGGACGTGGGCTGCGGCACGGGCGCCAACCTCGTCATGCTCGGAGAATTCGGAGAAGCCCACGGGATTGATGTCTCGGAAGACGCCCTCTCATTCTGCCGCGAGCGGGGGCTTAAGAACGTACAACACGGCGCGGCTGAAGATTTGCCCTTCGAGGACGGCACCTTCGATTTAGTCACGGCGCTCGACGTGGTAGAGCATCTGGACGACGACGCGGCTGGCCTCAGAGAGTTTCGCCGTGTGCTTCGGCCTGACGGGCGCATACTGCTCTTCGTCCCGGCCTTCATGTTCCTGTGGGGAGTGCAGGACGACGTCAGCCACCACAGGCGGCGCTACACCCTGCCGGAGCTTTTGAAGATAGTGCGCGAGGCGGGCTTTGAGATTGAGCGCTCAACCTACGCGAACATCAGCTTCTTTCTTCCAATCCTGCTGGTTCGCAAGTTTATGCGCCTGACGGGCATTCGCACGGAAACCGAGAACAGCATAGGCATCTCCGCCATGAACGGCATCTTGGGACGCATCTTCGGCGCGGAAAGCTCCCTGTTGCGCCGCATGAATCTGCCCTTCGGCGTCTCCGCGCTCTGCGTCGCGCGTAAAGTGGAATAGATGAAAAACTACGACGAAGAAGAGACTTTATTAAGCGACACTCGCGCGCAAACGAGCGACGGGAGAGGCGCGAAAGCGCCCGACATCTCCGTATTCCTGCCCGTCTTCAACGAAGAGCCCAACCTGCGCCCGCTTCACGCCAAGCTTGACGAGGCGCTCAGAAAGCTGGGGCGTACCGCCGAGATTATCTACGTTGACGACGGCTCTTCGGACGGCAGCCTTGAGATTTTGCGCGGCCTCGCTCGCATAGACTCGCGCGTGCGCGTCGTCGCGCTTCGCAGAAACTACGGCCAGACGGCTGCGATGGCCGCAGGCATTGATGCCGCCACGGGGCGCGTGCTTATCCCTATGGACGCGGATTTACAGAACGACCCGGCGGACATCGTTCGGCTGTTGGAGAAGCTGGACGAAGGCTACGACGTGGTGTCGGGCTGGCGCAAGAATCGCCAGGACACTTTGATTACACGTAAGATTCCTTCGATGATAGCCAACCGCATCATCTCTTGGATTGGCGGCGTGCCGCTTCACGATTACGGCTGTTCTTTGAAAGCCTACCGCCGTGAGTCCCTTGAAGACGTGCGGCTCTACGGCGAGATGCACCGCTTCATCCCCATCTACGCTTCATGGGCGGGCGCTCGCGTGACGGAGATTCCCGTAGAGCATCACCCGCGCACGATGGGAAAGTCCAAGTACGGCCTGTCGCGCACGCTCAAGGTAGTGCTAGACCTGATGACCATCAAGTTCATGGCGTCGTACCAGACCAAGCCCATATACGTATTCGGCACGTTCGGCATCTGTGCCTTCATCATCTCTATGCTGGCGGGGCTTTACGCGGTCTTTCTGAAAATCTTCCACCGCGCCGATTTTGTGCAGACGCCGCTCCCGATTCTGACCGTGGTGATGTTCGCCGTGGGCGTGCAGTTTCTACTGATGGGACTCTTGGCGGAGATGCTCGTCAGAACGTATCATGAATCTCAGGCCAAGCGCGTCTACGCCGTGCGCGACCGCTTCGGGTTCGGCAGCCGCCCCGCAGCCGAGAGCCAGACGACGGAAGACGACACCACGCTCGCTGGAAGAACCTGAAAGACAGTGACAAGTGATAAGTGACGAGTGACAAGCAGGAAGAAGCTTCTAACTCGTCACTCTTCACTCGTCACTCATCACTGTTTTCTTATGTGTGGAATTACCGGATGGGCTAATTTGGACGGGAGGACGCCGCCGCCCGAGGGCGCACAGGCGCTCCTTCATGCCATGTGCGAGCGCATGACGCATCGCGGGCCTGATTCGGAAGGGTTGATGATTACGACGGGCGCCGGTCTGGGAATGCGCCGCCTCGCCATCATTGACCTTCAGACGGGCGAGCAGCCCGCCTGGAGCGAAGACCGGCAGGTCGCGGTCATCCTCAACGGAGAGATTTACAACTACCGCGAGCTGCGCGACCGGCTGGAGAAGCGCGGCCACCATTTCCGCTCAGCCTCGGACACGGAAGTCCTGCCGCATCTCTATGAAGAGTACGGGCTGGAGATGGTGTCGCACTTGAACGGCATGTTCGCCTTCGCCCTCTGGGATGCGCGCCGTCGCCGCCTGCTTATAGCGCGCGACCGCTTCGGGGAAAAGCCTCTCTACTGGGGCATCTTCGACGACACCTTTCTGTTCGCCTCCGAGCCGAAAGTCCTGCTGGCCCACCCGAATGTTCGTCCCTCTCTTAATCTGGACGCGCTCCGTCAATATCTCTCTTTCGATTACATTCCCGCGCCGCTCTCCATTTATCAGGGCATACAGAAGCTGCCTGCGGCGCACCAGCTTGTAGTCGAGAACGGTCGCGTCGAAGTTCAGCCCTACTGGCGACTAAGCTACAAGACGAAGGAGCCCGTGCCGAGCGTTCATGATGCGGCAGAGCAACTGAGAGAGCTTTTGCAGGATTCGGTTCGCATGCGTCTCGTTTCGGACGTGCCGCTCGGCGTGCTGCTTTCGGGCGGCGTGGACTCTTCCACGGTCGCGGCGCTGGCCGTGCGCGCCTCAAGCGAGACGGTCAAGACCTTCTCCATCTCGTTTGCCGAATCGAGCTATGACGAGTCCCGTTACGCTCGCGCGGTAGCCAAGTTCCTCGGCACAGACCATCACGAAGAGAGATTGTCTGTTGACTTGGCCGCAAACCTCGTGGGCGAGATAGGCTCATGGATGGACGAGCCGTTCAGCGACCCATCGCTCGTGCCTACCTACCTGCTTTCGCGCTTTACACGAAAGCACGTGACGGTGGCTTTAGGCGGCGACGGCGGCGACGAGCTTTTCGCGGGCTATCCGATGTATCTGGGCCACCGCTTAGCGTCTCTCTACGAGCGCGTGCCGCGCTTCCTCAGACGCAAAGTTATAGAGCCGCTCGTGCGTCGCCTGCCCGTCAGAACCGACAACATCTCTTTCGACTACAAGGCGCGGCGCTTCGTCATGGGCTCGGATTACGATGCGGTTGCGCGGCATCACGTCTGGTTCGGGTCGTTCACGCCGGTAGAGCAGTTGAGCCTGCTGACCGCAGACGCTCTTGAGAGAAGCGACGGCGACATCTACCGTCAGGCGCGTCATCTGGCCGAAGCCGAATGCGACGCCGACAACGTGGTCGAATGTATGCAGAGCCTTGACACGCGGCTTTATCTGGCCGAAGACATACTGACGAAAGTTGACCGCGCGAGCATGGCCGTATCGCTTGAGGTTCGCGCGCCGTTTCTAGACCCGCGCGTGGCGGAGTTCGCGGCGAGCCTCCCCGTCAATTACAAGCTGCGCGGGCGAAAGTCCAAATACATTCTGAAGCAGGCGGCAGCGCCGCTTCTCCCTGCCTTTGTAACAAAGCGCGGCAAGAAGGGCTTCGGCGTACCCGTCGCGGACTGGCTCAAGGGAAAGCTGCGGCCACTGGCGCGTGACCTGCTTTCGCCCGAGCGTCTGCGCCGCAACGGGCTCTTCAACGCGGATTACGTTGAGCGCCTGCAAGCCGAGCACGAGCGAGGGCTCGCCAATCATAGAAAGCTTCTCTGGACGCTTCTCATGTTCGAGCTGTGGCACGAAAGCTTCGTAGAGACTGCGCGCCGCATAGAGACTTCCGTGACGAGCCACTCTTGAGCGCTTCACACGTCGTGCAAAGCGAAATCGAAAGCGCATACACAAAGCTGGAAGCGTGGTGTCGTGAGCGTGATTATAGCGGCCATGACCCATTCGACGCTCTCAATAGCAGGCTGTTTCGCGCCCTGCCTCTAGTGCGCTCTTCACGCGCGGCCCGTCTTCTCTGGACACAAGCCTTCAAGCGCTCGCCCGTGAATTTGCGCTCTCTCGCGCTCGTGCCTGCCGGAAGAAACGCCAAGGGAACGGCGCTCTTCGCTCTGGCGGCGCTCGCGGAGTTTCGCAGAACACGCACGCGAGAGGCGGAAGCGAAGGCGCGCGGGCTGCTTGAAGAGCTTCTCGCAGCGCGGCTTCAATCTGGAAGCGGCGCTGCTTGCTGGGGCTACAACTTCGACTGGCAGGGGCGAGCGTTCTACGCGCCAAAGGGTACGCCGACCATCGTGCCGACTGCCTTCGCCGCCCGCGCTCTCGTAGAAGCCGCGCAATGCTTCGATGATGAAAGCTATCTTGAGCATGCGCGAAGCTCCTGCGATTTCATCCTGCATGATTTGAACATGACAGAAGAGTCAGAGGGGGAAGTCTGCTGGAGCTATTCGCCGGTTGACGGCACGCGCGTCTTTAACGCCAGCCTGCTCGCGGCCGAGACACTCTGCACGGTCGGCCAACTCACGAATGAGAGCGAGTTGATTGAGCTGGGCGAGCGCGGCGCACGTTACGTTGCCAGCCGCCAGATGGAGTCGGGAGCGTGGGCCTACGGCGCGGACTCTTATCAATCGTGGTCGGACAATTTTCACACGGCTTTTATCCTGACGAGCTTTGCTCGCATCATGAAAGCCAGCGTCGAAGCGCGCGCGGAGTTCGCGGGTATCGTCAGGCGCGGGTTAGAGTTCTGGCTAGACCATTTCTTTCTGGCGGACGGCTGGCCGAAATACTACCCGGAGCGTCTTTACCCGGCGGACGCGCATTCGGCTGGCGCTGGCGTAGTCGCGCTCGCGGAGCTGGCGGGCATAGACCCTTCGGTTCTCTCGCTTGCAGACAGGATTGCTCTCTGGGCCGTCAGAAATTTACAGAGCGGGCGCGGCTTCTTCTACTACCAGAAGCGCCGCTTCTACACCATTCGCACGCCCTACATGCGCTGGTCGCAAAGCTGGATGCTCTACGCGCTGGCGAGACTGTTGGAAGTAAGCGGTAAGCAATCGAACGGATAGCTTTGACTGCGCTGCTCGACTCGCTCACTTATGTTGATTTGGGTTGACCTGTCTAATTCGCCGCACGTGCCGTTCTTTCGGGCGCTCAAGGGTGAGCTTGAAGCGCGTGGCGCGGAGGTTCGCATGACGGCTAGGGATTTCGCGCAGACGGTCGAGCTGGCGCGTGATGCTGGGCTTGAGCCGGTAGTCATAGGAGGCTTTGGCGGGCGCGCTCTGTCGGGCAAGGCTGGTAACTTGATTGGCCGCGCGGCGCGTCTTGCGCGCTGGGCAAGACGGCGAAGGTTTGACCTCGCAGTAAGCCACAACTCTTACGCGCAGGTGGCTGCGGCGCGAGCGCTTTCGATTCCAGCCGTGACGTTGATGGATTACGAGCACCAGCCCGCGAATCATCTGGCCTTCAGACTGGCCTCGCGCGTGATTGTGCCGCGCTCCTTTCCTGAAGACGCCCTGCGCCGCTACGGGGCCGCTAGCCGAAAGGTGCGGCGCTATGAAGGCACTAAGGAAGATGTTTACCTGTCGGACTTCGCGCCCGACCCGGCCTTTACCGAGAGCCTCGTTGAGCTTGGCGTCAGCCGCGGGGATGTCATCGTAACGGTTCGTCCTCCCGCGCGCGATGCGCTCTATCACCGCTTCGACAACGAGTTGTTCGAGGAGCTGCTCCGTCGTCTTGAGGCGCGGCCTGACGTGAAGGCTATTGTGCTTCCGCGCACTGAGGCGCAGCGCGCTGAGTTCGCCGCGCGCGCCGCGAGCAGCAACCTGATTCTGCCGCGAAAGGCGCTCGACGGTGCTAATCTGATAGCCGCGAGCGACCTCGTCGTCAGCGCGGGCGGAACCATGAATCGGGAAGCGGCAGCGCTGGGCGTGCCTGCCGCGACTATCTACGCCGGTCGCTGGGCGGCGATTGACGAAGAGCTTGTGCGCGAAGGACGATTAAAGCGCATCGCTACTAGAGAAGATTTGGACAATCTTGAGATAGAGAAAAAGAGCGGCCTCAACCCCCGCCGCGCTCTCAATGTGCGCGCGCAGGTGGCCGAACTGATTCTGGGAGCGTAAACTCGGGCTGCGCCGCCGGTTTACTATTCCCTGTTTACTATTTACTATTCACGAGATTTGATGAGAGCAGAGCGAATCAAGAGGCATCTGGTAGAGGCCAGCGCCGTGCGCGTTCAGGCGCGTGCGCCGCGCTGGATTATACCCATGGTCAAGGCCGGGCTGGCCGTCTCGGATGCTCTGATTGCTGCGGCCTCGTTCATGACCGCATTTTACCTGCGTGAAGGCGTCTCGATTATACGCGAGACTATGACCGGAAGCTTTCGCTGGAGCGCGCGCTTTGCGCCCTACGGCGCGCTGCTGCTCTTCATAGTCCTTATAAGACTGCTCGCCCTGCGCTACTACGACCTGTACAGGCTGCGCGGCGAGTTCTCTTTCGTTGACGATGCCCTGCGCGTCTTCAAGGCCACGGCCATCGGCTCGCTCCTGATAGTCGCCGCAGCCTTTCTCTATCGCGGCGGCTTCCGCTTCTCCGCCTTCTCCTATTCGCGCGGCGTCTTCATACTGGACTTTGTGCTGGCGCTTGCGGCAACGGGCCTCCTGCGCTTTTCCGTGCGCGCGCTTCAGACGCTCATACGCAGGCGCGACATCAACCTGATTCCCACGCTCGTAGTGGGGCGCGGCCCCGAAGCCGCCCTCTTCATACGAGAGATGCGCGAGCGGCCCTCTCTGGGCTATCGCGTGATTGGCGTCGTCGAGAACGGGAAGATTGACCGGAGCGTGCCGCAAGATTATGAAGGCGTGCCGGTCGTCAGCGACCTTAAGGGATTGCCGGAAGCCATACGCGATTCGGGAGCGAACGAGGTCATCATCGCAGACCCGCAGGTCAACGGCGACACGCTCTTTGACGTGATGATTCGCTGCGGTCGTCGTCGCGGCGTAGAGTTCCGCATAGCGCCCAGCCTCTTCAACTGCCTTCCCAGAAAGACCGAGATTGACCAGATAGGCGCGCTTCCCATGATAAGGCTCTTCCGCGAGCCTCTCTCATCCGGCGCTCGGCTGGTAAAGCGCGCCTTTGACCTCTTTATAGCCATGCTTGCGCTCTTGCTGCTCGCTCCGCTCTGGCTCCTGATTGCGCTGCTTATCAAGCTCGATTCAAGGGGGCCTGTCATCTACCAGCAGGAGCGCGTCGGGATGGACGGCCGCATCTTTCTCTTCTACAAGTTCCGCACGATGCACGCGGACGCGGACGACCGACTGCACAGAGAGTATCAGGAGAAGCTCATAGCGGGCCGACCGGAAGCCAACGTGGGCGACACTGAGCGGCCCGCGTACAAGCTTCGCGCCGATGCCCGCATCACGCGGCTGGGCCGTATACTGAGGCGCTTGAGTCTGGACGAGCTGCCGCAGCTCTTCAACGTACTGCGCGGCGACATGAGCGTCGTGGGGCCGCGCCCGCCCATCCCCTACGAGGTTGAGAAATACGAGCTTTGGCATCGCAAGCGGCTGGACATGAAGCCGGGCCTGACCGGGCTCTGGCAGGTGTCGGGCCGCAACCGGCTGCCCTTTGAAGAGATGGTTCGCCTTGACCTCTTCTACATAGAGAACTGGTCGCTCCTGCTCGATTTGAAAATCATATTGCGCACCCTCCCCGTCATGCTGCGCGGCGACGACGCATACTAAACGAGTGATGAAGAGCAATGCAGAAGGCAGAGCGCGGAATGATGAGTTAGAGACGGCTTCTTCTCATTCATCATTCCGCGCTCTGCCTTCTGCGTACTCCGTCTGGCTCGACCGGCTCATTATCTTCTGGCTCTTCGTGATGGCGGCGTTTGCGCCGCATTCGATTGCCGTGACGCAGGGCGCTTGGCTGTGCGGGCTCATCTTGTGGACGGCCCGCTTCCTGTTCAAGCCGAGGCCGCGCCTCTATCGCACGCCGGTTGACCTGGCGCTTCTGGGCTTCATAGCGCTCACGCTCATCTCATCTCTCTTCTCTTACGCGCCCGACATCTCCCTGAGCAAGATGCGCGCAGTGAGCCTCTTCATCATCGTCTATTTCGTGGCGGAGAACGTCACGTCGCGGCGAGTGGTGCGGCTGCTGGTCTTAACCCTCGTCGCGTCCTGCATGGTCAACGTCCTCTACACTTTTGGCGAGCGTGCCGTGGGGCGCGGCGTCAAGGTAGAAGAACTGCAAGCCGACAGTCCCCTTTATGTGGCAGGCGTGCGGGACGGCGACACGCTTCTGAAGGTTGACGACCGAAAGCTGCATGACGCGGAAGAGTTGGCCGGGGCGCTCGGCGGGCCGCCGGATGCTTCAAGCCCTAAGACGGCTCGCCTTCTCATCTATCGTTACGAGTGGATGCCTACGTTCGAGGTGGAGCGCGGCAAGCTGTTAAGCGGGCGAAGCGTTGAGGAATCGTTGGGGATTAAAAGCTGGTCGCGTGGACGAGACTGGCGCGCGTCGGGCTTCTACGGCCACTACGTGACTTACGCAGAGATGTTGCAGCTAGTAGCCTCGCTCGGCTTCGGTCTATTTATAGCCATCAAACGCAAGGCCTCATGGCAGGGGCTGCTGGTTGCTCTGGCGATTGCGGGCATGTGCGGCGCGCTGCTGCTGACCGTGACGCGGGCCTCGCTGGCGGCATTCCTGCTCTCCTGCACGCTGATTGTTCTGGTCGGAGCGAGCCGCCGCGCCGTCCTGATAGTCTTAATCTGCGCTCTGCCGCTAGCTCTCTTCGGCCTGCTTCTTCTTCAGCAGAAACGAAACGTAGGCTTTCTAGACTCAAAGGACGATTCGATTAACTGGCGCAAGACCGTGCAGCGTGAGGGCCTCAACCTGCTGGTCAGCAAGCCCCGGCACCTGCTCGTAGGCGTCGGGATGGATTCGATTAAGCGTTACTGGCGCGAGTGGGGACTGTTTCAGGGCGGGCGAATACCTATGGGCCACATGCACTCGAACCTGCTGCAACTGGCGCTGGAACGGGGCGTGCCGGCGCTTCTATGCTGGCTGGCGTGGCTCTTTGTCTACGGGCGAATGCTGTGGCGGCTGGCGCGTGCGGGCACCACAGGCGGCTGGATAGAGCGCGGGCTTGTGCTGGGCGCGCTCGGCGGGCTTGCCGGATTCTTCACGAGCGGGCTCGTTCATTACAACTTCGGTGATTCCGAGGACGTGATGATACTCTTCCTCATCATGGGGCTCTGCCTGATAGTTGAAAGAGAAGCCCGGCGGCATCCACCTGAACAGGGTAAAGCTTGAAGGCCGCTTTCTCTTAAGCTCAGACATAAACGCGAAAGCGCCAGTGAAGCCTCGCCATTAGCTCCACCGGCGCTTTCGCCTTCCCCTCCCACAAATGGAAGTAAACCCGAATTGCCTAGTCGCCCATCACGACTCCGTCACCCATCACAACACCGTCGCCCATGACCACACCGTCGCGTAGCAGGATGCCGTCACGAAGAAGTATTCCGTCGCCCATGACCACACCGTCACCCATCACGACGCCGTCGCGGAGCAGAATGCCGTCGCCCATCACTACGCCTTCGAGGATGATGACGCCGTCGCCCATGACCACACCGTCGCGGAGCAGGATGCCGTCACCCATGACGACTCCATCGCCCATCACAACGCCGTCGCCCATCACGACTCCGTCACCCATGACCACTCCGTCACCCATCACGACGCCTTTTCTCTGGTAGCCTACGCCGAGGATGATGCCGTTGCTCAGCAGGTAGCCGTCACCCATCACAACACCGTCGCCCATCACGACGCCGTCGCCCATGACCACGCCATCGCCCATGACGACTCCGTCACCCATCACGACGCCATCGCCCATCACTACGCCCTTCGTGTAGACGATGCCCTGTGTCATCACCACGCCGTCTCGAAGCAGGATGCCGTTCACCTTAACGGGGCTGTTGGAGAAGATTACGCCGTCGCAGTAGGCTATGCTCGCGTTGAAGATGACCTGCTCGCCGGCTATCGTCGAGGCGTTGCCGAGCGAGGAAAGCGTCGTGTTCGACTTGAAGAGCGAGTTGCCAGCCGTCAGCTTGGTGGCGTTCGGAACGATTGCTCTTGCCATGGAGGTTGCGCCGATGGCGTTCACCATTCCCGCGCCCTGCGTGACTATGCTCAGCTCGCGATTGCCGAAGCGCACGCCGGGGAGAGTCTGCGCGGTGCGAGTAAGGGCGGCCTTAACCAGACCGGGGGTGAGAGAAGAGTTGGCTTCGAGCATCAAGGCCACCGTGCCGGAGACTACGGGAGCGGCGAAGCTCGTGCCGGAATATTTGAAGTAAGCGTTCGGCATAGCATCCGTAGAGGTCGGCTGCTGAATGTTCTTCTGCATCGGGCTGTAGAAGCCTTCGGTCGTCTCCTGCGACATGGCGGCCATGATGCGCGTTCCCGGAGCAACTACGTCAGGCTTTGCCAGATGGTCAATCTGCGTCGGCCCCTTGGACGAGAAGTCGGCCACGTAATCGTCCGAGCGCTGCACGGTCTTTCGAGTATCAACTGCGCCGACCGTGATTGCGTAGGGGCTGTTGGCCGGGCTCGTGATGGTGCCGTAAGCCAACTGGTAAATCTCTTTGCCGTCGTTGTCATAGCCGACGACCTTAGTGGTGCGACCGTAGTTGCCTGCGCTTGTTACAACGACGATGCCCGCCTGATATGCGCGAGCGACGGCCTGACAAACCGGGTCTTGTCTGAAAGACTCGTAAATTGCTCCGCCTGCGCTCAGGTTCACTATGCGGATGTTGTAGGTGGACTTGTTCTGTATGACCCAGTTGAGGGCGCTGATGACGTTGCTGGCGCGGCCTGCACCGCTCTCGTCAATCACGCGAAGGTCAACGAGGTTCGCCTGCGGCGCGATGCCCGCGTAATTTGCGCCGTAACCTCTGGAAGCTTCGCCACTGCCCGCCGCCACGCTCGCTACGCCGGTGCCGTGACCGTAGGGGTCGCCGGCCCTCTGGCTGCCAGTGAAATCTACGGAAGCCAGCACGCGGGACTTTCCTTTGCCGTTGAAGTCCGGGTGCTTTGCGCTGATGCCGCTATCCAGAACGGCTATCGTGATGCCCTTGCCGGTAAATCCCGGCATGCCTGCGAGCCCCTGCTGAACTGCGCTTGCGCCTGTCGTGGTCATCAGGTCGCCCTGCGCGTTCATGGGACGATCCGAGGCTATGTACTCAACGTCGGTGCGAGCGGCGAGGCTGGCAACGGAGCTGGCCGGAACGTCTGCGACTACCGTGTTGAGCGCGCTGTAGCTGGCTCGCTTGGTTCCACCGGCGTTAGCAATGGCGTTGTCCTGCTCCGCCGAAGGCTGTCCTTTGGTCTGTATGATGACGCGGACTGTGCCGTTGGATTTGGCGGAAGACTCTAGTTCCGGCGAGAGCTTTCTGGTCTGTCGAGCTTGGCGGTTGTTGTTTGCTGGGGTCTGGCCGAAAACTGTCAGAGGAGCAACCGAGACCATCATCAGGCTGATTAGACTTAAGCAAGCGGTGACTTTACGTAACATGGCGATTTCCTTCTTCTTACGTGTGCCGCTTCTCACAGGGGGTAAAGCTTAAGCGAGGGGGAAACAGCACCAGATTTTCAAAACTGCTGAGATCGCCGACAGGAGTTGCAGGAGCGTCTGAGTAACGTCCGGCATCAGCCAGAGAAGAGGAAGGCCGCATCCTCTTTCCCTTACTGACTTATTCCTGTCAACGATCTGCCTCTTCCTATTTCAACCGCTATGCCACGAAAGAAGAAAACTTGCTGCACCACCTAACTTCAATTATATAAACACTTAACCTCCTTTCAGCCTTACCCCTCTAAACCCCCGAAAATCAACCCAAACTGGATACAAGGTATCCAAAACCACCCCTCCCCCGACCCACCCACCCAAACCCGCATTGAAATACTCGGAAATACAAGCATTCCCACGGAAAAACGCACTTTTGGTGTAGCCCCTACCAAGTGGATACTGAAGTACCACTGTATACTTAATAACCATGAGCCGAGCTTTGATGAAAAAGTGTAAGACTTACATGACTTATTCATCAGACAAGATTTTTGATGAATAAGTCCTATATACAGAACAAGGCCGCCGCGACCGCTCTCCCAAGCAATACGGCGACCCTGCCCTTGAACCGCATAGCCCGCAACCTCATCTAGCGAACTATGCGGCAGGGGGAGCGACTACGCCAGCCCTTACTCCCCCCATTCAAGCTTTAGATATGAAAGTAGCCTTTGCTATGATTCACTCTGTTTTAGGTTTTTGATAATCAAAGCAACGGCTAATGCGACGGCTCGGACTCCCAACCTTGAGAGATGAGCATCGCCGTTAAATCTGAAAGGATTCTCACGGCGTCTCATTTGAGCGAGGGCATTGTAGGGACATTTAGCCTTGAGCGCAAGCTAAAAGTTTATGTCTCGTTAGGAGGTCTCTCCTAATGGGGCGAACCTCACGCGAGAAGCCTACGCGACTTGCCGAAAAGCTAGTCCAGATTCGTGAAGCTCTGGGACTTTCCCAGAATGAGCTTCTAAGCCGCATGGGATTGACGGAGAGGCTTAATAGGGACGACATATCTAAATACGAGCGCGGCGTGCGCGAGCCTTCTTTGCCTGTGCTACTCCGCTATGCGAAAGCGGCAGGGCTTTCAACCGACTATTTGATTGATGATGATTTAGACCTGCCGGACAAGCTACCTAAGAGAAGGTAAGGGGCTGTCTTATGACAGCCCTTTATTAAAGTCAGGCTCTACGCCTAACTCGTACATGCTTTGGACAACGCAGCACAAGTTATGACAGAGGACTTTGCAAAGCACTTCATTAACCTGTGCTGTATGCGTCTTGCTCCGTAGTCTCTCTCCGAACTTACGCTTTATCATTGAAAAGGTCGTCTCAACATTTGAGCGTCTATGATAATGCTGCATGAACCATTCCTGATTCATCATGTAGTAGTGATACATGCTTTTCCATGTAGAGGTTTGACGGTTACTAGGAGAGTTGGCCGTCGCGTTGGATTTGAAAGCTATGTAAGGCTGCGCGCCCTTCACTAGCACAAGCTGAAGATTCTTAGAAGATGAGTAGGCTTTATCAGCACAGACCGAGTTCATCACAAAGTTCTCTGAGGTCTTTTCAACTAATGGGCCGAACTGTGGACTATCGCCAGCATGAGCATGCGTTACTTCTACAGATGTGATGATGTTCGTTTTGACTCCGCACATCACATGAACTTTTACCCAGTCCTCTTTCTTGATGGTCTGCGCTTTGCCCCACTTGGCGTGTACCCACTTCTGATAAACGCCTGTAGAGAAGCCCGAACTATCAACCGCGAAGTCGTACTCAACAGACTTCAAAGGCAAGGCTGATTCAACGATTAACTCTTTCAAAAGGGGCGTGAGTTCTTCCGATTCAAAGTAACGAGAGATAGCGGAGTAAGTAGGCATCATCTGAAGATAGCCGCGCTGCTTTGCTTCTCTCAGGTCGGAGGTAAAGCGCCTACCACTGACACACTCATAGGTCTTAAAGACTACTGAGAAGATTCTATCTGCCAGAGGTATGCGCGGGCGTCCCATGTGCTGCATAGGCTCATCAACTAATGAGCAGAGAGCAAAGAGAAGTTCTAAGAACTTGGCTTTTTCATTGGTTTGGGCTTGTGTGTAGGCTTTCCAGTTTTGGGAGTAAGTAGGTCTAGGATTCGCGTTCATTGTGCTTGAACTTTCCGCGCGCTTGAGGCACAATGACGTTGAATCGGCTGCATCGTGTTCACGCACGCTGTAGTTGAACAAGACCATCTGATTGTTCACGCAATCGGGTGGTCTTTCTCTTTGTCTAAGAGCTTTCAAAGATGCACGCATGATACGACATTTCACCTATGAAATCAATAGTTATTTGCTTGAAAACAAAGATATTTAGCGTAATTTTGTGGGGCAGGGGAGACTGCCCTATAGCTACCAAGGTTCGATTTCGATTACAAGCGAACCGTCTTTATTGACTGTGATTCTTACCTTGAAATTTCCGACTCTGAAGCTCATATAGTTCTCCTAACGTAAGGTGTTTAAGGCATGGTAGAAGTCGCATTTGCCCCTACCGCTTCTTGTCGGCGTTTTAATGTTCGTGGTATAAATACACGTAGAGCGTCACGCCAAAAGGCGCTCTGTTTGAAAGTGGTGGTGGAGATGGGGGGTAACGCTCCCCCGCCGGACGACTTTTGGAGAGCCCCGGCACTTTTTCATCCCCGTTGTCAGTTAGTTCTTAACGGGTCAGGTGGCTGCTACCACTTGGCCCGTTTTCATTTCCTCCTTTCATCCTTTTCATTGTTGCACGCTCTGAAACAGTTATTTTGTTAAGAGCGAAATTTCAAAACCGAAAGGCGATTACCGATGTCTCTACCACATCAATAACCGCCTCTCGTTGGCTCGCTCATCGTTTTCGACGGCGAATCTAAAAATGTTGTGACATCGGGGTAGAGCCGATGTAAACCTGTAAAGCCTTGCGGTGTAATCCGCGCCAGCTATTTTCAAGTATGGCAAACGTTAGAAGGTCGCGCCATAGGATTAGCCGAAATTTTTACCCTAAAACACAAAACCCCACCTTCAGAAGCGGGATAAGAGTAATCTTACCGGGCTTCGCAAAAGTGGGGCGGGACTCAAGTAATTGAGCCGGGCCTATTCGGTTGTCATCGCTCGCAGAAGCAAGCACGCACATATTAACCGACCTCTTCGTAAAATTCAACATACTTCTGAGGTCAATTATAAACTTACGAACAGAGATTTGGTTCGACAATCATAGAAAGCAAATAATTGATTTTTGCTTCCTTGTTTTTGGAACTATTTAATCACTTAATTTCTTCTTAAACACGAAGGCATATTTGACGGCGGCTTTCCATGTTGGGAACCGTTGAGCCTTCCGCCAGTTATCAAGAGTCTTCTCTGAAACCCTTAAATCAAACGCGACGCTTTTGCGACTTGCATCTGCGCCACGATTAAAAATTGCTTCATAAACCTTATATGTTTCTATCTTAGATTTGCGGCCTCTACCATCTATCAATAGTGCCTCCTGCTCACGCGATTCAACGAATAACCAATTCGCAAGTCCACGAATGAAACTCTTTTCCATAAAATGTCTGGATATGAAAGGGCTTGTTTGCGAAGCAGTAATTAGTGCGGCGGCATATAAAGCTCTAGGAAGAGTATCTTTGTACTGCTTGACTGCTTCATCAATCGCTGTACCCCATTCCTGCTTATCCATCCCCATGTGAAGCAAGAATCGGCATTGACTAAGTTGGCGGGTTTTATATGCCTCAGTTGCATGCTCGACTAATTTGCTTTTTTCAAGAGCTTCTATAAATTCGGAATGGCCTAGAAATGGCTTACATAGCATTGCGGCAATCTCCCACCTACCCGGCAATCCCTTTTCATCTATCTGAGGTTTCTTGCGAGTTTTACTTTTGCGAGCGGACGCTTTCTTGGGCATCATCGGCCTCCCTGTAGCCTGTTCCCTGAAATGTATTCGGCTCGCCGTCGCTCAGGGATGTGCGACCTTTCCTCATGCACGCGCTTGCAATCGCAAACATGAGTTAGGCGAGCCGAAGCTTTAATCTATTATATACCCTCCTACTTTTTCATCACCATGTAAACTATTTCATCAAACTGGACTTTTTCATCAAAGCCCATGAGCCGGAGCTTGCCCATAAAGGTCAAGAAGAGCATCCAATGCTCAACTTCTGCCACTGCGAAATCAAGGAATTGGGATACCGTTTGCGAGGGAAGTTAATCAATAAGTGGATAAGCCTAGGCAGTGAATACACTACAGACGAGAAAGAATTAGCTCTTGATGTAACGCGCAAAGAAAACATCGTCAACACTGTATTGGGTAAGAATATTTTGCCTTCTTATCCGATGACTATTTTGACCGTGTTACAGACGTGGGAAGCTAACCAGTCAAATAATACGGCCACAGGCTCGTATGGATACCTGTACGAAGAGCTAATTACGCGTGCGCTACGCGAAGTTAGCGCTAATGCGACAGATGTAGATACGAAGTACACCTATATCTCGCGCATCGCTTATTACTTATTCGATAATGAACAGATAGGACTCGACGAGCATCAGTTGAAAGAGGTCAATCAGGAGTATTTTCGGCTCTACCGGATTCATTTTCATGAAGAGAAAATGATCCAGGAGCTGGAAGCCTCGCACATATTGCAGCGTGTCGAGGGCATATATCGCTTTAAGTACAAATACATCTATTACTACTTCGTCGCCAGATACTTCAGAGAAAATCTGAACAACAAGAAGGAGAAAACAAAACTGCGCAAGCAATTGCGCGATATGGTTGATAAGGTTTATTACGAAGAGTATTCCAACATTCTGATCTTTTTGGTCTACTTGACGAAAGATCGGGAGATTATAGAGCGTTTTATGGAGAATGCTCGAAAGATTTACGATGAGCATGAACCATGTGACTTAGACAGACATGTAGCTTTTATCAATCAGATGTACAAGGAAACATTGCCTCTGAGCCTACCGGCAACTGACCTTGAAGAAAACCGAGATCAATATCGGCAAAAGCTAGATGAAGCAGAGGAAGAAGAGTCTGCTGCTCAACAAAGTATGGATAAGCGGGAGGCAGAGCAGCTAAAGATCAAGTATGACAAAAATCTCTCTGACATTTTTAAAATCAATATTGCTTTGAAGACGCTTGATTTAATGGGGCAAGTTCTGCGGAATTTCCCCGGCTCACTGCTGGGCGACCTCAAATTCCAGCTTACTCAGGAGAGTTATCAACTCGTATTACGTACTTTACGTGCAGTATTTGTAGTTGCCGAGCAGAGCCTTACAGAGATGCGCACTTTTTACTCACAGCTTATCCAAGAACGGCGAGGCATTAAATCTGATATAGAGTTAGCCCGAACTACTGATGAACTGCTCATTTGGCTGACAATTGCAGCAGCGTATGGAATGATCAAAAGGGTTTCTCACGCCGTTGGGATTGAGAATTTGAATGAAACCTATCGAGAGGTATTGGAGCATGAAGGTAACAAAACTTCTGTCTCACTGATAGACTTGTCGATTAAGTTAGATCATTTCAGTGCGCTGCCAGAAGTTGAAATACGCGCTCTGCATAAAAAACTGCGGGACAACAGATTCGCATATACCATCTTGAGAGATTTAGTCGCCAATTACATGTATCTGTTCCCGCTTGATCAGCGCACGAGGCAGAGTATTGGCGCACTCTTAGACATTAAGATTAGCGACCCCAAGTATCTTGATAATGAATCGAAAAAGCTCAAACCATAGAAACAGAAACTTAGAGGCTTCTATGGCAACTTCTACTTAGAATCAGTAGCGGTAGGCTACTCTTCTTTCCAAAAAGCTGGCTCAATTCCTAACTCATATATTGACTGAATAACTACACAGATGTTGTGGCATAGAATCTTACATAGAGCTTCATTGTACTGTGCCGTCCGCGTCTTACTTCTGAGTGAGCCTCCAAATTTCGCCTTTATCATTGAAAAAGTTGATTCCACGTTAGATCGTTTGTGGTAGTGCTCGTAAAACCATTCTTGATTGTACTGGTAGAAGTTATACATTCTCTTCCACGTCGAACCGCTCCTCCTATTTCTATCTGTCGCATTCGATCTGAAATCAATATAAGGCATCGCCGATTTAGACTGGATAAGCTTAAGATTATCTTCGGAAGAGTAAGCTTTATCGGCTGATACTTCATCTATCACGAAGTTATTTGCGGTAGCCAGCACAAGAGGCTTTAAGCGCGGGCTGTCTCCGGCGTTCGGCCCGCTCACCTCAGCTGCTGTGACGATATTAGTCTTAACTCCACACATAATGTGAACTTTGATCCACTCTTGCTTGCTTACAACTTTAGTTTTCCCATGCTTAACTTCAATCCAACGTGCATATCTGCTAGTGCTTAGACCTGATGAGTCCAAAGCAAAATCTCTCTCAATCTCACTAAGCGGCCTACTCGCTTCTATAATTAAGTGACGCACGTGAGATGTCATAAGCTTCATTTGGAAATAGTCAAAGATGCTATTGGGGGAGGGGATCTTAGACAGGTAGCCTTTGGCATGCGCCTCTTTGAGGTAGCTCATGAAGCGGCAACACGATAAAGTTGAATAAACCTTGAAAACAGAGGCAAAGACCATATCTGAAAGCGGCAGACGATGACGGCCCTTGTGTTGTAAGGGTTCTTCAATTCCTCGACATAATTCATATAAGAGCAGTTGGAACTTGGCCTTTTCATTAATTTGTGCTTCGCGATAAGCAGGCCAGTCTTGCTTGTACGTAGATCGAGACTTCTGTTGATCGGTGGACAATATCACCCCGCTTTCTTTAGCGAGGTGAGCTTCAACAGCATAAATATGTTTACACTTCGTTCTGTTAGAGTCGAAATCAGGGCATGCACAGGTTTGCAAGAAGAGGTTGACTATATATTCCCTGGAGCTTGTTTGGGACGGGACTATCCAAACATTACCTTCACGTCTGATTTTTAGATTAGCAGCTATCTCCGAACCTTTAACTTGTCTTAGTTCCATTGGTCTCCTTGCCTTTCTTTATTGACTGCCACACAATGGAATGTAGATGGCCTCCAGTGTGCAGTTACATTGGTGGTTTACCAGCCCTAGTAGTTGTTCCAGCAACTGCCGGGGCTTTAATCTATTAGTTGGCTTCCGGCTACATGTTTGTATTGACCCTTATTTGAGCCGTGTGCTATAAACACACGTAGAGGGTCACGCCAAATAGGCGCTTGGCTAATTGAAAGCGGAGCAGGAAATTATTCAGCCGTTAGGTTGCTAGGCCGGTGGCTGCAAACCTGTCCACTTGCAATAAATCTTAATTCTATCGGGTCTGGTGCTTTGCGAGGTGCCCGACCCTTTCGCTTTTTACATACTTACCTCAAAACAAAAACCCGCCGAGAGAAGGCAGACGCTTCCCTACGGCGAGTCTTTAAAAGCTGGCGTGAGATCAGCGGCACGCTGAAGCCTTAACTACTCACGATTCGATCCTACTGCTTCTTAATTAATTAGCTGATCTGAGCTGTACTTTAAAGTAAGCTCCCCATATTCAATCTTCAGTGAGATGAATCTAACATAGGTTTAATCGTAGGTTCAAGAATCTATATGAAATAGATGATCAATTGTAGTAGTTATGGATAGCGGGTTATATCTCTTCTCCGAATAACACTTCTGTTCTTCAGAATAAATCATGCCTGATCTGAAGGCATAAGCCGTCTTGCTTGATAAGTCAGCTTCGACCATTTACCGATCTGTTGAGGCGTTAAGGCGATATTGTTCTGCTCAAGGCTATCGGCGAGTTGTCTAAGCGTAGCAGCAATGCTCCACTTATTAATCTTAAGTACCGGGTTTTCCTTCAATGTCATCAATTCGTATATGTATCCGTCATTCGCTCCCGGCACTGAGTAACGACGCAACAATCCGTAAGATTCTAAGTTTTCGATAGCATTATCCACTGTATTCAGCGAACCGATTCTAGCCTCTTTCTGTATCTCCCGACGGGATATCTGAAATTTTCTCGTGGGAGGGTCGGTTCGATGAGCTACTCTCAGGAGAAACTGCCATACGGTATAGGTGCTGCCTTTGATAACAGGATTGCTATTATTCGCCTCTTTAGGAGTAAGATTCATCTCTTCGCTTCGTTGCTCCGACAAAGAATAGATAAGACCCACTGCTATAAATGTGCATGATCATTACACGATTCGCCATCCGTCATCATAGAGTTGAAGCTTAGCCGTCGCTTTTTGCGCTTTACTACTGTCGAAAACGATGATACGCCCTGCATTCCCCATCATGTCTGCGAAGCTAGCTCCGCCGAAGTTCAGGCGGATCGAATCGGGGAGGTTCTTATAGGCTTGACTCGGAGTGTCGAAGTTAGTTCTTATCTCGGTAGGCCGCCACTTCCATGTATATTCTACACTGGCCTGTTTAGATTCTCCCTCGTTGCCGGTTAAGCCTGTCACCTCGACAAATTCTTTCTTAGCAATAGGAATAATCCATCTCTCTGCTGATTGCTTCCACTCGCGTGATGAAGATCGGCCCTTTTCGGTTAGAGACGACGTAATAGTCACCGGAGATGCTGCCGAATCGGGGGACTCGATATTCTTTATCTTGAAATCTACTAGCCCTAAGTGATTGAGAACCGCAAGGTCAGCATTGCTTTCAAAAAATCTTCGCAACGCAAGCTCTTCTTTGCTCATACCTTGGTTGCCTGTACCAATTAATACGAGCGATTGGCAGTATTCTGGAAGAAGAGCAATCGCAACATCTTTTTTGAACTCATTGCTTGTCCTTATAATCTCGGCAGCTCGCGGACGTGTTAATTCCTTTGAGTCGCATCTGGCAAAAAAGGAAATTAAACCTAATAAGAGCAATAAAGGAATAAAGCTGATACGATATACTGAATTCGGCTTGTTATCATAAAAACTCGCAGGCCCTCGATAATTCATATTCCAATACATCCCTTCGCCTTGTGTCGTCTTATAGGAACCTCTACGCCCTTTGCCTCAGCGAAAGCGTAGATGCGGAGTGACTCAGGGCATCGGTTTCTGTTATCTTTTGAAGCATCAATGCTCTTTGTAACTATGTGTGAAGCGGTTATTAGTTACGAATAATGCGTATTCCTGCTTGGAACTGGCAAAGTTTCCAGGCAGACCGAAACATATCACCGCTTGCGCTTCCAATTGGAAGCACACACTGTAATATACTTCCATTTGGAACGGCTGGCAACGGGCAATGCTCCTCCCCATCAGGAGGATTATCCTGATGGGATCGGCACGCCGCCCTCAACCGGAACGTCTAGCCTTAAAGCTCCTTCAAATCCGTAAGCTTCTTAATCTTACTCAAAAGCAGATGGCTGAAAGATTAAGAGCTGTAAAATCGCCGCCACGCCCAGCACATATTTCGCGATTTGAGAACGGCATGCGAGAGCCGTCATTACTAGTACTGCTTGAATATGCTCATCTTGCAGGAGTTTATGTTGATGTCCTGATTGATGATGGTTTGGATTTACCTGATAAGCTCCCAGCTAAATCTAAGAGCAAAAGTATATAAGGAGTACAGATTCCCATAGCATGGTAGAATGCACTATCCCGCCTATAGCTTAGTTTTACCGCTATCTAAGACCACCTGAGACCATCATTTGTTTTGCTAGAATATATACGAATTGCCAATGTTTCTGTGAGCTACGAAGAGTACTCCTAAACAGAAAATAGCTAGTAAACAATGCCTTCTGATTTGCTTGCGAGTCAGAATTAAGTTAGTATTTGCGTAGTGTTATATAGTTTACTTTATATAAAGTAAACTATATAACACTACGCAAATACTGTGATTAAGATACAGATCAAAAAGCTGCTTAAGGCGCGCGGGGAAACATTGTATTGGTTAGCGCAAGAAACAGGTGTGACTTATGTAGCCCTTTATAACCTCAAGACAGGTAAGTCTCAAGGCATTAGGTATCCAGTCTTAGAAGCAATTTGCGAAGCATTGGAATGCGAGCCGGGAGACCTATTAAAACGCGCAAAAGCTAGGAAGGGCGCAACGAAAAAGGGAAGAAAGGGAAGGTAAAGCAATTGGAACAAATCTCGTTAGGAAAGGGACTGACGCCATTGAAGCCTAAGAATACTTCTCCCTTTTTTGAATCACCGCAGGTATGCCTCTATCGGGGTGATGCCGAAGACATTCTTAAATCTTTCCCTAACGCTTTCGTGGATTGTATTGTAACTTCCCCACCATATTATGGGCAGCGCGATTATAAGGTGCAGGCTCAGATTGGACTTGAGGAGCATCCACAACAATATATTGATCGTCTTGTTTCAGTATTCCGCGAAGCCCAACGTGTGTTAAAGCCGACGGGAAGCTTGTGGGTTAATCTGGGCGATACTTATTGGAGTGGGAAAGGACGACCTCATGGTGTAGATACCAAGCAAAAGAATCGTCGGTTTTTACGACCACAAGATAAGTCAGGTCCGCGGCCATTATGTACACCAAAACAGCTATTACTAATACCACATCGCTTTGCAATTGCGATGCAAGAAGAAGGCTGGATAGTTCGCAATGACAATGTTTGGTTCAAGGTTAATCCTACACCAGACCCAGCGGTGGATAGGTCAGCAGCAGCGCACGAATATATGTTTCATTTTGTGCTTCAGCGTCGCTACTACTATAATTGGAAGGCTGTCGCTGTACCCTCGAATGGTGATCGAAAGACGAAGTCGCCTCCATCCGTGTGGCAAATTCCTACGACAACAAACTTCAAGAAGCACATTGCTGTATTCCCTGAAGCATTAGTCCGTATCCCTATTCTTGCGACCCTACCGGCGCGCGGTATCTTGCTAGATCCATTCTGTGGCAGCGCTACGGCACTCAGTTTTGCCTTAGCGCAAAGAAGAGGCCGACGCGCTATCGGAGTAGACATTAGTGCATCAGCACTTGCTGAAGCGAGAGATTTGCTCTCGCCAATACTAAACATACCTAATCATCAGAGATAAAATCATCTGAACTTGAGTCGAGTTCTTCTATACCTGTGACCTCAGCCTCTTCCACGGGATCAAGCTCATCCGCCTCATTCTCCCACAATGATAAGAAACTCATCTGCTCTTCCTTCGGTTTCTCAAAGAGAGGCAAATCTATATGCTTTTTGCCTGAGCGCAGCTCTTCGATAATGTCGCGTTGATTATTACAGAATGGATGAGTATTACGAGCATTCTCTAGGGTAGTCTTACCGCCTTCAGAACGGCGCTTTTTGTGATCTACTTGTGTGAATAAAGCTGGCAAGTAGCGGCCACCACATATCTCGCATAATTGGAAGGAATTGAATACGTCTTTAACATTTACCGCTTCCCGATCTCGCCCTCTATATAGGCCCGATGATGCAACTTCCTTTATGACTTCCGTCTTAGCCGAACTGCCGAGCGTCTCGATAAGGGTTTCATGCGCAGATTTAAAAGCAGTCGAATCAATGGCTTCTTTATACTCAATAATTAGCCTTAACAGTCCGTCGAAGTATCGCGCAGTCTGGTAAGTGACCTCAGGCCCAGAGCCGATTCTGCGAGAAATTCTTTTAATAATTGTATCCTTATGCTCAAGTAGCACTGTCTCAAATGCGCCCCTGTGAGTGGAAAACAACCGCTTACGGTCAAGTATGTCACGATTCTCAGAGCCGTGATTGAGCCAGTACAACATCCCATATAATAAGCTTCTGACGGGGACGCCCTGTTCGTTATAAAAATAAACCAATGGCATGAGCATGAGAGAGCGTGAGGAGATGCCATAGATGGTGCTTAAAACTGCTGTCGCATCATTAACCAATTTCACTCCGCCACCAATAATGTCCCGGGCAGAGCCATACTTATCTCTCTTAATTAGAGCTTCTGTCTCTGGCTTCTGCCCCTTTTTACCTTCTGCAATAGTTAGTAGCTCCGCCAAGTAAGCGGGCTTCATTTCAGGCTTCGTGTAAGGGGTGGCTAAGAGTGGTTGCTCCGCCCGCTTGATAGGCGTTTCATAATCAGGAGTAAAGAGTAACTCATGTAAATCACGTACTCGCTCTAGGATCACGGCTGCATCCTGCTGCAAGAGTGGGTCATTTTTAACCTCATCGTCATGAACAGGCCAGCAGTGCTCTGCATCATGTATCTGGGAGATAGACATCACTGTCCGAGCGAAGCTGGAGTTGCGGTTTTCAACCAGTTTCGTTTCCCAATCAGAGAGTAGCCGCCCACTCTTATTAATTTTTAAGAAAGACTCTTCCGCTTTGGCGTAGTCCCCTCTTACCCAGAGAATAGGAAATCCAATGTTAACCCCATCCCACCTGCGCACCATTTCTGCATAGCGAAGGCTCTCAGCATCCATCTCGCCAAACCCTGGTTTACGGCCTAGCTGCTTCTCCAATTCGTCATAACGAGCTTCCGCTTCATCATACTCAGCGAAGAACCCAATACCACTTTCCTTCAATAATGCTCTTACACGTTGGGCAGCAGCTTTAGCAATGCCTTGGAGCATCTTATCTTTGTCATAGATTTCGGAAGGAAGCCTATCGCCCCAATCATCCTTAATCCAAGCGATAAGAACGGAGATTCTGTGCCCGCCATCAAGTACATACTGAGAGCCATCCGGCGCAAGCCACATGATGATACTTGGCACAACTTGCTCATTTAAAACCGACTCCAATAAGCTAACACAATCCTCTGGCGTCCAAGCCCAAGTGGCGCGCTGAAAGTCCGGCTTCTTTAGCAATCGCGTTTTCGGTTTACTGCCGTATAACTCAATGATTTTTAAGTGGGAATGCTGCTGCTCTTGGGCAGCTCCTACTGGCGTAGCAATTCGCTTATAGAGTAGATTCTCACGCTTAATGTGATGATCCAGATATACTTTAAGATTAGTCTTTGCCATATTGCTCTTGCACAGTACTTCTCAGAGTAATGACGCGCGTGGAAATATATTTAGATTCTATACTGAATCAAAGCCAATTAGGTATTATTTTCGGTAGCGGGTAATAGTATGTCGGTTAAGGAGATGTTACCTGTCAATCATTATACCTCCGTCAAGGCTTTTCGAACAACTAGCCTGCTTTTAGGACAAAACAGACCTTTGAGGCAAAGTCACTCTATATATTAGCGAAAACTTGCTCTTGGGTGTAGAACAAAAAAGCCTAGCCATCGTAATTGTATTCAAACAAGTAAGTTTTCCACTCTTCGCCCGGGACGAAATCTCCAAACAAAAATAAGGAGAGGTGGAAATGACGTATTATCTGCACAAAGATGCGAATGGACAATGGCGGTGGTATCTTCAAGCTGCCAATGGTCGCAAGATTGCCAATCCTGGTGAGAGCTACTGGAATAAACAGGACTGCCTTGATGCCATCAAGGTGGTGAAAGGTTCAGGCAACTCGCCTTACAGGCAAGCATAAGACTGAACAGTCAACTAACCTTTCCCCTTTGGCGCTCGTCTTTATGGCAAGCACTATTTTTATTCCATAGAGTCTAAATTGCTATCTAAACTACGTTCGCTCACTGCGTTGAAGCGGGATAAGCGCATCACCCAAGACATCACGACACCAAAGCGGCAGAGAAAAAGTAACTTTAGCGCGTGCTGTAGAACGCAACTCACTTCCTAGAAGCGCAATTTTGCCCCGCTTAGTCACATCGCTGCGCTTTGCCCGCATCTCCTCGTCGTCACCTAACATGTCATCCATGTGAGCGAGATGAGAAGGGTTCAACCCATCCTCAGGGCTAGCTTGCGCAAAATTTGCCGGAGGGCGCGAACGAAGTACTAGGGCGATAAACGGCGCACCTACAAAGCGACGGGTGAACGGCATAGTATCAAACGGAGCTATCCCTAAAACCCACGAAAGATAATCGGAACCCTCCATATGCCATCTAAGACCTACCTGCAAAGAGCGTCCCTTTTCGTCTGGCATCCAGTCGATTTCTTTACAAGTCCAGCTAGGGTGTACACATAATGATTTAATTAGCTCACAAGCGTGTTGAGCGGTGGCAGGTCCCGGAAAAATCAACTGCAATGCGTCTAAATTTACGGCAGCGTCCTTTAGGACATTTTCCAATCCCCCAACATCCACAGTTCCTTTGATAGTTATGGATTGCCACGCTGCTGTTGCCGCCTTCGCTAATACCTGAGCAAACACACAAGCTATCTGGCCTTGCTGATACCACTGAAATAATATTTGCCCGAGAAGCTCTGGTTTACGTGTAACCAGATCGTGAGTAGACTTCACTGTACCATCTGCAATCAGGATACTTAGATAATCATCAAAAGACGAAAAGGCGCGAGTCTTATTCGCGCCTATCTCTCTCAAAACACTTTTTGAGACTTTTCCCATTTATAATCTCCACAGTGGGGTAGAGATATTAGCTATCCGAGCCAAGTATCGTATTCGCTAGTAGCGCCTTCTGGAATCTCAGGATAGTCATACTCTTCTATCTCCTGCTCCCCGAACTTGTCACTTAGCTTCTCACTACCAATGACCATTGACATGCTGCCAGCTTTAACCTCTTTTACTTCCCCCCCTGAAGTAAAGATGGATTGGCCATTCTCAGCTTTTTCTTTGTCCATAGCACTGCTCCTTCATAGGGAAAATTGATAACATCTTCAAGAGGTTCTTTTGGAAAATAATTCTCCCTCTGAAATAAACTGAAATTCGTCGGCGAAAATGGCACTTCCTAGCCAATTTTGTTCAGAATTTGATTGCATAATGTCCACAGAGCAAGGGTCTTTTTCTCCGCTAATTAGTTGATTTGATGGCTTAACTCGTTGCCACGGAATATCTTTATGAGAACGAAGAAGGCTAGGAAATGATCGGCAAAATGACTTCGGGACTCCCGCAAGGTTTGCAAGCCGCGCGTACGAAATAATGTAATCTGAAGGTAGCATACGAACAATACTGATCACACGGTCCCTCCAGTTATCGGGGAGTGGGCGGAATACATTCTTAATAACCTTAATCTTATCACCAGGTCGAACGACTCCACTTCGGACGACTCTTGCCAGATATCCCCTTTTCCCCTTTATATCTCGACTAAGCCTATGACGAATACGATTGAGCCGTGAACATGGTTCACATTCAAAAGTAATGCGAAGCGCCGCATCGGGTCCAATACGTAGTAATGTACCGGACGACAAGGTCATTTCATCTGCGTGAATTAGTATGTTCTCACGCAGACTATTTGGGTCTAAATTAAATTGTTCATAAGTGCCAGTCATGGTCAGCAAGACCTGTCTAGGGGAAATGGGGCTTGCATGACAATCTCCTTCGATTCCAAGACCGACTCGCAGCAAAATCTCCTTGGACTCTTCGGGGAGGACATCAGACTGCGGACGCCGGAAGACAGACGCCACGCTAATTCCAGTCCCTTTACCTCTTGCACCAGAGCTTTTCTGATTATTCAACTGTTTAGTATAGAGTGACAGAAGTGCTGAAACTGTCACTTTAATTGATATTTTCGAGGGAGCTAGGGGCAGAGCACCCTAGTTTAAAGTACATAGCCCTGAGAGCCACAGCTAGTTTAAACCCGGTTAAAAGGCTACCACGCTTCTAATATCAAGGCAACTTCGATCTTGTTAAACTCAAGAGTTGAGCTTATTACATAGAGAACTGCTTTATGTCAATAGATTTCCGCTACGTGCTTAATTCTAAGCAGCATTATACGAATTATAGGTATAATTACAATCATATTTATCATAACTATTATAAGTATGATAAAATCTACTACTTAATGGCTAAGAAAACGCCCACACGAACCTTCACGATACCTGACTCAGATTTTGCTTTGATTGGTGAGATTCAGAGCCGATGCCGAAGACTTGATCTTGAACTGAACGATAGTGAAGTTGTACGGACGGCAATCGCCTCACTACTGAAACTGCCAGATCGGCAATTTGCCCAAGCGGTAAAATCCCTAAATAAACTGAAGCGTGGGCCACAGATGGGAAACAGCGATTAACTTTTCATAACCATTTAATTTATAGGCGAGCCACACTTTTTATAAGCAAGGGAGTTTTGTATGTGAGTCAAATTAACCTTATTTGTATCGTAGTATCAAAAACAATAATTTTTCTGGTCAATATGGCAAGAACAGCATAACCAGGCAATCGGCTAAATAATGAGAGGCCCAGACTTCACTTAATCCGTGCCTCTCATTATCTGCCTTAGTTTTGCTATTGCATTCGGTTATTCACCGCAACCACTGCTACAATCGCCTTTGGCTTCAATAGGCCATAGCTCTGCATCAAGCCTTCCAAAGTACTCTTGAGCAAAGGCGCGAGTCTCTAAATACGCTGTGGGAGTAGGGTGCTCGAAAGGCTCATGGTTAATGAACATGCCGAGGTAATCTTCACAGAAGGTTCTATAATCTTTAGTGAAGAGAAGGAAGGTATGCCACATTCTATCAATAGGGTCGGATGTGACTTTATAGCCCGGCTTAACAGCGCAAACAACCATGAACTCTTTAAGCGCCTCAAAGCATCGGCGAGATTCTTCAATCGAAACGCTATAATCAATAGAGTACCTGTTAAGTAAGCGGTCATGTTGGTAGGAGAGAATCTCAGGTACAGATTTGAGCGTCTCTCTTTGAGTTACTGCTTGCATTCGGAACCCTCCTTTGGGTAGCCACTTATTTTGCAGTCAAGTGGGATTGGTAGGTGGAAAGTATTAGTGGGATTGGCGGCTTGAAAGCTTTTTTAATTCTGCATCTATCAAGCACAATTCCCTGCCATCCAATGCGAAAGTCCTACACTAAGCGGGTTTTACTTTAGCCGCATTCTTGCTCTCTATTTCATAATTAATGGTCGTAAACTTAGTATTCTTCAAATTGAAGGCAACAGTGATACGCTCATCTGTGCCATAATGAGGTTCAACGCGGTGTCCTAATGAGCTAGGGAATAACAGCATCAATCCTGACTCTGGCCGAATCGAGTGTCTCTTCTTGAAATCTTCCCGGCCACGCGGTTCGACGCGATGTTGGTCGGCAAAAATTATATGGGCATATTGAACATCATCATTCTCTTTTACTCCAGTATTGACATAATAAACCCCGCTCCATAGGTTGAGGTTTCGTACATGAGTATGGAACTTATTATAATGTCCATAGCGATTAATATTCGCCCATGCTTGGATAGTCCATCCTTCCAATAAGTCCGAATCAGACGTACCTAAAACCCTCTTTAACATTTCTCGACCTAATACCATCATTCTCTCAAGAATAATGTGAACGCATTCTGCATCCCAATTCTGGAAATTCTTTTTGGAGTGCCAACCTCCAACATTAGTTGTTAACACTCCGCCATCGTCTTTTTCTTTGGATAAAATCAATCGTGCAAGCTCTTTGTTCAATTCATCGCTTTCAGGCCAAAGGTATTTTATCAATGGTGAAGGGAATATTTCTGTAAATTCTAATTCGCTTGAATCGAGCATTAAAATATCCTATGAAGCAGGAATGGGAAGTTATTATGATCTATAGCCAATGCTTCTAACAATCACAATGATCCAAAATATGATCAATACGATATACAGTCCCCATGTGCCGAAGTATGCTTTTAGCGCACGATGGCCTTTTCTCCTTACGAGTGATTGATATTTAGGAGATAATTCTTTATTAGCGACACGGTAGATATGCCTTAAATTTAACTCACATAGAATCTCTACCCAGAAGAAGACGAAAGTAAAAAGTAGACCGCTCCATTTAGCCCAGAAGCTAGAATCAATAATACTTGACGACTTAATCTCAACGAATCCAAAAGATACTGATGCTAGACCTCCGAAAACAGCAAAGTAAATACTGAGCATAGCAAACCGCAATGAACTATAGTGTCTTCGGTTATTATTTAACTCCGTACATATATATTTGTTTTCATCTGATGTTATATTCTGATCATTCACGTTATCTTATACCTATAACAAGCAAGCTGAAGTTTGTAGCTGGGTAGTCATCTGAAGGTTTCATCTTGGGATCTGTACTATTTAGCCTAATAGTGGAAAAGCATTTTAGATACGCTGTTGTATATAAGAATACATCGGAGTATTTGATGATTTAGTTCCACTTATACGAGACTTATACTTTTCAAAATACTCGAACTCCGAGTACATAGCGTCTACCGGAATACATAAGCATTTTATTCGTTCATCGTAAAAAGCTGCTCGATTTCTTCTGCTAGGCGGTATCAATTCCCTGAGAGGTATCATTCTCAAGCTATTTTCGACTACGTTTCTTCCCTTCCTCTCAAAGAAAGCGAAGATGATCGGCTCTCCAGTTAGTCTCTGCATCTCTTCATGTCTCTTAAGATGACGGTATTTAATAACGTAGCATTTTGTAGAGCCATACCTTCTTTGTGAAAAGCACTTTACTTCGACTTCAGCGTTTTTTAAGTTACGTACAATGAAGTCGCCGCGCTTGATGCTATTTAGAGTATTAGAGGCGTACTTGGCAAAGCTTTTCTTATCCTGAGATATTCTCTCTACGATGTAGCCGTTTAGGCCACAGAGTTCTTCAAAATGTTGTTCTGCTTTTTCACCTGCAAGGAAGTGCGGCTGGAATAACCAACGAAAAGAGTAGTGAAGTTTGTGAAGAATACCCATGACATAACCTCGTGTGAGAATGTCGATCTCTAATATGAGTGTGTAAGGAGCAACTAAAGCGAGCAGGCACAATATGCTTGTTTGTATCGTATGTCAACCGTTTTGTCGGTGTTATTTGAGTGCCTTATGCCAATAAGCGGCCTATAAAAGGAGGCCGAGAACTGCTACACTTAAAAGCCATTAAAACAAAGGAAGGATAAATCAATGGCGCTAAATCTCGTGAATCTTGACGAAAGAACCCGCAGCATCATGCTAGAAGAAATTGAGTCGGATATCTCAAGCAGCAAGTTGTATATCAGTCCCCGCTTGAATTCGCGAGGGCTGCAAGAATATCCACGTCTTCTGAAAGAGTCAGCAACAAATCACGATGATGCTTGGCTAGCAGAACGGCTTCGTAGAGATGGGCTAATGAAGACCCAAGAAGAAAGGCGGAAGCCTAAAGGCGGTTACACAATTGCACAAGTTCCAGTAACAGCTCCCGATACTCTTGCGGAAGGAGAGTTCAATCGTTTTTATATTCGCGGCCTTTGCTTACGGGCGATACAAGATGGAATTCCTGAACTTGTGGTTTATCGCGCTAAACAAGTAAGCAGCCCCCGGCGAGAATCGGAAGCCAAAATCGGGGCCATGATTCCTCCGCAAAGTTTGCTTCAGGACGTGAGAACACATCCGGGAGTTGATACTGCTCTCGGTCTTCCTCCATGCCCCAATTCTGGCCTAAGCGTCCGGCTTCCTTAAAAGACGGTTAGCAGTACTTAACAAGCATTACTAAGTGCGCTAAGGCTACCTCACGTTCCGCCGTGCCGCAGAGCTTTTCGAGTTGCGAAACTTGGGTGAATTTGTATCTTGATGGTCTTGTTTTAGCTTCGACCTTTGCTATCCAAGTGTTCCTGCCAGCGAGTTTGGCACCGCTGAAATCCACCCCATAAATCGTATTAAATTTCAAAGCTAAATAATTTCTGGCGTAAAGGTTCGCTAATGTAGGCTCTCTAAGAAGGTGCGTTAAATTTTGTTTGAACAACTTTCTAGCAGGTTCATAGGCTCGTAAACCGCCACTTTGTGGTCAAACGGCGGACTTTGTGGTCAGAACGGACTTTAGGGGCACAGCCGAGCCGGGCTTTGCCCCTAAAGTCGGCTTTGGAAGAGACTTTGTGGTCAAGTGAGGATTCTGACCATAAAGTCGTAGGCGATAAGCAAAAGCTTAACTGTCCCAAGGAAGATGGCGAGCGCACCAAAAAAGACTGTGACCTTTACGGGCGTCCTTAACTCTTTGGGGCTATCTTCAGCGCGCCAGAATACCGAACTTCTTGTAACCGCATCACGCCAAAGTATCAGTACAAGGCCGATAAAAATAAAGAAGATGCTTCCGACTATATCCATAGCTATCCCTTTAGCCATGACGTTACTCCGTATAGAAGTTCGGCTCTATTCCTAGCTCATACATAGATTGTATAACGCAGCACAGATTATGAGGCAACACTTTACAAAGCACTTCATTGACCTGTGCCGTATGCGTCTTAGCCCTTAACCGCTCTCCGAACTTCCGCTTTATCATGCTGAATGTTGTCTCAACATTTGAGCGTTTATGATAGTGCCGCATGAACTCAGCCTGATTATATGAGTACAGGTGGAACATTCTTTTCCAGACTGAGGTCTGACGGTTGCTCACAGAGTTGGCCGTAGCATTTGATTTGAACGCTATATAAGGCTGCGCTCCCTTAACTAATGTTAGCTGTAAGTTCTTTGAACTGGAATAGGCTTTATCAGCACAGACGCTATTCATAAGAAAGTTCTCAGAGGTCTTTTCAACTAATGGGCCGAACTGCGGAGAGTCGCCAGCGTGAGCATGAGTGACTTCTACCGATGTGATGATGTTAGTTTTGACTCTGCACATCACATGAACCTTTATCCAGTCCTCTTTCTTGATGGTCTGTGCTTTGCCCCACTTGGCATGTACCCACTTTTGATAAACGCCTGTGGAGAAGCCTGAGCTATCAACAGCAAAGTCTAATTCAACATCCTTCAGAGGCAAGCTGGACTCTACGATTAGGTCTTTTAGATAAGCGGTCAGGTCTTCTCTCTCAAGATATTTTGAGATTGTATTGTAATGAACGGGTCTTGATAGATAGCCACGTTGGAGAGCTTCGCGCAAGTCTGATTGATTGCGCCGACCTGATAGACCACTATAGATTTTAAGGCATGAAGCGAAGATTAAATCAGCGAGCGGAGCGCGGGGCCGTCCCATAGTCTGAGGCGGCTCTATAATGAGTTTGCAGAGTTCAAAGAGTAATTCTAAGAACTTAGACTTTTCGTTTACTTGAGCCTGATTATAGGCTGACCATTCTTGAGAATAAGTAGGTTTTGGAGTTGGATTCATCATGCATCTTGCGTTAGGTGCGTGATAGATACACAATAAGTTTGCGGTCACTTCGTGCTCTAACACGCTGTGGTCGAAGAGGTCTTGCTGGGTGTTAGTCGCACTCAGCAAGGCCAGTTTTTTAGCTTTCAAAGATGCATGCATGATACACCGTTTCACCGATAAAATCAAGAAAATAAATCACTTAGGCTGCATAAGAGGGCTACTTTCTTGTCGGTTTTTCATAGTCTATGGTATAAATACACGTAGAGCGTCACGCCAACGCGGGCGCTCTGCTTGAAAGATAGAAGTTGGTACGGCGGAGGGGGGTCGAACCCCCATTACCCGATTCAGAGTCGGGCGTCCTGCCTTTAGACGACCGCCGCCCAAATCACTACGCAACTAGAGCCCGGTGTTCAGAGCACCGGGCTTTTACTTTATAATCCCTCCAAAGTCTGAAAACAATAGGTTTGGTCTGACAGAAATCCGCCTAGTTTTTTTGGCTTGAGCCGGAAATTGATTTTGATTTTTCGGCTTCAGCCAGAAATACGATTTGAATTTATGTCCGATTCTCAAGGTAGGTTCTAAGGGCTGTCCAAGAATAGCCAGCCCGACCAAGTTGCTTCCCGAGGGCGTTTTCAGTTAGGCCAAGCTTATTAGCGATTTCTTTTAGACCGGGGACGGCTTCTTTGCCACGCGCCTCGCCCATCATCTCTTCGGCGATGTTCAATACGTTATGTACTATTTCAGGTAAGCCTTCTTTTGGTTCGAGCTTCTTTGGTCTTCCCTTTGTACGAGTTTCAAGAATCGTCTTTATTTCTTTTTCCAGATTCCCAAGCGCATCTTTTAGCACTCGCCTGAAAATCCTTTCTCTTACATCTCTACCCTTTGGGTCACTTGATAATGCTTGGCCTATTGGAGTTATTACACACATGGCAATCGCGGTTTCATATAATTTGAGCATGAGCTTCGGGAAGTGACGGATAAAGAAGCGGCGCATATCCTGTTCAATGTCTAAAAAATCTTTATCGACAACTAAAGCCGCCCTCGCTTCTTCCCAGTTTGAACTGTTGAAAGATTCTATTATTACCTGTTCAATCTCGGGGGATAATCTAAGAGCGGCAAGCATAGCCTCGCGTAACACATCGGGCAGGTCTACACCGTTAAGCCCAACGTCAATAATAGTTGGCGCTCCTGGTAGGAGCGGAGCGAATATTCGGAATGTGTAATATTGGGGAAGGTTAGGATTCTCAAAAACTTGAGGATTGTCATAATACTGCCTTACATCCTCAAGGAACGCTTTTTCTTCAGATGAGGGCGGATTAGGGGCATCCTCCCCATTTGTTTTATCTGTCATAACGGCTTCTCTGTAGCCATTCTCTGAAAGGGTATTCGGCTCGCCTGCTACGTCAGAGATTCGCAGCCTTTCCTCACGCACGCGCTTGCAATCGCATACATGAGTTAGGCGAGCCGAAGCTTTAGAGCATTATATACCTAGACAGAGCTTAGCCTTTAATTTATAACTTCTCTCGTGCCGTTGGAAGATCAGCAGGTTTCTGCGTCGCGGAGCAGATTGCTTTGCGCCTTCATCGGATACTTCCAACGGCGCACACTTCACCCTAGCCGCGCGTGAGGCAGTCACGGCAGCTTAGTGCGGCTCTAACTAGGCGATACTACTAAGGCAGTAGAACGATTTCGATTAACGTGAGCAGGGCTTCTGTTATCGTTATGTCAGCCTCGCTCTGTGCTTCGGTCATTGTCTCTTCAGATGGTGGCGGGTCAGAGGTCACGCCCGGACATGGAATGTCGCCTGCGTAAGCTGAAACTGCTAAAGCACAGACCAACATAGCGACCGCACAAAACCTGCGTAAATAGCTCATTTTCCTATCTCCTTTGGAGTTCCATGCAAAGACCTTTGCATGCAGAAATACAACACGCCTTATAAAACTCTTGCAAGCTCAAAAGCGGGCGAATAAGATGGCGGGAGTTCTTGCAACTTTTATTGCAATCACACTTAAAGGTAAGTCTTGCATGGCTTCTGCGTCCTCACTGTTGCGCCAACTGAGCAATAAAAATCTTAGTCCCGACGAGCGGGCGCATCTTCGCTGTCAGCTTGCTAAACGGCGTGAAGATGCGGGGCGGTATGAAGCGGCGAGGCAAGCTTTAGGTGAGCTTTGGCAACGTATTGGACAGCAACCGAACATAGAAGGGCTACAGCCAAGCGTTGCGGGCGAGGTCTTATTACGTGCGGGAGTCCTCACGGGCTGGATAGGAAGCTGTAATCAGATTACAGAGGCACAAGAGACAGCAAAGAACCTTATCAGCCAAGCGCTCACTGTCTTTGAATCGCTCTCTTATGGAAAGAAGATACTAGAAGCACAGACTGAGCTTGCTCTGTGCTACTGGCGCGAATCACGTTATAGCGAAGCCAAGCTCATCTTAAAGAATGTGCTGGCGCGGCTCACACAAGATGGCGACGTGAAAGCCAAAGCTATATTGAGAAGCGCCATTGTGGAATGTAGCACCGGATACTATCAGGATGCGCTCAAAATCTTGCGTGATAATGCGCTGCTCTTTGAGAAAATTAGCAACCATACACTAATAGGTAGTTATCACAACCAAGTTGCGATGATTTATCGAGTTATGGCAGAGAACGGCAAACGTGATTATCTTGACCATGCCTTTATCGAATATACAGCCGCCAGCTTTCACTTTGAGGAAGCTAAGCATAAGCGTTATCTCGCCAACGTTGAAAATAATCTCGGCTCGCTTTACTTCACGGCCAGCAGCTTCAAAGAAGCTCATAGACATTTAGATTATGCGCGCCTCTTAATGGGAAGCCTCAAAGACAAAGAAGGTGCTGCTCAAGTAGATGAGACAAAAGCGCGAGTCTTTCTCGCTGAGAAGCGTAATGCAGAGGCAGAGAAGGCCGCACGCTCTGCTGTTCGCGTGCTGGAACAGAGCCAGCATTATGCACTGGCAGAGGCTTTGATAACGCACGGCAGAGCGCAGGCGAGGCTAGGACGCACTGAACACGCCCGCATGACCTTCTACCGTGCTTTGGAAATATCGGAGCAGTCAGGGGCGCTCGCTCGCGCAGGGGAAGCGGCTCTCTGCATTGTCAGGGAGTTAGGCGGGCGTTTAGAAGAGGTTCAATCTCTCTCCGAGAAGCTTCCTTTAGTAAAAGAGCTAAGGCGTTATGAGCATGACTTGGTAAAACGGGCTCTTATCAGAGCGCAGGGCAGCGTGACACAGGCCGCACGACTTCTCAGAACCTCGCATCAGCATCTAGCTTACCTTGTTGAGCATAAGCATAAAGACCTGCTACCTCTAAGGACTCCCGCCAAACGTCGCCCGAAGTCCGAGCGGTAGCTATCCCCGCCGACTTTATGGTCAAGCCTTAATACTTTGTGGTCAAAACGGACTTTAGGGGCAAAGCCCATGAGCCGGGCTTTGCCTAACGGAAGGCTCTTGCCCAACGGGAAACTAGCTTGCCCAACGAATAAGACAAAAACGTTTGGTAGTGGGGTAATAATGTGTTGCTGGAATAAAAGTATGGCACGCTATTAGCATACGTGTTATCATTAAAACTCATGTATTCATCCCGTGTCATAGCTAATGCGCTTCTACGCATAGCCCGCGAATCCGACCTCCCGTTAGATAACATGCAGTTACAAAAGCTGGTCTATTTCGCGCACGGGTGGAATCTTGCCCTAAAGAATGAAGAGTTAATAAAAGAAACTGTAAAGGCATGGAATTTTGGGCCTGTTATTCCGCCGCTATATAATAGGCTGCGACAATACGGGAACGGAGAAGTAACAGACTTCATCCAGACGGATGAGCCTGAACCGCAAGATGACTACACGAAACGCTTATTAAAGCGAGTCGTTGAAGTATATGGGGACATGACGGGGCCGCAAATGAGTTACCTTACGCATGCGGAAGGTACCCCGTGGGATATAACTTGGAAGAAAGAGAAATTCGGCGTTATTGATAACAAGCTAATCCGCGAGCACTTCCTCAAGCTAAAGGCAGACGCCAATGCCAGACGAAAGCAATAACGAGCCGGTTCTCCCCGACATACCTGAACAGCCCGCCCCAGAACTTCCGAATATTTTAGAGGAAGAGGCTAATCCTCCTAACCTCGCCTTACCCCTTAGCGGTTATCAGAGCGCCTATCGGTGGTATGAATTAGAGAGGCAGCGAGACCGGAATCGGGCCGAACGGGCGATGCTTTCACAAAGGAAAGCATATGCCATTGCCCTCTTCGGTCTGTCTGTTCTGTGGCTAGGCTTTATAGCGGTATTCTTATGGTGGGCCGGTAAGAAATGGTTAGTGGTTTCTGACCCTGTATTAATTGCCTTAATTACTACCACCACCCTAAATGTTCTCGGTCTGTTCTATATCGTGGCAAGGTGGTTATTCCCGCAAACTCATGTAGAGATTAAAGAGAGTAAGAAATAGAAGGGGTCATAAGACCCCCTATGCAGCCTGACTATAGAACTTCGGCTTTATTCCGAGTTCATACATAGCGGATATTAGACAGCAGATGTTGTGACAAAGCAGAATAGAGCGTAACTTTGAAACGGTGGGTTAGCTTATGGCGAGCGAAAAAAACATGCGCATTATTCTGGCTGTGTTGCTGACGCCTTTAATCTTAGCCTTGCTGACTGTCATATTCTTTCCGGTGCTGACAATCATATGCCCGTATCTGACTGCTCGATGTGTGGGTGAATGTCCCGGCAAATACTGCTTTTTCATAGTTATGGGCATTAGCTTTACAGCTATCCTCATTGGTTTACTTCGCCTAACTAGCCGCAAGCGATACCAGTAGACTTTATGGTCGAGTTAGGATTCTGGCCATAAAGTCACCGCGTCATAAGGCTTACTAAGAAAAATATTGCGATGAGGGAGAAGAACATTCCACCGACTATAGAGAAGGCAAGTGATAAAGCATCATCCGTTCTCATCTCTTCCTTAGTCAATCGCCGTAATCCCCACCACACACGGCTTCGATTCCAGTTCCTTCGATTCCATCGGCGAAATCTTTTGCTGAAGACGTTAAGCCAGCAATAAGCGTTAATGGTGGTCAGGACGAAGATGCTAAAGAATGTATCAAAGTCCATTGATTTCATTTCCAAAATCCGGCTCTATCCCGAGTTCCTGCATAGATTGTATGACATAACAAAGGTTATAGCAGAGGATTTTACAATGGCCCTTGGAGGGTGATTAAAGAAGGTGGGCGTTGTGTTATGCCCACCACCAGCAGGAGGATTCGTCGTCTACGTTAAGGTTGATAAACGTTTAGCGCGTGGTGAAAGTTGCCGAAGAGTTTATGCAGTAGAGTGGCGCTCTACAAAAGTTTATCACTGTCGCTCCGGTGTCAGATTTCTATGAAGCGGTAGATGATTAGTATGGCGTAGATAAGACCGCCCAGCGCCAGCAGGAAGATGATGGTTGAGATGGCTGTGAAGATTTTGTCGCCCATAGCAGCTTTCCTTTAATCGAACGGCAGCAGCGCGCCGACTCCTTCTATCGTCATTTGATGAAATTTCGCGTAACCGTATTTTGACATAAAACCCGGCGCGATGCCTCATTAAATTCGCCTGTACGAGAAGTCTTAAGAAAGGGATTTTGTGCCCGCGTGATACCGCGAGGCGGCGGCGGGGAATCTTTGTCAGCCAGTCGCGCTGAGGTCTTGGCCCGTTGGGCTCAGGTCGAGGCGTTCCAGCTTGAGGTAGAGGCCGCGTCGCGTGAGTCCAAGCTCGCGCGCCGCGCGAGAGATGTTGCCGCAGTGTTTGCGAAGCGCTTCGGCAATCATACGGCGCTCGACTTCGGCCAGCGCGTCAGCGAGCGTCATGCTTTCGCCTGAGCCGGAGGGAACTATTTGAGTGACGGTCGCGCCCGTGTTGTTCAGGGGCGTGCTGGTGCGCTTCAATTCAGGCGAGAGCTGGTCGGGCGTGATGGTGGTTCCGTCTTCCGCTCGCGCGACTATGCGCTGAATCTCGTTGCAGATCTGGCGCACGTTGCCCGGCCAGTCCGAAACCATCAGAAGGTCTACAGCCTGCGGCGTTATCTGTATGTCGCGGCGTCCGAACTTGGCCGAGTAATGGTTGATGTAGTAGTTGACGATGGTCGGAATCTCGCTTCGACGCTCTCTGAGCGGCGGAACCCGCAGCCGTATGACGTTCAGGCGATAGTACAGGTCTTCGCGGAACTTGCCCTGCGCCACCATCTCCTCAAGGTCTGTGTTGGTGGCGGCTATGATGCGAACGTCAACCTTGACGGGGCGCTGCTCGCCAAGGGGCTGAATCTCTCCCTCCTGCAAGAACCTGAGCAGCTTCGGCTGAACGTCTATGGGAAGGTCGCCAATCTCGTCCAGAAAGAGCGTGCCGCCTGCGGCTGTGCGTATGACGCCGGGAGAATCCGCGACCGCTCCTGTGAACGCGCCGCGACGATAGCCGAAGAGATAGCCTTCCGTTAGCTCCTTCGGAACGGCCGTGCAGTTGAAGGGGACAAAGACCTTGTTGCGCCGCGATGAAAGAGCATGAATGGCGCGCGAGACAAGCTCCTTGCCGGTGCCGCTCTCGCCTGTTACCAGAACGGTCACGTCCGAAGAGCGAATCTTGTTGACCTCTTCGACGAGGCGCGTCATGGCCGGGCTCGAATGAATGAAGCCGGGCAGCAGGCTCTGGTCAACCAGAGTGGTCTGCTCCTGCGTGTCTCGCCCCGTGCGCTCACGGTCACGCAGCGCGCAGACATCCATGCCAAGCTCTACGACGCGCAGCAAGGGTTGGAGCGAAACGTTGTCAGGAAGCGTAGCGGCCGACTGGGGCGAGATGAAAAGCACTGCGGGCTGCGCGTTGGCCGCGCGTAAATTAATAAGCGCGGCGTCCCGGCTTGCCGCGAACTCTTCGCGCTTGTGCTCGTCTACGGCGGCCTTAGCGTACTCTTCCGTGAAGCGCGCCGCCTCCTGAGGCGTGCAGCCGTGCGAGATGACTGCCTTGTAAAGACCGTCTTCCGCAGGCTCGATTATGAGGACGCGGCCCGCGTGTGTCTCCTGATGAATGACGGCCGCCAGCTCGCGCAGCAGAAGCTCGCGCGAGGCCACGGCCTCCGTCAAGCGCAGCGTTAAGAGCTGCGAAAGCGCTGACTGCTCGTTGCGCCGCTCCGTCCTCGAATCGCGCTGCAATTCGCGCAGAGCTTCTTCGGCGCGCCCCAGCTTTAATTCCGCGCCAAGCTCTCTAAAGACCATGGCCGCGAGCGTCAGGTGTTCTTCAGCGCGGTCAGGCTGAGAATGAGCGTAGGCAGAGCCCAGCCCGTAATGGGCCAGCGCGCCCCTGTAACGGTCTCCGAGCATGTCGAAGATGGAGACGCTGCGCCCGAAATGATGAACGGCCAGCGTGTAGTCTTTGCGCGCCAGCGCCAGCATTCCCTCAAGTCGCTGCGCCTCGCCCGCGAGCGCAAGGTCAGGCGCGCTCTCGGCCGTCTCTTCCGTCACGTGCTGTAGCTGTTCGGCGCATTCATCGAGCCGCCCCTGTTGCAGGTGTATAGCCGCAAGCAGCAGGCGCGAGTCGCATAGGGCCTGTCGGTCGCCTATGCTCTCGGCCATCTCAAAAGCCTCTCGGCCCTCTTTGAGTGCGCGCCCGGCATCGCCCATAGCCAGATGACAGCGCCCGAGCGTGCGAAGAGCTTGGCCCGCGTACCACCTGTTGCCGTTCTCCGTGGCCAACGAGACGGCGCGCTCCAGATATTTTTGTGCGTCTTCCAGATCGCCGCGCAGCATCCTCAGCTCGCCTAAGCTGTCCAGAATCATGGGCACCTTAGCGCCGCGCGCGTCGAACTCCGAAGCTACCGCAAGAGCCCGCTCTATGGCCGCCTGCGCTTTGTCCCACTCGCCAACCAGAATCAGGTTGATGCCCAGATTGTTATAGCAGTCGGCTGTGTGTACCTTGTGGTCTGTGCGCTCGTAGTAGCCTATGGCCTTTTCCAGATAGCGTATGCCTTCGTGCGGGCGCTTCAAAAACCAGCAGGCCCCGGCCATGTTTGTGTAAATCTTGCCAAGCAGGTAGGAGGCCGGATGGTCACCGGCCAGCTTCAATGCCTGCTCGAAATTGTTGAGGCTGGATTCGTAGTCGCCCGCAAGCATCTCCGCCCCGGCGATGCCGAAATATGCTTCGGCCATGCCGCGCCACGAGCCTTCATGACGGAAATGCTCAAGCGCCTTTGTAGAGTGGTCGCGCGCTATGGGATATTCGCTGATGCTTCGATAGACGCGCGCGAGCGCAAGATAGACGGAGCCGCGCTGCTCGTCGCTCCCTTTCTCCGTCACGTCGCGTAGGACTCCGTTGAGCAGGGCCACGGCCTTGGGGTGGTCACCGGCGTAGTTGTATGAGAGGCCAATCTGCACGCGCAACGCTATCTGCGCGGCTTCGTCCAGACGCGCACGGGCCTCAGCCGTCTCGTACATGGCCACTGCATCGAGCGACTCTTTATAGTGGCCCTTCATCTCCAGCGCTGCTGAAAGAGCGCAGCGAGCCATGGCAAGCTGAGAGGGGTCGTGACGCGCCACGCGCAGAAGCTGCGACAGTCGCGCCTCTGCCTCAATGGGCAGGCCCTGGTCGAGCAGTACGTGTATGGCTTCAAGCTCGTTGGCAAGAGCCTCGCGCGTCATAGACGCACGCCCACGCGACCGTATACGCTCTCGCGCCGCTTCCAGATTAACTATGCCGGAAGTGGCTGCGACATTCTCTTTATTCGCATTGTGGCTTATGTGCGAATCCTTTGCCATTAGAGTTTAATTCAGACGCTCAAGAAAAGCCCGGACTCTACTAAAAGAACGAATCCAGAGACACTTTCACTTTTACCTTTGTTCGCCGGGACTGGGATGAGGTTAAAGGGAAACTGATTCAAACACTCCCACGAGTTGAACCGTTTCCTTCAAAAGATAGCTCGCCCTTACGAGACAGAATGTAGCACACGCTGGGCCAAAGCGTCCACCCTTAAGCTCAACTCTGGCCGGAATTTAACCCACTCGGCCCGCTCTGTAGCTAAGGACTTGTCAGACCGGGCCGAAAGTTTACCGGCCACGCACCCGTCACCTTGACACGACAATAAGCCCGTAGGTATCATCAGCGTTTCCGTTTAAGGCACGGAAGTTCGCCTATACGAGTATGTTCGAGTCTTTATCCGACAAATTAAAGCGCACTTTAAAGAACCTTCGCGGCGAGGGTGTGCTGACGCCCGCGCACGTTGACGCCGCGCTTAGAGAGATTCGACTGGCTCTATTGGAAGCCGACGTTAACTACAAGGTCGCCAAGGATTTCATCAACGCCGTCAAAGAGAAGGCGGAAGGCCAGCAGGTCTGGCAGGATTTAAAGCCGTCGGAGCAGGTGGTCAAGATTGTCTTTGACGAGTTGGTAGACCTGCTCGGCGGAACAAGCTCTAGGCTGGTCTTTACGAAGACGAGCCCGAACGTCGTCATGATAGTCGGCCTGCAAGGCTCCGGAAAGACAACGAGCACGGGGAAGATTGCGCTCTGGCTGGCGAAGAATCAGGAGCGCAAGCCGCTTCTGGTCTCAACGGACGTTTACCGCCCCGCCGCGCGCGAGCAGTTGAAGGTCATAGCAAAGGCCACGGGACAGTCAATCTTCGAGATGACGGAGACGAACGACCCCCTGACCTTGACGCGCGAAGCCTTCAAATACGCACAGCAGACGGGCTACGACACGCTCCTGATAGACACTGCGGGCCGCCTTCACATTGACGACCAGTTGATGGAAGAGCTTGTCAACATCAAGACCGAGACGCGCCCGGTTGAGATTCTCTTCGTGGCCGACGCCATGACGGGACAGGACGCAGTACGCTCTGCCGAAGAGTTTCACAGGCAGATAGGCATCACGGGCGTCGTGCTGACGAAGATGGACGGCGACGCGCGCGGCGGCGCTTCGCTCTCAATCAAGCAGGTGACGGGGCAGCCCGTCAAGTTCGTAGGCGTAGGCGAAAAGTATGACGCGCTTGAGCCTTTTTACCCGGAGCGCATAGCACAGCGAATTCTGGGCATGGGCGACGTGCTTTCGCTCATAGAAGAAGTACAGTCCAAGGTTGACCAATCGGAGGCGGAAGAGCAGCTCAAGAAGATACAGAAGAACGAGTTCACGCTGGACGATTTCCGCAAGCAGTTGCGTCAGGTCAAGCGCCTCGGCTCCTTCTCGAAAATCATGAAGCTTTTGCCCGACCAGCTCCTCGGCGGCATAGGAATGCCGGATTTGACCGAAGAACAGTCGGCGCAGATGGAGAAGGAACTCAAGCGCACGGAAGCCATCATTGACTCCATGACCAACGAGGAGCGCTCAGACCACCGCATACTGAATGCTAATCGTCGTCGCAGGATAGCGCGCGGCTCCGGCACGCAGGTCGCGGAAGTCAACGCCCTGATTAAGCAGTACACGGAGATGCGTCAAATGATGCGACAACTCTCCGGCACGGGGCTCTTCGGCGCTGCCGGAGGCGGCGGTGGAGGTGGCGGCGGCTTGAAGGGCAAGATGATGCGGCGCATGGCGGGCATGATGGGCATGCCGGACATGAGCGGCCTGATGGGCGGAAACGGCGAAGACGGCGACATGGCTCTGCCGCAACTGCCCGGCGCACCAAGCCGCAAGAAGCTGAAGAAGAAGCGTAAGAAGAAGAAACGTTAAAAGCAGCGATAGGTGACGAGTGGAAAGATAAGCTCTGTTTTTAACTCGTCACTTGTCACTCATCACTTATCACTGTTTTTGGAGGAAGAGAGTTGTTAGCCATTAGATTAATGCGCATGGGCGCTAAGAAGAGACCTTCGTACCGCGTTGTGGTGAAGGAAAAGCTTTCCAAGCGCGACGGCGCGTACCTCGAGAACCTTGGGACTTACAACCCAATCGGCAAAGAGGGCGCGGAGATTAACCTGAACGACGAGCGCGTTCAGTACTGGCTGAGCCGTGGCGCGCAGCCGACCGAAACCGTCCGCCGACTGATTAAGCAGAAAGCCAAAACGAGTCGAGAGAGCACTGAGAATCTGGAGAGTCAGTAAAGACTCTTACTCTCCGGACTCGAAAGATTCTACAGACTCTCCAGACCTATTTTATGAGAGAGACCGTCGAGATGCTCGTGAAAGCCCTCGTTGACGACGAGGCGGGTGTGGACGTGCGCGAGGTGGATCGCGGCGGGCAGACCACCATGATTGAGGTGCGCGTCTCAGCCGAAGACATGGGAAAGATTATAGGGCGGCAGGGGCGCACGGTTCGCGCTCTGCGCGCTCTGCTTCATGCCGCGAGCATGAAGGGCAAGCGCCGTTACATTCTGGAAATCGTTGAATGAGCGAAGAGGCTCTGCCGTGACCGAGCGCGATAGTAATCCGGCTGAAGAAGAGTTGGTCGCCGTCGCGCGCGCGGTTAAGCCTCGCAGCTTTCGCGGCGAAGTGGTCGCTGAGCTTCTGACGGATTTTCCGGAACGCTTCGAGGGGCTTGAGCGGCTGATAGCGGTCGCTGCTGACGGCAGTCGCCTCGTGCTCGAACTTGAAGAGCACTGGTTTCATCAGGGGCGAGTGGTGCTGAAGTTCGCGGGCTACGATTCGGAAGAGGCGGCGAGGACGCTGGTGGGGATGGAGTTCACAGTCCCCGAAAGCGAGCGCGTCGAGTTAGAGGAAGACGAGTTTTACGACTGGGAGCTTGATGGCTGTACGGTCTGGACGATTGAAGGCGAGCGGCTGGGGAGCGTGCGCGAAATCATGCGCACGGGCGGAGTCGAGATGCTCGTCGTTGACAACGGGGAAGGGCGCGACTACCTGATTCCGATGGCCGAAGAGATTTGCGTCGAGATTAGCATCGAGCAAAAGCTCATACGCGTGGACGTGCCCGAAGGACTGCTGGAATTTTAGATTGCTGTGCTGCGCTTCGACATCATTACGATCTTCCCGGACTTTTTTCGGGAGACGTTTGATTACGGCATCATCAGGCGCGCGCGCGCGGCAGGGCTGGTTGAAACCCTCGCCCATGATTTGAGGCGCTGGACTCGTGATAAGCACAGGCAGGTTGACGACCGCCCTTTCGGCGGCGGCGACGGGATGATTCTCAAGCCTGAGCCGATATTTGAAGCCGTTGAAGAACTGACCGGGCGCGAAGCCGGGAGCGCTGACTATGATGAAGGCGTGCGAGTGATTCTGCTTTCGCCGCAGGGAAGACCCTTCACGCAATCGCTGGCGGAAGAGCTTTCGGCCTGCTCGCATCTGGTCTTAATCTGCGGGCGCTACGAGGGCGTGGATGAGCGCGTGACTGAGGCGCTCGTGACGGATGAAATCTCCATAGGCGATTACATCCTGTCGGGCGGCGAGCCTGCCGCGCTGGTGCTGGTTGATGCGGTCACAAGACTTGTGCCGGGAGCCCTTGGCAGTGAGACTTCGGCTCTACATGAATCTTTCGTTGAGGGGCTTCTGGATTATCCGCACTACACGCGGCCCGTGGACTTTCGCGGCATGAAGGTGCCGGAACTTCTCCTGAGCGGCCATCATGCGGAAATCGCTCGCTGGCGCGCACATCGCGCGCTTGAGAAGACGAAGCGCAACCGTCCAGACCTTCTGGAGAGAGCGCGGCTCGAAGAGCCCGGTCAGGAAGATAAGGATTGAAAAGCAGTTTTCAGTTTTGAATTTTCAGTCTCCATTTGTGAAGACCGAAAATGCTTTTAACTGAAGACTCAAGACTGAAAACTGAAAACTGTTACGGAGTTAAATGTTATGAACCGCTTGGATACTATTGAGAATGCGCAGTTGCGCGAGAGCATCCCGGACTTTCAGCCGGGCGACACGGTGCGCGTTCACGTGCGCATCAAGGAGTCTGAGACTAAAGAGCGCTTGCAGGTCTTCGAGGGTGTGGTCATAGCGCGCAAGCACGGCGGAGCGCGAGAAACCATCACCGTCAGAAAGACCAGCTTCGGCGTCGGCGTGGAGAGAATCTTTCCGCTTCACGCGACCATCGTTGACCACATAGACGTGGTCAAGCGCGGGCGCGTGCGTCGCGCCAAGCTCTACTACCTGCGCCAGCTTCGCGGCAAGGCCGCGCGCATACGCGAGCGCGACACTCGCACGGCTCAGGCCACGGCCGGCGGAGCGCAGGGCGCTTCCTCTTCCGGCAAGAAGTAAGGAAAGCGGGGGTCAGGTGTCAGGTGCCGGGTTTCGGGGAAAAGAAAGATAACCACTTTTTCTTTTCCCGGCACCCGTCAACTGACACCCGGCACCCGTTATGCACATTGCCATAGACGCGCACGCCGTCGGCACAGGGCTGGCGGGCAACGAAACCTATATAGCCAATCTCATAGAGGCGCTGGCCGAGGTTGACGCGACCAACCGCTACACGCTCTACGTCACACGGCGTGAAGCGTCCGAGCGCTTTCGCAATCGCTGGCCCAACTTCACCCCCAGACTGACGCTCCCGCACACGCCGCTCGTGCGAATCCCCGTCACGCTCTCAGCCGAGCTGAGACGCCGCCCCGTAGACCTGCTCCACGTTCAATACACGGCGCCGCCCTTCGCCCCCTGTCCGGTCATAGCCACGATTCACGACCTTTCTTTCGAGCACCTGCCCGAAACCTTCAAGCGCCGTAGCCGCATGCAGCTTCGCCTTACGGTACGCAGCACGGCCCGCCGCGCCGCTCACATCATCACAAGCTCCGAATTCTCGCGCCGCGACATCATGGAAACCTATCGCGTAGCGCCAGAGCGCATCACTGTCACGCACGCGGCGGCCTCTAAAATCTTCGCGCCCGCAGACGCTTCCGAGATAGAGCGCGTGCGCGCCCGATACAAAATCGAGGGCGATTACATACTCGCAGTGGGCTCCATCCAGCCGCGCAAAAATCTGGCACGGCTGCTGGCAGCATATTCGGACTTGCTTCGTGCGCGCACGCAGGCTAAGCTTCCCTGTCTGGTGATAGCCGGAAAGCGCGCGTGGCTTTACGAAGAAACCCTTCGCTCGGTAGCCCTTTTGGGTTTGAGCGACAACGTGGTCTTTACTGACTACGTGCCGGAGCGAGATTTGCCGCCGCTCTATTCGGGCGCTCTCTGCTTCATCTATCCTTCGTACTTCGAGGGCTTCGGCCTGCCGCCTCTTGAGGCAATGAGATGCGGCGCGCCCGTCATCACGGGCAACCGAACCAGCCTGCCGGAAGTCGTAGGTGACGCGGGGCTGATGGTTGACCCTTTTGATAAAGAGGCTATAGCCGGGGCAATCGGGCGCTTGGTTGACGACGCGAGCCTGCGCCGCGATTTACGCGAGCGAGGGTTTGAGAGGGCGCGCAGGTTCGACTGGCTTGAGACGGCGCGGCTGACTATCAGGGCTTACGAGCGGGCGGTTGAAAGCGGCAGGAGAAGGGGACTGGGACGGCGACGTGCGGGCCTTCCTCCTGCGCCTTAGACGAAGACAAAGAGGGGTTCTCTTTCACAGTAATACTCCCCGAACTATAACAATTGCAGGAACAGGGCGCGCATAAGAGTGCTTGAGCGAAAGCGCGCCGGTTGACTCTGATGCGCATAGCAATTTTGGGAACACGCGGGGTGCCCGCCAGTTACGGGGGCTTCGAGACATTTGCGGAACAGCTTTCAACTCGTCTTGCGGCGCGCGGCCATCACGTCACGGTCTACTGCCGCTCGCACTACGTCAGCCCGCGCCAGATAGAGTACAAGGGCGTTCATCTAAAAGTTCTCCCGACCATTCGCCACAAGTATTTCGACACAGTCGTACACACCTTCCTCTCTTCGCTGCACGCCATGACGCGCTCTTACGATGCCGCGCTCATCTGCAACGCGGCCAACGCGCCCTTCGCCCCTTTCCTTCGCGTGGCGGGAACGAGCGTGGCGCTCAACGTGGACGGTCTTGAGCACAAGCGCAAGAAGTGGAACTGGCTCGGGCGCGGCTATTACCGCGTAGCCGAACGCCTTGCGACGCTTCTGCCGAATGAAGTGGTCACGGACGCGCGCGTCATACAGGACTACTATCAGGCTCAGTACAACACGCCTTCGACCATGATTGTCTACGGCGCGGAGATTGAGCGCAGGCAAGACCGTCAGGCGGTGCGCCGGTGGGGAGTCGAGCCCAATCGCTACGTCCTGTACGTCTCTCGCCTTGAGCCTGAGAACAACGCGCATCTGGTGATAGAGGCTTTCAAGCGCGTGCGTACTCCCTACCGTCTTTTGATAGTGGGCGACGCACCCTACGCGCACGAGTACATACGGGAGCTGCGCGAGCGGGCAGAGCCCGACCCGCGCATAATCTTCACGGGCTTCGTCTTCGGAGATTCCTACCGCGCGCTGCAACAGAACGCTTACTGCTATGTTCACGCGACTGAGGTTGGCGGCACGCACCCGGCGCTGGTGGAGGCCATGGGCTACGGCAACTGTGTGCTGGCGCTGGCCGCGCCGGAGAACGTGGAGGTGGTCGGAGAAGCAGGCATCCCTTACAGGGACGCCGACGAGCTTGCCGAGAAGCTGCGGCGAGTGTTGCTAGACGCGTCGCTGGTCGCGGCCTATCGCCAGCGCGCACAAGACCGCGTGCGACAGTATTACAACTGGGAAGTGGTCGTTGACCGCTACGAGAATCTGTTCGCGGAACTGGCCGGGCTGCCCGCGCCCCACGCCGACTCTCCTCTATACGCCGAAGTCCCCGCGAGCGAAGAGCAGCCTGCGGTTAAGCTGTAAGGGGCGCGGCTTTATCGTGTCTATCCTGTTACGGAGTCGCTTGACAACTATCCCCGGAAATCATAAATTCGCGGCAAGGTGCGGCGGTCGTCCCGGCCCACCTCATGAGGGCCGCTCTCACGCAGACCGGGACGTTGCCCGTCAAGGTTGAGCCAGGAGCTTGTACTTGTCCATCCTCTTTCAGGGCCAGCCATAAAGCTTATACTCCAGTTCTCACTCAATCATGTTCTGCCCTTAACCCCTTCTTCGGGCGTGAAGCGATGTACATGATTGATGAAGGCGAGTCATGAAAAAAGCATCTATACTTATTTTATTCCTTCTAGTGTCCGCCTTCTTTTGTCTCTTCTACCTTGAGTCTTCGAAAGCACAGTCGGCTCAAGACCCAGTGGAGTTGTTCAATCTAGTCAGCGCTGACAAATCAGTTAATAGAGAGAAGCTTCAAACGCGCCTCTCCACGGCAGAGGTGCGCAGGCAGGAGATAAGCCTCAACTTAGACAGCATCAATTTCGAGATGTCGCAGAGGCTGAGCCTGCCCCTGCTCGACGGGAAATCTTATCTGGCTATTCGTAGAGATTCGGAAGGCTTTGTGCGACTGGGCGCTAACGAGTTCAGTTGGCGAGGCAAGATTACGAGCGCAAACGGCTCAAGCGGCGACGTTATACTGACGGTCAAAGACAAGGCGCTCTCCGGCCTGATTTATTCGGACGCTGGCGTTTACGAGATTGTCCCTCAGGCGGACTTCCGGCACGTTTTAGTAGAGATAGAGCAGGGACGCTTTGCGCCCTGTGGCGGCGCGCTTCAAGCTCCTGAGGATGGAGCCGCCCTTCAGGGCTCCTACGTCAAGAACGGGAGCGACCTGCGGGCGAGCGCGGACGTTGTTGCGCCCGACAACGGAAGCCAGATTGACGTGCTTGTCGTTTACACGACACAGGTGCGCACGGCTCTGGGCGGCACGACGCAGACTGAAACCTTCATACAGCAGGCTATCTCAAGCACGAACACGGCATATCAAAATAGCGGCATCAACCCCCGACTGCGGCTCGTAGGCTCTAAGGAAGTGCCTTACGATGAAGCGGCAGGGACTCTCAACGCGGCGCTCAACTGGGTGCGCACGGATGCTGCGGTAGCAGCAGAGCGAAACGCCGTGAAGGCCGATTTAGTGGCGTTGATAACGGAGGAGGGAGGCGGTCTTTGCGGGCTCGCGTACGTACAGAGAAGCGTCGGCGCTGGATTCTCAGGCGCAGCCTTTTCCGCTACGTCCAGAAGCTGCGCCGTGGGAAACCTGAGCTTCGCGCACGAGCTTGGACATAACGAAGGCTGCGAGCACAATCCGGAGAACGGCGCAGCGCCGGGCGAAGCGTCCTATCCTTACGCCTTCGGCCATTACGTTGACGGCTCATTCCGCACGGTCATGTCATACACAGACCCGTGTACGGGCGGCTGTAAGCGCATACCCTATTTTTCAAATCCTTCGATTAATTTCAACGGCCTTCCAACCGGCATCCCTAATGAGCGAGACAACCATCGCGTCATAAATAATACGGCTTCGATTGTCGCGCTGTTTCGTGATAGCGGCGGCGTGTCCCCTACGCCGACACCGACGCCCACGCCGGTTCCGACACCAACGCCAACGCCCGCGCCTGCGCCCAACTTGGCTGCCTATCATCCTTCAGGCTGGACAGAGAAAATCGTAGTCTCCAACGTGACCGGAACTAACACTCAGCCTGCTTCGCTTCTAACGACCGACACGCTCTACGTAGACTGGGCCGTGATTAATAACGGCGACTCGCCCACGGCGGCGACCTTCTCAACCAAGCTCTACGTGGACGGAGTTGAAAGACAGTCGTGGAACACGGCGTCGCCCCTGAGCCGGAACTTTTATACCTACGTGCAGGACTATCCCATAGGAAGCCTGAGCATAGGCCCGCATACAGTCAGGATAGTGACTGACGCGGGCGGAGCAATCGCGGAGAAAAGCGAAGCGGATAATGAGTTCGACAGAGCGTTTACTATATTTGTAGGTCAAATCGGTAACACGATTCAGTTAGACTCGCCCGTCTACAGCTTCAACGAAGCGTCCGTAAACACGGCTCAGGGCTTCGGCGCTCTGACCGTGACGGTCACGCGCACGAATGCCACAGCCCCTGCCTCCGTTCAGTTTGCTACTTCCGACATCTCCGGCGGCAACGAATGTAATCAAGTATCGGGGCAGGCGTCGCAGCGCTGCGATTACGCCGCGCAGGCCGGAACGCTGAGCTTTGCGGCAGGGGAAAGCAGCAAGACTCTACAGATTCCAATCATCAGTGACGGGTACATAGAAGGGCCGGAACTCTTCTTCGTCAAGCTACAGAACGCGGTCGGCGCGACACTGGGATTAAATAGCCAGGCGACGATTACTATCGTAGACAGAGCCGTGGCGACGCTGCCCGCGGCCAATCCGTATCTGAGCAACGAGTTCTTTGTCAGGCTGAACTATCTGGACTTTCTGGGCAGAGAGCCGGATGCCGGAGGTTGGAGCACCTGGCCGCCGCTACTGAACTCCTGCGGGCCTGAGAAGGGGTTCTTAGGCGCGCCGTACACTTGCGACCGCGCGCACGTCTCGCACGGCTTCTACGCCAGCCCTGAGTTCACAAATAGAGGCTTTCTGGTCTACAGGCTGTACGAAGTGGGGATGGGAAGGCTGCCGCGTTACGTAGAGTTTATTCCGGACATGGCAAACCTTAGCGGTTTCGGCCTCCCGGACGCCATACAGCAGCAGAATCTTGCGGAGTATTTACAGAACTTCACAAACAGGGCGGAGTTCGTTAATCGCTTTCAGGGTGCTTTGCAGAACTCGGATGCGGAGCTTTTGATTCAGAGGCTGGAGCAGGCTTCGGGAGTTAGCTTGCCCGCGTCGGCAACGACTCTGCCCGGCCAGCCCACTCAGTACGGCAGGCAGGAGTTGATTAACAAGCGCTCAAGCGGCGAGCTCACGGTCGGCCAGACCCTGAAGGCGTTCGTGGAGCAACAGGCCGTTTATGACAGGTTCTTCCCGCGAGGCGCGGTGACTATGGAGTACTTCGCCTACCTGAAGCGTGACCCGGATTTGAACGACCCTAATCTGGTTGGATGGAATGAGTGGGTCTTTGTCTTCACCAACGGAGGCGCTGCCAGAGGCAGGCCCGACATTCTGCCCAGAGACATACATCACTTAATCTTCGGGTTCATCTACTCGGAAGAGTACAGAAAGAGATTCGGCGCTCCTTGATACACGCGCCGGAGTCCAAAGGAAAGAGAGAAACCACCAAACCACATTAAGCAACGCGAAGAGAGCTTTCATCTTGCTTAATGTGATTTGGTGGTTTCTTCGACTTTGCGCTACTTCACGGCTTTGGCGTTGGCGGGGCGCGTGAAGAGGGATTCGTTGATGGGACGGTTAATCTCGACCGATTGATAATTGATGCGGCTCGACTGAAGGCCGTCGCGGTAATGGTCAACGATAAAGGGAATGATGACGCCTTCTATGGTGACGAACTGCGCGAAACGGTCTTCTTCCGCAGTCTCCGCGCCTTCCTTGCTCTTCTTCTTGTATAGAACCTTAGCTGGCAGACCGTCGTGCGCGCCGAACTCGAATTCGACCGCAAGGCCGTCCGCGTAGGTCAGTCGAATCGTCTCGTTGCGCCTGCCCACTCCGGCCTCGCGCCTTCCCACGTAAGAGAGCTTTGCGCCCTCCTTGCGCCAGAAGCCGCGCAGCAGATAGTCAATGTTCGTCCGCATGGCAAAGCGAAAATCGTCTACCTGCTCTTTGGTCATGTCCTGCAAGCTCTTGGCCTCTCCGTCATAGAGCCAGCCGGTATCGCCCGTGTTCGTCTGTATGACCTTAACGCCCGCGCCCTTGAACTCCGTCCGCTCGCGGTCTGGATAAATTATGTAATCCACGAAGGTCATAGGCAGTCCCGACACGCCGTCCTTAAAGAGCGTGTAGTAGCCGCGAGAAGTGGTCGAGCGAACATTCATATATGCATCGCCGCCCAGAGCTTTCGTGGCGCGCTCCAGAATCTGCTCCGCCTTGGCGTCATTGTCGGGCTTGAGCGCAGGCCCCGGCGGCGGGGTGACTTCGGGCTTAGGCCGCGCATCCTGCGCCTGAGCCGGAAGCAGAAAGAGGGCTATGAAGAGTGTGCTTAAACAGAGTTGCGCGCACCGCGCCAGGAGGATGTCTCTCTTATTCATAAGCCTATTAAAACATGAGAGGTTTGCGGAAATGAAGTTCGCAAGGACTGATTCCGGGATTAAAAAGAAAGGGCTTCAATGAATCTCGGATTCATTGAAGCCCTTTTCAGGTTAGAGAAAGCTCGGGCCGTTAGTTCAGCACGACTTCCAGTTCTTCGTGCGGCTTAATCACTACTTCGCCGTCTTCCGCGTCGGCTATGAAGCGCGAAGCGGATTTCCACATGTTAGTGATAGGCAGCTTCACCTTCTCGTCTATGTGACGCTTCAGGAAGCGTGCGCCGTAGGTCGGGCTGAAGCCCTTCTCGGTCAGCAGGTCTATGGCGCGTTGCGTGACGACCACGTCCTTGCCCTGCCGCTCCATCTGTCGCTGCAACTTGCTAAGATAAAGCTCCGCGATTTGCCGCACCTCGTCCATGGTCAGGGGCGAGAAGACGACTATCTCGTCAATGCGGTTGCGGAACTCGGGCGAGAAGCGCTGCTCCGCAGCCTTCATGACTTCGCCCTTGACGGCGCGAACGTCGCCCAGCGTCTTAGTGCCGAAGCCCAGCGGCTTCTCGTACTTCTTAAAGCTCTCGGAGCCAAGGTTGGAAGTCATGATGACAATCGCGTCCGAAAGATAAACCTTCTTGCCGCGACCGTCCGTCATCCAGCCTTCGTCAAAGGCTTGAAGGAAGAGGTTCATCAGATAAGGCGAAGCCTTCTCAACCTCGTCCAGCAGCAGAACCGTGTAAGGGTTCTCGCGCAGTTGCTCGGTCAGGATGCCGCCGCGCTCCGAGCCCACGATGCCGCGAGGCATGCCTATGAGCTTTTCGATGCCGACGGTTCCGTCGCCGTACTCGCTCATGTCTATGCGAATCATCTTCTCTTCGTTGCCGAACATGAACTCGGCCACGGCCTTGGCAAGCTCCGTCTTGCCGACGCCCGTCGGGCCGAGGAAGAGAAGCACGCCGTCAGACTTGTAATGATTCTCCTTGAGCGGCCCCTTGTTCAGGCGCAGGCGCTGAGCGACGGCCTTGATGGCCTCTTTCTGGCCGATGACGCGCTTGCCAAGCTCCTCGTCCATGAAGGCGAAGCGGTCGTTGGTATCGCGGAAAATCATGTCGCGCGGGATGCGTGATTCCTGCGAGATGACTTCTATGATGTGCTCAGGCTTGACGACGAGCGTATTCGGCTCGTTAATCTCCACCTTGACGGCCGCCGTGTCCAGCCACCCAATCGCCTTGTCAGGGAGATGAAGATTCCTGATGTACTTGGGAGCCATCTCAAGCGCCGTGTTAATGGCGTCGTCAGAAATCGTCACCGAGTAGTTGCGCTCAAGACGCGGGCGAAGCCCAAGCAGGATTTCGCGCGTCTCGTTAATCGAAGGCTCGTCCACCTTGACCACGCGGAAGCGGCGAGCGAGCGCTTCGTCTTCGCCTATGTATTCCTTGTACTCGGTCAGGGTAGTAGCGCCTATGATTCGCAGCTCGCCGCGAGCCAAGGCCGACTTGAACATGTTCGCGGCATCGCTAGACGTGCCGAGCGCGGCCCCCGCGCCGATAATCGTGTGAGCTTCGTCAATGAAGAGAATCAGGTTGTCGCGTTCCTTAACTTCGTCAATGATTCCCTTGATGCGCTCCTCGAACATGCCGCGCAGCATGGTGCCCGCGACGAGCCCGCCCATCTGAAGCTGAACTATGTGCGAGCCGCGAAGACGAGCCGGAACCTTCTCAGGCTCAAGCTCAACGAGGCGCGCGAGCCCTTCGACCACCGCCGTCTTGCCCACGCCCGGCTCGCCCACGAGCATGGGCGAATTTGCGCGCTCACGATGGCAGAGAATCTCTACCATCTGCTGAATCTCCAGCTCGCGCCCGATGGTTGGCGGAATCTTGTCCATGCGCGCCAGCCGGTTCAGAGAGACGCCGAAGTGTTTCAGGTAAGGAGGCAGCTCGAACTTCTTCTTGTACTGTTCCTCCTCCTGCTCGCGCACGATGACGCGCGAGCGCACGTTCTCCATCACGTCCTCGTGCGAGACGCCGAAGCCCTTGAGGACTTCAACAAAAAGTCCGCGCTCGTCCTGTGAAAGAGCTGTGAAAATATCTGTCGCCTCGATGGTCTTGCGCCCCTGCGCACGAGCACGCTCCATGGCCCGCTTGAAGAGGTCGGTAGTGTCGGGCGCGATGCGAAAGCCCTTGCCGACGTGCTGCCGTCCACTATCAAGCCGCTTCTCTATGCTCATCCTGACCATGCGCGGGTCAACATGAAGGTCGCGCATAGTCTGATTGAAGAGGTCTGCCTCCTGCGTGGCGAGCCCGTGTAGGATGTGCTCAATCGAGACGTAGTTCTGATCGCGCCGGCGCGACTCGTTGAGAGCATGCTCAAGAATGCGCTGGCCGCTATCACCGAATTTATCTTTGTATGCCCCTAGATCTATCATATTTCGTTTCTCGACTAACTATTCAAAGGCAAGGCGAGCAAGCATCCATCAGAAGGTTGTCAGGAGTGTGACAAAGATTTGACAGCGATGTCCGTCTTGGTTTCAAAATCACCTGACCGCCTAAAATCGCGGCGGCCTTAAAATGCCTTGCAGTTAGATGCGAGGGCCGGAAATGTTGTTGCATTTCCATGCAATGGGAATAATACCACACCTCGCAGTAGCAAATGGCAAGCCAAATTTTTTGAGGGAAGAAGAGAAAGCAAAAGGCAAAAGTGAAGATTGAAAGCACCCGCATCCTTTCTCCACTTTTGCCTTTTTACTTACGCCTTTTTCCTTCGTCAGTAGTCATAATCCTCGCCGCCCGCCATGGGAGGCGCTGCCCTCTTGGGCTCGGGCGCGTCCGTCACTGCTGCATCAGTTGTTAGCAGCAGCCCGGCTATGGATGCAGCATTTTGCAACGCCGTGCGCACGACCTTCGTCGGGTCAATGATGCCCGCCGCCACAAGGTCTTCGTACTCGTTCGTGGCAGCGTTGAAGCCCATGGAGCCTTTGGACTCGGAGACGCGGCCCACCACGATTGCGCCCTCTATGCCCGCATTCTCGGCTATGCGGCGGAGCGGCTCTTCAAGTGCGCGCTTGACTATGTTGATGCCCGTCTGCACGTCAAGGTCGTCCGTCTTCAGCTTGTCCAGAGCGCGAGAGGCTCTAAGCAGCGCGACGCCGCCGCCCGGAACAATCCCTTCCTGCGCGGCTGCCTTCGTGGCATTCAGAGCATCTTCGACGCGCATCTTTATCTCTTTCATGGCCGTCTCTGTGGCCGCGCCGACTTTGACCACGGCGACGCCGCCCGAAAGCTTTGCCAGCCGCTCCTGCAACTTCTCGCGGTCATAGTCGGAAGTGGACTCTTCAATCTGCCTGCGGATAGTTGAGACGCGTCCCTGTATAGCCTTGGCCTGACCCCCGCCTTCGACAATCGTAGTGTTCTCTTTATCAACGATGACGCGCTTGGCCCGGCCCAAATCTTCGACCGTGACGTTCTCAAGCTTGATGCCCAAGTCTTCCGTGATGACGCGCCCGCCGGTCAAGGCGGCAAGGTCTTCAAGGATGGCCTTGCGACGGTCACCGAAGGCGGGAGCCTTCACGGCGCAGACCTTTATGGTGCCGCGAAGGCGGTTGACGACGAGAGTTGCGAGAGCGTCGCCCTCAACATCCTCGGCTATGATGAGAAGCGAGCGGCCCTGACCCACGACCTGCTCAAGCACCGGCAGCAAGTCTCTCATGGCAGCAATCTTTTTCTCGTGAAGGAGAATCATCGGCTCGTCCAGCACGCACTCCATGCGGTCTGGGTTCGTGATGAAATAAGGAGAAAGATAGCCCCGGTCAAACTGCATTCCCTCGACTATGTCCAGCTCCGTCTGCATCGTGCGCGACTCTTCGACGGTGACGACGCCGTCCTTGCCGACCTGCTCCATGGCTTCGGAGATAAGCTCCCCTATCTGCCGGTCGTTGTTCGCGGAGACGGATGCGACGTTGGCAAGCTCGTCCTTGCCCTTGACCTTCTTAGAGAGTCTTTCAAGCTCTTCTACGGCGGCTTGCGTGGCCATCTGTATGCCGCGCTGCAAGGCCATGGGATTCGCGCCTGCGGTCACGTTCTTCACGCCCTCGCGGAAGATTGCCTGAGCCAGCACGGTCGCGGTCGTAGTGCCGTCGCCAGCCGTGTCATTGGTCTTGGTCGCCACCTCGCGCACCATCTGCGCGCCCATGTTCTCGTAATTGTCGGAAAGCTCAATCTCTTTGGCGACTGTCACGCCGTCTTTGGTAATCACAGGCGAGCCGAACTTTTTACCGAGCACAACGTTCCGGCCCTTCGGCCCGAGAGTGACGCGCACGGCATTAGCCAGCGTGTTGACGCCCTGAAGCATAGCGCTGCGCGCCTCTTCCCTAAACTTCAAATCTTTCGCTGCCACTTTTATTCTCCTAGATTAGATTACTGAAAACTGTTGCTGTTATTCCCCAGCCACTTTGGCTTCTGTCCCCTGAGAGCGCCCGACCTGCACGCGAGCGGGGCGAAGCAGTCGCTCGTCTATCCTGTAGCCGCGACTGTACTCGGCTGTCACAAGACCGTCGCGCTCCGGCTCGACCTCTACGGTATCAACCGCCTCGTGCTGTTCCGGGTCAAAGGGCTGGCCAACCGCCTGCAAAGGCTCTACGCCGGATGCCAGCAGCGCGCTCTCGAAATTGTTCAAAGTCCCGCGCACGCCGTCCAGCAGGGACTCGATTGAGCCGCCGCGCTCGGCAGCCTGAATGGCGCGTTGAAGGTTGTCGGCCACGGGCAGAAGCCCGGTTATGAAATCGGCCTTCTCGCGGCGCGCGCGCTCATCGGCGGCGCGGTTCAGGCGTTGGCGCGTCTCGTCCGTCTCGCGCTGCATCTGCGCGCGAAGCTGCTCAAAGCGGCTCTGCACGTCCGCCATCTTCTGCTCTGCCGCGCGCGTGCGCGCTTCCAGTTCCTCAACGTAACGGGGCTTAAGGCTTGGTGCTTCATCCGTCGCAGTATCGGCCTGCGCCGCGCCGTCCGCGTTTATGCGGCGGCGGTCAGTAACACGAATCTCCTCAGCCGAAGTGTTGGTCGCCTCATCGCCCATCTCTTCAGACACCTCGTTCTCCTGCATCTTCTTTCTCTTTTTCTCCCTGCCAAAAACCATAATCGTGAATAGTAGAAAAGCTTCTTCTATTTAATTGCCGAACTTACGAAACCTTAATCTCCACGCGGCGCTGCTTCTGCTCCTTGCGCTTGGGGAGCCTGACGCGCAGGACACCGTCCTTATACTGTGCCGAGATGGATTTCTGGTCAACGGTCGGAGGAAGCGGCCCGAACTTGCGTAGAAACGTGCCGAACGGCCGCTCCGCGCGGGCCTGCTGCTCCATGTCGGGCAAGCGCTCGCCGCGAATAACGAGCCTATCATTATTAAGGCTGATGTCCAGCGCCTCGCGGGTCACGCCCGGCAGGTCAACCACAATCAGATACTCCTCATCCTGATTGTAAACATCGGCGGCAGGCGTCCAGTCGGCACGCTCTATCTCTGCGCCTTCATCGCCCTCTTCACGCGCGCGCCTGTGCGCCGCCTCGTCAAACAGGCGATTCATCCTATCCTGCAACGCCACCAAATCACGCAAAGGATCCCAGTACTGAGCCATAACCAACTCCAAGTAATGAGTGACAAGTGACGAGTGACAAGGTAACAACTTACTGCTCGTCACCGGTCACTCGTCACTGTTTTCATGCTGCCGCAGCAGCAGTCTCGGTGGAAAACTTCATCTGGTCGCCGTCGGCTGAGACGTGTATGGTCTGTCCCGGCGCGACCTCGCCCCTGAGCAGTCGCACGGCGAGCGGATTTTGAATGAGCGTCTGTATGGCCCGCTTCAGTGGCCGCGCGCCGTAAGCCGGGTCGTAGCCCTCCCGCGCCAGAAGCTCTTTCGCTGAAGTGTCAAGCTCAAGCGTGATGTTGCGCTCTTCGAGCATGCGACGCAAGCGCTCAAGCTGCACGTCTATAATCTCGGAAATCTGCTCGCGTGACAGTTGATGGAAAATCACTATGTCGTCTATGCGATTCAGAAACTCCGGCTTGAACTGCAAACGAAGAACCTCCGCCACAGCCGCACGTATCTGCTTCTCATCATTCTCGGCTGCCTGAATCTCTCTTGAGCCGAGGTTGGAAGTCATAATCAGCACGGTGTTCTTGAAATCTACCGTGCGCCCCTTGGAATCAGTAAGGCGTCCGTCGTCCAGAATCTGCAACAGCACGTTGAAGACATCCGGGTGCGCCTTCTCTATCTCGTCAAAGAGAACCACCGAGTAAGGACGGCGACGAACGGCTTCCGTCAACTGCCCGCCCTCCTCGTAGCCTACGTAGCCCGGAGGAGCGCCAATCATGCGAGCAACCGCGTGCTTCTCCATGTACTCGGACATGTCCAGCCGAATCATCGCGCGCTCGTCATCGAAGAGAAATTCCGCGAGCGCCCGCGCCGTCTCGGTCTTGCCCACGCCGGTCGGCCCGAGGAAGATGAAAGAGCCTACGGGGCGATTCGGGTCTTGTAGACCCGCGCGCGCGCGGCGCACGGCGTCTGAGACAGCCGTCAAGGCTTCGTCCTGACCTACGACGCGATTGCGAAGCCGCTCTTCCATGGAGACAAGCTTCTGCATCTCACCTTCGAGCATCTTCGAGACGGGGATGCCAGTCCACCGGGCCACGACTTCGGCCACGTCCTCTTCGTCAACCTCTTCCTTGAGCATCACGCCGTCGCGCTGTAGTTCAGCGAGGCGCGTCTGCTCTGCCGCGAGCGTTCGCTCAAGCTCGGGAATCTTGCCGTATTGAAGCTCGGCCGCGCGCGCAAGGTCGCCGGCGTTGCGCGCCTGGTCAAGCTGGAGCCGTAACTGCTCAAGCTCGTTCTTGGCCGTGCGCATCTTTTCTATCTCTTCCTTTTCGGACTGCCACTTGGCCTTCATGGCCGAAGACCTCTCTTTGAGGTCGGCTATGCGCTGCTCTATGTCTTTCAGACGGCTGCGCGCGCGCTCGTCCTCTTCGCGCTGTAGAGCCTGTCGCTCTATCTCAAGCTGAAGAATCTCGCGCTCAAGCTGGTCTATCTCCTGAGGCAGCGAGTCAATCTCTATGCGCAGGCGAGAGGCGGCCTCGTCAATTAAGTCTATGGCCTTGTCAGGCAGAAACCTGTCTGTGATGTAGCGATTCGAGAGCGTAGAGGCAGCGACAATCGCAGAGTCCTTGATGCGGACGCCGTGATGCACCTCGTAGCGCTCCTTAAGCCCGCGCAGGATGGCAATCGTATCCTCGACCGAAGGCTCTCCCACATAAACCTGCTGGAAGCGGCGCTCAAGGGCCGCATCCTTCTCTATGTGCTTCTTGTATTCGTTCAGAGTGGTCGCGCCGACGCAGCGCAGCTCGCCGCGAGCCAGCGCGGGCTTCAACATGTTGGAGGCGTCAATAGCGCCTTCGGCTGCGCCCGCGCCTACGAGCGTGTGAAGCTCGTCTATGAAGAGCACAATCTGCCCCTGCGCGTTCTCAATCTCTTTGAGCACGGCCTTCAGACGGTCTTCGAACTCGCCCCTGTATTTCGCGCCCGCGAGCATGGAGCCCAAATCCAGTCCTACCAACCGCTTGTTGCGAAGCGTTTCGGGCACGTCGCCCGACACTATGCGCTGAGCCAGTCCTTCAACGATGGCTGTCTTGCCAACGCCCGGCTCGCCAATCAGTACCGGGTTGTTCTTAGTGCGGCGCGAGAGAACCTGAATCGTGCGGCGTATCTCGTCATCGCGGCCAATCACAGGGTCGAGCTTGCCGCGACGCGCCAGTTCCGTCAGGTCTTTGGCGTACTTGGTAAGAGCCTGATAGTTCTCTTCAGCGTTCTGATCCGTGATGCGCGAGCCGCCTCGATTCTGTTCTATAACCTTTAACAGGTCGTCGCGTGTGACGCCGTGCTGGCGCAGGATTTTTCCTGCCTGCCCGTCCTTCTCGTCCGTTATGGCCAGCAGCAGGTGCTCCGTGGAGACGTATTCGTCCTGCATGGATTCGGCCTGCTTCTGAGAAGCGGCAAACACTTGGCTCATGCGCGAGCTGAAGTACTGCTGCGGCGCGCCCTGAACTTTAGGAAACTTGGCTACAACCGCCTGCACGTCGTTTAAGACGACAGGCACGTTGGCTCCCAGCTTGCCGAGCAGTGGGCGCACAGTCCCTTCTTGCTGCTCAAGCATGGCCAGAAGCAGATGCTCTGGCTCTACCTGCTGATTCTGATTGCGCTCCGCCGATTCTATGGCCGATTGAATAGCCTCTTGGCCGCGCAGTGTATAACGATCTAAACGCATTGCTTTATCCTGTAAACTGGAGAATATCTCCCTGATTTAAAGAATCTCTGACAAACCTGACTGCTTTTAGTTCCAGTTCGTAAAGAAGAGCTTAAAGCTCATAATCCGTTACAAGCGTAGAGAGCGGAGCGGCTCACAAGCATTACAGTAGAGCCTGCTCCGCCCCTTAAACTGGCTTTCACCCCGGAAATCAACGAGCAGTGGCCGTCGTAGCCTTGCTGTTCTTATTCGGGGTCGCGTCCGATTCGGACTTGGCCTCTATGGTACGCGGCTGGGTATTCTCTCCCTCGCCCTTAATCTCTATGCGACGCGCCTTGACCTCTTCGCGCTTCGGGAGAGTGACGCGCAGCACGCCGTTCTTGTAGTCGGCGGATGCGCCCTCGGCCGAAACCGTCTGAGGCAGCGTGAAGGAGCGCGTGAAGGTGCCGTAAGCGCGCTCTACTCTATGATAGTTGTCGCCGTCGTCCTTCTTCTCGAAGCGGCGCTCGCCGCGCAGGGTGATGATGTTATTTTCAATCGAAAGGTCGAAATCCTCCCGATTCATCCCCGGCAACTCGGCTTCCAGCACTATGTGCTCCTTGTTCTCGTAGATGTCTACGTGCGGCATCCATGCACCGCGCGCAATCCCTTCATCACCGAAGGCGCGCGACAAATTGGTTGAAAAGAGGCGGTTAACCTCGTCCTGTAAAGTGCGTAAATCACGGAATGGGTCGTAGCGTACGATGCTCATAATCTCAAATTTCCTCCTTAAAACTGTCGCTCCGGCAGCGTTTAAAGCTTGAAGGATTAAGGTAGAGTTTAGCTGCTGAGCGTGAGGTAATAATAAAGGTTGAGTCTCTCTTTGTCAAGTCCTAAATTGTTTCCCCTAGCCTTCCGGGCTTGCGCGAAAGATTCAAAATATAGTCCATCTCACGCAATATAATTTGCTATATTCTAGCGATGGGCATATATTCTCAAGCAAAAGCGGAACTTTGCATTCCTATAGTTCGTATAAAGGTGGAAAATACCGTTATTTCAGACGGGAAACCTGCCTTCCGGCTCTAGCCACGGCTGGCCGGGTTCGCAGCCTTTACTTTTTGACAGGAGCGTAAAAGGTTTATGGCCCTGCAACTTAAGAGTCACTGCGAAAGATGTGGACAGGGAATCGAGCCCTGTGACAAAGCCTACATCTGTGTTTACGAATGCACTTTCTGTCACGCCTGCACCCTGTGGCTGGGCTTCGTCTGCCCGAACTGCGGGGGCGAGCTTGTACGCCGCCCGAGGCCAAAGGGGGCTGAAAACGGGACGGGACAGGCCCAGACGGCTGAGACAGGCAGTTACGGAGTAATGAGTAAATGATTGATGAGAAGGACGCGCGCATTCTGGAGCTGCTGCAAAGGGATGGGCGCATGACCAACGTTGACATAGCGCGGGCCGTGGAGTTGACGCCTTCCGCGACGCTTGAGCGCGTCCGGAAGCTGGAAGAGCGAGGCTTTATAAAGGGCTACACGGCGACCTTAGACCCGCACGCGCTGGGGCTCGGGTTAGTGGCTTTTATCTTCGTGCGCGTGGATGAAATCAATGACACGCTTGGGTGCGCCGAAAAGACGGCGGAAGAGCTGTCCGAACTGCCTTCGGTTCAGGAGCTTCATCACCTTGCGGGTGAGGACTGCTTTCTGGTCAAGGTGCGGGCGCGCGACACGGACGACCTTTATAGAATCCTGAAAGAGGAGTTCGGGCCGTTCAAGGCGATTCGCTCGACCCGCACAACGATTGTGCTGAAGACCGTCAAGGAGACTCAGCATCTGCCGGTTGGCGGAAAAGGGGGTGTGGAATGAGTTCGCGTGGGGAAAAATTCGGGCCGATTACGGCGTGGGCTGCGGTCTGCTTCTTCTGGGGCACAACTTATCTGGCGATACGAGTCGGGCTTGAGACTCTGCCGCCGGTGCTCCTCGCCGGATTGCGATTTCTGACGGCGGGCGCTCTGCTCTTTGTGATTGTGCGCGCGTGGACGGGAGCGCGTCTGCCGAAGGGGAGGGAGTGGTTTGACCAATCGGTGATAGGGCTTGCGCTTCTGGGCGTGGGAAACGGCCTTGTAGTGTGGGCGGAGCAATGGGTTCCGAGCGGCCCTGCGGCATTGCTCGTGGCGACCAGCCCCTTCTGGGTAATGGGAGTTGAAAGATTCTTCCGCGAAGGCGAGCGCCTACAGGGACGCGCCGTAGTGGGATTGTTGATAGGCTTTGGCGGCCTTGCCCTGCTCGTTGCGCCGAACCTCTACGGAGCGATGGCGATGGGAGCAAGCTACCTCTGGGGGATGCTTGCGCTTCAGGCGGCGTGCGCTTCGTGGTCTATAGGCTCCGTTTATTCCAAGCATCACCCGACGGGCGTTCAGCCATTGATGGGCGCGGCGATTCAGATGCTGGTAGCGGGCGTGGTGATGACGCTTTTAGGCAGCGCTCTGGGTGAATGGAAAGCGTTGCATTTCAGCGCGCGCTCGTTCGGCGCGTTCGCCTATCTGATAGTCTTCGGCTCTATAGTAGCCTATGGCTCGTACACGTACGCGGTGCAGAAGCTGCCGCTCTCGCTCGTCTCGACCTATTCGTACATCAATCCTGTAATAGCAGTCCTGCTGGGCTGGCTGGTGTTGAGCGAGCCGCTAGGCTGGCGCGTGCTGACGGCGACGCTGGTTATTCTGGCCGGAGTGATGATGGTGAAGACCGGACGCGGCAAGCAGGGCGCGAAGAGTGCCGCTCGGAAAAGCTCTGCCGCTAAAGAGGAAAGAAAAGTTCTGCGGGCCGCTTAAGAGCCCGGATGATGCACGACCGAGTGTGGCGGCGTAAATTGGTTCACCGCGGAGACGCGTAGAAACGCAAAAGAAGGCGCCGGGATAATTCAAATCTCAGCGCCCTCTTTGCGTCGAATGTTACTGAGAGTCACTCTAATCTGCGAACTGCCTGATTGATTTTTTGAAGGTGAGATAGGTCTGCCGGTGCTTGTCGTAGGCGGATTGATTCCTGTACTTGATGCCGAAGACCGTGCGGTTGTTGGTGTTGGTGTTCTCCGTATCTTCGAACGAGCGCAGGTAGCTTCCGTCTTTGGCGCGAATCGTCACGCGGCGGATTTTGATGCCTCTGTTCGTCTGCGTGTCCTGCGAGACGTAATTTTCCGTGGCTTCGTTAATCTCTATGTCGGCGGGCTCGCCGTTCCAGATGGGAGAGAAGACGTAGAACTCCACGCTCGCGTCCGGCGCGGTAAAGAAGGCGCTGTCGTAGCGCTCGCCGTCCGTGCGTTGCGACGGGCGCACGCGAAAACCCGACGGGTACTTGATGTCGAAGTAGGCTCCCTTGTAGGTGAGCCATCCCTTTTGGGCCGCAACCGCCGAAACAGTGACGACCACGAGCATCGTTAATAAAAGGATTGCTTTAGCTCTCATTCAACTTTTCTCCTTCAATCTTACCCTGCAAGAGCGTTGAGTGATTCGGCTCCACGCTTTTGCTTAAATCTTGAACGCTTCAGAAGCCGGGCGGCGCGGGCGGCATCTCGTTAGTAAACGAGAAGACCTGCCGGTATGCGACAGCCCACGCTGCGAAATGTATAGGCAGCATAAGGAACGCGCCTACGTAACATAACAGCAGTCCTATAAAGCTGAGCAGCATCATCATGAGCATCAGCCCGAGCATGCCACCGAGGTTTGCCATAGCAGCCTTGATGCTGGTCTTGACGGCATCCACCCCGGAGAGCCTGCGGTCTACTATGAGCGGGAACGTGAAGGCGAATAAGATGCCTATGGCTATGCTGAGAATCATCACGACCAGAAAGATGATTGTCATAAAGGCGAATATGGGGAAGATGTCCGGCGGCTGTCCGCGACGACCGGGTTTGAATGCGGTGAAGAAGACGGCGAACGAGATGACGTAGGTCGGAAGCAGAATCAGCAGCATAGGCACGACCTGTATGAGCGTGGCTATGACGCTCTCTTTGAAGTAGTCGAAGCCTTTGAAGAGCAGGTCGAACGTGGCCCGCTCGCCGCGCTGGCGGCGGAAGAGCGCTAGGTAAAGGCCGCACATCATAGGCCCCATTAGTATTCCCAGAGGCACGGCTGAGCCTAGGAAAAGGGCCACGAGGGCTATCCCTAGAAAGAGCCAGTACTGCCCCTTTATCAAATCCCAGCCGCCGCGAAGGCATTCCATTGGCCTGACTGCGCCGCGATTGAATTCCGGTATAGTCGCGCTCATTATGTACCGACCCTTCTTTAAGAATTAAACCCGTCCCGACCCGCGCCTTCTAGCTCATGCCGAAAAAGCGCTTGATGGAGTTGATAAGACCCGCAGACTCCTCTGCGTGGCGGTTGGCGTCTTCCTTCTGCGCGGTCAAGCCTATGCGCCGCTCGGCTATGATGTGGCTCAGGGCTTCCACCAAATCCGGGTTGGTGTCGAAGAGATGCTTCATGGCCTCGTGACCGATTTCAAGCACTTCCGTCTCTTCTACAGCCACGACGCTCGCGGCTCGCGGCTCGCCCGTAAAGAGCGCCATCTCACCGAAGAAGTCGCCATCCTTGAGCACAGCCACGGTGCGCGCTCTTCCGTTGTCGGAAATCTGCACGCTCACGCTGCCGTTGTGGACTACGAACATGCTTGAGCCTTCGTCGCCAGCGCGTATGACACTTTCGCCGGGCGCGAAGATGTGGCGCATGGAGGCGTGCGCGAGCTGCTTTATCTCGTCTTCGGTCAGAGGCGCAAAGATGTCAACGGCCGCGAGGCGCTCTATCAAGCCCTGACCGTCTGCGTGCGCTCCATCGCCCGTCGCGGCGCTTTCAAAATAGAGCGTGCGAGTGGGGAAGGCGAAGCTCAATCCTGCGCGGCGGAATGCGTACCAGATGCGCTGGCGCACGAGCGCGTCCGTGTCGTTGAATTTCGCGTAATCTTCGAGCCAGTATTTGACCTCGTAATCAACGCTGCTGTCACTGAAGTTCCTGATGCGCACAATCGGCGTCATGCGCTGCGAGACGTTATCCGCCTCGCGCACCGCCTCGCGCACGACGTGTATCGTCTTGGCCGGAGAATCGGAATAGAGCGTGCCGAAGAAGACCAGCCGCGCATTCAGATTATCGCGCGGCGCAACTTCTATAGCCTCTTTGGCGGCGTTTGAATTGCTGATGAGAACTATCTTGTTCTGAAAGGTTCTGAGCTTGATGCCGCGCCACGTAATCTCTTCGACCACGCCCGTCCACTGGCCCACGGTGATAACGTCGCCAACCTGAAAAGGCTTGTCCGCCTGAAGCGAGATGCCAGCGAAGAGATTGCCCAGCGTCTCCTGTAGCGCAAGACCTATGATGACGCCGAAGATGGCGGAGGTGGTGAAGAGCGCGCCTATATCAACGGCAGGGTAGAACCACTTGAAGATGACTACGAAGCCTATGATATAGGCGATGATGGAGAAGATGTTGCGCACGAGGCTGGGCGCTTCGTAGCCTCTGCGCGCCTTGAAGCCTAAGCCGAAGATAAGCTCGCCCAGTGCGCGCACGACGACAATCGCCAGCAACATCCAGAGCACAATCTTCGTGATGCTGAGGACGTGATCCTGCTGCGGCTGCGAGTTCTGCGGCAGTATCAGATAGTCGCTTAAGACCAAGCCGAGGTCTATGTTGTAAATCAGATAGAGCGCCAGCACGGCGAGCAGCGTCACCGCCAGGTAAGATATGGGTTTTCTTAAACGGGAACGGCGCACAGCAGACATAGGTGTTTAAGCTCGCACGGGTTCAGGAGCAGAAGGTCAAGAGTGCTGTTGAGCCTCTATTTTTATCATTAACGCGCGCCATTTGCGAGGAGAAAGTTGGAAGAGCGCGTTATTGCGGGAAGAGATTCGGGAAGATGGTCGTAAGAATGAGCAGGAGCGAGAGCGCTGAGACTATGATGGTCGTCAGCCACGCGACCACGTTGAGAAGACGGCTGTTGCGGTACTCGCCCATAAGCTCTTTGTTGTTCACAAGGCGAAGCACGGCTATCAATATGACGGGAAGGAGCAGGCCGTTGATGACCTGTGTCATGAGCAGCACGCGAATCAGTGGCAGCCCCGGAATCATGGCCACCAGAGCGCCGGTTGCGACCAGAAAGGTGAAGATGCCCAGAAAGATTGGGGCTTCGCGGAAGCTGCGCGAGACGCCTTTCTCAAAGCCCAAGGCTTCGCTGATGGAATAGGCAGTGGCCAGAGGCAACACGCCCGCCGCCAGCATGGAAGCGCCGAACAGACCTATGGCAAAGAGCATTCGCGCGTAGGGCCCGGCGAGCGGCTCAAGAGCGCGAGCGGCTTCGGCCGCCGTCTCTATCACTATGCCGTGCGAGTTCAAGGCGGCTGCTGTGGAGATGACTATGAAGAAGGCTACCAGATTGGCGAAGACGGTTCCCGTCCACACGTCGGCTCTGACCAGCCTGTAATCGTCCGCCGTCATCCCCTTTTCAACTACGGAAGACTGCACGTAAACCTGCATGTAGGGCGAGATGGTAGTGCCAACCAGCGCTACCAGTGTGAAGATGTAGGCGGGATTAAAACTGAAGCTCGGTCGCACGACCTCGCGCGCGACTTCGCCCCACACGGGCCGCGACAGAAACGCCGAGACGATATAGCCCAGAAAGACCAGCGACATGATGAGAAATATTCTCTCCACGCGCTTATAGGAGCCTTTGACCACCAGCCACCAGACGCTTATCGCGGCCAGTGGAACGGAAACGAAGCGCGGCACGCCGAATAGCTCGGTCGCGGCGGCTATGCCTACGAACTCCGAGACGGTCACGCCGCAGTTGGCTATGAGAAGCGCCAGCATCACCAGCGCAGTCCATCGCACGCCGAAGCGCTCGCGTATCAAATCCGCTAGCCCCTTACCCGTGACCGCGCCCATGCGCGCGCACATCTCCTGAATAATTCCTAAGCTGATTGTGATGGGAATTAAGACCCAGAGGAGCCTGTAGCCGTGGTCTGCGCCGACGGTAGCGAAGGTGGCTATGCCGCCCGCGTCATTGCCAGCGTTGGCCGCTACCATGCCCGGCCCGAGGATGGCCAAGTAGGCTATCAACCCTCTGCGCTGGCCGAACGTGCGGCGCACACCGGAAGTGCCGCGCCGCCACAGACGACGCCCTGCGCCTCTCACAACTGCGCCGGACTCGGCCATGATTTGGAGGGTCTCCGTTCATCATACGAACTTCAGATTTAGGCTCTATTAATCCGAGGCCCACAGAGTAACTAAATGAGAGGCTAATCACAAGGGCGAGCTTCTTCAAGCTTCGGATACGGATTAGCCGAAGAGTCTCGGAATCCTTTGACGCCAGCCCTTCGGCAGCAGCAGCTCCATGGCGTCGTCCACCGTGATGATTCCAAGAATATCTTCTTCGTCGTCAACAACGGGCAGCGCCAGCAGGTTGTATTCGGCAATCTTCTGCGCGACCGCGCGCGCGTTATCGTCCGGGCGCGCCTTTTGAAAGTCGTAGCGCATGACATCTTCGAGCGGCACGTTCGTATCAGCCAGTATAAGACTGCGCAGCGCTATCACGCCTGACAGCTTCCACGAGCCTTCCGTCTCTACCACGTAGAGGTAGTAAATCATGTTCGGCGTCTCGGCCATCTCGCGCAGCCGCGCCAGCGCCTCTCCGACCGTCAGGTAGCGTGGCAGCGTGACGAACTCCGTCGTCATCAGTCCGCCAGCCGTGTCGTCTTCGTAAGGGAGCAGTTCCGCCACGTCCGCCTGCTCTTCGCCTTCCATGCGGTTGAGCAGGTCTTCCGCTTTCTCTTCAGGCAGGTCACCGAGCACGTCCGCCGCTTCGTCCGGCGACATCCATTCAAGGATGTCGGCCGCGCGCTCTTCGTCCATGTCGCTGATGATGCGCGCCTGATGTTCTGCGGGCATCTCTTCCAGAGTCTCCGCAGCCGTCTCGTCGTCCAGCCCTTCGATTATCTCCGCGCCCTGATGATAAGAGAGCGATTCGGCTAGGCGAGCTATCTCGACCGGATGCAGGCGTGAGAGCTTGTCGCTAGAGGATTTCAACTGCACCGTGGCGGCGTCGGTCGCAAGGTATCCGACATCGGCCCAGTCCAGAACTTCTACGGGGCGGCGGCTGCCCGTGAAGCCCTGCGGAAGAAGACGACGCCAGAGGCCCTGTAGTGAAACGTCCGCGCCCGTGACGCGCCACTCGCCTGCGGCTTCGATGAGCTGCACGTCGTTGACGCGCACCACTCGCTTACCGTCCACGTCAATCAACTGCTTGTCCAGCACGTCGCGCGCCAGCAGCACTTCGGACTCGCGCCGCACGAACGGCCTCAAGTCAAGTATGTCCGAATTCAGACGCGCGCCCGACTCGTTGAACTCCGACACGCGCCAGCGCGAGAGAAAGAAGTCCCTGCGGCGGTAGCGCGCGACGAAGCCCGTCACGGGCGGGTGCTCGCCCTCGCCCAGACGCACAATCACATCTTTAATCGTCGCCACGCGCTCGCCCTCCATGTCGCGTATGGGACGACCCAAAACTTGGGACAGATACAGCATGGCTTAAGGATAAGGTGAAATGATGAAAAGGTGAAAGACAAAATGTAGCTGCATATAAAAAGAGGCGCACTAAATTGGTGCGCCTCTTTCTTCTATACCGAGTTGTGGCCTCTTAACTAGAAGATTTTCCTGAAAGTCCTGCTCAGCCAGTTGCCCGATTTTTTGGCAGCCTTGACCGTCTGGTCTTTCGCGTCCTCAGCCTTGTCGCCTACTTCAGCGCCTGCGCTCTTAGTCGCCGCGCCTGCACTACGAACTGTATCTGCGGCACGCTCGCCAACGGCCCCGGCCGCGTTGCCAGCGACTCTAACGCCTTTTGCGGCCTTATCTTTGCCGTCTTCAACCTTATCGGCTACTTCAGCGCCCGCGCTTCTGGCCGTGCGCGCAGCCTCGACGGTTTTCTCGGCAGTTTCCCCGGCTACTACCTTTATTCCGCTACCGGCTGCCCTTGCGCCGCCCATAGTCTTGTCGCCCACCACTTGGCCAGCCGCGACTGCACGGTCTTTCACGTCACCAGCCTTCTCCTTCGTTCTCTGTACTGTACCGCTCTGCTGAGCCATAGCTCCAACGGCGAACGCACAAGAGAACAAGAGCGCGCAGAGTAATTTACGAATATTCATAAAAGAAATTCCCCCTCCATCTGTACTGAAATGAGCCTTTTTCCACCCTCTGCCGGTATAGCCAGCAACTAAAATGCCACTGCCACAAAAGGGCCGAAAATCGCCTCCGCGCTCAAGAATTATGCAAAATAAAAGGCGAAGTTCTGCAACAAACCCGTAACGGTGTGACTGCATCTTATTCCTTGATGCTTTGAAATTGGCAAAGCAGGCACTGCCCCTTCAATTAAAATTAACTAAAGCACTGAACCGGTCGGAAGATTCCGCCCTGTAGGAGAATGTGGCAAATGAGACCTGTAACACGCACGCCTATTCGTATCTTTTTCGGAACAATTCTGGCTACTCTTCTTCTCTCCGTAGCTTCTTTTGCGCAAACTACGCAGCAGCCCGCCCCCGATTTCTCCAACATCAAGATTAAAAATTTCGGCCAGATGGACGAACGCTTTTATCGCGGCTCGCAGCCTAAGGATAAAGAGGACTATCAGGCGCTGGCGGCGCTCGGAATCAAGACCGTCATAGACTTGCAGGAGAAGCCCAAGGACTATGAGAAGTCCATGGTCGAAGCTCTGGGAATGCGCTACGTGAACATCCCCATGCCTACGAAGGAGTATCCGAAGCCCGAATGGGTTGATGCGTTCCTGAGAGTCGTTGACGACCCGGCGACCGGCAAGTTCTTCGTTCATTGCGCGGGCGGTCGTCATCGCACGGGCTCAATGGGCGCGGTCTATCGCTACACGAAGTACGGCTGGACGTTCGAGCAGGTCTACGCTGAGATGAAGAAGTTCGACTTCTACACAAGCTGGGGCCACGGCGACTACAAGAAGTTCGTTGAAGACTACTGGCAGCAGATGCAGGCCAAGAAGGCCGCTACGGCCAACGCGGCTTCTGGCAAGCGCTAATCCGGCATCGGATTTTTCAAGAAAAGGCGGCTGCACAATGTGATGTGCAGCCGCCTTTTCTATTCTTCGTTACTCGCTTCGATTTCAGCGCGAGGCGTTATTGGTAAGCGTTATTAGATTTCTGCTGGCTCCATTCTATAGTGTCTATGTTGGTGTGGTCGGCGGAGAGAATCTCGTCGCTCAGTATGTCCGTGCTGACGAGCGGGTTCATCTCCACGCAGAAGACTATCTCGCCAAGCGGTTCGTCCGCGTCTTCGCGGTTCAGCGTCCTCAGCTCTGAGCTGAAATCATGCTGCTTCAGTATGCCCTTGATAACCGCGTGAGTCTCCACAAGGTTTCGCGTGGTCACCTTCAGCTCCATTGTCCTTGAAATCATCTCCTGCTCGCGGTACTCAAGCGCCCAGAGCAGCACCAGCACGAAGAGGCTCAGGACGGCGGCCAATTCCCATCGTCCCACGCCGGTCGCCAGCCCGACCGCCAGACTCACGAGCAGAACCGTAATCTCTTTCGGGTCGCGTATGTTCGTGCGGAACCGCACGAGCGAGACGGCCGCGAAGATGCCGAAGGCGCGCGCGGCATTGTCGCCCACGACCATCATCAGCGCGGACGCGACAACGGCCAGCAGTATCTGCGTTTGCGCCACGAACAGGTTGCGCTTGAAGAGAACCGCGAACTTGCGCGGGCGAAACGCCAGCATGGAAGTCAAAAGCGCTGCCAGCGTCAGCCTGACCATCACGCGCAGGATAACGGTCGTCCATTTCTCCGGGTGAGAGGGGTCTGCGCCCGCGCCCGCGCCGAAAATCTCCGTGAAGAATGAACTCTCGCCTCGCTTCGCGGTTTGCGACTGAGTGTCCTGAGCGGGATTGTCCGATGCCTGATTCATCAGGGAAGGCTGCGGCGTGGCCGACGATGCAGTCTCAACCGGAGGGCGGCCCAACGGCGGCCTGCCGAAGAAGTAGTAAGAGCCCAGAGCGCTTACCACAAAGACCGCCAGAATAATGGCGATTAACCTCCCATTCTGTCTATTCATACGTTTTCACTCATCCTGCTTAAAGAGATGCAAGACCCGGTTCCGGAAGATTCACAAGCTCGTTTATTCTACGGCGCACGGCGTCAGTCATTATACGAACTTCCGCCGGGCTGTAATTGGCTGCGCGAAAGGCGTCCCCTATCTGCTGGTCTGACAGGCGCGAGAGCAGCCTGCCCAACCATCTGGCATCCTCAAGAGCTATGTTCCTGAAGAGGCCGCTATTCTTACCATTGTAGCGGAAGGCCACGCGGTTGCCTTTGACTTTATCAATAAAGCCCGCCTTGGCGTAGTCTTTAGGGTTGTTGCGGCTGCGCGTGATGCGCCAGAAGAAGGGAAGACTGCCAATCTTGCCGAAGGTCGCGCCGAGGTCGCTGATGGCGTGCCGCGACTCGCCTATGCCGCGATTCGGCACAAAAAGGATTACGTTGTTGGAATCCTTTATGTCCCAGTTGTTCAGCAGGCCCATCATCACCACCAGCCCCTGAAGCTCTTTTGTGCCGACGAAGGGGTTTCGCTTCCATCTCCACTGGCCCCCTCGCTCTACGCCCTCGGGCCTTGCCTCGAAGCGCACGTTACCGAAGCCGTCGCCCTCGCAACGCTCAACCTTCTTTCTGGGCTTAGGCGCTCCCTGTATGTGCACGCAGGGGACAAGATAGTTAATCTCCGTCATGTAGCCTATGGCCCAGAGGAGGCGCACGGCCGCCGTCTCGCTCTGCGCCTCCTTGCCCAGCTTTGCCACCCACTCGCGCCCTCCCGCGTCGCGCACGCGGAACTTGGGCGAGTAGCCGCCGCTCTCGGTCTTGATGAAAGTGACGCTGCTCGTATCGGGCTTCATCTCTTCGCCGCCCGGCCCCAGAAAGAGATTGCGCGCGGCTATGTTGCCGGGGTCTCTCCAGATGACCGGCCTGCCCGTGGGAACCGTCTTCTTGCCCTTGCGCTTGCCGCCCTGAGCGAAGGTCGCGGGCGAAAAGCTAAAGAGCAGGACGCAGGCTAGAGCGAGCAGGGCTTGAAATTTTTTACTTCTACTCATCTTCGTATTTCACCCCTTGATGACTTTTGCCTGATGGCAGCTATCGAGTGTTCGCGGACAGCGTGGACAACTGCGTGATTCTCTGCCGCACGGCCTGCCTTAAAAGCTGAACGTCTTCCGTAGAGAAGTTGCCCGCGCGGAAGGCGTCCTCTATCTGCTTGTCCGTAAGCTTTTCGAGCAGCCCGCCTATCCAGCGAGCGTCTTCGACCGTGATGCCGTTCATCAGCCCCTGATTCTTGCCGCCGTAGTTGAACTTCACCACGTTGCCCTGTACGCCCGTGACGAACTTGGTTTTGGCGTAGTCCTTAGGGTTGTTGCGGTTGCGAGAAAGGAAGCTGCCCGTCTTGCCGAAGGTCGCGCCGAGATCGCTCAGGATGTATTGCAGCTCGTCCTCGCCGCCCGTCAGGCTGGACGGGACGTATATCACCTTGTTGTTGGAGTCCTTCAAGTCCCAGTTGTTGATGAGCGCCATCATGATTATCAGGCCCTTCAACTCTCTGGAGCCCACGAAGGGATTGTTCGCCCATGCCCACTCGTCAAGTCGCTTGATGCCTTCGGGCCTTGCTTCAAAGCGCGCGTTGGCGAAGCCGTTGCCCTCGCATCGCGGCACGTCCTTGGAAGGATTGGGCGCGCCGTTGACCTTCACGCAGGGGAAGAGATAGTGGATTTCCGACATGTAGCCTACGGCCCAGATAAGACGGGAGGCGGCTGTCTCCGGCTGCGCCTCCTTGCCGAGCTTAATGACCCAGACTTTGCCCGCGCCGTCGCGCACGCGCATCCCGTAAGAGAAGCCTGTGGCGTCCTCTTCCACGAAGGTCAGGTTGCTGATGTCCGGCATCATATCGGAGCCGCCGGGGCCCGCGAGCAGGTCGCGCTGGGTTATGTCGCCGGGGTCTTTCCACAAGACGGGCTTGCCCGTCGGCTGGGTCTTAGACTTCTCGTCCTGCGCCAGCGCCGCAGAAGAGAAGAGAGCAAGTAACAGCAGGCACAGAGTTGCCCGCACCGAGTAGCGTTTGATTCGTTCGTTCATTACCTTCTCCACATTAACCTTTCAATGTTCTATGAAATATTCCTGACTGTCTATTTTCTCTTCGCCCGGCCCGGCCACTATGCGCTCGTAACTGCCGTCGCTTAAGAGTCGCCGCGCCTTGACGTTGTCGCGCAGGTAAATGCTCAAGACCTCGTCCACCAGATACTTCTTAAGCTCCGGGTCGTCAACGGGCGCGATAATCTCGACGCGGCGGTCGAAGTTTCGCGGCATCCAGTCTGCGCTCCCCGTATAAACTTCTTCTTCGCCCCCGTTGGCAAAGTAGAAGATGCGACTGTGCTCCAGAAAGCGGCCGACGACGTTCCTGACTTTGATGTTCTCGGACACACCCGGCACGCCCGGCTTGAGCATACATGTTCCGCGCACGATTAAATCTATGGCGACGCCCGCCTGCGAAGCTTCATAGAAGGCGGCAATGACCTGCGGGTCTGCCAGGCGGTTGACCTTGACGATGATGCGCGCCGCGCGCCCTGCGAGCGCGTGAGCCGCCTCTCGCCGTATAAGCTCAATCGTTCTTTCTCGAAGGCTGCCGGGAGAGACAAGCAGCCTGCGGTACTTCTTATGCCGCGAGAATCCCGTCAGGTAGTTGAAGAGGTCTATCACGTCCGTCCCTATCTCTTCGTTAGAGGTGAAGAGCCCGAGGTCTGTGTAGAAGCGGGAGGTCGTGGGATTGTAGTTGCCGGTGGCTACGTGAACGTAGCGGCGCAGGTCGTCTCCCTCGTTCCTGATGACGAGCGCGACTTTGCAGTGCGTCTTAAGACCTACCATGCCGTAGACGACGTGAACGCCCGAATCCTCCAACTGCTTTGCCCATTCTATGTTGTTCTCTTCGTCAAAGCGGGCCTTGATTTCCACGAGCGCCGTCACCTGCTTGCCTTCCTCCACGGCCTTAATCAACATCTGCGGGATGGGCGAGTTCTTGCCCGTGCGGTAGAGGCAAATCTTGATGGCCACGACCTCCGGGTCGCTCACAGCGCTCTCAAGAAAGTTTGTGACGGCGTCATAGGAGTGATAAGGATGATGAACCAGCACGTCATGCTTTCTGATGTAATCGAAGATGGGCTTTTTGCCCCTGAGCCTAGCGGGCGTAGTCGGCTTTAATGGCTTGTCCTTAAGCTCCGGCCTGTCCAACTCGTAAAGCGGCATCAGGCGCGTGACATCAATCGGCCCTTCAATCCTGTAGACATCTTCGTCACTCAATTCCAGCTCATCGAGCAGCAGCTTTATCATATCCTCCGGCATTGATGTGGATACTTCGAGCCGCACGGGCAAGCCGAAGCGGCGCTTCCTCAATGCCTGCTCCATGCTGCGCAGCAGGTCGTTGGCCTTGTCCTCTCTTATCTCTTCGTCCGCGTCGCGCGTGACGCGAAACGTGTAGCAACGGCCCGGATGCATCCTCGGGAACAGCGTGCCGACGTTTGCCGCTATCAAATCTTCTACGAGCACGAACTTTGTCGCGGCCTTGCTCACGGGCACAAGGCGCGGGACGCGGGGCGGAATCTTGATGCGCGTAAATCTGGGCTCCGGGCTGCCCGTCAGCGACTGAGTGATGCCGTGCTCTTGCAGTGGGCCAACCATCAACGCGAGATTCAGAGAGAGCGCAGAGATGTACGGAAACGGGTGTCCGGGGTCAATCGCCTGCGGCGTCAGCAGGGGAAAGACCTTTCGCATAAAATATTTGTTGAGAATCGCGCGCTCAATCTCGGAGAGGGAATCATAAGGCGCAATCACTATGCCTTCACGCTCAAGCTCAGGGAGCACCTCCTTCATAAGGCATTGCGACTGTTCTTCTATGAGCGGAAGCACGCGCTCTCTGATGGCCTTCAACTGTTCTTCGGGCGTCATCCCGTCGGGCGAAAGCGCCGTCACGCCCTCCTCGAACGCCTCCTTCAACCCTGAGACGCGAATCATGAAGAACTCGTCCATGTTGGAGGAGAAGATGGAGAGGAACTTGAGCCGCTCAAGCACGGGCTCGGTTTCGTCCGAAGCCTCTTCCAGCAGCCGGTGATAGAACTCCAGCAGGCTAAGCTCCCTGTTAAATAGAAAGGGGCTTATGTCGCTCAGGTCTACGGGCGAAAGAGCGCCTTGATTATTCTTCTTCCGTGCTGCTTGAGTGGTTCGCTTCATAGTTATAGTCGAATTACGGATTTTGCCATGACGGCTTGACCGCGACAGCCGGGAAGAGCCATTGAGAATTGAGACATATCAGAGCGCTGATATTTATCTACTTACCAAGCCGGAAAAATTTCTATGACCTGAGTGTAACCTATTATTGCGCCGCCTCACAAAACCTCCGGCGGCTTTTACGGGAACTTTCCGGGCGAAGCATTGTCTATAGAGATTGGAAGCCGTGACCGCCCTGCGTGAGATGACAGGACAGGAGGCAAAGCTCATGCGCCCGAAACAAGGTGATAATAGTACGCGGCCCTTCATTAACGTCACACCGCTTATAGACGTGCTGCTGGTGCTCCTGATTATCTTCATGGTGGCGATACCTCTGAGGCCGAGCCGCTTCAGGGCGCTGATTCCCACGCCGCTCAATACGGAAGCGCCGCCGGTAAAGATGCGTAATGACGGGCTTCGTGTGGATGTTCTGAGCGACTTGCGACTGCAACTCAATGGTCAGGACGCGGGCACTGTGAATGACACGGGCGCTCTCAAGGGTATGCTGGCGGAGATTTTTCAGCAGCGCACCAGCTTAGGCTACACGAAGCCGGGCACAGACAGGATAGAGAAGACCGTCTTCGTCAAAGCGCCGCGCTCAATAAAGTACGGCGAGGTGGTAAAGGTCATTGACGGCATAAAGGGCGCGGGGGCAGAGCCGATAGGCTTGCAGGTTGATGACCTGAAGCAATAAACCTTATCCGATAAAATCTTATTTAGGCCGTCTTGTCAGGCATCTCGGGCGCTCTGTGCTCTATGTCGTCATTCTTCATTTGCCCCAGACCCTGACCCGCCACTTTATCTTCCGTGCTTCTCTCGCCTATGGTCGCGGGACGCGCGCCCTTTGAATCGTTGACCGTCTCGCCCGAATCCGGCTGAGTCTGCGGCGCGCCGTCCTGCTGGTCGTATCGTTCGCTCACAAAAAGTTCTCCTCTCCCGATGATTAAAGAGTAGCAGAAGCCATGCGCCATTTGTGTTGCCGTAATCTATCTTTTTTGCGATTGCGCCTCTGCGCTGAGCCTTAAACGCTCGATTGCCCGCTCAATAATGCGGTCTTTTCCGGCGCGGATGTCCCTCTGGTCGGGCGTGATGATTTCATCCGGCGCGACGCCGTTTCCTTCAAGCCTCAGCCCTAGTCTCGTGCGATAGTCCATCTCGCTGACATCCAGCTCGCCCCCGTCCGGCAGCAGGTGGCGGCGGCGAATCGCCAGCACGCAGCCGCAGGTTCCAGTGCCTATGACGGCCGCCCTTCGTGCCTCCTTGAGAGAGGCGACAAAGATTTCGGCGGCGCTCGCGGTACGCTCGCTGGTCAGTATGACTAGCCGACCATCGAAGCGGGCTATTGATTCTGCGGCCAGCAGCATGGCGGTGCGCGTCTGCGGCTCAATGACGACTTTGCCCGTGCGGTCTACGAAGCGGCCCAGCCCGGTGCGCGGCGAAAGAAAGGCCGAGACTACGTCGGTCATGGCCTCGGAGTCGCCGCCGCCGTTGTTGCGAAGGTCTATGACAAGCCCGCTTGCGCCCTGCAACCGTTTATGAAGGGCGCGCATGAAATCAATCGCTACTTTCCCTGTGAAGGAGTCGAAGCGGACTATGAAAAGCCGGTCGCGTGATTTTTCAATAACGAGTCTGGCGGTGCGGTCGCGCCACTGGCGTCGAAAGCTCGCGAAGCGCTCTTGCCCGTCGCCGCCCAGCCAGCCGACTCTGACGGTCGAGTCGGCAGCGCCCGCGAGCAGCGCCGACATAGCACGCGCACGGGCGGACTGGGGCGTGGATGCGCCCGTCACATCCCGTAGCTTCTTCATAAAGAGAGCGAGCGCGGGCTCGCCGTCAACGCTCGTGATGATGTCGCCTGCGCGCAAGCCTGCTCGCTCCGCTTCAGAGCCGCGCTCAATATTTGTGACGACAGGCTGGCCCGATACTTCGCGCACAGAGATGCCTGTGGTGATGATGCGCGGGTGCTGCCAGTCGAACTTCTCATCCGGCGAATAGACGCGCGTGTGCGAATCGCGCAGGCTCCCTATCATGCGCCGCAGCACGGAATAGAACTCCTGCGAGTCTCTGGCCCCGGCAGCCTGCGCGCGAAAGCTCTCACGCGCCGCATCCCAGTCCATCCCATTGAAGGACTCGTCATAGTAGCGGTCGTGAATCGTCTTCCAAACGTCATCAAAGACAACCAGCCTGCCCTCACGCGTATCCGTAGAGACTGGCGCGTCGCCGCCTACGCCTGCCGCTACCGGCGAAGGCAATAGACAGAAGGTGAATGGCAGAAGCAGGAGGAAGAGCAGGCAGAGAAGACGCGGCAGGCTTGAGTGAAAGGCAAGTCCGGCCTCACCGCAGAGGCGGAGAGAGACGCGGAGGGGGCGCTGAGAAGATTCAACTCTCTCTGCGATACCTACGGCGTCTCTCCGCGCCTCTGCGGCGAACCTCATCTCTCAACAAGCTCGACTTTCATTTTTTATCTACAGGCGGCTTGCGGAAGTTGTAGCGTAGAAGCACCCGCATGGGGATGGGCTCGTCGTCGCGCATGGCCGGGCGAAAGTGCAACTGCCTGACTGTGCTGATGGTGGCTTCGTCCAGACCGAAGCCCGCCCAGCGCACGACCTCGACCTTTGAGACTTCGCCGTCCGCGCCTATATCTACCTCAACGTCCACGGTCGCTTCGGCCTCCGCCTGCCGGGCGGTCTCAGGATAAGGCGGGCGCAGACGCCTGTAGGGAAGCGGAAGCCTTAACCCTTTCGCGCCTGTCACATCAACCGGCGCTTCTTCTATGAGAGGCGCTCGGCGGCCCACCGCCTCTGCGCGCATACGCATCTCGTCTTCCTGAGCGCGAGTGATGGCGGCCGCGTAGCGCCCTCGAACATCCTCGCCCGCCAGCCCTTTGAGCAGAGCTGCCGACGCCGCATCCGGCGTGGCCGCTCTATGGCTGGGTCGCTCCCAAGTGATTAGACGGCCCGTGCGCGAGCTAACAAGAAAAATCGAAGCGTACGCCTCGTAGTAGACGGAGCCGTCGGACGGCGAGCGCCGAAGAGTCTGCGCGTCGCCCGTGATGAAGAAATCAGCGCCGAGCGTTGCGCCAAGCCTGCGAGCTTCCTCAAGCGTCATGTTGAGCGAGCCCGCGTAGCCTGAGCCGCGCGCGGCCGCGCGCGCCTCTTCACGGTCGGAAAGCTCCAAGCCGTTAGCCTCTCGCACAGTCCGCCATAACCTGTCAGCCGCCCGCCGCCCCGTCTCCGTCTCACCAAAATCAAGAACGGCCACGGTCGTCCTGCGCGCTGGGGCTTGTGCCTGCGCGGCTGCGACCGATAGATAGAGAAACAGAAGAGTAAGGCTAAAGCAGAAGAGGGCGCGCGCCTTTGAGCGCGTGTGACTGGCTCGTGAGTCGGTTGATAAAAGAGATGCTTTCATGCGGCGTGCGCTCTTCCGTCTTGCGCCGAAGCGTCGCGCACGGCTTTGCGGTAGACGACGTAGCACCATGTGGCCATGTTCATGCGCGCCAGCAGACGATTGAACGGGTCTTGCTTCCATGACGCGGAGCCTGTCCCCTTGTAGACCGTATCCAGACCCGAAAGCCTTCCGAGCAGCTCCAGATTCTCAAGCGAGAAGACGTAGTTGTGATGGCCCAGAGCAAGGTGCTTGAAAGGGCGGCCCTTCAGGTTTCGCTTCGAGAGAAAGTCCTTGATGCGCGTGTCAAGGCTACGGTAGTTCGGCACGACCACGACTATGAAGCCGCCATCGTTCAAAAGCTCTACGCACCTTTTGATGGTAGAGACGGGCGACTCCGTGTGCTCAAGCACATGAATCAGCGTGATGATGTCGTAAGTCTTCTCGAAGCGAATCTCTTCGATTGTGCCGTGATGAATGGGAATGCCTATCTTCGCCGGGAGATTCTCGCAGACGTGGCGCGACACGTCCGTCCCTTCGGCGCGGTATCCTCGCTTTGAAGCCATAAGCGGAAGCAGCCCATGCCCAGTGCCCACGTCCAGAAGCGACTCGCCGGTCGTGTGCGCGCTGATGAAATCGAGATACTGATTCGTCAGTTGATGAAGATTCTCGTCGTGGCTCTCAGCGTCGAAATCCTTGTCGCTTCCCCAGCCGCTAAAATATTCCGGGTCGTCATACATCTCGGCAGCGCCCGACTGAACCGGCTCCGCTTTGACCAGCATGCACCGGGGGCAGCGATAAATCTGGACACCGTTAAAGTCGCGCCCGAAATCATCCATCACTACGTCGCACAGGATACAACGCATCTAGAACGCGGCCTCGTCGGCCGATGGGCCGTAGATAGAAGGAACGGGTATGTCGTTCAACCTTAAATAGACGCCAAGCTGCGCGCGATGATGAATGTTATGGTTCATGACGAAGCCCCTGAGCACGTCTACGCGGGGTAAAGTCATGACGGCTTTGCCGCCCGAAAGGAGCGACCAAGGCTGCATAAGCTCTTCGTCACCGGCTTGATTGATTGCGTCGCGCGCGTCCTCCACGGCCTTATCGAATCTCTCAAGAAGCTCCTGACGCGAGTGAGCAGGTTCGGCTCGCGGGGGCGGCGCGTCCACGGGCGCTATGTCTATAGAATCCTTCTTGAGCGCGTGGACGGCCCAAGTGGGTATGTTAGCGAGGTGAGTCGCAAGACCTCCCATGGTCGCGGACTTCTCGTGCGGCTTCCAGTCGAACTTGTCATCCGGCACGCGCTCAAGAGTCCTGCGCGTGCCCACCATCTCTTTGTCAAACTCCGTCAAAAGCATCTCGCTTATTCTCATGGGGAACTCTCCTAAAAGTAGATTCAAACAGGCTCGCTCAGGCTCCGGCTGCGGATTGCGGCGAAGCGCTCTTGTGATAGATAGCGTAGACCTCTTCCTTGACTTCAGCCGGAAAGCAGACGCGGTGTAGCTGGTAGCCGCGAGCAAGTCCGCGCACCGCGTCGCTCACTTCGCTTATCTCTCGTATGCGCGGCCGGGCGTAGCCGTCCTCCACATAGATGCGCGCCTTCGGCTCAGCGCCCTCCGCCGTGTAGTAAGCATAATAAGGAACGTCGCCCGCGTGGTCTTCTATGAAGTAGTAGTCAGGGTCAAAGCCGCCCTGCGCGGTCACCTCTCGCGCGGCGGCGAGGAAGCTGGCGTGCTCCTCGTCCGGCATGTCCACGTCAATCGCTTTGAAGAGACGACGCTGCACGAATCTTCGGCTGAGGTCGCTCAGGATTGGGTCGCTGCTCATCTGCCACTGCTTGACGTGAAAGATAACGTCCGAGTCATCCATAGCCAGATGTTCCGAGAGCGTCAGAGGGGTGCGCCTGAGCATCTTCTCAAACGCGGTGCCCGGCGCGCACCAGACCTCTTCATTAGCTTCCAGCAGCTTCAGTGCGCGTCTTAACACGGAGCGCAGCACGGCTTCGGCTGAACGCAGCGTGCGATGAAAGTAGACCTGCCGGAACATGTAGTAGCGAGCCTGTAAATATTCCTCCACGGCATAGAGCCCGCGCGCTTCTACGTAGATGCGGTCGTGCTCCTTATCAATCGCCAGCGCGTTGATTATCCATTCAAGGTCGTAGATGCCGTACTTTGCGCCCGTCATCAGAGAGTCGCGCAGCAGATAGTCCATTCGGTCAACGTCCAGTTGAGACGAGACAAGCTGCGCCAGAGCCGCAGGCTGAAACCTGCCCTCTATGATGTGCGCTACGCTCTGCGGCAAATCTTCCGAGTAGGCGCGAAGCTCTCGTCCCACTTCAGTCTCTTCGCTCAAGACGGCGCGCACAGTCCACGCCTCGTGATGAAAGCCCAGCACCTTCTCCATCACGTGCGAGAAGGGGCCGTGGCCTATGTCGTGCAGGAGCGCGGCCGCGCGCGCAGCCGCACGAGCCTCCTGTCTTATCTCGTACTTTTCGCCAAGCTTGTCCAGCACGCGCGTCATCAGGTGAAGCACGCCCAGAGAGTGCGCGAAGCGCGAGTGCTCGGCTCCCTGATAGGTGTAAAGGGCAAGCCCCAACTGCTTTATACGGCGCAGCCTCTGGAACTCGCTTGAGTCAATCAGGCGTACCATCAAACGCCCTTCGTCCGTCTCCGTGCGAAGGCGTATGATGTTGTGAACAGGGTCGCGGTAGATGCGTTCAGACACTTATGCTCTTACTCTGCCCCCTCCCTTGTATGCTCTTATAAAACTTTGGCGGCGAGCATTCTACCACTGCTTTGCAGTGAGCCCGCCAGCCGCAAAGCCTGACATAAAATAGCTTCGCAGGCGAAAGAGCCGCCCCGGCCGCCCCTTTAACCAATAACCCGAGACTTCTAGATTCTGGATACTCACCAATTTTTTGGATTTAATATATTTCTTCACATTTGCGGGTCACGAGCTAAAGCTAACAAGGACAGTGGCTTGGGCGATTTCAGGCGAATGGGCATACGAGTTGCAATTATTGCTAGCCGATGAGGTTTCTCAACTTCAAAAAAGGTTTTTTGCAGACGCTGCCATGCCTACAACAAGACCAAATTAAAGCCCGCACTTTGTTGGCCGGAGTCATAGGAAGCTCCGATGGCAGTGTTACCAGCATAAAGGAATCGTTAATTCAGAAAGGAATAGCCAGCATGAAAATCTCCATGCGAATTGTTACTCTGGCGTTGCTCGCCTTGTGCATGGCGCTCTTTACTTCGGGCGCGATGGCACAGACGACTACGACGGGTACGATTGAAGGCAACGTTGTCGATACAAACGGCAACCCGGTGCCTGGCGTGACTGTGACTGTGACCAGCCCGAATCTCATCAGTCCGCAGTCAGCCACGACGAATGACGAGGGACGCTATCGCATATTGAATCTTCCTCCGGGACGATACAATGTGTCGGTCGCTTCTTCTCAGGGATTCGCCGAATTCAAACAAGAGAATGTAGAAGTCAATCTCAGCAGAAGCACGTCCGTTGCGGTCACGCTTCAGCCTGCTGGGACGACAGCAGTAGTCAACGTTACGGATACTTCGGGCGCTAACGTTGACGTCACAACCAACACCACGGGAACCAACGTCTCCACGGAGCAGTTCTCGAACTTCCCGACACAGCGCACGGTGCAGTCGCTTTACAACATTGCTCCGACCGCTACTCAGTCGGGACTGCGCGACGCTGCCGGGCGACCCCGCGACCCATCGGTTGCCGGCGCATCCGGCCCTGAGAACAATTACATCCTCGACGGTGTGACCACCTCAGACCCGGCCTACGGCGGCGGCGGCGCGAACTTGCCTTTCGAGTTCGTGCAGGAAATCGAAATCAAGACCGGCGCTTTCGGCGCTGAGTACGGCAAGGCGACTGGCGGTATCTTTAACGTCATCACCAAGTCGGGCGGCAACGAGTTTACCGGAGACATCTTCGCGTACTACACGGCCAAGAGCTTTGTGCGCCGTACGGAGAACTTCTCCTTCTCGACCGCTTCCAACAACGGCTTCTCGGAAGTCGACGCTGGCGTAGACATCGGCGGCCCGATTGTCAAGAACAAGCTCTGGTTCTTCGGCGCGTTCAATCCGCAGTACCGCAGGAACTACTACTTGGGCCAGTCAACAAGGGTTCCCTTTGACAACAAGGTGTCCACCCCCTTCTACGCGGGCAAAATCACCTGGGCCGTCAACCAGAACAACACGGCCACCTTCTCCACCTTCGGTGACTTTACGACTATCGAAGGCTTCCAGATTAACCAGACCGGTTCGACCGGCGGTTCTTCCAACGGCTTCGGCGTTGACCCCAGGAGCTTCCTGGGAACGACCAAGTCCGGCGGCCACAACTACGCGGCTCGTCTGAACTCGGTCATCACGCCGAACTGGATCGGTGAGTTCTCTGTCGGCCTGCACTATCAGCGCTACAACAGAACGCCGACCGAAGGCTTTGAAAGCCAGCCTGCCACGTTCGATAACTTCTCGATTCTGACGGCGAACCAACAGGTCGCTCCGATTGTTCAGACCGGGTTGTTCTTCGGCGGCGGCACCGGCTTCGTTGATTACTCGTACTCGCCGGGCGGCAGCCTCCAGCGTACGGTTTTCCGTAACGGCTATGCCCCGATTTTCATGGGTAAAGAAGATCGCAATCGCTGGGAAGTTGCGGCCAGACTCCAGAACCTCTGGGGACGCCACACCTTCAAGTACGGCTTCGAGATGACGCGTAACATTTACGACATCAACAACGTCTCGACCGGCCCGACGATTACCTTCAACAACACGCTCAACAATCTTCCTGTCGGTAGCGGCGCGAGCACGACGGTTAGCGGTTTCCGCGTTGACCATCGCTTCCTGCTCTGCACCGTCAGGGGCACTCAGATTGTTTGCCCGAGCCAGGCTGCTGCTGACCGCGCCGCCCTGCTCGTCGGCCAGACGATTCCGGGTGGAACGACCATTACCGCCGCGACCGTCGGCACGTTGACGCTTGCCGAAGTCACCAACAACCCGTTCCTGATTCGCAATCAGACGCGTATTCGTGACTTCAGAATCATCGCCAACACGAAGACCAACGTTGAGAGCTTCTACTTCCAGGATGATTTCAAAATCACCAAGGACGTTCAGCTCAACGCAGGCGTTCGCTGGGACTACCAGCAAGCCTACGGCAACCCTGGTGAAGGTGTGCCTCTGAGGTTCAACAGCTTCATTGACAACCTTCAGCCCAGAATTGGTCTGATCTGGGATTTCACAGGTCAGGGCAGAGGCAAGCTCTTCATCAACTACGCTCGCTTTGTCGAGACGCCGATTCCGCTCGACATCAACGTTCGTGCGCTGTCCGACACGGCCCAGACGGATAACAACATCCGCCTCGACCGCTACGGCTTCCCCGCGAACCTTGCTGCCGCGCGTATCGTGACGGGTCTCAGTGGCGCGACCACTCCCGGCGGCGCAGCAGTACCCATCGCCGCTCAGAACCTCGGCCACGACCACACGCCTCCCGATCCGGATTTGAAGCCGCAGACGGTCAACGAAGCGACCGCCGGTTTCGAGTACGAGGTCGTTAGCAATTTGGCGATTGGCGTTCGCGGTGTCTACCGCGCGCAGGGCTCAGTCATCGAGGACGGCTCGTTCGACGATGGCGACAGCTACTTCCTGTTCAATCCGGGCGAGAGCCTGACGGACAGGCTGGCACGTGAGCAGTTCGGCGCTGGCTTCGGTCGCGCTCGTCGCTACTACCGTGCCATCGAGCTGACGGCTACGAAGCGTTTCTCGAACAACTACCAGTTCATCGCTTCCTACGTCTTCTCCAGCTTGACCGGTAACTACGAAGGCTTGTTCCGCAACGACAACGGCCAGGCAGACCCGAACATCACCTCGTTGTTTGACTTGGTGAGCTTGCTCGGCAACACCTACGGCCGTCTGCCGAATGACCGCCCGCACCAGTTGAAGTTCGACGGCTCTTACCAGACGCCGTGGAAATTCATGGTCAGTGGTTCGTTCCGTGGTCAGTCGGGTACGCCTTTCAACGCGTTGGTGCCGCACCCCGTGTACGGTAACAACGAAGGCTTCGGCGTGCCGCGCGGCACGGCTCTCTTCCCGGCAGACGCTCCGGGCGGAATCAGAGCGAACACGAACCGTGGGCCTTTCACCTGGCAGCTTGATCTGGGCGGCTACTATCCGATTAACGTCGGAGAGAACAAGCAGCTCCGTTTCACGGTTGATTGGTTCAACGTCTTCAACAACCAGCGTGCGCTCATTTACGACACGACGTTCTCGCTGGGCACGGGTCTGGCTGGTGTGCCGGATGTCCCGAATCCGTTCTACGGAACGGGCACGGTCTTCCAGTTCCCGTCCACACTTAGATTGGGTGCTAAGTTCAGCTTCTAAGCTGATTAATTCCTAGGCGCGTCCCTAATGCGGGACGCGCCTGAAGGAACTTCGGGGAGAAGCGTTAACATTGACGCTTCTCCCCTTTCTTATTTGTGGTATTATCCCTCAATCAATAAGCCACAGTCTCTAATCGTCTCGACCTACATGGCCGTTTGAGAAAGGAGTAGTCTCTAATGTTTATCCTTTCAGGTCGTATAGCCGCTCGCCCCTTCATCTACAACTCCGTTTACACGACGCTTCTCGTATTACTGCTGCTGATTCCCGCAGGCGGTGTCCTCGGTCAGGGGGCCGGGACTGACAGCACAGGCACGGGAGGCTTGAACGCCATCCACGGGCGCATCTATTTCCCTTCCGGCCGGGCGGCGGATATGCGCGCCAAAGTATCGCTTGAGACTATGACCTCAAGCCGCCTGACGGTGCTGGCCGATAGCGACGGCGCGTTCCGTTTCAAGAATCTTGCGCCGGGCTCTTACACGGTCGTCATAGAGGCTGGCGAAGATTACGAAACGGTCAGAGAGCCTGTCTTCATAGAGGGAAACAGCAACCTGGGCCGTGGCACGCGCATTCCCATGTCGCCGCGCACCGTGATGGTTCCGATATATCTAAGGCTTAAGCCGAATAGCAGGACTGATACAAGGCCCGGCGTCCTGAACGCGGCGCTCGCCACTGTGCCCAAGCCCGCGCTGGAGCTTTACGAGAAGGCGCAGGAGGCGATTCAGGCAGGCAACGGCAAGAAGGCCATAGAGCAACTGCACGCGGCCATCTCCATCCATCCCGACTTCGCGCTGGCGCTCAACAGCCTTGGCGTAGAGTACCTGAAGCTGGGCGATGCGGACAGGGCTCTGGAGGCGCTTCGCGGCGCTGTGCGGCTGAGCCCGGATGCCTTCGTCCCGCGACTCAACTACGGCATAGCCTATTTAGAGAAGAAACAGTTTGCGGAGGCCGAAAGCAACCTGCGCCAAGCGATTCAGAAGAACGACAGCTCGCCTTCGGCCCACATGTACCTCGGCATCACGCTCATCAGCCTGCGTCGTTATGACGAGGCTGAGAAGGAGTTGCAGCGCGCCGTGAGCCTGAAGGGCGGCGACACCATGGCGCAGGCGCACAAGCTTCTGGGCGGTCTTTACTGGCAGAAGGGGCAGTTCAAGCAGGCGGCCGAGCAGCTTGAGTTCTATCTTAAGCTGGCACCGAACGCGCCCGACGCCAGCAGGATTCGCACCACGGTCAAAGAGCTGCGCAGTAAGGGCTAAAGCAGAGAGACTTCTGCCTTTGTCCTTTCGCCCGCAATAGTCCGCCAGTCCGAAAAGGGGGGAGAGCGCATTCTCGCCGTAAAGACGCGCGCGCTTTTGCTTTCTCAAATCAGCTAGGCTATAAAGAAAATCTACACGGCGGCTAAGATAGAACCCCTACGAAAGGAATTCCCTTATGTCTTCTCACTCAGTTCAAATACAGGCAGTCCTTGCCAAGCGAACTGTCATGCGATTTCTGCCTCTTATACTTTTAGTCCTGTTCTCATGCTCCGTCGTTCTGGCGCAGGCCGGAGTCGGAAGCACGCGCGACATAGCGGGCGGCACGGGCGGCGCAAACGCCATAAAAGGGCGCGTCATTGCGCCTTCGGGACGCGCGCTCAGCACTCGCGTACGCGTGCAGCTTGAAAACTCCGAGCGCGGCACGCTCAGTACCATGACCGAAGATGACGGCTCGTTCACTTTCGGCGGCCTGCTCGCAGGCTCTTACACGATTGTCGTGGATGCCGGAAAAGAGTACGAGGTAACCAGAGAGCCGTTCTACATTGATCGCGGCAATAACGGGCGCAGCTTTACCGTGCCTGTTTATCTGAAGCTAAAGGGCGGCGTTGCGGCTTCTGCTCCTAATCCTGCGATGGCCGGAGTGCCGAAGGCTGCACAAGACCTCTACAACAAAGCTCTTGAGTCGTCTGCCAAGGGCGAAGGCAAGAAGGCCATAGAGCAGTTGAACGAAGCGATTGCGCTGCACCCGGATTTCGCGCTCGCGCTCAACGAGCTTGGCATTCAGTACCTGAAGACGGGGCAGGCGGACAAAGCCGCCGAAGCGCTTCAGAGGGCGGTTAAGCTCGCGCCCACGGAGTTCTTCCCGCATCTCAACTACGGCATAGCGCTGCTGAACAGGAAGAGCTACATGGAGGCTGAGACGGAGCTGCGCGCAGCCCTGAAGATTAATAACGATGCGCCCACGGCGCACATGTATCTAGGTGTAGCCCTGCTCAGCTCAAGCCGCAACGAACAGACAAAGCAGTACGACATGGACAGGTACGCTGAAGCGCAGAAGGAGTTGGAGACGGCAGCCGCTTCCGGCAAGCCCGAAGTGGCGATGGCGCACAGATACCTCGGCGGCATCTACATAGGGAACAAGGATTACAAACGGGCCGCAGATGAACTGGAGCTTTATCTGAAGCTCACGCCCAAAGCCCCGGACGCGGAGAGGCTGAAGAGCACCATCAAAGACCTCCGAAGCAAGCAGTAAAAAAGCGAATTGGTCAAACAGTAAGCGGTGAGCAGTTAGGAACTTTCTTCTACTGCTCACCGCTTACTGTTTGACCGGCTAAAATTTCTCAGATGTTGAATTCCAGCAGGTGGCCCATCTTCTCTTTTTTGGTGCGCAGGTATTGCTCGGCGCATTTGGGCGTTTCCACCGCCAGTTGAACCCGCTCTACAATCTGAAGCCCCGCCTCTTCCAGCGCCTGAAGCTTCAAAGGATTGTTCGACATCACCTTCACCTGACAGAGCCCAAGCTCGAAGAGGACTTCGGCGCACTGTTTATACTCTCTGAGGTCTACGCCCAGCCCCAGCCGCTCGTTGGCTTCGACCGTGTCCGCGCCGTCGTCCTGTAGAGCGTAGGCGCGAATCTTGTTGATGATGCCTATGCCGCGTCCCTCCTGCTGCTGGTAGACGATTGCGCCGCGTCCCTCCTGCTCAATCACTTCCATGGCGCGGCGCAACTGGCGACCGCAATCACACTTCATGGAGCCGAACACGTCGCCCGTCAGGCACTGCGAATGAATCCGCACGAGCGTAGGCAGCTCTGGACGCATCTCGCCCTTGTACAAGACTACGAACTCTTCCGGGCTAGTCAGCGAGCGATAGCCCGCTATGCGGAACTCGCCCACCTCCGTAGGCAGCCGCGCTTCGGCCACGCGCTCTACCGATAACGCGTGCGGCGCGCGCGGGCAGGTCATGGTTTGCTCTTCTTTCAATGCGGTAACTCCTTCAAAGCAGTTGCCCTCTGCTTGACGTAATTATAGGAGCAACGAGTCTTCTAAAGCAAAAGCGCGGAAGCCCGGCTTTTTACTTTCTTTGTCATCTTCGGCGCGTTAAGATGTGGGCGCGTGCGGCGAATTCGGGCTCCGGTTAAGCTCGGGGCGGCTCGCGGCGCGTGAGATTCTTTCCCTTGGTGAAGCGTACGTGGCGAGTGATTCTTCAAAGGAAGAGCTTCAGCAGAGCGGCCTCCTGAGCGTGGATGCCGCAGACATTTCGCGCGCCACGCGAGAGCGCCGCCCCGCACTCGTCTTCCTGCGCGGCGAGCTTCTGGCCGTCCCCATTCCGCTTGAGCGCGACGAAGTAATACTCGGGCGGGCGCTGGAAGCCGACGTGCGTATCAACGACTCGCGCGCCTCTCGCATGCACGCGCGCGTTACTACGGAGCGCGACGAAGCGACGGGTGAAACGCGCTACCGCATCACAGACCTTGGCTCCACCAACGGGACTCTCCTGAACGGCCATGTCATCTCCGAAGCACTGCTCAGCGATGGCGACAAGATAACCATAGGCGAGCACCTGATGCGCTTCGACATGCTGGACGAGATAGACCGCGAGTACCAGAGACAGATTCATCGCCTGCTGGCGCACGACGAGCTGACGGGGCTTTTGACCAGCAAGTCCTTCTTCTCGGAATTGCGCCGCGAGGCCGCGCGCGCGGAGCTTGAGTCGCGCCCCTTCTGCGTGCTGATGATGGACTTGGATCACTTCAAAGAGGTCAACGACACCTACGGCCACCTTGCCGGAAGCCAGACCCTTGAACAGACGGGAATGGTGATTACACGCGCCCTTCGCGCGGGCGACGTGGCGGCACGCTTCGGCGGAGAGGAGTTCGCGGCCTTTCTTCTGGACGCCGACATAGCGCAGGGAATCGTCGCAGCCGAGCGAGTGCGCGCAGAGGTGGCCGCGCACGCCTTCCCGGCCACGCGCCACGGCTCAAGCGACACGGAGGCCCGGACTCATCACATCACCATCAGCATAGGCGTGGCGGTATTCCCCGACGATGCGCGCGACCCGATAGAGCTGATGGAGATGGCGGACTCCGCTCTCTATCGCGCCAAGGCCACGGGGCGCAACCGCGTCTGCACCTACCGGCAAGCCTCCACGGACAACAAAGACCCTCTGCCTTCAAGACGGGAATAGAGATAGTTCCGAATCTCAAGCCAAAAACGGTTGCTTTTGATTTGACACGCGGAGCTCAAGACTTTCTGCAACGCGGGATGTTTTCGCGCGTGTAAGGGTTTTGGCGGCGGCAGACTCGTCCGGGGCAGACATGTACGCAGCTTGCGCCGATTCTACGCTCGCGTGTATGCTTTGAAGTGAGCAACAGAGAGTGAATGATAAAAGAGGCTCATGGCCTCTTTCTGACTCACAGCCGGAAATTTTTTAACAGTGAGCGCCAGACTAAATCTCGCCAGCCACCCGTTTCGCAATCACACGCTGCCGTGGGCAATTGCCAGCATCATTACGCTTGCGTCCATAGCGGCGCTCGTCTTCATCTTCGTCCAAAGCAGTGAGATGAATCGTCAGGCTCTCATTGTAGAGCGCGACGTGAGCGTGCTGGGGCAGGAGTTGAGGGAGTATGAGAAAAAAGTCAGCGAGATTAGACAGGCGCTCACGCCCGAGCAGCGCACGGCGCACGACGCGGCGCACGCTCTCGTTGACCGCAAGCGCTTCTCCTGGTCACGCCTCTTCGCAGACCTTGAGGCCAACATGCCCGCGAACGTGCGCGTCTCGCGCATCAACGTGCGCGACGTGGACGCCCGGCCGGGCCAGACGGTCGCTGACCTTGAGTTGTCCGTCATAAGCAAAGACCCCGCGGAAGTCACAGGCATGATGAGCCGCATGAACAGCACAGGGATTTTCCGCGCAGACGTTGTCTCGCAGAATCCTTCCAAGGGCAGAGGCGAAGGAGCCGAATGGGTGCTCGCCGTTCATTACACGCAGCGCTCCGGCGGATAACTTCAAGGATTCTGGATTTGAAACTTGGGAATGAGTAATCAAGCAGCTACTGATAAGACTCCGGCAACTGCGGCGCGGCGCGAGCGGATTCGCATACGCGTGGAGAGCCTGCGCCGCGCGCCCAAGCTGGGCATACTCGGCCTGCCGGAAATCATTGCGCTCGGCACGAGCTTTCTGCTGCTGGCAGTCGTAATCTTTACCTACCTCTATCTCTTTGTGCCCGCAAGCACGCGACAGGTTAGGGCGCTCGAGCAGCGCGAGGCGCTTCAGAGAAGGCTTCGTGACGCTAAGACGGGCTTTAATGTGAACGCCAACACCGGTGCAACCGTGGCAGAAATAGACAAGAGCCTACAGGAGTTTGAAGAGACTAAGCTGTCGCCGGGCGAAGAAGGCCGCATGGCCATCTATCAGGAGCTGAACGAGCTTATTCGCCGCAACGCCTTGCGCACCACCGGAGGCATCAAGTACAGCTCACTAGACCCCCTCGGTGACCAGACAGGCACAAGCTCTCAGACAACGCGCACGGGCAGCGCCAAATGGCAGAGCATCTATCCGGGCCTCGGCGTCAGTCTGACGGTCGAAGGCCAGTACTCGAACGTGCGTCGCTTCGTGCGTGACATAGAGGCCAGCAGACAGTTTGTCATCATCAACGCCGTAGAGCTTGAAGGAACGAACGACGCGCTTGCGCGTACGGCTGTGCCCGCCGAAGGAGCAGCGCCCGGCGCAAGCGCCCCGCCCTCTTCAATCGTCAGTCTGCGTCTGGAGATGGCTGCCTATTTCCGCCGCAACGCATCCAACGCAGGGACGGAGCAGACGCAGCAAACCGGCACTCCATAGATTCCCGGAGATTTTGTAAGGAGTTTAGTAATGGCTTCACCGGAAGAGAATCCAAAATCGGAACGCAAGAAAATGATAGCGGCCGGTGCTCTCGGCTTAGTTGCGCTCGTGACTCTCTGGTACGCCTTCTTCAGCTCGCCTTCAAAGTCTACGACGGCAACGACGGCGAACGCCGCGAACGCCAATAGAACATCACTTTCGCCGCGTTCGGTTTCAGGTGACGGCACGAACCCGACAATCAGAAACGCAGGTCTGCGCGAAGAAGCGCCGCTCACGCCCCCCGCGCCCATTCCGCTCGGAGACGCGCCGCCTCCGGCTGTGCCCGAAGCCAGCCGCAACATCTTCGCTTATTACGTTCCGCCGCCGCCGCCCGTCAGACCTAGCCCGCAAGCTCCCACGCCGACGCCGGAGCCGCCTCCGCCTTTGACAATCACTTCCATCTCGCCCACGAACGTCTACGCGCGAACGAGCGAGTTCAAGCTGGATGTCATGGGAGACAAATTTACTCCGCAGACGCGCATATACATTGACGGGCGAGAGCTTGAGACGCGCTATCTCGGCGCGCAGCAGCTTTCGGCAACTGTACCCGCCGCCGTCATAGCCAACGAGGGCGCGCGACAGGTTACTGTACGCACACCTGACGGTAGCCTTTACTCGAACACAGTCGCAATTAGCGTGGCGGCTCCGCCCGTGCCCAACTTTACCTACGTCGGACTCGTAGGCGGTCGGCAATACAATGACACGGCCATTCTCAAGGATAAGAACAGCAAGAATCTTGTAAATATACAACGCGGCGATACCGTCGCCGGTCGCTTTCGCGTCACAAGCATCTCGCAGCGCGAAGTCGTGCTGATAGATAGCTCGCTGCGCATCAAACACACACTACCTTTGACAACGGAATCACCTACGACCGGCGGCCCGCAACGCGTGCCGCAGCCCGTAACCAGCGATGAAGAGCCTGAAGAATAAGCTAAAGCGCAGAGATTCATGCGGACTCAAGCCTGATTTCAAGCTGCGCGCCGGAGACGAGCGCGGCTACACGCTCTTCGCGCTGCTGGCGCTGATGACGCTGCTCGCACTCTTCGCCACAGCCGCCGCGCCGAGCGTACGGCAGCAGGTCTTGCGCGAGCGCGAGCAGGAAGCAATCTTTCGCGGCGAAGAAGTGGCCGAAGCCATACGTCTATACTTTCGCTATACGGGCAGGCTGCCGACCTCCATGGAGCAGCTCCTTGAGGGCGTGCCGCGCGGGACAAAGAAGATTCAGGTTCTAAGACGCGTCGCCGCCATAGACCCACTGACAAACGATGAATGGAAGCTGATACGCCCGCGCACGCAGACCATGATTCAATTTCAGCGCGCAGTCATGATTTACGCCGGAGGAAGATTGCCCGCGACCACACAAGACCCGCAGCTCTTCGCACGCTACGGCGTACAAGTCACAAACATAGTAGATACAGGCTCGACCACCTCTATGCCGTCAGTCGAGGATGAATCCTCAAACGGCATAGGAGAATTTATAGGCGTCGCCAGTCGTAATAATGACGAGTCTGTAATCACGTACTACGGCATTGATCATCACGATCAATGGATATTCACACCGCTCTTCCGATAAACCTGCAATCATCTCTTCTTCAATTCTCATCAGCTTCATGAAGCTGATGAGAAAACTCTTCTTAGACATAATTCCGGTTATCGCTTAACGCTTACAACTTTCTGTAGCCACTCAATCTCACGATTGATTTCATCACGAAACCTCTCTGACGAAGAGTTGATGCTGATGAATCTAGCGTGAGAAAGAAATTTTTTCGGCAGAAAGATGAATAAATTATTGACATCTGCGCTCAATGCGTTTATATACCAACATGTTGTGCGCCGTTTACTCTAGGCCACAAGAGAAATTTCAATACAGTATCTTGTGGTGTTAGCAACTAAACCGAAAAGGAGCAACTGAAACCTATGGCAACTAAGAAAGCAGGAAAGAAGTCAGGCAAGGGTGGTGGCGGTTCTAAGGGCGGCGGCGGCGGCTCGAAAAAGGGCGGCGGCGGCGGTTCCAAAAAGGGTGGCGGCTCGAAGAAGGGCGGCTCCAAGAAGAGATAACGCAACCTCAACTCGCAACAACGACAACCTTCCAACGGCGCACATAAAAAACTTCGGCCTGCGGGCCTTTAACAAAGGACGGCAAAAGCTTCAAGAGAAGCCAAGCCGTCCATTCTTTTTCTTGCGCGTCCACGTTGCTCTTAGCTATGCTCAAAGAGCGGCCAGCAGCATTGAATGCATGAAGAGAGCATATACAGAATTGAGGTAGTAAGGAGGGCGGGCGATTGCGTGAAATGGATGAGCGGCCCTGGGGGCGTTATGAGGTTTTAGAAGAGCGTGAAGGGTACAAGGTCAAGAGGCTGGAAGTTAAATCAGGAGCGCGCCTCAGCCTTCAACGTCATTCCCGTCGCGCGGAGCATTGGGTTGTAGTGAGCGGCACTGCGGACGTTGTCTGTGGCGACCGCGAGTTGCAGCTTACTCAAGGGCAGCATATACACATACCGTCTTCAACCAATCATCGTTTGGGCAATAGCTCCGATGAACCGCTCGTGCTTATAGAAGTGCAGCTTGGCGATTATCTGGGCGAAGACGACATAGTCCGCCTTGAAGACGACTATGAAAGACGCTGACGGAACAGGTTTCGTTTTCAGTCTTCAGAAAAAGCAATCCGGTTATTCTTGCTGGAAATTGAGTGTCTGCTCTTATGCTTGCAGTAGCGCTTGTTGAGCCTGAGATTCCGCCAAATACGGGCAATATTGCGAGGCTTTGCGCGGCTGTGCGTGTGCCTCTGCATATTGTCGGGCCGGTCGGATTCCGGCTGGATGACAGGGCAGTGAGGCGGGCCGGGCTTGATTACTGGCCTGAGGTTTCGCTACATCGTCATCGTGACGTGGCGGCGCTCCATGCGTCGCTTTCAGGCGCAAGCTTCGTTTACCTTACCACCAAGGCGGAGAAGCCTTACACGGAGTGGCGCTTTGAAGGAGATGAGTGTCTTGTGTTTGGCAGCGAGACGCGCGGGCTTCCCTCTGACCTCCTGCGCGCCAACAGGGAAAAGTGCCTGACCATTCCTATGCTCAATCCGAACGTGCGCAGCCTCAATCTCTCCACAGCCGTCGCAATAGTCCTCTATGAAGCGCTACGCCAGACAGGGGCTCTTCTTTCTAATGGCCCCGGCCTCTCCAAAGAGGAATAATTCAATCACTCGTGTTAGAATAATTGGTTTGCACATAAGGCGAACAAAAGCGCCTGTTTTATCTATAGTAGAGGGATTATGGTTCAGCAGAGAAAAGAGATACGCAATATAGCTATCATCGCGCACGTAGACCACGGGAAGACTACGCTCGTAGATGCCATGCTCAAGCAGGCCGGGACGTTCCGCGAGAATGAGCAGGTGCGCGACCGCGTGATGGATTCCATGGATTTAGAGCGCGAGCGCGGCATTACCATCATGGCGAAGAATACTTCCGTGCGCTACGGCGACGTGAAGATAAATATCGTGGACACGCCGGGCCACGCCGACTTCGGCGGTGAGGTCGAGCGCGTGTTGAAGATGGTGGACGGCGTGATGCTGCTCGTAGATGCGGCCGAAGGATGCCTGCCGCAGACGCGCTTTGTCCTTCGCAAAGCCCTCGAAGCTCGTCTTCCGGCGATAGCCGTGGTCAATAAGATTGACAGGCACGACGCAAGACCGGCTGAGGTGGTGGATGAAATCTACGAGCTGTTTCTGGATTTGGATGCTACCGACGAGCAGATAGAGTTTCCGATTCTCTATGCCGTCTCGCGCGACGGTGTTGCTAAAAAGAGTCTGGATGACGAGTCGAAAAACTTACGCCCGCTCTTCGACCAGATAGTCGAGACTATCCCTGCGCCGGAAGCCTTGCGCGACGACACGCTTCAGTTGTTGGTGGCCAACCTTGACTACAGCGAGTACGTCGGTCGCCTTGCCATCGGTCGCATCTTTTCGGGCGAGATAGCCGTGGGCGATACGGTCGCCATCACGCGCCGTGACGGCTCCGTAGAGAAGACTCGCATCTCGCAGCTTTACGCGTTCGAGGGACTCAAGCGAGAGCCGGTTCAGCATGCGGGCGTTGGCGAGATAGTAGCTCTGGCCGGAATAGAGAACATAGAGATAGGCGAGACGATAACGAGCGCTACCAATCCGAAAGCGCTGCCGGTGATAGCCGTTGACGAGCCGACCATCTCCATGATTTTCGGCGTCAACACGTCGCCCTTTTCCGGGCGCGAGGGAAAGTTCGTTACATCCAGACAACTCAAGGAGCGTCTGGACAGAGAGGTGCTCGGAAACGTAGCCATACGCGTAGAGCAGACGGACTCTCCAGACCAGTTCAAGGTGTCGGGCCGGGGCGAGCTACAGCTAGCCATTCTGATTGAGATGATGCGGCGCGAGGGCTACGAGCTACAGGTTTCGAAGCCTGAAGTCATCACGCGCAAAGAGGGCGGAGAAATTCTTGAGCCGATAGAACAGGTCGTCGTTGATTGTCCTGAAGAGTTCATAGGCGTCGTGACGGAAGCTCTGGGCAGGCGCAAAGGGCAGATGACGAAGATGGTGAATCACGGCACGGGGCGCGTGCGTCTTGAGTTTGAAACACCGTCGCGCGGCCTCATAGGCTTTCGCAACGAATTCCTGACGGAGACTAAGGGGACGGGGCTTCTCAATACAATCTTTCTGCGCTGGGGGCCGTGGCAAGGGAGTTTGCGAGGCCGCTCGACGGGCTCACTCGTTGCAGACCGTATGGGCGAGACGACCACTTATGCTCTTTTCAACTTGCAGGAGCGCGGCTCGCTCTTCATTCGACCTGTGACAAAAGTTTATGAAGGAATGATTGTAGGCGAGAACGCGCGTGCCGTTGACCTTGACGTCAATCCCATCAAAGAGAAGAAGCTGACGAACATGCGCGCCGCGTCTGCGGACGAAGCCATGCGGTTGATACCCATCAAAGACCTCTCGCTCGAACAGGCGCTTGAGTTCATAGCCGACGACGAGCTGGTGGAAGTCACGCCTCAAACGATTCGACTGCGCAAGCGCGTCCTCAAAGCCAACGAGCGGCCCAAGCGTAAAGAGAGCTGACGACGCGACCTATATGTGGATTGACCTGCCAAGGCTTTATCCTGTAACGGATGCGCGGCTCACAGGGTTGTCGCATGCGGAGCAGGTGCTGCGGTTGAGCGCTGGCGGGGCGCGTATGATTCAGTTGCGTGAGAAGCATCTGGAGGCGCGTGCGTTTTTCAGGGAGGCCGAGGCGGCTTTGCGCGTGGCGCGCGAGCGCGGTCTGAGGCTTATTATTAATGACCGCGTTGACATTGCCCTTGCGCTGGGCGCAGACGGCGTTCATCTGGGGCAGGACGACCTGCCGCCGGAGGCTGCGCGCCGAATCCTGGGCGAGCGAGCAGTGATAGGCTTTTCCACGCATAATGTAGAGCAGGCGAGACTTGCAGCCAGCCTTCCCATTGATTACCTAGCCATTGGCCCTATCTTTTCCACCTCGTCCAAAGATAATCCAGACCCCACGGTTGGCTTGGACGGCCTCGGCCGCGTGCGCCGGGCTGTCCCCTCGCTCCCGCTAGTAGCCATCGGCGGAATCACCCCGGAAAATGGTCAGGAAACCCTAGCCGCCGGGGCCGAGAGCCTCGCCGTCATAGGCGCTCTGCTCTCCGACCCCGCGCAAATCGAGGCCCGCACAAGGGACTGGCTCGCCACTTTTAAGCCACAAGTCCAATAATTTCAACGGCTAAATAGATTTTACTTGCGTTTAGCATGGTTTTACGCGACAATGGTTTGTCTGCCGGGAGCGGCTGGCGAAAGCCTTTAACGCTTGCCCATTGCAGTCCTAAATTAACCCCTTCCTTCGCGCCACAGTTTTCATAACCCTTTTGGAGCGCAAATAAAGCATGAGCTTTCTAGACCTTCCGCCCATTATCGAGCGCATGCTGCTCGTCTCGGACAAAATCAGCGACCTTAATTTCTCCGTTGGACAGCCGCCGCAGGTGGAAATCAACGGGAAGCTGACGCCCGTGCAGCCGCTCGGCCTTCAGAGGCTCTCGCCGTACCAGACGGAGATAATCGCCATGGCTCTGATGGACGGCAACCCGGAAGCGGCAGAGCGACTGGCGAAAACGGGCACGGCGGATTTGAGCTACAGCCTGCCGTCGCGCACGCGCTTTCGCGTCAACATCTTTCAGCAGCGCGGAACTTATTCCATAGTCATGCGCGTCATCCCTACTGAAGTGCCTACGATAAAGTCTCTGGGACTGCCGGAGCAGTTGTCGGACATAGCGGAGCTGAGAAACGGCATAGTGCTTTTGACAGGGCCGACCGGCTCGGGTAAAAGCTCCACGCTCGCCGCCGTCATAGATTTAATCAACGAGCAGAAGCATTATCACGTCATCACTATTGAAGACCCCATAGAGTTCCTGCACACGCACAAGAATTCCACCATCAACCAGCGCGAGGTGGGCTCCGACACTAGGGATTTTCCCTCGGCCTTGAGGGCCGCCCTGAGACAAGCGCCGAAGGTGATTCTCATAGGCGAGATGCGCGACTTTGAGACGACCGAGATAGCGCTCGAAGCTGCCGAGACGGGCCACCTTGTTCTGTCTACTCTGCACACGATTGACGCTTCCAAGACGATTGACCGCATCATCGGCCTCTATCCGAAGAACGAAGAGCAGGTCATACGGACAAGACTTTCGCAGACCTTCCGCTACATCGTCTCGCAGCGATTGATTCCGCGCGCGGACGGCAAGGGCCGCGTGGCCGCCGTAGAGATTCTCAGGTCTAGCCCGCGCACGCGCGAGTACATCGAGGCGGGCGAAAGCGAAGGCAAGTCGCTTCTGGACGCGATGCGTGACGGCAAGCTGGATGGGATGCAGGATTTCGACACCGTCATCAAAGACCTGATTCAGCGAAAAGTCGTGACGATGGAAGACGGCCTTGCCTTCGCCACTAACCAGAACAACCTCATGTTGTCACTCAAAGGACTCTCTTCCACGGAAGATTTCATACGCGGCGAGACTATACCGCCGCCGACCTTGACCGGGGCCAAGCCCAAATACGGCTCCATGCTGGACATGATTGAATAACTGAGGGATTGCCAAAACCTATGATTGTTCTCTGTACACACTGCTCCATGCGCTTGCAGTTGGACGATGCGAAGGTTCCCGCGCGCGCCTTCACCGTTCGCTGCCCCAAGTGCCAGAACGTCATCAACGCTCAGCCGCCCGCAAACGAGACTGCTCAGGGCGCGCTGGCGAACTCTTATTCCCCCGCGACCGAGCACCCGCGCTTTGATAAAAATCCAGCGCCGGTCTTCAAGCCGGAAGTGAGCGCCGAGAGCGAGGTTACGGCGGACGGCCCTCAGGCCGATTCTTCAGGCGCGGCCGCTAATGACATACTGCGTCTTCTGGCTGCGCTGGTGCAGCGCGGGGCTTCGGGCGGCGAAAAGCCCGTGGAGACTAAGCGCCTCGCGTGGGAGCGCCACCGCGTGCTGGTCTGCGTGGAGCCCGAGCATCGTCAGAAGGTCGCGCACAAGCTGGCCGAGCACGAGTACCACGTCTTCGTCGCGGAGAACGCTTCGCAGGCCGTAGAGCGCATGCGCGAAGAGAGCATGGACATAATTATCCTCGACCCGAACTTCGAGCCTGTAGAGCAGGGCGCGGCTCACGTCAGCAATGAAATCAACGCCATGCGACCGGCTGCGCGCCGCCGCACCTTCCTTGTCCATTTTTCGGCCACGAGCCGCACGCTAGACCAGCACGCGGCATTTGTCAGCAACGTCAACCTGCTTGTCAATCACGGCGACATAGAGCAGATGCCGCGCGCCTTGGAGAGGAGCCTGCGCGACTACAACGAGCTTTACCGCGACCTGAACCGGGCGCTCAACGTCGCCCCGCTCTGATGACTGAAAGACGAGCGTGGAAAACTTTTACCCGCTCGGCCCCGCTCAAACCCGTTTTGACCTCTGCCGGATGCAGCTTATAATCTTCTGCATCCGGCGCTGTTTTTTTATAAAAGAGATGTCTAAGGTCGAAGACACACACGGGAATGGTCATCACTCGCACGGGCACGGTCATCACGGCCACGGCCACGGCGCTGCGGCGGGCGGGCGCAGCCGCTTGACGGTGGTGCTCGTGTTGACCGCCGTCTACATGGTGGCCGAAGCCGCAGGCGGTTGGATAACGGGCTCTCTGGCGCTTCTGGCGGACGCGGGGCACATGCTGGCGGACGTGGCCGCGCTCAGCTTGGCGCTGGTAGCCGTGTGGTTCGCGTCGCGGCCTGCCACGCCGCGCAAGACCTTCGGCTACTACAGGCTGGAAATCCTCGCGGCACTTATTAACGGTGTGACGCTGGTTCTAATCTCGCTGCTCATCATATACGAAGCATATCATCGCTGGATTGAGCCGCAGCCGGTCAGGAGCGGGCTGATGATGATAATCGCTCTGGGTGGCCTCATCATCAATGGAGTAGGCGCGTACCTGCTTCACGGCCATCATGAAGAGGACTTGAATGTGCGTGGCGCATGGCTGCACGTGATGGGCGACGCCCTCGGCTCTGTCGGAGCGATAATCGCGGGCGCTCTGATGTACTTTTACGGTTGGTATCAGGCCGACCCGCTCTTCAGCCTTGTCATAAGCCTGCTCATCGTCTGGAGCTCTTGGAATCTGATACGCGAATCTACCAACGTGCTGCTGGAAGGAACTCCGGCTCACATCAATCTGCGCGCGGTCGAAGAGACGATTCTTGAGACGGAAGGCGTCGAGGACGTTCACGACCTTCATATATGGACTATCACTTCCGGGCGAGAGGCTCTGAGCGCGCACGTCATACACCTTGAGAGCGCTTCGCCGCCAGAGCTTCTAAGCGAGCTTCGCAACAAGCTGCACACGCGCTTCGGCGTAGACCACCTGACAATTCAGATGGAGACGCCTGAGTTTGAAGACGATACTTTTCACTTTTGCCACGCGGGCACGGCCTGCTTCCGCTCTGATAAGCCGGGGGATGGGGCTAGGTGATAGTCAAAGAAAGAGTGTTGGATTTTCTTTTACCATCCCCAGCCCCCGTCCCCGTTCTTGATTATGGAAATCAATCTTCTGCTGACGCTGGATTTACGGGAGCAGGCTGCTCTGCAAGCGGCGCTGGTGACGCACGGCGCGCCGGACGCGCTGGTGACGCTGGCTTTGACGGGCGCGTGCCGCATCTCCACGCTCGACGAAGCGCAGGCGCTCAGGCGTTGGCTGGTAGAGGCGCGTGCCTCCGGCGAAACCGACTTCGCTCCGCTCGGCGTCATAGAGCGCGGCCTTGCGCGCTTCGGACTTTAAGAACAGTCCGGAGAGTCTTGAGAGTCCTGAGAGTCTGGAGAGAAGAACGCTTCTTGACTCTCTAGACTCTCCAGACTCTCAGGACTCTCTAGACTCTTTATGTCATCGGTTCGTCTGGGATACGGTCGAGCGTCTGTCGCTTTCGATTACGACGCGTCGCGGTTCAGGTTGCTTGCGCCCCTTGAGCGTGAAGGCGAGCGTCCGCTTTCTGATGCAGAGATAGGGGCGGCCTTCGATGCTCCTATCGGCTCGCCGCCGCTCGAAGAGCTAGTCGCAGCCGGTGATTCGGTTCTGATAGTTGTCTCAGACGCCACGCGCGCCAGCGCAAGCTCGCAGGTGGTGAACCTGCTCGTGCGTCGTCTCATAGAGTCGGGCGTCTCGCCCGGCGAGATTCGCGTAATCTTCGCCACGGGCATTCATCGCGCCGTCACCCCTTCTGAAAAGCTTGAGCTTCTGTCGCCCTTCATAGCGCAGAGAATCCGTACTCTCAATCACGATGCTTATGATGAAGAGGCGCACGTTCAATTAGGGGTAACGGAGAGGGGAACGCCCGTCGAAGTCAATCGCGCTTTGAAGGAGCACAGCCGCGTCATACTCACGGGCGCGGTCGGCTTTCATTACTTCGCGGGCTTTACGGGCGGGCGCAAGTCCGTCTGTCCGGGGCTGGCCAGCGCGCGAACCGTGGAAGCCACTCACATGCTCGCGCTCGATTCCGAGCAGGGCGGGAGACGTCAAGGCGTCGGCACGGGGCTCCTTGAGGGCAACGCCGTTCACGAAGAGTGCGAGCGCGTAGCCGGGTTCGTCAACCCGTCTTTTCTCATCAACACGGTGGTAGACGATAATGGTCGCGCTCTGAAGGTGTACGCGGGCGACTGGCGCGAGGCTCACAGCAGGGCTTGCGATGACTATCTTAAAGAGCATTCGCTTGAGATTGATTCAAAACGAGAGCTTGTCATAGCCTCTGCCGGCGGCTCGCCATGGGACATCAATCTGATTCAGGCGCACAAGGCGCTCGACATGGCTGCCTATGCTGCCACGGAAGGCGGCCACATAATCCTGCTGGCGGAATGCGCGGACGGCTTAGGCCGCGCCGATTTTCTGAAATGGTTCGAGGCGGCGGATTCACGCGCGCTGGAAGAGCGGCTCAGGAACGCCTATGAGGTGAGCGGCCAGACGGCTTGGTCGCTTCTGGTCAAGGCCGAGAAGTTTCGCGTTCATCTGGTTTCGCGTCTCGCGGACGAAGATGTGCGCCGCATGCGTATGAATCCTGCGCGCAGTCTGGAAGATGCTCTGGCCAAGATAGAGGGCGAACTCGCAGGCTACATCATGCCTCGCTCGGCATCAATTCTGCCCAGAGTGGCTGCCCAGACCTGAAGAATCACGTTGATAGTCTGCAAGGAGTGCGGCTAGAATCTGTGCCCTGAGACGTTGCCTTCCTGAAAACGCTAAGTAGAGGAGAGAACTAATCGTGAAGATAAAAATGCTGGCGGTGTGTGTGGCTCTATTCTGTCTGAGCGCGGTCGGTGTATCGGCGCAACAGGGGACGCAGGGCGAATCCGAATTGCGCGTGGCGCTCAGCGCTCAGCCTGTGGCTCTGGATGCAATGGGACGACAAGCCCTCTCGGCTCGCCTTGTCAGCACTACGCTACAGGGAACCGTGGACGCGCCTGTCAGAAACGCTCGACTGGTGCTGGAGAATCGCGGCGCTCTCTTCTACACGTACGTCTCCGGCTGGGCCACGTTCTATGACGGCAACGGCGTGCGCTGCGGCGAAGGGCTGTTCAAGGTGGATGCACTGGCTCCCGGCGAGGCCGTGGAGACAGACATGCTCGGCGCTCGCATCACCTGCGCGCCCGTCTCTTGGCGAATAGTGGCGAACAACCTGCTGACGCGCACGAGCGAGACTGCTAAGACTCCTGAGCAGGCCATGACGGTGAGCGGCTCCGAGCCTGCTGCGACGACCGGCACGAGCGTCCCGCCTCTCATCATCAGCATAGACGGCGAAGAGCATCCGGTTCAGCTCAACAACCCGCTAGTCGTACGCATGGGCAACAGGCGAAGAACCATCATCGTCAAGACCGCTCCCTGAAATTCGCTACACTTTTTGAGCAGCGACTAAATCAGACCAAGAGGCACGGAGAAGAGAACTTCTTTCGTGCCTCTTGGTCTGATTTAGTCGTTGAGCGCTTCTGGCTGCAAGCTCAAAACCCGCATCGCCTAGTTGCAATCAAATCGCAATCAAAGCTTCAGACGCCTTTCGACAACAGTTCATATAATTGGTCGCATCAACAATAGAGTCGTCGGCGACCAATCTCTCCCGGCGACGGCTTCCGACCCGGCGTTTTATCAAAAACGAAAGAGGAAATTTTATGAGAAAGCTTATGTTGACGATTATGCTGACGGCTATCTGCGCCGTGCCAGCTTTCGCTCAAACGCAGACGAGCGGCGCTGCCGAAGCCTCTGGCTCCACTTCCCTGAGTCGCAACGACAGGAGCCTGAATATACAGTCAGGCACTAGGCTCGCGGCTGAGCTTGAGAGCACGCTGGACGCACGCAATGCGCGCGTGGGCGACCGCGTTGTGCTGAGAACCACCGAAGCCATCAAAGAGAATGGCCGCACCGTTGTTAAGAAGGGCTCGCGGCTGATAGGGCGCGTGACGGACGTTCAACAAAGAGCGCGCGGCCGAGCGGACTCAAGCGTCTCGCTTCTCTTCGACCGGCTTGAGAGCGGCTCGCTTGCGACTCCGATTACGGCTACGATTAATTCCATCACGCAGGCCAAGGCTCGCGCACGATATGACGATGACCGTATGAGTGCTGAGTCAGACACGCGCACAAACACCTCTGCGCGCACTACTCAACAGCAGCGCTCAAGCGGCGGGCTTCTGGGCGGCGTCTCAAACACAGTCGGCGGCGTCCTTGACACCACGACGCAGACAGCCGGAAGCGCCGTCAACGCTACAGGACAGACTGTGGGAAACACAGCCGGAAGCGTCTCAAACACACTCGGCGCTATACGGATTGAGCAGTCCGGAAGCGCGGATGTTCAGGGCGGCACGACGCTCGCGCTCACAGGCGACAACCTCCGTCTGGAGAAGGGCGCAACGTTTCACCTCACGCTCAACCAATCGGCAAGCGTCAGAGGAAACCGTTAAGAAGGTAAAGCGAGAAAGCTAAGGGCAAGAGACTTGAAGGAGAAGCAGCTTCTCCTTCAAGTCTCTTGCCCTTTTTACTTTTGCCTTCTTTTCGTGCTGCGCGTTAAAGTATTGGGAGTAGAATTGTCTGCCATGAGCTATTTTATGGAGAAAGCCAGCAGGCGTGCGCGCACGGCTGCGTCCGAGCCGCGTGTGCTTGAGCGCCTTAGAGCCATCGTCGGCGCGCAGCATCTGCTCATAGACGCAGAGAAGATGGAGCCTTACGCGCAGGACGCCGTCAAGGAGAAGTTTCCGCCCGAAGCCGTGCTGCTGCCCAGAACCGCCGAAGAGATTGCGGCCATACTTCGGCTGGCGAATGAAGAGCGCTTTCCGGTCACGGCGCGCGGCGGCGGCGTGGGCTACTCAGGCGGCGCTGTCCCGCTTGAAGGCGGCGTAGTCATCGGCACAGACCGCATGAAGACCATCAAAGAGATTAGCCCCGACGACCTCTACGTAATCTCCGAGCCGGGCGTGACCACCTACGAGCTGCAAAGGGCTGTCGAAGCGCACGGGCTCTTTTATCCGCCCGACCCCGCCTCCTACAAAGAGTCTTACATCGGCGGCAACATAGCTGAGAACGCGGGCGGCATGCGCTCGGCCAAGTACGGCGTGACGAAGCATTACGTGCTGGGCCTTGAAGTCGTGACGCCCACGGGCGAGATTATTAGAACCGGCGGCAAGACCAGCAAGAATGTCGTGGGCTTTGATTTGACCGGACTGATATGCGGCTCCGAAGGCATGCTCGGCATCATCACGGAGGCGACGCTCAGGCTTGTTCCCTTGCCGGAAACAACGCAGACCGTGCGCGCCCTCTTCCACTCCATGAAGGAAGCCTGCGCGTGTGTCGCACGCTTCTCTCGCGCACGCGTCACGCCCGTAGCAATCGAAGTACTGGATAAGAACTCTATTAAAGCCGTCGAGAGCGAGTTCGCCTTCGGGCTGCCGGAGGAAGCCGAAGCGCTGCTTCTGGTATCGGTTGACGGCCCCCGCGAAGAGGTCGAGCGTGCCGCTCGCCTTGTCGAAGAGATTCTGGCTGAAGGCGGAGGCTTCTCCGTACTTCGCGCCGCGACGCGCGAGGATGAAGACCGCCTATGGGACGTGCGACGAGCGCTTTCGCCTTCCATGAAGAAATACGGCACGCTCAAGCTCAACGAGGACGTGGTTGTGCCTCGCTCGCGCGTGCCTGAGCTTATTGAGCAGGTCGAAGAGATAGGTCGTCGTCACGAAACCTTCGTCGCCAACTTCGGCCACGCGGGCGACGGCAACATACACGTAAACTTCATGTGCGACCGCGAAGACCCCGCTTCTATAGAGCGCGCGCGCCGCGCCGTGCGCGACACGTTCCGCGTTGCCGTTGAGCTTGGCGGCACCATAAGCGGCGAGCACGGCATAGGCTACGTCAAAGCGCCCTATCTTGACATGGCCCTTAGCGCTCCGACCATTGAAGCTATGCGCCGCGTCAAACGCGCGCTTGACCCAAACGGCATCCTGAACCCCGGGAAAATGTTTACTACAGGGGATGGGGGATAGGGGTTAGGGGTTGGTAAAAGAAACTCTGACTCTCTTTCTTTTAACCAACCCCTAACCCCTATCCCCCATCCCCCATTTTTTATGCTTTCGATACTTTTAGAGATACAGCGTTTGAAGCGGCTGGAGCGTACGGGCTGGACTCTGCGCGGGCAGCCGCCGGGGACGGAGTCGGTCGCGGCGCACTCGTATGGAGTGGCTGTGGCGGCGATGCTTCTGGCGGACGAAATCGGTGCGCGGGGCGTTGAGATTGATACTGGCAGGCTTTTGAGGCTGGCGGTGATGCACGACTGGGCTGAGGCACGGCTTGGCGACATGCCTCGCACGGGCGGCGAGTATTTCGGCGCGGCCGCGCGCAAGCGTGCCGAGCGCGCAGCCTTTGACGATATTGTGCGCGGGCTTGGCACGGAAATTGAAGCCAGTTACTCCGCCTTGCACGAAGATTATGAGCAACGCTCAAGTCTGGAGGCGCGTCTAGTCAAGGCGGCTGACGTGATAGACCTGCTGGTGCAGGCGCTCGCCTTCGAGCGGGCGGGCGTGCGCGGGCTTGACGAGTTCTGGGAAGGCACCAGCGAGCGCTATTTCCAACTGGAAGGCGTGGCCGGAGAGGTCGTTTCGGAGATAATGCGGCTGCTTCTGGAGGCTCACGTGGAAGTCACGGGCAAGCAATAGTCTTTGCACTTTTAAGGAAAAGAGTTTGGAGTTGAAGCGAGCATGGGCGACTGGCTGATGCAGTTTGTTCCTGAGATGACGTGGCAGAATGTCGTTATCGGCGCAGTGCTCTTCATAGTCACCTTTGCGGTCAGCAGCGCCCTTGTCTCCTTCGTGCTGGTACGCTTGCCAGCCACCTTCTTTCATCCTTCGCACGACCGGGAGATACTGGCAGACCGCCATCACGTCATTCGATGGAGCGGGATTGTCGTCAAAAATCTGATAGGCTTTGCCCTTGTGATAGTCGGGGTAATCATGTCTATTCCGGGCGTGCCGGGGCCGGGATTCCTGACGATTCTCTTCGGCATAGCGCTCTTGGATTTTCCCGGCAAGCGCACGCTCGAATACAAGATAGTGAGCCGCCCGAAGGTCTTTCAGGCCATCAACGGCCTGCGCCGGAAGTTCAACAAGCCGCCGCTAGTGCTCTAATTATCCGCCTGTGGGGTGCGTTGACAAGCTTTGGGCTGTCTGTTAGCTTCCTACTTTTATATAATGACGCTTTGAAGAACATCTACCTGAGATTCAAGGGGTTAACCTGTTTCATTTAATGGCTGATTCTCTATTTCCGCAAACAAAAAGGCTGGGGCGTTTAGCGGTTCTCTGTCTTCTGGCTTTGAGCCTACTGACGGTACAGGGCTGCAAGACGCTGTTTGGCGACATAGCCAAACGAGAGGTCAGCGTGCCGCCGCTCCTGAAGCCGCTCCAGAACGCAACCACGGCCCAACTCATCACGGAAGTCAATCGCGCCGCCTCTATAAAGTCTCTGCGCGGCAAAGTAGACATAGAGTTTCAGGACACGTCCTTCTCTGAATTCGGCATCAACGATAAGTACCGCACGGCTGAAGGCAACGTCATAGTGCAGCGACCGGGGCAGGTTTATCTTGAGGTCAACGGCCCCTTCGGCGTAGAGATAGCGCGCATGACCTCGGACGGCGAGCGCTTCCGCGTGGCGGTTCTCAAGGGCGACGACAAGTATCGCAAGTTCGTGAAGGGGACGAACAATGCCAGGTATCAGACACTTGAGATGTCCAACGGCGAGGCCGGGCGCGACAAGGAGAAGATGGGAGAGCAGCGAGCCGTCAGCGCTCTCTCGAATCTTCGCCCGCAGCATTTGACGGACGCGCTGCTGGTTCGTCCCATAGAACTGCGCCCGGAATCCGGCATCCTCTACGCGCAAAGCGAATTTTACGAGGAAGAGGCTCAGCCTAAGACTAACGACAAACAGGCGCGAGCCAACAAGACCGGCCGCATAGTACGCGGCTACTATTTTCTGGACGAGATATACAGGGCCGACGACGGGAGCGGGCGCTTGCTGCGCCGCTTCTGGTTCGACCGTGTGGGCGGCATACGCTTCGCGCGCATGCAGACCTTTGACGAGCAGGGCGATTTGGTCACGGACGTCATTTACAGCGACGCCAAGCCCTTCGGAGAAGGCGGCCGTGTGACGCTGCCTTCGCGTATAGAACTGTCTCGCCCGCACGACGGCTACAAGCTGGCCCTGACCTATCAAGCGCCCGAAGAGGCTATAGTAGACCGCGCGTATGAGCCGGGCATCTTTGTGCTTGAGAACAAGTGGCAACTGCCCGAACATGACTTGGACACAAAAAGGCCGTGACGCGTCACAAGATAAAAGCTTCTTGCTCGTCACTTATCACTGGTCGCTCTAGTTGAATGGATAATCTGGTTACGGCAAATATCAGGCAAAGGCCGTTGCGCTCGCTGGTGAGCGTGGCGGGCGTGGCGCTTGGCGTGGCTTTGATTATGCTGTTCACGGGGCTGTCGCGCGGGATGTCTAACGACCTCAAGCGGCGCTCTCAAAATCTTCGCGCGGAGATAATCTTTACGCGACCCGGCTCTATGGAGCTGACAAGCTCGACGGCTAACCTGAGCACGAGCTATGTCGAGCGGCTTCAGGCCATAGAGGGGGTGCAGGCGGCTGTGCCTGTGATTCGCTACATCTCGCAGGGACAGGGCGGCTTCGGCCTTGAGCAGATTGAAGGCGTTGACTGGGAGCCGTTTGCGAAGATGAATGACATACAGCTTGTGGAGGGACGCGCGCCGCAGGCCGTAGACCCCACGACCGAGGGCGACCCGAACACGCCGGGCGAAGTCGTCATTGATGAAAGAAAAGCTTCCGGTAATAACCTCTCGGTCGGAAGCACCATAAAGCTCTTCGGTGACAAGCCGTTCAAGGTCGTCGGCATCTACGCTCCTGAATCGGGCGCTCGCGTCAAGATGAGCTTGAGCGCTATGCAAAGGGAGTTGGAATCAGCAGGCAAGTGCCAGTACATCTTGGTCAAGTGTAAGGACGGAGTTGACGAGTTGACTCTGGCTCGGCGCATAGAGGCCGCGCCCGAGACACAGGGCAACAAGATTCAGTTCACGCGTGACGTCTTCAAGGGAATCGAAAACAGCATCCCTTACCTCGGTGTCTTCCTGCGCGTGCTGGTGGGACTGGCCGCAATCGTCAGCGCTCTCATAGTGATGCTCGCCATGTACACGACCATCACGGAGCGCACGCGAGAGATTGGTATTCTGAAGGCGCTGGGCGCGTCGCGCGCTTACATCGTCGGCGTCATAGAGAAAGAGGCCGTGCTAATCAGCGTGCTGGGGCTCGTCACAGGCTTTGCGCTGGCCCTCGTCGCGGGCTTCCTGATTCAGCGCGCCTACGGACTGGTCTTCGAGTACGGCTGGGGATGGGCTTTGACAGCCGCCGCCATAGGGCTTCTCGGCGGAGTCCTCGGCGCTCTCTATCCGGCTGTGCGCGCCGCCAACTTAGACCCCGTGAGCGCTATATCTTATGAATAAGCCGTCAGCATTCAGCCGGAAACTACCGGCCGAATAAAAGCTGACAGCTCTGATAGCTTTAAATGAGAACTATCCTAAAAGCTGAGAATCTGATTAAGACCTATCGCGTGGGTCAGGTGGACGTGCAGGCCCTGCGCGGCGTCTCGCTCGAAGTGCAGGAGGGAGAGTTCGTAGCCATCATGGGGCCTTCCGGCTGCGGTAAGTCAACCATGCTGCATCTCTTGGGAGGACTCCTGACGCCTACAAGTGGGCGCATCCTCATAGAGGACGAAGACCTCACGGCTGCTACGGACGCCCGGCGCACGGACATACGCCGCCGCAAGATAGGCTTTGTTTTTCAGCGCTTCAATCTCTTTCCGACGCTGACGGCGGAAGGGAACCTGCGGCTGGCCGAACGCATACAGGGCGGGAACGGCGCGGACGACCCGGAAAGACGCAGAGAGGTTTTGCGGTTGCTGCGCCTTGAAGACAAGATGCATCACAAGCCTCTGGAATTATCCGGCGGCGAGCAACAGAGGGTCGCCCTTGCGCGGGCGGTCGTGACGCGACCCGCGATTGTGCTGGCCGACGAGCCTACGGGCAATCTGGATTCCGAGAACTCCGCGCTCGTGCTCAACATGTTTCAGGAGCTGAACTATCGCTTCAACCAGACCATTATCATGATTACGCACAACCCTGAGGCCGCAGCCATGTGTCGCCGCATCATACAGATGCGTGACGGGCGTATAGTGGATCAGACGGGCGGGGTTTTGCTTTAAATATAATTCGGGATTAAAGGCGGAAAAAGAGGGATGAAAATCCTTCTTTTTTGCTTTTGACCCTCCTGTTTTTAGCTTATAATCGCGTACAGTGCAGTATCTTTTGCGAACTCTCAAAAAGCTTCTCTTCTGGTCTTACGGGCGCAGCACGTGGCAGTACGATGTCCTGTGCGCGCTCATACTGGCCTTCATCTTCCTGACGCCTCAATCATGGTTCGCTTCGGGCGAACTCATGCAGAGAGAGGCGCATCCAACACCTTCTGCCCGCGCGTATCTACTTGTAGACCCGGCTGAAAAGGGCGCGCAGATTGACAGAGCCGAATTGGAACGCCGCGTGCGTATAGCTACGGGCATGCCGGACGCGACCGTCACGGGATGGCGCGAGCGGCCCGACGAGCAGGGGCGTATAGTCGGCTTTGAGGTTGACATACGCTGACCATCCTTTATAATCGCCCGGTTTGCGAGACTTTCGGGCGGGAGTCTTGATTTTATAGAAGGAGTTTGTATGAAGAAGCTAATTCCCCTTAGCCTCGCAGTTGCAGTGCTTCTAACAGTTCTGGCTGGAAGTTCTCCCACGAATGTAAATGCGCAGGGGGCGGGCGTAGTCAGTTCCATACTGAATCGAATGGAGCGCAACCGGCGTGATATGCGCAGCCTGCGCGCCGCCATCAGCATGGAGAAGTGGAATAACCAGCTCCGCGAGGGCGAAAAAGCCCAGGGCTGGCTGGCTTACGTGCCTGCACAGGGCCGCAACGCTTACGTGCGCGTAGAGTGGCACACGCCGCGCCGCGAGGTTTTGACCGTGGCCGACGGACAGTACCAGCTTTATAACCAGCGCCAGAACGTAGTTTACGAGGGACGCGCCACAGGCAGCAAGAAAACGACAAAGGCCAGCAGCGTGCTGGGCTACATGAACATGTCTGCGGCCGAGATTCGCTCGAACTTCAACGCGGAGTATCTGGGCGAAGAGTCGCTGTATGGCAACGTCAACACGTCGCACCTGAAGATTACGCCGAAGGGCGCTGCGGGCTACAAGTACGCGGAAATCTGGGTGGACGGAAGCGGCAATCTCATTCAGGCCAAAGTAGTCGAGCGCAATGACGATTCGACCACCGTGCGCCTGACTAACCTGCAAAAGAACGATGTCATTTCGCCCGACCACTTCCGCCAGCAGTTGCCGGACGGCGTGAAGCGGGTGAAGAGCTAACGCTCCAACTGTCGGATTTTTCAGACGAAGGGTTCTGGGACTTTATCTAAGACCGGAGCCCTTCGGTTTTTATATAGGTCGCCTGCGGTCACGGCTCAGGCTTGCCATACGGCACGTGTCTCGCATATCCTTTCCCGTTGCATCCTGACTAGATGGAAGCACCAACAGTTGAGAGGCACGCGCGGGGCTTTCCTGCGAGCGCTCTCCTGCACGGGCCGCGTAGGTTGATAGAGATAGATGAAGAGAAGCACCTTTCTAAAATGGAAACTGCGCCAAGCAAGCTTTATCACGCGCGCGCTCGTTTCAAAAAACCATCCAGTGCTGGCGCACGTCATTCCCATGCGTCGCTGCAATCTGGCGTGCGGCTACTGCAACGAATACGATAAAGTCTCACAGCCCGTGCCGCTCGAAGAGATGATAAAGCGGCTGGACAAGCTGGCAGACCTTGGCACTTCCGTCATCACCATCTCGGGCGGCGAGCCCCTGATGCACCCGCACCTTGACGACATCATTCGTCACATAAGAAAGCGCGGCATGATAGCCGGGCTGATATCGAACGGCTACTACTTCACGCCGGAGCGCATCGAGCGGCTCAACGAAGCCGGGCTGGATGCTTTGCAGATAAGCATTGATAACGTGGAGCCGGACGAAGTCTCAAAGAAGAGCCTGAAGAATCTGGACAAGAAGCTACAGCATCTGGCCGAGCACGCGAACTTTCACATCAACATCAATTCCGTCATAGGCGGCGGCATCAAGACCCCGGAAGACGCGCTGACCATAGCCAAGCGAGCCGTAGAGCTTGGATTCTCAAGCACGGTCGGAGTCATACACGACCAGGACGGAACCCTTAAGCCCCTGACCGAAAGAGAGAAGGAGATTTTTCAGCAGGTCAAGAAGATGGGCAATAAGGATCACGCCCGCCTCAACTGGTTTCAGGACGATATAGCCGAAGGCAAGCCTTACGAGTGGCGCTGTCGCGCGGGCGCTCGCTACCTCTATATCTGCGAGGAAGGTCTGGTTCACTGGTGCTCGCAGCAGCGCGGCTATCCCGGCACTCCGCTGGCGGAATACACGATGGAAGATTTCCGCCGCGAGTACTACTCGGAGAAATGGTGCGCGCCCACCTGCACGCTTCAGTGCGTGCATCAGGTAGGAATCCTTGACAACTGGCGCGACCCGCAGAAGCTCGTCCCGCTAACCGGCATCAAGAGCGATAGTGCTAAAGCCAAAGAGCCCGTAGGCGAGATGCTCAGCGTCGAATAGAGCCGGAACTAACGACGCCCCGTCCTTGCTGATTCCTGAAGGCTCTCTAGTCTTTTACAAAAGGAGCGAGGGCATCACGGAAGCTTTCCCTGACCAAGAGCACCTAACCGCCCGCGCGCAAATACACAGCGCCTGTCGTGCGGCATCGCCGTGCAAAGCGGCCCGTTCAAAAATCTCTGGTATTCGGCCTTTGCTTCATCCAAGCGCTTAAGCCTGTCCAGCGACTCCGCGATGTTGAGCGGAAGCTCTTCGTCTGTCTCAAGCATCTGCTCGGCTGTGCGAAGCTCCGCGAGCGCTTCCTCGTAACGGCCCGCAGCCTTCAACTCTTTCCCTAAAAGATTGTGCGTGTGCGCGTCATCCTCAAGCTTGAGAGCGGCGCGATACTCGGTTATGACCTGCTCTCTTTGCTCGCGCACGCGTGCCTGATTGGCGCGCATGTGATACGCGTCGGGGCTACGCCAATCCATGTAGAAATAGAGCCCGCCGAGCCCCAGCATCACGGACAGGTATACAAGCGGCAGAGAACGGCGCAGAAGAAGCGGCGGCGCATTCTCAAGTGCCGCGTCACCGTTATCCTCATCCGCGTTCTCTTCTGAACCGCTCCCGGCTTCGCTTCGCTCAAGCTCTTTTTCGCGTCTTAGTTTGTACGAGCGTACGATGAGATAAAGCGGCAGGATGATGAGGGGGAAAAAGAGTGTGCCCGCAGCCCAGAGCGTGACTGAGGCTGCATCGAATCGGCGTCGTCGCGCGCTCGCCAGCACCCATGCCGAGAGCAAGACCGAGAGAGCGAACCACACTGGCAGCATCAGCTCGAAAGTCTGCCCTGCGGAGATGTTCCAACGAAAAAGAAGTACTGAGTAAAAGCAATCTGTTTTTAACTCAGCACTCATCACACGGCACTTCTTTTACTGCTGCTGAACCTCTTCGCCTACGCGGTGAAGCTTCATGGAGCTTGAGAGGCCGAGGCCGGAGAGCTGTCCTGCCATGACGACTATGACTTCGCCCTGCTGCGCGACGCCCGCTTCCAGCAGAGCGCGGTCGCCCGTGCGTATCATCTCTTCCGTGCGGTCGGACGATGGATGAGTAAGTGATTCGATTCCCCAGATGAGCGACAACTCGTTGCGAATCTCCTCGGACGGAGTGAGCGCTACTATGCGCTGCTCCGGCCGCAGCACGGAGAGGCGGCGAGCCATCAGTCCAGATTCGGTAAAGACCGCGATGGTCTTTGCCGCCATCTCTTCCGCCGCGAAAGTAGCGGCCTCGCAGAGCGCGCGGCTGAAGCGGCCCGATTGCCTTCCCTTTAACATTTCGCGCGCGTGCATGGCTCCGGGCCTCCCCGTCTCAGCCGTCTCAATGATACGCGCCATAGTCGCCACGGCCGGAACCGGATACTGGCCCATAGCCGTTTCGTTCGAGAGCATGACCGCGTCGGTTCCATCCCAAACGGCGTTGGCCACGTCCGTTGATTCTGCGCGAGTGGGACGCGGGCTTGAGACCATAGACTGCAACATCTGAGTGGCGGTGATGACGAATTTCTCGGCTATGTTGGCCTGCTCTATAATGCGCTTCTGGTAAACGGGCACAAGCTCCACGCTCGTCTCTACGCCAAGGTCGCCGCGCGCCACCATGACGCCGTCCGACGCGGCTATCACTTGCTGTAGATTGTCTATCGCCTCAGCCTTCTCGATTTTGGCCACGAGCGGCTGACGGCCACCGTGAGATTTAATCAGCTCTTTGGCCTCGCGGCAGTCTTCCGCGCGACGCACGAACGAGAGCGCTATGTAGTCCGCTCCCTGACGCACGGCCCATGACAGGTCGCGCCGGTCTTTGTCGGTCAAAGACGGAATCGGAAGCTGCACGCCGGGAAGGTTTATGCCCTTGCGCTCGCCCAAGGTTCCACCGTTGATGATGCGGCAGATGACATCGGTTTCCGTAGTGCGCTCTACGCGCAGCTCAATCGCGCCGTCATCCAGCAGCATTCGTGCGCCCGGCTTCACGTCGCGCGCCATCCCCGTGTAGTTGGTAGACACCTCGTGCGCGTCGCCCGCGACCGACCGCGTAGTGATGGTAAAGAGCGCGTTGGCCTCCAACTGAACCGGCTGGCCGTTCTTCAACACGCCCGTCCTTATCTTCGGCCCCGAGAGGTCTACCAGCACGGAGAGCGGGCGATGCATGGCGCGTGCCGCCGAGCGTGCCCGCGCAATATTTTCGGCATGCTCGTCCTGCGTGCCGTGGGACATGTTTATCCGCACGGCGTTGATGCCAGCCGCAATCATAGCTTCCACTATCGCAGGCTCGCGCGACGCAGGCCCCAGCGTGGCAAGAATCTTTGCTCTTCTCACAACACTTCCACCTTGTTTCAAGACATAAGCTGATTAAGATACCGCGCTTATTATCAACCATATTAAGACAAAAGGAAAAAGGCAAAGTGAAGAAAGAGAAGCACGCGCTTCTTTCTCTTCTACTTTTGCCTTCTGCTTCTTACTTTTTCTTTATTCCGTGGCGAGCGCCGTTTGAATGGCTTGGTCTAGCTCTGCCGGCAGAGTCTTGTCGTAGCCTATGAAGTGTTTGACCAGCTTGCCCTTTCTATCAAAGACTATCGTTTGCGGGATGGTGTCGTTGCGGCCCAGATAGAGATTGACAAGCTCCGTGTCCGGGTAGCCGAGCGCGTACTGTATCCTATAGTCGCGTACGAACTGAGGGACGAGCGGCCTGTCGTCCGGCCCACCCACGTTGAGGCCGACTATGTGCAGCCCCTTCGAGCCGTAGCGGCGCTCTAATTCTATAAGCTCAGGAATCTCTTCGCGGCACGGCGGGCAGTAAGTTGCCCAGAAGTCCAGCACCAGAACCTTTCCCGAGTAATCGGCCATCTTCATGCGGCTGCCATCGAGCAGCGTGAACCCTAGCTGGCTGGCGTCAGCCGAAGCGGAAGAGGGCGGCATGGGGTATTGAGACGCAGGTGCGCGCGTTCCTGAAGGCGTGTTGCCGGTCTGCGAAACCAGCTTGGGCGTGTTGGCGCAGGCAGCAGCGAGCAGCAGAGAGAGCGCCATCACGAATGCGGTCGTAATCCGCCGCGCGCCACAGTAGTTGAAAAAGCTCCGCATCTTCTATTCTTCCTCGGACGAGACGCCGTCGTTTGACACGGGCTCCGTTGTCTCTACCTCAAACGAGGGCGATTCCGGGCCGGGCACACGATATTCCTCGTTAGCCCAACGGCCAAAATCTATCAGCTTGCATCGTTCGGAACAGAAGGGACGGAAGGGATTGTCTTGCCACTTAACCGGCTGGTCACAGATTGGACACTTCATACAAGTAAAGCAGTAAATAGTAGATGGTGAATCGAAGGGCCGCTCCGTCTATACATCATCTACCGTTTACCCGTCTTAGAACATAGCTAGCGATTCGGGCCGCTTAATCAGAATCTTTCTATTAACGAAGTCAATGATACCTTCGCGGCGCATGGCGTTCAAGCGCACGGTCACGCTCTCGCGTGTGGAGCCCACGATTGAAGCAATCTCCCTGTGCGGAAGCGGTATGTCAATCAGCACGCCTTCGGTTTCGTTGACGCCGTACCGTCTGGAAAAATCTACCAAAAGCTTATCCAGCCGGGCAGGGATGGCGTCCAGCGCAAAGTCGGCTACGCGGCGCTCCGCGCGCGACAGGCGTTGACCGATAAGACGGAAGGTGTAATCATAAAGTTCGTGGCTTTCGGCCATCCCCCTTTTGAACTCCCCTACAGGAATACGCATGACGCGCACCTGTTCGTACGCCACGGCGCAGTTTTCGCGCTGGCCGTCCGCATAGAGCGCCGAATCGCCGAAGAGTGAGCCCGCAGGCAGTATGTCTATCACGGCCTCGCGCTCGCTTCCCTCTTCAATGCGGCAGAGCTTTACGCGGCCACGCTCTATGACGTACAGCGCGTCGGCGGCATCGCCGGATTGGTATACGAAGCGGCGGCGGCGATAGTCGTAGGCCGAGGAACTGGCCGCGAATTCCATGAGCGTGTTTCGGCTCAGGGTCGAGCCGAAATCGGATTTGCCGATGATTGCGGCACGCTCGTCAAGAGTAAGATCACAAGCGCGTTTGGGTGGCATAATGTTAAACTTCCTCTTTTGAGGCTCAGGTTCAGGATAAAATCCCCGCGTGTGGCGTTAGTAGAGCAGGTGCTACGTCCCCTGTACGGCAGATAAAGAGATTTACGCTCAGCGATGGCGTTGGACAGCTAACGGAAATGTAAGGAAACAGGCTGAGCGAGGTATAACGGTCTTCAATTGTTGTTTGGAACGATTCCCAGGATGAGTTCAAAAAAACTTTCTGCGCCGAAGCGCTCTTTGAAGAAGCGCCACTTTAACATGAAGCGCGAGAGGCGTGCAAGAGACTTTTCACATAGGGTAACTGGCAGAATATGTTGATTAAACAGAGCGTCCTGGTGGTGGACGACGACGATGATAAGCGACTGCTGCTGAAGGTGGCGCTGGAGATGGCCGGCTACGAAGTAGAGACGGCCAGAGACGGGGCCGAAGGGCTCTCGGCTGTCGAATCCTTTCAGCCAGACCTGATTATCACGGACGTAATGATGCCCCGTATGGACGGCTATGAGTTCGCCAGACTGGTTCGAGAGAATCCTACCACGCGATTCATCCCGATTATCATTCAGACGGCGGCGCGCAACGACGCCGAGGACGCGAGGCGCGGCTCCGAAGTCGGCGCGCTCGGCTACATCACAGACCCGACAGACCTTGACCTGCTGATGGCGCGAGCCCAGACGCTTCTGGATTTCAAGAACTATCTGGACACCTGCGAAGAGGCTGCGTTCACAGACCACCTGACGGGGCTCGCCAATCGCCGCCGCTTCGAGCGACAGCTTGAGCGAGAGATTACGCGCACGCTTCGCTACACGAGGCCCTTCTGCCTGCTCCTTCTGGACATAGACCATTTCAAGCAGGTCAACGACTCTTACGGCCACGAGGCCGGTGACGAGTCCATACGGCGGATTGCCAAAATCCTTCAGGCGGGGACGCGCGGCATAGACACTGCGGCGCGCATAGGCGGCGAAGAGTTTGCGCTGCTCTTGACGGAGACGGAGCTGTCGGGCGGCCTTGAGGTAGCAGAGCGCCTGCGTCTTGCCATCAAGGCTGAAGGCATTCCCATTGTTGGGAACGTGACGGCCAGCTTCGGCGTAGCGGAGTTTCCGCTCTGCGCGCCTACCGGGCGAGAACTGCTGGCCGTGGCCGATGCAGCCATGTACGAAGCCAAGCGTCGGGGACGCGACCGCGTCATCTCCGCCCCAACTGACGAATCGGGCGCGAACCCTGCGGCGGGGCTGAACGTACTAGAAAAGCAAGGATGAACGAAAAGCAGGTGACGGGTGTCGGGTAAGAGAGAATTGAGTTGCCCGTTCTTTTACCGGCAACCGGCACCCGATACCCGGCCCCTTCTTGAGGTAACGAATGAGCGATTATAAAGACAAGTTGGACGAGTGGCAGCGAGCCGCGCGGCGCAAGGCGCGCGAGCTTGATGAGAAGTACGGCATAAAGGACAGGCTCGAAGATGCTGCGGACGTGGCGCAGGATGCTGCGCGCAAAGGGGCGGAGACTTTCGCTAGTGGCGCGGAGCGAGCGCGCACCGGGGCCGAGAGGCTGACGGATGAGTTTGAAGTAAAAGAACGCGCGCTTCGTGCCGCAGAAGAGGCTGCGAGGCGCGCGCGTGAAGCTGGCGAAACCTTCAAGGCTGCTGCCGGGACTGCCGGTGAGAAGGCCGAAGAGGTCTTCGACGCCGCGAAGAAATATTACGAGCGCGGCGCGCAGGTCTTTGACTTGGGCGCACGCCTCACACGCACGGGCGCTGCGGCCACCGCAGGCGCTTTCAAGGCGGGCGGCTGGATTAGAGAGAATCCGGGCAAAGCCGCGCTCACCACCTTCTCGCTTGTGCTGGGCGTGCGATTGGGAGCGAGCTTTCCGGGCTTGGACGCTGTGCTCATAGGCTCGCACCCGCACTGGTTCACGCACTCTGCGCTTCCGGTTTACGGCATGCGAAAGGCTAGTGAAAAGTTTGACGAATATCTGAAACGGCAGGAGAGCCTGATTGCCGAAGGCGACATGGACGGCGCGGAGCGCTCGCGCGTGGAGTTCGAGCGAAAGATTGTTAAGTATGTGGGCGCACCGCTTCTGGGCGCGTTCAGTTGCGCGGCTGGCGCGGCCATGTGGGCGCAGATTTTTCAGCCCGGACAGATAACGGGCGCGCCTATTAGCTGGCTCTTAGGCGGCAATCCCTTCCTAGACGGCGTCTGGCTCTTCGCCAACGGCGTCATCTGCTTCCAGCAGGGCTACAAGTTCTTCATGATTGCGCTGGCCGATGAAAGCCAAGTGCAGAAGCTGGTGAGGGAAATCAAGGGCCTGCTGCCCGCAGCCGAAACTGCCTGAGCGATTTCTTTCTGGCTTAGAGCGAATTAGATGACCAGCGCGGTCAACCAAAAGATTAATGCAGGCATCTCTCAGGAAAGAAGGAGATGGATTATGAATCTGAGACGTTACGCATCGTTCCTCGCCGTCGCCATTTTAACTTTCGTCATAGGCGTATCCGCAGCCATGCTGTTCGGGAGAGTCAACCCGTTCTCGCGCAGGCCGCACTCGCGCAGGAACTGCGCTCGTCTGACGGCGCTGCCCGATAATAAAAGCAGAATGACCGTCTACACCGTCTATCGTCAGGACGGAACGATTGTGAAATCCTACGAGGTTGAGAAGAGTTACGGCCTTGAAAGGCTCAGTGAGGACGGAAGCAAGGAAATCATCACAATGCCTATGATTTCTTCCGAGGCCGCGCAACCGTCGCGTTAATCGCCGCAGCTAAACAGAACCATCTATAAACACCAAGACCGCCGGGAAAAGGCTTCGTGGCTCCCGGCGGTCTTGCTCTATCAACCCGAAGAAATCCGGCTTCTATTCGATAATCGTGATGGGGAAAGGCCAGAAAGATAGTATGAAGACCAGTAGCGTGCAGACGGCAACGGCTAAACGGGCGTTTCCCAGTGGGTCGCGCTCCGTTCCTGCCTGCGGGTGTCGCATGCGCAGCATCACCGCCAGCAGTACCGCGTAGAGAAAACCGCTCGGCGCGCTGTGCCACATCCAGCCAAGCACCGCCAGCGTTGACATAGTGAAGAAAGCAACCGTCCCAATCAGCTTGTGAGCGCGTGCGCCGAACAGAGAGAAGGTGGCGTGCCCGCCGTCCAGTTGCCCGACGGGCATAAGGTTCAGGCTCGTCACCAGAAGCCCTATCCACGCGGCGAAGTAAAATGGATTGCCTTCGCTGCTCACATCCAGAGGAACGCCCGCAACCCGCGCTATCAGTCGAAACAGTAGCGGGTCGTTGAAGATTATAGCTCCTTCGGCAGGAGCCGGGCCGGGACGCGACAGCAGGACTCCTATGACGGCCACCGGCACCGCGACGACAAAGCCCGCGAGCGGCCCCGCGACTCCTATGTCGAAGAGAGCGCGGCGCGAAGGGATGGGCGATTTAATCTTGATGAAAGCGCCAAAGGTTCCCGCCAGAAAGAGCGGCGGCGCGGGAATGAAAAACGGCAGCGTTGCCTCCACGCCGTAGCGGCGACAGGCTATGTAATGGCCCGCCTCGTGCGCCGTCAGAATCGCCAGCAGCGACGCGGAGAAGGCCAGCCCCTTCATGAGCAAGCCCGGCTCGGTCAAGCCCTGCACAATAATCTGGCCGGTCGCCGTCAAATAATAGAGAGGGAGGTAAAACAGGTACTCGAAAAAGTGCGCGGGCTGCTGCACCTTCTGCTCGGGGAGTTCCGTGATTGCCAGCATGACCCCCGCCAGCGTCGTGGAGAGAATCGTCAGGAAGAGAAGCGCTGCGTGACGCCGCCACTCGCGCGCCGTGGGACGGGCCGCGCGCCTGCGGCTCATAGCAGGCGCGGGCGCGTCCAGAAATGGTGGTATAGCCTCTACTGATTCGGACACTTCTAAAACTCGACCTCTTGTTAGATGAAAACGGCGACCGCGCACTTTCGGAAAAGACTGTCCGTTTTGGCGGTCGCCCTTTTGGTCTTAGATGTGTGAAAGGGAGTTGGCGCGGCCTCTAAAGTTTAGAACTCGCTCGCGGCCTCGTCCGGCGAGCCGCCGTTATCGTCTTGGTCGTGGTCGTCCTCGTCACCGAAGCCGTGCGCCTGTAGCTCCTTGCCCGGCTTGAAGCGAATGGTCTTGCCGGAAGGAATTGCGACCTCTTCGCCCGTGCGCGGGTTACGGCCTACGCCGCGCTTTCTGGGCTTGACGACGAAGACGCCGAAGCCTCTAAGCTCAATCCTTTCGCCACGGGTCAGCGCCTCTTTCATCGAATTAAAGAGAGCATCCACGGCCTGTTCGGCCTTCATCTTAGGTACGCCGGTGCGGTCTGCCACACGGTTGACTATGTCGAGTTTAATCACTTGTTGCGGGCCTCCAAATCCCCTGTAGTCAGCTCGGAGCCAATTTAAATCTTGCGGAAGGGGCAGCGTTGACGGAACTGCCTGCGATGATAGAGACCGCAAGCTAAAGCTGTCAAGGGAAAGGAGAAAGCCGAATTATTCGGGCGCTCTGGCGGGCTCATTGAATCGAGCGCGGAACTCTTTAAAGTCAACTCTCAGGAACATAACTTCCGAGTGCGCTTTGCTGGCTATACCATCTATTTGGTCTAAACGAATATCTATGTTGAAGAGCTGGGTTTCTATCACATGCAACTGCCTTTCAACAGAAGACAAGCGCTCGTTCATAGAATCGAACCCGGCACGCATCTCTTTGAGGATAGTTTCGAGCATGGGTTTGGTTGGGGCCTCATCTGACATGGGTTTATACCTTTCTCCAAAAGTGATAGATGAGGTTACTTAGAAATAAACCCTGAGCGGCGTAGGTGTCAATGTTTCAAATACAGCGCTTGCCGCCTTCGGCTTTCGTTGACAAAGCTGGCTTGCGCCCGCTAACCTCAAATGTTTGAATTCTGGTGACATTCGGCTCGAACAATCCGGCCGCTTTCATGGATAGAAAATAGATATGTTCGGATTCAAAAATCGTCGCGCGCCCATGTTCGGCAAGCTCAGCGCAGATGACGACAAGGATATAGAGATTCAGAAGCCGCACCTTGAGGGCCGACAGAGCTTCTGGTCTGAAGCGCGGCTGCTCGTGCGCGACCTAATCTTCGCGCTGATGTTCGCCACGCTGATGGTGGTCTTCGTCATTCAGCCCGTCAAGGTCGAAGGCACTTCCATGCTCACGCGGCTGCACGACGGCGACCGCATCTTCGTCAACAAGCTCATATACTACGGCGTGCCCAAATTGCAGCGCGGCGACATAGTCGTCTTCTGGTATCCGAACGACCCGTCGAAGAACTACATCAAGCGCATAGTCGGCCTGCCGGGCGAAACGGTCGAAGTGCGCGAAGGGCGCGTCCACATAAACGGAGTCGAGCTGGACGAGTCTTACCTTGACCCGCACCTGAACATATCGCACATGTCTTTGCAGCCCGTGCTGGTCAAAGACCATTACTATTTCGTGATGGGCGATAATCGCGACAATTCCAGTGATTCGCGCTACTGGGGACTCGTGCCGGAAAAATATATCTACGGCAAGGCGCTCTTCCGCTACTGGCCGCTCGCGGACGCCAGCGTCATCTCCCACGAAGAGAACTACAGGAACATTCCGCCGAGCGCCAGACGCGAGGGCGAGCTTCCCGAAGGTGCAGAGGATACGGACGAGCAGTAAAGGTCTGAGTCGTGAGTGCGGGGAATTTTAAGAGTAGTTCACGCCCCTCAGATTAAGAGAGCAAGCATGGTTGATTGGCTGCGCCTTTTTTTGATGATGTTCTACGCGCCCGTGCGGGCCATGAGCGAAGTGCGAGACCGCGCCCCGCTCGGCCCGGCCCTTCTGCTGGCGCTCGCCACGCAGGCTCTCTATCTCATCTTCACACAGAGGTTCTACCTGAACGGGCTGGTCTACCCGCGACTCGTTCTAACGACGCTCTTTCAATCTCTCTTCTTCATAGCCATCATCTTTGTTCCCGTAACCTTGCTCGTAGCCAATCTTTTTGAGCGGCGCGGAAGCTTCCGTCTGGTCTTGCAACAGGAATATGCCAGCCTTGCCTCTGCTATCTTCTATGCATGGGCCGCAGCTAATATCATAGCGTTGCCTCTGGCCTTTCTGGCCAGCCTGAGCGGCTATCAGGATTCGTACGTCCGTGATGCCATAGGGATGACGCGAAGTTTTCTGGAATGGCTTCAGCAGAACGGCGTGGACGTTACGCCTGAAGATGCTGCCAAACAGCTAGACCCGCGCACGCACGCCGCAGTTCTATACACTATGATAGTGCTGCCTCTGTTCGGGCTCGGCTCTCTTTTAGCAGTGCGCGAGGTGTTTCGCATCTCCGTGCTGCGCTCCGTTGCCGTCATGGCCCTGAGCGCAATCGCCACCTACTTTGCCGCTATGTTTTTCCTGCCGCTCTTCGGCTCGCTGCTGGCTTCACCCTTTCTGCTCCTGATGCTCTTTCTGCTGGGGCGCGGCTACGTAAGCGAGTTGACGCGCGCGGCATCTGCCCGAGCCTCCTTCAAGAAGAATCTCGAGACGGCGACGCTCAACCCTGCGGACGCCTCGGCCCATTACAACTTGGGCCTGATACACCAGCAGCGCAACGAGCTGGGGCAAGCACGCTCACGCTTCGAGCGGGCCATTGAGATAGACGCGGATGAAGTGGATGCCCATTTTCAACTGGGACGGATTGCGCGGGCCGAAGGGCGGCTCTCTGACGCGATAAAGGATTTTCAGGAAGTGGTCACGCGCGACGAGGCGCACGCGCAGCATGAAATCTGGCGCGAGATAGGCGCGACCTATCTGGCCGCAGGACAGTTCGATGACGCGCGCGAAGCTCTCTCACGCTTTCTGACACAGAGACAGTCAGACCCGGAGGGGCTCTACCTGATGGGGCGAGCCTTCGCCGGGCTGGGCCGCAGGCGCGAGGCCGCAAGCTCCATGCAGGCGTGCATAGAGGCCGTCAAGACCGCACCGGCCTACAAGTACCGGACTGAAAAACGCTGGCTCAACGAGGCGCAGCAATTCTTAAAACAGCTACAGACGAGTGAAAATCTTCAGGCGACGAATTAATGAACATTAGCGGAATAAAGCAGGCACTTCTGGCTCTTGAGGACGGAAGAGTGTTTCGCGGGCGCTCGTGGGGCGCAGAGGGCGAAGCCACGGGCGAGATGGTCTTTAATACTTCCATGTCCGGCTATCAGGAGGTGCTGACAGACCCTTCCTACGCGGGGCAGATTGTCTGCATGACCTACCCGCTCATAGGCAACTACGGCGTCAATCATTCCGACGCGGAGTCGGCGCGCCCGTGGGTCGAAGGCTTCGTTGTGCGCGAGGCAAGCCGCATGGCCTCCAACTGGCGCTCGGAAGAGACGCTCGATTCCTACCTGAAGCGCTGGAAGATTCCCGCCATAGAGCACATAGACACGCGCGCCCTTGTGCGTCACATACGCGACAAGGGAGCCATGCTCGCCTGCCTTTCGACCATAGACACGAACGAGGAGAGCGTTATTGAGAAGGCGCGGCGCAGCATGCCTATGGAGAACAGGGAACTGGCGAGCATGGTCACTTGCGCCGAGCCCTACACAGTCGAAGCGGAAGGCGACGCGCGCTTTCATGTAGTCTGCTATGACTTCGGCGTGAAGACGAATAGCTTGAGAGAGCTTGCCGCGATGGGCTGCCGCGTGACGGTCGTGCCCGCCGATACTCCAGCCAGAGATGTGATAGCGATGCGGCCCGACGGAATCTTTCTTTCGAACGGGCCGGGCGACCCGGCCTCAATGACGCGAGTGGTGGAAGAGGTGCGGGGGATTCTAGAATCAGGCGTGCCTACCTTTGGAATCTGTTTCGGGCATCAGCTTCTGGGCCGTGCCTTCGGCGGCTCAACTTATAAGCTTCTCTTCGGCCATCGCGGCGGCAACCAGCCCGTCAAGGATTTGCTCAAAGGGACAGTTGAGATTACGTCGCACAATCACGGCTTCGCCGTTCAGGCGGACAGCCTGCCACAGGACGTTGAAGTGACGCACGTAAATCTAAACGACAACTGCGTGGAAGGGATGCGACACAAGTCTCTGCCCGTCTTCTCGGTTCAATACCACCCGGAGGCCGCCCCCGGCCCGCACGACGCCGAGCATCACTTTCATCGCTTCCTGGAATTGATGGAGCAGGCGCAAAAGCAATGATGAACGGAAGAGAATTGATTCAATGAAGAAATGAATCAATTCTCTTTAATTCACACTGCGGCGTCCTGACTTCTGTGTTCGCCTCCGAGCATCTCTTCTTCTATCTTTCGCCACTTCAGGTAGGCAAGGCCGAAGCAGCCCATGGCAAGCAGCCCTTCCGTGAAGAGAGCGTGCGTGATGAGGCTCGCGGGCGCGGAGCCCTTCATGTCGTTCGGCTTGCCGTAGAAGTCAATCTGTCTCTGGTCGGACGCGTTATACCTGACCGAAGTCCTGCCCATGTAATTGTCTTTCCGCGTCAGCTCGTGCGCGAAGAAGACCGGGTTGGCCAGAAAGGCAGTGTTGTTCCTGTTATCGAAGAGCAGGCCCGCGACGCCCATCACGAAATAAAAGGCTACGACAAGACCTACGCCCGCCCACGCGCGAGCGCGAAAGCGCTGCATGGCGCAGTATTGAATGAAGCAGAGCGCGCCCGCGATTGACAGCGTGAAGCCCACAGCGATTGGCACTAGCTGATAAAGCGAGATGTTTTCGGGAAACTCCGCCACGTCCATGTGATAGCTCGTCCAGAGCGCGACGAGCCCCGCGAGCGCTACGCCGAGCGCAATCAGAAAGGTCTTGAAGCTGCTTCTAATCTCCTCGCGGTGAAAGAGCCCCAGAGGGTCGCTTCCGGCGCTCCACCACTCGCCCAGACGGTTGCGGCTCAAGGCTATGCTTCCGGCCAGCACCAGCAGCGCGCCCCCATTGACCAGCATGTAGAAAATTAGATGCACAATCGGCGCTGTGCCGTAAGCGCTAAGCTCGTAGCGGCTGGTAGGCTGCCAGCCCCACAGGAGTCCTACCAGCAGGGCTTCAGCCGTGGCGAAGAAGAGCCAGACGGGCCATGCTTTGAGCGGCACTAGCTGGCTGGCCTTGATTCTCCTGACAGCGCCCGCGAACGCCCATAGACCTATGAACGCCAGAAGTCCGAGGATGACTACGTAGCCTTCTATCCTCATCCCGTAAAAGCGCCAGAAGTAGTATTGCTGACCCTTGTAATCCGTGAAGTAGCGATACCAGAAGAGGGCTGTGACCGCGCCCATGACGCCCACGGCGGGCCCTAGCAGTAGGCCGCCGCGCAAGCCCTTCTCCGCCGGGCCTGAGATGGCGGCCGAGATGAAGAGCCCCACGGCCTGAAAGCTCAATCCTCCGACGATTAGAAACAGGTAGAGACAGACGACATCTTCAAGCTCTTCGCCTGCCACGAGCGCCGCCAGCATGGCGTTCGGCAGAATCACCAGCGCCGCGAAGTAGCTGGCCGCGCCGCTTCCGAAGAATTTCCCAACGGCAATATCCACCGGCTTCAGCAAAATCATCTGCTGAAAGATTGCAGTGCCGCGCAGCTTCTCTTGTATGAAGGAGAGCGCCGTCATGGCCGGAGCCAGCACAAAGAGCAGCCCGAAGAGCAGAACCGTCATCCCCCAGTAAGCGTCTCGCCCGGCTTTCGTTACCTGCTGGAACGCCGTGTAATAGTCTTTGCCCGCGTAGCTGTTCCACGCGAGTCCCGTCACGACCAGCACGGCGCAGAGCGCAAAGCCGCCTATGAAGAGAAGCCTTCGCGCGGGGAGATTGGTTCTCAGTACCCGCTCCAGCTCAGGATTGCCCTTTAGATTAAAGCTCGAAGCCATAAAACCTCCGTAGAATGCTTTTCAGGAAACTGCGTGGCTGCCGACGGCCATGAACACGTCTTCTATGGTCAGCCGCCGCTCGTAGAAGGAGACAACGCCATCATGCTTGAGAACAATCTCTTTGTGAAGAGTTGCGAGGGCTCGACGGTCGCCGCGAAAAGCGCAGTCAACCGTGGAAGCACTTACTACCACGTCGCGCAAATCCTCTCTGCCGAGCAATTCTTCAGCGAGCATGGATGCCGCTTCCGCGTCCGTCATCTCAATACGCACGGGCAGACCGTTCGAGAGATTTTCAACCAGCTCTTCTATGCGGCCGGAGCGAATCACGTGGCCCTGCTCCATTATGACGACAGAGGTGCAGAAGTCCGCCAGCTCCGTCAGGATGTGCGAGCTTACGATGAGCGTAGTCCCCAGACGGCCCAGCTCCCTTATCAGCTCGCACAAGTCCATGCGCGCCACCGGGTCTAGCCCCGCAGCCGGTTCGTCCAGCAGAAGCACCTTCGGCGCGTGCAGAAGCGTCTTGGCAATCACCAGTCGCTGGCGCATGCCGCGCGAGAGCGCCCCGACCGGCTCGTCAAATTTCGAAGTTAGATTTGTCAGCTCGAGCACGCCGTCAATGCGCCGCTCAATCTGCTCTTTCGGGACTCTGTGCGCCTGTGCGAAGTACTGCATGAAGTGGCACACGCTCAGCTCATCGTAGAGGCCGAAGGTGTCCGGCACGTAGCCTACAATCTCGTGAAGCTGCTTAGGCTCCGCCCCGACCTCTATGCCGTCTATCTCAATCTTGCCGCTAGTCGGTCTTAACAGCCCCGCCAGCATCTTCAGGAGCGTGGTCTTGCCCGCGCCGTTCGGCCCAATCAGCCCGCAAATCTCGCCCGCAGGCACATACAGGGAGATGTCCCGCACGGCGGCCCTAGTGTCATAATATTTTGTGAGGCCAAGCGTATTTATCATCTGGTTTAGTTGCCCTCAAAGGTTAGACGCACGCCCTTGTCAAAAGTTCCGGTAAGTCAACTTCCGAAGCTCGAAGAAGCCGGGCTTTCATGCTTGTAGCTTTTACCTCTCCTCCGGAGCCGGACGTTTAGACGCGCTTCGAATCTCCCTTTTGCTCTCTCTCGACCGGAGCCGTCCCCGCTACAGTATATGCGTCGCGGGTGGTAAAATGAGTCTGTAATGGAAGAGAAAATAGATTTAACAGGGCTGACTCAGGAGGAGCTGTCTACTTGGGTTGAAGAGCAGAACGAGCCGCGTTATCGCGGGCGTCAGATTTTCGCTGCGCTTCACGCGCGGCGTCTGCGCTCGTGGGACGAGATGACAGACCTGCCCGTGAGCTTCCGTGAGAAGCTGAAGGAACTGGCAAGCACCACGACCCTCAAGGTGGAATCGCGCTACATATCGGAAGACGGGACGCGCCGCTACCTTATGAAGACGCACGACAACCTTCCCGTAGAGACGGTCTTTATTCCCGAAGAGCGGCGCGACACCATCTGCTTTTCGTCGCAGTCGGGCTGCCCGCTTCAGTGCGACTTCTGTTTGACGGCGCGGCTCGGGCTGCTCCGCACGCTCACTGCGGGCGAGATGGTGGAGCAGATAATCGTGGCGCTCAACGATGCTTACGGCGTGGGCGAGCGGCTGCCGCGCGGGACGAACCTTGTGGCGATGGGAGCGGGCGAGCCGTTTCTGGCCTTCGAGCCTTTGATGAAAGCGCTGCGCATCATGGCAGACCCGAAGGGGCTTCACATAGTGCCGCGTCGCGTGACTGTCTCGACCGCAGGCATAGTCCCGCGCATACTGGAGCTTGCGACCATCCCTGACCGCCCGCACCTTGCAATCTCTCTGGCCGCGCCTACGGACGAGCTGCGCAATCAGTTGATGCCCATCAATAAGAAGTGGCCTCTGGAGGCGCTGCTCAAGGCTTGCAAAGAGTTTGAGAAATCCTTAAAGCCCACCGAGCGTTTCACCTTCGAATACGTGATGCTGGACGGCGTGAACGATTCGGACGAGCAGGCGAGGCAACTGGCCAATCTTCTGAATCGCCATCATCTTCAGCGCGTCAAGGTAAACCTCATCCCGCACAACGCTGCGGAGCCTCTGCCTTATCGCCCGTCACCGTGGGAGAGAGTCGAAGGCTTTCAGGAGATTCTGGCATCGAAGGGCGTGAACGCCTTCGTCAGAAGGCCAAGAGGGCGCGACATATACGCTGCCTGCGGCCAGTTGGCCGCGCGCCAGCCGGACGACGCCGGGCGCTCGCTGCTTCACAAAATCGCCTGACGGCCAACCGTCATAGCGCCCGTCCGCATCACTGATTCGGCCAACGTAAAGCGTTTGGGATTTACAGACGTGTGAATGTAAAATCGCTGGCTACCATTAAATTCGAGAAAAGACATGGATTGAAGCTTGAGATGAGAAGAACGAATTACCTGCGGTCTGCTTTGCTTGCGGGGCTAGCCCTTGCGCTCTTTATCTTCCCTGTAAACTTTTACGCCGATTCAAGCCGGACGCCCGCGTCGCACGCTGCGGCTGCGCCGGAGGCTTTGACAGCCGCGCTTCAGCCGAACATAGGCGTCAACGGCTTCTTCGCCACGGACAAGGCGCAGCGCGGCCGCACGGTTCAGGTCGCCGTGGTGATGGAGATTCCGCGAGACTTTCACGTCAACGGCAACAAGCCGCTTGGCAAGTACGCTGTGCCGACGACGCTCAAAGTAGATGCGGGCGGAGGCATTCGCGTCAGCCCCGTGACGTACCCGCGCGCGAGCGTGAAAAGCTTCAGCTTTTCTGAGGAGCGGCTGGCCGTGTACGAGGGGCGCGTCGTCATGCGTTTCAACATCACCATCCCTTCCGGCTTCGACCAGGGTGTGACGCAACTGCGCGTGAGGCTTCGCTACCAAAGCTGCACCAACGAGGTCTGCTTCCCGCCCCAGAATCGTGAAATCAGCATGCCCATCGCAGTAGTCGGCGCAAACGACCCAGTCAAGCGCATCAACGGCAACATCTTCGGCGGCAGAAGAAGCTAGAGAGAATTGATTCATTGAATCAATGAATCAATGAATCAATCTTCATTCCTTCCTATCACAGACATCAGGCGACCGACGCGCCCGTGTATGCTCTTTTCGCGGCGATATGAGAAGAAGAGGTCTGTGCGGCACATTGTGCAGAAGGGCGCTGTGTGAATCCGCTCTTCGCGCACGCCTGATTGGATAAGCTGGCTGCGGTTTGCTCTTTGAAGGTCAATCAGTGCGTGGCCCTCTCGTGTGGGCTGGAAGAGAGAGTCTGCGTCTTGGAAGTTTGAGCGAAAAGCATCTATGACTTCCGATCCTACTTCGTAGCAGCAAGCGCCGGCCGCAGGGCCAATCGCAGCGCGAACGTCTTCGGCCCGCGTCCCGTATTCCGCGCTCATGCGCTCTATTGTTCGCTCGACTATGCGCGAGACGGTTCCGCGCCAGCCCGCGTGAGCGGCCGCGCACGCGCCCGTTCTATTGTCGCCCAAGATGACGGGCACACAGTCGGCGCTCTTGACCGCCAGAAGAACGCCGGGCGCGATGGTCGTGAGCGCGTCGCAACGCTCTTCGTCCGAGCGCGCGTCTTCTTTATCACGCACCGTTCGCACGTCGGCAGAGTGCATCTGCCAGACGGCCGTAAGCACCCAGTCGCCGTCGAAGAGGCGTAGAAAGCGGCGACGATTCTCGTGTATATTCTCGGCTGCGTCTTCGTGAAAGCCAGCCAGATTGAGAGCGTCCTGCGGCATGGGGCTTGTGCCGCCCATGCGTGTTGAAAATCCGTTCGTGAAGCCGTCGCGCTCAAGCGCAAGGCAGGAGAGGGCGCGCACAGAGTCGCGCTCGCGCCAAGTGAAGCCTGCGCGTCGAAGCTCAGAACTTTCAGTGATTGTTTCCATCGGCATAGACATTATAGAAGTCCGTCGCGTGCGCGAAGTAATGGCGCGCACGCCGCGCTTTTGTGAGCGCGTCTTTACCCAAAGAGAGCGTGATTATTGCGACTCGCGCGGAGTGGTCGCCGCGCAACATTATGCCGCACGTTTCGCCGCCAAAGAAGCGGCGCTGAAGGCGCTCGGCACCGGCTGGTCTGGCGGAGTGGCTTGGCAGGATGTGGAAATCTCTTCGATGGAATCGGGCGCGCCCGTGATTGAATTTCACGGGCTGGCGCGCCAGCTATATGAACAGTCCGGCGCAACGGCCGCGCATCTCTCCATCTCACACACGAGCGAGCACGCCATAGCACAGGTGATTCTTGAGCGGGCGGGCGATTAGAGCTTCAATTTAAGGCTTGGCGCGCATCTCGTTGACGAGCGTTTGACGGCCTCGCACGTTCTCTACCCTTGTAGAGCCGTACTCCTTCTCGCTCATCATAGTCGGCGGGCTAGACGGTTGAAAGGCTCGCGCCCGTGCGGCTGCCTCGCGCTCGGCGCTGCTGCTACTACTGCTACTGCGCGGCGTGTCCTCCACGTAGACTACGGGCGGTTCTATGTTCTCCGCGCCGTCGGAGGCTATAACTTCAAACATCTGGCTGTGCTTGTAGCACTCTGTTGTCGTGACGAAGCTGCTCGTAACGGCTACGCGCTCGCGTTGCGGGCAACCGGGTGTGGCGACCATGCCCGTCTCCGGGTCAACTTCTACGGTCGTGATGCCAGCCGGACGGTCGAACTTTTCGCCGCCGAGTTCCGGCCTCTGCTCCACAGCAGCCCTGACGAACTCCGTCCAAGCGGGCAGCGCGGCTTCAGCGCCCGTCAGGCCAAGCTGCTTGTTGTCGTCAAAGCCTATCCAGACGGCGCAAACCAGATTCGGCGTGTAGCCGACGAACCAGCCGTCGCGTGACGTTCCTGTCTTGCCCGCTAGGGCAACCCCTCGCACCGCGCCGCGAGCCGCACGCGCAGTTCCGTGGTCAATCACGTCCGTCAGCATGTCCGTAATCATGTAAGCGGTCGTGGGATTTATGACCTGCGCCGGGACGGCTGTAGTGTTGATGATGTCAGAGCCTTCGTAATCGGTCGCGCGCGCAATCACGCGAGGCGAGACGCGCAGCCCCTCGTTTGCGAAAGCGGTGTAAGCGGCGGCCATCTCAAGCGGCGTCGCTTCCGTCGTGCCGAGCGCAAGAGCCGGATAAGGCTCCGGCTTCTGCAATCCCAAACTTTGCGCCGTCTGCGCCACACGCTCCAACCCCACGCGAAGGCTTACATCAACAGTCACTACGTTGAGCGACTTTATCAAGCCCGTGCGCATCGTCACGTCCTGCATAGAGTATTGGTCGCCGTAGTTCGCCGGGCGGTACTTTGCGCGGCGGTCGTAAGCGAACTCGCGCGGTGCATCCATGTAGAGCGAGAGCGGTGAAAGACCGCTTTCAAGCGCGGCTGTGTAGACTATGGGCTTGAAGACGGAGCCGGGCTGACGCCGCGCGTCCGTCGCGCGATTCAACTGTGACGCGGCGTAATCGCGGCCCCCGACCATGGCCAGCACGTCGCCCGTCTTAGGGTCTAGCGCAACGAGCGCGGCCTGCGGCGTGGCCTTCCCCTTGTAAGCTTTATCGAGCCGCTCAAGTTGCCGTCGTATAGCCGTCTCCGCCAGTTGTTGCAATTCGGGGTCAATAGTGGTGTAAACGCGCAAGCCCCTTTCATCCTGAGCGGAAGACTGCGCGAGCTGAGATTCGACCGTGCGGTTGACGTAATCTACAAAGTAGGGAGCAAGTGAAGCGCCGCTCTCCTGCGCTGGCGCTACCGTCAGAGGCTCGCGTGCGGCCTCGCGCGCTTCATCGAGCGTGATTGCGCCGTCTCGCACCATAGTTCCCAGCACGGTGTTGCGTCGCGCGGTGGCCGCGTCCGCGTGCCGTTCAAGCGAATAGCGGCTGGGGCTTTGAATCATCCCCGCCACGGTAGCGCTCTCGGCCAGCGTCAAATCCTTCAGCTCTTTCCCGAAATAGATGCGGGCGGCCTGCTCCACGCCGCGAACGCCGACCGAGCCGCGCTGGCCCAGATAAATCTCGTTGGCGTAGAGCGCGAAGATGTCTTCTTTAGAGAGACGGCGTTCGAGCGTGAAGGCCAGCATGGCCTCCGCGAACTTTCGTCTGAAGGTGCGCTCCGGCGAGAGATAGGTGTTTTTGACAAGCTGCTGTGTGATGGTCGAGCCGCCCTGCCCAAGCTCGTTGTCGCCCGCGTTGCGCAGGATGGCGCGGCCTATGCCGAACAGGTCAAGCCCTTTGTGCTCAAAGAAGCGCCGGTCTTCAATCGAAAGAATGGCGCGCACTAAGACAGGCGGGATGTCCGTGTATGAAAGCGCCGCACGCTTGCCGGACTTCATGCCAGCGTCGGTCGTCAAAATCTCCGGCTCAAGCTGGTAGGATTCCAACTGCACGCCGTCGCCTCTTATCTCGGCTATGCGCTCCTGCCTGTTAAATCGCACGCGCACGGCAGACAGCAGGCTTCCCGCGCTGGCGTGCCGTGGCAGAATCTCTACAGCATCATCCGAAGTGGTAAAGCTCCCGCTCCAGACGTCGCTCGCGTCAGATTCGACATAGCCCGCGCGGCGCAGAAGCTCAACCAGCCTGTCACGCGAAAGCGACTGGCCCGTGCGAAGCGTGCGCGGCGCGGCATAGATTCCGGCGCGGCTGGTCAAATAACCGCTCGCCAGCCTGTCGTCCACTATCTTTGAATAGGAGATGTAAGAGTAGATTAGAAAGGCGACGCTCAAGGTCATGAAGACTGCGAGCGCGATGCTTGTGCGATGAAGAATGCGGCGCGCTCTTGAGTGATGGGCGGGAGCGCCCGTCTTCATCACCCTGATGCGGGGCCTGAACTTCGTGCGACGAGGCTTGTGTATGGATGCAATTTCAATCGCCATTAGTTCCTCGTACGGGAAGAAAAAGACCCCATGAGCGTAGAGTGAATCAACGCCTCCAAAGTAGGGTTGCTTTCCTGTGCTTCGTATAAACGCTCAATCTGTGGCGAATTCTATTATTGAGCGTGACGGTATGCGGGAGTTGTGGCGGCCTAGCTCATGCTCTCCGGGGCCGCCACAACCTGCGCCAGCTTGTCTCCCCTGAAATCTCAAAAGCTCATCTGCGAAAAGGCGGCTGTCGAGACGGCGAGCGTAATCAGTATCATGATGATAGCTGCCAGTTGAGCAAAGCCGTTAGCTACTTCCTTCATCTCTAACTTCCCCCTTCGGAAACGGTTCGTTCCACGGTCTCTAAAAACATGTTGTGCAATGACTATGCCAGCGAGTATGAAGGAGATGGAAGCCGCGCGGCCTGCGCGCAAGGTGAGTAAATAAAAAGAGTTATCAGCCGGGGCGCTGTCGAGCGTGCGGCGCGGACGGCTGCGGTAAACTCCCGGTTGCTTGATTATCGTACGCGGGTTTGGAGTTTCGGCGTTTCAGATGTGTTCTGAAATTGGACGGCCCTAGCGTAGCGGGGAGAGCCTGCGGCGGTCTTCGCGCTTCTCCGCCTGTCGGCGGCGCAGTTGATACCACTTGGGAGGCTCGTCTCGCGCCTCAAGCAGGCGCTGGATTCTGGCTATGGTGCGGCGCGTGGCCTCTTCACCGGCTGCTATAAGCTCGTCGGCTCGCTTCATCTCGTCCCAGCGAATGTGGCCTATACGCGGGCGCACAACGATGTCTGCGTCCTGTAGTTGCAGCACGGAGACGGTGCGCTGCACGAGCATCATGGATTGAAAGATAACGCCTATGGCGGATTGCGGCGGGCCTAAGAACTTGGCTCCTTCGGCGTTCACGTCCACGGCTATGACTATGTCCGCGCCGAGCGAGCGAGCCGCAGCCGCAGGCACGTTGGCCACCAGCCCGCCGTCAACAAGCTGCCGCCCTCGCTCGTCCGTCACGGGCACGTACCAGCCGGGAATAGTGCAGCTTGCGCGTATGGCAAAGGGGACGTCGCCTTCGCCCGACATGACCACGGCTTCGCCCGAATGAAGGTCTGTGGCGACGGCAGCGAACGGGATTAGCATCTCCTCAAAGCGAGTCCGTGGCAGAAGCTTTCTGAGGTACTCCTCAAGACGCGCGTTGGATTGAACGCCGAGCCTTGAGAGCGTCATGCGCCCCATGTCCCTCCAGCGAAGCGAGCGGCTGAGCTTCTCTATCTCTTCCAGACTCATCCCTGCCGCAAGCGCCCCACCCGCGACGGAACCGGCCGACGTGCCCGCCACGAAGTCTATAGGGATGTTGTACTCCGCCAGAACCTTCAGGACTCCAACGTGCGCAATCCCCCGCGCAGCGCCCCCGGAGAGCGCCAACCCCACCCTCGGCCTTTCAGGTTGTTCGACTCGCTTGCGCCACATAACAATCCAGACAAATTATACAGGATTGAGGATGGTGATTTCAGCGCGTTCGCGCGCGGTGTCGAGAAACGAGGTGGTTTCGGATTCTATCTTATCCTCGGTCAGTTGCGCTTCGAGTTGTTTGCTGACCTGCTCGAAGGTCGGGACGATGCGGCCCGGATACTGACGTTGAAAGCGAGGCGTGTAAACGTCCCTGTAGTAATCGGAAACCTCTTTCGGCGTGACTACCGTGAAGGAGCGGAAGCGAAAGTCCAGATATTTTTCTATGGCAACGCGCTGGCGTATGATTTCGCGCAACTGCTCCGTAGTCAGGCCGACTCGCTGCGCACGCTCCATGAAGTCCGCCTGCGATGGGAAGAGCTTGATGAGCGCGGTCAACTCGTCCGTTATCTCTTTCTCCGTGGGAATAATGGTCGGAAGCTTCTCCGCCTCCTGATAGATGAGTCGCTGGTTGATGATGAGCTGAAGCGTGCGATTGAGAGCCTCGGAGTTGGGATTGTCAATCGGCGTGTTCGGCTGAAGCGCCATCTGCCAGAGAAGGTCTGAGTAGGTAATCAGGTCTGTGCGCACGCCGCCGTTGACGGTCGCCACCATTTTGTCAACGACCTCCTGCGCCTGTGTGATTGACGCCGAAAGAAGAAGAAAGAGCGGCACGACGAGCCACCGCACGCGCCCCTTTGATTTAATCTCATCTCTCTTCATGCTTCGCTTGCTCCCTTTTTGATAAGCCTTGCAGTCTCTATTCATTCCCGGCCCGTTGCGATAGCTCCTCAAGGTACGGGCCGGGGTCGAAGAATGGCTCGGCGCGTTCTCTTAAGAGCTTGCGTATAACGTCGCCGTAATCTTCAGCGCCGGATACGCCGGTCAGAGCTTCCAACTCTTCGTAGGTAATGCTCAAGAGACTAATCAAACATCCGAGCAGCATCCAGAGCAGCGCGTCCCTACGGCTGGCCGCCGGATTGAATTCGTAAATCTCAAAGCGGTCTTTGTACACGTCATCACAGAGCCTTTTGAATTCCTCCCCGGAGATTGTCTCCACGTTCATCGCCATCCGTCGTCAGAAGGTCTGCGTGAAACGGAAATGAAGCTGGCCGTTCTTGAGCCGGGTCGTGACGGGCGCAAAGCCCGGAGCCTGCGGCACCAGAAACTCCGGCGGGTCTAAAAAGATGCCGTAGTCTATGGCGAGCGCCCCGCCTATGGGCGTCCTGATTCGCAGGCCCAGTCCCACTGTGTTCGTCCAGTTGGAGCGTAGGTTCGAACGCCTGATGCGCTCACTCTCGTTTAAGAATTGCTCTTCGGGCCGCTTGCGTCCGAATAGCTCGCTGGCGAAGCGAAAGACGTTGCCGCCGTCATAGAAGGGCACAATCTGAAAGCTGTTCAGGAGCGGGATGCGCGCCTCCAGATTGACGACCGCGACGGCGTTTCCGCCCGTCGGCACAAGGAACGGATTTATCTCTACAGGCTCGCCCTCCCGGTTGCGGAACTGCCCCACGGGGACGATGGTTTCGCGCGGGCCAGCCTCTTCATAACCGAAGCCGCGCAAGGTCGTGGAGCCGCCCGAAAAGAATCTCTCGCTGATGGGAAGCGTCCTGTCCGTGTCGTCTATCACGCCGTCGTCGTTACGGTCTGACGGGTTAAAGACGTTGGCCACGCCGAGCGTGACGTTCGCGGCCAGCACAGTCCCGCGCGCCTTCTGCACGCGATAATAGCGCCGGTAGTTGCCGAAGAACTTATTGAAGGAGAGGCTGCTGCCTAGCTGTCTGAGCGCGAGGCTGTAATCTACAGTGAGAAAGTCTCCGTTGGTCGCGTCCGTCGCAGAGTACTCGCAACGCGCGCTCGTAGCCGTTCCCGGCTGGCGGCTCTGTTGCAGCAGGCGCGAGTTGTTCGCGTCGCACTTTTCGCGCGTGTCGCGCACGAACGCGACGCCGAAGCGCGAGAGGCGAATCGCGCGGTCTGGTTGCAGTATGGGCTGAAGCAGCAGGCTCTCTATGTTGTAGAGGCGCACGTCCTCATAGTTGTAGCGCACGAAGATTATGCTTCGCGTATCCCGGTCGAGCACGCGCTGCGTCTCAAGGTTGAAGGTGAAGCGGTTGATGGTCGGCTCGCCCACCCTCTCACCAAACTCGTTGATGGGATTTCCCTCTTCGTCCAGACGCTGCACTATGCCTTGATTGCCCCGGTCAATTCTTGAGCGGAAAAAGCGCGTGATGCTCGAATCCCTCTGATACTGTGCGGAGATTGCGAGCGGCATGAACTGGTTGTCGCCGTAACGACGAAAGCGCGGGTCGAAGTATTCCAGCCGCAGAAGCTGCTGGCGACGGCTGAAGCGCGCACGCGCAGCCCCCTGCTTCAGTTCTCCGAAGAGATTTACGTTTCGTATGTCGAAGAACCCGAGCGGCCCGTTGTCCGTGGAATAGCCTCCGCCGAACTCGCGTATGCGCGGCTTCAGCTCCTCCACGTCTATGATTACGTCGTACTTCTTAAAGCCGGAAGCCGTTTCACCCGCAGGCTCTGTGGTGATGATGACCTGCCGGAAAGCGTCTGTTTGATAAAGTATGCGCTCGCTTTCGGTGAGCTTGTCCAGCCGCAGCACTTCGTTCTCAAAGAGCGGGATGGCGTTCAGTATCGCTTCCTTCTTGGTCAGGACGTTGCCGTTGACGCGAATGCTGGCGATGAAGACCTTGTCGCCCTCTTTCGTAATCGTGTAGACGACCTTTACCTGTTCTTCGTAAACCTGCTCGGAGATGATTTTTCGCGGCAGCTCTACAATGGAGAAGTCCACCTGCGCGTTGATGTAGCCTTCGGTGGCGTAGAGGCTGGCGATGCGGTCTGCGTCGGCGCGCGAGGCCGAGCGCGAGAATGGGCCGTCCAGAATAGTCCACTGCAAACGGTCGCGCACCTGCGCCTCCGTGTAGATTTTGTTGCCGCGCACCTCAACGCCCGCCACGCGCGTCAAAGGGCCTTCGCGCACGACGAAGGTGATGATTAGATTCTCGCCGTCCAGAGAGGCCGCCTGACGGACTTCCACGTCCGCGCGGCGATAGCCGAGGTCGCGCATGCGAGCTTCTATCATCCTTTCGTCCTGCGACAGAAGCTCGCGGCTCGTGTAGCCGCGCCCGTATCCGAGCAGAGGGATGAAGCCGAGCGCCGAAGCCTTCTGCGTCCTCAAATCAGGCTGGAGTTCTTCAATCGTCAGCTTGTCGGTTCCCGTCAGGCGAATGTCCGTCAGCTTGAAGCGGCGGCCAAGCTCCACGTCGTAGACTATCTGAACGGTACGGCCCGTCAGCTCTTCCGGGTTCAGGTTCTGGCATGTCTCGTTGGTGCCGTTCGGAGTCGTGGCGGGCGTGGGCGGCGTGACCGTGCAGACGGGCGTGACCTGCCCGAAGAAGTAGCCGGACTCCTGTATGCGGTTGCGAAGACGACGCGCGCCTTCCTCGATAGCTCCGAGGTCAATGGTGCCTTCGCGGCGCACGGGCAGAAGCTCTCGCTGCCGCTTCTCTCTCAATTCGTAGCCGCGAACCAGCACATCCACGCGCGGGCCTACGCCGCCCGTAAAAGTGATGTCGAAGCGATTGGTCTGCGGGTTGTAAATCGGGCGAGTCTCGATGGACGGAGCCAGAAAGTCTTTCGCAATGATGGCCTGACGAATGCGGTTCACGTCGTCGGCGAGCGCCTGTCTGGTAAAGGGAGAGTTCTGCTGAAGCTTGAGCGTGGGCAGCACGGGCGTCATGTCGAACCCGTCAATCCTGTAAACGGGCGCGTTGACCCGAGCCTGCTCGCCCAGACGAATGTTGAAAGTCAGTATGACGCGTGTGCCCGTCCGGTCGCGCGTGTCGGCTTGTGTCTGCGCGTCCACCTCGGCGCGCACGAAGCCACGGTCACGCAGGTAAGCCTGAATCAGGTCTGCGTTCGTTCTGATTGTGGATTCGGAGAGGCGCGAGCCCGGCTCAAGCATGTTCAGGCGGGCGCGCATCTCGTCTTCGGAGACGGGCGCGCCGGGCGGCACGACACCTAAGTCTATGACTATCTCGCTCACGCGCGTCGCGCGACGAACGACGAAGCGCACGCGAATAGGCCCGCCGCGCGACTCCGTAGCAGCGCCGCCCGCCTGCGGAGCGCGCGCTCCGCCCGCTTCAAAGATTTCCACGCGCGCGGAAGCGACCATGCCGGAATCAAACAGAGCCTTGAGCGACTCGCGCGCGCGCACGGCCTGATACTCGTCTCCGACCCTTACGCTCAGGACGGACGCGAACTCCGCCTGCGCCGCAGCATCCGGCGGAGAGCCTTCTATCAGAACCTCTACGGCCGCCACTATGCGCCCGTCATAATCGCCTACATCGGGCGCGGCGTGAGCGGACAGACCGCCGCCTGCGGCTATCAGGAGAGCCGCCAGCGTCAGGATATTCAGAACGAAGATGCGAAGCCTCAACCTTATGCTCTACAAAGCCATCAGCTTTCAGCTACCGGCAGCCAGCTTTTTCTCAGGCTGACTGCCGACGGCTGACGACTGACTGCTGTTAATCAAAATCGTTTGCGGAAACGAATCTCAAAACTGAAGTTGTCGTTGCGAGAGCTGAAACCGTTGGCGGAGCCCTGCTCGTACTGGGCCACGAAAGAGAGCCTGTCCGAGACTCTGTACTCGACGGCTATGACCTGATTCTGATCCGAGGTCACGTTGGTCGAATAGGTGACCGACAGCTCTCTGCTAATCGGCTGCGTCACTCTGAGTCGGGCCGTGGGGCTCGCGCCGCCTCTTCCCGCCACCAACGGGTCAAGCTCAAGGCTCAGGCCGTAAAGCTTGCTGGTGGCGCGCCTCAGAGGCTCGTTGATAATCGTGTTCGCAAGCAGGCTCGCAGCCGTGCCTACGCCGCTCTGCGCCAGAACGGAAGTGCCTGTGCCTTCCTGCGAAAGCTCGCCCGTCAAGATAAGCGCGACCACGTCAACCTGCGGCAGCGCCGGGTCACTTCTCACCGTGGCCGAAGGCTGCGAGAGCGGCCCTGTCAAATCCGCTATCACTCTATAACCGCGAACCTCCGCCTCCGCCTGAATGTTCAGAATCGGGTCTGCATCGCGCTGCGCCGGAAGGTCTATGAAGCCGCGCGTCACCTCGTAGCGCTGGCGGCGGAAGTTGAGCGTGCCGCGCGAAGCCGAGATGCGTCCAGCCACAATCGGGTCTTCGACCGCGCCCGTCACTCTGAGCGAGACGGAGCCTACTACGTCTGCTAGGTTGTTGCGCACGACCAGAGCATCGCGCCCTTCAATTCTCAAATCCAACTGCGTAGTGGCGGCGAGCGCCCCGTCGCCTCCGCCTTCAGTCAGGGACGCCTCGCGGCGCTGGTTGATTAAATCAGCGATGTCTATGTCTTCCGTGTACTCTGCGCGGCGCAGGGTGACAGGGCCGGAGATGAAGGTCGTAATCACGCCCGAATTGGCCGCGCGCGAGCCGTTTATCTCAAGGTCTGCGTCGGCCGTCGTCCTGAAGCCCTCGGGATACGGCACAGTCACTTGGTCGCCGTGCACGCTGAAGCGGAAGCGCGAAGGCATGTAGCCCGCAAGCTGCGCGCCGCCAGTGATGCTGACGCGGCCTCCGCCGAGCGTTCCCGTCAGAGAGCTTATCTGGGCAAAGTTGGAGTTGAAGATGACCCGGCCCTCTATGTTGGACATCTGTAGGCGCTGGTCTGTGATGAGCGCCGAGAGAGACGCGCCCGCGACCGATGCCGTGCCGTTCAGTCGCGGCTCTTCAAAGGTTCCCCCGACCTGCACGCGAACGTCCGCAGTCCCCGCTAGGAAGAAGTCGGGCGAAAGGCCGTTCAGGACGCGAAGGTTAAGCTGGCCGTTGACGGAGAGGTTCTGGCGGCCTCCGGGGCCTACGGCGAGCGTGCCGCCGAATAGCACGTTCGTCCCGGTGCCTGTGAACTGCGTCCGCTCGAAAAAGATTTCGTCGCCTGAGAACTGAACCAGAAGCGGCGAGACGGCTGAGAGCTGAACGTCCTCCACCTGAACCATCAGGTTCGTGAAGCTGGCCGTGCCCCGCAGTCCTCTAAAAGAGAACGCTCCTTCATCCTCATCAAACAGGTTGCCTTCCGCGCTCAGTCGGCCCGTGGCGCGGCCAGCCACAGTGACGTTCGTGCCCGGCGGCAGGAGCGCCGCGAACAGCCCCGTCAAATCCGCGTTGTCAAAGTTAGTCTCAATCTTCGCCGGAAGCAGCCGGTTGCTCAAATCCACGCTCGCCGTGATGACCTGCGGCTGTCCAAGGATTCCCGTCCTCAGACTCAGATTGAACAGCCGGTTCTCCGTGCGCCCCACGAGCGAAAGCTCTCCGGCCTCGCGCCCGTTGATGGTGACGTTCTGGCCCTTGCCGTCAATCGTTACCTGATAGGTGGAAAAGTCCGTGAAGATTCCAGTGGCTCGCGCGTTGATGTCGGCAGTCCCGGTCAACTTCGGCACGCCGCCCGTCCTTCCGGCAAACGCGGAAAGGCGGCTAAGCTGAATGGCTGTGCCGTTGGCAGTGAGGTCGAACTCCCTTGTGCGCGTGTCGTAGTTGCCGTTGGCTACAATCGTCCCGGCGTCAAAGCGCGCGTCCACGCGGCTCAGGTTCACCTTTGAGCCTGCGAAGGTGGCCTGCGCCACTATGGAATCAAAATGCTCGCCGCTCACGTAGCCCGGCCCTACGCGCAGGTTGGCTTCGCCGGTCATAGCGTCCGGGAAGCCTGCGATTCTTATGCGGCCCGAAACGTCCGCCTCTAGGCTGCTGAGCTGCGAAGGCGTGGCAGGAGTCCCCGCGATACTGCTGCCGCCGGACTGGAAAGCCGCGAGCAGGTTGCCCGCGTTGGCCCGGTCGAGCGTGGCATCAATGGAGATGTTGTTCTGGCCTTCGCGCGGCGCGTTCAAAGTGAACTGAAGACCGCCGCCGTCACGCTCTACAAGCCTGCCTTCGGTGACGTTTATCTCGGTCGGCGTCATGTTGAGCGCGGCTGTGAGCGTGCCCAGAGTTCGCCCGTTGACAATCAGAGTTTCGAGCGATGCGCGCCCCTCCACGCTCGGGTTATCGAGCCGCCCGCGCACAGTCCCGTTAAAGGTGAGCCGCCCGTCGAGCGCCACGTTGTAGGTGTTGAGCTGCTCTTCGAGCGTAGGCAGCAGGCCCGTTGATGCTATGACGCTTTGAAGCTCCGCCGCGTCGGACGAGTTGAGGTCGAGCGCTAAATCGGATTCGTCGCGCGCGAATGAAAAGCGGCCCCGCGCGTTTATCTCTGAAGACTGCGTGCGAAGGTTTGCGCTCTCTATCTGGAAGAGCCCGCTCGCGGCGTTGAGCGCGATTGTGCCGGTCAGTGGGTTCGTCCCCGTGGCGGCTGTGCCGGTTTCGCCCGTAAAGTCCGCGCGAAGATTTCCCGTAGCAGTGTTCTTGATGTCCGTGCCGCGAAACGTGAGGTCGGCCGTGCCCGTAGCCTTGCCTGAAACGGGGACGTTCCGCTTGGCCGTGAGCGCGAGTAGCTGGTTCACGTCCAAGTCGCTGAAGGTGGCCGTGACGCGGGACGCGCCGCGAGCCGTGTTGATGACGGCATTACCGCTCGCGCTTCCATTCAGAACCTGCGCGTTGAAGTTACGCAGCTCCACCTGATTGTTGGAGGCCGTCAAGGCCGCGCGAGCCGCGCCCAACTGGACGCTTGCCAGCACGCCGCCGCCAAGACTTAAATCCGCGCTCGCTCTGTAACGGCCCGAAGGCTCAAGCACGAAAACGGGGCGGGCCAGCCGCACGTCACGAATCGTGCCGCCCTCAAAATCTTTACTCGAAGCCACCTGAACGTTTCCCGCGTTGATGTCGCCGCTAGTGCCTTCGACGCGCCCGCCGCGAATTGAGAGACGAACTCCGGCTATGTTGAGGCTTCCGATGGTTGCGCCGGAAGCGCGCACGCCGCCTATGCGCAACTGGCTCACGGCGACGTTCATGGAGCCGTCTCTGTCAACTACGTCCACGCCGTTTGCCGTGAGGCCCTGAATCTGCGCGCCCTGCGCGTTGACCGTGCCCGCCTGAACAGTTCCGGCCGTGGCGGTCGTCACGCCGTTCTCGCTGCGCACGCGAACGTCCGAAGCCTGCGCTCCGTTTATGCGCGCATCACTGGTGTTGATGCTGCCTGCCGATGCGCGGGCCGCTCTAGCCGTCAGGACGCCTTCGCGCATCTCAGCGACGGTGTCGCTCAATATCAGTCCGGCGATTGAAGTGCCTTGATAACGCGCGGCTGCTGCGCGCAAATCACCAAGCCAGCGAAAGTCCGTGCCAGTGCCTACGACTCCGCCAGCCACCTGAACCGTGTTCAACTGAAAATCGCCAGCCGTCAAAAGCTCTGCGACCGCCCGGCCCTGCACGTCGTAGGCTGAGCCTTCGCCCGTTCCCTTGGCGGTAAGCTGGAGCGACTGCACGCGCACGCCGTCGGCAGCCATGGCGTCCGATTTAATCTCGCCCTCAACGGTGTAGCGAGAGCCTTCGCCGTTGATTGTGCCCGCGAAGTTGCCCACGCCGCGAAGCGCCGTGTCGGGCTGGAGTATGTCCGAGGCTTGCGTCAAATCAACCGTCGAAGTGACCTGCAAGTTGTAGCGCAGGTTGCGCCAGTCATCCATCACGCCCGTCATGCGCGCCTCGGCCAGAGGCGAGCGCAGAATAAGCTCCTGAATCTCCGCGCGGGTCTGGTTGACGCGCGCTCGCGCAGAGATGTCTATGTTGTTGACGGGCCGCCCGTCGTAGACGAAGGTCGAGTTGGTGACGGATAAGTTGACCGTGTTCATCCAGCTTTCGGCCGGAGCGTTCAGGTCATCGGGCTGAATCGTCGCCACCAGATTGCGCGCCTCGCCCGAAATGTCGTGCCGCTCGTCGCCGTAGTGAACGACGCCGTTGTTAATCTGAATCTGAGCCGTCGAGTAAGAGAAGAGAATGCGCCGGTTCGGGTCGGGAGGCGGCAACTTTAAGTTGCCAAAGTTCGAGTTGCCCTGCTCATCGAATCTGACCCAGACCTCGACGCCGTCTATCGTCAGCTTTCTCAGGTTGATGTTGCGGCGCAGGTTCAGGGCATACAGGTCTTCTATGCGAACTTCGGCCGTGAGCTTATCAATCCTGCCGAGGCGCTCGTTCGTCGTCGCGTCATAAAGCTCAACGTCATTCATCACGACGTTGCGAGTGCCCGAAGTGTGAAACTCTTTAATCTCTGCGCGGATGCCGTACTGGGCGAAGGTGTCTTTAATCTGCCGCGCTATGTAGCGGTCAACGTAGCCGGTTCTGTAAGCCAGAAAGGCTATCAGAATCAGTCCGACGGCTATGACGGCGAGCGAGATTGTCAGGATGACGGCGTTGCGGCGAGTCACCCATCGCCGCCTTCGTGCCTGCGGCGTGACGGGCGCGGGTTCGCCCGCCTCCGCCTCTGCTATGGGCTCGGCTGCCGGAGTTAGAGGCTCATCCCCTTCCGGGGGACGACCTTCACGGGGCGCGTCGTTGCGATCATCAACTGGCATAAGAAAGGAGATGCGAGACGTGAAACAGGGACGGCTCGCAGGCTCTATGGAATTAACGGGAGAGAAGAACAGTTTTCAGTTTTGAGTTCTCAGTTATCAGCGAGAAGACGCGGCTTGCTTTTACTGAAAACTTAAAACTGTCTTTGTCACTCGTCACTTGTCACTGTTTTTCTTTCTTCCCCGGCGGGAGAGCCCAAGGGAAGATTACCGACAACTTCAAGGTCAAAGCCTTCGAGCGCCGCGACCTTCGGGGGGTGGTTCGTCAGCAGCACTATGCGGCTCAGGCCAAGCTCATGAAGAATCTGCGCGCCTACGCCGTAATCGCGGCTCGTGCCGTAGCCCGTCTCAAGGCTGGCTTCATGTTGGCTCAGGCCGCGCTCCTGCATCAACTGGTAAGTCCGCAACTGGTGCACCAAGTCAAGGTTGTGCTCGCGCTGCCTCAGGTAAAGTACTACGCCGCGACCTGCGGCGGCGATTTTCTCGAGCGCCGTGTGAAGCTGAAAGCCCGTGTCGCCAACCAGCGAGCCGAACATGGCGAAGGTCACGTTCTCCGTGTGAACACGTACCAGCACGGGCTCCTCGCCTGTAACATCGCCCATGACCATGGCCACATGCACTTCGCCGTTGACTACGTTCTCGAAAGCTATGGCGCGGAAGCGACCGTAAACGGTAGGCATCTCGGTTTCGGCCACGCGCCTGACCAGCACTTCCTTGCGTATGCGGTAGCGTACAAGCTCTGCCACCGAGATAATCTTCAAATCGTGCTTGGCGGCGAACGCCTCCAGTTCGGGCATGCGAGCCATAGTGCCGTCCGGGTTCATGATTTCGCAGATGACGCCCGCAGGATAAAGCCCCGCGATGCGTGCCAAATCCACGGAAGCCTCTGTCTGTCCGGGACGCACCAGCACGCCGCCCTTACGCGCTCGAAGCGGGAAGACGTGGCCGGGACGCGCCAAATCCTGAGGCCGCGTCTTGGGGTCAACGGCAGTCAGGACGGTGGTAGCTCTGTCCGCCGCCGAGATTCCGGTCGTCACGCCGCGTCTGGCCTCAATCGAGACGGTGAAGGCCGTGCCCAGAAAAGAGGTGTTGTCGGCCACCTGCATCGTCAGGTGAAGCTCGTCGCAGCGCTCTTCCGTCAGGGGCATGCAGATTAGCCCGCGCGCGTGCGTCGCCATGAAATTGATAATCTCAGGCGTGATTTTCTCTGCGGCGCAGACTAGGTCGCCCTCATTCTCGCGGTCTTCGTCATCAACGATGATGACCATTCGGCCTTCTCGAATGTCACGGGCGGCCTCTTCGATGGAAGCAAAAGGCATCTTTGTTTTCACTCGACTGTCGGGAGAGTAGCAGTAACGGTTCTATGTTACCCGAAAGCCCTCAATTTTGCGACTCGGAATAATGCGGAGTAGTGAGACATTTTCAAAAAATTCATCGCCGCAGGCGCAAGGAGACACCGGGGGGCGCAGAGTAAAGATTCAACTCTGTAGCGCGCCCCCCGGCGTCTCCCTGCGCCTGCGGCGGTGAACGACGCGTTTAAGTTTTCTTCGGGAGCGGGTTGAGGACTTCCATGACGAGCTTCCAGTGGCCGTCCGATTGTCTCTTCCAGATGTGAACGTAGTAGCCGTTTTCGTTCCCGTTGCCGTCCGCCGCTCTCAAATCATAAGCGCCGTAGGTATAGGCCAAATCAAGCGAGCGCGAGATGTCCGAGCTTTCCGGCTGCCAGCTAAGCTTTCCGGTCATGGCTTCGAGGGCGCTCTGTGCAGCCTGCCTGCCTATGAATGGAAACTTGCCTTCGTGCAGGAGCCGCACGTCGTCGGCCATGTATGAGAGATAAGCCTTGAGCGTTCCCTTATCCACAGAAGCCTTAGAGAATTCGCGCTCCATCTCAAGGATGCTGCTGCGGCCTGCCTGCATATCCGTTTCAGAAGCGTTCTTCGCGGCTTTTGATTTGACGTTAGAGAAGGAGAGCGGCTGCGCGGAGGCGGGCTGCGGGTTGCTGATGCCTAAGTCCAGCGCAAACTTGAAGGAGCCGTCCGGCTGCTTTTTCCAGATGGTCATGAAGTTGCCGAAAGCGGCGGGCTTGCTACCGGCCCCGTCTGGACGGAACTCCCACGGCCCCATGTCGTAGCCCATGTCGCCCGCAGCAGAGATGTCCGCGTAGCTTGGCTCCCAAGAGAGAAGACCGGGGCGCTTCGGTCTTGGCTCCCAGCTCTTTTTACCGTTAACCGGGCCGGGAGCGAAGACTATGCTGTCGTCAGCCATGAAGGCCAGAAATGCGTCACGCGTGCCCCGCTCGGCAGCCGCGCGTGAGAAAGCACGCTCGGTTGCGACCAGCGCATTCAGGTCTGTGGAGCGCGCGGCCCTTTGTTGCAAAGGAAACGCCGAAGCGGCTGTGCAGAGGATGAGCAGAAGGGGAAGAGCTTTCTTCATTCTTGTATTCCTCACGAGAAAATGTAATGGCCCAAGCTCACGCGGCAATCACACGAAGGCTTAAGTCCGAAGTCCGTTCGGATGATATCCATTTTAGTAGATGCGCGGTCGTTCGCGCGCTCTCAGTGTGTGGCGAGCGTAAGATTCATCGCGCGTGCCGGATAGTTGTCCGAAGGTGAGGTTGTATCAGGATGATAAAGGTTATTATTCGTAACCCAGCTCGGCCAGCCTCTCAAGGGTGAGCTTTGAAGCGCTCTCGGCCTGTGTCTCGCTGCGCGCAGTCAAAATCCGCTCGACGTACTTGGCTATGATGTCCGCCTCAAGATTGACTTCCATGCCCGACCGCAGGTGCGACAGGTTCGTCACGGCCCATGTCTTTGGAATAACGGCTATCTCGAAATACTCTTTGGTCAAAGCGGCGACCGTCAGGCTGATGCCTTCGACCGCGACCGAGCCCTTGAAGACAAGATAGCGCGCCATCTCGCGCGGGTAACTGATGCGAACAGTCCATGAGCCGCCGTGCTCGGTGGCCGACAGAAAGCGCCCGCGAGCATCCACGTGGCCCTGAACAAGGTGTCCGCCCAGCCGCGTGGCTGGCGTGACGGCGCGCTCAAGATTGACGGGAGAGCCTGCGCGCAACTGAGCGAGCGTAGAGCGCTGCAAGGTTTCTGCCGAGCCGTCAGCAGCGAACGAGTCCGGCCTGACATCAATCGCCGTCAGACAGACGCCGTTGACCGAGATTGAGTCGCCTTCGTTCGTGCCGATTGTGACCGTGCGCGCTTCTATGACAAGACGCGCGCCCTCGCCACGCTTCTCCACGCTTCGCACGCTGCCAAGCTCTTCTATGATGCCCGTGAACATGAACGTAACTTACTAAATCCGCGAAGAAATTAACAGAGACGGACAAGATGGGTCGTGTCCTAATTTGAAAAACTCTCTGCGCTTTCCTCTGCGGTAAGCCTTGCCTGAAGATTTCTGCCACAAGAGTCCTATACATAGAACAAGGTCGCCCGTGACCGCTCTCCCAAGCTACACACAGACGACCCTGCCCCTGACCGCACAGACAAGCACCTCATCATTACAGGCTGTACGGCCAAAAGGGGGAGTGAGCAGCGCCATCTCCTCGCTTCCTCTTTTCAATCTTTAGCTAATCAAGTCCTCTTTGCTATCATCAGAGAGTTCTAGTCTTTGAAAATTAGGGCAACGGCCTATGCGCTGCTTCCACCTCAACTTTGAGTAATGAGCATCGCCGTTGAGCATGAAAGGTTCATACTCACGGCGAACAAGTTGAGTGGCTGTATTCTATTAGCAACTGCTAATATAAGCAAGAGAAATTTTGTAGAAGTTTGCTTATCAGGAGGGTACTCCTGATGGGCAACCCACGTCGGAAGCCTGAGCGACTTGGCGAAAAGCTACGGCAGATTAGGCTCGCGCTTGAACTTTCTCAGAGTGAGATGCTTAGAAGACTAGAAGCCGAAGACTTCATTACGTACCATCAAATTTCGGGATATGAGTCAGGAAACCGCGAACCGCCATTGCAAATTCTCTTACAATACGCTCGCGTGGCGGGTATCTGCATGGAAATATTAGTAGATGATGAGCTTGAACTACCCTCTAAGCTCCCGAAGAAGCCTAAACATTCCTACCGTTAGAGACTTTTCGGGCAGAAATCCTGTTTGCTCGAAATGGCATGTAACTTTTGCACTTGTCGGGTAAGGCTTTTGCAGTGAATAGCAACTTAAGATAGGCTCAAGTGAGAATCGCTCCGGTCGTTGGCCTCTGCATACGACGCCAGAAATCTTTCCACCTCGGCTTGAGAGCGCAGCCAGATGATTCTCTTTTCTACGCGATTCGCTTCAAGCATCCTGACTATCTTAAGCCGCGTGCGGCGCGGGTAATTCCAAATCCACAGGATGAATTCCAACGTCAATCTTTCCGGGCAGCCTTCGGCCATGTCCGGCCTGCTCTTCTTGCGATACATGAGCGCTCGCTTGAACACTCGCCAGAGGCAGACGGTGCGAGGCATGTCCAGAAATATCACCGTGTCACACGCCCGAACTCTCATGTCAAGAGTGCCTGAGTAATTCCCGTCCATAATCCACGCGTCGCCTTTGAGCATCTCTTCGACGGTTTCTCGCCACTCGGGCTTAGGCGTCTCGACCCATCCGGCGTGCCAGTAGAATTTGTCCAGATGCAGGATTTCTATCTTAAGCAGCGAGCCCAATCGTCTGGCCAGCGTAGACTTGCCCGCGCCGCCCGGCCCGATTACCAGAACCTTTCTCATGGATTTCGATAGCTGTCCTGAAGCCTTGAAGCGTTGAAGATTAGCGTAAGGCGCGCACGAGCAGAACGATTAAGAGGCCGACGAGGACGGGCGCGAGCGTGAGCGCAAGAATCCAGACGGCCTCAATCTTGAAGTAGGAGCGCGGCAATCTCATGATTCTCTCCTTTGGTCAGAGCATTACCAAGCTCTGCTCTTAGCTCTGCTCTTAAGTTGCGTGTGTTTGCTTGCCCGACTCCCTCTCGCGTATGACACTGAGCATGCGCTCTGCGACTTCCTCTATGGAGAGGTCTGTGGAGTCTATGACGACTGCGTTGTCCGCGATGGCTAATGGCGAATCCTCGCGCGTAGAGTCTCTCTGGTCGCGCGTGGTGATGTCCGTGAGCGTCTCTTCAAAGGTCACATCGCGTTCCCTCAGACGGTCTTCCCTGAAGCGGCGCGAGGCTCGCTCCTGCGGCTGAGCAGTCAGAAAGAATTTTATGTCCGCGTCGGGAAAGACCACGGTGCCTATGTCTCGCCCGTCGAGCACGACCCGCCCGCGACGGCCCATCTTGCGCTGGCGCTCGACCAGCGTGCGCCGCACCTCCGGGATGGTGGAGATGACTGAGGCCGCGTGGCTGACCTCTTCCGTCCTAATCTCTTCCGAGATGTCCCGCCCGTTCAGACTGACGCGCAGCGAGTCGGGGTCGCCTTCCAGCTTGATGTCCGCGCCTTCTGCGACGGCCACCACTCTTTGCGCGTCGTTTAAGCCGACCTTCGATTCGATGACGGCTAACGCGACGGCCCTGTACATAGCGCCCGTGTCAATGTACAGGTAGCCCAACTCGCGCGCAATCATGCGCCCCAGCGTTGATTTGCCCGCACCCGACGGGCCGTCTATTGCGATTATCATCCCTTTTATTTAAGTACCGGAGTTTAGACTTTTCTTTATCGCCCGAAGCGCCTTGTCTATATCTTCGCTTGAGACATCATAGTGCGTGACCATGCGAATTGACGAGCCGAAGCCGGAAGCCAGCACGCCCGACGCCTTAAGCCGCTCGCAAATCTCGTCAGCCGTCTTTCCCGTTTCGGAGATGTCGAAGAGGACTATGTTGGTGACTACGCGTTCGGGGTCAATCGCCACGCCGGGCAGTTCTGCAAGCCCCAGCGCGAGCCGCTTTGCATTCTCGTGGTCTTCGGGTAATCGTTGCGGCGTCTCTTCCAGCGCGACCAAGCCTGCGGCCGCGAGAACTCCAGCCTGTCGCATGCCGCCGCCCAGAAGCTTGCGCCAGCATCTGGCCTCGTCTATGAAGGCGCGCGTGCCAAGGAGCATGGAGCCAACGGGCGCGCCGAGCGCTTTTGAAAGACAGAACATCACGGAATCAACGGGCCGCGCAAGCTCCGCCACTGGAGACTCAAGCGCGCAGCTCGCGTTGAAGATTCGCGCGCCGTCCAGATGCACTGGAATCTTGAGCGAGTGAGCGCGCTCGCAAATCTCTTCCGTTCTCTCTGCGGTCATCAGAGTCCCGCCCGCCAGGTTGTGCGAATTCTCAAGCGCAAGCATCCCCGTCGGCGCGACGTAATAAGCAGAGGCCGTGTGCAGCGCTCCTTCTATATCTTCCCACGCGAGGATGCCGCTTCCGTCGCCGCTCTTAACGGGACGCGCGAGCGCTCCGGAGACTGCGGACATCGCCGCCATCTCGAAATTGTAGATGTGCCCGCGCTCTTCTATGATGACTTCCGTGCCGGGGCGCGTGTGAAGCTTGACGGCAATCTGGTTCCCCATGGAGCCCGTCGGCACAAAGAGCGCGGCCTCTTTGTCGAAGATTTCAGCCGCCCGCTCCTGCAAGCGGTTGACAGTAGGGTCTTCGCCGTACACGTCGTCGCCAACTTCCGCATCCATCATGGCCCGCCGCATGGCGGGTGTGGGTCTGGTCACGGTATCGCTTCGTAAATCAATCATAATAGCAACCGGCAATCAGCTTTCAGGTTAATAAGGATAGCTCAAACGAACGCGGCGAATACTTCATTCGAAAGGAGCGCGCCCGTGCGAGTCAGCTTCAGGAGGTCGCCTGTCATCTCTATCAACCCAGCTTCCTCAAGACGCGATAGGTCGTCGGCCCTCTCTTTACGTAAATCAACGCCGAAGCGCGCAAGGTGCTCGCGCAAGTCTATGCCGCGCAGCAGTCTGAGGCCCAGAAAGACCGCTTCGGCCTGCGCGTCCTCTTGGCTCAGCTCCAACGATTCGACAAGGGGGCTCAGCCCCTCTTCAATCAGCGCAGTGTAGCGCGCGGCGTCTCGCTCGTTAGACCACCTGCGACGCGCGCCGTCATAAGAGTGAGCGGAACAACCGAAGCCGTATGTCGGATGGCCCAGCCAGTATTTGGAGTTGTGACGCGACTCGAAGCCCGGAAGCGAGAGATTCGAAATCTCATAATGACCGTATCCCGCGCTTGATGCTTCGTGCAGCATCAGCCGGTACATCTCTGCGGCAAGGTCGTCGTCGGGCAAAGGCAGCCGCCCCTGTCTTATCTGGTCTGCGAGCGGCGTGCCCTCGTGAACTTCCAGCAGATAAAAGGAGAGATGTTCGGGCCTTAGCTTCAATGCTTCGTCAAGATTGCGCGACCACTGCTGAAGCGTCTGGCGCGGCAAGCCCGCAATCAGGTCGAAGCTTACGTTATCGAATCCCGCCTCACGCAGGTAGTTGATTGTGAGGCGCACGTCTTCGGCCGTGTGTGTGCGCCCAAGCTGGCGAAGCTCCGCATCATCGAAGGTCTGCGCGCCGAAGCTTGCGCGCGTGACGCCCAAGCGCCGGAACTCGCGCAAGCTTTCAGGCGTAAGCGTGCCCGGATTCATCTCCATAGTCACTTCCGCGCCCTGCGAGATGCGAAAGCGCTCGTGTACAGCTTCAAGAATAGTCTCGACCTGTGCAGGCGAAAGCAGGGACGGCGTGCCGCCGCCGAAGTAGATTGTGTCGGCCTCGTGCGCTTCATTCTCAAGCGCCGGGAATGCTCTTATCTCATGCGTCAGGGCGTGAACGTAGCGCTCCGCCAGAGGCGCACTGTAAGTTCCCGTGGCGAAATCGCAGTAGGAGCAGCGCGCTCTACAGAAAGGGATGTGTATGTAGATTCCTGCCGGGCTCATCTTGGAAGACGACATTATAACATGCGCGCGCGGCCGGGTGCGCTCCGGGCGGGATAAGGATTCAAGGGCTAACGAACGGGAAATCGGCCTCGGGGTGTATGAATCTTTACGGAGTGTATAAATTTTGTGCGAGTCATGCGCGCCTTTTGCTTAAAGGCTTGCAAATTTCTAAGGAAAACAGGGGCTTTGGACAGAGACGGGGCGCGGCATGGCGGTTGATTATATATGACCGGAAGAACAAGGGGAACGTACTAAGGAGCTACGGGTTGAGGCTTTCCTCAGAGTCGTGGCTTCACTTTGGACTGAGAACTGAAAGGGAGGAGTTTTTTTGATGGCAGACCAACAGAATCAGAATAAGGGTCAGGCACAGGGCGCGAGCGCAGGCGCTGATGCTCAGGCAGGCGGCGGAACCAACGCTCAGCAGCAGGGCAACCAGCCTCAAGGCAATCAACCGCAAGGCAATCAGCCGCAGGGTAATCAACCGCAGGGCCAGACCGGACAGGGCGCTCAAGGCTCATCACAGCAGAACAACCAGCAGGGAAGCTCGCAGCAGAGCGGCTCTCAACAGAGCGGTGGGTCAAAGCAAGGCAATGAGGGCGGACAGAATCGCTAAGCGCGGTTTTCGTGTCGCTCAATTTTTTTATCCGGCAACAGAAAGCGCATGACGTAGTCACTTGACCGCGCTATGCGCTTTCTTTAGCTCGCTTCCCTGAAAGAGCCTTGTCTTAGCCGGGGACGTTACTGCTTCTTTATCTCAAGTCTTCGCTGGCTGCCTTCGCCGCTAATGGTGCGGCTCGAACGGCGCGCAACCTCTTCGGCCTGTGCGAAGGCGCGCATTAGATTTTCCCCCAGCACCTTTCGTATATCCTGCTCGCTATAGCCGCGCCTGAGCAGCTCGTAAGTTATGTTCGGCAGTTGCGCCACGTCCTGCATGCCTTCCGGCAGGCTGGGCACGCCGTCAAAGTCCGAGCCGAGGCCGACATGGTCTATGCCTGCGACTTTGGCTATGTGGTCTATGTGGTCAATCAGGACGGAGAGCGGCGTCACGGGCAGAGGGTTGGCCGCGAGCAGCTTGTCGCGCTCTTCGCGCAGGCGAGTTGGATTCTCCTTGTACTGCTCGTTCAGGGCATCAAGCTGCGGCTTGAGCCTCGCGTTTCGCTCGGCTGCCGCATCAATCACCTTCTGGTCTATGAAGCCGGGATAGAAGTTGACCATCACCACGCCGCCGTTTTTTGCTATGCGGCGCAGCAGCTCGTCCGGGATGTTGCGGCGATGATTCGCAAGCGCACGCGCCGAAGAGTGAGAGGCAATGACGGGCGCGGTCGAGACATCCAGCACGTCCGACATCGTTTTGTCCGAAACGTGCGAGATGTCCACGAACATTCCCAGCCTGTTCATCTCGCGCACGACCTCCCGCCCGAAGTCCGACAACCCGTTGTGGCGCGAAGTGTCGCAGCAGGAATCAGCCCAGTCGTTCGTGTTGTTGTGCGTCAACGTCATGTAGCGTATCCCCAGACGATAGAAGTCGCGCAGGGCCGCCAGAGAGTTTTCTATGGCGTGGCCGCCTTCGATGCCCATGAGCGCGGCGATTCTCTTCTGTCGCTTGGCGCGGCGTATCTCGGCCGTGGAGGCCGCCATGATGAAATCGTTCGGGTAGCGCTCCGACAGGCGATAGACGCTGTCAATCATGTCCATAGCTCGCCGCGCGGAGCCGCCCTCTTTGGCGAATCTCTGGTCTACATAGATTGAGAAGAACTGCCCGGTGACGCCTCCCTGCTTCATGCGCGCAATGTCCGTGTGATACTTGCCCACGGAAGGCGTGCCTAAATCGTAGCCTTCGTCAATCATGGGCGAAGTGATGTCGTTGTGGCCGTCAACTACAATCGCCTTGCGATGAATCTCAAGCGCGCGCCGCCACAGCCGCTCGTCTCTCTGTGGCTGAGGAGCCGTAGAGGACGCCGCCTGTTGTTCCGCCGAAACTCCTGCGCGTGAGCCCGTAAGCCCGAGCGCGAGAAGTGATAGAAGCAGCAGGGCGAGCCCCGCAAATTTAGCCAGTCGAGGATTCTTTCTGTTCATCGTTTATAGGAAAAATGTTTCAACCGAGATGGCGCGAGCGCTTGAAGGCTCACAGCCCTATTCTTAAAGGACGAGTTCGGAATGGATGTCGCTCTTGCTCTGCTTGTCACGCTTGCTCTGTTTGTCCTGATACATGGCCTTGTCAGCCTGCGAGATTAGCTCTTCGAGCGAGCCGCCGCTTTCAGGGTCGAAATGTACCACGCCGACACTCAAAGACAAATCGAAGGGGCGCGAGTCCTGCCGCTTGTATTCTTCAAGCTTCTCCCAGAGGCGCGCGGTGACGGCAGGATTCGCGGGAGCTTCGTAATCCTCAAGGGCTAGGATGGTGAACTCGTCGCCGCTCAAGCGGGCTATTATGTCCGACTCGCGGAACGATTTCTTCAGAATCTCCGCCACCGTTCGAAGCGCCTCGTCCCCGGCCCTGTGGCCCAAGCGGTCGTTTATCTGCTTGAGGCCGTCAAGGTCTGCGAAGACCAGCGTGAAGCCGTGGCCTGTGCGCTGCGTGAGACGCACCTGCTGCTCTGCCAGCGCCAGAAAACCTCTGCGGTTATAAAGGCCCGTCAGGTCGTCCAGAAGAGAGAGGCTTCTGAGTGTCTCTTCCGTGCGCTTGCGCTCCGTGATGTCGCGCGCGATGCCCTGCACGCCCACGGGCTGGCCGCCCTTTAGTATGACGCGCGTACTTACTTCAAGCGGGATGCGCCGCCCGTCTTTGGCGAAGATTTCCAGCTCGTAGCGAGTGGGAAGCTCGTCCTCGGACTTGAGCTCTATCATCTCGCGCGCGGTCTTTAGATACTTGGGCAAGACCACCTGCGCTATGTTAAGCCCCAGCGCCTCATCCAGCGTGTAGCCCGTGATGCGCTGGCCCGCCAGATTCAGAGAAGTGAAGTTGCCCTTCAGGTCATGAGTGTAGACAAGGTCGTTGGCGTTCTCGAAAAGCTCTCGGTAGCGCTCTTCGGATTCGCGCAGAGCCTCTTCGGCCAGCTTGCGCTTCGTGATGTCGCGCGCGATGCCCTGCACGCCCACCGGCTTTCCCTCTTCGTAGATGAGCTGCGTGCTTATCTCAAGCGGCACCCGCCGCCCGTCCTTCGTGATTACCTCAAGTTGGTAGAAGGTCTGAGGCTTCACGTCCGCAAGCTTGCTGGCCAGCATGCCGCGAGCCAGCTCAAGATATTCCGGCGCGACTACGTCTGTGACATTCATCTTCAAAGCCTCTTCGCGCGTGTAGCCCGTGATGCGCTCTCCGACCTTGTTTATTGAGGTGTAGTTACCCTCAAGGTCGTGGACGTAGATGATGTCGTTGGCGTTCTCGAAAAGCTCACGAAGACTCTCTTCCGAGCTTCTGAGCTTCTCTTCCGCAGCCTTGCGCGTTGAGAAGAGCCAGACGAAGAGCAGCGAGTTGAAGATGAAGACCAGCAGCCGCAGAAAGTCGGCGCGGCTTGAGAAGCTCAAGCTGTGTAGCGGCTGTATTAGAAAGAGCTTGCTGATGAATGCCGACAGAGCCGTCGCGGCCAGCCCCGGCCCGTAGCCCCCGCGCCATGCGCTCAGAAGGACTGCGAAAAAGAGCAGCACGAAGGGCGTCTCGCGCATCTCCGGCCAGAGCACAAGCGTTATTACAAGGCTGGCTGTCACTAGAAGAATCGAGAGCAGATAACCAAACAGTGGATAGTGTTTCTGGTCGGGCATGGTCTTTAACCGGAGGCGAGGGGCTCTTTCCGGACTTGTTTAAGATGTCCCGGCGGCTTAAAAAGTTGGCGGATTGCTGACCGCCAAACCTTGACGCGGGGGCGCAAAGGCTTTTGCTCCGCACTTCGCGGGGGAAGCGCAGGCCCTCCGCGCTCCCCTCTTTTATCATATTCCATGCAGATTTTGTGCAGGCTAATCGTTGTCGCATAGCGACCTTCTGTGGTACATCCTAGAGGCACGGGATTCAGTTCGGACACTTTCAGGGCTTACTGCAAGGCGCTGCGTCGTCATAATTTCTACGGGGAGTTGTTTGCGGATTATGTCTCAGCCAACGCCAAATATCGAATCGGTGATGCATGAGGAGCGAGTCTTTCCGCCGCCCGAAGGCTTCTCAGGCAGCGCACGCATCGGCTCTATGGAAGAGTACGAGCGTCTCTGGGCTGAGGCGCACGATGCGCCCGAAGAGTTCTGGGCGCGCATGGCCGAAGAGCTTCACTGGTTCAAGCGCTGGGACACGGTTCTCAAATGGGAGCCTCCGCACGCCGAATGGTTCGTAGGGGGCCGCCTCAATATCTCTTACAACTGTCTTGACCGGCATCTGGAGACATGGCGGCGCAACAAGGCGGCGATTATCTGGGAGGGCGAGCCGGGCGAGCAGCGCACGCTCACCTACGGGCAGATGCACTCGCAGGTCTGCCGGTTCAGTAACGTGCTGAAGCGCGCGGGCATCACGAAAGGCGACCGCGTTGCGCTCTACATGCCGCTCATCCCTGAGCTTGCGATTGCCATGCTGGCCTGCGCTCGCATAGGCGCGACTCATTCCGTCATCTTCGGAGGCTTCTCCACGCAGGCGCTCATAGACCGCATCAACGACGCGGGCTGCAAGATGGTCGTGACGGCTGACGGCGGCTACAGGCGCGGCGCGGAAGTAAAGCTCAAGCCCGCCGTTGACGAAGCACTGAAAGAGACGCCCTCGGTTCAAGGCTGCATCGTCGTGCGCCGCACGGGCACGCGCATTCACATGCAGGCGGGCCGGGATTACTGGTGGCACGAGATGATGGAGACGGTCGGCGGCGATTGTCCCGCCGAAGAGCTTGAGAGCGAGCACCCGCTCTACATCCTTTACACCTCCGGCACAACGGGAAAGCCCAAGGGCATACTGCACACGACCGCAGGCTACCTGCTGCAAACTCATCTGACGACGAAGTGGATTTTCGACGTGCGCGACGAAGACATATATTGGTGCACGGCCGACATAGGCTGGGTGACGGGACACTCCTACGTGGTCTACGGGCCGCTCTCGAACGGCGCGACTGTCTTGATGTACGAAGGCGCGCCGAATCATCCTGAGCCGGACAGGTTCTGGGACATCATAGAGCGCCACCGCGTCAACATCCTCTACACAGCGCCGACGGCCATACGCGCCTTCATCAAGTGGGGCGAGCACTGGCCGCTTCGTCACGACCTCTCATCATTGCGGCTGCTCGGAACGGTCGGAGAGCCTATCAACCCGGAAGCTTGGATGTGGTACAGGGAGATAATCGGAAAGGCTCGCTGCCCGATAGTTGATACATGGTGGCAGACGGAGACGGGCGCGATTATGATAAGCCCTCTGCCGGGAGCTACGCCCGCCAAGCCCGGCTCCGCGACCAGACCTTTGCCCGGAATCGAAGTGGATGTGATGACGCGCGCGGGCGAGCCCGTAGGCGCGGGCGAAGGCGGCTATCTGGTAATCAAGCACCCGTGGCCTTCCATGCTCCGCACCATCTGGGGAGACGACGAGCGCTATCAGAAGCAGTACTGGTCGGAGATTCCCGGCGTCTATTTCGCGGGCGACGGAGCGCGGCGCGACCCCGACGGATATTTCTGGATCATGGGGCGCGTTGATGATGTGATAAATGTGAGCGGGCACCGGCTGGGAACGGCCGAGGTTGAAAGCGCCCTTGTCTCGCACGAAGCTGTGGCCGAGGCGGCTGTGGTGGCAAAGCCGGACGAGATAAAAGGCTCCGCCATCGTAGCCTTCGTGACGCTGGAAGGCTCGCACAGGTCTTCGGACGAGTTGAAGGAGCAGCTTCGCCGCCACGTCTCAAAAGAGATAGGCGCGCTGGCGCGGCCCGACGAGATACGCTTCACCGACACTTTGCCCAAGACGCGCTCCGGCAAGATTATGCGACGGCTGCTGCGCGAGATAGCCTCAAGCGGCTCCATCGCAGGCGACACAACCACTCTCGAAGACTTTTCCGTCTTAGAGAAACTGCGTGCGGAGGAAGAATGAGAAGCGGGTGCCGGGTGCCGGGTAAAAGAGAGACAATCGAATCTTCTTTTACCCGTCACCCGTCACCTGTCACCAATTAAGGAGTTGGTATATGCCCAGACAGTTGACGATTGAGAACAGGAGCGGCCCGCGCTATCTGGCGTCGCTGGAGGTGCGGGCCGAGTGGGACGGCGAAGACGGCACGCATTACGTGGCGGACGGGACGACGGAGAACGTCGGCCCCGAAGGCGCGCTGATACACTTGCAGCGAGAGCTGCCTGCCGTGGGCAGCCGCGTGCAGCTCAGGGTCTTGAGCGAAGAGGGAGAAAAGCTGAGCGTCGTCACCGAAGTCCTCAGGCTTGAGCGCAACCCTGCGCACCCGCTCGCGGCGCTTCAGCTCATAAACGCCTCGGACGAATGGCGCGGCCTCGTCTGGGAGCCAGCCCGCCCGCAAATCACTCAGAAGGATGACGACGACGACGAGGACGGCGACGAAGAAGAAGAGATAGAAGAGACAACACACTAAAGAATTGATTCATTTCTTCATTTGTTCATTGAACAAATGAAGAAATGAATCAATCCCTTCTGTTATGGATAAGAAGACGCAAGAGGTCGCGGAGACGGCTGCTGTCACGGCTACGGAGGTCGGGTGGATGCGCACCCGTTTTATCCTGCGCGTTATCTTCACGGCCATAGTGGTCTGGTTCGTGGCGCGGGCTCTGCTCTGGGCTTTTCAGGCGCTGGAGAGCGTCATACTGCTTGTAGTCCTCTCCATCTTCTTCGCCTATCTGATTGCGCCGCTCGTGGAGATGGTGCGCCGCCCCTTCAAGGTTGGCGCGCGCGAACACAGCATGCCGCGCGCCATAGCCATAGGCATTGTTTATCTGGGGATTTTCGGCTCGGCAGGGCTGACGCTCTATTTCCTGCTTCCGGGGCTGGGCAATCAGATTACTCAGTTTGCCAAGAACGCGCCGGGCTACTTCACTTCGGCTCGCGCCCGCGCTCAGAGCATGAACGATTTCTACGAGCGCTACAGGATGCCGCAGTCGGTGCGCGATGCCATCAACCGGAACATCACGCACGTCATAGAAACGGCCGGAGCCTACACGACAGAGGGGCTGGGAAATATTCTTCTAAGCTCTTTGACCTACCTGCCGTGGCTGGTGCTGATTCCCATACTTGCCTTCTTTCTTCTGAAGGACGCGGACAGCTTCCGCCGCTCCGCTTTACAGATGCTGCCGCGCGGGCGCTGGCGCTGGCGAGGCGACGAGTTCTTTCAGGATGTTAACTCGACGCTCGCCGCCTACATACGCGCGCAACTGACGGCCTGTTTAATCATAGGGCTCATCTGCTCGCTCGGCTTCTACCTGATAGGCGTGCCTTACTGGCTCGCTCTGGGAATCGTCGCGGGGATGCTGGAGTTCATCCCGCTCGTAGGCCCGCTCACGATAGCCATCCTCGCGGCGCTCATCGCCAGCTTCTACTCGGTCAATCAGTCAATCATGGTCGTAGTCTTTCTGGGCGTCCTACGCATAGTGCATGACTACGTCATCTACCCGCGCATCATAGGGCAGGGCATACACCTGCACCCGCTCGCTGTCATCCTCTCAATTCTTGCGGGGGCGGAGCTGGGCGGAGTGGCCGGAATCTTTCTGGCGATTCCGGTAGTGGCAATAGGGACTGTCAGCTATCGCCACTGGCTTGAGCATCGCGGCAGCGAGGGAATCGTCGCAGACCTGCTCAAGCCGGGAGAGGCCACGGCGACTGCTGAGGAAGCGGCTGCGGCGTTTGAGGAGAGGGAACTGCCTGCGCTGGATGATACGCACCCCAGTCGCACGAGCACGCCGGAAGAGATGGCGCGCGTGCGTCCAGACCTCACCACGGGCGAATTGAAGCTGCCGAAGCAGATGGAAGAGGGATGAGCGCGTCTGCTACAGAAACGGAGAAGCTTTCGGAGATGGGCGGCGCTCGCGCCTCTCACCAGAGCGGCAAAAAGATTCTGGACGTAGGCTGCGGGCGCAACAAGACTCCCGGCGCAATCGGGCTCGATTCCAACTCGCGCACGGACGCCGACGTGATTCACGACCTCGGCGATTTACCGTACCCGTTCGCGGAAGACGAGTTCGATGAAGTCATAGGCAATCACGTCATAGAGCATGTGCCGGATGTGATGGCCTTCGTCTCGGAGCTTTACCGCGTGACGAAGCCCGGCGGGCGCATCAAAATTCTGACCCCGCATTATTCAAACCCGGACTGGCCGAACGACCCCACGCACCGAAATCATTTAAACAGCTACTCCTTCAACTACTTTATAGAAGACCCGAGACACAGGAATTTCCCTTTCTACACTGACGTTCAGTTGAAGCCCTTGCGGACGCACGTCTCGCTCCTGAATCTCTGGAAGGCTCTGGGGCTTCAGTTCATAGTCAACCTTGACCAGCGCTGGCACGCGCTTCGCTTCACCAGAAAATTCTGGGAGCAGTACCTGAGCTTCATCTTTCGCGGCAAGGAGCTTTACTTCGAGTTCGAGGTCATCAAGCGCGAGCCGGACGCAAAGCCTTAAAGAGTATGATTCGCTGGACTCACATCACCATCACGGTCGCGGAGATGGAGCGCTCGGTCGAGTTCTACAGCACGGTGTGCGGGCTTCGGGTCGTGCGCGACCGCAGGCGCGAGGGCGGAGGCACAGTCTGGCTGGGCTACGAGCCGCCGGATGGTGAAGACCCTGCTTTCGTGCTGGTGCTGATGCAGGGCGAGGTGACAGACCGCTTAGACCACTTCGGCTTTCAGTGCGATTCGAGAGCGGAGGTTGACAGCATCGCAAGGGATGCCTCGAAGCGAGGGATTCTGGTTTTCGCGCCTACGGATTCGGGCGGTAGCGTCGGCTACTGGGCTATCATTCGTGACCCGGACGGGCACAGGGTAGAGTTCACCTGCGGCCAGCCCTTGAAGGGTTTAAGCTGAAAGACCGTGAACCGGGCCGTCGCCTGAAAATTTAAGGACAGCTAATAGCTTTTCTTGTATAGTTAAGCTTCTGAATCTCTCTCCCTGTTAGAGCCTTCCACTTCCTGAAATCTGAGGAGCTACTGTCGTGAATAAAACTCTTTCTCATTCACTCATAGCGCTTTTGTTGCTCACCTACGTTCCGGCGACTCCGTGCCAGCAGCCTTCGAAACCGGACGCGCAGCAACAGCAGCAACAGCAGCAACAGCAACAGCAGGGAGGCACGGGTGATGATGAAGTGGTTCGCATCACTACCAATCTGGTGCAGGTTGATGCCGTCATTACGGATAAGAAGGGGAGGCTCGTGACAGACCTTCGTCCGGAAGAGATGGAAATCTACGAGGACAACAGGCCGCAGCAGATTACAAACTTCTCATTCATCTCTACCGAAAGCGGGACGGCGCAGCCCGCAGCAAAGCCTGCTACGCCCGCAGATAGAAATTCGCCGCCCGCTCCGCCCGTTCGACTCAAGCCGGAGCAGGTGCGCCGTACCATCGCGCTCGTCGTAGATGATTTGAGCCTTTCGTTTGAGAGCACCCATTTCGTCAGGCGTGCTCTAAAGAAGTTCGTTGATGAGCAGATGCAGCCCGGCGACCTTGTGGCCGTCATTCGCACGGCCGGCGGCATAGGCGCTTTGCAGCAGTTCACCTCCGACAAGCGACAGCTCTACGCGGCCATAGACCGCGTGCGCTTCAGTTTTCAAGGCAACGGCGGCATAGGTGCGTTCGCCCCGCTACAGGGGCCTGCGGCTTCGGCCACGGACGGCACTCCGTTCGGCGGCCCCGGCGGAACCGGAATCGTGGGCGGCACCGACCCTGATGACCTGCGAGAAGAGATTTACGCCGTCGGAACCTTGGGCGCTGTCAATTACATAGTGCGCGGCATGAGAGAGCTACCGGGCCGCAAGTCCATCCTGCTCATATCCGACGGGCTCCCTACCTTCTCCAGAGTCAACGAATCGCGCAGCAGCCGCATAGGCGACCGCCTGCGACTCTTGATTGACATGGCGAACCGCGCTTCCGTCGTAATCTATACGATGGACGCGCGCGGGCTGCCGACCTTCGGCGTCAACGCTGCCGACGACACGGGCGGCCTCTTTGGCAAGGCCGATGAGCGGGCGCGGCAGCGAAGCTTCAGATTCTTCGAGTCGCAGGCCGGACTCTCCGCGCTGGCGGGGCAGACAGGAGGCTTCGCCATAACCGGCGAGAATGATTTGAGCAAGGGCATACGGCAGGTGCTTGACGACCAGAAGGGCTATTACCTGATTGGGTATCGCCCCGACGAAGCGACCTTTGACCAAGTCAGTGGCCGCAGGAAGTTCCACAACATCTCTATCAAGGTGAAGCGTCCGGGCCTGAGCGTGCGCTCGCGCTCGGGCTTCTACGGCGTCGTGAATGAAAGGGCGGTCGCGCGGGGCAGAACGCGCGCAGAGCAGTTGCTGGGCGCTCTGACTTCGCCCTTCTCTTCCGGCGGGGTACATCTGAGGCTTACTACTCTTTTCGGGAACGACCCGCAATCAGGCTCTTTCGTGCGCTCGCTGCTTCACGTGGCGGCGCAGGACATCACCTTCATAGAAGAGGCTGGCGGGTGGCACAAAGCCGTCTTCGACGTGCTAGCGGTCACCTTCGGGGACAACGGGCTGGTGGTTGACCAAGTTGACCGTGTGCAGACGATTCGCGTCCGTGGCGAGCCTTACAAGCGCGCTCTTGAGAACGGCTTCGTCTTCATCATCAACGTTCCGATAAAGAAGCCCGGAGCTTATCAACTGCGTACGGCCCTGCGCGACATAGCTTCGGAGCGCGTCGGCTCGGCCAGCCAGTTCATAGAAGTCCCGGACATGAAGAAGAACCGGCTGGCCCTCTCCGGCATAGCCGTCAACGGCTACGACCCGTCGAACAGGGGAAGGGCGGCCGCCAGCGGCGCTCAACAACAGCCGCAGCTTCAGGATGCCGGAGGCAGCGAAGAGATTACGGACATGAATCCGCAGGCAGGCCCCGCCGTCAGAAAGTTTCGCCGGGGAATGATTCTACAGTACGGCTATGTTATCTATAACGCGCAGCCGGATAAGGCTTCGCGCACGCAGCTACAGACTCAGATGCGGCTCTTTCGCGAAGGCAAGGAGGTCTTCGCGGGACGGCTTCAGCCGTTTGACGCGAGCAACCAGCAGGATTTAAAACGGCTGGTGGCCGCCGGTGCGCTGCAACTGAGCACCGACACGGAGCCGGGCGAGTACGTCCTGCAAATCATCGTCGTAGACCCGCTCGGCAAAACAAAGTATCAGATGGCTACCCAGTGGATTGATTTTGAGATAACGAAATAGGCCGCGACACGGTTTGAGACTTCGCGGTGGTACACTTCCGTATAAGATGCAGAAAGAATCAGGCGATAACAGGCGACCTAAATTAGGTTGGAAGAAGAAACTGCTGCTCATCACGTTAGGGCTCTTGTTCGGGCTACTCATCATGGAAGTAGCCCTTCGCATCATAGGCTACACCTATCCAATCTGGTACATGCCGGACGAGCACACGGGCTACTCTCTGAGGCCGGGCGTCGAAGGCTGGTACACGCGCGAGGGGCAATCCTACGTGCGCGTCAACAGCGAGGGGTTGCGCGACCGCGAGCACTCTAAGCAGAAACCGGCCAACACCGTTCGCATAGCCATCCTCGGAGACTCTTTCTCCGAAGCCATGCACGTGCCGCAGGAAGATACCTTCTGGTGGCTGATGGAGCGACGGCTCAAAGAGTGCCCGCCGTTCGCGGGAAAGAACGTGGAGGTGATTAACTTCGGCGTCTCGGGCTACGGTACGGCGCAGGAGCTTATCACGCTCCGCCAGAAGGTCTGGGAATATCAACCGGACATAGTTCTTCTGGCCTTCCTCACCTTCAACGACATCATGGACAATTCCAAGGCGCTCAAGGACACGGAAGAGATGCCTTATTTTGTCTACCGCGACGGGCAGCTTGTTGAAGACAAATCTTTCCTGACCTCTCGCACCTATCTCAAGCTGACGGCAAGCTGGAATCGTCTGGGGCGCTGGATACGCGACCGCGTGCGAGTCTTTCAGGCCGTGCATCACGCGGCCTTCGTCTACAAGACCTACATGGAAGCGCGCCGGGCGCGTCAGGTGATGGAGGCCCAGAACGCGGAAGCACAGAAGCGGTCGCAGCAGCCGCAAGAGGCCGACTCCCGGCAGCCGCGCAGGCCGACTCTCATCAATCACTGGGTTTACTACGAGCCGCGCGAGCCCGTGTGGCAGGACGCGTGGCGCGTCACGGAAGGCTTGATTGCCCAGATGAGCAGGGAGGTGAAGGAGCGCGGCGCACAGTTCGTGGTCATTGTTCTGGACAACGACGTGCAGTCGCTGCCAAACCCCAAGTCGCGCGAGAACTTCATGCGGAGCATTGGCGTCACAGACCTCTCTTACCCGAACCGCCGCGTAGAGGAGTTCTGCAAATCTCAGGGCATAGAGGTTCTGGACATAGCTCCCATGATGCTCGAATACGCAGAGCGCAACAACGTGCTGCTTCACGGCTTCGGCAAAGACATAGGCAACGGCCACTGGAACTCCGCGGGCCACGCGCAGGCGGCCGAGCTGATGACCCGGAAGGTTTGCGAGATGCAGGCTGGCCGCTAAGGATTTCACACTCTTTATCGTATAATCTCTGGTCTTATGTCTGGATTCATGACCTTACTGCGTGAGCTATTCACGTTCCTGAAGCAGGAGAAGAAGTGGTGGCTGATACCGCTTTGCCTGACGCTGGTTCTGCTGACGGCTCTCATCGTCGTAGCGGAAAGCTCGGCCATAGCTCCGTTTGTTTACAGCCTTTTCTGACCGCTCGGGGCTCCCTTTAAGAGCTTAATATGACGACGATTCTCGGCCTCTCGGCTTTTTATCATGACTCGGCTGCGTGCCTCGTGCGCGACGGCGAGATAGTGGCGGCTGCGCAGGAAGAGCGATTCACGCGCCGCAAGCACGACCATCGCTTCCCGCACGAGTCAATCGCGTACTGCCTGAAAGAGGCGGGAATCGGCATTGACGACCTGGACTGCGTGGCCTTCTACGACAAGCCGCTTGTGAAGTTCGAGCGACTGATGGAGACATATCTGGCCTACGCGCCCGTGGGCTTCGGCTCCTACCTGAAGGGGATGCCCACGTGGCTGAAGGAGAAGCTGAATCTTCAGGGGATGATTCGCAAAGAGATGGGCTACAAGGGAAAGCTCCTCTTCGGTGACCATCACGAGTCGCACGCCGCGAGCGCCTTTTATCCTTCGCCCTTTGAAGAGGCTGCAATCTTAACTGTGGACGGCGTGGGCGAGTGGGCGACCGCCAGCTACGGCGTCGGGCGCGGGCGCGAGCTTGAGATTCTGAAGCAGATGAAGTTCCCCCACTCTCTGGGCCTTCTCTACTCGGCGTTCACGGCGTTTACAGGCTTCAAGGTGAATTCGGGCGAGTACAAGCTGATGGGCCTTGCGCCCTACGGCGAGCCTCGTTACGTGGACACCATCCTGAAGGAGCTGGTTGATATACACGAAGACGGCTCGCTTCACCTGAACCTGCGTTACTTCATCTTTCCGCATCACGCCGCGCGCATGACGGGCAATAAGTTCGACAAGCTCTTCGGCCCGCCGCGCAAGCCCGAAAGCCCAATCACGCAGCGCGAGATGGATTTGGCTCGCAGCATTCAGGTCGTGGTCGAGGAAGTTGTGCTCAAGATGGCCCGCCACGTCCAGCGCGAGACTGGGATGGAAAACCTGTGCATGGCCGGAGGCGTGGCGCTCAACTGCGTGGCCAACGGGCGGCTCCTGCGCGAAGGGCCTTTCAAGCGTCTCTGGATTCAGCCTGCGGCGGGCGATGCGGGCGGCGCTCTGGGCGTGGCTTTCGCCGTCTATCACCGCTACTTTGAGAAGGAACGTAACGGCCACAAGGCGAGCGACGACGGAGGCGGCGAGCATTACTGGGACAGGATGAAGGGGACGCTGCTGGGGCCACGTTTCACGGAGAGCGAGATAGAGGCTTTTTTGACCGCTCGAAATATCCCGCACGAGCGAGTCGAGCGCGCGAACGTTCCCGCGCGCGTAGCCGCTCTGATTGCGGAAGAGAAAGTCGTGGGGCTGATGCAGGGACGAATGGAGTTCGGCCCGCGCGCGCTCGGGGCGCGCAGCATCATAGGCGATGCTCGCTCACCGCGCATGCAGTCCGTGATGAACCTCAAGATAAAGTACCGCGAATCTTTCCGGCCCTTCGCGCCTTCCATCTTGAGAGAGCGCGTCTCGGATTACTTCGAGCTTGAGACGGACAGCCCCTACATGCTGCTGGTCGCGGACGTGCGCGAAGAGCATAGAGTCCCCGAGCCCGAAGGCGCGGAGAATCTTCACGGCATAGAGAAGCTGAAAGTCCCGCGCTCCAGTATTCCTGCGGTCACGCACGTTGATTACTCCGCGCGCATACAGACCGTGAGGCGCGAGATGAACCCGCTCTACTACGACATCATCAACGCCTTCTACGAGCAGACGAATTGTCCCGTCATCGTCAATACTTCGTTCAACGTGCGCGGCGAGCCAATCGTCTGCACGCCCGAAGACGCTTATCGCTGCTTCATGCGCACAGAGATGGACTATCTGGTGCTGGAGAACTTCATACTGGACAAACGAGCGCAGGGCGCGTTGGAAGAGACGGGCGACTGGCGGCAGGAGTTCGAGCTGGATTAAAGAGGCAACATGTCAGGCTACAAGCAGAACGGCAGAAAATTCGGTTTCACAATGGCGGGCGCTTTCACCGTCTTCGCGCTCATCTTTCTATACAAGCAGCGCATGACGGTCGTGATTGTGCTGGGAAGCCTGGCCGCGCTCTTTCTGCTCTTCGCGCTGGCAGCGCCAAAGCTGCTTGAGCCGGTCGAGCGAGTGTGGATGGCGTTTGCGCGCGTGCTAGGCGCAATCAACACGCGCATCATCATGGGGCTCTTCTATATTCTAATCTTTGTTCCGCTATCTCTTTTCTTCAAGCTAATCGGGCGCGACGAGATGCGCCGCCGCCGGTGGAGCTCAGGCCAACAGACCAACTGGGATGATTACCGCCCTCGCCAGCGCAACGCACGCCACTACGAGAACATGTTCTAAGACAGCAGGGGCAGGGGATGCTGACCCCTGCCCCTGCTCTCTTTTTATCTATTGCCTCCGCCACCCTGTGCGTCAGTGTTGACGGTAGCCGTGCGGCCTTCCGCATCTAGAAACTCGATGGTTTGCGATACGTCCGTCAGAGAGCGCAGGCCCGACTCTATGACGCGTCGGTCGCCCACCACGAGTATGGCCATCTTGGACGGGTCTAGGTACTTGTTGGCGGCCCGGTTCACGTCCTCCAGAGTCACAGCGCGCACCCGCGCGATGTAGTTGTTGAAGTAGTCGTCCGGCAAACCATAAAGCACCACATCCGTCAGCCTGCTGGAAATCTGCTCCGGCGTCTCAAAGCCGCGCGGGAAGCCGCGAATGATTGCCTGCTTGGCAAACTCAAGCTCCCTTGCGTTAACGGGCCGATTGCCTCGCACGCCGTTCAGCTCATTCATGAATTCCATGACAGACTCTTTCGTCACGGCCGTCTGCACGCCCGCCGATGCCGTGAACGGCCCCGGCCCCCTGCGATAGTCGAAGGACGTCCGGGCGCCGTAGGTATAGCCCTTCTCTTCGCGCAGGTTCATGTTGACGCGAGAGGTGAACTGGCCTCCCAGAAGCGTGTTCAGAACCAGTAGCGGGAAGAAGTCGGGCGTGTTACGCGCTTGTCCTATCTGGCCTATGCTGATAACGCTCTGCGCCGCGCCCGGCTTGTCAACGATGTAGATGCCCGCTCGCTCGCGCGCGGGCGGCGCGCTGATGTTGACGACGGGAACCTCGGCCGGTTTCCAGTTGGCGAAAGCCGCCTCAAGCTGCGGCACTATCTCGTTCATGGTGACGTCGCCCGTGACGATGATGGCAGCGTTGTTCGGGCGATAGTAGGTTTCGTAGAAGCGCCGCACGTCATCGTTCGTGATGGCTTTGATTGAAGCTTCGTCGCCTATGGTCGGGTGGCCGTACGGATGGTTGCGACCGTAGAGCAGGGAAGCGTAGACGACAGAGGCTATGGCGTTGGCATCGTCCCTGCGCTGCATGAGCTGCGCTAGGCGCGATGCGCGCTGTAGCTGCAACTCTTTTTCAGGGAACGAAGCGTTGGCTATGACATCCGCGTAGATGTTGAGCGCGCGCGTCAGGTGTCGCTTGAGCGTCAATAGATTGACGCCGCTCAAATCCCAGTCCGTACCGGTTCCGAGCCGCGCGCCTATGGCCGCAAGCTCGTTGGAAATCTGAAGCGCGTCTCGCGTCTTCGTCCCTTCGTCTATGAGCGCTGCGGTCAGGCTGGCCAGCCCGGCCTTATCCTGCGGGTCTGCGGCCGCGCCCGTCTTCAACATTAGATTCATGCTGACCACAGGAAGCTCGTGCTGCTCGACCAGCACCACCTCAAGGCCGTTTGAAAGCTTGCGCCTCTGTATCGTGGGAAGCTTGAAGGTCGGGTCTGTCTTCGGCTTTGGCTGAGCGTAGAGCCCGCCGAGCGCCGATTGGTCTTGCGGCTTAGGCTTGGCCTTGCCCTGAGACTGTGTCGCGGGAGGCGTCGCGCCCGCAGGCTGCGTTGCGGCAGCTTCGGTGCGTGGCTGCGCCTGTGCGCCCGCCGGGCGGTCTGCGCCCTGCTGCGGCGTGGTCGTGGCGGCCGAAGGCTGGACTGGCGTTGCGCCGCCCTGCTGCGGCGTAGCCGAGGCCGCGCCCGTCTGCGCGCCGCTCGTCTGCTGCGAAGGTGACGCTATGGCCTGAGCCGGGCCTTCCGGCACGGGCTGGCCCGTGGTCGCGCCGCGCTGTCTCGGCATCACGGTCAGCACAAGCCGCTTGTCGTTCAGGTAAGTCTTGGCCACGCGGCTTACGTCAGCCGCCGTCACCTGTCTATAGCGGTCAAGGTCTTGCTGAAAGTAGCCGGGGTTCTTGACGAACGTGGCATACATGTTCAACTGGTCGGACTTTCCGCCGAAGCCGCCCACGGTTTGCAGGCCGTAGATGAAGGAAGCTTCGCGCGCGTTGTAGGCCCGCTCCATCTCTTCCTGCGTCGGCGGCTCGTTCTTCAGCTTCTCAAGCTCTGCGTTGATGGCGTCTTCCAACTCCTTCAGCCGTGCCGCGCGCTCTTCCGGCGTCCTGCCCGGCTGCTTCAGCGTGGCCGTAATCTGAAACTGTCCCGCAAGCTCACGCGAGTTGTTGAAGGCCGAGACGTCCTGTGCAATCTGTCGCTCGTAGACGAGAGCGCGGTATAGGCGCGAGCCCTTGCCGCCCGTCAGGATTGTGCCGAGAGTGTCCAGCGCCGCGTCGTCCTTAGACCACTGCGGGACGCCGAACCACGTGGTGTAAATGCGCGGCAAAGAGACTCTGTCATCCATCGTCAGCCGGGTCTCTTTTTCAATAGAGGGCTGCGCGACGTTCAGGGTCTTGACTTCAGGCCCGCGCTTGAGCGGGCCGAAATATTTTTCAACCAGCGCCCGCGCCTCTTTCGGATTGATGTCTCCGGCTACGACGAGGCTGGCGTTGTTGGGCGTGTAGAAGCGACGGAAGAAGTCCGAGACATCTTCGCGCGTGGCCGCCGTCAAATCATCCAGAGAGCCGATGGTCAGCCAGTGATACGGGTGATCCTTCGGATAGAGGGTTTCGGCAATCTTTGCGCCGACAAGCCCGTACGGGCGATTGTCGTAGTTCTGTCGCTTCTCGTTCTTGACGACGTCACGCTGGTTGGCCAACTTCTCTTCCGTCATGGCTTCCAGCAGGTAGCCCATGCGGTCTGATTCCAGCCACAGCGCAAGCTCAAGAAAGTTGGACGGCACGACTTCCCAGTAGTTTGTGCGGTCTGTGTTGGTCGAGCCGTTCAGGGTTCCGCCCGCTTCCTGCAAAGGCACAAAGTAATCGTTGTCGTGATGAAGCGAGCCCTGAAACATCATGTGCTCAAAGAGGTGTGCGAAGCCTGTGCGGCCCGGCACTTCGTTCTTGGAGCCTACGTGATACCAGATGTTGACGGCCACAATCGGCGTCGAGTGGTCTTCATGAAAGATGACGCGCAGGCCGTTCGCTAGCGTGAACTCTGTATAATTGATTGGCGGAAGCACCGTAGTCTCTCTCTGTGTCTGTCCTGTACTTTGCGCGTTCTTCTGCGCGAGGATCAGGGTTGGAGAAAACATGGAAATGGCAAGCACAAGGGCCGCCAGATTTTTTATTCTCATGACGCTCTTTCCTCCACGAAGCCCCGCGCCTGAATTAACAAGGGAGCCGTGGCGCAAGGCTAGATGATGGAGAATGGAAGCGCGTGCATCCCTAGAATTTGAAGGCGCGCTCTTTCTCCTATGGTTTTTTAACTGATTCTGTTCAGGGGAAAATGATTTTAGCGCGAGACACGAGCAAAAGCAAAAACGCAAAGGCGAGACAAAGCATCTCGCTGCTGATAAAATCCATCGAAAGCTGCGGACAAAAAGCTAATGGCACTTGAAACGGATTTTATAGTCGTGGGAAGCGGCATCGCGGGCTTGCGCGCGGCCGTGGAACTGGCGCTCGCGGGCGCTCGCGTGACGGTTCTGACCAAAGACCGCACGAGCGAGTCCAACACGGAGTACGCCCAGGGCGGCATTGCCGTCGCGCTCTCGGAAGAGGACGAGGTGGCGCTGCATGAAGAGGACACGCTCAGGGCCGGTGCTGGCTTGTGCGACCCGGAAGCCGTGCGCGTGATGGTAGAGGACGGCCCGCGTCTTATTCGTGAGCTGATTGAATGGGGCACGGAGTTCGACAAAGAGGCTGGCAGGCTGGTCTTCACGCAGGAGGCAGCGCACTCTCGCCGCCGCATACTTCACGCTCACGGCGATTCGACGGGGCGCGAGATAGTGCGTTCCTTGATTGCCCGCGCGAGGCGCGAGCGAGAGATTGCCTTCATGGCTCACGCGGGCGTGGAGAGCCTGATTACCGTTGACGGTAGATGCTGCGGTGTGCGCTATCTAGACCCTCTGGTGCGCGCTCCGCGTGAGTTGTGGGCGCGTGCGGTCGTGCTTGCATCGGGCGGCGCGGGTCAGGTCTTCCTGCACACTACGAACCCCGAAGTCGCCACGGGCGACGGGATGGCAATGGCCTACAGGGCCGGGGCAGAGCTTGCCGACATGGAGTTCGTGCAGTTTCACCCGACGGCGCTAAACCTCCCGGACGCGCCGCGCTTTCTGCTCTCGGAAGCGATGCGCGGCGAAGGCGGCGTGCTGAGAAACGCTCGCGGCGAGCGCTTCATGTCGCGCTATCACGAGCGCGAGGAGCTTGCGCCGCGCGACGTTGTCAGCCGCTCTATAGTGGCGGAGATGGAGCGCACGGGCGTCAAGACGGTCTATCTGGACATGACAGAGCTTTCGCCCTCCTTCGCGCGCCGCCGCTTCCCCAAGATTTACCAGACCTGCCTTCATTACGGGCTTGACCTGACGCGAGACATGCTGCCGGTTTCGCCCGCCGCGCATTATTCGATGGGCGGCATTCGCACAGACCTCTACGGGCGCACGACGCTCCAAGGGCTTTATGCGGCGGGCGAAGTCTCCTGCACGGGCGTTCAAGGCGCGAACCGTCTTGCTTCAAACTCGCTACTGGAAGGATTGGTCTTTGGCGCTCGCGCGGGCCACGCGGCAGCGCTCGATTACGCTGATGAAAGAATGCGCGTCTCGATGAGAGAGACGGCGGTGGATGAAAGCGAGGCCGGGCGAGCGGCGGATAGCCTCGGAGAGATTGCGCTCGCCGTGCGAAAGCGCGTCAAGCGACTGATGTGGGAGCGCGTAGGCATCCTGCGCAGCCGCGCTTCCATCTCGCGCGCCCTCTGGGAGTTCGAACAGATTGCGCGCGCGCCGCTTCGCCCCTCTTCGAGAAACTTCCTGACGGTTGCAATGCTGATTGCGCGCGCGGCGCTGTGGCGAGAGGAGTCGCGCGGCGCGCACTACCGAACGGATTTCCCGCGACGGGACGACGAGCGCTGGCGCGTCCATTCCATCATGCGCCACGGCGCGGAAATTGAGCCGAGCGAAAGAATAGATTTCGGAGAGGCGGTCGGGACACAAACAGATGGCACAGTTCAAACAACTGCATGAGTGGAATCAGACTCCGCGCGAGGCCGTGGAGTTGCAGAAGCGCTTGCGCGAGCAGGTCAGGCTAGCGCCGCTCGCGCAAGAGATAAAGACGATTGCGGGCGCAGACATCTCTTTCAATAAGTTCGAGCCGACGGTCTACGCGGGCATAGTCGTCCTCAGCTTCCCCGGCTTGGAAGTAATAGAAGAGGCCGGAGTCGTAAGCGAAACCCGTTTCCCTTATGTCCCCGGCTTGCTCTCGTTCCGCGAGACGCCTTCGGTTCTGGAAGCATGGGCGCAGTTGAAGACCGAGCCGGACGCGCTCATGCTCGACGGGCAGGGCTTAGCGCACCCGCGCCGCGTAGGCATAGCCTGCCACATAGGGCTGATGATAGAGCGGCCCACGTTGGGGTGCGCCAAGTCGGTGCTGGTCGGAAAATATGAGGAGCCAGCGACGGAGCGCGGCTCTTGGTCGGAGATGATTGATAAGGGCGAAGTAGTCGGCGCAGCCGTGAGGACGAAGCGAAACGTTCAGCCCGTTTTCGTCTCGCCCGGACACCTGATTGACCTTGAAGGCGCGATTGATTTGGCGCTCAGAACGGACGGCGGCTATCGCCAGCCTGAGCCTACCCGGCGCGCGCACCTGCTGGTGAATGCGCTCAGGCGAGGCGAGCGTGAGCCCGGCAGCACAAGCCCGGAGACTACAGGCAGGCTCTTCTAAAGAGAACTGATGTATGGGACGGAAAAAGTTGAGCCTGTGACCGGAAGCTTCCGGTCACAGGCTCAACCCGTTCCAACTCGAACCGCTTTTACTCTACGACCGTGAACTTGGCCGAGGGCGAAAGGGTCTGCCCCGAGACGCGGTCGCGTATGCGGACTGCCACCTCGTACTCGCCCAGCGCAAGTCCGCCCGTTGGTATCAGGCGCGCAAGCGTCAGTCGCTGGCCCGCGTCCGAGAGGCCGCTCCAGTCTTCCGCCTGCTTGCCGACTTCCTTGCCGTCCTTCATCAACACGTACTCCACGTCAACGGACGGGCGCAGGGTAGTCTGGTCAATTCCCGCGTTGTAAATCTGCATGTAGAGGCCCACGTCCTGACCGCGTGTGTACTGGCCGGAAACGTTCGGTATCACCTTGACGTTGCCTATGACGAACTGGCCTACGGCGGGCTGGTTGCTGAGGCTTTGCAGGCGAGCCGCCAGCACAAGGGTAGAAGTGGAAAGCTTCGCCGCGTCGAACTTGGGAACCGTGAAGCCAATGTTTCGTATGCCGGTTGCGCCCGAAGTTACGTCGCGCACTATCACGTCCACCTTGTAGGTTCCGGGCGCGAGCGCAATAGCTTTCTGATAGGCGCTCTTGCGGACTCTGGCGTCGGTCAGCTCGCTCGTGGTCGCCTGCGTGATGACGGGGTCTTCAAAGATGCCTACGCGACGGCCCGAGACGGCTGTAATCTTGCCGAAGATGTTGATGCGCGCTTCCTGCAAGCCGCCCTTGTCAACGAAGGACAAGTCCTTGTTGTCCGTCTGTATGGTGACGGCAGTGATGACCCGGTCGTCAGACTGGCGGAAGAAGTCTATACGCACGTCGAAGTTGAGCGGGTTCTCTTCCACCACGCCGCGATTGACGGCTTCGGCCAAGTCGGAGAACTTAACCTGCGGCGGGCGGTTCAGGTCGGCCAGCAGAACCAGTCTGGAGAAAGGATTGTCCTGCGAGCGCTGGTAGTTGCTGGTGTTGAAGCCGCCTATGCGGTCTGAGCGGGATTCGAGCCCTAGCTGCTCCGAGAGGGTCTGGCCCGCGCCCGGAACATTGAGCATAGCGTCCTTGTCGTTCGGGTTGGTCGTCAGGCGATACTCGCCCGTTCCCGTGGGGTCAACGAACTCAAGCTCTATGCCCGAGCCGACGCCCGGAAGGTAGCGATAGAACCAGCGCTCAAAGGGGTAAGTCGTAGTCTGGCCGCCGCCTTCCCACGGCATGCGCTCGTAGCCGCCGCCCATAGGGTGCGTCTCGCGCTCGTGCGGCGGGCCGTACATGATGTAGATGCGGCCACGGTCGGACTTCCAGCCGGGGATGCCAGCCGAAAAGTGCTCGTTGGCATAAGCGATGCGCTCGTAATACTCTTCGCGGTACTCGTTCTCTTCCGTGTCCGGGTCTGGGTCGCGCCTGCGCCAGAACTCTTCAATGAAGGCTTCGCGCTCTTCGTCCGTCTGCAACTTCTTAAAGGCTTTGCGCTCATCTTCCGTGATGATGTAGGTAACGTCCTTTTCGAGCCAGTCCTTGTAGACCCTCTTCAATTCCGGCTTGACGTTACGGTCGCGCTGCGTAGGGTCTTGGCTCTGGCGTCTGTTCCTATCGTTTTGAGCCGGAACGATGGGGCTGGCGATTATGAGCGCCATTAGCGAGAGGGCCAGACGGCACATCAATTTGTGGTGTGACATAAAATTTTAAGACTCCTGTGTAATTCCACGGGGAAACTTGCTTTTACCCCGCACACGCACCTTCAGACATGCGCAATCCGGGAGCAGGATCTGTTTTTCAGCTTATCACCGAGACTTTAAGGAAACAACTCAAGGGCTTCTCTAACAGGGCGGGAGCGCCAACCCCGTGTCTCTTCGAGTGAACTGGAATTTTAGGTTCGCTCGTCAGTAGAGTCAAGATGCGGCGTGTGGGTTCAAAGTTGCCTAAAAAGCGGCGTTTAGAGGCCGGAAGAGAGAGGTTTGAGGCTGGCTTTAGCGGGCCTGTGACCTTTAAACGGTGCCTTTCGTGCGCGTTTTGCCGAATATCCACGCGACAAGGATTGAGACTAAGTAGAGCACCACCATGGGCGCTGCAAACAGCAGCATGTTGGGGATGTCGTTGGTGGGCGAAAGTATAGCCGCCGCAATCAGTATGATTATCAGCGCCGTCTTCCAGACGCGCAGCAGGAAACGGGCCGAAACTATCCCTATGCGCGCCAGCACGTAGGTAATCGCGGGCATCTGAAAGACCACGCCCATCGCCAGCATGACCAAAATGATGAAGTCGAAGTAGTCGTCCGCCTTCAGGAGCAGCCTGAAATCCTGTCCGAGCCCTAGCAGGTACTTGGCCGCAGGCGGGAAGATTACGTAGTAGGCGAAGGCCGCGCCGATGACGAAAGAGATGGACGAGAGAATAATGAACGGATAGACGTAAACGCGCTCGTGCGAGTAGAGGCCCGGGCTGACGAAGGCCCAGATTTGCCAGAGCAGAAAAGGCACGGAAAGACAGATGGCTGCGTAGAGCGAAACCTTTACGTAGAGCGAAAAAGGCTCCATCGCGGTCGTGACAATCAGCTTGTCGTCAATTCCGGCCATCGCGTCCGGCTTGGCTGAAAAATCGAGCGGCAGCCGCACGCCCTTCGGGATGACGGTGTTCCCGGCGTAAAGCGGCTCATCCGTGAAGACGCCCATGCGTCCCTGCGTATCAATGGCCACTCGCGCCTGAACACTTGTGCCTACTGGGATGACGCTCGCGCCGATTTTGGTCGTCTCGGCAAAGACGTAGCGGCCCGTGTCGCCTTCCTTCAGAGAGTTGAGCGGGAGGATTGCCTCTTTGCCAGTGAGCCCGCCGATGGGAAGCTCGCGGCGCTGCGCCTCTGCCAGTGCGCGCTGTACGGGCACGGCCAGAAAGTTGTAGATGCGGTCGGAGAAGAACCAGCAGACTAGAAAGGCCACGAAGACGAAGAGGAAGGCGCGTATCAGTCGGCCGCGAAGCTCGTCCAGATGCTCAAGAAAAGACATCTGCCCGCCAAGCTCATCGTCGCCGCGCTTCTTCGACCTAGCTTCTAAAAGTGTAGCCATCTCTTGGAAAAAATCTTCGCCGGGGGTGATTGTAACGGGCTGCGGGTTTTAGAGCCAGTCGCGCTTGCCTGAAGTTTCCGGCGCGGCCTGAGCTTCCCCTGCCAGAGCCGTCGCTGCCGTTTCCTCGCCGGACGCGCCTGAAGCGGAGCGTGCGACGGTCGGCTGAAGCGGGGCTATCGCAGTCGGGTCGTCTTCAACAGTCGCGCCCTCGGAGGCTGCGTCCAGAGCGTCTCTTCTGTCTGTCGCGTCGCCCAAGATTGAATGGTCGTCTTGCAGCATGGCGCGGGCCATGCGCCCCTCTTCTTCAAGCTTCTCTATCTCTACCTCTTTCTCCCACGTACGCTTGAAGTCTTCGGAGGCACGCTTGAACTCGCCCAGACTCTTGCCCAGTTGGCGGCTCAGTTGCGGAAGCCGTCGCGGGCCGAACAGGATGAGCGCCACAACCAGTATGATTAGAAGCTCGCTCGTCCCTAAAAACTCAAAAATCGCCAGAAACATCTTTTTGTCCTGCTAACTTTATTGTGCTGCCCCGGCCTCCGGTAAAAGGCGCGCGCTTAATGGTTCTTCCGCCCGAGGTGGGAAAAGAGATGTGGAAATTCTCGCACCGCCTGTTAGATGCGTCAAGCAGGACTCAACCACGCTCGTTCATCTACGATGGGTTTTGTTATAATTCCTTCATGCGGCGCACGAAGAAACTTGCAGGCTGGGTCATAACGTCTCTCTTATCCTCGCTTTTAGTAGCGGGCGTTGATGCTCGTCAGCTTTCGGGGGCGACAACTGCTCCGTCACCTCCCGCGCAGGATTATCTGGTTTACGTGGTTTCGGAGTCTGCCGACGAGATTACGCTCGTGCGATTCGGGCCGAAGGGCGCGCGCATAGACCACAAGCTCGGCACGGGCGTCATGCCTTCCGACCTGGACGGCCCGCACGGCATAGCCATCTCAAGGGACAGGGAGTTCTACTTCGTCTCGCTGGCTCACGGCGCGCCCAACGGCACGGTCTGGAAATATTCCGCGAAGAATGATTCCGTGCTTGGCAAAGTCACGCTGGGGATGTTTCCGGCGACGATGGACGTGTCGCCCGACGGGCAGTTCCTTTACGTAGTCAACTTCAACCTGCACGGCGACATGGTTCCCTCAAGCGTGTCGGTCGTCTCGACGGAGTTGATGACGGAGCTTGCGCGCATCACGACCTGCGCCATGCCGCACGGCTCGCGCTTCAATCCGCAGGGCACAAAGCATTATTCGGTCTGCATGATGGACGACATGCTTGTAGAGATAGACACTTCGACTTTGAAAGTCTCTCGCACTTTCATGCTCACGAAGGGCAAAGAGATGGGGATGACGGGGCCGCCGAAAGCTCCCGCGAAGATGGAGATGCCCGGAATGAACATGGGAGCGATGAAGGACACGGGCGGGCACGGGCTTGAAGCCCCGAAGCCGGGCGACGTGGGATGCTCGCCTACGTGGGCGCAGCCTTCGACGGACGGCTCGTGTGTTTACGTCGCCTGCAACAAATCGAGCGAGATTGTAGAGATTGACGCGACCACTTGGAAGATGACGCGGCGCATACCCACAGGGCCGGGCGTCTATAACCTCGCCGTCACAAAAGACGGGCGGCTGATAGGAACCAACAAACGCGGCCCTTCCGTCTCCGTCATAGATTTGAAGTCGGGCAGGGAACTCGCGCGCATTCCTACCAAGCGGCGCGTAGTCCACGGCGCAGTCGTCTCGCCCGACGACCGCTACGCCTTCATCTCAATCGAAGGCATTGGCTCAGACCCCGGCACAGTCGAAATCATAGACCTTCAGAGCCTCAAGTCAGTCGCCGCCGTAGACGTGGGCGCGCAGGCCGGAGGAATTGATTTTCTCAGGATGGAACCGGCGAAGTAGAGACACCGGATTAGTAAAGACAAGAAAGCCTGCATGCTCATCAAAGCGTGCAGGCTTTTCTGTCATTCTACTTGTCCAAAGTAAGAATGAAAGGCTTCTCTTGAGACTTTATTCTCCGGGCGAGGAGGTCGAGCCCTGAAAGACCGGCTTGCCCAGCTTGACTATCCAGAGGCCGGAGTTGATGTCTATGAAGTAGACCATTCCGTTATGCGGCTGTGCTCCCCATGTGAAGGGAAGGTTCGTGCGGAAGCCGTCCGGCGTTCCAGTCCAGAGCTTTCCTATCTCGCGCCCCTGCCGGTAAAGCTCGCCGCGCAGCTCGCCCGAAACATCCAGCACGCGAGCGCCGCCGTTGTAATAGCCCATGTAAAGAATGTCGTCCTCCACCCAGATGTTGTGCGCGCCCGCTTCCGGCACGCTGTATTCCGCCACCTTTCGCGGCTGCTCTATGTTCGAGACGTCTATGACGTGAACGATGCCGCGCACGGGGATGCGCTCGCGGCTTGAGATGTCGAAGATTTCGGGAAAGACCTCGTCGCCCACGAAGACGTAGTTCTTATAGCGAAAGACCGCGTGCGAACCGGCCAGCCAGCCGTTGCCGTAAAGCTCGTGGAAGTTGAAACGGTAGTTGCTGACGAGCTGCGGCTTTTCCGGGCTGCCTCCCTTGATGCCGTTGCCCACGTCCAGAATGATGAGCCCGTCGCGCCAATAAGCAAGGTAGGCTAAACCGTCCTTCACCTGTATGTCGTGCAGGTAGCGGCCCATGACCTGCTCCTGCCCTTCCATTTGCAGCGTGGTCGCCACCTGATTCTCAATCTGCCAGCGCGCAACCTCCTTCGGCGCACGCACGTCCTTGAAATCTATGACGCGCATGGAGCCCGTCGCGTCGTCCGTGAGAAAGACGTAGTGGTCATAGATGTACGCGGAATGGACTCCGCCAGTTACTGTGGTCGTGTACTCGGAGATGACTTTCGGATGCGCTAGGTCGGAGGTGTCCAGAAAGATGATGCCGTTCTTGCGGCTCGAAGCGCCCTCGCGCGTGATGACACCAATTTTACCGTCCGCCGACAGGCTCACATCGTTCACTATATGAGCGTCAACCTTGAGCGTGTCCGTCAGCTTGGGGCTCTTAGGGTCGGAGATGTCGTAAACCAGAACCTTGTCGGAGATGGTAGAGACGTAAGCGTAGTTGCCGAAAATCCATTGCTCTGCGGCCTGCATGTCTTTAATCGGCGCGCGGCCGACTACCTCAAGCTCGCGTTCCGCGTTGCGCGGGCTTACGACCACGGACGCTATGGCGGTGCGGTCGCCGCTTATGGCCGTGACGACATAGGTGCCCGGACGCTCTGCTACGAAAGCGCCGTCCGATTCAATCATCGCGCCGTCGCCTGTGACTTCCCATCGAACGAAGGGACTTGAGCCGGTCTGCCCGCCAGCAGCAGCCTTGAAGCGAACGACATCGCCCGTGCGTGCCGTAGTCGTTTTAGGCTCCAAAGTCAGGGACGTGACGGCGCTATTGGTTACGTTTACCGTCACAGTGCCGTTCGCAGCATCCGAGGCGGCGCGCAAGGTGGCCGTGCCGGGCGAAAGACCCACGACCACACCCGCAGGGTCAACCGAGGCTATGTTGGGATTGTCGGACTTCCATGAAAGCACGGCACGCGGGAGCGGGTCGCCGTTGAAAGCACGCGCCGTCGCGTTGAGCTTCAGCGTGCCGCCTACGTTCAGGGGCGTCTTTAGCGGCTCGATGTCTATGCGCGCAGCCGGGCTCGGCCTGACTCTGATAGTGGCAAAGCCCAATTTGCCGCCGACGATTGCGCCTATCTTTACCTCTCCGGGGTTGTAGAAGCTAACCATGCCGTCTTCGCTTGCCGCAGCCAAATCGAAGGGCGCGGCGAACCAAGCGGTAGGCTTGACCGCGACAGGCTTGCCCTGAGCATCCAGCGCCGTGGCAGTGAATTGCAGGGACTTCCCTACCTCCGCCTCCGCGACAGGCGCTTTAATCTCCACCCTTACGACGGCGGGGCCGCCCGGCGCAGCCTGTTGCTGCTGAGCGCCCGCGCCAATCGTCGTCAAAAGTAGAAGCGACGAAGCCAGCATCCATGACGTGAGATTGCGAATCGTAGACATCTCTGGACTACCTCCGAAAAGTTACTATTTATGTTCCCTTGAGATTCATGAGCCGGGCATAAGAACGCGCGCGGCGAGCCTGTTTTGAGAAGTTGAAGGCATCTTGCCCCCGCGTGAGGAAAAGTGTCAAGTAACAGTTGCCGGGTGCCGGTAAATAAAGAAAGGTGCCGGTAAAAAGAGAGTCAATGATGTGTCCTCTCTTTATTACCGGCACCCGGCACCTCTCGCCTGTAACCCGCTTTATGCCGCCGCAGAATTGTAGTGCAAGCTCTTGACCTTGCCGCTCTTCCTGAGCAAGACCTCGTGTGCTATCTCAAGGATGCGGTCAACGGTGAAGGGCTTGGCAACGACCCAGTCAACCTGCGCCTCTTTCTGTTCCGTGGAGCCTACGGCTTCGCCCCAGCCCGTTATCACGGCGATGGGGATTCGCTTGCTTCTCTCTCGAATGGCTCTGGCCAACTCCCAGCCGCTCATGCCCGGCAGTCCAACGTCCGTGAAGACCGCGTCGAATTTTCCGCCATCGTAAAGAGAGAGCGCGTCGCGCCCGTTCGCCGCCGTGACCACCTCGAAGCCTTCGGTCTCAAGTATGTCCTGCAACAACTCACGCACGTAATCTTCGTCGTCTATGACGAGTATCTTCGTCTGTCCTGAAGAGCGCGACGGCTTGATGGGAAGCGAAAGCTCGCCCGTCGGCATGGCCTGAACAGCGCCACGCGCCACAGGCATCCTGATGCGGAAAGTAGTGCCTCGACCGACTTCACTCTCAACCAGAATTATCCCCTCGTGCCTTCTGACTATTCCATATCCCACAGCCAGCCCCAGCCCCATCCCCGCTTTCCCCTTGGTCGTAAAGAACGGGTC